>NZ_JAAGOA010000009.1 GCF_010550675.1 Phytoactinopolyspora halotolerans | reverse complement strand
GAACCGGCCCCGCCCACCAGCAGCCGCCCCACCAGGCATCTCACCCGGCGAGGCAGAGCTACAAGCAGCCGAATCGAACATGTGTCCATGCTATTCGAACACCCGTACCCCCGCAACCAAGATCCACGACTAACATCGAGATCAACCGTTCGCCCACCACGAACACACCTGCACGGTGCCGAACGTCGTGTGGGGTCCGTTGGCCACGAGCTTGTTGCGCGGAGCGCGCCAATCGATGGTTCAACCGGCGAGCTTGAATGCGAGGTCGGTCTCCCACTTGTTCATGTCCGGCTCCTCAGCCGGGTCCGTGTGGTAGATCTCCAGGCGGCAGCCCCAGAGTTCGCCGTGAGGTGTATCGGAGCGATCCCACTGCAGCCCCTGTTGGTTGCCCCACGTCAAGAGCTCACCCGTCGCTCCCATCAGGCCGTCGGGATGGCCCACGTGAGTCACGGTGGCGTACCTGCCGCCGGGCAGCGTCCCAGCGGTGACCGTGTCGTCGCCGGCCACAGCAGCCTCGACGGGCACGCCGACCTCCACTTCGAGGTCGGCGGCCATGTCGATGCGGTTGTACCTGAAGAACGGCGATCCGGCAGGGGCGACGCCGCGCGCCGCGAGCCAGGCGAAGACCTCCGGCAGCCGGTCGGCCACCTCGGGCATGGTCTCCATGGTGACGACATGTGTGATGCCCACGTAGGGCTGTTCCGTTCGCTCGATGACTGTCGGCACAGTCGGCATGACGGTCTCCTCCGCGTAGACGGGCCCAACGACGGGGTAGACCGTCGAATCATGCGGAACTCATCGTCCGCGCCGATGTCAACTCACTCGTCGATCTCGTCCAGCACGGCGTCGACGAACGCGTCCCAGTCCTTCTCGGGATCGTGCTCCTCACGGGCTTCGCGCATCGCGTCCCGGAGCGCGTCGGGATCGACGTCGTCGAACGTGGAGGCGGCGCCCGGCCTTCCCGGCTTACCCAACAGCTCGCCCGCCTGGTCGGCGTACGAGCCATGCTCGCGCGGGTAGTCGTCGATGCCCTCGCGGTAGCAGTGCACGATGTTGTTGGCGTCGCCTTCCAGCCCACCGCCGCGGTTCATGCTCTGGCTCTCCGGCCGGTAGGTCTCACCGGGCAGCTCGCGTCCGCTCGGCAGCCGGATGCCCGACGCCTCGCGGGTCCGTTCCTCGACGGCGCTCGCGAGATCCTCGCCGAGCTCGAGCGAGTCGAGCAGGCGGCCCCCGACGTAGTCCGTGAGCAGTTCCGCGGCCGCGTCTTCCCGCCCCGACCGCAGCCTCGCCTGCGCACGCCGTTCGATCCGCTTCTGCTCATGCAGCAGGTCCGCCTCGAACTCTTCAAGCTCCGCCGTGACCGGTTTCAGGTACTCCTGCGGGTTCTCGCAGGTGTGGTACATGAGCCGCTTGAACGTCCGCGTCGCGTACCGGGTCGCCTCCAGCGGCGCGTAGTCGGCTGCCAACCACTCCGCCGCCGCACCCTTGGTCATGTAGCGGTGCTGCTTGAACTCCGGAGGCACGTCCTCGGCCCCGATGTAGATGGGAACGTACGGTGTCGCGACGGCGCCGGTCACCGCCGTCCACAGCGCGTTGAGTTCGGGGTGCTTCACGTCGGAGAGCTTGGCCACCTGGCCGTACCCGGACCGGTCGTGCGACCAGCGCGGGTCACGGACGTAGGCGAGCATGTCCTCCAGCGAGACGGGCGCCAGCTCTTTGGCGAGTTCATCCTCCAGCTGGTCCTGCATGTTGAACCCGGCCGGATGGGTCTCGCTGACCTGCGGGTCGTGCGGCTGCAGACCGCCGTAGACCTCGTGCGGGTCGAACTCGTCGCTCTCCTCCGGGTCGAACCAGCCCTGTTCGATGGCGAAATCGATGAAGTTGTCCGAGGCCAGGTACTCGTCCGGATGGTCCTCGAAGTCCAGCGGGAACGGGTTGAGGTAACCGGGGAAGGAGACGCGGGTCTCGTCCGGGCCGAGCCGCTCTGCGGCCCACAGCCCCTGGTTACCGCCGTAGTTGACCAGGACCCAGCCCTCGTCTTCGTCGGCGAACAGGTGCGAGTTGCCGCCGTAACTGGAGTAGCCGTGCTCGTCGATCAGCGATCCCACGATCTCCACCGCTTCACGTGCGGTGCCGGCGCGTTCCATCGCGATGCGGGAGAGGTCGCTGTAGTTCGGACCGCGCTGCACGTCGTCGGTGAACTCCAGCAGCCGCTCGCTGCTCGGCGACCAGATGTCGCGCGCGGCGACGCCGTGCTCGTTCAGGCCGCCGTTGGTCAGCGGTGCCGGGAATCCGGCGAACTCGGAGTAGTTCGAGGTGATGTATGTGTTGGTCTCTCGGGCCTGCGGGATCTCGATCAGTTCTCCGGGCATCCGCGCCTCGTCGGTGATGCCGACCGTCGTCGTCGCTCCTTCGGGGAACTCCCGCCGGGGCACGATTTCCAGCCAGTGGCTCGACGGCTCGTGCCCGAAGCCGCCCAGCAGCACCGAGCCGTCTTCGGTGAGGTCCTTGCCCACATAGAATCCGATGCTCTTGGTCGGCGCCGATGACGAGGGCGTGCTCGCCTCGGCCGGCGCGACTGAGGCGGCCGCGTCGTCCTGACCGCCGTCGACGGCCGCGGCCGCCAAGGGAAGCGCCAGGAGGCTCACCCCGCAGACGGCGAGTACGGAACGGGTTCTCGGGATGGAACGGTGTGCAGTCGAGGTCTCGGCCATGGCGAGGTCACCCTCCTGTTCAGCGACGTCGGTGTCACATCCGGAGGCCGGTCAGCCGGGCGCGCGGCCGACTGCTCCGGCGTCTTGCCTACCCGTATGCGTATGGCTCAATCAACCGTTCGCAGAATCCGGCCCGACATGAGCCAGTGGCCGCCGCGCACTACCCAGGCGGATCGTCGGCCAGGATCTGGCTGAGGGTGTGCAACGCCTGACGGACCATCTGGGGGTTGGTCTCCCAGTAGTAGGGCAGGGCCACTACGGCCTGGAAGAGCGCCCAACCACGGCCGCGTAGCCAGGACGCGTCATCGACGCCGAGTTCCGTGCGGTACCGCGTCCTGCTCGTTCCGGTGAACAGGCTCCACGCGGGCTGCAGGTCGCACGCAGGGTCGCCGACGTTGAGGCTGCCGAAGTCGATGACCCCCGTGAGACGGTCGTCGACGACGATCAGGTTGCCGGCCAGGAGGTCACCATGTATCCAGACCTCTTGTCCGTCCCACAGTGGTGCGCCGAGCGATTCCTCCCACGCTCGAAGCGCGGCGTCGCCGTCGACTCGATCGCCGAGTTCGGTGATCGATTGCCGCACACGCTCGTCGAGGTCGGAGAGCGGTCCGCCCCGGCTGCTCGGCGGGCGTGCAGGCGCGTCACTCGTGTCGAGGTGACGCAGCGCCTGCACGAACGTCGCAAGATCGACTGCAGCCTGATCCAGGTCGGTGATCGTGCCGTTCGCGTTGTCGCCAGGCAACCAGGTGACCACCGACCAGTCGAAGGGAAAACCGTCCGCCGGACGGCCGAGCGCCATCGGTGTCGGCACGGTGAGGGGCAGGTATGGGGCCAGTCTGGGCAGCCATCGGGATTCCTTGGCGGCTTGTGCCGCTGCCCAGCCGATCCGTGGCAGGCGTACGGCGAGTCGGTCACCGAGGCGGTAGATGTCGTGGTCGGTGCCGTACGAGTCGACCGGCTCGATCGGTAGCCCGGCCCACTGCGGGAACTGTGCCGCAAGCAGCCGGCGAACCATGTCGGCGTCGGTCTGGATCTGGTCGGCATGCATCTTGGCTCCGGGCATGGCTCACGTCCGGGCGATGGCGGTGGACGGCCGCGTGTCAGGTTCCATCAACCTCGACCCCCGTCGCACGTCGCTAGTGATCACGGCGGTCATGATTCACGAGCCCTGAGAAGCCGTGCAAGCGAATTTCACGGCAGATGCGACGGTGCTCAGGTGGTGCGCACGATCGCGGCGACCTCCCGGGCCAGCTCGAGGCCCCCGTCCACCGCAGTCGCGTCGCCCGTCGCGACCAGCGTCTGTGCGACGCCTGATGTGCCGGTCAGCGGGACCCGTTGCGTCTGATCCGCCAGATTGACGACGACGCGCAGCGTGCCGCGGTGCAGTACTAGCCAGGAACGCTGCTCGTCGTAGTCCACGGCGACCGCGGTGAGGTCGCCGTCGCTCAGCTCCGGCTCGGCGGCGCGCAGCGCGATCAACCGCCGGTAGAGCTCCAGCATGCCGGCGTGACCGGCGTCGTCGAGCTCGGTCCAGTCCAGCTTGGCGTCGGCGAAGGTGGCCGGATCCTGCGGGTCCGGCATCGCCGCCACGTCCCAGCCGTGTTCGGCGAACTCCTCGATCCGGCCCGGTCCGGTCGCGGCGGCCAGTTCCGGCTGAGGGTGTGAAGTGAAGAACGGCCACCGGGTGGACGCCGCCCATTCCTCACCCATGAAGAGCATCGGTGTGAACGGCAGGCTGAGCAGCAGCACGGCACCGATCCGGACCCGGCCCGGTGAGGTCAGCTCGGGCAGCCGTTCACCGGCGGCGCGGTTGCCGACCTGATCGTGGTTCTGCAGGCAGACGACGAACCGGAAACCGGCGGTGCGTTCAGGATCGATGGGCCGCCCGTGGACCCTGCCGCGGAACGTGGAGTACGTGCCGTCGTGCATGAAGGCCGCGCGGCAGACCTTGGCGAAGACGGCGAGCGACCCGAAATCGCAGTAGTACCCCTGGCGCTCGCCGGTGAGCATCGCGTGCAGCGCATGATGGACGTCGTCGTCCCACTGCGCGTCCATGCCGTAGCCGCCGTCCGCCCGCGGTTCGATCATGACCGGGTCGTTGAGGTCGGATTCGGCGATCAGCGGCAGCGGCCGGCCGACCTCGTCCGACAACCCTTCGACCTCGGCGGACAGCTCGGCCAGCAGGTGCGGACGCCGCGGGTCGATCAGGGCGTGCACGGCGTCCAGCCGCAGCCCGTCGACGTGGTAGTCGCGCAGCCACATCAGGGCGTTGTCGATGATGAACCGCCGCACCGGCGGCTCGGCGAGGTTGATCAGCTCACCCCACGTGCTGCGGCCGCTGGTCAGGTACGGCGCGAAATCGGACAGGAACTCCGCGCCCGGGCCGACGTGGTTGTACACGACGTCGAGGACGACGGCGAGGCCGCGAGCGTGGCACGCGTCGACGAACCGCTTGAACGCGTCCGGCCCGCCGAGCGGCTCGTGCACGGCATACCAGCCGACACTGTCGTAGCCCCAGTTCCACACCCCGTTGACGGCGTTGATCGGCAGCACCTCGACGTGGGTGATGCCGAGTTCGACCAGATGGTCGAGCAGCGCGATCGCATCGTCGAACGTCCCGCCGCGGCTGAACGTGCCGATGTGCAGCTCGTAGATGACCGCCCCGGCCAGGTCCCGGCCGGTCCAGCCGTGGTCGGTCCAGGAGAAACGATCCTGGTCGTAGACGCGGCTGGCGCCCTGGATACCGTACGGCTGCCGCCTGGAGCGAGGGTCGGGCAACAGATCATCGGAATCGTCGAGCAGATAGCCGTAGTCGGCACCGTCCGGCGCGGCGGCACTGGCCGACCACCACCCGTCGTCCCCGCGCGTCATCGGGACGTCGTCGTTCTGGCCGACGCGCAACCGCATGCAGTGTGCGCGCGGCGCCCACAGGTGGAAATCGGTCATCGCATCCGCCATCAGGCAGGCTCGGTATCCGAGGTGTCGGGCGCGAGCAGTGCGACGGGATAGGTGTCCAGCAACCGGCCGAGTCGCGTACGGCCACCCGCCGGCCGCCCGGTCAGCGTGTCGACGAGGCCGCGGGGGAGTTCGGCGACGGTGTCCCGCCACCCGCCGTGCCGGTCCAGTATGACCGGAAGCCGCGTCGCGACGGTGATCGCACCACCCCGGTCGAACGCGACGGCATGGTCCGCGGCCGGTCCGTCCACCCGCACCCGGCGGTACCGTCCGAAGAGCTCCGGCCGGTCGCGGCGGAGCCGGAGGGCGCGGGAGACCACCCACGCCTTCGCGGCACCCGTCGCATCGACCGGCGGGCGCTCGGCATCGAACAGCCGACGCTGCGCCGCGAAGTCCACCGGCCGCCGGTTGTCCGGGTCGACCAGCGAGTCCTCCCAGCCTTCGGTCCCCTGGTAGACATCCGGGACGCCGGGCATGGTGAGCTGCACCAGCTTCTGGCTCAGCGCATTGCTCCACCCGAACGGCCGGATCCGCTCCACCAGGTCGGAGACGGCGTTGCGGAGGTGCGGCTCGTCGTAGAGCGCGTCGACGGCGTCATGCACCGCGCGCTCGAACGACGTGTGGGGCTCAGCCCAGCTCGTGCCGTCGGCCGCCTCACGCATCGCCTTCTCGGCATAGGCGTGCAGCCGGTCCCGTTCGATCAAGCCGACTCCGAGAACGGTCTGCCACATCAGGTAGCCGAATGCGGGGTTCGGCATCGGAGCGTGTTCGCCGAGCAGCGCGACGAGCGTCGCCCACTCGTCGGGCAGTTCCGAGAGCACTGCAAGGCGGGCCCGGACGTCTTCGCCGCGCTTCGTGTCGTGCGTGGACAGCGTGGTCATCGAATCCGGCGCGACGGCCTGCCGATACCGCTGTGCGTCGTGGAAGTCACCGAGCGAAAGCCCGAACCGGCTGGGATCGCCGCCCACCTCGTTGAGCGCGACGAACCGGTTGTACCGGTAGTACGCGGTGTCCTCCACGCCCTTGGCCATGACCGCACCCGTCGTCTGCTGGAAGCGCGCGCACAGCTCGTCCGACGGGTCGCACAGCCGTGGCGCCAGCGTGGTGATCGCGTCCTCGAGATCGGGCCGGCGCTGTCGCGCGGTTTTCGCCGCGGCCGCCAGACGGTCCGCGCCGATCGGCAGGTAGGAGCGGTAGACGTCGAAGGCGACGGCGAGTTCGGTGAGTGCCTCGGCGGCACGGGGGACGTCCGGCGCGAGCCGGGCCAGCCGGCGGAACTCCGCCCGGAGGATCGTCGTGGCGACGTGCCGCTTGCCGGCCTCGACGTGCGCCGCCAGGTCCCGGTGGTCGCCGGTCAGTTCGCGGTACAGCCGGTCGAATCGCGGCTCCGCGGCGGGGTCGATGAACAACGGGCCGACCTCCGCCAGCGCGTCGTACCCGGTGGTCCCATCCACCGGCCACGTCTCCGGGAGTTCCTCGCCGGGCTCGAGGATCTTCTCCACGATCAGCCACACGTCGCCGGTCGCGCGGCGCAGCCAGGTCAGATACCCGGTGGGGTCGGCGAGTCCGTCGGGATGGTCGACGCGCACCCCGGTGACGCCGTCCTCGCCCACCCAGCGGATGACGCGGGCGTGCGTCGCCGCCGCGACGTCGGGATCCTCGACCCGCACGCCGGCCAGGGTCGTGACGGCGAAGAAGCGGCGGTAGTTCTGGTCGGTGTCCGCGCGGCGGGCGTCGGCCAGCTCGTAATGCTGCCGGTCGTGGACGTCGGTCGCGCGTTCGCCGGGCGAGCGTCCGGTCCCGGGTGCGATGGGGAAACGAAGGTCGGCGTAGCGGAGTTCGCCGTTCTCGGCCTTCAGCTCCGTGTCGAGGTCGGCGTCCGGTCCGAGCACCGGCAGCAGGATGCGTCCGCGGGACCACTCGATGTCGAACCAGGACGCGTACGCCGAGTCCCGGCCGCGCCGCAGGACGTCCCACCACGCCGGGTTCTGTTGCGCGTCCGCGACGCCGAGATGGTTCGGGACGATGTCGACCACCACGCCGAGGTGGTGTTCGCGGGTCGCGGCGACGAAGGCGCGCCACCCGGACTCGCCGCCGCGTGACTCGTCCACGCGGGCGACGTCGACCACGTCGTACCCGTGGTTGGAACCGCGTGCCGACTGCAGCAGGGGCGAGCAGTAGACCGCGCCCACACCGAGATCGGAGAGGTGGTCCAACACCGCGGCGGCGTCGCGCAGGGTGAGATCGGCGCTGAGTTGTAGCCGGTAGGTGGACGACGGTGGTCTCATGTCGGTGGTCTCATGCGGGGGAGCCTTCCGGAACACGTCAATGCTGCCATCCTTCACCGGTTACCCACCTGATCGCATCTTCTCCGCCGTAACCCACGACAAGGCGCACCGTCGTGCATGAGGATGAGGGAGACGTCTGTCGATCCATGAAGGGATGGTGGCCGATGGATGCCCACGACTCGTTCCGAGCCGCTCGCGACCTGCTGTTCGAACACCGAGACGACCACGACGCGGCGGTGGCCGCCTTCACCTGGCCGGCATTGGACGAATTCAACTGGGCGCTGGACTGGTTCGATCGGATAGCCGAGGCAAGGCCGGAACAGACCGCGTTGTGGGTGGTCGACGAGTCCGGCGCCGACGTCACCCGCACCTACGCGGAGATGGTGCGGCGGTCGAATCGGCTGGCCGCCTTCTTGCACGAGCACGGGGTGAGCCGGGGCGACCGGGTCCTGGTCATGCTGGGCAACGTCCCGGAACTGTGGGATGTGATGCTGGCCTCGATCAAGCTGGGGGCGGTCATCATCCCGGCGACGACGCTGCTGGCCGGCGCCGAACTCACCGACCGGCTGGATCGTGGCGGCGTCGCGCACGTGGTGACCGACCCAACCCACACGGCGAAGTTCGAGGCGCTGGGCGGGACCTACCAACGGTTCGTCGCCGGCGGTGAGGCCGATGGGTGGGTGCCGATCGCGGCTGCGGAGGACGCGTCGTCGTCGGGCATGTCGTCGTCGTTCGAACCGTCCGGCACGACCAGAGCCACGGATCCGCTGTTCCTGTACTTCACGTCGGGAACAACGTCGCGTCCCAAACTGGTCCAGCACACGCATGCGAGTTATCCGGCCGGCCACCTGTCGACGATGTACTGGATCGGGCTACGGCACGGCGACGTCCACCTGAACGTCAGTTCTCCGGGCTGGGCCAAACACGCGTGGAGCAACTTCTTCGCGCCTTGGAATGCCGAGGCCACGACCCTGGTGTTCAACTTCGCCCGGTTCGACGCCCGCGCGCTGCTGGATGTGCTGGTGCGTTGCGGGGTCACGACGTTCTGCGCGCCGCCCACCGTGTGGCGGATGCTGATCCAGCAGGACCTGGCGTCGTGGGACGTGTCGCTGCGCGAGGTCGTCGGTGCGGGGGAGCCGCTCAACCCGGAGGTCATCGAGCAGGTGCGGCGGGCCTGGGGCCTGACCATCCGCGACGGTTACGGCCAAACTGAGACGACCGCTCAAGTGGGGAACTCGCCGGGCCTGCCGGTCAAACCGGGCTCGATGGGCCGTCCGCTTCCGGGCTACCGGGTCGTCCTGCTCGACCCCGACGGTAACGCGGCGGACGAAGGTGAGATCGCGTTGGACTTGGACGAGCGGCCACTCGCCTTGATGGACGGGTACGTCGACGCCGAGTCGGGCACGGCGGAGGCCGGGTCGGGCGGGTTCTACCGCACCGGTGACGTCGCCTCCCGCGACGCTGACGGCTACTTGACGTACGTCGGTCGCGCCGATGACGTATTCAAGGCGTCCGACTACCGGATCAGCCCGTTCGAGCTGGAGAGCGTGTTGATCGAGCACGACGCCGTGGCCGAGGCGGCGGTGGTTCCGTCGCCCGACCCAGTGCGGCTGGCGGTGCCGAAGGCCTACGTCGTGCTGAGCGACGGGCACCCTGCCTCGGCCGAGACCGCGGAGTCGATCCTGCGGTTCTGCCGGGAGCGGCTGTCCCCGTTCAAACGGATCCGGCGGTTGGAGTTCAACGACTTGCCGAAGACCATCTCCGGCAAGATCCGCCGGGTGGAGCTGCGCACGACCGAACAGGGACGTCCACCCGACGACGCCCGTCGCCCGGACGAGTACTGGGAAGAGGATTTCCCCGCACTCGTCACGTGACGGCGACGCCGCCAGACCGGTCGTGGGGGGCGATGGGATTGTCGCATAGTTCGGCGAGCTCCAACGTCGCAGAACGTCGGGGTCGCGGCCGGATCCATGGCACGTTTGGCGCGTGTGCATGGCTCGCTGAGCGCCTGGCACGATGAACGTCTTGGCGGAGTATCAACCTGGTAGAGGAGTGACGAGAGTTCACATGTCCCCACGGAGTTATCGGACCGCGATCGTCGGCACCGGCGGCATCGCCACGGCCCATGCGCGTGCCATGCACCAATCGGAAGACCGGGCCCGGCTGCTGGCGGTGGTCGACGTCGACGGCGACCGGGCACGCGCGTTCGCCGACACGTGGAGCGTGCCGCGTTCCTTCGCCAGCCTGTCCGAGCTGCTGCTGGAAGAGGAGGTGGACCTGGTGCACGTGTGCACCCCTCCTCAGCAGCACGCACCGATGATCCGGGCATGCCTGAAGGCCGGCACGTCGGTGCTGGTGGAGAAGCCGCCGGCGTTGTCGCTCGCGGAGGTCGATGAGCTCCTCGAGGCCGAGCGACGATCGTCCGGACGGGTAGGCACGGTCTTCCAGCACCGGTTCGGCCCGGCGGCCATCCGGCTGCGGCGGATGGCCGCCGCGGGGGAGCTGGGCCGGCCGCTGCTGGCCACGTGCGCCACGCAGTGGTATCGCGACGACGCGTACTTCGAGGTCGCGTGGCGCGGCTCCTGGGAGAGTGAGGGCGGCGGGCCGACGATGGGACACGGCATCCACCAGTTCGACCTGTTGCTGTCGGTGCTGGGGGAGTGGCAAGAGGTGAGCGCGGTGGCGGTGCGCAGCGCCCGTCAGACCCAGACCGAGGACATCTCCATGGCGCTGGTCACCTTCGATAACGACGCGGTGGCGTCCGTGGTGAACTCGGTGGTGTCGCCGCGTGAGACGTCGGCGCTGCGGTTCGACTACCAGCATGCGACCGTCGAATTGGAGCATCTGTATGGCTACAGCGACGCGGATTGGACGGTGACGGCCGCCCCGGGACACGACGACGTGGCCACGCGCTGGGCGGCCGAGAGCAGCGACGTGTCCAGCGGTCACGACCAGCAGCTCGCCGCCGTCCTGGATGCACTCGATGCGGGAACGGCGTTGCCGGTCAGCCTGGACGACGCCAGGACCACCATGGAGTTCATCGCCGCGCTGTACGCGTCGGCGTTCACCGGGCAGCGGGTGCGGCGCGGGGACATCGGCCCGCACAGCCCGTTCTATCACCGGATGGACGGCAGCGGCGCACCCTGGGCGGGGGCGATCGCCTGATGCCGCCCGCATTCCCCGGGGGCACGTCGGTGAGCCGGCTGTCGGTGTACCGGGACGCGTGTGCGGACGGTCTCGCGGGCGGGACGCCGCATCTGCACACCGCCTCCACCGAGGGCTACGTCGTCACCGGCGGCCGCGGTGCCCTGCAGACCATCGACATGTCCGGGTTCCGGGAGATCGAGCTGGCGGCCGGGTCGACGGTGTGGTTCACGCCGGGCACGATCCATCGGGCGGTCAACCACGATGATCTGGAGGCGGTGGTGGTGATGCAGAACGCCGGCTTACCGGAGGCCGGCGACGCCGTTATGACCTTCCCGCCTGAGGTCGTCGAGGATCCGGCACGCTACCGCGAGGCGGCGACGCTGCCGTCGGATGTCTCCGACGACGAGGTAGCAGCGGCGATGCGGCGGCGGCGCGACCTCGCCGTCGAGGGCTTCCGCCGGATCAGGCAGGCCATCGATGGAGGCGACAGCGGCCCGCTGCAGCGGCTGTATGCCGCCGCGGCGGCGCTGGTCCGTCCGGCGGTCCCCGGGTGGCGGAAGATCTGGGACGGCACGGTGGCGCACACGACTCAGGTCACTTCCGAGGTGCTGGACGCGCTCGAGCGCGGCGAGGCCGGCCACCTGCACGACGCCGTCGTGCTGGAGTCGCCGCAGAGCACGACGCGTCGCTGGGGGATGTGCGGCCGGCTGCACACCCACGACGTCGCACAGCCGCACGTGCACTCGTCGCCGCCCGACGGCAGGTAGGCCGACAGCTCCATTCCGGCGCGATCGCGACCATTAAGAACAGAACCACGACACGCCTGTGTGACCTAGGCAACATCTCCTTCACCTTCACCCGTGACACCCCGGTGAACGAGGCGTTGCCGATTGGAGTCATCATGGCGATCGAGACCAGACCCGCCCCGTCGACGGATCAGCGCACGCCGGCTGAGCTCGAGGAGCAGGCTCGGGCATCTGCCGGACCCAGGCCCGGCGCCGACGAGGCACATATCCCTCCCGTACGGCTGTGGACCGGCAGGATCCTCGGGCCGGTGCTCGCGCTCCTCACCTATTACCTGCTGCCGGACGACGCCACCCTGTCGGTGGCGGCGAGAACGACCGCCGCCGTCGTCGTACTCGTGGCGGTGTGGTGGATGACCGAGGCGTTACCGCTGTCGGCGACGGCGCTGATCCCCATCGTCGCGTTCCCGCTGCTCGGCGTGTTGGAGGCCGGCGAGGCGACGGCACCGTATGCGTCGCCGACCGTCTTCCTGTTCATGGGCGGGTTCATGATCGCGATAGCGATGCAGAAGTGGAACCTGCACAAGAGGATCGCCCTGCGCACCATGCGGCTCGTCGGCACCAAGCCTCGACAGCTGATTCTCGGCGTGATGATCGCGACGGCGTTTCTGAGTATGTGGGTGAGCAACACGGCCACGACGTTGATGATGCTGCCCATCGGGATCAGCGTGCTGGCGCTCGTCGGCGGTGCCGCGGAGCAGGACGGCGACGACACGAGCGTGCGCAACTTCTCCGTCTGCCTGATGCTGGCCATCGCCTACGCGGCGACCATCGGAGGGTTGTCCACTCTGATCGGCAGCCCGCCCAACCTGATCATGGCCGGCTTCGTCGAGCAGAACTACCCGGAGATCTCCATCGGCTTCGCGGACTGGATGAAGGTCGGCGTGCCCGTGTCAGTGGTCTTCCTGATCATCGCGTGGGTGCTTCTGACGCGAGTGATCTACCCGTCGAAGATCGCGGAGATCGCCGGTGGGAAGCGTGTCATCCAGGATGAGCTGGACAAGCTCGGCCCGATGTCTCGGGGTGAATGGAACGTCCTGGTCGTCTTCGTGCTCACCGCGGCCTTGTGGGCGTTCCGCGAACCGATCACCGGCTTCGAGCCACTGACGTCCGTGCTGCCGTTCATGGCCAATCTCGACGACGCGTCGGTGGCGATCGCGGCCGCACTCGTGCTGTTCCTGCTGCCGGCGGCACGGGACAGGTCCGCCAAGAAGGTCCAGTTCACACTGGATTGGCGCACCGCGCAGGCCGGGCTTCCGTGGGGCGTGCTGTTGCTGTTCGGTGGCGGGCTGAGCTTGGCCAAGGCCGTGCAGGACACGGAGCTGAGCGACTACATCGGCGCCGAGGTCGGCGGACTCGGTGGGCTGCCCACTGTCCTGCTGATCGCGGCGATCTGCCTGATCGTTCTCCTCCTGACGGAGTTGACCAGCAACACCGCCACGGCTGCGACGTTCCTCCCCGTCCTCGGCGGCGTGGCCGTCGGAATCGGGCTCGATCCGCTCTTGCTGCTGGTGCCTGCGGCGCTGGCGGCGACCTGCAGCTTCATGCTTCCGGTGGGCACCCCGCCGAACGCCATCGTGTTCGGTTCAGGGCAGGTGACCATGGGACAGATGGTGCGTGCCGGTATCTGGCTGAACCTGATCGGCGTCGTCCTGATCACCGGTATGGTGCTCCTGCTGGGCGGATGGGCGATGGGGATCCGGTTCTGAACCGGCGATTTCCTGCCACACTGTGGGCATGAGCGCGCGGCAGCGGGATCGCGTCCGTCACGGGGCGCGATCCCGTGTGCCTGGCCGGCGTCGTCGTTCCTTGAGCCTGGCGCAACAACTCTTCGCCCTGCAGCTTGTTCTGGTCCTCCTGCTTGTCGTCGCCGGAGGTGCGCTCGCCTACGTCAACGCCCGGCGGGAGAGCGAAGCCGAGGCCGGCCGGCGGGCTCTTGCACTGGCGCATGCGATGGCCGAACTGCCTGAGGTCCGCGGCGCGCTGGACGACGACGATCCGTCCGGCGTGCTGCAACCCCTCGCGGAGTCGGTCCGTGCGGCCACCGGCACGGACTTCATCGTCTTCATGGACACCGACCGCACCCGCTACTCCCATCCGACCGCCGAGCAGATCGGCGAGCGTTTCATCGGAACGGTCGAGCCGGCGGTCGCGGGCGAGAGCCTGACGGAGACCTACCAGGGCACGCTGGGTCCGTCGGTGCGGGCCGTGGTGCCGATCTACGCTGCCGACACTGCCGACGCTGTCGGCTCTGTCGACGCCGCGGACCGGGCCCAGCCTGCTGCGCTGGTGTCGGTCGGCATCCTCCAGGAACGCATCTGGGGCGAGCTGCGTCGCAGGCTCAGCTGGATCGTGGTGATCGCTGTGGCCGCTCTGGGTGTGGCCGCGCTCGGCTCGTTCGCGATCAGCCGCCGGCTCGACCGGCAGACACTGGGTCTCGGCGCGGTCGAGATCACCCGGATGTATGAGCACCACGAAGCCGTGCTGCACGCCGTGCGGGAAGGGCTGCTGGTCATCGACACGGCGGGGCGCCTGATCCTGGCCAACGACGAGGCGGTCGAACTGCTCGGCCTGCCGGAGGATCGCGAACGCAAGACCATCCGCGAACTCGGCCTCAGTGGTCCGTTGGCCGATGTGCTGACCAGCGGTGAGGCCGTGGAAGACCGGCTACACGTGCACGGTGACCGGGTGCTCGTCGTGAGCCAGCAGCCGACCTTCAAGCAGGGCCGCCACCTGGGCAGCGTCGTCACGCTGCGCGATCACACGGAACTGGAGGCGCTCAGCGGCGAGCTGGAGTCGGAGCGGGGCTTCGCCGATGCCCTGCGTGCCCAGGCTCACGAGGCGGCGAACCGGTTGCACACGGTCGTCACGATGGTGGAGATGGGAGAACCGGAGCGGGCCGTGGAGTTCGCCACCGCCGAGCTCCAGACCTCGCAGCAGCTCACCGACCAGGTGACCGGTTCGGTGACGGAGCCTGCGCTGGCCGCAGTTCTGCTCGGCAAGGCCGCACAGGCGCATCAGAACGGCGTGGCGTTCACGGTGTCCCCGGAGACGAGCGTCGATGACACGTTCCTTTCGCCACGCGAACTGGTGACGCTGGTCGGCAACCTTGCCGACAACGCGATCGACGCGGCTGTCGCGGCACCGCCGCCGCGACGGGTCAGCGTGACGATCCAGGGCGACGACGAGCTGGTGGTCAGGGTCACCGACTCCGGGCCCGGCCTCGCCGCCGAACACCTGGACGACGCCCTGAGCTGGGGATGGTCCACCAAGGATGCGGACCACAGCGATGGGGACGGCGCCGCCGTCGATCGTTCACCACGCGTGCACGGCCGGGGGCTCGGGCTGGCGTTGGTCGGCCAGATCGTGCACCGGTACGGCGGAACGGTAGAGGTGGAGCCTCGGATCGACGATGGTGGCGAGAGCGCGATCGTGGTCCGTTTACCGCGCCAAGCGGAGGGAGCGGCGGCGGCGCTCGTCCGGCCCCCGGCCGGCCGGCACGTCGCTGCGCGGCCGATCTTGCCAGGTGAGCCATGATCGGCACGCTCGTCGTCGAGGACGACCCGCGGATTGCCGAGGCGCACGCCCGGTTCGTCGAGCGGGTGCCGGGTTTCTCCGTCGTGGGCATCGTGCACAGCGGCGCCGAGGCGCTGCGTTTCCCCCGCATGGACGACGTCGATCTGATCCTGCTCGACGTCTATCTGCCGGATATGTCCGGCCTCGATGTGTGCCGCGGTCTGCGCAGCCACGGCAGCACCGTCGACATCATCGCGGTGACCTCGGCACACGACATCCAGATCGTCCGCTCGGCGGTCGCGCACGGCGTCGTGCAGTACCTGCTCAAGCCGTTCACCTTCGCCGCCTTCCGCGACAAGCTCGAACGGTACGCGGACTTCCGGCGTCGGATGGCCGGCGGAGGGCAAGCAGCCGCGCAGCATGACGTCGACCGGGCCCTCGCGGCGCTGCGCGGCACCATCGGAGGTCCACTGCCGAAGGGCATGAGCAGCGAGACGCTCGAGGCGGTGACCGCCAAGCTGCGCAACGCCGCCGACGGTCTCTCCGCCACCGAGGTGGGGGAGAGACTGGGTACCGCCCGGGTGACCGCGCGTCGTTACCTGGAGTACCTGGTCGAGCACGGCAGTGCCCGCCGGGAGCCACGGTATGGCAGCACGGGACGCCCTGAGCACGTCTACCACTGGGACAAGAGTTAGTTCACGTCTCTCGTCGACTTGCTGAGCGTAGGTTACGCATAGAGCCGTCCGTCGGACGTCCATGCGTCACGCACGCTCAGCAAGTGCCGGCGACGGGCGTCAGGCGGGCGCCGGGACCTCGCTCACGTACAGCACGTTGCCGTCCGGATCGCGGAAGTCGAACATGGGTGGCACCCCTTCCCAGGTCAGCAGGTCGTCGACGTCCACGCCACGGCCGGACAGCCGGTCGTGCAGTGCCGCGGCGTCGCCGGTGGTGAAACGGATGCCCGTGTCCACACCGGCAGGTGTCTGCGCTCGGGCCGGCGTGAGCGCGATGGTGACATCGGACCGCGGCGGGCGCACCTCGATCCAGCGGCCGCCCAGTTGGTCGATCGGGGCGTCCATCAGCTTCTCGAAGCCTAGAGTCTCGACATAGAACTCCAGCGCCTGGTCCTGGTCTCGCACCGGAATCCCCACGGTGCGTATCGCGTCGATGCGTGCGTTCAATTGGTCGTTCATGGTGCAACTCCTGCCGGGCTCGGGTGTCCTTCTTGGGTGGCTTACCGGGTGGTTGCCGAGGTCTCATCGGCGTGTACCTGTGGTCCCGTGTCGTGTGGTCTGGTACCTGGTCGGTCAGTTGTCTCCGAGTTCGAGGACGGTCTTGAGCGCGGTCAGGCGTGCACGCCAGAAGGCCTTGACGCGCTCCGCCGTCTCCGGATCGGGCAGCCGCTCGTGCTCCACCGCCAGCCGGCTCTTGGCGCCGCCCTCGGCTTCGAAGGTGAAGCTGACCCTCGTGCCGTCGTCCGCCCAATCGAACCGGGCCGACCGACGGGGCCGCGATGTGCGGTGATGCAGGACGACACCGGGCAACCAGCGCGCTCGGTCTTCCGGGCGCAGCACGGCGTCGTAAAGGCGTTCGACGGGAACCCGGACCGTCTTGCTCGTGCCGACGGTGAAGGTCCCGCCGGGGCGTACACCGGGCTGACGAAGACCGCGCGCCTGCTCGTATTCGACGATCAGTTTCTGCGCCCACCAGCTGCTGATTTCGTGTTCGGCCTCGAGCCAGTCAGCGATCTCCCGAAACGGGCGTCCGGCCGCGCCCCATTCGTCGAGCAACGCGAACCAGTCGGCATAGGTGCGGCCGGCGGCCCGTCGCGCGACTTCGGCATCATGTGTGCGTCGCTGCCGTTCGGCTGTCATCATCGTGCTCTCCTTCGTCCGGTGTGTGCCGTGGTGTCTCGGCTCGTCTGTACCAAGAGGTAGAAGCTGCTGCGCCGGTTTCGACATGCTGGAGGAAGGAATCCGGGCGACAAGAGAGGCGAGGCGTGAAGTATCTGATCCTGATCTACACCAACCCGGAGGCACGGCAGCTCTGGGAACAGATGCCCGAGGCAGCCCGGATGGAAGGGCTCAAGGCGTACGCCGCGCTCAACGAGCGGCTCACGGAGTCCGGAGAGATGATCGTCTCCGAGTCTCTCGCCGAGCCGTCGCAGACCAAGGCCGTCACCGTACGTCGCGGGCAGGCGAGCACCACAGACGGGCCGTTCGCGGAGACCAAGGAACAGCTGGCCGGGTTCTACCTCGTCGAGTGCGAGAGCATGGAGCGGGCCACTGAGATCGCCGCGAGCATTCCGGAGGCCGAGGCCGGCGTGGTGGAGGTCCGTCCGGTGCGCACCTACAGCGGATTGGAGATGTGACGACCGAGATCTGGGTCGACAGCCTGCTGCGCGAGCTGGCCCCGCAGGTCGTCGCGCGGCTCGTGCGGCGGTATGGCGACTTCGACAGCTGCGAGGACGCTGTGCAGGAAGCGCTGCTGGCCGCTGCTCAGCAGTGGCCCGTCGACGGGGTCCCGGACAACCCGAAGGGCTGGCTGGTGACGGTCGCGTTCAGGCGGCTGATCGAGATGATGCGCAGCGACGTGGCCCGCCGCAGGCGCGAGGAGACTGCGGCAAGGCTGGAACTGCGAGAGCCGTCGGAACCGGAAGGGCCGGGCGCCGAGGACGACTCGCTGATCCTGTTGCTGCTGTGCTGCCACCCGTCGCTGACACCGCCGTCTCAGGTGGCGCTGACGCTACGCGCCGTGGGCGGACTGACCACGGCCGAGATCGCGCGCGCGTTCCTGGTTCCGGAGTCGACGATCGGCCAGCGCATCAGTCGCGCCAAACAGCGGATCAGAACCGAAGGCGCCGCGTTCAGGCTTCCGTCGCCGCCGGAGCTGCCGGACCGGATCGCCGGTGTGCTGGAGGTGCTGTACCTGATCTTCAACGAGGGATACACCGCGACCTCGGGGACCGACCTGGTGCGCGTCGATCTGACCGCGGAGGCGATCCGGCTGACCCGGCAACTGCAGACCGTGCTTCCCGACGACGGCGAGGTGGCCGGGCTGCTGGCGCTCATGCTGCTCGCCGATGCCCGACGGCCGGCGCGCACCCGTCCCGACGGGGCCCTGGTGCCGCTGGCCGAACAGGACCGCAGCCGGTGGGACAGACAGGCGATCGATGAGGGGATCGCTCTGGTCACGCGGACACTCCCGGAAGGGCCGGTCGGCCCGTACCAGTTGCAGGCAGCCATCGCCGCCGTCCACGCCGAAGCCGCACGTGCCGAGGAGACCGACTGGCCGCAGATCCTTGGCCTGTACGACCTGTTGAACACGCTCGCCCCCGGACCGATGGTGAGGTTGAACCGTATCGTCGCGGTGGCGATGGTTCACGGCGCCGACGAGGGTCTCCGCCAACTTGCCGAAGCCGAGACCGACGACGCGCTGGCCGGCCATCACCGCGTGGACGCGGTCCGCGCCCACCTGCTCGAGATGGTGGGCGATCGCGAGGAAGCCTGCGAAGCGTACCTCACAGCCGCGCGGCGTACGCTGAGCATTCCGGAGCAGCGTTACCTCGAGTCCCGTGCCGCGGCGTTGGGACCAGGCTTGAGCGAGCAAGAGTGATGCACGGTCTGACGCCTACACTGAGCTGATTCGCTCATGGCGAGTGACAACCGCAGCCTTCGCGACGGAAACCCGACTGCGCCGCGAGCAGTGCACCAACATGTGACAGGGCTTGAGTACGCTGACCGTATGAGCGACACAGATGCGGCACGGCGTATACGTGCTGTGTTCGATATGTACGAGTTCGGCGAGCAGATGTACCGTGCAAAGCTGCGCCGTGAATACCCCCAATCTCCGCCGGACGAGATCGAGTCGCTGGTGAAACAATGGCGGATGGATCGGCCCGGTGCGCCGATGGGTGATGCCGTCGGTCGGCTTACGACGCGGTTCGGATGAATCAACTAGAGGCTGCTCTTCGGCGCGCCACCGAAGACCTGGCGCGCTTGGATGTCCGCTGGGCGCTGATCGGTGGGTTCGCCGTGTCGGCTCGGACGGAGCCGCGATTCACTCGTGACGTCGACATTGCCGTCGCAGTTGACGACGATAGTTCGGCTGAACGTCTGGTCCGGTCATTGCTCGCAGAGGGATATCAGCTCATGGCATCGATCGAGCAAGAAGCCACAGGACGCCTAGCCACGGTCCGACTCGCTGCTCCTCTTGCAGATGACGCCGATATGGTGGTTGACCTGTTGTTCGCCAGCTCAGGCATTGAGCGGGAGATCGCCGAGGCAGCCGAAGACATCGAGATCGTCCCTGGGCTCACGTTGCCGGTGGCGAGGACAGGCCATTTGATCGCGCTGAAGCTCCTGGCAAGGGATGACACCCGGCGTCCCCGGGACGCCGCGGACCTTATCGGTCTGGCTGCGGTCGCAGAACCGGAGGATCGGGAACTTGCTCGTGAGGCTGTCGAGTTGATCTCCTCGCGAGGTTATGACCGAGGGCGGGATCTACAACAGGATCTCGAGGCGCTCGGCACGGGCTGAGGCTGCTGTCCGGTTAGCTTCTGATCATCGCTGCCTGGACGGTACCTGCGGTGAGGTCGACGCAGTTCAACCGTGTCGACCTCACCCGCGTGGCATTCCTTAAGCTTCGAGAAGGACGCGGACGTCCCAGGCTTCGAGTTCCACCTGGTCACCCTTGGCATGGCCAGTGCCGGTGAGCACGTCGCGGACCGCGCAGGGTGCGCGGAGCGCGATCGCGTCCCAGGACCAGTGTGGACGAACCGCACCTTGCGGCCGTCGTCGGTGCGTGCGCTGGTCACGGTGATCGGCTGCCGGCTTCGCGCCACGGGTCGGCGTCGTCGGGCGTGACCCAGCGGAACAGTGCTTCGGTGAACGGCGCGTTCGGAACGGTACCGATGTAGGTAATCCGACTGGCGGCCGCGCCATCGCAGACGGAGAACGTCGACTCGTGAGGCGCATGGACCGGCACGTCCTCGGAGAGCCTGGTGAACTCGTCGTAACAGACGCCGGCAGCGCCGGCTAACCGTCCGGGCTGGATCTCCATCCGCGCGCGGGCCTCCGGTGTGTCAAGAGGGTGAACACAGGTATCGGTTAGGTTGCGTTACCTGTGGCGCTCCCGGCCTTGCCTGTTCGGTGCGCCCCCGGCGTGTGTCCGAAGCAGCGCCGGAAGGCGTCGATGAATGCGCTGGCGGAGGACCAACCGCACGCATGCGCGACGGCCGTCACCGGTGTGTTCTCGGCCAAGAGCACCAAGGCGCGGTAGAGCCGCAGTTGCGTACGCCATTGCGGGAACGACATGCCCAGTTCGGCCTTGAACAGCCGGGTCAGGGTCCGATCGCTGGCGCCGATCTCCCTGCCCAGCTCGGTCAGGGTGCGATCGTCCACCGGATTGTCACGCAAGATCGCGCAGAGCTCCACCAGCCGCGGATCAACGGGGGAGGGAAGGTGGATGGGCTGCTGAGGCGACGCGCGCAACTGGTCGAGCAGCACCGCCCGGAGCCGTCGGCGTGGCGGGCTGTCGTCGGTGCTGTTGTCGGTGCGGTCGTCAGTGGTGTCGCTGGTGTAGGCGCGGATCAGCTCGCGCAGCAGAGGGCTGACGGCCAGGACCATCGGCCGGTCCAGGGAAAGCGGATTGTCGGTCGCCGGAAGGCCGAGCAGATGCAGCTCGGTCTCGCCGTGTGCCTGGTGGGAATGGATGGTTCCGGCCGGCACCCAGATGGCGTGGGTGGCCGGCGCGACCCAGGAGCCGGCATCGGTGGTGACGGCCAGCACCCCGCGGGAGGCATAGACGATCTGGTGATCGTCATGGTGGTGCGGTGCGATGACGCCTCCATGCGACAGCCATTGTGCCCGGGTCGGCGCGAGCGGCTTGTGGCGGCTTTCCGTCATGTATAGGCAATTTATCGGAAGCGCGACAGAGCGTGCGCGACAAACATGGACGACGTGCCAACACACAGATCGATCGTTCTGCTTTCGGTCGGACATGGTTGCGTGGACGTCTACCAGGGCGCCGTGGCCGCGCTCGTTCCGTTCTTCATCTCCGAACGCTCCTACAGCTACGCGGCCGCGTCGGGCGTGGTGCTCGCCGCGTCGCTGCTGTCGTCAGTGGCGCAACCGCTGTTCGGCGCGGTCACCGATCGGCGGGCGTTGCCGTGGCTGTTGCCGGTGAGCACCCTGATCGGCGGCGTCGGGATCGCCCTCAGCGGCGTCGCCGGGTCGTACCCGCTGACCTTGGCGTTTGTGGCCGTCTCCGGGGTCGGGGTGGCCGCTTACCATCCGGAGTCCGCCCGGGTCGCGCGGATCGCGAGCAGGGGCAGTCATACCGCGATGGGCTGGTTCTCGCTCGGCGGCAACATCGGCTTCGTGGTGGCGCCCCTCATGGTGGCCATGGTCGTCACGGCCGGAGGTCTGCGACTATCGCCCCTGCTGGTCGTGCCGGCTCTGGTGGGCAGTGTGCTGTGCTTGCCGGTCGTGCGTGCGCTGGACGGCACATCATCTTCCGGCCTCGACCCCTCGGTCTCCGGGGGCGGCGGCAGCATCGACGACAGAGCGTCGTTCGTGAGGTTGGCGCTGGCCGTGGTCTGCCGATCCGTCGTGTTCGTCGGCCTGAGCGCTTTCATCTCGCTCTACGCGCAGGCGCGAACCTCGGGCGGTGCGGCGGCCGGCACCGCGGCGTTGGTCCTGCTGTACGCCGGAGGCGCGGCGGGCACCGTGCTGGGTGGGAACCTGGCCGGCCGTTGGGGCCGCGTGCCGGCCGCGCGCCGGTCATATCTGATCGCCGCCGTCGCCGTCGCCGGCGTGGTGCTCGTCCCCGGACCTGCGTTCTACCTGTTCGTGGCGCTGGCCGCGACTGCCCTGTACGTTCCGTTCTCGCTTCAGATCACTCTCGGCCAGGACTACCTTCCGTCCCGGGTGGGTACGTCGAGCGGCATCATCCTCGGCCTGACGGTCAGTATCGGGGGCCTCGCCAGCCCGGCCATCGGCGCCGTCGCCGACGCGACGTCGCTGCGTGTGGCGCTCGCGCCCCTCATCGTCATGCCGCTGCTGAGCTGGCTGCTGTTCCGAACCCTGCCGGAGCCGCTCAGCACGACGACCGAGAGGCTCAACAAGGTGCAGGAACCTCCCAGAGTGCGCTGATGGGAATCGCACGGGACAGGTGGTCCGCAGGGAAGCGTCTGCTGACCCGTGTACGAGACGACTCCGACAACGAGGCCGGCTCCGAGGCGGTGTGCCATCATGCCCGAAGCGGTGGATGCGGAGGCGGTCGCCGCGTCGATCACCTTCCTGCTCAGCGACGACGGCGTCGATGTCAACGGCGTGGTGGTGGCCTCGGATGGCGGCTGGTCGGCGGCGTGACGGGCTCGCGCGGACCTGTGGTTCGATGTCGTCATGACCGTGACCAGCGATGCGTTCCTGGAGATGATCGATCGGCTGCCCGAGGTGCACAGCGTCGTGTCGCCGAACTACACGACCTTCAAGGTGCGGGACAGGAGCTTCGGGTATCTGTGGGAGGCGACCCAGACGGTCGGCTTGAAGCAGCCCCTCGAGGAGCAGCTCGCGCTGGTGGCGGAACGTCCGGACGTCTTCGAGATCCAGTTCACGGCCGGTCAGTTCGGCTGGGTGGTCGTCCACCTCGCCGGCATCGACGCCGACGAGCTGGCGGAGCTGCTGTTCGAGGCGTGGCGCCTGACGGCGCCGCCCGAGCTGGTCGAGTCGCACGGTGACCGGCTACCTCTGTGAGCTCACCCATCGCCGAGTTCGAAGTGGCAGACGATGGCGGCCGGGGTGTCCCGGTAGGCGGCGTTGACGGCGTCGACACACCACGGGTGTAGCGCCCAGATGTTGGGCGGCCCGCCGGGCACGTGGTCGGGTACTGGCCCGGTGGCGTGCGGCGGTCGACCGTCCGCACCGACGAATGGAGCGGGACGGCGTGGCTCCTCGCAACGGCGGAGCCGGAGACCGAGCGGGAGCGCGGCGGAGAGGTAGTCGCTGGCCAGTCGGCTCCGGTTCGGCACGAATCCGGGATCGCCATTCGGCCCGGCCTTCAGCAGCGGCATGTCGATATCGCCGATCAGTCCGCGCGGATCGGAGATGACAAGGTGCCCACCGGGCCGCAGCACCCGGACGAACTCCTTCATGGCGGTGGCGAGGTCGGGGACATGCGCCAGCGCAAGGGCACACACGAGGACGTCGACGTGGCGATCCGGTAGAGGCAGTCGATGAAGGTCGGCTTGGTAGAACTCGCCCGCCGGGACCTTGGCGCGCGCCTTGACGAGCATATCCGCGGAGGTATCGACGCCGATCACGCGGTGGCCGAGGGAGGCCAGACGGGCGGCGTGGCGTCCGGTGCCGCAGCCGACGTCAGCGGCGGTGCCGACGGGTAACCCGTCGAGGATGTCCCACACGATGGACTGCTCGAGCTCGATCAGCTGATTGCCCGGCTGATCGTACGAGTCCGCCCAGTTCCGGTATCCCTCCTGGATGCTGACCGATTGGACGGTCGCGCCGGGACCGAACCGATCCGCCGCGTCCAGCAGGGCGCGCACCTCGGCGAATCGAGCCTCGGTGAACTCCCGGCCGTACTCGCCGGCGAACGCACGGAGCAGTGCGATGCCCTCCAGACCCAGGAGATATGCCAGTGGGTGGTGATACGCCATCGTACGTGAACTCTCCATGCGGGCCGTGATGATATGCGAATAGAACGTTTCATCGATGTGGCCATCCTTCAGCAGGGTCGCGGGCACGGCAACCAGGTTGGAGAAAGGTTGCGCATATCGGGAGAGCCGCAGGTCAAGCTGTCGGCGAACCGTCGTCCTTGTGATGTCGGGTGCGCCCCGGCCTGCCGCGACCGGATATGACCGCTCGCGCCAGCGTCGTGCCGAATGTGACGAACAGGCCGACCGACAGTAGCGCGTAGATCATGGTGAAGACCTTCGAGACCGCCTGTTCCGGCGCGAGGTCCCCGTAGCCGATCGTCAGGCCGGTCACTACGGAGAAGTACAGGCTGTCCAGCACCGACCAGCCTTCGGTCAGGCTGTAGAAGACCGTTGCGCTCACAACCAAGACAACGATACTGGCGGTGACACCACGGAAGCTTCTGTCCCGCCACGCGGCGCGGAACGCCGCGAGGAAACGCCTTGTCATCAGTAGGAGACCCAGCATCCTGGGAACGCTACGCCACCAGCGCCGGCGCCGGTATGGGTTCGCCGTTAGGCGTCATACGCCGCGGGTAAAGGACCTTGGTAGAACCTCGGAAAGGAGGGCTCATGGCAACCGATCGGCAAGCGGTATTGGTTCGGCTCGAAGACACGGATCTGATGCCTGCCAGCGAGGCCGATGACGTCCGGGGCCACAGTGTGGTGGATCGAGTCGGACAAGAGATCGGCGACGTGGAAGACCTGGTCATCGATCCGGAGGAACGGCGGGTCCGCTTCCTCGAGGTGGGCACCGGGGGATTTCTCGGCATCGGGCAGGACAAACAGCTCATCCCGGTCGACGCCGTCGAGAAGGTCGAGGACGGCGTGGTCCATGTGAATCGGGACCGGACGGAGGTCGCCGAGGCTCCTGCGTATGATCCGAGCCTTATCCAGGAGCCGAGCTATTACGAGGACATCTACAGCCACTACGGGTATTCACCGTTCTGGGTGCCCGGCTACATCTACCCGCCGTTTCCGTACAACCGGTAGCGAGGAGTTCGCGTCGCACGTCGTCGAGGATCGGGCCGGAGATCGCCGGCCCGATCCTCGACGATCATGCGCCGGATAACGGGTTGCAGCCGAGGCGTGACGCATGATGACCTCGTGCTGTGGCCAGTGATGACGGAAGCGGTGACGGTGTCGTCGTGACATCACGCCTCACGATCCGGTTGCCCACCGAGTCGGATCGGGACCGCTTCGTCGAGCTGTTCCGCCGCCAGGATTTCATGGTGTTCTCGTCCGGCGTCTTGTCGGACGAGCAGGCGCATACGCGTTTCGACAGGATGCTCGCAAACGGGCGGCGTTGGCCCTTCGCAAAGCAGCCGTTGATCGAACGGGCGACTGGAACCATCATCGGATACTCAGGTGTCGATTGGATCGACTTCGAGGGTGAGCGGTGGCTCGAGTTCGGCTACCGGCTCGTGCCTGAGGCTCGCGGCAACGGCTACGCGACTGAGGCCGGGCGAGCGGTACTCGCGAAAGCGTCCGGAACGTACGACGGTGAGCTGCTGGCGATCATCGATCCGTTGAATGTGCCCTCCCAGAACGTCGCGCGCAAGCTCGGCTTCGCCTATTGGAAGCAGGCGACGGTCTACGGCCACCTGTGCAACCTGTACCACTTGACCGTGTCCCCGAATCGCTCGGCCGTGTCCTGAACCGCCGCGTTCTCTGTTCAGACATAGACCAAAGGTCTACACTTCGACTCGTTGTCGATCACTGTCCATGTGCGTCGAGCAACGTATGCGTGCAGACCCGATGAACGGAGGCCCATGGCGCAGCGACGTGCAGCACCGATTCTGGATCGACGTACGTTCCTTCAGCTCAGCGGAGTGAGCTCCGCCGCCATCGCGCTGGGCATCGCGGCGCCGGAAGCGGCCGCGGACGAGTCCGTGAACGTCCCCGACGGGGTGTTCGGCCTGGGCGTCGCCTCGGGAGAGCCGGGTGCGCGCAGTGTCGTGCTGTGGACGAGGCTCGCCCCGGAACCGCTGGCCCCGGACGGGCATGGCGGGATGCCGCTGCGACCGGTCCCGGTGCGCTGGGAGGTCGCGACCGATGAGAGCTTCCGACGCGTCGTCCGTCGGGGGACCGTCGTGGCTTCGCCCGAACTGGCGCACGCGGTGCACCCGCACGTCGACGGCCTGCAACCGGGACGGGAGTACTTCTACCGGTTCACGGCCGGGCGCCAGGTCAGCCCGGTCGGGCGGACGAAGACCCTGCCGGCACGCGGCGAACTGGCAGCGTCGTTCTCGTTCGCGACGGCATCCTGCCAGGCCTGGTACCACGGGCATTTCGGTGCCTACAGGCACATGGCCGCCGAGGAGCTCGACGCGGTCTTCTTCGTCGGCGACTACATCTACGAGTACGGAATCACCGACGCCAACCTCTGGCGGCAGGGCGCGACGGTGACCCCCGAACACGCCGTCGAGATCGAGACGCTGGAGCAGTACCGGCTGCGCTACGCGCTGTTCAAGAGCGACCCGCACCTGCAGGCCGTGCACGCGCTCGCACCGTGGATCGTGACGTGGGACGACCACGAGGTGCAGAACAACTACGGCGCGGACGGATCCCGGTACGGGGTCAGTCCAGAGCATTTCGTCCATCTGCGCGCCGTCGCCTACCGCGCGTTCTACGAGAACCTGCCGCTGTCACTGTCGACGCTGCCGGACGGGCCCGACGCGGCGCTGTACCGACGGTTCGACGCGGGCTCGCTCGCGCGGTTCAACATCCTCGACACCCGCCAGTACCGGGACGCTCCGCCGGCCGACACCGACGACCAGTACGACGAGCGACGCACCATGCTCGGGCCGGAGCAGGAACAGTGGCTCTACGACGGGATGATCGGTTCCCCGGCGACGTGGAACGTGTGCGTGAACGGCGTCACGGTCGCGGCCATCACCGAGGACCGCACCGACCAGTGGGACGGGTATCCCGCCGCGCGGCGGAGGCTGATCGACGCCATGCAGCAGTCCACTAACCCGGTGGTGCTCACCGGCGACATTCACCGGCACGTCGCCGCCGAACTGAAGGCGGACTTCGCCGATCCGTCGTCATCGACGGTGGGGGTGGAGCTGATCTGCTCGTCGATCGCGTCCGACGGCGACGGCTCGCCGACGGATCGATACACGCCGGACTGGATCCAGCATCCGTACGTGAAGCTCTACGACGGCCGGCGCGGATACGTCCACTGCCGGATGACACCGGAGGAGCTCACCTCTGAGTTCAAGATCGTGCAATGGATCAGAGCGGACGCGGACGCACCGTTGGAGACGGTCGCGCGGTTCGTCACCCGGGCCGGAACGCCCGGACTCGAGAAGCAGGGATGAGGAGGATGAGCGTGACCACCGCCGCCAAGGTGCCAGCCATCACCGGACTCGACGGCGAAGGCGAACTGGCCCGCATCGTCCTCGATTGGACGCCGGTACCGTGGGAGACCGTCGTCGATCACTACGCCGTCTACGGCGTGCGCGGCGCCGACGACGTCGACGTGGAGCCGGATACGTTGCTGGCCAAGACGGTCTACCCGTATTTCGAGCACCGTGGTCTCGGCGGCGCATCCGAGCAGTGGGTGTACCGCGTCGTCACCGTCGACGCGGCCGGCTCCCGCAGCCGGCCCTCGGCCCCGGTCACCATCAGCAGCGTGGAGTCGGTCAGCGTCTCCGGCACGCCGCTGGCCGTCGTCGGTGAGTTCGACGGCAAGGGTCTGGAGTTCGCCCTCTCGCCGGACGGCTACGCGCAGTACAACGCGACGTTTCCGGACGGCGTGGACTTCCGGTACGGCACCGATCAGGCCGGCACCGGGTGGAGTTATCTGCAGCCGGGCCCGGCTGATTCGTGGGCCGGACGGCGCGACCACCTGTTCCGGCTGCGCTTCGATCTCGCAGAGGTACCCACTGACGACGTGGATCTTGCGCTATGGCTGATCGACAGCCACGCGACGATACCCGGCTCGGCCGTCCTCACCGTCAACGGCACGGAGGTCGACCGGTTGACGTTCGACGGCGGTGCCACGAAGGGCTCGACTCAGGGCGACAGCACCGTTCCGGGGTCCCCGCTGAAGCCGTCCTACATTGAGCGCACCTTGCCGGCTGGGCTCCTCGCCGACGGAGAGAACACACTCGAGCTGTTCAAGGATGACGGGTCCTGGATCGCCTATGACGCGATCGGGGTGTTCGCCCGGGCCGCCGGCTAGCGCCAGGGCGTTGTGTGTGACGGCGCCTGAGGTCATACGGTGACGACGACCTTCCCGGCAGCGTGACCTTGTTCTTGGTACGCGACTGCCGCAGGGATCTCGTCGAACGAATACTGACGGTCGATCATGGGGGTGACCTGGCCGTCCTCGATGAGCTCGGTCAGGGTGGCCAGGTTCCGCTTGTTCTCCTTACACCGGTCCACCATGGTCACGAGCATGCGTTGCGACGCGAACGGAGCGACGGCGAGCATGGAGAATATGTGTCCGACCGGCTGCACCCACCGGCCGGCCGGACCGCCGACGAGTACAAGGCTGCCCGTGCGGTCCAACACCCGCCGGCATGCGCGAGCCGAATGGCCGCCGGCGATGTCAAGCAGGAGATCATAGCGCCGCCCGGTCCGGGTGAAGTCCGTCGTCGTGTAGTCGACGATGTCGTCCGCACCGAGCGACTTCACCACATCGATGTTGCGGGTGCTGCAGACGCCGGTCACCTTGGCGCCGAACGCCTGGGCGATCTGTACGGCGAACGTGCCGACGCCGCCGGAGGCGCCGTTGATCAGCACCGACTGTCCGGGCTGGATGCGTCCCTGGTCCCGCAGCCCTAGCAACGCCGTGTTCGCAGCCAGCGGCACGGCGGCGGCCTGTTCGAACGACAGGTTCCGGGGCATGGGCGCGAGTTCGTGCTCGGGGACGCTGACATACTCGGCGAAGCCGCCCTGCTTGAGCAGCGCGAACACCTGGTCGCCCGGGCGGAACTCCGTCACACGGGGACCGACCGCCTCGACGTGTCCGGCGATGTCCGCACCCAGGATGCGGATCTTCGGCCGACGCAGTCCGAGCGTGCCCGGCATCAGGCGTGCGACGTAGGGCTCGCCTCGCATGTGGTGCCAGTCGTATGGCTGGACAGATGTCGCCCGGATCTTGACAAGAACCTCATGGTCGCCGGGCACGGGCATCTCGACATCGGCCAGCCGGAACGCGTCTGGGGGCCCATAGGAGGACAATACGAATGCCTTCATCACTCCGGCTCCTGTCAGCCATACAACGTAAGTCGTACGTCGTAAGGTAACCGTACAACGTAAGGTTGTCAACGATCCATGTGCGTCCACTCTGCGCACTCTGCACGGATTGACCAAGCGGGGCCGGGTCGGTAATGTCGACCCCCCGTAGCGACGCCTTCGGAGCTGACGGGCGGGGTTTCCGCCCGCAACCAGCTCAACGGAGGTTCACCGTGCCCGGTGACTCGCTCTTCGCCCGCTACGACTTTCGACTCCTGCTTCTAGGGCAGACCACCAGCCAGTTCGGTGCCCAGATCAGCGGTGTCGCCATCCCACTGCTCGCGGTGCTGACCCTCGACGCCTCGCCGCTGGAGCTCGGACTGGTGACGGCTTCGGCCACACTCGCGTTCGCCCTGATCGGGCTGCCCGCCGGGGCTTGGCTCGATCGTGTGCATCGCCGTCCCGTCCTGATCGCCAGCGACCTGATCCGGGCTGCCCTGCTGTGCAGCATTCCGCTCGCCGCCGCCTTCGATGCGCTGACCATCACTCAGCTTGTGGTGGTGTCGCTGTTGAGCGGCGTCGCCAGGGTCTTCTTCGACATCGGCTACCAGAGTTACCTGCCGTCGGTGGTCGGCAAGGACCACGTGTTGGCCGGCAACTCGGCCCTGGAGACGATCCGCGCCTCCGGGCAGATCGTCGGACCGGGACTCGGCGGTTGGCTGGTCGCGCTGATCGGTGCCGCACACGTCGTGCTGATCCAGGCGTTCACGTTCGCGATCTCCGCCGCGTCGTTGGCGGCGATCCGTGGCCGGGAGCGGCCCGTCGAAAAGCCCACCTCCGGTGTCCGACTGCGGCACGAGGTCGGTGAAGGTCTGCGCTACGTCGGCCGGCATCCGGTGTTGTCGGCCATGGCGTTCACCAGCGCCGTGAGCAACCTCGCCTTCGCGATCGCCTCCGCCGTGACCTTCATCTTCATGTCCAGAACGCTCCATCTGTCACCGACCGCGATCGGTGTCGTGGTTGCGCTCGGCGCCGTATTCGCCATGGTCGGTGCGGCGTGCACACCACGGCTGGCCCGGCGGGTCGGTTCCGCTCGGATTCTCTGGCTGGTCCTGGCCGCGACCGGACCGGTCGGGCTGGTCATGCCGCTGGCGCAGCCAGGGTGGCTTGTCGTGTTGCTCTTCGTCGGCATGGCGGCCGGCGAGTTCGGCCAGATCGTCTACGCCATAGGCAGCCTGAGTCTGCGCCAGCGGGTGTGCCCGGACCAGATGCTGGGTCGGGTGAACGCGACCATGCGCGTCATCATCATGGCGGCCTTCCCGCTCGGTGCGCTGTTCGGCGGCGTCCTGGGTGAGGTCGTCGGGACGCGCGGCACGTTGTGGGTGGCCGCGGCGATGATCATGCTCGCGCCCCTACCGGTCTATCGCGCACTCCGGCGCATACGCGATGTGGAGGACGTCGCTCCGGCGAGCTGAAGGGCTCAGCTCTGCTCGTCCTGTGGCTCGTCGCTGTCGTTTGTGCCGATCGTCGTGCGGTGAGCTCGCAGCGAGCCGGGGTGGGCCTTCGCCTCCGGATCACGCTTGGTCTTGATGAGGCTCGCCACGGTGACGATGGCCAGAACGACCACGATGACGACGAGGCTGAGTTCCGTGGCCACCTCGGGGATCCGGTCGTCGATATCGACGTGTGCCCAGTGCAGGATCAGCTTGGCTCCGATGAACGCCAGGATCAAGGCGAGCCCGACCGACAGGTAGACGAGGCGGTCCAAGAGGCCCTTGACCAAGAAGTACAGCGCCCGCAGACCGAGCAGCGCGAAGGCGTTGGCGGTGAAGACGATGTAGGTCTCCTGGGTGATGCCGAACACCGCAGGAATGGAGTCGAGTGCGAACAGCAGGTCGACGCTGCCGATGGCGAGCAGGACGATCATCAGCGGCGTGACCATCCGGCGGCCGTCTATCCGGGTGACGAGCTTGCCTCCGACGTACTCGCGAGTCACCGGCAGGACCCGCCGCGCCGCCTTGACCACGGCGTTGTCTTCGATGTCCGGATCCTCGTCGCGATGCCGGAACAACTGTACGGCGGTATAGATCAGCAGCAGTCCGAACAGCAGGAACATGAAGGAGAAGAGCGAGATCAAGGTCGCGCCGAGGGCGATGAAGATCGCTCGCATGATCAGCGCCAGCATGATGCCGAAGGTGAGCACCATGTGCTGGTGCTCCTCCGGCACGGCGAACGTCGTCATGATGATCACGAAGACGAAGAGGTTGTCGACCGAGAGGCTCTTCTCGACGATGTAGCCGGTGAAGTACTCCGTGCCGAAGTCTCCGCCGTACTGAACCGTGAACCAGACGCCGAAGAGCACGGCGACCAGGATGTAGAAGACCGACCACGCGGTGGCCTCGGGGAACCTGACCCGGTGCGGCCTGGCGGCCGCCATGATCAGATCGACCGCAAGCAGGACGACGATCAGTCCGATCGTCAGCGCCCACGTGAGCAGGCTGATGTCGAGCACGCTACCTCCGTCGAGTAGTGATCTTGCTATGCGCGGACACCGACGTTGAGGTCGGCGTCGATGAGTGTCTCGGCCGCGCGGCGCGCATGGCCGGCTGCCTCGGGTGTGCCGGCGATGGCGGCCGTCACCTGGGCGCCCTCGGCCAGGAGGACGAGCTGTGGACCCAGGTCGGCCGAGCCGCCGGCGTCGGCGACGAGTTGTGCGACGTATCGCTGGAAGTCTGTCTTGTGGTCGCGGACGATCTCGGCGACCCGCGGAACGACGCCGGCGAGCTCGCCGAACGAGTTGATGAATGCGCAGCCGCGGAAGTCGTCGTCGGAGAACCAGCGGCCGAGAAAGTCATAGATGGCCAGCAAGCGCTCGCGGGGCGAGTGCGCCAGCTGCACGGCGGAGGTGACGCCCTGTACCCACGTGTCGTGTCGGCGGTGCAGCACTTCTTCGACGATCGCTTCCTTCGACGGAAACAGTGCATAGAGCCGCTTGAGCGACAGCCCGGACTCGGCCCGTAGGTCGTCCATGCCGACGGCCTGGATCCCACGGCTGTAGTAGAGCCGATCGGCGGCCTGGAGAGCACGTTCCCGCGCCGCGTCGTCATCGATCCGAGTCCGTCTTCCGGTCCCGGCGGATTCTGCTGGCGGGCTTTGCGGGTGCACAGGTCCCATCCTTCCTTATCTGCAGAGGCAAACGTCCGCAGGGTCTCGCGGAGCGGTGAGGCGTGTCGCCGCGTCGCCGCCTCCACCCAACGTCGTCGCAGTACCCGAGACGGACGATGTCAGGCGGGCGACTTGACGCGAGAACGCACGTTCTCTACTATACGAGACATCGCGGAGAACGACCGTTCTCCCACTCGCCGCAAGGAGTTCACCATGCCGTACATCACGGTGGGAACCGAGAACAGCACCAGCATCGACCTCTACTACGAGGACCACGGAACCGGACAGCCTGTCGTGTTGATCCACGGCTATCCGTTGGATGGGCATTCGTGGGAGAAGCAGTCGGCCGCCCTGCTCAGGGAGGGCTATCGCGTGATCACGTACGACCGCAGGGGTTTCGGCCAGTCCAGCCAGCCGACGACCGGCTACGACTACGACACCTTCGCGGCGGATCTGAAGGTGGTCCTGGAGACGCTCGACCTGCATGACGTCGTCCTCGTGGGCTTCTCCATGGGTACCGGCGAGGTCGGGCGCTACTTGGGCACGTACGGATCTGAGCGGGTGGCCAAGGCGGCCTTCCTCGCCTCCCTCGAGCCGTTCCTGCTCAAGACCGACGACAATCCGGACGGCGTGCCGCAGGAGGTGTTCGACGGCATCTACGCAGCCGTGACCCAGGACCGCTATGCCTACTTCACCGAGTTCTACGCCGGCTTCTACAACACCGATGAGACGCTGGGGTCGCGCTTGTCCGAAGAGGCGCTGCGCAACAGCTGGAATGTCGCGGCAGGGTCGTCGTGGTACGCCTCCAGTGCGGCCGTCCCGACGTGGAGCACCGACTTCCGCGCGGACATTCCGAAGATCGACGTGCCGACATTGATCCTGCACGGTACGGCCGACAACATCCTTCCCATCGACGCGACGGCCAGGCCGTTCCGGAAGTTGCTGCCGCAGGCGACGTACGTGGAGGTGGAAGGGGCGCCGCACGGGCTGCTGTGGACCCACGCGGATGAGGTGAACGACGCGTTGCTGACCTTCCTGCGGAGCTGACCGTCGCAGGACCGCATGGCCGCGCCTGGGCGCACGCATCGCACAGGCGCGGCCATCCGTGGTTGTCGGTCCGGGCGCACGTCGCCAGTGGCGGTCGGGGAGAGTCGCGCGTCAGTGTGCCGTCTGCGGAGCGTCGGTAGCTCTCAGTCGCCCGAGCACATGCCGCAGCGCGTGTTCCAGATCGGGATGGCGGAACACGTGCGACGCGCCGGCGAGCACGCCGGGCGCTACCCGCTGACTGGCCAGCGCCAGTTCCTCGGCGCCTTCCTGCCCGAGCAGCAGCCGTGGGCCGAGCCCGGGCACCGGGACGAGCGCGGGCCGGCGCAGGACACGTGCCAGGGTTCGGGTGTACTCCGCGTTACGGACCGGCGTCGGCGCAACCGCGTTGAGCGGACCGTGGAGGTCGGCGTCGCATACGCTACGCAGGTAGATGTCGGCGAGGTCGTCGATGCCGATCCACGACAGCCATTGCGTGCCGTCCCCGAGGCGCCCGCCGAGTCCGGCGAAGAACATCGGATACAGCAGCTGCAACGTACCGCCCCGGGGTGTCTGCACGATGCCGGTGCGGACCTGGACACACCGGATACCGCTGCCGGCCGCGGGTGCCGTCGCGGCCTCCCAGTCCGCGACGACGTCAGCGAGGAAACCGTCGCCGCGTTCGTGATCCTCGGTGAGCAACTCGTCGCCGCGGTGGGATCCGTAGAAACCGATCGCCGACGCCGAGACGAAGACGTGAGGTCCGCTCGGCGCGGCCGCCGCGGCCTGGGCCAGCCGATGCGTCGGCCCGATCCGGCTGTCCCGGATCTCCCGCTTGTGCGATTCGGTGAACCGTCCGCCGATCGACGCTCCGGCCAGGTGGATGACCGCGTCCACACCGGCCAGCAGGTCGGTGTCCGGGCTCTCCGGATTCCACTGCCGCTCGTCCTGGCCGCGGGGTGACCGGCGCACCAATCGGATCACCCGATGCCCCGCGGTGCTGAGCAGCGCCGCCACGGCCGTGCCGACCAGACCGCTGGAGCCGGTGATCGCCACTGTCAACGCATCTGTCTGCCAGCGGCGAGAGCGCTCCTGCGCGGCGAGGTCCTCCGCGAGCTGAGCATGCCGGTAGCGGAACATCGACCGCAGCACGGCCTCGGGAACACTCGTCTCGACGACGTCCGTCACCCGGGTGCCACCGTCGTCGGGGGTGAACTCGTGGGTGTGCCGCCAGCTCAGTACCCGGGAGAACGGCGACGAGGCGAGCTGGTCGACGAACTGCCGGGGAGGGTCGTAACCGTCCGGTTGGTGTGCCGCCGCCCAGGTCAGCCCGCCGGGTAGGCGCAACCGCGCCCGTCCGTCGCGTAGCGACAGCGCCTCCTCGGCCACCCGGACCGGTTGCCAGGGCGGGGTCAACCGGCTGATGGCGCCGGGACGAGCGTGCCAGGCGAAGACGCCCTCGACCGACGCCGGCATGCGGCTCGAACGGAACACGTGACGGGCGACCATGACTGCTGAGCCTACGAGAGACCGGTACCGGCTCCGCGCCGCCACGCGCGGGCCGGCTCGGCCCTGTTCGGGCTCACCGGCGCGGCCGGATGGAGCGGCCGCCCCGGACGCGGCGGAGCAAGCGGACCCGCCGCTTGCTCGGATCGAGGCGATCCAGCGTGACCTGGGCCACCACACCGTAGACCAGGTGTGGAACCAGGTCCGCGGCCCAGTCGGCAGGTGCCCAGCGGCGTGGGTCGGTCACGCCCAGCGCGCTCATCGGCGCGTTGCCTGCGACGGTGGCCAGCGCCGACGCGGCGAGAACCGTCGTCACCGGTGATCGTGGCCGGCCCGCGGCCCGCATCGCCCCCAGCGCCGCACCGGTGCCGACGCCGGCGACGATACCGAGCAGCGCCCCGAGCGCGGAGGCACGCGCCTGCCGCGCCTCGGAGTCGCCCGGTATGGACGTGCCCAGCGAATCGGCCGTCCGCTCGACCGTCTTCTCGGGTGTCGAACTGCCCGGTCGGCCTCGTGCGACCATGTCGAGGTACGTGGTCGCGTTCAGCGCGGTGGTCCCGGCCGCACCGGCCAGGGCGCCGCGGGCCAGATGGTCGAAGAACGTCGCCATGACACCTACCGTTCGCCCTTGGGTCCCTCAGCACGGTCGGTGCGCTGAACGGGACGCAGATCCTCGTCTTCCTGCAAGCGGCGGTTCGCCTCTTCGTCGGCGTCCTGGTCTGCTGCTACGCCCTCGTCTTCCAGTTCCTTGCGGAGCCGGGCACGTTTGACGTCGTACTGGTGGCTTCCTGGACGTGGCATGTTCGCCTTCCTCTTGGTCTCTTTTCGGTCAGTCTCCGCGCAACCGGTCGGAGATCTCGGACTTGTTCATCGACGACGTGCCGCTGACCCCGGCGTTCTGTGCTTGCCGCGCCAGTTCTTCCTTGGTGGCCTCGCCGGGCCGGGCACCGAGATGCTCCGTCCGTGCGGCCACGAAGGCATCGGCCAGCTCGTCGCGTCGCTCATCGCTGAGCCGCTCGCGCATCCCGGGAAGGACTGTGTTCTCTTCCTCCTGGACGTGCTCGTTCACGGCGTTCACGAGCTCGCTGAGCAGCCGGTCGAAGTCCGACGACATCGGATCGACGTGTTGGAGGCGCTCGAGCATCTGCTCGGCCTCTTGATGTTCTTCCTGGCTGTGCGCGATCTCGTCGTTCTCACCGGCCTCCTGCTGGGCGGCCGGGTAGACGTGCATCTCCTCAGCTCGGCTGTGCGCCATAAGCAGCGAAGTCATCACCGGCAGCAGTAGGGGGCGCTGTTCGGGGTGTTCCTTCATCAGCTCGAACAACCGCTCGACTTCCCGGTGGTCTTGCGTGATCAGCTCGACGACATCGAGTTTCTTCGGCATGGGTCTTCTCCTCAACCGGTCTGGCGCCCGGCCAATGAGTCGCGGACCCGATCGACGAATCCGGCACCTGGTGCGAGGATCTTGTTCCACGGCGGCGTGTCCGGAGCACTGGGGTGCGGCCGCGTCGGCGCGCTCTGCTTCGCTTGCTCGACCTTCTGGCCGAGTTCGATCAGTTCGTCCCGGCCGCAGGCGTTCTCCAGCCGAGGCAATGCGTCGTTCTCCTCGTCCTCGACGTGGTGACGCACCTCCGAGATCAGCTCGCGCACCAGCGTCTGGAATCGCTCTTCGGTAACGTCGAGCGACTCGAGCTCCTTCAGGGTCTCCTCGATCTCGGAGTGCTCGCTGATCTCGTGATCGGCGAGCTCGTCTCCGTCATCGAGATGCTCGCGGAACGCTGGGTACAGGTACTGCTCCTCCGCCACGGAGTGCCGAACCAGTTCGGCGATGACCTGGTCGGCGAGCTGGCGCAGCTGCTCGGAGTCGGATGTGGACTCCAGTTGCTTGAACAGTTCTTCAACTTCGCGGTGATCTTCGACGATCACATCGATCACCGTGCGGGTGGGTGCGGACATCAAACCTCCTGTGGGCGTTCCGTGCTTGCGCCGTAGTGCGTACCCCATTGAGCCGCCGTCGAACGTGGTCGGCGCCTATGCCCGCGGGTTTGCGGCACGAACAGCCCGGGCGCGAATCCTCCAAAGGTAACGCAAAGTGTGACCGTTGTGTTATAGTTTCGTGATCTCATGGTTGGGGTATCGCTCTGGGGATCCTCGGCTGATCGGCCGTGAAGAGGCACGCCGGCGGCTTGATGAATGGGGTGAGCAGTTCTTCATGGTGGCGCGGTTGGCTCAGTGGTCCCGCACGCGGACGATCTTCACCTGGATCGCGATGGCGTCGATCGGGGGCGCCCTGATCTTCACTCTCGGCTGGCTCATCGCCGGACGTCTGCAGGACCATTACAACCCGCGCAGTGACTACATCAGCTCGCTTGCCGCGGTCGGAGCCGTCGACGCGTGGATCATGATCCTCGCGCTCGTGGTGTTCGGACTGAGCGTCATCTCGCTGGGAGCAGGGCTGATCCTGTCGCTGAACGACACCTTCGGCCGGATCGGATCCCTTGGTGTTCTCGCCAGCGGGCTCGGCGTGATGCTGGTCGGCATCATGCGGCACGACTGCGGCGTGCAGCTGCCTACCTGCTCGTTCAAGGTGAGCATGGGGGAGATATCCGGCTACCACGCCGTTCACGATGTGGTGGCGGCGACCACGTTCGTCGTCGCCGGCGCGTCTCAGCTGCTGATCTCGCGGAGCGCGAAACGCAGCGAGGGATGGCGTCATCTGCGCATTCCCTCCGCGGTCAGCGGTGGTCTGACCCTGGGGCTCTTCCTGTTGATGAGTTCGCCGGCGCTGGTGAGCTGGGTGGGTGTACTGCAGCGCGGCATCGCGCTGGTCGCGAGCCTGTGGGTCAGCGCGCTCGGCGTTCACCTCTACTGGATGCGCGGTCGCCGGCGCAACGCCTTGACGTCGGCGGCCGTCCACCGGGCCGATGCGGGCGGCGGTGCGCGCTCGCCGGCGGCGCGTGTCTAGCTTCGCGCCTCCAGACGTCCATCGCCGACGCTCGTCAGCGGGTCGTCAGCGCGACACCAGCGAATCGTGAGCGGCATGGCCAAGGCTCTTCTCGTGACCGCGTGAACCGGCATCCGGTCGGTTCACGCCGCTGCGGAGGGGAGCCACACCACCATGACGGCCCAAGCATTGGCGCCACACGCCCCCGGGTCGGGCGACCATCGGCCTGCGACGCCGCCAGACATCGGGCGCGAGATGGCGTGGCTGGACACCTTCTGGACCGCCATGGTCGGCCTCACCCACGCCGTCGCGCTCGGGCACGCCTCGGGGACGTCGGTGGCGGACCTGCTCACTGCTGCGGAGCAAGCGCTGGAGGCCGCGCGCGACGCCGTCGCCGGAATGGCCGGTGCCGTCGAGGCGGGAACCGGCGGAGGGACGCAGCCGACGGTCGCGGCCGGGGTGGGGGAGATGGAGCGGGTGATCCGCGCCGCCCAGTCATACGGCCTGGACGCGAGCGTCCTGCGATCCGCGGCGAGCCTGGCCGACCGGGTGGTCAACGCCGGCCACGGCGACGAGCCGATCACGTTCATGGTGACCGCACTCGCGCAGAGTGCCATCCGTCCGCATCCGCAGGCGCTGGACTGACCCTGATCAATGAATGAAGGAGCACAGACGATGACAGAGCACACTCCGGTGACGGTCCTGGGGCTCGGACCGATGGGCACGGCGCTCGCGAGCGCGTTCGTACGTGCAGGACACCGCACGACCGTGTGGAACCGGACGGCCGGCAAGGCGGCGCCGCTGGTGGAGAAGGGAGCCGTCGCGCCCGGGTCGGCGGCGGACGCGGTCGCGGCGAGCCCTCTGACCGTGGTCTGCGTGATCGACTACGACGCGGTGCGGGCCATTGTCGAGCCGGTCGCGGAGAGCCTGCGCGGCAAGACGCTGGTGAACCTCACCGCGGACACGCCCGACCGGGCGCGCGAACTCGCCGCCTGGGCGGCGGAACGGGGCATCGACTACATCGACGGCGCGATCATGACCCCGACGGTGACCATCGGGGGACCGGATGCGGTCTTCCTCTACAGCGGCCCGGAGCAGGTGTACGAGTCCAACCGGTCCACCCTGGCGAGCCTCGGCGGCACGGGCGCGCATGTGGGCACTGACCCGGGACGCGCGGCGGCGTACGACGTCGCATTGCTCGACACCTTCTGGACCGCGATGAGCGGTGTCGTGCACGCTCTCGCGCTGGCCGAGGCGGAGGGCATCGCCGGCGCCGAGATCGCCGAACGCATGCAGGGCATCCTCGCCCTGGCCGGGCAGCTCACGCCCGAGCTCGCATCGGACGTCGACCGGGGCAGCTACCCGGGTGACGACTCCACGATCGTCTCGAATGCCGCCGGCATGGAACACATCATCCATGCCGCGCGCAGCCGCGATATCGACCCAAGTGTGCTGGAGGCCGCGAAGGCGGTGGCGGACCGTGCCATCAAGGACGGGCACGGCCAGGACGGCTTCTCCCGGCTGGCCGACACATTGCGTCGCACCGATACTTGACGGCGTCAAGGAAATACTTGACTATATCAAATATGGCGACGATCACAGCCACGGCCGCCGACCCTCGGGTGGCGGCCGTACGGCGGTTCAACCGGTTCTTCACCAGGCAGATGGGCCTACTCGACCAGGGCCTGCTGCAGACAAGATTCAGCCTCACCGAATCCCGGGTCATCTTCGAGCTAGCGCAGCGGGAGAGAAGCGAAGTGTCCGATGTCCGCGCCGCGCTGGGCATCGACCCCGCGCACCTCAGCCGCGTGCTCGCACGCTTCGAGAAGTCGGGCCTCATCGAGCGCGCACGCTCGCGGGAGGACGCGCGGCGGCAGACGGTCAGCCTGACCCAGGCCGGCCGCGATGCATTCCAGACGTTGAATGCCCGTTCGAACCTGCAGGCGGAACGGATGCTGGCCCGGCTCGACGAGAGCGAGCAGGAGCGGCTGGTGCGGGCGTTCGCCACGATCACCGACGTGCTGGGGGAGAACGTATCCGAGGACGGTGGCCCGGCGGTGCGCACCCATGTCATCCGGCCGTTGCGTCCCGGGGATCTGGGCTGGGTCGTGCAGCGGCACGGTGCGTTGTACGCAGAAGAGTACGGCTGGGATCAGACCTTCGAGGCGTACGTGGCGCGGATCATCGCCGAGTATGGCGAGCGAACCGACCGGGGCCGGGAGAGCGGCTGGATCGCCGAGGTGGACGGTTCGCCGGCGGGGTGTGTGTTCTGCATGCGCCGGGACGACCAGACGGCGCAGCTGCGGCTGCTGCTCGTCGAGCCGGCCGCCCGCGGCGCCGGGCTCGGCGCGAGACTGGTGGAGCAATGCATCGACTTCGCCAGGGCAGCCGGATACGCGAAGATCGTGCTGTGGACCAACGACGTGCTCACCGCGGCCCGGAGCCTCTACCTCAAGGCCGGCTTCCGATGTGTGGAGGAAGCCCCCCACCACAGTTTCGGCCACGACCTTGTCGGACAGATGTGGGAGCGCGATACTCGGCGGTGAGAGACTCCAGGGGTCAGGGTCGCCCGGCCACGGCTGAGCGGGCCGGTCCGCGATGCAACATGGACGCAAACATCGACGTGGTACCGTCCGGCGCATCGTAGGACAACACTCACCGAATAGCGGCTCAGCAGAGAAAGGGCCTTCAACCGTGCGCGTATCTGTCATCGGCACCGGCTACCTGGGTGCCGTCCATGCCGTGGGAATGGCCGAGCTCGGACACAGCGTCGTCGGAATCGACGTAGACGAGGACAAGGTGGCCGCGCTCAGCGACGGGCGCGCGCCGATCTACGAGCCGGGTCTCGACGAGCTGCTGAAGAAGCACGCGGAGACCGGGCTGCTGCGATTCAGCACCGATTACGCCGAAGCGGCGGACGCGGAGGTGCATTTCATCTGCGTCGGAACCCCGCAGCGTGCGGACGGGCTCGCCGCCGACATGACCTTCGTCGATCTCGCCGTCGATGCGCTCGCGCCGCACCTGGCCGGCGCGTGTCTGGTGGTCGGCAAGTCGACGGTGCCGGTCGGTACCGCGCAACGACTCGCCAACCGGCTGACCAAGCTGGCACCGGCCAGCAGCGACGTCGAGCTCGCCTGGAACCCCGAGTTCCTGCGGGAGGGGTTCGCCGTGCAGGACACGCTCCGGCCGGACCGGCTCGTCTTCGGTGTCACCACATCCGACGCAGAGGTCACGCTGCGGGAGCTATACGCCGACGTGATCACGGCCGGCAGTCCCGTGGTGGTGACCGACCTGCCCACTGCGGAACTGGTGAAGGTCTCCGCGAACGCGTTCCTGGCGACGAAGATCTCCTTCATCAACGCCATCTCCGAGATCTGCGAGGTCGCCAGTGCGGACGTCACCAAGCTGGCGGATGCGCTCGGCCACGACGTACGCATCGGACGCAAGTACCTCAACGCCGGTCTGGGGTTCGGCGGCGGCTGCCTGCCGAAGGACATCCGGGCGTTCATGGCCCGCGCGGGCGAGCTCGGCGCCTCGCACGCGCTGACCTTCCTGGCCGAGGTGGATGCGATCAACCTGCGCCGGCGCGAACGGGTGGCGGAGATCGCCCGGGACATGATCGGTGGCCAGCTGGTCGGGCGACGGGTGGCCGTGCTCGGCGCGGCGTTCAAGCCCGATTCCGACGACGTGCGTGACTCGCCGGCGTTGAACGTTGCCGGACGGCTGCACCTGCAAGGGGCGCATGTGGCGGTATACGACCCGAAAGGCATGGACAACGCGAAGAAGATCTTCCCCACGCTGGAGTACGCCCCATCCGCGATGGACGCGTGCCGACGTGCAGACGTCATCCTGCACCTCACGGAGTGGACGGAATTCCGCGAGCTCGACCCGGCACGCGTCGCCGCCGTGGTGAACGACCGCAACCTGATAGACGCCCGGAACTGCCTGGACGCGGAGGCGTGGCGCGCAGCGGGATGGACCTACCGGGGCCTAGGCCGGCCATAGCACCACGCCCGGGCGTGTTCCGGGCGGGTAAAGCTCCCCGATCACGCTGAAACATCCTGGAAAGGCTGCTCGGTTACGGTGCGGCGGTCCGACATGACCGACCGTTGAGTGACCATGGGGAGCACCACCATGCCGGCAGCCCAGCCTGCTCCCGTTCCGCCTGCCATCCCGGCCGAGCGTAGACGTCGGCCGGGCGCCGCCGGCTTTCGGGGCGATATCCAGGGCCTGCGCGCCGTCGCGGTGCTCCTGGTGCTGGCGTTCCACGCGGGCATCCCCGGTGTCCAGGGCGGATACGTGGGAGTGGACGTCTTCTTCGTCATCTCCGGGTTCCTGATCACCGGCCTGATGATCCGCGAGGTGGAGAGCACCGGGCGGCTGAACCTCCGGCGCTTCTGGGCACGCCGGGTACGGCGGCTACTGCCGGCCGCGACGGTGACACTGACGGCGGTCGCGGTGGCCGTGCTGGTGGTGTTGCCGGTCACCCGCTGGCCGTCCATCGCCTGGGACCTGCTCGCCGGCGCGATGTATGTGATGAACTGGCGGCTCGCCGAGGAATCGGTGGACTACCTGGCCGCGGAGTCGGCCCCGAGCCCGGTTCAGCACTTCTGGTCGCTGGCCGTCGAGGAGCAGTTCTACATCGGCTGGCCGCTGGTCGTGATCGCGGTGATCGCGATCGCGCGGCACCGCGGATGGCGCCCCCGGCGAGCGATGTTCGGTTCCGTTCTGCTGCTCGGTGCATGCTCCCTGGGCTGGTCGGCCTGGCTGACCGAAGCCGAACCGGGGCGTGCCTATTTCGTGACGACGACGCGTGCCTGGGAACTGGCGCTCGGTGCGGCCCTGGCGATCGTGGCGCCCCGTCTCGCCCGGTTGCCCCGCGTACCAGCCGAAGCATTGAGTTGGGCGGGCCTGGCAGCGATCACCTGGGCGGCAGTGACGTTCGATGAGACGACGGCGTTCCCGGGGGTGGCCGCGCTGGTCCCCACCCTCGGCGCCGCGGCTGTGGTCACGGCCGGGATCGGTACGAGCGAGCACACCGCGTGCCGTGCGTTGAACCTGCCGGTGATGCGCGACGTCGGTGCGCTCTCGTACTCGCTCTACCTGTGGCACTGGCCGGTTCTGGTGGCGGCCGCCGCGGTGTGGGGACGCGACGACGGCACACTGTGGTGGCCGGTCGCCGTGCTGGCGGCGGGGTTCTCGGTGGTCCCGGCGTGGTTGACCTACAGGGTGGTGGAGGAGCCGATCCACCATGGACGGTTCTTCGCCGGCTCGTCGTGGCGAGCGGCCGGGCTGGGGACGGCATGCACGGCCGTCGGCGTCGGCGCCGCTGTCGTCGTCGCGTCGGCCGTGCCGACGGTGTCGTACCCGTCCGAAGAGGAAGCCCCCGGAGCGGCGGCGCTGATGCATGGTGGCCGCGCGGTCGTCGCCGATGTCGCGCTCGATCCGGTGGCGGCCGTCGATGATGCCGCGGATGTCTACGCCGACGGCTGTCACCAGCAAGAGAGGGCGAGCGAGCTGGTCAGCTGCGTCTACGGCGATCCGGACTCGGAGATCGAGATCGCACTGGCCGGTGACTCACACGCGGCGCAGTGGCAGCCCGCGCTGCAGAGAGTCGCGTCGTCACATGGGTGGCGGCTGGAGACGTACACAAAGTCCGCGTGCGCGCTCTCCGACGTGACGCTTGCGCGGGGCGGCGAGCCCTACATCTCGTGCGACGAATGGAATGCCCGGCTCATGGACGTCTTCACCGGGCCGGATCGGCCGGATGTCGTCGTCCTGAGTGCGAGCAACGCCCGCGAGGCCTACAGCGACGACGGCACCCTAGGAGAGACCGAAAATGACGAGGTGCTGGCCGACGGGCTGGAACGGACCTGGTCGGCCATCAGGGACGGTGGAGCGGAGGTAGTGGTGATCCGGGATACGCCGTGGCGTACCTTCGCCACTCCCGAATGTGTGGCCGAGAATCCCGATGCGCTGCACGAGTGCGAGTCCGACGCGTTGAGCGACCTGAATCGCAACGGCCGGTCGGACGTGCTGGCACGAGAGCGGACCGAGGGGATCACCTGGGTGGACATGACGGACTACATCTGCCCGGACGGACGGTGTCCGGCGGTGATCGGCAATGTGATCGTGTGGCAGGACAGGCACCACCTCACCGGCCGGTACTCGTCGTCACTCGCGGCCGCGCTGGACGAGGGGATCAGCCGAGCGGTACGGCGTGTGGGCTAGGTGTCCCGTGGATCTCGCGTGACATTACCGGTCGCCGCAGGGTCAAGTATGCGAACCCGAGCAGGCCGCGGTGCCCGCGCAACCAATAGCCCCGATGTGCGTCGGCGCGCGCCCGGATTTCGTCAGCGCGCGGATCGCCGGGATGCTCGACCAGCCACGACTCCATGTCTGCCAGAAAACCCGACTCGAAATCGTCCCATTCCGACCGCTCTACCGCCTCGACACGCATCGGCCGCAGTCCTGCCGCGATCGCCGAATCGGTCAGTCCTGCCAGGTCGTGCCAATCGTCGGCTGACGTGCCCTCCCACATCGAGGCGAGCTCGGCGTCTGTCGGCGGTCGTTCCCAGAATCCGTCGGCGAAGAGCACCCACCCGCCCGGCTCCACCAAGCCGGCCAACGCCGACAACGCGGCATCAGTAGACCCCCACGCGTGCGAGGCGCCGATACACACGGCCAGATCGGGCGCTGGACCCTCCCAGCCGGAGGCATCGCCCTCCACGAAGCTCACCCGATCATCCAGACCCGTATCTGCGGTCGTCTTCCGCGCTGATTCCAGCAATTCGGCATCGATATCCACGCCGAGGCATCGCGCTTGCGGAGCCGCCGACGCGATCCGACGTAGCAGCGCCCCCAGGCCACAACCGAAATCGACCACCATCCTCGGGTCGGCACCGGCCAATTCGCGCACAAGGCGCTCGACGCGCCATGTGGCGATGGGAGAATTGAACTCGAGATGGCCGAAACGCACGGGCCCTGCACTGCCAGTCACGGCGTCCGAGCGTAGCGAGTCTGACCACGCCACAACAATCGGATTTCGCCGGCGGCCGGTCTGAATGCGCAGATCAGGGAAGTGGTCCGGCGAATCGCCTAGGCTCCGCTGTGTGGCTCCATCGTTCACTGTTAGGGCGATGATGGCTTGAGGGCGCTGAGCAAGCCGCGCTTGCCTGTTCCGCGATCGCTGATCCGGGTGGTGTCCGGTCGTTTGCGGGCCCAGCCCCAGCCGTCGCGCTCGTGGACGTCGACGTAGCCGGGATGGGTCCGGACCAGGAGCTCGAAGACCTTGCGCACCTGCGGGGTGCGACGCTGCTCCTCCGGTAGCTCCTTCACCCAGGGCTGTTTGCGCATGTGCTTGGAGCCGCCGAGGGTCCAGTCCAGGTCGTCGAAGAGCACCCATCCGCCCGGTGCCAGCAAGAGGTCCACCAGGAAGAACGCGAAGCCGCTGACGTCCCAGGTGTGCCCGCCGTCGATGTAGGCGAAGTCGAACCTGGGCTGCGGGTCCTGATCGAGCAGTTTCATCAGGTCCCACGTGTATGACGTCTCCGCGTAGACCGGCGTGACGCGCTCGGTGAGTCCGGTGCGTTCGAGCAACTCGTGGATGTTGGGATCGCGCCGGCGGGCGGAGTCCCGGTCGAAGGTCAGCACGTGGGCGTCGCCGCCGATCTCGTCCGCCGCCGCGGCGAAGTAGCAGGTGGACTTGCCGTGAGCGAAGCCGAGCTCGAGGATGCGGCCGAGCTTGTTCTCCACCAGGAAGTCGTAGACAAGCCTGCCTTGCTCGGTCTTCATGTACTGGACGCCGGCGATGACGTCTTCGACGTCGTCGAACTTCATCTGTTCTCCTCAGGGTCTGTGGCGGGATGGGGCGGGGAGACCGGCGGTGGTCAGGCAAGATCCCAGCGCGGTGCGTCCGGCCACAGCTCACTCAGGCGTGCCACGTCCGGGGCGAAGATCTCGGCGAGCCGCGCCCGCATGGTGTCGGTCAGAGAGATGCCGTTGTCGTCGATCACCAGTGCCGGGTCGTCCGGCACCGTGCGGCCCGATGCCGCCAGTCTGGATGCGGTGACGTTGGAGCGCCGTGCGGTGTCGACGGCGACGCCGTCGTCCACGCCGATGAAGCGGAACAGATGCGTCAGGACCTGCTGTGGCTCTCGGGCGAGTCGTTCCGTTCCGACCAGCGTGATCTGGGCGGGATCGAACAGCGCGAGGTAGCGCTCGAGCTGCCAGGCGTACCGGGAGGTCATGAGGATCTTGCTGTCGGTGGCGAGCTGCTCGGAGAACGAGCCCTTCTCCCGTCCCCGGCGCACGTCGTGCAGGTAGTTGGACAGGGTCCGGTCGATCGGGTTGCGCAGGACGCAGATGAGCTTCGCATCCGGGACGACGTGGTGGATGCGGGCGGCCGTTCTGGGCCAGATATGCGCCTTGAGGTAGTTGGGGCTTGATTCGCCCGCGGCCTTGGAATCGGCGGCGCGGGCGAACTGCGCCTCGTACCACGGCAGCCCGCGCTGGTATTTGCGGCAGAAGAAATCCAGCTCCTTCCGCCGTGTGGTGAAGACGTCCGGATGCTGGCCCAGATAGTCGTGCAGGCTGGATGTGCCGGATTTCATCGCACCGATAACCAAGAATGTGGGGACTGGCATTCGACGAGTGTAACGGTGTGGCCACGGCTGTCCAGTGGCTGCCGGAATTCATCTCCCGTCATGTCGGCCGGTGGGCTGGCGGTATGTTTCCGGATTCCTGAGATTGTGCTAAAAGAATGTTAAGCGAACGGAATTCTCGCGACGTTCTGGCAATATTCTCACACAGGCCGGTCAGACTCGGGTGCAGTGCGCCTGTACATCCAGAGATCCGCTTCAGCATGCAGGTCAGGAGCGGTGTGGGCAGGCCCGGCATGCGGTGGCCGGCGCTCGCACCCGGCGGATTTCGTGTGGCGGGTCCGGTCCGTGGCCCTGCTATCGTTCGACGGCATCACGGGCACAGGGTGTCGACGGCCGAGATGGACGGCGTTCGAGATTGTCGGCGTAAAGTGATGGGTGGACTTCGTGCTTCTTTCCTCGCGTCGTCAGCGCGTGTTGGCGCTGATGTGTGCCGTACTCGGCGCTTCGTCGGTGGGCGCGTCGGCGGGCGGGCAATGGCGAATAGCGGCCGCCGCTGCAGGAATGCTGCTGTGCGCGGCCGTGCTGATTCTGGTCGATGTGTCCGGACGCGCCAGGAATCTGGAACGCCGGCAGGCGGTCCTCTCCAAACGCGTTGACGGACTTTTTACCCAACAGAAACGCGAAGCGACCGCGTCGCGTTCGTCGCTGACCGAGAATGCTGCACGGATCATCGACGCCGTCGAGTCCGGCGACGCCCGACTGCTCGAGGCGGTGCACGCGGCCCACGGCGCAAGCGATCGCCTCGGCACCGTCGAGGACGGCGTCGTCCGCCTCGAAGAGGAGGCGGCGCGGCAACGGCAGACTCACGCCGGATTCCGCAAGGAGGTGTTCGGCGTGATCCGGGATCAGACGCGAGAGGTGGAGGCACTGTTACAGCTGTTCTCCAGGGTGTCGCCGCGGCAGCCCATGCCGTCGTCCGGACGCTGGGCGCTCGACGCCACCGGGCTGCTCAACCTGTATGCCCTGGTGCAGCGGGACCGGCCCGAACTGGTGGTCGAGCTGGGCAGCGGCACGTCGACGGTCTGGCTCGGATACGCGCTGGAAGCGGCCGGCACGGGACGCCTGGTCTCGGTGGATCATCTGGACGAGTTCGCCGGGCACGCCCGTGCCGCTGTCGACCTGCACGGCAACCGGGACAGCACCGAGGTCCGGCACGCGCCGCTCACCCCGCTGCGGTTGGGGGACGAGGAGTTCGCCTGGTATGACCGGTCGGCGCTGGCCGACCTCGACGGTATCGACATGCTCGTGGTGGACGGCCCGCCGAAGGTCACTGGACGTCATGCCCGTTACCCCGCGCTGCCGGTACTGCTCGAGCATCTCGCCGACGACGCGCTGGTCGTCCTGGACGACACGGACCGCAGCAGCGAACAGAAGATCGTGGACCGATGGCTGGAGACGGTCCCGGGGCTGCGCCGGGAGCCGGTGCTGGTCGGCGCGCAGGCGGTCCTGCGGTACACCCGCCCCGGGGCGGAGGTGGCCTGATGCGCAGCTACGACATCGTGGTCGTCACCGACCCCCGGCTGGTCGGTGGCGGCAACAAGTCCCTGGCTCAGGAGATCCGGGCGCACGCTCGGCGCGGGTATACCACCGGCCTGATGCCGTACGTGTCGAACTCGAAGGGCGCCCGGATCGTCGACGTCAGCATCCGGGAGCTGCTGGACGAAGGGCTGGTGGAGTGGGTACGGCCGGACGACGGGGTGCGGTGCGCTCTGGCGCTGGCGCGCGGTCCGTCGCTGTTCCTGGAGGCGCAACCCGCACCGGTCCGGCTGCACGCCGAGCGCGCGGTGCTGGTGGCCAACGCGGTGCACGTGGACGCGGCGATCTCGAAGATGGCTTACAACCCGGACGAGGTGGACGCGACTCTGGCGGACGTGTTCGGCCGGCGCTGGGAGTGGGTTCCGCTCAGCGACGTGGTCCGCGGCGAGCTGCGCAAGTTGACCAGCACGCTGGACGTCTCGGCCGAGACCTGGGCGAACATCGTCGACCTGGATCAGTGGCGGCTGCCCCGGGCGAACACCCTGCGCCGGCCGTTCCTGCTCGGCCGGCACTCCCGCGATGACCGGGCGAAATGGCCGGAGAGCGCGAGGGAGATCCTCGCGGCGTACCCGTCGTCGCCGGAGTATCAGGTGCGGGTGATGGGCGGCGCCAGGACGGCGGCCGCCGTCCTGGGCGAGCTGCCGGCGACGTGGACGGTGGAGCCGTTCGGCGCGCGCCACCCGCGTAGCTTCCTCGCCGACGTCGACGTCTACCCGTATTTCCACCACCCCCGGTGGGTGGAGGCGTTCGGGCGGGCACCGTTGGAGGCGATCGCCACCGGCGCGGTGACGATACTGCCGGAGTACTTGCGCGCGGTGTTCGGACCCGGAGCGCTGTACGCGGAGCCGGACGACGTGCAGGGGATCGTGAAACGGCTGGCCGACGATCCTGGCATGCTGGCAGAGCGGCGCGAGGCAGGCTGGCAGACCGTACGGGAACGGTTCGGTCCGGAGGCATACGTGGCCCGGATCGCGCGGCTGATCGGCCCGCCGTCGGCCTCGGAAGGCCGGACGGCGCCGTTCCGGAGCCGCACCGCGCCCGGCGCCGCCGACACCGTCCCGGCTCGACCGGACTCGCCGCGTGCCCGCCCGCGCCGGCGGGTCGTCTTCTTCACCGACAACGGCCACGGCCTGGGGCACATCTCGCGCATGCTGGCCATCGCCACCCGGTGCTCGCCGGACGTGATGCCGTTCATGCTGACCATGTCCGAGGCGTATGGGATCGCCAGCGGATCCGGCGTGCCCGCGGAGTACTTCCCATCCTGGAAACGGCTCGGCCTGGATCGCTTCGCCTGGCGGGAGCTGCTCCGGATCCGGTTGCGGCAGCTGGTGCAGCGGCTACGGCCGGAGCTGGTGGTGGTCGACCACGTGAACCCGCCGCCACTGCTGTTCGAGATCGCCGCCGAGTATCCGGGGCTACGGACCATGTGGGTACGGCGAGGACTGTGGCGGGCCGGCCGGCGGCCTGGCGGGGCGAAGTACTCGCACCTGTTCGACCACATCCTGGAGCCGCTCGACCTCGCCGCGGCCATGGACCGCGGAGCGACCACGCGGATGCCGCACGAGAACATCCACCACGTCGGCCCGATCAACCTGGTGGACACCGACCAGATGCCGGCCCGGGACGAGGCCCGGCACGAGCTGGGCCTTCCCGGTGACGGTGCCGCGATCCTGCTGAACATGTCCGCCGACACCACGCAGGATCTGGTCCGCCTTATCACGCACGTCCGGGACAACGTGCGACGACGACGGCCGGGCGCGACGCTGTTCGCTCCCGAACACGTGCTGCACGCCGACCGGCTGCCGCAGATCGACGGTGTGGTGATGAAACCGATCTATCCGGTCGCCCGGTATCTGCACGCGTTCGACGCGGCGGTGTCCACCACCGGGTACAACACCTTCCACGAGATCGTCCTGGCCGGCACGCCGTGTGTGTTCATGGCCCGGCAGACCGGCAGCCTGGACGACCAGGCGTTGCGGGCGCGGACCGCCACGCTGGGCGGCTTCGGACTGCATGTCGACGACGTGTGGTCGGCCGGCTTCGTGCACGCCCTGAACACCCTGCTGGACCCGGTGCGGGCACGGCGCATGCGGCGGGCGGCGGCAGTGGCACATCCGGGTAACGGCGCCGCGGACGCGGCCCGCGTGGTCTCCGCCATCGCCACCGGACGGGAGGTCCGGTAATGGGCAGAAGCACGGAGCAACTGCTGGCCGAGGCCCGCGGCGGCATGCCGTCCGGACATTACCTGCCGCCCCGCGCACGCAACGGTGCGGTCCGGGTCCTCGTGGTGGCGGTCGGGCACGATCCGGCGCAGCTGGAGGCGCTGGCGGACGAACTCGCCTGGCTGCAGGTCGACCGGCCGTACATCAAACCGGTCCTGCTGCTGAACTCGCCCGACGTGGCGCCGGTCCGGCGACGCGGGTTCGTCTACGAGACCGCCGTCGACCCGGCGACGTGGCCCGCGTATGACGCCACCGACGGGTCGTACGACACCTACGTGCAGCAGCGCGTCATCGAGATGGTGCGGGTGTACGAGCCGCACCACACGGTCGTCGCGGAGCCGGAGAGACCGCTGCCGCGGTGGCCGTTCGCCAAGAGCCTGGACTCGTACTAGGACGATGAGGAGCGCAGACACGATGAGATTCGGACGACTCAAGCTCGCCGCCGCGGCCGCAGGGGTGGTCGCGGTCGCGGCGGTATGGCTGCTGGCGGAGGCCGCGACCGCCAGCCTGGCGATGGCGGGACAGACCGCCGTCATCATCGGTGCGGTGCTGTTCGTCGCGGCAGTGCAGCACCGCGAGAGCCGCCGTCTGGCGGTGAAGATCGACACCTTCCGCCGACGCGTGTACCAGATGCTCGGCGACGACCGGGACCTCCTGGACGCGCCGGCCGCGGTGGAGGTGCCGCAGGAGCATTTCGAACAGCTCGCGCGCCTCCTCTCGGCGAACAACCAGCGGCTGGAGAGTGCGATCGATGACCTGGCGAGCCGGTTGGACGGCGGCGCCGACGTGGACGGCTCGGCGGGCACCGTCCCCGCGGAGACCGCTCCGACCAGCGTCGTCGGTGCGGTGGAACCGCCTGTGCCGGCGGTCGGCAACGCCACCCGGACCCGGCTCTAGCGGCAGGAGCCATCCACCGTGACGAACGCAGACGTGGTCGAGTACGACATGCTGATGGTCTCCGACCTCCGGCTCTCCGGTGGCACGACGGCGAGCATGGCCGAGGAGATTCGCGCGCACGCGGCGGCCGGTTACCGTACGGCTCTGCTGCACGTGAACAGCTCTCTGACGAGCAAGACGCTCGGCGTCTCCGCGCATCTGTCGGCGCTCGTCGACGACGGCCTGGCCACGCTGGTGCTGCCGGGTGACCGGGTGCACGCGCGGCACGCGATCGTCCGGCACCCGGTGGTGGCCCAGGACATGACGGAGCGGCCGGCGACCGTCACGGTGGACGGGGTCAGCCTCATCGCCAACCACCCGGTCTACGACGGAGCGGGAGCGCGGCAGTATGACCCGGTGCTGGCGACTGAGAAGCTTGCCGGCTCGTTCGGGCAGGATCCGTTGTGGCGTCCGATCGGTCCCGTGGTGCGCCGCCAGCTGGCCGATCAGGGCGGCGTGGCACTCGCGGGCGACGACTGGCGCAACCTGGTGGACGTGAGCCGCTGGTCCACCGAGCGGTTGGGCGGTCCGCGCGCGGTTCCGGTGCTCGGACGGCACAGCCGTCCCCATTGGACGAAATGGCCCGACTCCGCGGCCGACATCCTGGCCGCCTATCCGGACTCCGACCGGGTGCGGGTGCGGGTGCTGGGCGGCGCGGACCCCGTGCGCGCCGTGCTCGGGCGGGTACCGGGGCGTTGGCTGGTGGAGCCGTTCGGCGCTCGGCATCCGGCGCACTTCCTGTCCGACGTCGACTTCTTCGTCTATTACCACCACCCCGGCTGGGTGGAGGCGTTCGGCCGGAACATCCTGGAGGCGCTCGCGTCAGGGGCGGTGGCCGTCCTGCCCGAGCACTTCCGTGAGAGCTACGGCGATGCCGCCGTGTATGCCACACCCGCGCAGGTGGGCGCGGTCGTCGCCCGGCTGGCGGCGGACCGCGAGGCATACGTGACGCAATCCAAGCTGGGCAGCGAGTTCGTCGCCTCCCGCTACGGCTACGACGTCCATGTCGACCGGGTGGCGGCGCTGATCGGACCACCGTCCGCCGACGGCCGCCCCCGGGCATCCCAGGCAGCCGAGGCAGCCCAGCCCGGCCGCGGAACCACGGCGGACCCGGGATGCCGGCCGAATCGTGGGTCCCGGCCGGAGCGTGCGTCCCGGCCGGAGCGGGCCCGGGTGTTGTTCGTCAGCAGCAACGGCACGGGGATGGGCCATCTGACCAGGCTGCTGGCGATGGCCAACCGGGCGACGGAGCGGATCGAACCGTTCTTCTTCTCCATGTCGTCCGCGGTTCCGGTGGTGGCTCAATACGGATACAACTGGGAGTACTGTCCGTCCCGCGACGATCTGGACGTGGACGCGAAGGAATGGAACCCGTTCTTCGCCCGGCGTTTCGCCGACGTCGTGCGCCGCTATCGGCCGCGTGCGCTGGTGTTCGACGGCACATGGCCGTACCGGGGTCTCGGCGAGGCGAAGGAACAGTTCCCGGATCTGCTGTATGTCTGGTCCCGGCGAGCGATGTGGAAGAAGGGCCACCGGACAGACCCGCTGGAGAAGTCGGCGTGGTTCGACCTCGTCATCGAGCCTGGGGAGTTCGCGGCCGAGGCCGATGAAGGTCCGACGACGCGGCGTACCGATGCGCACAAGGTCGCACCGATCACCCTGCTGGACCGCGATGACGTGCTCGACCGGGAGGCCGCACGGGCAGAGCTCGGTATGGCTCCGGACGAGCGCGCCGTACTGGTCACACTGGGCGGCGGGAACGCGAACGATCTAGGCCCGGACCTGGAGGCGATCGTCGACGCGGTGGGCCGCCGTCCCGGATGGCACGTGTACGCCACCCGGCCGCCGATCGCCCGCGCCGTCACGTCGGCTGCCGGTGTCCGCACGATCTCGATGTATCCGCTGTGCCGGACTCTGGCGGCCTTCGACGCCGCGATCGTCGCGTGCGGATACAACGCATACCACGAGTCGATTCTGGCCGGCGTGCCCACCGTCTTCGTTCCCAAGGCGAAGGTGACCGACGATCAGCAAGCCCGCGCCCGGTACGCCGACCAGGCCGGGGTGGGAATCGGCGTGGAGGAGGTCACGGCCGCCTCCATCGGTCAGGCGTTGGACCGTCTGCTGGAACCGGAATCCGCGGAACGGATCCGCCGGCGCTGCCTGAGGCTGTACCCGGGCAACGGTGCCGCGGAGGCGATGGCGCTGGTGGAGCAGGTGTTAGCAGAGAAAGGGGTGATCGTATGAGTTCTACGACATCGGCGAAGGCGGGGCCATTGCGGACCAGAACGCCGGGGTACCGCGCCGCGCGGCGGCTCGCAGGCCGGGCGCTACGCCGTTCTGACCTGGCGATGCGGATCGCGAGACGGCTGAGCGGTTCCGCCGCTCCACGCACATCCGGGCAGCACCGCTCGATGGCGTTCCGGCCCGGGCGGTACTTCGTGCAGGACGGCGCACGTCGGCTGCCGGTCGTCGTGGTGGTCGCCACCGGGCTGACAGACGGCGAAGCCGAGCGCATCGCCCGGGAGTTCGAGTACGCCCAGATGATGACCGGCTCATTCCGGCCGCTGTTCGTCATCGACAGCGCCGACTTCGCCCCGTTCCGCAGCCGGGGTTACGTCGTGGAACGGGTGATGCGCGCGCACGAACTCGCGGTGGCCAGTCCGGGCGACTCGTATGGGGAGTACCTGTTCTCGCGGCTGCGTTCGATCGCGTCGGACTACGGAGCGGCGTCGATCGTGCCGCTGCCGGAAGGGAGCGCGGCGACGCTGCGCGGATCGACGGCACGGCTGGTCGGCGCACTCGCTCCCGCATGAGCTGCGGTTGAGTTGTGGTTGCGTCCGGCGGGGGAGGGAGGAATCCCCGGCCCTCGGCTATCCGTCCGCGAGGAGGTCGAACGCCTGCTGGACGACGGTGGTGACGTAGGCCTGGTCGGCCACCGCGTTGGGGTTGTCGGAGCGGAGCTGGACGACCAGAGTATGACCGATGCCGTCGGGGTTCTCGAGGTACCAGGAGAACGCCAGCACGCCGGCGGAGCTGCCGCCCTTGAAGGCGACGTAGGGCCAGTCACCGGCGTCGATCGCCAGGCCCGAGTTGACCGCGAGCAGGTCGCGTACGGTGTCTGCCTCGTCCTGGGAGGCGAGTTCTTGGAGTGAGCGGTGGGCGGCGGCGACGTCGGCGGGGGCAGCGAACCACTCGATGCCGGATTCCCACCGGGGTTCGGCCGTGACGGCGGGGACATCCACCGCGGAGATGTCGGCGGGGAGGTCGGCGAGGATGGAGCGTCGCTCGTCGACCGTGGCGTCGGACCATCGGTCGGGGAGGTCAGGGTCGGTCCAGCCCAGCCGGAAGAATTCGCCGGTGGTGAGGAACGGCTGCATCGCGGCGGGGTCATGGTGACCCATGTCTGCCACGGCGGCCTCCACCGAGTCCCGGCCGACCAGATCGATGAGCATGTCGGTAGCTGTGTTATCGCTGATGGAGATCATCTTCTCGGCTGCCTCGGCCACCGTGACCCCCGCCCCGTCCGGGGCGTCCTGAAGCTCGCCGCTGGGAAGGCTGCGCACCTCGTCGGTGACGGTGAGCGTATCGTCCCAGTTGACATCGCCGTCGAGGACGGCCCGCTGGACGGCGCCGAGCACGTACAGCTTGAACATCGAACCCAGCGGACGGAGCTCATCGGGCGAGGTCTGATGCAGCGGTGCCCACGTTCCGCCGTCGTCCCGGGCCGCATAAAGGGCGACATCGGCACCGGTGTCGCTCAGCGCCGCGGTGAACTCCGACCAGCTCGTCACCGTCGGAGCCTCCGCGGCCGGCTGCACGAAAAGACCGCTGATCGCGTCGTCCCGGTCGACCCCCAGACTCATCCGGTACCGCGAACTCCCGGAGCCGACCAGCTCCACCATGGCCTGACGCGCATCGCCCGAGTATTCGACCGGTGTGAACGGCCCGAGCTCCCGGAGGCCGTCGAACGTCGCGGACACCTGGTCGGCCGGTATCTCGGCAAGGAAGACGTCACTGAACCGTTCGGCCGCATTCTGCGCGTCCGGCCCTGTCTCGGCCGCGAGCTGTTCGAGCACCCAGCGCGCTTGTTGCCCAGCGGGCGTGTCCGGGAATTCGGCCAGGGGCAGCGCGGATTCCGTGGGGGACGGGGTGCCGGTCCCGGAGGCGGTGGCGTCCGCGGTGGCGGACGCGGGCGGCGCCTCACTCGCGGACGATCCGTCGTCGTCCGAGGAGCAGCCTGCGACGATAGCTCCCACCAGCACGGCTGCGGTCAGCAACGGTACGGGATGGCGGCGGGCGCGTCGGTGCATCGTCTCTCCATGCAGGCTCGGTGGCGGTGATCACGAGATTACCGGGCGGACGGGACCGACCGCGCACCGGCTGTCATGACAATGACACGGACGTTAGTCACGCCTTAGTCACGACCGCTCCGGGGCGCTTCCAAACAATTCTCAGAAACTCTTTACGATGCAATGTGTCATCGCTATAGTCATAGCCATGGATCGACCGGATCCGTCCGGACCGGCAAGCTAGGGATCAGGCGATTCACCATTTCGGAAGATGCTCGAACGGAGGGAAGAGCATGTATCTCGTAGACGTCCTGACCGATCTCCTCGACCAGATTGTCAACCTCGTTCTCGGCTTGCTTGGGTAGTTTGTCCGAATGGTTCCCTGATGGTCAGGGGGCGTGATCGAACGCCTTTGGGCCTGCCGTAGTGCTTCGCACGGGGGAATGCACGGCAGTAGGCGCCTGAGGTACGCAAATCCGAAAGTCATACACGGGGGATAAGGGTCCGCGTGCACCGAGAACCGGTGCACGCGGACCTTCTTATTTATGCCGTGCAGCCGCGCCGATGCCGCACGCGAAGAATTCACCGACGCGTCACCGTCATGTCATTCCTGGATGGAATCCCACGAAATGACGTCATGGGGCAGGCTCGTGCGAGCGGCGCGCAGGAAGGCGTACGGCGTGCGCAGCCCGAAATTCGCCACCCGGGACGTGTAGACGTCCGCGTAGCGTTCGACCTGCCGGGCGAACATGCTCTTGTCATTCCCGGCGCGCATCATGGGCCCCCAGGTGGGATTGCCCAACTCGGCGGAGGCCTTCGCCAGGGGAGTGATGCGCTGGTCGAGCTCGCGCAGCTGTTCCAGCAGTTGCGAGATGGACGGGCCATCCCACTCCGGCGCCGACTCGTCCGCGCTGCGCCGTACCTCGGCCAGGCGGGCTTGCGCCACCATGTCCTCGAGCTCGATCTTCTGCGCCATCAACCTGCGCAGCTCCGCCTCATCCTTGGCGAACCGGTTCGCGTCGGCGATGTCCGTCTCCAGCTCGCGCATGATCAGCGCGGTGCGCCAGCGCAACACCGACTTGGTGACGTGCACGTCGCCGAACAGGTGGTCGCCGGCGTACAGGATGTGCGAGCCGTCCAGGCCGAGGCTCTGCTCCACCAGCCGGGCGCACGCGCCGTGATACACGTCGCCCACCTGGAGCGGCCCGCGGTGCGGTTGCAGCAGTCCTCGCTCGGTGTCGACCATCCGGAACGCCGGGATGTACTCGGCGAAGAAGCGCGGCTTGGCCGCCGCGACCACGACGATGTCGAACAGGTCGCGCCACGACCCGCTCGGCACGTGCCGGTCGAACGCGTAGCTCATCATGGCGCGGGTGTAGGACCATTCGCTGTTGGTGATCAACAGCAGCCGCTTCCCGGCGAGGCGCTGGTCGAGCAGCGTCTGTGCGGTGTCCGGGTCGAGGTCGCAGAACCGGTCCGGGTCGGCGGCGATCTCGGCTTTGAGCGTTCCGATCGCGTGTGACTGGTCCAGCGCGGACGACACCTCACGGTACAGCTCGTCGTAGCCGAGCGGGCCGGTGATCTCCTCGGCATCCAGCCGATCGACCAGCTGGGCGTACAGCGCCGCCTCGGAGATGGAGAACATGGTGTTGAGGAACCGGAACCGAGGCTCGCCGAGATCGACGAAGAGATTGGCGTAGGTCTTGCGCAGCTCGTCGAAGGTGAGCTGGGAGGTGCCGTGCTGTGCCTGGATCACGTACCCGAAGCGGGTCGCCTTCACCAGATTGCCTAGATCGAGGTCGATCACCAGGCCCTGCAGATAGCGGTCGGCCTCGAAGGTCAGATCGGCCACCGGAAAGCCCCGTTCCGCCAGCAGCCGGCGGGCGTGCTCGAACGCGGCGCCCTCCCACTCCTCGGTGCGGTAGTGGAGCAGGGTGTAGTCCATGTCATAGCCGATCGCCTCGATGGATCTGAGGTTCAGCGTCCGGTTCGCGTAGATGTCGCGTCCCGGGTTCATGCGGTCTGTCATCCTCGGTCGTCTCCTGCGTCGGGATGCCAGGCTACGACACACTCCGCAACGCGGGCGGAGCTTGGATCGAATCGTGGCGAGAGGTATGGTTTCGGCTAGGTAACGAAGATATAACCGACCCGTCTAAGCGGCTGTCGACCGGCGGGCCGGTGAGAGTCGGGAGGGTGCCGTGCGCATCGGTGATGCGGTCGGCGCGGGCGATGAAGGAAGAGGACCTACATCGATGACGTTCTCTGCAGAATCGGAGTCCGGCGAGCCGTACGTGCCTTTTCCCGAGCACGGCGTACCGGCGGACCAGCTGCGCGCGCGGCTACGTTCCCTCCGCGACGACGATGTGGACTGGCGTCGTGGCCGCATCTGGAGCCTGATCTACTGGGCCGGCGAGGAGCACGACGAGATCGTGCACGACGCGTATCGCGAGTTCGCCTCCGAGAACATCCTCGGGCCGACGGCGTTCCCCAGCATCGCCACCATGGAGAAGCAGGTCGTGTGGATGCTGCTCGACTTGCTCGGCGCGGACCCCCAGGTCGCCGGGGGAACCATGACGTCAGGTGGTACCGAGAGCATCATCCTGGCGGTCAAGGCCTACCGGGACCGGGCACGCGCCGAGCGGCCGGAGATCACCGCGCCGGAGATGGTCGTCCCGGTCACCGCGCATCCGGCGTTTCTGAAGGCGGGTGACCTGCTGGGCGTGCGCCCGGTGCCGGTGCCGGTCGACCACACCTTCCGTGCGGACCCCGCGGCGTTCTCCGCCGCCATCACCGAGTCCACCATCGTGGCCTGCGCGTCGGCCCCGTGCTTTCCGTACGGCGTCGTCGATCCGATCGAGGACCTCGGCGTGGTCGCGCAGGAGCGCGGCATCGGGCTGCACATCGACGCCACCATCGGCGGCTTCGCATTGCCGTTCGCCCGGGAACTCGGACGCAAGGTTCCGCCGTTCGACCTCAGTGTGCCCGGTGTGACGTCGATGACGGCAGATATGCACAAGTACGGTTACGGGCCCAAGGGCTCGTCGAGCATCCTGTACGCCGATCGCCGCCTGCGCCGCTTTCAGTTCGCCGCATATACGGACTGGCCGGGCGGCATCCTGGCCTCGCCGACGCTGCTGGGCACGCGCTCCGGCGGCGCGATCGCCGGCTCTTGGGCGGCGATCACGTTCGAGGGCAGGGCCGGCTACCGGGAGATCTTCCGCAAAGTGTTCGACGCGACCGACCGGCTACAGGAAGGGATCCGCGCGATCCCCGGGCTGCACGTCGTCGGCGAACCGCCGATCAGCGTGTTCGCCGTCGGCTCGGACTCGGTGGACATGATGGCCGTGGCTGACCGCTTGGAGACCCGGGGGTGGCGGATCGACCGGCAGCGCGATCCCGACAGCATCCATCTGATCGTCAACCCGACGCACGTTCCGGTGGTCGGTGAGTTCCTTGATGACCTGGGCTGGGCGGTGGACGGCGCGCCCGCGGCAGGCACCGGGGACACCCGCGCCACCCTGTACGGCGTCAACTCTCGTCTGGAGGCGGGAGCGGACGTCGCGGCAGCCGTCCTTGACCAGCTGGAAGGCCGATACGACACGTGACCGATGCATCCTTAGCCCCGGCGGTGCTGGAGAGTTCGGGGGAGACACCACCGGTTCCATGGCCCGTGATCGAAGCGTGCGGGCTGCCCGAGATCGGTGCCCGGCTGGCCGGACTGTCGGTCCGTATCGACCCGGCGCAGTCCCGGCCGTTCGTGTGTGACGGCACGACGTTGACCCTGCGTCCGGACCGGGCGGCGACGGTCACCGGGTCGGCGCTGATTCTGCGCGAGACGATCGAGTTGACCCGGACGGCCGCCAGCAGCGCCGTGGACGGGCCCGAGACGCTGCGCACGCCGGACTGGGCGCACCGCATCCTCGCCCACGCCACCGCGCTGGCATACGGCGCGACCAGCCTGTCCGCCCGCGGCGAGCCGGCGGCGTTCAACGCGTTCTCGCCGCTTGCGGGCAACGCGACCGAGCTGCTGGACCTGCACGACCGGCTCGATGATGTGGCATCGGCCCAGGCGATCGCCGCGCGGATCGCGGAGTTCGTGGCCGAACGCGACGGGCTGGACCCGTGCCCGGACAGCGAGATCGACCGGGCCGCCCGGGCCTTGCCGTTCGCCGCGCCCACCGAGGTGCTGCTGGCCAGCGGCGGCGATACCCGGCAGACGATCGACTGGCACGGCGGTGTGAACTCGTACGGGATCTCGCCGAGCCCGACCCCGTGGACCAGCCTGCTGGGCTCATGTACGGCGTCGTCGCCGACGACCCGTGGGTTCGACGCGGCGAGCCGGCTTCGGCGCCGGCTGATCGAGGCCGCACTCGGCTACGAGCTCGGCCGGTGTGTGGACGAGCACACCACGGTGATGCGGCGGACACTGCTGGCGGCGCTCGGCGTACGGGGCGATGCCGAGGTGGTCTTCACCCCGTCCGGCACCGACGCCGAGCTGGTGGCGTTGCTGGCCGCGTTGAGCGCGGACGAGCCGGTGCATTCGGTCGTGGTCGGCCAGTACGAGATCGGCAGCGGCAGCACCTACGCCGCTGCCGGCCGGCACTTCTGCGGACGGCTGCCGTCCGGGAACCCGTGCGTGGCGGGGGAGCCGATCGGCGGATTCGACCCGGCGAAGGTCACGACCTCCATTGTCGATCTGCGCGACCCGAACGGTGAGATGCTGCCCCCCGAACAGGTCGAGGCGGCGGTCGAAGCGGCGATCGAGGCACAGGTCGACACAGGCCGGGTCCTCGTGCACGTGGTGGAAGGCTCCAAGACCGGCATCCGGCTGCCGCGCCGGGAGACGGTGCTGCGCTGGCGGGAGCGGTTCGGCGATCGGCTGGACGTGGTGGTGGACGCCGCGCAGATGCGCATCGACCAGAACACGGCGGTGCAGCATCTGCGGGACGGCAACATGGTGATCGTCACCGGGTCGAAGTTCTTCGGCGGCCCGCCGTTCTCCGGTGCGGTGATCCTCCCGTCGACGGTCGCGGGACGCCTGGCGGCGGGCCGGGACCTCCCGGCCGGCATGGCGGACTATCTGACCCGCGCTGACGTGCCGGAGGCGCTGAGTGACCTACGCGCGGTCGCGCGACGCGGGCCCAACGCCGGATTGCTGCTGCGGTGGGAAGCGGCGCTCGCGGAGATGCGTTCGTTCCACAACGCTTCGCCGGAGATCCGGGACGAGGTTCTGCGTCTGCTGGTCGCGGGGCTGCGGAAGATCCTCGAGGACACACCCCAGATCAGCCTGGTGGAGAGTCCGTACACGGCGATTCCCCAGCCGGACACGCGCGGCCTCGACGATCTGCCGACCATCTTCACCTTCCTGGCGCGGCGCCCGGACGGCACACCGTTGACCATGGGCCAGGGCCGGAAGGTCTACCGGATGCTCGCCCAGGACCTGCGCGGCCTGGTGCCGTCCGACGACGCCGTCCTGGGCCGGACCTTCCAGCTCGGCCAGCCGGTTCGGATCCACCAGCAGGACGGTGAATGGATCGGCGGTCTGCGGGTAGCGATCGGTGCGACGACGGTGTCAGAGATTGTGTTCGACCACACTCGTGGCCGACTATGGATTGAGCGCGTGGACCGGACACTGGCCGACGTCGCAGATGCGCTCCGCAAGCTTGGCCTGATCCTGCAGCATGTGGATCTCGATGGAGGCAGTAGATGACGACCCGCATTCCCACCGACGAACTCCAGCGGATGGCCACAACGGCCGGGCGCGATCTCGAGGACGCGCCGGCACAGGACGTGGTCCGCTGGGCACACGAGACGTTCGGGGACGCGTTCGTGCTCACCGCCTCGATGGCCGACGGCGTGCTCTGCCACGTGGCGTCACAGGCGGTACCCGGCATCCGCGTGCTGTTCCTGGACACGGGCTACCACTTCGCTGAGACGATCGGGACCCGAGACGCCATCGCCTCGGCCTACGACATCACCGTCGAGACGGTCGGGCATCCGCTGACGGTCCCCGAGCACGAGGCCAGCTACGGCAAGCTGTACGAGACGTACCCGGACCTGTGCTGCGCGATGCGCAAGGTGTTCCCGCTGGACCGCGCGATCCGCCCGTATACCGCGTGGGCCAGCGGGGTGCGGCGGGCGGAGAACCCGGGCCGTGCCGCGGCTCCGGTGGTCGGCTGGGACCCGCGGCGCAAGAAGGTCAAGGTGAATCCGCTGGCGACCTGGTCGGACGAGCAGGTGGACGACTACATCGCCGAGCACGACATCCTGGTCAATCCGCTGCAGCAGCTCGGCTACGCCTCCATCGGATGCGAGCCGTGCACGCAACCCGTGTCGGACGGAGAGGATCCGCGGGCGGGCCGCTGGGCGGGCAAGGCCAAGACGGAGTGCGGCATCCACTGAGCATGGCCGCTATGGGATGCGGGTTCGGTGGGCTATAGCGCCCCGAACTCGCATTCCATGAAGGTCGACCTCGGCCTCGCCTAAGCACCGGCGGGGACGATCCAGCCAGGTGCCGGTCGACCCGCGGTGATCGGCTGGTGCGGTATGGTGCGCGGAATCCGCCAGCGCGGCGCGCTGAGGTAATGGTCGATGATCGCGCCGCCGATGTCCCGGGGCTGCCCCTCGGTCGGGAACTGACCGGCGGGCGCCTGAAGACAGTCCACGCCGTAGAGCACGTAGAACGGCTCGTCCTCGGGCACTTCCGCGGCGTCAGCCGCGGGATCGGATCCGGGACCGGCTGCGGCGGATCCGACCGCGGGCGGCGGAGCGATCAGGGTCACCTCGGCGTGGACAAGCCCAGGTAGGGCGTCGACCGCGTCGATCGCGACGGTCGCCAGCCGGGGGTCCACCTCTTCCGTGACGTCGACGGCGACCTCGGGAGACGGTCGGTGCGTGGCGGCGACGACGCGGCCACTCACCACATAGAAGCTGAGCGCCTCGCCGGCCGGCCGCTGCTCGACCAGGATCCGTTTGGTACCGACGTGATCGACGTATGCGTCCCGGGCGTGTTGCCATGCCGCCCGGAACTCCTCGGCGGAACGGACGTGCGTGGTCACCCCGTCCGCGCCATCGAAACGTGCCGGACGGACCGTCACCGGCCACCCCAGATTCGCCGCGAACCGCTCGGCCCGGGTGGGCTGGCTCGTGGCGAAGACCCCATACCGGGCGGTGCGGAGCCCCTGCTTCTTCCACAGCTGCCGCTGCTCGTCCGCGTAGGTGCACAGCAGATGGCCGATGCGAGAGGTGTCAGGTCCGTTCAGGCCGACGAACGGCACCGTCGCCTCGGGGAAGGTGACCAGGAGAATCCTCTTGTCGTACCGGTCGGTCTCCAGCCCGCGACACTGCGCGGCGAACTCGATCATCGCCGAGGTCTGGCTGCACCGGTGCGGGACGTTCTCCGCCAGGAACCGCTGGAACTCCTGCATCTGGGTGGTCATCAACGCACCTCGAACCGGTCGGTGGGGGTGACAGCGCCGACGTGGGTGGTCACCACCCGGTATGGCCGGGCCCGCGGCGGCCCGTCGATCGCCTTCGACACGACCAGCCACACGTCGTCCAGCCGTCCGGTGACATAGGCCTCGACCTGCCCCGACGGAAGGTTGCATATGGTACCGGCGACGTTTCGGCCGGTCGCGAGCTGCTCGAACCAGTTCCGGTAGCCGACGCCCTGGACCCGCCCGGAGATCTCGATCCGGACGTTGAGCTCGTCGAGGATCTGTGCCGGCCGGTAGCCGGCAAGCTCACACTGGCGCAGAACCAGCTCGGTGGAGACGTCGCGCGGGGTGCCGAACATGGGGAAGTGGTTCAGGTCGGTGCCCGGGTTGGAGTTCACCTCGATGACGACGGCGCGGTGCTCGTCGACCGGACGCCGGTGGTCGCCGATGAGGTCGACGCCGGAATAGTCGAGGCCGGGCACCGCCAAGGTGGCGCGGACGGCGAGGTCGAGCAGGCTGGGGTGTGTCTCGTCCAAGACTTCGACGCTGTCCCCGCCGTTGGCGATGTTGCCCGCGCTGCCCAGCTGCACGAGCTGCCCGGCGCCGGGCACGCTGTCCACCGTCATGCCCTGTTTACCGAGCCAGTAGCGGGCATTGTCGCCCAGCTCGATCAATGAGCCGTGCATCTGCGGGTTCGCGAGCCGGTGCTGGTTCTTCTGGATGACCAGATCAAGCACCGAGGACCTGCCGTCGCCCTCGACGGATGCGGGTCGGCGCAGCACCACCGAGACGACGCGATCGCCGACGACCAGAAACCGGTAGTCCTCGCCGGTGACGTGTTCCTCGACCACGAACGGGCTGCGGGCAGACGAGGCGCCGGCCAGCATGGCGATGGCGTTGCGGATGTCGCTCTCGTCGCGCAGGTCGGTCGTCACACCCCTGCCGTGGGATCCACCGCGGGGCTTGACGACCACCGGCGCGCCGAGCGACAGGGCATACCGCACGGCCCGCTCGACCTGCCTGGGTTTGAACACCTCGCCCCGCGGTACGGCGACGCCGGCGGCGCCGAGGACCTTCTTGGTCAGGTCCTTCTTGTCGACGACGGCGCGGGTGGACAGCCCGGTCCAGGTGGAACGGCGGCTGGCGAAACCGATCGGCTCGGCGAGCTGCGGATGGTGTGCCAGCACAACGCTGCGGGCGAGCCGGGTCGTGTTCAGCCCGAATGCCAATGCTGCGCGGCTGAGCAGCGGGTTTGCGGTATCGACGGTACCGTCTGAGAACTCGAACTGCATCATCGTGTCTAGATCGAACTCGTTGGCCGCCATCCCCTGGTACGTCGGCGCCGGGGCGGCGGAGCCTGACCCGGTCGCGTACCGAGTCTGGTGATGCACGGCCGGTGCCAGGACGACGCGTCCGCCGATACCGCTTCGCTCGCCGGGAAGGAGACGGTGACGATCGTCGAGGCTCAGCTCGGGGTCGGTCTGGACGGTGCCGGCGATCGAGGCGTCGGGCAACGCCAGGTAGTCGAGGCGGGGGAGTGCGGCCGCGAGCTCCGCCGCCGCACGGGTGCCGACGGCGGAGGCGTGCGGATCGGCGGAGACCGCCACCCGGATCCTCCCGCCGGTGTCGAGCGAACGCGCGAGGTCCAAGGCGGGGAGCACACCGCCGAGCCGACCCGGGTTGAGCTCGACACCGCGCACGCCGCCGAGCACTGCCGCACGTATGTCCTCGACCGATGCGGCACCGGTCAGGACCACGATCCCCGGCCGGTCGTGCTTCGGTGGCGCCAGCACGTCTGCGTATCGCTGCAGTTCGGCCAGCGTCGCATGGTCGGCGGTGACGAACGGCCGTACCAGCACATGCGGCGGTAGCGCACCGCTGCCGATACGGTCAGCGAGGGCCTCGACGAGCTTGTCGGTTTCCGCACGTTCGAGTTCGGCGGCGAATTCCAGCCAGACGGGCACGCCCGGACCGGCCACGGAGCCGACGGCCGAGACCACGTCCAGGGCAGTCGTGCGGTCGGGTAGATCGATCAGCTTGACCGTCGTCCGTCCGACGTGGGGTGCGATCCGCTGCTCTGCCTGGGAGATACTCCGGGCGGCGACCACCCCGACGATGTCGAGCGGGCTCCGCTTGCCTCCCAGCACGTGGGCGAGCGGCACCCCTTCCGCCGTGCTGACCAGGTCGAGCAGCGCCGCCTCGAGGCCCGCCATGGTGCCCCGGTACGGCTCACCCGGCATGGCGACCTTCACCATGCGGCGGGCCAGCGCCCGCAGATCGGCGATCAGCTGCGAGACGTCGGCGGAGACGGCACCCGGGTCGGTACGCACGCGCGCCCCGTGTAACCGTTTGAGCGCGGCGGAGAGGAAGCGCCAGGACCCGCGGCCGGTGTCGCCGGTCAGTGTGCGGCCACGCGGGCACGCTTCCCCGGCCCCGCCGACGGCCCGGCCGTCGACGGTGGCGTCGAGGGTGATGACGACGTTGTGAGCGTATCCGTCACCGGGCCGGGACCCCTTGGACGAGGGGACACGGAGTTCGATGGCTCGGACCCGCGCGATCTCGATGCTGCTGGGCACGAGCGTCACCATACCGGCGGGGCGGCGATCCGCCTACTGCATTCGGTGATCTATCCGGGCGCGGACGACAACAGCAAGGGTTCGACGCGTAGCGAGCCGTCGGCGGGGGGCGTTGTGGCCGTCTGCCTGGTGGCGATCCAGCGCGGCGCGCCCAGGTAATGTTCGACGATCGCTCCGGCCACATCGCGCGGCGCACCGACGGACGGAAAGTGCGCCCATGGTTGGGGGAAGCCGTCCACTCGAGTCACCACGCAGCGGTCGGCGCCCGCGTCCACGATGTCCACGGCCGCATACTCCAGCCCGGGCAGCACCGACACCGCGCGGACGGCGAGTTCGCGCTGGTGCGGCGGCAGCTGCTCGGTGACATCCACCAGGTCGCCGCCGGAGACCACGGTGGGACTGGTGCCGAGTTCGACCCGTTCGCCGGCCGCGGGGACGTCGGTCAGCGCACGCCCCGCCGCCTGGAGCGCGTCCAGCCGGCGAAGACGTCGTGGTACCGGATGCCGCCGCAGGAACGGGTTCCGGGCCCGCTGGACGTTTCTGCGGTCGATGAGCTCCGCGACGCTGGCCTGGCCGTCACCGACGACGTGCGCGGGCACGACCTGAGTGGCGGCGACGACTGAAGAGCGGACCACGAAGACGTGGACCCGGGCTCCGAGGGCGGCTTCCTCGACGATGACGACGCGTCGCCGGGTGCGGCCGTCGTAGGCGGCCATGGCTCGTCGCCAGGCGGCGTCGAACTCCTCGTCCGTGCTGACCCGATCGCTCGCGCCTTTCGGCGGCGCGAGGCGGGCCGGCCGGACGGCGACGGGCCAGCCGAGCTCCGTGGCGGCGAAATGGGCGGCCTGCTCTGTTTGCCCGGCGGAGAACGTGGCCCACGCAGGTACCGGCACGCCGGCGCGGGCGAGGACGAGCTGCTGCACGTCCCGGAGCGCGCGAACCGAGCGCGCCACCACGCTGGAGTCGGGACCGTTGAGGTGGTCGAACGCGATCAACCCTGACGGGTGAGGCACCGTCACCACGTTCTGGTTGTACCGCTGCACCTCGTACCCGCGGTTGATCAGGGCATGCTCGATGAGCGCGGACGCCAGCGAACACCGGCCCGGGACGTTGTCGTGCACGAACTGTTCGATCGACGGCGCGCTCATCGGTGTACCTCGAATCGACCGGTGGTATGGACCTCGTCGACGTGCGTGGTCGAGATCCGGTGGACCATCGCGTTGCGCGGGCCGAGGAAGGCGCCCGAGACGACGACCCACACGTCGAGTGACTTTCCGGACACGTATGCCTCGACCGGGCCGGTGGACAGATTGCGGATCGATCCGGCGACGCCGCGGGCGGCGGCGAGCTCGGCGAACCACTGCCGATAGCCGACGCCGCGTACACGGCCCTCGATCAGCATGCGTACCGAGAGACGATCACTCGTGGCAGGGGGATGGAAGCCCTCGAGCGCGCAGCTGCGCAGCACGATGTCGCTGGAGACATCGCGCGGCGTACCGAACATGGGGAAGTGGTTCAAGCTCGTCGCCGGCATCGAGTTGATCTCCAGGATCGCGGCCACGTGTCGGTCGGGGCCCAACCGGTGGTCGCCCATCATGTCGATGCCGGCGTGATCGAGCCCAGGGAACGTCCGCACGCTGCGAACCGCGAGATCCAGCAGGCTCGGGTGGGTCTCGTCGAGCACCTCGATGCTCTCGCCGCCGGTCGCGATGTTGCCGGCGCTCCCGACGCGAACGGTGCGGCCGGCTTCCAGCACGCTCTGCGGCGTCAGGTCCTGGCGGGACAGCCACGCCATGGCGTCCGGGCCGAACTCCAGCAGGCACCCTCGAGCGTGCGGGTTCTCCAGCCGCCAGCGGTTCTTCTGCAGCACCAGTTCGGTGATGGTCGATCTCCCGTCACCGACCACGGCCGCCGGCCGCTTCAGCACCACCGAGACGACCCGGTCGCCGACCACCAGGAAGCGGTAGTCGTTGCCCGGAACGTGTTCTTCGACCAGGAACTGGCGATCACCGAATCCGGCCGCGTCCAGGGATTCGATGGCACGGCGGATCTGGTGCGCGGATCGCAGATCGGTCGACACTCCGTCGCCGTGACTGGCCTTCTTGGGTTTGACGACGACGGCGGCATCGAGCGAGGCGGCGAAGGCGACGGCCTCGTCGACCTGCCCGGGATCGAAGGCCGCGCCCCGGGGAGCGGGCACGCCGTGGTCGAGCAAGATACGGCGGGTCAGCTCCTTGTCCGCGGTCAACCGGTGCGGCGGCAGGGTGGACCACGAGGTGTTGTTCGGGGTGAAGAACAGCGGCCGGTCGAGGTCGTCGTGCTCGGCGAAGAAGAACGCGCGCGACGTGCGGGTGGTGTTCAAGCCGCGGGTGAGGGCGGCGCGTTCGAGCAGAACGCTGGCGGAGTTGAGCTTGCCGCGGGCGGAGAAGAACGGTGCGAGGGCATCGTTGTCGAAGCTGTTCAGCGGCATGCCCTCATACGTGGGGCGTGTGGTCGTCGCCGGAGAGGCGTCGACCTGCCGCGTGAGGTGCCGCACCACCCGGGCATAATCCGGAGCGGCGCCGATGCCGTGCCCGGCGGGCGCGGCGAGCCGTCCGTTCTCGTCGTCGGTCTCCGCCGGCTGGATCTGGGCGCGTTCGGCGTCGGCCGTCGGCACACAGAAATAGTCGAGCCGGGGGAGTGCGGCGGCGAGCTCGGCGGCGGCACGGACACCGATGGCCGACACCTCCGGTGGAACCGACAGGCCCATGCGGCGCCTGCGCGGGTTACCGGGAAGGCGACCAAGGTGCGAGCACACGGTCAGCATGCCGCCGAGGCGGAACGGATCCACGCATACCGCCCGCGCGCCGCGGGCGGCGAGATCGTGCAGTTGAGGTATCGAGCCTGCCTGCGGCATCACCAGGACGCCGGCGTGGCCGCCCGGGCCCGGCGCGAGCACGTCCAGCTGAGACTGCACGTCGACGATGTCGGTGTCCTCGGTGCCGGCCGGCAGCTCGACCACCAGCTGAGGCCCGAGTTCCCCCGCGTTGACCTGGTGCGCGAGTTCTTCCGCCAGTTTCTCGATCTCCGCCGGCTGCAGAACGGCGGTCAGCTCCAACCAGACGGTCGACCCGGTGCGCGTGACTTCGGCCAGTTCCGAGGTCACGGTCAGTGCTGTCTCCCGGTCGGCGACGCCGGTGACTTTTACCCCAGGGCCTCGCTCACGAATTGCTCGCGTCGACTCCGGCGCCTGGATGAGCCGCTCGGCGTCGACCATGCGATACGTGGAGACCGGCTGCCGGCGACCGCCCAGCAGCGAGGCCGTGGTGGTCTTCGCCGCCCGGGCAGCGAGGTCGAGCAGCGCCGCCTCGACACCCGCCAGCACACCGGCCGGCGGCGCCGATTCAGCCGGGTCACTCGCCTCATCAGCGAGAGCCGCAAGCTGGTGCGTGATGGTGCGGATATCAGCGATGGCCTGCCTGGGTCGTCGCCGGATGCGCGCGCCGTTGAGGTGCTCGACGGCGACGTCGACGAACGCGGCCGGCTGTGCCGACGAGTGGTGCGAGAAGACGGGCCGATATGGGGCCGCCTCGCCCGCACCCGTGATGGGCGGTTCGTCGCCCGACTCGAGGTGAAATACCGTGTTATGTGCGTAAGGTCGGCGTGTCCGTGGTGCATGTGACGAAGGCACCCGGAATTCCAGGGCGTAGGCGCGATCGATCGTCGTGGCCGTGCTGCGCATTGTGATAACGATACGCTCACAAACGGTGCCGGAGCAGTGGTTCCAGCGCGGCGCCATCGATCTGGCGGCCATCTGGCTGCCGCGACCGGTGCGATATCGCGCGAGCTTTCGCCCAGCGCGGCGCTCGCACATAGTGCTCGATGACGGCATCGGCGATGTCGTGCGCCGCGCCGTGCGTGGGGAAGAGCGCGACCGGTTCGGGGGAACAATCGACGTGAATGACGAGACCATCGCCGCGTGCGCCGGGTTCGGGGCGGGGCTGGTCGCCGGGCTCGTCGCCGGAGGCGGCATCCGACACCAGCACGTCCACGCCGGCGTAGGCGAGGCCGGGAAGAGCCGCCACGGCCCGGACCGCGAGGCGACCCAGCCCCGGATCGAGCCGATCAGTGATATCGACGAGGTCCGTACCAACGGCGCGGATCGGATGGTCGCGGGCGAGGAGCGCCGTGCCGATGTCGCCGCCGTCGCCGATGCGCGTGCCGGCGACCACCCGCTCGTCGACGACGAACAGGTGCAGACGGGTGCCGGGCACGTGTTCCTCGACCAGGACAGCCCCGCCGGCGCTGCGCCGGTAGGCGTCGACGGCGTTGCGCCACGCGGCCCGGAACGCGGGATCACCCTGGACGCCGGACGTACGCCCGCGCCCGGGAGCCATGCGCGCCGGCGACACAGTGACCGGCGCGCCGATCCGCTCCGCGTAGCGTTCCGCCTGATTCCGCTGGGTCGGGGCGAATGTGGCGTGCGCGGCAACGGGCACGCCACGGGTGTGGAGCAGTCCGCGTAGCGCGTCCGGGCAGCTGCGCATCAACCGGCCGGTCTCACTCGTGTCCGGTCCGTTCAGGCCATGGAACGGAATCGTGTGCCCGCTGGGCAGCTCGACGACGAGCAGGTTGCGGTCGAGCCGTCGGGTGGGCAGGCCGCGTTGGTGTGCGGCGTGCTCGAACACGGCTGAGGAGAGACCGGCGGCACGCGGCACACGGTCGGCGAGGAACTGCCCGAGGCCGGCAATGGTGGAAGACATACGGCTCATCCGTGGTTCGCTGGGGCTGGAATGGTCGTTCATTCGCGGATCTGAAACTCTCCCGCGTGCACCTCACCGTCCGGTTCGGCGACGTGCACCGTGTTGACGCTGGTGACATTCGCCTTCCGTGGCCCGATGACCGCGCACGAGGCGAGCACCCACACGTCGTCCGCGGGGCCCCGGACCACCGCCTCGACGCCGCCTTCCGGCCGGTTCCGGACCCATCCGGTCACCTTGCGGGTCTGCGCCTGGCTGGCGAACCACTGCCGGTAGCCGACGCTTTGCACGCGGCCCTCCACGGTGATCCGCACGGTCAGCCGATCCCGCACCGGACCCGGGTCGAATCCCGCCAGGTCGCAGCTGCGGAGGACGAGATCGCTGGAGACGTCGCGAGGTGTCCCGGCCAGCGGGAAGTGGTTGAAGCTGGTCGCCGGATTGCCGTTGACCTCGATGATGGCCGCCGGATGAGCATCCACGCCCAGTCGGTGGTCGCCCATGAGGTCGATCCCGGCGTGATCCAGCCCGGGGATGGCCTGTACCGCCCGCACCGCGAGATCGAGCAGGCTGGGATGGGTGTCATCCAGTACCTCGATGCTGTCACCGCCGGCGGCGATGTTCCCTGCACTTCCCAGCCGGACCAGTTGACCGTCGGCGGGCACGCTGTCGGGGGTGAGTCCCTGCCGGCCGAGCCAGTACCTGGCATTGTCGTCGAAGGCGAGCAGACAGCTGCGGGTATGCGGATTCTCCAACCGCCGGCGGTTCTTCTCCAGGACCAGCTCCGTCACGGTGGCCGAACCATCCCCGAGCACCGACGCCGGCTTCTTCAGCACCACCGAGACCACCCGGTCGCCGACCACGAGCAGCCGATAGTCGTCACCGGGTATGTAGGTCTCGACGATGAAAGGCCGGCCGCCGAACGACGTGGCATCCAGGCTGGCGATGGCGGCGCGGACTTCCTCCTCGGTCCGGAGATCGGTGGAGACGCCGGTGCCGTGGATGCCGTTGCGCGGCTTCACCACCGCAGGGGTGCCCAGCGAGGAGGCGTAGGCGACCGCCTCCTCGATCTGCTCGGGACCGAACGCGCGCCCCTGCGGCACCGGCACCCCGGCGTCGGTCAACATGGCCCGGGTCAGCTCCTTATCGACGCTGAGCCGGTGCGCCGGCGTCCCGGTCCAGGCCGACTTGCTCGGCGTGAAACACAACGGCGAGCCCAGCTCGGGATGGTCGACGAGCAGAGTCCGGCGGGAGAGCCGGACGGTGTTCAGTCCGCGGCAGAGCGCCGCGCGCTCGATCAGCGGACTGGGGAACTTGATCTCCCCGTCGGCGGTGGCGAACGGCAGCAGCGGCGTGACGTCGTACGAGTTGGCCGGCAGACCTTCGTACGTCACCGTACGCGCGGGTGTGTTCGGGCCGTCCGCGTGCCGGGTCAGGTAGGAGACCGCCGGCGTCAGCACGGGGATGCCGCCCAGTCCGGGTCCTGATCCCGGCGTGGCCGTGCCGTCCGCATCCACCGTCAGCGGCGGGTTCAGGCCGACCCGGGTCGCCTTCCCGGCCGACGCCGGTGTGACCGGGATGGCGCAGTACGTGACGTGCGGGAGCGCGGCGGCCAGTTCGATGAGCGCGCGGGCGCTGACGTCGGACGCCTGTGCGTCGACGGAGAGCGCGGGCCGGAGACTCAGGTCACGAACGAGCGTCAGCACCGCGGACGGGCCGCCGAGGCGTTGCGGATCGAGGTGCACCGCCCTGAGGCCGTGCTCCGCCGCGGCGGTGGCGTCGGCCGCTGACGCCACGTCTGCCACGAGCTGCAGGCCGGCGCCGTCGGCGTCCGCGGCGCCGACGGCGGCTTGGGCGGCCAGGAACTCGTCCAGGGCATCCGCGCCGGCCGGCAACTGGAGGATGAGGCCGCGCGGCAGCTCGCCGGCCGCGATCCGATCGGCCAGGGCGCGTGCCAGCTTGACCGTGTCCACCTGATCCGCTCGGGCGCCCCGCGTTGCCGGTTCCAGCCACAGCGGCGTGCCCGCGCCCGTGGCATCGGCCGCGCGAAGGGCCGCCTCCAGCACCGCGTCATCACCGGTGGCACCGACCAGCTTGATCGCGGCCGTGCCCGCGGCCCGGGCGAGACGGCGCCGGACGCCGGCACGCGTTCCGCGCACGTCGACGATGGCGCAGGTGCGCACCGGCGCGCGAGAGCCACCGAGCAGCTCGGCGACGGTGACGTCCGCGGCTCGGGCGGCGGTGTCCACCAGTGCCCACTCCAGGCCGGCCAGCATGCCGCGGTAGGGGATCGGCCCCGCGTCGTCCCCGGTACGACTCGATCGCGCCCGTGTCGATCGCGTCCGAGCGGTCTCGACGGCGAGCTCCCGGAGCTCGGTCATCAGCACCTCGATGTCGGCGCGCGCGGCTGCGGGGCGGCGGCGAAGGGTGCGACCCTCGATCCGCTCGAGCGCGGCCTCCAGGAACCGCCAGGAGCCGGATGACGTGTCCCCGGTGACGGCGCGGCCACGCGGGAGCCCCTCACCCCACCCACGGGCCGCGTGCCGGCGACCCGCTGCGTCGATGGTGATCAGGACGTTGCGCGCGTCCGGTCGTGATTCCGAGCGCCGGGCGAGCGGCACCCGGAACTCGGACGCGCGCACGTTGGTGAGAGTGAGGTTGTTCCACGGCATCGGGACTACTGTAATGCCGTCGTGATGTTGCCGTGACGCCGCCGTGCCCGGGATCGACGCCCCGGTTCCGGGTGCCGCTGGTGGATCAGGTGCCGCTGCTGGATCAGGTGCCGGTACCCGTACCGGTTTCGGGCAGCCGGTTGCCGGAGACCAGATCCCGGTACCAGTGCGCCGAGTCCTTCCAGGTGCGTTCGCCGGTCTTGTAGTCGACCCGGATGATGCCGAAACGACGGTCGTAACCGTAGGACCACTCGAAGTTGTCCATCAGCGACCAGGCGAAGTAGCCGCGCACATCCGCGCCGGCATCGATCGCCTGGCCGACCGCGTCGATGTGGTCATGCAGGTAGGCGATCCGCCGGTCATCGTGGATGGCGCCGTCCTCGGCCACGGTGTCCTCGAACGCGGCGCCGTTCTCGGTCACCATCAACGGCACGTCCGGGTAATCGCGGTGCAGGCGGAGCAGCGTCTCGGTCATTCCGGACGGGTCGATGTTCCAGCCCATCGCGGTGTACGGCCCAGGGGGACGGACGAACTCGACGTCGTCGGCGCCGACCCACGGCGAGCCGGCGGCGTCACCGTGCCCGTCGGCGGAGCTGCGGTCGCCGGTGCCGTCCCACGTGCGCACCAGCGCGGTCGAGTAGTAGTTCACTCCCAGCACGTCCAGCGGGATCCGGATCAACGCGGCGTCGCCGTCCTGCACGAACGACCAGTCCGTCACCGACGCCGTGTCCCTCAGCAGGTCCTCCGGGTAGGCGCCCTCCAGCAGCGGACCCAGGAACGCGCGGTTGGCCAGCGCGTCGACCCGTCGCACGGCGTCCTGATCCGCCTGGCTGGCAGGGTCCACCGGACGCGCGACGTGGAAGTTGAGCGTGACCGAGACCTTGGCGTCTGGAAGCACCGAGCGGATGGCACGGCCGCCGAGCCCGTGCGCCAGGTTGAGGTGGTGCACGGCGGCGAGCGCGGCGGCGGGCTCGGTGCGTCCCGGCGCGTGCACCCCGGACGCATAGCCGAGATACGCCGAGCACCAGGGTTCGTTCAAGGTGGTCCACACGTCCACCCGGTCACCCAGCTCCCGGGCCATCAACTCGGCGTACTCGGCGAATCGGTAGGCGGTGTCACGGACGGGCCAGCCGCCCGCGTCCTCGAGTTCCTGCGGGAGATCCCAGTGGTACAGGGTCGCGACCGGTTTGACCCCGCGCTCCAGCAACCCGTCGACGAGCCGGGAGTAGAAGGCCACGCCTTCCGGGTTGAGCGGACCGCGGCCGCCGGGCTGGACGCGCGGCCATGCGATGGAGAAGCGGTACGCGTCCAGGCCGAGGTCGGCGATGTGCCCCAGATCCTCCTCCCACCGGTGGTAGTGGTCGCAGGCGACGTCGCCGGTGTCTCCATTCAGGGTCTTGCCCGGCGTGTGCGAGAAGGTGTCCCAGATCGACGGGCCGCGGCCGCCCTCGGTGGCCGCACCTTCGATCTGGTAGGACGCCGTCGCCGACCCCCAGGTGAAGCCCTCGGGGAACTCCCGGCCATTGTTCGCGGTCGTGTTCATGTGCTCCTCACATGCGTCAAGGGGTGGTCGGGGTGATGCTCGCCGCTCGAGTCGACGACGGTGTCGGCGTCAGACGGATATTAGCGTGCCACAGCTGTGGGAGCCCTCCCAAAACGCCGACGTCCATGGTCGTTACCGGGCCGTATCGCCGTCGGTCACGCCGGCGCCGCGGGCGAGCGCGACGGAATCGCCGGCATGGAGCGTGCAGGGCAGCAGAACCTGTGACGTCGGCGCCTTCTTCTCGATTCTGGCGACCAGCGCCCGCACACCGGCCCGCCCGAGCGCGTCGCCGGGGGAGTCCAGCGTCGTCAGCCGCGGGCTGCACATCGCGGCCATCTCCGGCGAGGACAGCAATGAGATGACAGAGACGTCGGCTGGCACAGAGCGGCCCGCGTCGGTGAGTCCGGTGACCACGCCGGCGGCGGCGTGTTCGTTGTTGACGATGATCGCCGTCGTGTCCGGCGCGGCGACAACCACCTGGCCCGCGGCGATCCGGCCGGCCGGCACCGTCCGCTCGGAATGGACGACGACACCGTCCAGGCGGTGGTCGCTCATCGCTCGCCGGTACGCCTGCTCGATCCGGACCACCGGGCCGTAGGCCAGCTCCACGCTCGATTCGGGGCCATTGATCAGGGCGATCCTGCTGTGGCCGAGCGAGCGCAGATGCCCGACGGCGGTGTCGAGCGTCGCGTCGAAGTCGATGTCGGCATAGTCGAGCTCGCCGGGATGCTCGGTACGGCCGATCATCGTGAACGGCAGCCCGGAACCGGCCAGGACGTCGACCCGGGGGTCGCGGAGGCCGACCTCCATCACGACGACGCCCTCCACCAGCCCTTGGTCGACGAGCTCCTGGATCGCGTCCGCGTCGTCGGCGAGCGGCCACAGCACGAGGTGGTAACCGTGCGCGCGGGCCTCGTCGGCCGCGCTGGTGACGAAGGTCAGCGCGGTACCGGCCAGGCGGTTCTCCATGGCCGGGAAGAGCAGCGCGACGATGCGTGAGTTTCGGCTGGCCAGCCCGCGGGCCAGCACGTTGCGGCGGTATCCGAGCTCGTCGATGGCTCGTTCGATGCGAGCACGGGTGGCGGCCGCCACCGGACGGGTGTTGTTGAGCGCGTTCGACACCGTGCTCAACGAGACGTTCGCCCGTCGCGCGACGTCCTGCATCGTTGCCATCTGAGCTGATCTCCCACCCCGGCCGGCGGTTCGCTGTGTGAACCACAGTGTACGTAAAAAGCGCTTCAACGCCTACCGACGCCACATGCCTCCGATGGTTAAGGCCGTTACCTGTGTCATTGACACGACGTTCGATCAAGTGCTCTTATGTGCTGAATTGATAGTAGAAGCGCTTTACATCGTGTGCCGGCTGTCCGCTAGCCGGTCCGTTGGACCCGCGTCGAAGGAGATGTGACATGCGTACGAGGATCACGACCGTAGTCGGACTCGCCGCGCTGGCGGCGACCATGGTGGCGTGCGCGTCCGAGGACGACTCGGACGAGGCCGCTCAACCGGACGGTCCGATCACGCTGGACTATTGGGCGTGGGGCACCTCGCAGGACGGACTGGTCGAGGCCTGGAACTCCGCACACCCGGACGTGCAGGTCCGGCGTACCGACGCGGGCGGACCGTCGGACTCCTCGGCGAAGCTGGTCACGTCGAGCCGCGCCGATGAGGCTCCGGACGTCGCACTGGTCGAGTACCAGTCGCTGCCGGCGATGATCGTCGCCGACGTGGCCATGGACATCACCGACCATGTGGGTGATCTCTCCGACTCGTTCAACGAGGGCGTGTGGAGCCAGGTGACCTTCAACGATCAGGTGTACGGCGTTCCGCAGGACGTAGGTCCGATGGCGCTGATCTACAACGCGGCGCGCTTCGACGAGCTCGGCGTCGACCTCCCGACGACGTGGGAGGAGTACGCCCAGGCGGCCGCCGACGTGCGCGCCGCCGATCCGGACGCCTACATCTCGACGTTCGCGCCGGACCAGTTCGGCTGGTTCGCCGGCCTCGCCCGGCAGGCCGGCTCGGTGTGGTGGGAGGTCGACGGCGAGACGTGGACGGTCAACATCGACGACGCGACCTCGCGGGAGGTCGCCGAGTACTGGCAGAACCTGGCGGACGAGGACCTGGTCGATACCGGCCCGATCCTGACGCCGGAGTGGAACGCCGAGCTCAACGACGGCAACGTCCTGGCCTGGCCGGCGGCGCTCTGGGCACCCGGCGTCATCCATGGCGTCGCCCCGGATCAGGCGGGGGACTGGCGGCTCGCGCCGCTCCCACAGTGGGAGGACGGCAATCCCAACGTGGCCTTCCAGGGCGGTTCGGCCGTCGTGGTCACCACGTCGGCGGAATACCCCGAGCAGGCCGCCGAGTTCGCCGCCTGGATCAACTCCAGCCAGGAAGGCGCCGAGGTCCAGATCGAGACCGGTCAGTATCCGGCGTCGCTGCTGGGTCAGGAGGCCACCCTGCAGAGCGATCCGCCGGAATTGATGCAGGGCCAGGACGAGTACTGGGAGATCGCGGCCGAGATCGCATCCAGCACGGTCGATGAGATCAGCTGGGGGCCGAACGTGAACGTCGCCGACAGCGCGTTCCAGGACGCGTTCAACAGCGCGGTCACCGATGGCACGCCGCTGGTCGACGCCCTAGCCGAGACGCAGCAGGTGGTCGTGGACGACATGCGCGAGACGGGCTTCTCGCTGAGCAACGAGTGACGCGGAGGCCGCTCGGATGGATCCCACCACGACCGACGCGGCGCCATCGGTGCAGACCGGCGTCCCGCGACGAGTGACCAAGCCCCGCCGGCAGCGCCGGATCGCACCGTACGCGTTCGTCACACCCGGGGTTCTGCTGTACGTCGCGTTCCTGCTGATCCCGATCGTCTACGCGATATACCTGAGCTTCCGCGGTCTGCGCGTGGCGGGCGGAGCCGCGCTCGGACGGCGGGAGGAGGTGTTCGTCGGGTTCGACAACTACGCGAAGGCGCTGACCGACGGTGATTTTCTCGCCGGCTTCCTCCGGCTGGCGGTGTACGGCCTGATCGCGGTGCCGATCACGCTCGGCCTGGCGCTGACCTTCGCGTTGCTGCTCGACTCCGGGGTGGCTCGACTGGCGCGGTTCTCCCGGACGGCGATCTTCATCCCGTACGCCGTGCCCGGTGTCATCGCGACCCTGCTGTGGGGGTTCCTCTACCTGCCGGCGACCAGCCCGATCAGCGATGTATCCGAGGCGTTGGGCTTCGGCGTGATCCCGTTCCTGAACGGATCGACGTTGTTCGTCTCGGTGGCGAACATCGCGATCTGGAGCGGTGTCGGGTTCAACATGATCATCATCTACACCTCGCTGCGCAGCATCCCGAAGGAGCTGTACGAGTCGGCGCGGATCGACGGGGCGAACGAGCTGCAGATCGCGCTGCGGATCAAGGTTCCGCTGGTGGTGCCGGCGCTGGTGCTGACGGGTCTGTTCGCGTTGATCGGAACGCTGCAGCTATACGGCGAGCCCACCACACTGCGCCCGATGACCAGCGAGATCACGCATACCTGGGTCCCGTTGATGGCGATCTACCGGGATGCCTTCCTCCGCGACGACCTGTCGCTGGCCGCGGCGGCGTCGGTGGTGCTCGCCGTCGGCACGCTGCTCGTCTCGATCGTCCTGTTGCGGTTCACCCAGAAACGCGCGTTCGGAGAGTGATGATGGCGACCCTGACCCGACCTGCCGTGTCACGCGCCGGCCGCGCCGGAGACTCCCGGGCCGTCGGCGCGTCCGGCAAGCTGCTGCCGACGATCGTGTTGCTCATCGGCGCCGTCTACTGCCTGCTGCCGGTGGCGTGGGTGCTGGCCGCGGCCTCCAAGTCGCGTTCCGAGCTGTTCTCCACGTTCACCTTCGCGCCCGGCAGCGGGCTGCTGGACAATCTGCGCGAACTGTTCGCCTACGGCGACGGCCAGTTCCTGATGTGGGCGTACAACAGCCTGATCTTCGCCGGACTCGGGGCGTTCCTGTCGATGCTGGTGTCGACCGCGTGCGGATACGGGCTGGCCAAGTTCACCTTCCCCGGCCGGAGCCTGATCTTCTACGCGATTCTCGGCGGGGTGCTGCTGCCCGGCATCACCCTGGCGATCCCGCAATACCTGCTCATGTCGGAGCTGGGACTGGCCGGGACCTACTGGTCGGTGCTGTTGCCGTCGATCATCTCCCCGTTCGGCATCTACCTGTCTCGGGTATATGCAGCGGGGGCGGTACCGAGCGAGACACTGGAGGCGGCCCGGATCGACGGAGCGAGCGAGTGGCGGATCTTCCGATCGGTGGCGTTGCCGATGATGGTCCCCGGTATGGTGACGGTCTTCATGCTGCAGTTCGTCGGCATCTGGAACAACTTCCTGCTGCCCTTCATCATGCTGTCCGACCAGCGTAAATACCCGCTGACGGTCGGGCTCTACACGCTGCTGGCCAACGGCTCCGGGCAACCCGCGCTGTACTCGCTGGCCATCGTCGGCGCGTTGCTGTCGATCATTCCGCTGGTGGCCCTGATCCTGTTCTTACAACGATTCTGGCGGATGGACCTGATCAGTGGAGGACTCAAGGGATGACGACGACACCCGAACCGACCGCACGCACCGTACTAGGCCGCACCGGGGTGGAGGTGACCCGGCTGTGCCTGGGAACGTCCAAGCTGGGCCACGGGTCGGTCACCGACGAGGACGCGGCCGCCACGCTCGACGAGGCGTTCCGGATCGGCCTCACCATCGACACCAGCAACGGATACGGCGCCGACGGCCGCAGCGAGCTGCGGGTGGGAGCGGCCTTGCGGCGGCACGAGGGCAGCGACCGGCCACTGGTCGCGACAAAGGTCGACCCGCGTCCCGGCAACGCCGACTTCTCCGGCGCGCGAGTACGCGCTTCGGCGCGGGAGTCGCTGGAGCGGCTCGGGCTGGAACACCTGCCGCTGTTGAGCCTGCATGACCCGGAGCGCATCACCTTCGAACAGGCGACCGAGCCCGGTGGACCGCTGGAGGTGCTGCTGGCGTTGCGCGACGAGGGTGTGGCAGGCTCACTGGGCGTGGCCGGCGGGCCGGTCGACCTGTTGGAGCGGTTCGTCGAAACCGGGCATTTCGACTACGTCGTGACGCACAACCGGTTCACGCTCCTGGACCGCAGCGCGGAGAGTCTGCTCGAGATGTGCCACGAGCTCGGCCTCGGCGTGTTCAATGCCGCGCCCTTCGGGGGAGGCATGCTGGCCCGATCCGTCCGCGAGACGCACGAGTTCACGTATGCCTACCGGGCGGCGCCGGAACCTCTGGTGCAGGCGGTGCAGGCGATGGACGAGGCGTGCGCGAGCCGCGGCGTCGATCTGTCGGCCGCCGCGCTTCAGCTGAGCATGCGAGATCCGCGCATCCATGCGACCATCGTCGGCGCCTCCCGCCCGGAACAGCTGCGTCGGACGCTGGAGCTGGCGGCGCAGGAGATTCCGGACGAACTCTTCGCCGAGCTCGAGGAACTGAAGCCCGATCGCAGCTACTGGCTCGACGCCGAGGGCCGCTGACCCCCCGCCCCACCCATCCTTTCCCCTATCGTCAACCGTCGCCCGCGTGATTGAGCGGCCAACGGTTGACGATCGTGGGGACACGCCACAGACAGGAGTGACGTCGTGCCGAATGCCGCTCGGACCTTCAGCCACCACCGGCTGCTCTACGGCGGTGACTACAACCCGGAGCAGTGGCCGGAGGAGGTGTGGGCGCAGGACGTCGAGCTGATGCGCCGGGCCGGGGTGAATGCGGCGACGGTCGGCGTCTTCTCCTGGGCACGGCTCGAACCGGAGGAGGGTGTGTACGACTTCGGGTGGTTGGACCGGGTGGTGTCGATGCTGCACGACGGCGGCATCGGCATCGTGCTGGCCACGCCGACCGCGTCACCGCCGCCGTGGTTCTCCCGTGCGCATCCGGACGCGCTGCCGGTCGGCCCGGACGGGACCAGGCTGACGCACGGCAGCCGGGACACCTACGCGGTGACCGCCCCGGCGTACCGGGAGGCGTGCCGGCGGATCGTGCAGCAGCTGGTCGACCGATACGGCAGCCATCCAGGCCTGCTCGCCTGGCATCTGCACAACGAGTACGGCACGTACGACTGGGGCGAGCACACGGCGGCCGCGTTCCGCCGGTGGCTGCGCGACCGCTACGCGTCGCTGGAGGAGCTCAACCGGGCCTGGTACACGTCCTTCTGGAGCCAGCATTACCGCTCGTGGGAGGACATCCTGCCGCCCCGGGCGACGCAGTACCTGCACAATCCGACGCAGGTGGTGGACTTCAGGCGGTTCATGTCCGACGAGATGCTCGCGGCCATGTGCGAGCAGCGGGACATCATCCGCGCGGCCGGGTCCGCGGCGCCGGTCACCACCAACTTCATGCTGCCGACCTGGAACCACATCGAGCAGTGGAGCTGGTCGGACGCGCTGGACGTGCTGTCCGTGGACCACTACCTGGACAGCGAAGGCCCGGACGGTGAGACGCACGCGGCGTACGCCGGGGACCTGGTGCGCTCCTGGTCGCACGGCGAGCCGTGGCTGTTGATGGAACAGAGCACCATCAACATGACGATGCCGCAGCGCCGCCCGCACAAGGACATCAACCGGGTGATCCGCAACTCGCTGTCATACATCGCGCGAGGTTCGCAGGGAGCGCTGTTCTTCCAGTGGCGGGCACCGGCCGCGGGCTCCGAGGTGTGGCACGGCGGGATGGTCCCGCACGCGGGTGAGGATTCACGGACGTACCGTGGCTTCGTCGAGCTGGGGCGGATCCTGCGTGACATCGCCGAAGTGGCGGCACCGCCCGACGACGGGCCGGTCGTGGCGGCCGACGTCGCCGTCATGTGGCATGCCGAGGGATGGTGGGCGCTGGAGACGAAGCACCTGCCGAACGACCGGATGGATTACGCCTCCCTGGTCCGCGGCACGCACCGGGCGCTGTGGCACGCGCGCATCCCGGCCGATTTCGTGGCGCCCGACGGTGCGTTGGACACGTACAAGCTGGTCCTGGTGCCCAGTATGTTCCCGATGGACGACGCCGCGGTGGCGACGCTGGAGCGCTACGTCGACGCGGGTGGCCGAGTCTGCGTCTGGCCGTTCACCGGCGTCGCGGACGAGAACATGCATGTGGTGGCCGGCGGCTACCCCGGCCGGATCCGCTCGCTGCTGGGTGTGCGGTCCGAGGAGTTCCACCCGCTCGGCCCGGATGAGACCGTGCCACTCTCGGACGGCACCACCGGCGAGTTGTGGTCGGAGTACCTGAGCCTGGACGGTGCCGAGGTCACCAGCAGCTACGCCGGTGGCCCGCTCCGTGGCTCGCCGGCCACCACGCGCCACCGGTATGGATCGGGCACCGCGTACTACCTTTCCACTGTGCCGGATCCCGCATCGGTACGGGGCGTCCTGGAGCGGCTGTGCGACGACGCCGGCGTGCAGCGGCCGCTTGGCGTGCGCCCGCCGGCCGATGTCGAGGTGGTGGTGCGCCGCGGTGCCAACGCCGATTACGTCTTTGTGCTGAACCACGGTGACACGCCGGTCGAGGTGACCGGCCCGGGGGAGGACCTGGTCACCTCGACCACGACGACAGGCGGTCTCACCGTCGCCCCCGGCGGTTATGCCGTCGTCCGCACCGACGACACCACGCCGGAGGCGGGCTGGCGACTCGACTGATCGAACGTCGGAGAGTTGTGCCTGTTAGCGTCGGAGAGTTTTATCCGCCAGAGCATGCACAACCTTCCGATGTTTTTCACCCGGAGCCGCCATGATGGCACCGATCGCCCATGGCACGCTGGGCGCTCCCACAAAGAACGCGAACCGGGCGCAATAGCGTGCTTCCAGCGTGCCATGGGCGAGGGTTCAGACCTTGAGGGTTCACACCTCTAGGGTGAGCTCGGTGCTGCCGGGGTCCGCCTCCGCGACGATGCCGGTGCCGGCGACGGCGGCCCGCCACGCGGCCGGGCTGCGGTCGGTGAACTCGGCGCGGACGGTGACGGTCGCCCCGGCGCGGGAGATGGCGAACGTGGTGCGACCCTCGCCCTCGGCATCCGGGATCACCAGTTCGGACTCGTGCCCGTCAGCGAGCTGGTACAGCTGCAGCGTGAGCCCGTCCGCGTAGTCGTAGTCGGGCCGGTCGTCAGCCGCGCCCACCGGCAGCACCGTGTCCGGCCGTACCAGCAGCGGCACGGACTCGAACCCATGTGTCTCACTCACCCAGCGCGGCCCCGTGACGGTCGAACCGTCCAGCAGCGAGGTCCACGTCCCCTCCGGCACGTAGTAGGAGACCTCACCCGACGCGGACATCACCGGCGCCACGAGCAGCCGGTCGCCCAGCATGTACTGCAGCTCCAGATGAGTGGTGGCCCGGTCGGCCGGGAACTCCAGCGCCAGTGGCCGCATCACGGGAATCCCGTCCTCGTACGCCTCCCGCGACACCGCCGACAGGTACGGCATCAGCCGCATCTTCAGCTTGGTGAACAACCGCAGCACGTCGACGGCCTCGTCGTCGAATGCCCACGGCACGCGGTACGAGCTTGAGCCGTGCAACCGGCTGTGCGACGAGAGCAGCCCGAAGGCGGTCCAGCGCTTGAACACCGCCGCATCGGGCGTGTTCTCGAACCCGCCGATGTCGTGGCTCCAGTACCCGAACCCGGACATCGACAGCGACAGGCCGCCGCGCAGGCTCTCCGCCATCGAGGCGAACGTCGAGTCGCAGTCACCGCCCCAGTGCACCGGGAACCGCTGGCCACCGGCCGTCGCGGACCGGGCGAACACCACGGCGCCGCCCTCGCCCTCGTACTCACGCAGCAGGTCGAAGACGGTCTGGTTGTACAGCTGGGTGTAGTAGTTGTGCATCCGCTCCGGATCGGAGCCGTCGTCCCACACCACGTCGGTCGGCACTCGCTCGCCGAAGTCGGTCTTGAACGAGTCGACGCCCATCTCCATCAACCGCCGCAGGTGCGAGCGGTACCACTCCCGCGCCTCGGGGTTGGTGAAGTCCACGAGCGCCATCCCGGCCTGCCACATGTCCCACTGCCAGACCGAGCCATCCGGGCGGCGCACCAGGTAGCCCTTCGCCTTGCCTTCGGCGAACAGCGGCGAGCGCTGCGCGATGTACGGGTTGATCCACACGCAGATCCTCAGCCCCCGCTCCTTGAGCCGCTTCAGCATGCCGGGCGGATCCGGGAACGTGCGCGGATCCCACTCGAAGTCGCACCAGTTGAACTCGCGCATCCAGAAGCAGTCGAAGTGGAAGACGCTCAGCGGGATGTCGCGCTCGGCCATACCCTCGACGAACGACGTGACGGTCGCCTCGTCGTAGTCGGTGGTGAACGACGTCGACAGCCACAGCCCGTAGGACCAGGCCGGCACCCGGGCCGGACGGCCGGTCAGCTCGGTGTAGCGGCGCAGGATCTCCTTCGGCGTCGGCCCGTGGACGATGAAGTACTCGAGCTCCTGATCAACGACGCTGAACTGCGCCCGGGCGACGATCTCGGACGCCACCTCGAACGAGACGTGCCCGGGGTGGTTGACGAAGACCCCGTAGCCGGCGTTGGTCAGGTAGAACGGCACGTTCTTGTACGCCTGCTCGGTGGCGGTACCGCCGTCGTTGTTCCAGATATCCACCACCTGGCCGTTCTTCACCAGTGGCCCGAACCGCTCACCGAGGCCGTATACCGCGTCACCCGGGTTCAGATCGAGTTTCTCGACGACGTGGTGGGTGCCGTCCGGCATCGTCATGAACCCCATGCCCTTGCCGCCCGACGACGTGAGGACGCGTTCACCACCGGCCGTGTTCTCGACGAAATCCACCCGCCAGGAATCACCCCGATGCACGCGCGCGGTCAGGCCGCCGCTGGTCAGCTCGGCGACGTCGTCGCCGGCGCGGACGGCGACGTCGGGGCTCGCGGCGGCGCCCGGCAGCTCGAAGTGCGGCGGCCGGTCCACGCCGCCCGCGTGGTGGGTGATCCGGACCCCGATCACGCCGGCCATGGGGGAGTGGAACCGAACCGTCGCCATGGGCCGGTTCAGCGTGTCTCCGCGACGGGTGATGTGCCGCGTGGGCGCGTAGACGGTGAGGGTACGGTCGCCGGGTTCGACGTCGTACGCCTCGGCCGGATACAGCGCCTGGACTCCTGGGCGGTGCTCCCAGTAGCCATCGGTGAACTTCAAGACGTTCGTCCTTTCGATCTCGTGCAGATGTCAGCGCTCAGCCCGCTCGGCCTGTACGGAAGCGGGAGGTCATGGCGGGGAGGGCGTACGGCGGCCGGCCGTGCGGGCGGCGCCGGAGGTCATTTCACGGCCCCGGCCGAGATCCCTCGCGCGAGCGTCCGCTGGAAGAACAGGAAGAAGAGGATCGCCGGAACGATGCCCAGCAGCGCGGCCGCGCTCGTCGTCGTGGCATCCATCAGCCGGTCACCCTCGAGCACGCCGAGCGCTACTGGGATGGTCTGCTTGTCGTTCGAGATGAGGAAGACCAGCGGGATGAAGAACTCGTTCCAGGTCCAGATGAAGAAGAAGACCACCAGCACGGACAGGGTCGGGCGGCTCATCGGGAAGACGACTCGCCACAGGATCTGCCATCTCGACGCGCCGTCGAGCGCGGACGCCTCCAGGATCTCCTTCGGGAACGTGCCGAACACCGACGCGAGCAGGTAGGTACCGAAGGCACTCTGGATCACCGTGAAGATGATGATCACGGCCAGCTGGGTGTTGTAGAGGCCGACCTGGTTGGCCATGTAGTACAGCGGGTAGACGAGTGCCTCGTGCGGCAACATGTTGGCGATCAGGAAGAGCACGATGATGCTCAGCCGGCCCTTCACCCGCCCGATGCCCAGCGCGTAGGCGTTGAACAGGGAGACGACGACGGCGAGGATCGCCACCGACCCGGCGATCATGATCGAGTTCCAGAGCTTCTGGCCGAAGTTGACCCGGTTCCAGAAGTCGATCATGCCGTCGATGTAGAACTCGCTGGGCAGTGCGAGCGGCCCGGAGTTGGAGTAGTCCGCCGGCGTCTTGAACGCGTTGAGCACGATGACGGCGAACGGGAACAGCATCGCCACCGCGCCGGCGACGAGCAACCCGAGCACGATCCACCGGGCCGCACCGCGGTGGTGCCGGTCCCGCCGGTTCCGTGTGGTCTCCGGCCGCGGCTCGATGTGGGTGGGCGGAGCGGCTTGCGTGGGGGTCATCGGCCGCGCTCCTTCCGCTCGCTGCGCGCCTGGAATCGGATGAACACGATGCTCAGCGCGATGATGATGAGGGTCAGAATGGTCGCGATCGCGGCGCCGTAGCCGACGTTGGCCCGCTCGAAGAAGTGCTGGTATGCGAAGTACGACGGCACGTTGGTGGTGTCCCCGGGGCCGCCACCGGTGAGCACGTAGATCGGGCCGAACACCTTCATCGAGGCGATCGTGGCGGTCAGCGCCACCACGAACATCTCCGGCCGGATCTGCGGGATGGTGATGGCACGGAACCGTCGCCACCATCCGGCGCCGTCCAGCTCGGCTGCCTCGTAGAGCTCCGGGTCGACTCGCTGCAGGGCGGCCATGAAGATGACGACCGGGTAACCGATCTGGACCCAGACGAGGATGGCCATGACGCTGGGCAGCGCGCTGTCCGGGTCGCCCAGCCAGTTCTGCGTCAGCCCATCCAGGCCGACCGCCTCCAGCAGGGTGTTCAACGCGCCGTTCTGCGGCCGCAGGATCCAGCCCCAGACGATGCCGGCGACCGCCACGGGCAGGATCTGCGGCAGGTAGTACATGGCCCGCAGCGTGCTGGCGGTCTTGGCGCCGAACCGCTTGCCGATGATGTCGAACAGCACCGACGCCAGCACCAGGCCGATGGCGGTCGGCACGATGACCATCGCGACGATCATCGCCACCGAGTTCTTGAACGACGTCCAGAACGTGTCATCGGCGAACAACCGGGTGTAGTTGTCGAAGCCGATCCAGCTGATGTCGCCGACGCCGGGCCAGCGCGCGAAGCTCAGCCCGATGTTCATCAGGAACGGAACGACGATGACGGCGGTGAACAGCACCCCGCCCGGTATCAGATACAGCCAGTACACCGGGCTGCGCTCGCCGGTGCCGATGGCCGCCCGGCGCGGTCGCCGTCGCTGTTTGGCGTCGGCGGTGTTGACGGTAGTCATGTCTATGCCCTCACGGAGCGTGGGTTGTCGTACGTGTGCGGAGCCTTCAGATCACGGCGATCCGAGAGGTGGGGAGGGAGCGTCGCGGCCTCCAAGGCGTGGAACCCTCCCCACGGAGGAGGGTTCCACGCTGCATGGGGCCGAGCTTTCCTACTGGAGGAAGTCCTCGACGCCCGTGTCGTACGACAGCTGCAGTTGCTCCAAGACCTCCTGCGGCGAGGCGCTGGAGTTGATCAGCTGCTGGATCGCTGACGCGAGGTCGTCGTAGAACCCGGGGGCAGGCCAGTCCGGGTAGAAGGCCAGACCGTCCGCCTCGTTGATCTCATTGAACAGGGAGATGAGCTCGGCGCTCTTCTCGTCATCCAGGTCGGCCGGGTCCGCCGCGACCGGAAGACCGCCGTTGTTCCCGAGCAGCGCCTGGATCTCCGGGCGCATGGTGATCTCGATGAACTGGTACGCGAGCTCCGGGTTCTCCGACGCCGTGGGGACGACCCACAGGTTGCCGCTGGAGCCAGGATGCAGGTCCGAGCCGGGGAATTCGAAGACGCCCCAGTCGAAGCCCTCGATCTCGTCCACGAACCGCCCGTACCACCACGATCCGGAGAACAGCATCGGGTAGTCGCCGGAGATGAACGAGACGCCCATGTCCTCTGCCGTCAACCCGGCGGAGTCACCCGGAATGTACCCGGCCTCCACCCACTCCGAGAACGTCTCGGCACCGTAGGTGAGCTCCGGGCCGGTGAAGTCGACCGGGTTCTCGTACAGCTGGTAGTCGTTGACGAACTGCCGGTCGGCCTGGGTCAGCGCCAGCTCGTAGAAGAGCTGGCCGGCCGGATACTCCGCACCGGACATGGCCAGCGGTGTCACGCCGGCGTCGACGAAGGTGTCCATGGCGGCGATGAGCTCGTCGTAGGTCTCCGGGATCTCGACGCCGTGCTCGGCGAACATGTCCTTGTTGTAGTAGACCATGACGAACTCGCCGTAGTTCGGCACGCCGTACCAGGCGCCCGAACCCATGATGCCCTGCTCGTCGTAGCGTGCGGTGGTCTGCAGGCTTTCGGAGAGCATCTCGTCCCAGCCGTGCTCTTCCACCGCGGCGGTGATGTCGGTGAGCAGGCCTTGCGATGCCAGCAGGCCGGCCGAGGCGTTGCCCTTGTTGTACTCCATGATGTCCGGCGCCTCGTCGGTGTTGAGGATCATGTTGGCCGACTGCCGGATCTGCTCGAACGCCTTCTCCTCGAACTGGACGGTGGCTCCCGTCTCCTCCTCGAAGATGCGCATCGCCTCGTCCCAGGCGATGCCCATGGCGCCGTTCTCGCTCTCGTAGTGCCAGAGCGTGAGCGTCTGGCCTTCTCCGCTGCCGGAACCCGCGGTTTCGCCGTCACCGCTGCCTCCGTCGTCGTCGCCGCAGGCGGCGAGCAGGAGAGCACCGGCGACGACGGTCGCGGTACCGGCGAGCAGCTTCCTGGTCGGTACCCGGCCCGCTCTGGCGGCGCCGCGGACCGAATGTGTCCGAGCCCTGGTCATGGTCGATCACTCCTTTGTATCGGGGCTTGGGTGGGCACTTAAGGTGTCCGGAGGGTTGTGGGTGTGGTGCGGTTGCCTGTCTCCCGCTGGTCCGACGCGGCCGCTAGGTGCCCTCCCGTGGAGGGAGTTTGCCGTCGGCCAGCGGGCCGGGGCCGGTGGTCGCCTGTGCATCGAGGCGGCAGGGGATGAGTTCGTGCAAGGGTTCCGTCTGGTTCCCTTCGATCCGTTCGATCAGCGACGCGACGCCGAGCCGGCCTAGCTCGGTGCCCGGCGCGGACATGGTGGTCAGCCGGGGATGGCTCATCGCCCCGACCTTGGGCGACGAGACGATCGAGAGCACGGAGAAGTCCTCCGGAATCCGCTGCCCGTGCGCCATCAGCTCCGCCATGGCGCCGAACGTCGCGGCATCGTTCATGGTCACCAGGGCGGTGAGGTCGGGCTGCGACGCGGCCAGTTCACGGACGGTGGCTCGCCCGGCGTCGGCGGAGTCGTCACAGTGGCGGATCACGACCGGGAGGTTCCGATCCGCCATGTGCTTCTCGAACGACTCACCGGCGCGGATGGTCGGACCGTATCCGGCGGTCTGGCTGGCGGCGGAGTGGCTGAGGAAGGCGATGCTCCGGTGGCCCAGCTCGACCAGGTGGTCGATGGCTTCCCGCACGGTGGCGTCGAAGTCGATGTCGGCGTGGTCCAGGCCCGCGGGCTCGGCGGTGCGCCCGATGAGCGTGAACGGGGTGCTGCTCTGCTGCAGCAGCGTCACCCGTGGATCATCGAGACGCACCTCCATCACGAGGACACCGTCGGCGAGGCGCTGCTGGAGCAGGTCGCGGGTCTCGGCGACCTCGTCGTTGCCGATCGGCCAGAGAACCAGGTGATAGCCACGCTCACGGGCGGCCTCGGCGGCCGAAGTGACGAACTCCAGCGCGGTCCCGGAGAGTCCGCGTTCGATGGCGGGGAACAACAGGGCGATGATGCGGGTGCGGCGGCTGGCCAGGCTGCGGGCGATCGCGTTGGGCTGGTACCCGAGCTGGTCCATGGCGGCCTGGATGCGGGCGCGGGTCTTCTCTCCGACCGGGCGGACTCCGGTCAGCGCGTAGGAGACCGTGCTCACTGAGACGCCCGCCAGCTTGGCGACGTCGTTCATGGTGGCCATCGGCGCTCCTCTCTCCGCAGTCGGACCGCCGCCACGATGCGTGCCGTCCGGCCGTGTGTCGAAACGCTTAGTCGAAGCGCTTCGACATCTACGATGTTTCGCCCTTGTTGCGCCTGCCGTCAAGAGGAGTTCGGTTACGGAACGGTCTCGACACGGCGAGACGTGCGTTTCGTGTGGAGATCAACAGCTGAGAGCAGGCCGCGCGCGTTGCTGGGCTGTGCGGAGATGACCGGCATTTTCGCCTATTCTGTCTGCGAGTCAGCGGCGCGGATGTGGCGCAGATCGCACTCGGGGCGGATGATCTGCATCACATCGGCGAGCCGATGTGCAGATTGGGTAAGAAATCAGGCAGAATCACGGCCGCGGACCGGGCACAACCACGGGCTCTCATGCGTTACGTAGGGCACGACGGAACGTGGTACCAGCCGGCGCCACGGACCGCGACCGATAACACATATGCGCCCCATTCAAGGAGACAGCCGAATGGCGACCGATTACGACGCACCTCGTAAGACCGAGGAGGACATCTCCGAGGACTCCATCGAGGAGCTGAAGACCCGGCGGATGGACACGTCGGCCAGCATGGTCGACATCGACGAGTCGGACCTCAACGAGGCCCTCGAGTTGCCGGGTGCGGACCTGTCCAATGAGGAACTCGCGGTACGGGTCCTGCCCAGGCAGGCCGATGAGTTCACCTGTAGCCAGTGCTTCCTGGTGCACCACCGGAGCCAGCTGGCCAAGGAGGACAACGGACGGTTCATCTGCCGTGACTGCGCCCTCTGAGAGCCTTCGGACTCACTCAGCGGCGGAACCGACGGCGGCGGCCGTCGACGTCCTGGTCACACGACTGGACGACGACGTGCCGCTGCCGTCGTATGCCCACCCCGGGGACGCGGGAGCCGATCTGGTCACCACACACGCGGTGACGATCGCTCCTGGCGAACGCGCCCTCGTCGGTACGGGCATCGCCATCGCGCTCCCGGCCGGATATGCTGCCTTCGTCCATCCTCGTTCTGGGCTTGCTCATCGCCTCGGCGTGAGCATCGTGAACACGCCCGGGACCGTCGACGCGGGGTATCGTGGCGAGATAAAGGTGTTGCTGGTCAACCATGACCTTCGCGAGCCTGCCGTCTTCGAACGAGGAGACCGTATCGCGCAGTTGGTGATCCAGCGTGTCGAGCGCGCCACGTTCCATGAGGTGACACAGTTGCCCGGGTCGGCGCGGAGCGATGGCGGGTACGGGTCGACCGGCAGGTAACAGCACGCCGGGTCGCCTGGTTGGCCAGTTGTGGGACGCGCGACGATATGTGAGGAGACGGTGGTGTTTCGACGCCGGCGGCGACAGGAGCAGGAGGCTGGGGACCAGCCGAGCGAGGCGGGGAGCGCCGCGGTAGAGCAGGACGCCGACTCCACCGAGGCCGGTGATGAGCGCGTCGCTGCCGAGCAGCCGCCGGACCGCAGTAACGGGCCGTTCGACTCCTCGGAGGTCGACCTCGAGGAGGCCCGGCAGAACCGCATCGATCTGGGCGGGCTGCTGGTCAGGGCTGTTCAGGGCATGAAGCTCCAGCTTCAGGTGGACAAGCGATCCGGGCGCGCGACCAGCGCGATCCTCGGCTTGGACGACGCCGCGGTCCAGCTTGTCGCGGTCGCGGCCCCACGCAGTTCCGGACTCTGGGAGCAGACCCGGCTGGAGATCTCCACGAGCGCGCAGCGGCGCGGCGGCTCCGTGCAGGAGGGGCCCGGCCCGTTCGGCACCGAGGTGCGGATGGTGCTGCCGGTCAAGACGAAGGACGGGCGAGAGGGACGCCAGCCCTCGCGGGTCTCCGGCATCGACGGCCCGCGCTGGATGCTCCGCGCGACCTTCCTCGGCAAGGCGATCACCGACGCGGCCGCGCTGCAGAAGATGGTGGCTCTGGTGCGTCAGGTGGTGGTCGTCCGTGGCGACGCGCCGATGCCCCCGGGCGAGGTGATCCCGCTGCGGCCGCCGGCGCAGAACGAGCCCGGCCAGGAGGCCACGGTGGCGGAGACCGCGGAGACGGGCGAACTCCCGGCCGGCGTCCCGGCCGATGACGCCGGAGCCGCTGGTGGGGACACCAACGGTGATCCCGACGGGGCGGAGTCGACTCGGTGAGCGCCGCTCGTCCACCCGAGCAGGGTGATGACCAGGACCGGCCGGCCGACGGCGGGCGACGTTCCACCTGGGTGGGATCGATCGCTTCGGACGATCGGTTCCGGGCGTCGAACGCGCTGAGCCCTGCGGCCTTTCTGGACGCGGGCCTTCCGCTGGCGCTGTTCACCGTCGTGTACTCCGCCGGCGGACGGAACCTGACGGTATCGCTCTGGGTAGCGCTGGCCGTCGGCGCGTTGCTGGCCCTGGTGCGGCTGATCCGGCGGGAACCGCTGCAGAACGTCGTCGCAGGTTTCCTGGGACTCGGCATCGCGGCGTTCTGGTCACACCGCACCGGACAGCCGGAGGATGTGTTCCTTCCGGGTCTGTTGATCAACGTCGGCTACGGCACCGCCTATCTGGTCTCGATCGTCGTGCGCTGGCCGCTGCTGGGCATCCTGGTCGGCCTGGCGACCGGGCAGGGCATGGCGTGGCGCCGGGATCCCGCGCTGATGCGCGCATACACGCTGGCCAGCGCGTTGTGGGTAGGGATGTTCGCGCTCCGGCTCGCGGTGCAGGCGCCGCTGTACTTCGCCGGCGAGGACCAGCTCGGCTGGCTGGCCGGTACCCGGCTGGTGATGAGCTGGCCGTTGTTCCTCCTGGTCGCCTACCTGTCGTGGGTGATCATCCGGCCCGCTTACCGCGCGCATCAGGCAGCCGTCGCGGAGAGCCAAGCCGCGGCCGACGACGCGGCGGCAGCGGCCGCTGGGGACGCCGCCGTCGCCACTGCCGGGGAGGATGCAGCCACCGCAGCGAGAGAGGATGCCGCCACAGCAGCCGCCGCTGAGGGCGAGCGACGGACCGAGCCCACCTAAGAGCCTGTTCTTCCGGCTGCTCAGGAATGCGGTGAGAGCAGATCCTCCAGCTGCGACTCCCGCTCCGGGGCCGCGACGAACAGCAGCTCGTCGCCGACCTGCAGTGCGAGTTCAGGCATGGGGCTGAACACGTGTTTGCCCCGGATGATCGAGACGAGCGAGGTGTCCTCCGGCCAGCGCACGTCGCTGATCTTGGTGCCGGCGATCGGCGCGTTCGCGGGTAGGGTCAGCTCCACCAGGTTGGCCTCGCCCTGGCGGAAGCTGAACAACCGGACCAGGTCGCCGACGCTCACCGCCTCCTCGACCAGTGCACTCATGATCCTCGGCGTGGAGACCGACACGTCCACGCCCCAGCCCTCGGTGAACAGCCACTCGTTGTCCGGATGGTTCACTCGCGCTACCACGCGCGCCACATTGAACTCGGTCTTGGCCAGCAGTGACACGACCAGGTTGACCTTGTCGTCGCCGGTGGCGGCGATCGCCACGTTGCACCGGTGCAACGCCGCCTCCTCCAGCGTGGACATCTCGCATGCGTCGGCCAGCAGCCATTCCGCCGACGGGACGGTGGCCGCCTTGATGGCCTTCGGGTCCCGGTCGATCAGCAGGACCTCGTGACCGTTGTCGAGCAGTTCGGTGGCGATGGACCGGCCGACGTTGCCGGCACCCGCGATGGCGACGCGCATCAGCGGCCTCCTCCGGTGGCACCGGCGCCGCCGGTGAAGATATTGACCGCTTCGGCAATGCGCGTGTCGGCAATGACCGCGTGCACGCGATCACCCTCTTCCACGATCGTGTCGGAGGTGGGGATCAGACCCTGCCCGTAGCGATTGAGCAGCGCGATCCGCGCACCGGAGGCGTGCTCCAGGGCGCGCACCGGTGATCCGAACCATTTCGGTCCGATGTGCACCTCCGCCAGCCGAACGGTGCCGGATGGATCCACCCACTCGGTCTCCAGCTCCTCCGGAATGAGGCGGCGCAACACCTGGTCGGCCGCCCAGCGTACGGTCGCCACGGTGGGGATGCCGAGTCGCTCGTAGACCTCGGCCCGGCCCGGGTCGTAGATCCTGGCGACGACGTTCGTGATGCCGAACGTCTCCCGGGCGACGCGTGCCGAGATGACGTTGGAGTTGTCGCCGCTGCTCACGGCGGCGAAAGCGCCGGCCTGCTCGATGCCCGCCTCCTGCAGCACGTCGCGATCGAAGCCGACGCCGGTGACGGTGGTCCCCTCGAACCCCGGTCGGAGCCGGCGAAAGGCGTCTGGGTTACGGTCGACGATGGCCACCGAATGGCCTCGTGCTTGCAGGCTGCCGGCCAACGTGGACCCCACCCGGCCACAGCCCATGATCACGACATGCACGCTCAACCCTCCCACTAGGTCTTCTTAAGATATCGCCTGTGGGTCATGGTGTGGAGCCTGAGAAGTCTGGAGCTTGTGACGGTGGATCCGGTCGGTACTCAGATCGTCGTCGACGTCGAGCGAGTCGGCCATGGCGGATTCTGCGTCGCGCGACATGAGGGACGCGCCGTGTTCGTGCGGCACTCGCTTCCCGGCGAGCGGGTCCGTGCCGTGGTCACGGAGGGCACCGAGGACGCCCGGTACTGGCGTGCCGACGCGGTGGAGGTGCTGTCGGCGTCGCCGGATCGGGTCCAGCCGCCGTGCCCCTATGCGGGGCCGGGACGGTGCGGAGGGTGCGACTGGCAGCACGCCTCGGTATCGGCGCAACGCCGGCTGAAGGCGGCGGTGGTCGCCGAGCAGCTGTCCCGGATGGCGGGCGTCGACTGGGATGTCCAGGTCGAGCCGGTGCGTGCGGATCCTGCGCGCGCGGATGATGACGGCCTCGGCTGGCGCACCCGCGTCACGTATGCGGTGGACGCCCAGGACCGTCCCGGGCTGCGTCGCCATCGCTCGCACGAGGTGGTTCCGATCGACGAGTGCCTGATCGCGCATCCGGACGTGCGCTCGATCGGGGTGGAGAGGCGTCGCTGGCCGGGTGTCGAGTCGGTGGAGGCGATCACGTCCGGCACAGGCGAGCGACTGGTCATCGCCGACCCGGGCCAGCTCGAGGTCGACCTGCCTGACCTGCCGGAGGACGTCTCCGTGGCGGTGACGCGTGACCGCGGCGGCGTCACGCCAGTGCAGGGCCGCCCCGAGGTCACCGAACGCGCAGGCGGCCGGCGCTGGCGGGTGAGCGGCAGCGGGTTCTGGCAGGTCCATCCCGGCGCGGCCGACACACTGAACCGAGCGGTCCTGGATGCGGTGCGGCCGCAGTCCGGGGAACGGGTCCTGGATCTGTACAGCGGCGTCGGGCTGTTCGTCGGCGCGCTGGCGGAGAGCGTCGGGCCGACCGGCCAGGTCATCGCGGTGGAGGGCGACCGGCGCGCCGTCGACGACGCCCGGCACAATCTGGCCGACCTGTCGAACGTCACGGTCCTCTCCGGCCACGTCGAACGCCTGCTGGTGAGAGATTCGAACACCCGTGGCGCCAACGACGACGACGGCGATGGCGATGGACGCAGCGACGCCTCCGGCCACGACCGTGCACGGGGTGGTGGCCGGAGGCGGGGCGGGGCGCGACGCGCCGGGCAACCACGCGGCGGGCGGGGCGGAGGCGACGCCGGCCACGTCCGGCTGGACGCCGACCTGGTGGTGCTGGACCCACCGCGGGCGGGCGCGAAGCTGACCGTGGTCGCGGAGATCGCTCGCCGGCGGCCGCGCGCCGTGGGTTATGTTGCCTGCGATCCCGCGGCGCTGGCGCGCGACGTCGCGGCGTTCGCTTCACACGGGTACCAGCTCACCGGTCTGCGCGCGTTCGATCTGTTCCCGATGACGCACCACGTCGAGTGCGTGGCCCTGCTGGAACCCCAGGACGGAAACGCCGGCGGTTGACCCTCCCACACGCTGATCGGGGAGGGCACGCCACGTCACATGCGGCGTGAAATGCTTGACGTATGCAACTACGGATCTTCACGGAACCACAGCAGGGCGCAAGCTACGACGACCAGCTCCGGGTGGCGCAGGCCACCGAACGGCTGGGCTTCGACGCGTTCTTCCGCTCGGACCACTTCCTCGCGATGGGGAGCACGGACGGCTTGCCCGGCCCGACGGACTCCTGGGTGACGCTCGCGGGCCTGGCTCGGGAGACCTCGCGGATCCGGCTCGGCACTCTGGTGACGTCGGCGACGTTCCGGCATCCGGGTCTGCTGGCGGTGCAGGTGGCCCAGGTGGACCAGATGTCCGGCGGCCGGGTCGAGTTCGGGCTGGGCACGGGCTGGTTCGAGGCGGAGCACACCGCGCACGGAGTCCCGTTCCCGTCCAAGCGGTTCGGCCTGTTCGCCGAGCAGCTGGAGTTGATCACCGGCATGTGGAGCACTCCGGTGGGGGAGAAGTACAGCTTCTCCGGTGAGCACTACACGGTGACCGACTCGCCGGCGCTGCCCAAGCCGGCGCAGTCGCGGGTGCCGGTCATCATCGGCGGTCACGGAACGCGCCGGACCCCGGAGCTGACCGCGCGGTTCGGCACCGAGTTCAATCTAGGCTTCCCACCCAAGGCCGAGATCACCACCAAGTTCGGCAACGTCCGCAAGGCGTGCGAGGAGATCGGCCGCGACCCGGACGAGCTGGTCTACTCGGTGGCGATGGTGCTGGCATGCGGTAAGGACGAAGCCGAGTTCACCCGGCGCGCCTCCGCCATCGGCCGGGAGCCGGACGAGGTGCGACAGAACGGCCTGGCCGGCACGGTCCAGGAAGTGGTCGATGGGATCGGCGCGCTGGCGGAGGCGGGCGCGAGCCGGGTGTACCTGCAGGTGCTCGACCTGTCCGACCTGGACCACCTGGAACTGGTCGCGGCCGAGGTCGCTCCGCACGTCTCCCCATGATCATGAACACTTACCCGTGTTAAATGAACGGGAAGTGTTCATGATCATGGGGATGTGCTGGGTCGCCCCGGACTACTCGACGGTGACAGACTTGGCCAGGTTGCGAGGTTTATCCACGTCGTGCCCGAGTTCGCGGGACGCGTGGTAGGCGAGTAGCTGCAGCGGGATCGTCAGCACGATCGGATCGAGTTCGGTCTCATTCTTCGGTACCGTGATCGGCTCGGCGCTGACGTCACCGAGCTCGACGCCCGGGTGTGTCACCACGTACAGCGGGCCGGATCGGGCGGCGATCTCGTGCAGCGCGCCGGTGTTCCGCTCCACCAGGTCGTCGTCCGGGACGATCGCCACGGTCGGCACGTCGGGGCTGATCAGCGCCAACGGGCCATGCTTGAGCTCGGAGGTCTGGTAAGCCTCGGCGTGCCGGTAGGAGATCTCCTTCAGCTTCTGTGCTCCCTCGCGTGCCACCGGGTAACCGCGGGTCCGGCCGATGTAGAACAGGCTCTCCGCGGCGGACAGTCGCCGCGCGATCGACGCGAGCCGTTCCTCGTCTTTCAAGACGGCCTCGATCTGCTCGGGCAGCCGCTGCAGCCCGGCGATCAAGCGCGCGCCGTCGGCGGGGGAGAGATCGCGGATCCGTCCGAGGTGGATGCCGAGCAGCGCGAACGCCACGCCCATGTTGGTCAGTGCCTTGGTTGAGGCCACCGCCACCTCCGGCCCGGCGTGCAGGTAGATGCCGCCGTCGCACTCCCGCGCGATGCTGGAGCCGACGACGTTGACCAGGCCGACGACGCGTCCGCCCTTGCGCTTGAGCTCCTGGACGGCCACCAGGGTGTCGAACGTCTCCCCGGACTGGCTGACCGCCACGTACAGCGTGTCCTTCTCGATCACCGGGTTGCGGTAGCGGAACTCGGACGCCGGCTCGGCATCCGCCGGAATCCGGGCCACCTCCTCGATGAATTGCGCCCCGAGCTGCCCGGCGTAGTAGGCGGAGCCGCAGCCGAGGATCTTCACCCGGCGGAACTCCCGGGCCTCCCGCGGATCCATGTTGAGCCCGCCGAGATGCGCGGTCGCGAACCGCTCGTCGAGCCGGCCGCGCAGGCAGCGGTGCACCGCCTCGGGCTGCTCGACGATCTCCTTGTGCATGAAATGCTCGTGCCCGTCCGCTTGGTAATCGTCGGCGGTCCAGTCGACGGTGATCGCCGTCTTCGTGGTGCGGGCGTGCCGGGTGAACGTCTGGTAGCCGTCGGCGCGCACCGTGGCCAGCTCGCCGTCGTCGAGGTGGACGACCTGACGGGTGTATCGGACCAGGGCCGCGGCGTCACTGGCGACGTGCATCTCGCGCTCTCCGATGCCCAGAATGATCGGGCTGCCGTTGCGGGCCACCACGATCCGGTCCGGGTGGTCGGCAGATGCGACTGCGATGCCGTAGGTGCCCTCGACCTGATCGAGCGCGGTCAGGACCGCGTCCTCGAGGGTGCTCGGCCGGTGCCGGGCCCCGTCGGCGCCGGAGTCCCCGTCCGTGCCGGAGATCCCGTCCGCCCCTTTGGCCAGCACCCGGGCGATCAGATGTGCCAAGACCTCGGTGTCGGTCTCGGAGGAGAAGGTGACGCCGTCCGCCTGCAGAGCCGCGCGCAGTGCCGCGGCGTTGTCGATGATGCCGTTGTGCACGACCGCGACCCGCCCGTCCATACTGACGTGTGGGTGCGCGTTCTCCGGCGTCGGTGCTCCGTGCGTGGCCCAGCGGGTGTGGCCGATGCCGAGCTTGCCGGCGAATCGTTTCGGCAGCGTCGCCTCCAGGTCACGGACGCGTCCGGTGTCCCGGTGCACGCGCAGGCTGGTGGATCCGAGAACGGCGACGCCCGCCGAGTCGTAACCGCGGTACTCCAGCCGTGCCAGGCCGTCGATCAGGATGGGTGCAGCCGATTTGGCCCCCACGTATCCGACGATTCCGCACATCATTTCTCCCTTGCTCTAGCCTCGGCGCGCATCAAGCCTCCTTGGATGCGCTGTAGCGGCACCACGCCTCCTCGGATCCGACGCGGGCCGCACCACGCTTACTTGGAGACCCGGTAGCGACACCACGCTTCCTTCGACCTCCCTGATGCCGGTCCCGCCGGTGACACCGCGCTTCCTGATGATCGCCGTGGGGACGCCGACCTTCCCCGGGGCGGTGTTCGCCGGGCGCGAGCGCCGGGTCGCGCACGACGATGGGCGCGATGCAGTACTGCGCCTCGAGATCGCGGCGATGGTGATGAGGCGGGAACCCATGGCGATCACCCGTAGACGATGCGACGCAACTGGCGCGTCGACAGCTCGGGCGCCCGCACGGGCCGGTGCCGCAGCTCAGTCGCGATCCGATCGAAGATCGCCTCATTGCGGGCGCCGTACAGCTGGAGCTCGTGGTGACGTCCTCGCACATATTGCTCGAGGGTGAGCGAGAAATGGGCGACGACGTCGGCGACGACACGCCGCGCTTGGCCCTCCGGCAATCCGGTGGTCTGTGCGATCCGTCGTACGAGGTCCTCGTCGGACACATGTGCGGTCGTCTGGTCCACCTCAACTCATCCCGTCTCTGGCTTGTGATGGCAACAACGATGCCTCGCATCCTTTGTTTAGCCAAGTATCTGCCCGAAATCGGGCACAGAACGACCTTTACGTCAGGCCGTCGTAGGGCTCTGATCGAGATGCGCAGCGCTCCATGCGCCCATGCGCTCGCGTCCGGCAGCGGCGATATAGCGATACGCGATACATCTGGGTGATGGCCACTGAGCGCAGTCGTGAGGCCACAGAGCCGGCCGATGCATCGTTCAGCATCGACCTGGCTGATAAGTTGCGCCGGCACGCGAGGGTGCGGATCGCGTTGTTCGGCCTGGCCATCGTCATGGGGGTGGTCGCGCTGGTGGCAGGTCTCGAATCGCCGCTCGGGGACGAGGCGTGGGTTCCGGTCGCGGCGGCGGGCTTCATTCTCGTCCTCGTCCTGTCATTGGTTCTGAGTTGTGCGACGGTTCAGCAGTCGCCTCGGTGGCCGGTCGGAGATGACCATCGAGCAGGCCGGCATCACCTGGCGGGGCGTCCATCACTCTGCGCAGTTCACCTGGGACGATCTGGCCGGCATCGGGATCTCGTACTACCAGTCGGTGACCGAGGAAACCCGGAAGAAGCGCATGCCGCAGCTGGACATCTACGAGCGGGAGCCCAGCCCCGTCGGCCGCTGGCCGGAGCTGGACCGAAGACGTCGATTCGAGCGGCCACCGGCGCTGCAGCCGCGGGTGCTGCAGCGCCGGTGGCCGCAGCTGCCAGGGCAGCGCTACCGGCTGATGCTTCCCCTGGACGACACGGTCTACCGGATGATCGAGGAAGCGGTGCGAGCCTATCGGCCACAGCTGTGGCTCGGATGGTACCGGCGGTCGGAGAGTGACACCCCGTTGCTGCTGCATTGAGCCACCCGCATCGGCACGACTACGTCGACATGGGTCAGGGGAAGCGGCACCCGCGATATAGCGACCCACGATACTGATGGTCCGTGACTACTGAATCCAGCAGCGGCACGGATGGGCGCGGTGTTCAGGAGCCTGCCCGCCCGACCGTCATCACGGTGGGGGTTCCTTACCTTGCACTTCTCTGGTGCGCCCTGCTCGCCTGCCTGATCGGCTTTTCCTTCACCGGATCCACCGACCTCGCCTCGAACATCTGGCCGATGGCTCTCTGGACCGTGATCTGGAACACCGTGCTGTATCGCGTCTGGCGGGGCGGCCCGATGGCGATCCGGGCGGTGGCCCTGCTGACCACGGTGATTCCGGGGATGACCATGGTGGTGGTCGTGGCCATGGCGATACTCACGCGGAACAGCCTGGGCGGTCAGCTGTTCGACGATATGCCCACCTGGTGGTGGCTACTGCTGGCGGCCTACGCCGGAGCGTTCGTCATCGGCATCGGACTTCGGCGTGCGGACGTGCGAGAGTGGAGCGCGGCGCTGCATCCGCCACGCACGCGAGCCGAGGCGGCACTGCGCCGATCGGGTGGGCTGCGGATCGGCCCGCCGTCGCCGACGGCTCCGTTCACCCCCGCGTCCGGGACCGATGACGCGAACGACCGGGCTGCCGATGAGGCTGACGGCCGGCCGGCGGCAGCTCATCACGCGGACGCTCGCACATCGGTAGCCGATAGCGCGGGACCGCCCCGCGAGGCCTCGTTCAGCGTCGATCTCGGCGAGAAGCTGCGAGGTCAGGCGAAGTTCCGGATCGGCTGCTTCGGTGTGTTCATCGCGTTCTTCGGGATCATCGCCGTGGTGATCGGCGTCGAGACGCTGCGCGGGGACGAGGACTGGGTTCCGGCCGCGTCATTCGCGGCGCTCGTGCTGCTCCTGGTTGCGGCGTTGGTGATCAGCGTCCGTAGGTTCGGTGGGCGGCTGGGCGCACGCTCGACGCTGACGATCGACCGGACCGGCGTCACCTGGCAGGGCGGCCAGGATCTGGCGTCGTTCTCATGGAACGGCCTTGCCGGCGTCGGCATCTCGTATTACATGGCGACGACGAAGAACGGCAAGAAGATGCATATGCCGCAGCTGGACATCTACGAACAGGTGTCCAGTCCGGCCGGACGCTGGCCGGAGCTGGACCGGCGACGCCGGCAGGAGCGCCCACCCGAACCGCAACTGCCGGGCGAGCTCTACCGGCTGATGCTGCCGGTGGACGACCAGATCCACCGGATGATCGAGGAGACGGTCTGTGCACACCGGCCGGCACTGTGGCTGGGATGGTACGAGCGCCCGAGGAGCGACACGCCTTGGTTCCTGCGCTGACGAGGCTGCGCCGGCTGCACTGACTGGCCTGCGCTGAGCCAGCCGCCCCGGTTGCGTCGCCCCGGTTGCCGGTCCGGCTCAGCGGTACCAGCTCCCGTCGATGTACCAGTCCTCGTCGACCTTCCGCAGGTCGATGGCGTGCATGAAGGAGAACTCGGACGGCGGCGAGTCGGCGAGCCGGGCGGTATCGCCGTCGATCTCCACGGAGTCGAACGAGACCTCGGGCAGCTCGCCGTCGGCCGGCATGACGGTGTTGCCGGCCCAGGTGTCGACGCCGGTGAGGCACGATTGCCAGTCCGCGTGCTCCTCGGACAGCGGCTGACCGTCCGAGCCGAGGTTCAACTCGCAGGCCTTCTCGGCATCGACCTCGGCCAGCGCGGCGAAGAAGTCCTCTGCCGTGCCGGCCGCCCGGTCCTCGTCGCTGCCGCCACAGCCGGCCAAGGTCAGGGCAAGAGCCGGGATTCCGGCCAGAACGGCGCGGCGGACGTGGCGGCCGTTGAACAGTCGCATGGAATACGACACTCTCCTTCGCATGTCTCGGTGCATGCCTGTTGATACACGCACCTGGGTGCTGAAGCCTCGGCGCAGCAGCTACATCCAATCAGAGGCGCGCGGTGCATCGGGTGGCGATCTACCTTTACGTCATGTATCTTGAACTCAAGATAAATGGATGCGTGGCCGACCGGGGTGCCGGGTAAGGAAAGCCTTAGCGGCAGGTGCATGACGGCGGTACGGAACGATGGCCTGGAACAGTGTTGACGTGAAAGGTTGGGATTCGACGTGGCCAGCAACAACAGCTTTGGTGCCAAGGGCACCCTCGAAGTCGGAACGGACTCGTACGAGATCTACCGGTTGGCTGCTGCGGGAGACGTCGCCCGCCTCCCATACAGCTTGAAGATCCTGCTGGAGAACTTGCTGCGCACCGAAGACGGTGCCAACATCACCGCTGAGCATGTACGTGCGCTGGTCGACTGGGACGCCACCGCCAAACCGAGTACCGAGATCCAGTTCACCCCCGGCCGGGTAGTGATGCAGGACTTCACAGGTGTGCCGTGCGTCGTCGACCTGGCCACCATGCGGGAGGCGATGAGCGCCCTCGGTGGTGACCCGAACCGGATCAACCCGCTCGCGCCGGCTGAGCTCGTCATCGACCACTCCGTCGTCGCCGACGTCTTCGGGGCGCCGGACTCGTTCGCCCGCAACGTCGAGCTCGAGTACGGCCGGAACAAGGAGCGCTACCAGTTCCTGCGTTGGGGCCAGGGCGCCTTCGACGACTTCAAGGTCGTCCCACCCGGCACCGGCATCGTGCACCAGGTGAACATCGAGCACTTGGCCCGTACCATCATGGTTCGCGACGGCGTGGCGTACCCGGACACCCTCGTCGGCACGGACAGCCATACCACCATGGTGAACGGCCTTGGCGTCGTCGGCTGGGGTGTCGGTGGCATCGAGGCCGAAGCCGCGATGCTCGGCCAGCCGGTGAGCATGCTCATCCCGCGGGTCGTCGGGTTCAAGCTGTCCGGTGAGCTCCCCGACGGCGCGACGGCGACCGACCTGGTGCTGACGATCACTGAGCAGCTGCGCGAACACGGTGTCGTCGGGAAATTCGTCGAGTTCTACGGTCCGGGCGTCTCCGCGGTGCCGCTGGCCAACCGGGCCACCATCGGAAACATGAGTCCCGAGTACGGCTCCACCATCGCTATCTTCCCGATCGACGAGGAGACCGTCCGCTACCTGCAGCTGACCGGACGTTCCGAGCAACAGGTCGCGCTGGTCGAGGCGTACGCGAAAGAGCAGGGCATCTGGCACGACCCGGACGCCACCCCCGACTACTCGGAGTACCTCGAGCTCGACCTCGGCACCGTCGTACCGTCGATCGCCGGTCCCAAGCGCCCGCAAGACCGAGTTTCGCTCACCGACGCCAAGACGGCGTTCCGGTCGTCGTTGCGCGATTACGTCGAGCACGACGAGCAGCCGCACACCGATCTGGACGACGCGGTCGAGGACACCTTCCCGGCCAGCGATCCCGTCGCGGTCCATCCAGGCAACGGCGGCGAGGCGCCGCATGCGGTGGCCTCGGCGGCGAGCGGGGCCCAGGGGCGGGCGTCGGCACCGGCCCAGGTCACGCTCGAGGACGGCACCACGTGCGAGATCGACCACGGTGCGGTCGTCATCGCCGCCATCACCAGCTGCACCAACACGTCGAATCCGGCGGTCATGATCGGCGCCGCGCTGGTCGCCAAGAAGGCCGTCGAACGTGGCCTGAACCGCAAGCCGTGGGTCAAGACCACACTGGCGCCCGGATCGAAGGTCGTCATGGACTACTACGAGCGGGCCGGCCTGACGCCGTACCTGGAAAAGCTCGGCTTCCACCTGGTCGGCTACGGCTGCACCACCTGCATCGGCAACTCGGGACCGTTGGCCGATTCCATATCGGCCGCGGTCAACGAGAACGACCTCTCCGTCGTGTCGGTGCTGTCCGGCAACCGGAACTTCGAGGGGCGGATCAACCCCGACGTCAAAATGAACTACCTGGCCTCGCCGCCGCTGGTCGTCGCGTATGCACTGGCCGGCTCGATGGACATCGACATCACCACCGAGCCGCTGGGCACCGACGCTCAGGGTCAGCCGGTCTACCTGAGCGATCTGTGGCCGACCCCCGCCGAGATCGAGGAGGTCATCGACTCCGCGATCGCCAGCGAGATGTTCACCCGCGACTACGCGGACGTCTTCGCCGGCGACGACCAGTGGCGCGCGCTGCCGACACCGGAGGGCAACACGTTCGAGTGGGATCCCGACTCGACCTACGTGCGCAGGCCGCCGTACTTCGAGGGGATGCAGGCGGAGCCGAGCCCGGTGACGGACATCGCGGGCGCCCGGGTGCTGGCCAAGTTGGGCGACTCGGTCACCACCGACCACATCAGCCCGGCCGGCGCCATCAAGGCCGACTCGCCGGCAGGGGAGTACCTCTCCTCGCACGGCGTGGGCCGTCGGGACTTCAACTCGTACGGATCGCGGCGCGGCAACCACGAGGTGATGATCCGTGGCACCTTCGCCAACATCCGGCTGCGCAACCAGCTCGCGCCGGGCACAGAAGGCGGCTTCACCCGGGACTTCACCCAGGGCTCCTCGCCCTCGGACGCCCCGGTGACGACGATCTACGACGCGTCCGTCGCGTACGCCGAGGCCGGCACGCCACTGGTGGTGCTGGCGGGCAAGGAATACGGCTCCGGCTCGTCGCGGGACTGGGCGGCCAAGGGCACCGCGCTGCTGGGCGTGCGTGCCGTCATCGCCGAGTCGTTCGAGCGTATCCACCGTTCCAACCTGATCGGCATGGGGGTGCTGCCGCTGCAGTTCCCGGAGGGGGAGAACGCCGAGTCGCTGGGGCTCACCGGCGAGGAGACGTACGACATCGCGGGCATCGAGGCGCTCAACGAAGGTGAGACGCCGTCGACGGTGCATGTGACGGCCCATGGCGAGTCCGGCACGGTGGAGTTCGATGCGCTGGTGCGGATCGACACGCCGGGGGAGGCGGATTACTACCGGCACGGCGGCATCATGCAGTACGTGTTGCGCAGCCTGCTCTGAGCGGGCGGAGGGCGGTCCGCTATGCGTCTATCACGGCGGATCGCCCGCTGCGCCTACTGCGGCGGGTCGCCTTCGAAGACCGACAGCGGTGCCTCGACTTCCTCGGCGCGTGGTCCCATGGCGACGATGCCGATGAGCAGCACGGCCAGACCGGCCAGGCACAGCCATGCCCCGGCCTCGAGCTCGCCGACCTGCCAGCTGCTGTCGATCGCCCGCATGATCGCCCACAGCGTGAACGACGCTGCCCCGAGCAGCCACCCCAGGCCGAGGATGAACCTGAACCGCAGCACGGCGCCGAGCACGCCGAGCGCGCCGACCACCGCCAGCGGGGCCGCGACCGAGCCCCAGTAGGCCGTCGCCTCGCCGGCGGGGCTGGCCTGGAACAGCTGTGCCAGCGGCCAGTCACGCGGACCCTCGTTCGTGTACCAGGTCGGGTAGACGCTGGCGGTCACGGTCAGCGCGCCGAGGGCGGCGATGCCCGCTCCCACTCCACGTCGTGTCATAGTGATCCACTGCCTCACAGCCACTACCGTTGCACACCTCGGCCGGTGCGGCCATCTACACTCGTGGGGACGGCTGAACAAGGAGGCGAGCCACTTTGGGCGTACTCGAGCGTGTGAGAGAGCCCCGACATCTGAACGGCCTCTCCGCCGAGGAGTTGGACGCACTCGCCGCGGAGATCCGGGACGTGATCGTCACGACCGTATCGCGGACCAGCGGCCACCTCGGGCCGAACCTGGGAGTGGTCGAGCTGACGCTGGCCGTCCACCGGGTCTTCCGATCGCCGCGGGACCCGATCCTGTTCGACGTCGGGCACCAGTCGTACGTGCACAAGCTTCTGACCGGCCGGTATGACGGGTTCGACAGCATCCGCTCGAAGGGCGGGATCTCCGGGTACCCCAGCCAGGACGAGAGCCCGCACGACTGGATCGAGAACTCGCATGCGTCCGCGGCGCTGTCCCACGCCGACGGCATGGCCAAGGCGTTCGCGGTCCGCGGCGAGCGGGACCGGACCGTCGTGGCCGTGGTCGGCGACGGGGCACTCACCGGCGGCATGGCGTGGGAGGCGCTGAACAACATCGCCGGCGGGCCGCAGACCGGTCCGGACCGCAGGCCGTTGGTCATCGTGGTGAACGACAACGGCCGGTCGTACTCGCCGACCGTCGGCGGGCTGGCCACACACCTGGCCGGCCTGCGCACTGACCCGCGCTACGAGCAGGCGCTCGACCTGGTGAAACGGACGCTGAACCGGACTCCGCTGGTGGGGCCGACCACCTATGAGGCGTTGCACGGTCTGAAGAAAGGCCTGAAGGACCTGCTGGCGCCGCAGGGCATGTTCGAGGATCTGGGCCTGAAGTACATCGGCCCGGTGGATGGGCACGACCGGAGCGCGATCGAGCACGCGTTGGCGCAGGCGAAGGGGTTCGGCGGCCCGGTGATCGTGCACTGCCTCACCCAGAAGGGGTACGGCTATGAGGCGGCGGTCCAGGATCAGGTGGACCACATGCACAGCCCGGCCGCATTTGATCCGGTCACCGGCGAGCCGACCGCCGCTCCCAAGCGGACCCTGACGCACGCGTTCTCCGACGCGCTGGTGGACGCGGGCCGACGGCGCCAGGACGTGGTGGCGATCACCGCGGCGATGCTCGGCCCGACCGGGATGGAACCGTTCGCCGACGAGTTCCCCGACCGGTGCTTCGACGTCGGCATCGCCGAGCAGCACGCCGCCGCGTCCGCCGCCGGCATGGCCATGACCGGCCTGCACCCGGTGGTCGCCATCTACTCCACATTCCTGAATCGCGCGTTCGACCAGGTGCTGATGGATTGCGCACTGCACCGGGCCGGGGTGACGTTCGTGCTGGACCGAGCCGGGATCACCGGCCCGGACGGTCCGTCCCATCACGGCATGTGGGACACCTCCATCCTGCAGGTGGTCCCCGGCCTGCGGATGGCGGCGCCGCGTGACGCGGACCAGCTCAGTGAACAGTTCGACGAGGCGCTCGAGGTGCACGACGCACCCACCGTGATCCGGTTCCCGGGGAAGGAGCCGGCCGACGCCGCGGTCAAGTCGATCGAGCGGATCGGCGGGTGCGACATCCTGGCGCGTCCCGGGCCGGATGCGGCGGCCGCCGGGGACGTCCTGCTGGTGGCGGTCGGTGCGATGGCGGCGGCCGGCGTCGACGCCGCCGAGCGACTGCAGGCCCAGGGCGTCGGCGTGACCGTGGTGGATCCTCGATGGATCAAGCCGCTCGACGCCGCCCTGGTCGACCTGGCGCGCACACACCGGCTGGTGGTCAGCGCCGAGGACGCATCCCGCACCGGCGGTGTCGGTTCCGTGCTCGCCCAGCTGCTCCGCGACTGCGGCGTCGATGTCCCGGTGCACACCTTCGGGATTCCGGCCCGCTTCATCGAGCATGGCAAGCGGGCCGAGATCCTGGCCGAGCTCGGTCTGACCGGCCAGGGACTGGCACGGGAGGTATCCGGTTTGGTGGCGGCGCTCGACTCGGAATCCGGGTCCGGCAGCGAGCAGGCGGACAAACCCGAGCCCAGCGCGGAGCACCAGCATCAGAAGACGGTCTAGGACCGGCAGTTAAGGACGTGGTGTAGACCCGTGGCAACGTCTGAGTCGCAGGGTCAGCGGGAGACCGGCTGGCTGGAACGCGAAGGCATCCTGGCCTGGCGGATCCTGGGTATCGGCCTGGTCATCGCGGCCGTCGTCTACCTGGCGCTGCGGATCCAGTTCATCGTCATGGCGGCGGTGCTGGGCTTCGCGATCGTGTCGCTGCTGTGGCCGCTGGCCAAATGGCTGCGTGCGCACAAGGTGCCGGCGATCGTGGCGTCGCTCGTCTCCGTCCTGCTCTTTCTGGGGTTCTTCGCCAGCATCATCGTCTTCGTCGTCTCCGAGGTGATCAACTCATGGGACGACATGGTGGAGTCGGTGACCGGTTCGGTCGACGAGGTCAACGAGTGGCTTGCTTCCGGCCCGTTCGGTCTCGACACGGAGACGGTGCAGGGCTGGCTCGATGACATCCAGAGTCAGCTCGGCAACCTGTTGGGGGAGGTCAGCCAGGCGGCGACCACCGGCATCACGCTGGTGGGCAATTTCGCGACCGTGCTGCTGATCGCGATCTTCTTCACGATCTTCGCGCTGACCAGTGGCGACAAGTTGTGGGCACAGTTCGTCAGCGCGCTGCGGCCGGAGTATCAGGCACCCGCACATGTGGCGTTCAAGGGCGCGATGAAGGCCACCGGCAACTGGTTCTACGCCTCCACGGTGACCGGCCTGGTCGACGGGTTCTTCATCGGGCTCGGGCTGACGATTCTCAACGTGGCGCTGGCGATCCCGATCGGTGCGCTGACGTTCATGCTGGGCTACATACCGTTGGTCGGGGCGACCCTGGCGGGCGGGTTCGCCATCACCGTCGCGTTCGTCTCCGGTGGGCTGACCACGGCGATCTGGGCACTGCTGATCGTGCTGGCGGTCCAGCAGATCGAGGGGAACGTGCTGTCGCCGTTGCTGATGTCGCGCGCGGTCAGCTTCCACCCGCTGATCACGCTGCTGCTCACCACCGGTGCGGGTGTTGCGTTCGGCCTGGTCGGCCTGTTCCTCGCGGTTCCTGTAGTCGGCGCCATCACCGCTGCGGTGATCGGGTGGAGGCGGAAGGTGCGGGAGCAGGAACACCGCGCGGGCGAGGACGCCGACGCCGAGGAACGGCAAGTCATGATGCCCGGTGCGGACGTTCCCCACGTCGACGACGATGAAGATGACACGCTGACGCTCCGGGAAGGCCACCGGCGCTGGATCCGCACCGGCAAGAGCGACCATGATCATGAACAGTAACCGTTCACATAGCACGGTTACTGTTCATGATCATGCGGTGTTGCGGTAGGGGCGCATGAAGCGGTGGCGGGGCAATTGGTCGGCCAGCACCCCGCCGTCGACCACGATGCGCGTCCCCGTGATGTACCGGCCGGCGTCGGAAGCCAGCAGCAGGACGGCGCCGACGCAGTCGCCGGGCGTGCCGTACTCACCCAGCGGGATCCGCTCGCGCCACGCCTGCTCGAACCCGTCCGCGAGGTCGAACCCGTCCGCGATCGGGGTGCCGATCATCCCCGGGGCTACCGTGTTGACGGTGATCCCGTGCGGCCCGAGCTCGGCGGCCAGCGACTGGGAGAGCAGCTCGACGGCGCCCTTCGACGCGTTGTAGTGGACCAGCCCGGCCTCGGCCACCACCCCGTTCTTGGACGAGACGTTGATGATCCGCCCGGCGATCCCGCCGGCGATCATGTGCTCGGCGATGCGCTGGCTGAGAAAGAAGACGGAGTCCACGTTGACCCGCATGACCTGGCGCCAGGCATCCACACTCACCTCGTTGAAGTGCTCCAGCCGGGCGATGCCGGCGTTGTTGAGCAGGATGTCGACCGGCCCGGCCGTGCGCCAGACACGATCGACGAGGGCGGCGAGCTCTGCGGTCTCGGCTAGGTCCGCCTCGACGACGTGCGCCTTCCTGCCGAGCCGCCGCACCGCCTCCGCCACCGCGAACACGCCGGTGTCGACCGGGCGGTCCGCTCCGCCTCGGCTGCTGACAGCGCCATCGGCCGGACTTTCGGCACCGCCACCGGTCGGGACGGGGCGGTCGATCAGCACCAGATCGGCGCCGGCTGCGGCCAGGCCGGTCGCGAACGCCGCCCCGAGCCCGTGTGCCGCCCCCGTGACGACGGCACGCCGGCCGGAGAGGTCGAACGGCGCCGCGGTCATCAGTCCAGCCCCAGCAGGGCGAGCGCGTCCCGGTTGATCACGGCATCGATCGCCGCCTCATCCAGGGCATCCAGGCCCGCGATCCCGGGCACCCGCGCCACCCTCCGCAGCCCGGCGATCGACGCGTTCACCGTGGTGAACGGGTAGTCGCTGCCGAAGAGCAGCTTGTGCGTGACGCCATAGTCCTGGGCGAGCCGGAGGCTGTGCCACAACTGGAACGGCCGGTAGTGCAGCGCGGAGACGTCCGCGTAGACGTGCGGATGCTTGCGGATCACCGCCAGGCATTCGCCCTCGAACGGGTGACCGAGATGCGCCAGGACCATGCGCAGCTCCGGGAACCGGATCGCGACGTCGTCGAGATGGACCGGCATCGCGTACCGCAGCGGCGCCGCCGCGACGAACGTCGTGCCGGTATGCACCAGCAGCGGCAACCGGTGGCGCTCGGCGTAGGTGTAGAGGTCGTCGTAGGCGCGGTCGGCCGGATCGAAACCCGCGTACATCGGCATCAGCTTGATACCGCGCAGACCGAGGTCCTGGTGGCCGTGCTCCAGGTCGTCCCGCCATCCCGGCTGCGTCGGGTCCAGGGCGAGGTATCCGATGAGCCGGTCCTCATGCGCGCGCACGTAGCCGGCCACCGCGGCGTCGTCGACCCACAGGCCACTGCGCCTGGCCTTACCGCCGACCACGACGGTGCGAGTGCCGGCCGGGGCGGAGGCGGCGTAGTGGGCGAAGGTGACGGTCAGGTCGACCTCGCCGCCGTGCGCACGCGCCGCGTCCGACCGGAACGGCTCCGCGAGCGCCGCATCGGGGAAGAGGTGGCTGTGAACGTCGACGATCAACGGCGGTTCCGCCTCTCCCAGCCGGGGGAGAACATGTTCCAGAACCGGTGGCTCGGCGGGTGCTCCTCGAACACCTCGTCCACCAGTTCGACGCCGTATCCCGGTGTGCTCGGCAACGCGACCTCGCCGTCCTCGATCGGGACGACGCCGCGCAGTGCCTCGAAGACGAACGGTTCCAGCGCGCCGTCGAAGGTCTCCAGGATGAGCAGGTTCGGCATCCCGGCCACGCTGTGCACGCTGATCGTGGTGCACAGCGGGGAATTGGAGTTGTGCGGTGCGACCACCATCGCGTGCGCGTCAGCGATGGCGCCGATCTTGCGAACCTCGGTCGGCCCACCGGCCATGGACAGATCGGGCTGGACGATGTCGACGGCGTCGGCGGCGAACAACCGCGCATACTCGTACCGGTTGTGGAAGTGCTCGCCGCCGGCGATCGGCATCGTCGCCGTCGCCCTCAGCTCCGCGTACCGTTCGATGTGCGTCCACGGCAGCGGCTCCTCGAACCATCCCAGGTCGAACGGCGCCAGCTCGCGCACCAGCCTGTCCGCGGTGGCCATGGCGAATCGGGCATGCCCCTCGACGAAGAGGTCGACGTCCGGGCCGACGGCGTCACGCACTGCCGCGACGATCTCCACCGAGCGACGGAGCTCGGCACGGTCCAGTGTGCCCAGGCCGGCTCCGAACGGGTCGAACTTCAGCGCGGTATACCCGCGGGCCACCGTCTCGCGGGCCCGTTCGGCGAACGACGACGGGTCGCGCTCGCCGGTGTACCAGCCGTTGGCGTATACCCGGACCCGCTGGCGGACCGCTCCGCCCATGAGCCGGTATGCGGGCACACCCAGAGTGCGGCCCATGATGTCGTAGAGGGCCTGATCCACCCCGCTGAGCACGACGCCGCCGACGTCGCCGCCGCGGAGGAAGTCCCCCTGATACATGCGCAGCCAGATCTCCTCCACGTCGAAGGGATCGGCGCCCAGCAGGTGCCGCTCGGCCATGGCGTGCGTCAGACTGCAGGTCTCGCGGCCCCGGTACGGGTGGGTGATCTCGCCGATGCCGGTGAGGCCCTCGTCGGTGTGGATGCGCACGAAGGAGAAGTCGCGCCAGGCGGTGCCCAGGGTGAGGGTCTCCACCCGGGCGATGCGGCCCGCGCTGGTTGCCGGACGGGTGCGGTCGACGGTGAGCATCAGCGCGTCACCCCGCCCATGGTGGAGCTGGCCTGTGCGGGTGCGGTGGCCTCCTGTCGTGCTCGCTGGACGGCCGCCCGGGTTCCTTCCAGCAAGGCGTCGACGTCGGCGTCGGTGTGCGCGTAGGACACGTGACTGCGTTTGAGGTTCAGCGGCAACTCGAAGATGCCGTGCTCGCGCAGGCGTTGCCGGTAGCCGACGAACAGGGCGGCGTCGTTGCGGAGGAGGTCGTCGTAGGACCGCGGCGGTGCACCCTCCATGAAATAGGTGACGAACACCGACCCGTAGCCGGTCACCACCGCCGGCACGCCGACATCGGCCATCACCTCGGCCAGGCCGGTACGGATCCGGTCGCCGAGTCGGAAGACGTGGTCGTGCACGGGCGCGGTGCGCAGTATGCGCAGCGTGGCCAGCGCGGCGGAGACGATCGCCGGGTGGCCGTTGTAGGTACCGGCGAAGAAGACCGGGGACCCCGGATTGGAGCTGAACTCCTCCATCAGGTCGGCCCGCCCGCCGAGCGCACCGAGCGGGTAGCCGTTGGCGATCGCCTTGCCCAGCGTGGTGAGGTCCGGGGTGATGCCGCTGATCTCCTGCCAGCCGCCGAGCGCGTGCCGGAACCCGGTGATGACCTCGTCGAAGACCAGCACGCTGCCGTGCCGCTCGGTCTCCCGCCGCAGCGTGGAGAGGAATTCTTGGTCCGGCAGGACGCAGCCGATGTTGTGTGGCACCGGCTCCAGGATCACGGCCGCGATGTCGTCACCGTGCTCGGCGAACGCTCGATGCACGGCGTTGACGTCGTTGAACGGCAGCACCAGGGTGGCGGCCAGTACCTCCGGCAGGATTCCCGCCGAGATCGGGTCGGGGGAGCCGATCCGATCCGGGGACGAGATCACGTTGAGGCTGACCGAATCGTGCCAGCCGTGGTAGCAGCCCTGGAACTTGACCACCAGGCGGCGACCGGTGACCGCACGCGCCAGCCGCAGCGCGTGGAAGGTCGCCTCACTGCCGGTGCTGGTCAGCAAGACCTTCTCGATGCTCGGGACCAGCTCGGCCAGCGTCTCGGCCAGCTCCACCTCATAGCTGGAGACGCCGACACCACACAGGTCCAGCCGCTGTCCGGCCGCGGCGACGGCGGCCGTGACCTCCGGCGCATTGTGGCCGAGCAGCGGCGGGCCGAACGCGGCATGGTAATCCGTGTACGAACGCCCCTCACCGTCGACGATGCGTGCTCCCTGTGCCTGGGTGACGACGAGGTCCGGCCAGTCCGGCAGGCTCCGTTGTCCGGAGTTGACGCCGCCGGGTATCACCGCCCGGGCGCGCTGGGCCGTATCTACGGTCGACGTGGTGTTCACGAGATCTCCTTGCCGCTGATCGTGCTGTGATGGTGGTACTGGTCGAGGTGGTGGGGACGGCCGGACGCGCGCCCAGGCCGTGGTCAGCCCGGTAGCACGAGGTTGGCGCCGTGCTGGACGCGTTCGCCCTCGTCCGGCATGGCGACCCGGTCGACGCCGCGTTCGACGTTCTGGGTGTGCAGCAGATACGAGTCATCGCCGAACGCGTCCGGCGCGAGCCGGAGCCGTCCGTCGGTGAAGGTGGCACTGACGCAGCTGTACCGGTTGGTGCCCGCATCCAGGTCGACGTGGGCCATGTCCGCGTCACCGGCGGTGCTGGTGACGCCGGACAGGTCGAGGGCGAGCACGCCGCCGGCGCTCTCTCTGGAGAAGAACGCGCCGGCACTGTTCGAGCCGGTGATCGTGCATCCACCGCCCACCCGGACGTCGGCGTCACCTGTGCCTGCGACACGGACGCCGGTATCGCGTAGTTCTCCGCCGCTGATGTGGACGTCACCGGCGACGGCGATGGGTGCGGCCTCGTCCGCGCCGACGAGCGTCGAATCGGTGAAGCGCAGCGTGCCGGTGCCGTTGAACCGGTGCCCGTCGAGGCCCCGCAAGGTGGTGCGGACGATATGCAGGTCTGCCTCGACGTCGCCGCGGACCACCTCGCTCGGTCCGGATAGGCGGAAATGGCACCCGTCGATGATGTTGGCCCGGCCGGACAGCGACGACGACTGGGAGACGATCAGCGTGTCGTCTGCCTGGCAGCCGCGCAGCTGCACTCCGTCGGCGTTGACCCACAACATACCGGAGCCGGACAGGCCCGCCTTACCGATGACCTGCACGTCCTCGAGGGTCAGGTCGGTGATGCGTACCCGGGCGACGAACCAGGAGCAGACGTGCTTGCGGACACTGATCCGCTTGGCCGCCGAGCCCCACGCGGCGCCGCTGTTGGCGAAGGTCATGAGGCCGGAGTTTCCGGTGTAGACCAGGTCGTGCTCGTACTGGCCGTGGGTGACGAACGGGCCCTGATCGTCGCCGTCGCCGTGGCAGTTCTCCACGTAGCCGTACGCGGACGCCGTCCAGTCGTTGAGGTGCCGGGCATTGGCGGTGTGGCAGTCGGCGACGTGTCCGTACAGGCAGTAGATCTGCTGTGTCAGATAGCCCGCGCCGCCCCAGGTGACCGAGGCGGGGTTGGCGAGCGAACATTGCGCGGTGCGGAAATGTGTGCACCAGCGGCGCATCACGACCGGCCAGAACGTGCCAGTGGCGTGGACGGCGCTCACGTCGCAGGAGACGGCGTACTCGTACGCGATGGGGTGTGAGCCGGTCACCTGATCGCCGTCGGCGACGCCGGCGAAGCGCATGTTCCGGATGTGGACGTTGCGCACGGGGTCGATCCGGGTCCAGGTGAGTGTCCGTCCCGGTTCGAGGTCCCACCCGTTCTTGTAGTTGACGCGGACGTGTGTACCGTCGACGATCTGGGTGATCTCGACGAGGCGCTGGACCTCCCGTTCCCACCGTCCGGTGAGTGCGTCGACCTCGAGCGCGTACCACTCGCCGACGGCGTACTGCGACGCGTCGGCGACCTCCCACACGTCGAGCAGATCCGGCATCGTCTCGACCAGCGTGTTCTCCCGGACGTCGTCGCTGACCGTGCCGCGGAAGAACATCACGGCGGCGAACGGATCGTTCTCGGGGGCGTCCTCGATCCCTTCGGTGGTGACCAGATTGCCGCCGAAATCCAGTTCGAGATCGCTGCGGGTGAATCGATGCCGGCGGGTGAAGTTGAGCTCGGTGTGCGCTTCGATGCGGTGAATGGAGGCGTCGCCGACGAGCGCATCCAGAGCGTCGTCGGCGTCGGTGTCGGACCCGAAGACACCGAACCAGCGGAAGTCTCCGACACCTGCGTGCAGGACATGCCATCGGCCGGTAGCCGGCTCGCCGACGGGTCGCAGAACGGTCCCGCTGTTCGGCTCGGAGCTGCTGGCGGCGTCCCAGCGGACACATCGGTGACCGCCGTCGCCTGCGGTGGCGTGTCCGGTGACCTGCGCGACCGTGCCGTCGTCGAGGCGGCGAGGATCCAGAGCGAGCAGGTCGGCGACGGTGGCGACGTGGATGGTCGGGGCGGCTGGTTTTCCGCCCGGTGCGGCGGTGGCCTGGCTCGGTAGGGCGGTGGCGCCGGCTACGGCGAGGCCGCCGAGAGCGGATGCGCGAAGGAATGCGCGGCGTGCTGTCATGCGTCGATCACCTCTGACGGTAGGGCCGATAGTGGGATGAGCGCGACGTCTAATTTTCGTAGACTCTAGGAAAATAGACCATGTGCGTCGGTGCCGCAAGAGTGCAATCGCCGGGACGTCCGGCACAGCAGCCTTGTCGTCGGCGCGGAACGCCTGCCAGGGCACCGGGCGATATGGAGCGCATAAGGCGAGGTCACCAGCGGGACTGTGGGTGCGATGTGCGCGGGCACGCGATTTGTGCAGGCGATGCACGCGGCGCGGCCAGAAACACTTGACATGCCCACCTACTTCACAGAGACTCTTGGAATATTGAGCGAGCACAGTCGATCCACACCTGAAGAACCGACCCGGCCTGCGCGGGCCATTGGGGAGTGTCGATGAAGCGGCCCTCGACCGGCGCCGATCTCAACCGGCTCCGTCGTATGAACGCCCTGAGCGCTCTGAACGCGGTGCGCACCGCGGGCATGCCGTTGACGCTCAGCGCACTCGCTCAGCGCACCGGGCTGTCCCGCGCCTCCGCGGAGGACTTGGCCGGCGAACTGTTCGAGCAGGGGTGGGTCGTCGACGTTCCGCCGGCCGCTGGGACGGTCGGACGGCCCGCGCGCCGCCTGCGTTTCCGTGCCGAGGCGGGTCACGTCGTGGGGCTGGATGTGGGGCTGCACAAGGTCCTCGCCGTGGTCGCCGACCTGGCCGGAGGGGTCCTCGGATCGGCGCGGGTGGGAGTGCAGCCGGAGACCGGGCGTGCCGACAGGCTCTCCGCCGCGGACGCCGCGGTGCGGCGTGCGCTCGAGGATGCCGGAATCGGCGTCGAACAGCTGTGGTCGGTCGGTGCGGGCACCACGGGCGTGGTGGACGAGGACGGAACCGTGGTGCTGTCCACACTCGCCGCGGAATGGACCGGCGCCCCGCTGGGCCGGCATCTGGGCAACGTCTGTGCCGGCCCGGTGGCGGTGGACAACGACAGCCGGCTGGCGGCGCTGGCCGAGCACCGCCGTGGGGCCGCGATCGGCGTCGACGACGTCGTCTACGTCCATGCCGGTCTGCAGGTCAGCGGCGCGCTCATCATCGGTGGCCGGTTGCATCGAGGATTCAGCGGCGCGGCCGCGGAGATCGGTTCGCTCCCGGTGGCAGCCTGGAGCACGGCCACACGCCACCTCACGGAATGTCCGGCAGTCCCGGACGAGACACCGGTCGAGGAGGCGGCGGCTGCCGTGCTGGCGGCGGCGAGACGAGGCGATGCGGAGGCGATCCTGGCTGTGGATCGGTTCTCCTCCGACCTGTCCGTCGGCGCCGCCACCATGGTGGCCACGCTCGACCCGGAGGTCGTGGTGCTGGGCGGTGGCGTCGCCCGCTCCGCCGACGTGTTGCTTCCGCGGCTGGAGTCCGAGCTGGCGTCGATGTGTGTGCGGGTGCCTGAGCTACGGCCGTCGCCGTTGGGGGATGAGTGCGTCGCGCTGGGCGCGGTCCATCTGGCGTTGGATCGAGTGGACGCGGCGCTGTTCGGGCCGCAAGGCGAACTGCGGCCGCCAGGCGTACCGACGAGGGAAGCCGGGTGAGGACACTGTGACAAAGGGGAGTGACACGGAGATGCCGGAGAAGACGATCCCGAGGATCGCCATCGTCGGGGCCGGTAACCGCGGGCAGGCCTATGGGCGTTGGCTGCGTACCCACCCGAAGGCGGCACACCTCGTCGCCGTCGCCGATCCGAACCCCACGCGTCGTCGTCGCCTGGCAGCCGAGACCGGCGGCGCCGAGTACGTGGAATGGCGAGAGCTGCTCGAGACGGGGCCGGAGATCGACGCCGTCATCATCGCCACACAGGATCGTCACCACGTCGAGCCGGCGTTGGCGTTCCTCAAGGCCGGGCGGCATGTACTGCTGGAGAAGCCGATCGCGCCGACCGAGGACGAATGCCGGGCGGTGGTCGAGGCGGCGGTTGCGTCGGGTGCGCTGTTCGCCGTGTGCCACGTCCTCCGCTACACCCCGTACACGGACCTGGTGAAGTCGGTCGTCGACAGCGGAGTGCTCGGCGCCATCACCGGCGTGCAGCACCTCGAGCCGGTCGGATGGTGGCACGCGGCGCATTCCTACGTGCGCGGCCCGTGGCGGAAGGAAGCCGAGTCGACGCCGATGCTGCTGGCGAAATCCAGCCACGACCTGGACTGGATCCGCTACGTCACCGGTCGGCGCATCGAGCGGGTGGCGAGCTTCGGCTCACGGCAGCACTTCCGCGCGGAGCAGCGGCCGGACGGAGCCGCCGACCGGTGCCTGGACTGTGGGCTGGAACCCAGCTGTCCGTATTCGGCGCCGCGGCTGTACCTGGGCACGCTGCACCGCGACGGACCGGTGTGGCCGGTCACTGCCATCACCGATGCCACCGACGAGGCGGGCGTCATCGACGCCCTGCGTACCGGCCCGTTCGGCCGTTGCGTATACGCCAGTGACAACGATGTGGTCGATCAGCAGGTGATAGCGATGGAACTGGACGGGGGCGCGAGCGGGACATTCACCATGACGGCGTTCAGTGAGCAGGCGCCGCGGCAGACGCGTCTGTTCGGATCTCACGGCACGCTGGAGGGCGACGGCGAACGCGTCCGCGTCGTCGACTTCCGAGACGGCTCGGTACGTGAGCTGGTTGCGGACGGTCCGCACGGATCGAATGCCGCAGACGGGCACGGAGGCGGCGACGACGGGGTGATGTCCGCGTTCACACGCGCCGTCTCCACGGGGGATGCCGACGCCATCCGATCCGGGCCGCTGGAGTCCTTGGAAAGTCACCTCGCCGTCTTCGCCGCCGAAGAGGCACGGCATTCCGGCGCGGTGATCACCGTCCCGTCGATCTGACCGCGCCAACGGCAGGCGAGCGCCTGCCATAAGACGGGGATCAGTCGCCATACGGGCGCGACGACCGCGCTGCAGCTCGCGGGCACCCCGGTGCCTGCCAAAAGAACTCTCGCTACGCCGGGAGTGCTCTCACTCCGCCGTGAGCCCAGGGCACTCCGCGGACAAACACGGCCATTCACATGTGAGGAGCAAGCATGGGCAGGACCGGGACCACTACAGCAACCGTCGCACTGGTCGCCAGTGTCGCCCTCGTCGCCTGTGGCGACGGCGGCGCGGATACGCAGAGCCAGAGCCAGGAGGTCACCATGTGGATCTATCCGGTGATCGCCGATGAGGCGGAACACACTGCTTTCTGGGAAGAAAAGGTGAAGCAGTTCCAGGCCGATCACCCGGATATCAGCGTCACTGTCGAGGTCAACCCGTGGGCGAAGCGAGACGAGGCGCTCGGCACGGCCATCGCCGCTGGAACCGAGCCGGACGTGGTGTACCTCATCCCGGACCAGCTGCCGCAGTACGCCAACGCGATCGAGCCGATCGAGTCGTATCTCGGTGACGATCGGATCGCGGCGTACCGACCCAACGCCGTCGACTCGGTGAGCATGGATGGACACATGATGGGTGCACCGATGCTGATGAGCGTCAACCCGTTAGTGTGCAACAAGGCGGCGTTCGACGCGGTCGACGCCACGGGGTATCCGGAGACCTGGGACGACCTGTACGAGCTTGCGCCGGTGATGCGGGAGGCCGGATACGACGTCACCAACTATTGGGGCGCCACAGACGCGACGCTCAACACGTCGTTCTACCCGTTGCTCTGGCAGGCCGGAGGCGACGTGTTCACCGAGGACGGCTCTGGCGTCGCGTTTAACTCCGCGGAGGGTATCCGGGCGTTGTCATTCATCGCGGATCTCGCCGAATCCGGCTATGTGGAGAGTGCATTGTTGACGACGATTCCGGCGTTCGAGCAGACCAATACCGCCAAGGGCACGATCGCGTGCACGTGGCAACAGGTACCGGCCGACGTCGAGACATTCTGGGGCGCCGAGAACGTCGTCGTGCTGCCGCCGCTGCGCGACCAGGAAAGCGTCGCCTTCGGAACCGTGGGATCGTTGTCGATGATAGCCGGTTCGGACGCCAAGGAAGCGGCGGGCGAGTGGATCTCCTTCGTGACGAGCCCGCAGGCCAGCACCGAATACGTGCAGGCGGCTCGATATTTCTCACCCTACGAGGGAGATGAGCTCTATGCCGACGATCCCACGTACGCCGCGATGGAGGAGTTGCTCCCCACGGCTACTGTCGGGCCCTTGCATGAGCAGGCTCGGCAGGTCATGGGTGTGTTGGCCCCGGAGATCCAAGCCGCGCTCGTCGGGCAGAAGACACCGGAGCAGGCTCTGGCGGACGCGGAGTCTGCGGCCCAGCATCTGCTGCGTCGGTAGGGCCGTCGGCGAGTCATCAGCGCGGGCAAGGTGGCAAGCCGGCGAGGAAAGCATGCGCAGCCGTGGATGCTGCGCATGCTCCCGACGCTCGGATCGGCCTGCTCTCCGGTCGATTGTTACCACGTGAGTCCTGCACCGCTAGAAGGGCGGGATTTCGTCGTCTTCGGGGCGGACGCTGAGGCGTCGGGCAGTGGTGCTGTTGGTCGTGTCCTCCTCTGTGGTGCCACTCGTCGTGTCATCGAGCTTCGTGGTTTCTCCCGTGTGATCGCCGGTGTCAGCGTTGCGGTTGCCTTGGTCGGCCGTGGCAGCGGTGGTGGCGTGGCGGATGCGGCGTAGTTTCTCGGCCACACGCGCCTTACTGCCGTGCCCAGCATCGCCGTCGCTTGCTCCGTCGCTGCCGCTGGCTTGGTCGGCGTGGCCGCTGTCCTGGCCGTCTTCGTCAGTTGCCGGGCGGGGGTTGGGCAGGGTGGGGATGATCGCTGGGGCGCGGTTGGTGTAGCGGTGTCCGAGCGGGCTGTGCCAGATGGTGGTGCCGGTGTCGGGGCGGTGGGCTTTCCAGCCGCCGTCGTGGCGTAGGCGGTGGTCGTGGCGGCATAGGCAGGCCAGGTTGCCCGCGACGGTGAGCCCGCCGAGGCAGAACTCGTGTTCGTGGTCCTGATCCGCCCGTACGGCGGGCATGCGACACGTCGGGTGTGTGCAGCAGCGGTCTCGGATCTGGATGTGCCGGCGTAGCCCGGCGCCGGCGCGACGCCGACGCACGCCCGCGTCGTCATCCGAGCCTGTCCCCGCGCCGGACCCGGAGCGTGAACCCGCCTCCGCGCCGGGCCTGGAGCTCGAACCGGGGCCTGGCCTGGAGCCCGTACCGGTGCCGGAGCCGGTGCCGGTGTCGGACCAGTTACTCGAACCCGTGTGGGTGCCGGTGGTGGTCTCGCCGGCGGTGGCGGTGGTGTGTTGGCGGGCGAGGTCGGTGATGACCGCGGCCCAGCGGGCACACTCCTGCACCGGTATCTGGGCGTGGGCAGGCTCGTCCGCCACCCGGGCGTCCGCGTCCACGTTCGCGTCCGTGTGGACGAGGGTGGCCAGGCGGGCCAGCATCGAGATGGTGACATGCAGCTCGAGGATCCCGCCACGGCGGGCATCCCGACGCACCACTTGCCCATCCGGTGAGCGGGGCCGGGCGGTGGTGATCCCGGTCTGGATCAACTGCCCGTCGTCGTTGCAGATGGCGAACCGCCACTGCGCCGAATGCATCCGTGCCGCGATCCGGCGGGCCACGGCGGCGGGAACGAAGTCCCAGGCGGGGATCTCACCGGGGTACTCGTCCACACCGAGCAGGCTCGCCAACCCGATACGCAACTCCGGCACCGACCAACCAGACACACCCGTGCCAGGGCACGACGATGACGCACCCGCACCAGCCGAGGCCGTGTTGTCGCCGGCGGGAGAGCTGGTCACACCGCTACCGCCCGCGCCTGCGCCGGCCGTACGTGTGCCAGGCGTACGTGTGCCGGGTGTATCGGTCTGGCCGGCAGGGCCAGTCGTGCCCGCGTCATCGTGAGGACCGGACGTGTTCGTGCTCGTGGTGCGAGCGCTGGAGGTGCGAGCGCTGGAGGAATCATCCTTGCCGCCGCGCTGGCCGGAGCCACGGCCCGCGCGGCCGCCGCCAGAGCCAGGGCCACCGTCGCCGGCGGCGTCACCGCCGCCGGAGCCGTCGTCACCGGGGTTGTCGTCGTCGGGTGCGTCAGGCCCGCTAGCGCCACCCGGAGCGTCGGAACCGCCGGAGCGGTCACCAGGACCGCCGTCGTCGTCGGAACCGCCCGAACCGTCAGGGTCGCTACCGTCGTCGGAACCGCCCGAACCGTCAGGGTCGCTGCCGTCACCGTCGTCGCTGTCGGGGTCGTCACCGTGGCCGTGGTCGTCGTCGGTTCCGTTGTCGGGGTCGTTGGTGGGACGGTCGGTTCCGCCGCTGTTGCTGGTGGTGGTGTCGTCGGTGAAGGGGTGGTTGAGGATGTGGGTGATGATCTGGTCTTCGTCGAGATCTTCCAGACTCCCGTCGAGCATGCCCAGGAACAGATCGACCCGGATGTGGTCGATCTTGCGGGTATCACCGGCCTTCTTACACGCCCGCGCCAACACATCGATACGCTCACACGCGGCGGCGGCACGATCGATGGGCAGATCGTAACCGGCCACGTTCGCGCTGCCGCCAGGGTTACGCGAACCCACCACCCGCCGACCCCGGATCGCTTTGCGGTACTTCTTCTCCGCGAACTCCGGATCGATCGCGATCGCGGCTTTCTTGATCGCATCGATCAACTCCGCCACCGTCATCCCCGGCGCATCCGGGAGCAGGAAGGCGCAGATGTAACCGGCCTGATCATCATCGAGGCCGTCGGTCCAAGACACGAACGCCTGCGCGCGGGGCTCGTCCAACACCCCGGCCAGCATCGCCTGACCCAGCATCGGCAGCCGGTGATGGATGTCGTAGGCGAAACCGAACACCCGCCCGGCGCGTGAACGTGACCACACCAACGCCGCGCGGGCCTCCTCCGGGGCAAACTCCCCCGGCACCTGTACCCGTTGCAGCGTGTCCGCCGAACCGGGTACCCGCATCCCGGTCTCCAGCAGACACAACAAGAACAACGCCCGATCCCGGGTGGCCTGGCGGTAGGCCGCCTTCATCACCTCGACCGTGTCACGCCCGGACACGCCCGCGATCGGGATGTCCTCCAACATCGCCAGCAGATCCGCACCCGCCGGCACCGCATCCAGGCCCTGCGGAACCGGCCACGGCCCACCACCACCACCAGAGTCCTCGTCGCCACCGCCGCCGTTGCCGGACTGGGTGTGGTCGCGGCGGCGGGACGCGGCATCACCGCCACGCCGCACCGGCACATCACCACCACGCGCGTCGTCGCGGCGCCCGCCGTCGTCACCGCGGGACTCGCCGCCGCGGCCCTTACGGCGGGGCTCGCCGTCGCCGTCGCGGCGCTGACCGCTGCTGGGGCGCGTGTCGTGGTGGGCACGCTCGTCGCCGCTACCGCGGGGCACGGCGTCGTCGTGGACAGCATCGTCGTGGACAGCGTCGCCGGGCACGGCGTCGTCGTCGCTGGGATGGGGTTGCACGGACATGGCGGCCGGCCTCCAAAAGGCACAACGGTCAACGGACCGGGCCGGCCGCACCCGCCGAACCCACACCAACCACCACAGAACTCAAACACACCGAGCGGAAACCAGAAACAACACCGCTCCAACACCGATAAACCCACCCTACATCGAACAAGCGTACGACGCAAGAAGTTATTCCGGCAGGTCACCTACATCGCGCGCCGGCAAGCCTGTGCGCGAAGCCGCTGGCGAGCTGTCCACCAAGCCGCCGGGCGAGGGGAAGTGCGTTCTGTCTGACGAGCGTCGTACCAAACAGACCGCCCACGCCAACCGGCGCGCAGGCTGCACGCCGGCCGGCGATGGGTCAGCTGAACGCCGACTGGCCGGTCAACGCCTGGCCGATGACGAGCTGATGCACCTCAGACGTACCCTCGTACGTCAGCACCGACTCGAGATTGTTGGCGTGCCGAAGGACCGGATACTCCAGCGTGATGCCGCTTGCCGCCAGGATCGTCCGGCATTCACGCGCGATCGACAGCGCCTCCCGGACGTTGTTCAGCTTGCCGAGGCTGACCTGGCGCGGCTCGAGCCGCTCGTCGTCCTTCAGCCGCCCCAGATGCATGGCCAGCAGGAACCCCTTCTGCAGCTCCAGCGCCATATCGGCGAGCTTCGCCTGAGTGAGCTGATACGAGGAGATCGGGCGGTCGAACACCTCCCGGCTGGAGGCGTAGTCGAGCGTGGTCCGCAGACAGTCGCGTGCCGCGCCCAACGCACCGAAGGTGATCCCGAACCGTGCCTCGTTCAGACACGACAGCGGTCCGCGCAGCCCTGTGACCTCTCCGAGCACGGCGTCTGCAGGCAGCCGCGCGCCTTCCAGCACCAGCTCGCTGGTCACCGATGCACGCAGGGACAGCTTCCGATGGATGACCGGCGCGGAGAACCCTGGGGTATCCGTCGGCACGACAAAGCCACGCACCCCGTCCTCCGTCTGCGCCCAGACGATGGCGACGTCGGCGATCGACCCGTTGGTGATCCACATCTTGGTGCCGTCGAGCACCCAGTCGGTCCCGTCCCGTCGCGCATATGTGCGCATGCCGGCCGGGTTGGAACCGAAGTCCGGCTCGGTCAGGCCGAAACAGCCGACGTGCTCACCCTCGGCCATCCCCGGCAGCCACCGCTGCTTCTGCTCTTCGGACCCGAAACGCCAGATGGCGAACATCGCCAGTGACCCCTGCACCGACACCAGGCTCCGCACGCCGGAGTCGCCCGCCTCCAGCTCCATGCAGGCCAGACCGTACGCGACCGCGTTGGTCCCGGCGCACCCGTAGCCCTGCAGGTGCATGCCGAGCAGCCCCAGCTTGCCCGCCTCGCGCGCCAGCTCCCGCATGGTCTCCGGCGACGGTTCGTTCTCATACCAGTCGGCGACGTGCGGTCGCACCCGGTCGTCGACGAATCGCCGGACCGTGTCCTGGATGGCCGACTCCTCCTCGTCGATCAGATGGTCGATCTTGAGCAGTTCCAGCGGGTCGGTCCCGGTCATCACTCGCGTCCTCTCCATATCCGTCGGCGCCGCGCGCGCCGTTGGTTGCCGGCCGTCCGGCGGTCCGGCTCGTCGGACGATGCCTCCGCCGTCGGCCGAGCCGGCCGCGTCACCAGCTCGATCGCGGTCTTCTCGATGTCGTCCTCACCGAGGAGGACGTGCCGCGCCGCCGGACCGAGCGGTATGAAGCTGTCCCCGCTCGTGACCCGTGCCACCGCGCCTTGGAAACGGGCGTCGTTCAGCGCTGCCAGCACGCCTTCGCTCACGCCGCCGGACGCCCGCGTCTCATCGGCGACGAGTACCCGGCCGGTAGCCTCGGCCTCTCGCAGCACGTCTTCGACCGGCAGCGGCGAGAGCCATCTGAGATCCACCACCCGGGCCTTGATGTCCCGCTCGGCCAGCCTGCGCGCCACCCGCAGGCTCATCGGGACCCCATTGCCGAACGTGACGATCGTCAGGTCGTCCGCATCGGTTTCTGCGTGAACCCGCGCTCGTCCGATCGGGACGTGCTGGTCCGGCGCGGCCGAGAGCCACTCGCCGTCACCGTCGGAGAACAGGTCCCGGGCGTGGTACAGCGCGATGGGCTCGAGGAATGCGGAGACCGTGCCGTCGACGTCCGCGGCGGCCAGACAGGTGCGCAGCATGGCGGACGCGTCGTCGCCGCGTGCCGGACAGGCCACCACCAGGCCTGGGATGTCACGCAGGACGGCGACCGCGTTGTCATTGTGGAAATGCCCGCCGAATCCTTTCTGATAGGCCAGCCCTGCGATGCGCACCACCATTGGATTGCGGTACTGCGCCCGCGAGAAGAAGGACAAGGTGGCGGCCTCGCCGCGAAGCTGATCTTCGGCGTTGTGCAGGTAAGCCAGGTACTGAATCTCCGGTATCGGAAGCAGTCCGGCGAGGCCGGCTCCCAGCCCGAGGCCGAGGACCGACTGCTCGTCCAGCAACGTGTCGAACACTCGTGCAGCCCCGAATCGGCGCTGCAGTCCGCGCGTCACGCCGTATACGCCGCCCTTGCGGCCGACGTCCTCGCCGAAGAGCACGACGCGCCGGTCCGCGGCAAGCGCATCGGCGAGCGTGGCGTTGATCGATTCGGCCAGTGTCCTGGCGGGTCGGTCGTCAGCAGCACGGCCAGAGTCGGCGTTGTCAGCGTCGCGACGGTTGGACTGGGCGCCGTTGGACTGGGCGCCGTTGGACTCGGCGCCGTCGTCCGCGGTGGACGGCGGACCGAAAGCCCCGACGGACGAGCGGATCAGGTCGGGGGAGCGGGGAGCCAACGACGCGGTCACCTCCGTGGCCGAGGCCAGCATGCGCACCTCGCCGAGTTCGTCTGCTACGGCATCGACCTGCGAACGCAGCCGGCGGAAACGGGCCACCAGCTCGTCGCCGGCCGCGACACCGCGGTCCACCAGTAGCCGAGCCGTGCCGAGGATCGGGTCGCGCGCGTAATCGGCGGTGATCTCGGTGGACGTCCGATAGCTGATCTCGGCGTCGCTCCCGGCATGCCCGCCGTACCGCACGGTCGTCAGATGCAGGAAGACCGGCCGACGCCGGGCGCGGACGTACCCGGCGGCCTCGGCGGCCGCTTCCTGGACGGCCGCGGCGTCGGCGCCGTCGGCCGTGAGGTAGCGCAGCCCCTGGCGAGCGGAGAAGGCCGTGGCGATCCATCCGTCCGGAGTCGGTACCGAGATACCGCGCCCGTTGTCCTCGCAGACCAGCAACAACGGCACCGGCAGCCCGCGATACACCGTGTTGAGGGCGGCGTTGATCGCACCCACCGCCGTGGAATGGTTGGCCGACGCGTCGCCGAACGAGCACACCACGACGGCGTCCTCCGGCCACGCCGGCCCCGCCACCGCAGGCCCCGCCACCGTCGACCCGGACACCGTCGACCCGGACGCCGTCGACCCCGGCGCCCTCTGATCGGCCACATCGTCGCCCTGCCGCACCCGCGCGGCCCGCTGGGAGGCACCCAGCCGGTGCGCGCGGTGCAAGGAGACCGCCAGCCCGACGGCTCGCGGCAGATGAGAGGCGATCGTGGACGTCTGCGGGATGATCGACAGCGACGGGTGGCCGAACACCTTGTGCCGACCGCCGGCGATCGGCTCGTCGGCGGCACACATCAGCCCCTGGAGGACGTCACGGACCGGCGTCGCCCCCGCGACCTGCGCCGCGCGCGCCACGTAGAAGGCTCCGGACCGGTAATGCAACAGCGCGGGATCGGTGGGCCGCAGCGCCTCGGCGACCCAGGCGTTGCTCTCGTGACCGGCCGAGCCGATCGTGTAGAACCCGCGGCCGGCGGCCTGCAGCTCGCGCGCAACCGTGTCCAGGTGCCGGCTGGTCGCCTGGGCGTCGAAGACCCGCCACCAGGCGTCCTCATCGCCGGCAGCGGGAACATCGGCGGCCGGGCTGCCGCTCTGGCCCTCAGCGCCACCCGGCGAGAGCGTCGCCATGGCGCGCACGAGGGCCGTATCGTGCTCACTCATGGTGCCATCGTCGATCATCACGAAGGTCCCCCGTTCACCCACCCACCGTACGACCGCGCGCCGCCCGTAGGGTATTGCCGACGCCCCGTCAACGGCCCAGCCGGAACTCCGTATCCGGGATCAGCTCGGCGACATCCATCTGTGCCTTCTGCAGCTTGCCTGAGTAGTCCCAGTTCATCGACTGCCACCGAGTGAACTGGTCCAAGACCCACAACCCGGACTGCCGGGAGCCGTTGCCGGACTTCCCGTTGCCACCGAACGGCAGGTGCGCCTCGGCGCCGGAGGTGGAGTTGTTGATGCTGACCATGCCGGCACCGATGCGGCCGCGGAACGCGAACGCGTCCTTCGGGTCGGTGGTGTAGATCGACGACGAGAGCCCGTATCCGGGTGCATTGGCCAGCTCGATGGCCTCGTCGAAGTCGCGGTACGACGTGACGCCGACGATCGGCCCGAACGTCTCCCGGTCGAACAACGCGTCGCCCGGCCGCACGCCGTCCACGATCACCGGGTGATAGTAGAGGCCGTTGCCCGGTTCCCCCCGGAACCCCGGCCGCGGACTCTCGGCGGTGATGCGGCCCGTCGCTCCGTACACCGTGTGGTGCGGCTGGATCCAGTCGAGGTATTCCTCATAGCGCTGTGCGAACTTCTCGTCCAGCAGCGGCCCCATCAGCACCTCGCCCGTGGGATCGCCGACGACGGCGTCCGCCGTGGCCTGGGCGAACCGTTCGATGAACTCGTCGTGCCGGGACTCGTGCACGATGGCCGTGCCCAGCGACGTGCACCGCTGGCCCGCGGTGCCGAACCCGGAGAACAGCGCCCCTTCCACCGCCAGCGCCAGGTCGGCGCTAGGCGTGACGACCAGCGGGTTCTTGCCGCCGAGCTCCAAGCAGGCGGTCTGCAGGTGCCGGCCGGTGAGCGCGCCGATCTCCCGTCCCACCTCGGGCGATCCGGTGAACCCGACCTTGTCGACGGTCCCGGCGTCCAGCGCGCTCTCCAGCCCGGCGAACGTCGCCGGTCCGTCGGCGTGCACCACGTTGAACACCCCGGGCGGGAGGCCACCACCACGGACGAAGATCTCGTGGAAGGCGGCGGACACCGCCGCGGAGTATTCGGCGGGCTTCCACACCACGGTGTTACCGCACAGCAAGGCCGGCACGATGTACCACGACGGCACGGCCACCGGGAAGTTGCCGGCGGTGATCACGGCTACCGTGCCCACCGGGTTGCGGAACGTGAACAGCTGCTTGTCCGGCATCTCGCTCGGCACCGTCTGCCCGTACAGCCGGCGCCCCTCGCCGAGGAAGAAGTCGCAGGTGTCGACGATCTCCCGGACCTCACCCAGGGCCTCGCCGTAGGGCTTGCCGATGTCTCGGGTGACGAGAGCGGCGAGTTCGTGCATGTTGGCCTCGACCAGCCGGCCGATGTGCGCGATCGCGCGGCCACGGATGGGGGCCGGGACGGCCGCCCAGGCCGGCTGCGCCCGTTTGGCGGACGCGGCCGCGTCGACGAATGTGTCGGCGTCAGCGAGCGAGATCTCGGCGACGATCTCGTCGAGACGTGCGGGGTTGCGGCCGGTGACGGTGCGGACCCCGTCGACGGGTTTGCCGTCGACGATGGACGTGACGACCGAGGCGGCAGGAGCACCGGAAGCGGGCGCGGAGGTTTCGGTGGTCATGGCGCGACTCCTCTAGGGCATCTGGTGGGCGACGGTTCGGGCGAACGCGGCGACCGCCTGATCGATCTCATCATCCGACACCGACAGGGCCGGACGGAAGCGGATCGCCCGCTCTCCGCTCGGCAATGCCAGGACGTGTTCGGTCTCGCGGAGGTGAGCGAGGACGGCATCACGGGTCGCGGCGTCTGGCAGGTCGGCGGCCACCATCAGGCCGCGGCCGCGGACGTTGGTCACGGCGCCGGGCGGCCCGTCGTCGGCGGCGGAGAGCAACGCGGAGACGAAACGCTCGCCCTTCTTTCCGGCCGCCTCGATCAACCCGTCCTGCTCCACGATCTCGAGGATGCGGCGAGAACGGACCATGTCGACCAGTCCGCCGCCCCACGTGGAGTTGATACGGCCGGACACCGCGAAGACATTGTCCGCCACCTCGTCCAGGCGGCCACCGGCCATGATCCCGCCGACTTGGACCTTCTTCGAGAACGCGACGATGTCCGGCGAGAGGCCGAGCTGCTGGTACGCCCACGGGCTGCCGGTGGTGCCGGCTCCGGTCTGGACCTCGTCGACAATGAACAGCGCATCGTTGGCGTGCACGAGTTCCTGCATCGCCTGCAGGAACTCCGCGCGCATGTGATTGTCGCCGCCCTCGCCCTGGATCGGCTCACAGATGAAGGCCGCGATGTCGTACGGGTGCGCGGCGAAGGCCTGCCGGGCCTGTTCAAGGGCGCGCTGCTCGGCGGCGATCACGTCGTCGAGATGGTCGGCGAGAGGGAACCGGATCGCCGGAACGTCGATCCGGGGCCAGTCGAATTTCGGGTAGCGGTCGGTCTTGTTCGGTTCGGTGTTGGTCAGCGACATCGTGTAGCCACTGCGGCCGTGGAACGCACGGGTGAGGTGCATGATCCGGGTGCCGAGCCGCGGGTCGCGGCCGGCCGCCTCGTTGTGCCGGCTCTTCCAGTCAAAGGCGGCCTTGAGCGCATTCTCCACGGCCAACGCCCCGCCCTCGACGAAGAACAGGTGGGGGAGCGCCGGATCGCCGAGCACGCGCGCGAACGTCTGGGTGAACTCGGCCAGGTGCGTCGAGTAGACGTCGGAGTTCGCCGGCTTGTTCGCCGCCACCTCGGCGAGCAGCTCCATGAACTGCGGATCGTCGACGATGCCAGGAGGGTTGCAGCCGAGCGGCGCGGAGGCGAAGAAGGTGTACATGTCCAGATACCGCTGGCCGTCGCGCGCGTCGATCAGCCAGCTGCCGTGACTGGCCCGGGTGTCGAGGACGAGCTTGAAACCGTCGGTGAGCAGGTGCTCGCTGAGGACGCTGCGTACCTTCTCGGCTGGGATGCTCAGCTGCGTGACCATGGATGACCTCCTGGCTGGCGACGGCGGACGTCGTGTGGAAGATATCTCCGGATGAAGAGTTGGCTACGTAAGAGTTACGGTAACAGGCGAGCTTTGCAAGAAGAAAGTGTGGCTTCGCGGCCCACCATCGGGAAACTCTGTTGAACGACGGCGCCACTTCGGTTGTGGATGCCGATGTGCCGCCGACGCCGGGAGCCAGGGGGCCCCGTCCTCGCCGGCGTGCGGCAGATGTACTATTTGGACGGATCTGCGGAAGCCCGATGGCGGCCCACTTCGCATCTGCGTGCCGTTTCCGCTCCGCGTCGGCGCACTAGTGTGGAACGCCGATAGCGGCATTCAGGCGTCGTGACAGTCATTGTGACATTTGATCAACTACCGTTTATGGCGCTATCACGGCGTAATCACATCCGGTGAATTCGCGACACGCCGACGACAATGACGAATTTCATGATCGACCTTTAATGACCATGGCCCGGATGACCTGCCGCTATAGGGTATCTGTGCAGGTCGCGTGGTGGTTGACATGTGCGACGGACTGGAGCAGAGTCACATGAAGTCCACCAACGGACGAACCACTACGGGGAGACGTCCCGGGTAGGCAGTGCGACCGGGGCCGAGGCGAAACGGGAAATCCGATTCGCCTCATTCAGCCAGGCTTACGCTTGCGCGCCGGGCCCGCACGTTGACCCGTTGTGGCACGGGGTGAGACCAGGTCGGGCCCGGCCAGTCCAGTAGACAACGGGTCGCGAGTCGCATCCGGCGGCATCGCGGTTCGGTCCGAAGGGCGGCCGGGCCGCGTCCCCCGACTGATCTGCCGGCACGTGCCTGAAGATGTCACCCACGCATCATCCCTGTATCCGATGCGGGACATCCGGCCGCAGACATCTCCAGCCGTCTGGCCGAGCCGCAGGCGCACAGCTTCCCCAATGCGCCGTACGTCAGGCAACCCCGTGCACGGATGTGACGCTGATCTCCTTTGCCGCTTTCGCTCCGGACTCGGGCACCAAGGGCGTTGCCAGGTACGTTGTCTTCAATGGCGGGCTACCCGACGGCTGCGCCTGGCGATACCCTCGACTTCTGCGCGAGTTGTAGGTCGCGAACTGTATGTGAGGTTGGTAGATGGAGTCCGACGCGTGAGTCTCTGGTTAACAGCCGGCGAAGGCAGGCGGTCCACCGCGCTGCGCGCCGGCGGAATGATCGTTGTCGGACTGTGCCTGGTACTGGCGTTCCCGCCGTTCGACCTGTGGTTCACCGCAGCGCTGGCCCCCGGAGCCGCGGCGCTGCTGGTCAGAGATCAGCCGCTGCGCCGCTCGGCACTGCTCGGTGTCGTTCTCGGGCTGGCGTTCTTCCTGCCGCTGATGTGGTGGACGGGGATGGAGGTGGGGCCCATCCCGTGGGTCCTGCTCGGCATTCTCGAAGCGTCCTTCTTTGTGCTACTCACCATGGGATTCACCGTGGTGCAGCGGTTGCCGGGCTGGCCGGTGTGGATCGCGGCGGTGTGGATCGCGGTGGAGGCGTTCCGCGGACGTTTCCCGTGGGGCGGGCTGACCTGGGGCAAGCTCGCCTTTGCGCAGGCCGACGGACCGTTCACCGGTCTTGCGGCCCTGGGCGGCACGCCGCTGGTGTCCTTTGCGGTCGCGCTCGTCTCCGGCTTGCTGGCCTGGCTCGTGGTCTCCACCGACCGGTGGACGCGCGTGGTGGCCGCCGGAGCAGCGGCTGCGGTGACGGTATCCGGCCTGTTCGTCTCGCCGCCTGCGCCCGACGGCGACACCATCACGGTCGCCAGCGTGCAGGGCAATGTCCCCGCGATGGGGCTGGACTACAACGCGCGCGCCCGCGTGGTCACCGAGAATCATGTGGCGGCGACCCATCAACTGGTTCGAGACGTCGAGAATGGTTCGGTGCGACAGCCGGACCTGGTGATCTGGCCGGAGAACTCCTCGGACATCAACCCATTCGCCGATCCGACCATCTACGCCGACATCGACCGCGCCGTGGCCGCGATCGGCGTTCCGGTCGTGCTCAGTGCGATCATCCCCACCGGCGACGGCCGGCACAAAGAGAACACCTCGATCCTCTGGGACCCTGAGCAGGGCCCGACGCAGACCTACGTCAAGCGACGCCCGATGCCCTTCGGTGAGTACATCCCGTTCCGGGACATCGCCGCCCTCATCACCGACGCGGTGAACCGGCAGCCGCTGGACCAGATCGCCGGTGACGAGGTCGGAGTGTTCTCCACCGACGTCGGTTCGATCGCATTGGCCATCTGTTTCGAGGTCGGCTTCGACGAGATCGTGCGGGACGCCGTCGTCGACGGGGGACAGTTCCTGGCCGTGCAGACGAACAACGCGACATTCCGCGACTCGCCGATGAGCGAGCAGCACCTGGCGCAGTCCCGGCTGCGCGCCGTCGAGCACGGCAGGTCGGTGATCGTCTCCGCACTGTCCGGCATCAGTGCGGTGATCGGCCCAGACGGTACAGTTGAGCAGCGCACCGAACTGTTCACCCAGGACGTGCTGGTCGCGGATGTCCGCCTGTCCGATGAGACGACGGTGGCGACGACGGTCGGCGCCTGGCCAGAATGGGTGATCGTCGGACTGGCGCTGGGCGCCGTGGTGGCGGGGATCGCGCTGACGCGTCGTCCGACCGAGGTCGATTCGGGTTCGCCCCGGGAGCCCGAGCCGGTGGCGGCCGGCGTGTGACGACGACGTCCCGAGTGTGACGACGTCCGGCGCCCAGCACGTCGGGTGGCGCCATCGTGAGCAGGCAGTCCCGGAGGCGAGGTAGGAGGCCCAGATGACCAGGGTTGGCGACGAGGAGCCGACGGGGCACGCCCGGACCGACGCCGACGTGGTCGTCGTCATTCCGACGTACAACGAGGCGCTGACGCTGGAACGCACAGTCTCCCGCCTGCGTACGGCGGTACCCACGGCACACATCCTGATCGTCGACGACGGTTCGCCGGACGGCACCGGAGAGCTCGCCGACAAGATGGCGGCCCGGGATTCGCGGATCGAGGTGCTGCATCGCGCGGGCAAACAAGGCCTGGGCCGAGCGTACGTCGCGGGTTTCGGATGGGCATTGGATCGGGGATTCGGGTATCTGGTGGAGATGGACGCCGACGGTTCGCACCAGCCCGAAGAACTACCGTCGCTGCTGGCGGCGGCGGGCAACGCTGACCTGGTGCTCGGATCGCGGTACGTCCCGGGCGGCAGCGTGGTGAACTGGCCCCGCCGGCGCGAGGTGCTCTCCCGCGGCGCCAATACCTACACCCGGTTCATGCTCGGGTTGGGTGTGCATGACGCCACCAGCGGCTTCCGGGTGTTCTCCGCATCGGCGCTGCGGACGATCGACCTAGCCTCGGTCGCGTCCCAGGGGTACTGTTTCCAGATCGACCTCGCGTGGCGCGCGGTGTGTGCTGGGCTCCGCGTCGTCGAGGTCCCCATAACGTTTGTCGAACGTGAGCAAGGGGAGTCCAAAATGGGGACCGGCATCGTCAAGGAGGCGTTCCTGCAGGTGACCCGGTGGGGTGCCGGCCATCGTCTCCGTCAGGTGCGGTCTGCCGTACGGGCTCCGGCGTTCAGGGGGAACGCAGATGAGTCATGATCAGGTGAATACGCACCGCCGGCGTACGGTCAGTGCCTTCGGCCCGTTCCTCGCCGGTGTGGTGGAGATCGTCGCCTTCGTCATCGTCGGCAATGCGATCGGCTTCGGTTACGCGATCCTGCTGGCGCTGGCGACGAGCGTGCTCGGGCTGTGGCTCATGCGGCGAGCCGGTTTCCGGGCGTGGCGCTCGTTACGCGCGGCCGCCTTCGAGGCCGCGCAGTCCACCGATGAGCCACAGGTGGAAGACCAGACCGGCATCACCGGACAGCGCCGCTCCCCGGAAGAGGGGATCGCGGATGCGGGCGTCACGCTGCTGGCGGGGACGATGTTGATGCTGCCCGGGTTCGTCACGGACTCGGCGGCGCTGGCGCTGTTGCTGCCGCCGGTGCGCCGCAGTGTGGGCCGCCGGCTGGCCGCCGCGGCTTTGCGCACGTTCCCCGCTCGTGGGACACCCGGACGGCGTGGTGGTCAGCGCCGCGGCGACGTGATCGAGGGCGAAGTACTGGGTGACTCCGCTGGCCAGCCACGGCGCCCGGATGCGCAGCAGGAAGACGAGGGCTGATCGCTGGACATAAGGCGACGGTCCTGGCACCGATAGGTACCAGGACCGTCGTTCGTTCCGCGTGTGCGCCCGGGATCAGGCGCAGCGATCAGGCACTGCGCTTGCGATCCCGCGTGTTCGCCGCCAGGTGTGCGGTACCGGGAAGCAGGCCTGCGCGCAGCAGCTCGAGGCGCTCGTCGAGCAGGGCCTCCAGCTCCTCGATGGACCTGCGCTCCAGGAGCATGTCCCAATGGGTACGCGCCGGCTTGACGGGCTTCTCGTCCGGCCGGTCGCTTGCCTGGCGCAGGGCCTCGGAACCGCACTTCGGGCAGTCCCACAAGGCGGGCACTTCGGCCTCGGTGGAGAACGTCACCTCGAACCCGTGACCGAGAGCGCAGCTATAGGAGATAACCTGCCGCTCAGCGAACTCGACGCCGCGCTCATCCTCGTAGCTCCGGGCGCCGAGGCGGGAGCCACGTAGGGTGGAACGCTCAGACATGTAGGAACCCTTCCGGGGTTGGTAGAACCCCTGGACTGTGCTGTCGTGTATTACCGGCATGTAGAGAACGGATGGAGCTACGCCAGTGTTCCGGAACCGCGCTGGCAATGCGAAGCCAGCGCGCGTGATTTCGCTCACTACGTACCGGCGCCTTGCTGGTATCCACTACCTCACCTGTACCCATGTTAGCGCGAGACAGCACGCTGAGGCCGCGTGAACTGCCGCTTCACCTGTTGCTAGATTGGCTCAGCTTGGCGTGGAGCTCGGCAGGGGAGCTTAGGCAGGAACAGGAGTGGAGTGGCCGTGACGGTCCGTGAGATCAGACTGTACGGGGACCCGGTGCTGCGCACCGTCGCCGAAGAGGTCAAGGAGTTCGGCGAGTTCAGCCGTGCATTGGCGCAGGATCTGCTGGACACCTTGGACGTCCCGGGGCGTGCGGGCGTGGCCGCGCCGCAGATCGGCGTCTCGGCCCGGGCGTTCTCCTACGGCGCCGAGGGCCAGCGCGGCGTCGTCTTCAACCCTGTACTGGTGGAGACCAATGGCGAGCAGGGTGGTGAGGAAGGCTGCCTGTCCGTTCCGGGCTTATGGTTCCCGACCCAGCGGGCCGCGTATGCCGCGGTGGAAGGGGTCGACGCCGACGGCCGGCCGGTACGGGTCGAGGGCGGCGGTGAACTCGCCCGGTGCCTGCAGCACGAGGTCGACCACCTGGACGGGATCGTCTACATCCACCGGCTGGATCCGGCGACGCGCCGCGGCGCGATGAAGCAGATCCGCCGCAGTGCGTGGTTCAACGGTTAACCGTCCGGCGTCCAGGCGCCTCTCGCGTCGAGCACGTCACGCAGGATGTCGGCGCGATCGGTGACGATGCCGTCCACACCGAGGTCCAGCAAGCGGTTCATATCCTCGGCGCTGTTCACCGTCCACGTGTGCACTTGCCGCCCGGCGGCATGCGCGTCGGCGATCAATCGGCGGGTGACGACGCGGAACGTCCCCACCCGGATCGGCACCTGCAGGCAATGCACCTCACCCAGCCACCGACGCGACCGTCCCGCCAGCCCGGCCCGGGAGGCGAAGACGAAGCTGGACACCAGAGACCGACCCGCCGACGTGGCGACTTTCCTGGTCAGTCCACGCAGGGCGAGCCGGCGCCGGGTATCGGAGAAGGACGCGATACACACCCGATCGTGGGAGGCGGTGCGCTCGATGGCCCGGACCGTCGGCTGTACGGCCGACGCGGACTTGATGTCGATGTTGACCCGTAGGTCGGGCCAGGTACCGAGTAACTCCTCGAGTTGCGGGATGGGTTCGGTGCCCGCGATCCGCGCCCGTCGGACCTCGTCCCAGGGCAGCTGCTCGATCACGCCGCTACGGTCGGTGACCCGGTCCAGCGTGGAGTCGTGGAACGCCACGACCACGCCGTCGGCCGTGGCGTGCGTGTCGGTCTCCACGTAGCGGTAACCCAGATCCACCGCGGCGGCGAACGCACGCATGCTGTTCTCCGTCCCCTCCGGCGAGAAGCCCCGGTGAGCGAAGGCCAGCGGCGCCGGGTGGTCGAAGAACGGATGCGGCGGCTGCGGACGGACGGTGACCACGGATAACAGCCTAGGCCCGCGGGAACGGAAATCCACATCGCGGGAGGGCCGGTAGGGATCCGCCGCGGATGCGGCTATGGTGAAGTGGTGGCGACTGGCGCATCCGGCCGCACGGCAGTGCGGTCGAGGTGGAAGTAACCACCGGGGAGCTGACGATGGAGTTACCGCGCGCCTGGGGACTCCGACAGACGCCGGAATACGGAAAGGATGTGGCCTAGCGCCATGACCACCACCCCCAACTCGCTACGTGCAGTGGACCCTGAACTGGCGGAGCTGATCAACGCCGAGGAGACCCGCCAGCGCGACACGCTGAAGCTGATCGCCTCGGAGAACTACGTCTCGGCGGCGGTACTGCAGGCCACTGGGACGGTGCTGACCAACAAGTACTCGGAGGGCTACGCGGGCCGTCGGTACTACGAGGGCCAGCAGGTCATCGACCAGATCGAGACCGTCGCCATCGACCGGGCCAAGGCGGTCTTCGGTACCGACCACGCCAACGTGCAGCCCTACTCGGGTTCGCCGGCAAACCTCGCGGTCTACCTGGCGACGGTCAACCCCGGCGACACGGTCATGGGCATGGCGCTGCCGATGGGCGGGCACCTCACTCACGGCTGGTCCGTCTCCGCCACCGGCAAGTGGTTCAACGCGGTCCACTACGAGGTCGGCAAGGAGTCCGGCCGGGTGGACATGGATCAGGTCCGCGACCTGGCCCGCAAGGAGCGGCCGAAGCTGATCTTCTGCGGCGGCACGGCGATCCCGCGCACCATCGACTTCCCGGCGTTCGCAGAGATCGCGCGTGAGGTGGGTGCCGTGCTGGTGGCCGACATCGCGCACATCGCCGGCCTGGTGGCCGGAGGTGCGCACCCGTCGCCGGTCGGCCATGCCGACATCATCACCACCACCACGCACAAGACGCTCCGCGGTCCGCGCGGCGCGATGATCCTGGCGACCGAGCCGTACGCGAAGGCGATCGACAAGGCGGTCTTCCCGGGACTGCAGGGCGGTCCGCACAATCACACCACGGCCGGCATCGCGGTGGCGCTGCACGAGGCGGCGCAGCCGGAGTTCTCCCGGTACGCCCGGCAGATCGTGGCCAATGCCGTGACTCTGGCCGAGGAACTGGCCGGCCGCGGGTTCGAACTCGTCTCCGGCGGAACCGACAACCACCTGATCCTGCTCGACCTGACCCCGAAGGGCGTCGCTGGCAAGCCGGCAGCTCAGGCGCTCGACCGGGCCGGGCTGGAGACCAACTACAACACGATCCCGTACGACCCGCGCAAGCCGTTCGATCCGTCCGGGCTGCGGCTCGGCACGGCGGCGCTCACCAGCCGGGGGATGGGCGAAAGCGAGATGCGCGAGGTGGCTCGCTGGATGGACGAGGTCGTGACTGCGCTGGCGTCCGGCGACGAGGACACGGTCGAGAAGGCCGTGAGCCACGTGCGTGGTGAGGTCAACGAGATCACCGGCCGCTTTCCGGTTCCAGGGCTGGACCGCTGAATGCTGTACCGCTGAGGATGGGATGCGGGTTCCGGGCGTCAGAGCGCCCTGAACCCGCGTCCCATCGACGCGTCGATCCCCAGTGCGCGTCGGTTATGGCCGAGAACCCTCGCTCACGCTCTGGCGGCCGAGCAGACGGGTGTGCAACTCGGCGGCGTCGAGCGTGGTCGGGCCGAGCAACGCGCCCGCGGCAAGCCAGGCGGCGCCCGCGGCACCGTCGAGAGCTGTGGTGATCGGGGCGTCGGGCCATCGCGCCGCGAGCTCCGGCTGGACCAGGCGCCGTACCGGGTTATCGGTCGTGAGCAACGAGCCGGCGAGCACGATCGGATTCGCGTCGCCTGTGGCACGGACGGTGGCCACGGCGTCGAGCAGATGACCGGCGGCCTCGGCGAGAATGCGATCGGCCTCCGGGTCGGCACCCGCCGTCGAGCTCACCAGAGGCGCGAGGCCAGCCAGGGTGACCGGCGGACGGGCGTGCGCGGCGACGATCAGTCGCGCCACCAAGCTGTCGCCGCGGTCGAGCGTCGTCGAGACGGCCTCGGTATGCACGATGTCCGCGACCCGCTCGCGCGTCGCGGACGGATCGTCGTCCGGCCAGAGGTGCGCATGCAGGACCGCCAGGCCCAGCGGTCCGGGCACCTCATGGCGCTCCAGCGCCGCGAGCGTGGAACGGACCGCTTCCTTTCCCAACCAGAACCCGGAGCCGAGGTCACCGAGCAGCCAGCCGTGGCCGTCGGCGGTGCGCATCCGCTGCCGCCGCCGGAACGCGGTGGCCAGCGCCCCGGTGCCCGCCAGCAGGAGCGTTCCGTCCGGCTCCGGTGTCCCTGCGATGAAGGCCACCATCGCGTCCGAGACGATGCCGTACGAGCAGGTCAGGCCCACGGCTGACCAGGTCTGCCGAAGCGCCTCAGCCACGGTCGGCTGGAGCAGGTTCGAATTGCCCGCCGTTCCGATGACGGCCCGCTGAATCCGGGTGGGGTCGTCGACATGGGTCAGCGCTGCCCGCAGCGCGGATTCGATGGCGGCGATCGCCGTCTCCGGCGCGTGTGAGGTGATGTTCGCCCCAGGGCCCCGGCCGGTGGCGACACGCTCACCATCCAGCCCGGCGACCAGCGCCCGGGTGGATGTTCCACCGATATCCAGCCCTAGGACCAGTGCGTCCGCTGTCGTCACGGAGTTCCTCTCGTTTCCGTTGCGTCGCCAGCATGTCACAGCTTCGCCAAGCTGGCGGCGAACTCTTGACACGCTCAACGTTCAGAAATAGTTTTCAGCACATTAACCGATCTGGGCAGTCGTGAAATTTGCAATCAGACCTCGGGTGCCTGGTCCCGGTAGCGCGTGTCGCCGGGGTGACGACGCGTCACCACGGCGTGAAACCGACAGTGTAACGGCGCGAAAGGGGTGCGAGGGTGTCCGACGACGCACCGGCGTCCGAGCCGGAGCACGGCCCGGAGCCAGAGCACGGCCCGGTGCTAGAAGCAGCCCCGGTTCCGGAGCCCGCCGCCGCACCGACGTCGGTCGCCGGCGAGCGACTCAGCGGCGACGCCATCCTGGCCCGCACCCGCGCCCTGCTTCCCACCCTCCCCGCCGCGCTGCTCCGCGTCGGGGAGCAGGTGCTGTCCGCGCCCGCGGCGATCGCTCGCTCGACCATCCTGGAGACCGCCGAGCGCAGTGGCACGTCCCCGGCGACGGTCACCCGCTTCTGCCGTGCGATCGGGCTGGCCGGGTACGCCGATCTCCGGCTGGCCATGGCCGAGGAGACCGGCCGGTCGTCGTCGGTGGCGGGCTGGGAGATCGACATCGGCCGGGCGATCAGCCCCACCGATCCGATCGACCGCGTCGCCAGCCTGATCGCCACCGCGGAGATCCGGGCGATTCAAGAGACGATGGCGCAACTGGACCTGGAGGCGGTCGAGCGCGCGGCGGACGCGATCGACGCCGCCCGCCGCGTCGAGCTGTACGGCATGGGCGGCAGCGCGCTGATGGCGCAGAAGACGCAGCTCAGCCTGCACCGCATCGGTGTCCCCACGTGGACCTGGGCGGACGTCCACTCGGGGCTCACCAGCGGCGTGCTGCTCAAGCCGGGCGACGTTGCCGTCGGAATCTCACACTCCGGCACCACCCGGGAGACGTTCGAGATGCTGTCCGTGGCCGCCAGCAGCGGCGCGACGACGGTCGCCGTGACGAGTTCGCCCGAGGCGCCGCTGGCCGAGGTGGCCGACATCGTCCTGACCACGGCCGCGCACGAGACGACGTTCCGGCCGGCTCCGCACGCATCCCGTCTTCCACAGACCATCGTGCTCGATCTGGTCTACGTGGCAGTGGCGCAGCGACGGCACGAGCAGACCATCGCTGCGCTGAAGGTGACCGCCGACGCCGTCAGCGGACACCGAAGACAACTCCCCTCCAAGGGAGCGCAGTGATAGCGCAGTGACAACAAGTGCAGTCACGACAAGTGCAGTCACGACACGGGGACGGCTGTAGTGAGAGGACCGGAGTGCGTACCGACGAGCCAGTGAACGACACGAGCGCGATCAGCGCGGAGGCCTACCTTGAGCGGGTCCGGGAAGCGATAGAGGAGGTGGCGTCCAGCCAAGCCGAAGGCGTAGCGCGGGCGGCCGACCTGATGGCCGAGGGAATCCGCCGTGGTGGTGTGATTCAGGCCTTCGGGACCGGGCATTCGCAGGCGATCGCGATGGAGATCGCCGGACGCGCCGGCGGCTTGATCCCATCGAACCGGATCGCGTTGCGCGATCTGGTGGTCGAGGACGGCGAACCGCCGTCGGTGCTGAACGATCCTCGGCTGGAACGCGATCCGCAGCTGGCGCAGCGCCTGTACAACGCCACCCCGGTGGATCCCGCGGACGTGTTCGTCATCGCGTCGAACTCCGGGATCAACGGAAGCATCGTCGGGCTCGCGGCCATCGCCAAGGAGCGCGGACACCCGCTGATCGCGATCACCTCGCTGCAGCACAGTCAGCAGGTGGAGTCGCGCCATCCGTCCGGCGGCAAGCTGTCCGACTTCGCGGACGTGGTGCTGGACAACGGTGGGCCGTTCGGGGACGCGGTGCTGCCGCTTCCCGGCGGCGGCGCGGTGTGCGCGGTGTCGACGATCACGTCGGCGCTACTGGCTCAGTTCCTCACGGCAGAGGTAGTGCGGCGGCTGCTGGACGCCGGCGAACAACCCCCTGTCTACCTCTCCGCGAACGTGCCGGAAGGGGACGCCCACAATGACGCACTACTCAAGCGATACGAGGGCCGGATCCGCCGGGGGAGCTGACCTCGCGATCGGGGCAGGCAGATCGTACCGGACGCCGCGGCCAGACCCTCGCGACCACGGTGAGCGGCTGCGGCTCCAACGACAAGACCAAGTAGACGAGAACAGGAAGGGAGCACGGAGATGGTGAGGAGCACAGTGAAGAACAGTGCACGCAAGACGTCCGCATCGCCCACACGCCGCACATTCCTGCAGCAGGTGGCGGCCGGAGGACTGGCGGTGGGACCGGGAGCGGCTCTGCTCGCGTCCTGCGCCACCGGAGGCGATGACGATGACGACGAGACCGACTCCGGCGACGGTGGCTCGCAGGCGGATGTCACCGAGGACAACCCGCTGGGCATCGCAGAGGACCAGCCGGTGGAGATCTACATCTTCGACGGCGGTTTCGGTGACGAGTACGCCACCCAGGTGCACCAGCCGATCTTCAGCGAAAAGTGGCCGGATGTGGAGATCAACCACAATGCGGCCGTCGACATCGGCTCGGAGCTGCAGGCCCGGTTCGTGGCCGGCGACCCGCCGGACTTCGTGAACAACTCGGGCGACGGCAGCATGGATACCGCTCAGTTGGCCAGCGATGGGCAGTTGTACGACCTGACCGAACTGTTCGACGCCCCGAGTTGGGACGACCCCGCGGTGACGGTACGCGACACGCTGATTCCGGGCACGATCGAGAGCGGCACCCGCGACGGCGTGCCGTACGTGCTGAACTACGCGTTCACGGTGTTCGGCCTGTGGTACAACAAGACGCTCATGGACGAGAACGGCTGGCCGGTGCCGACCACCTGGCAGGAGATGATGGACGTCTGCGCCGACATCAAGGCGTCCGGCATCGCGCCCTGGGTGTATCAGGGCGTCACCGCGCCGCGGTACATGAACTGGCCACTGCTGACCATGGCGACCAAGCTGGCCGGGCCGGAGATCCTAGTGCCGCTGGACAACCTCGAGGAGGGCGCCTGGGGGCACGAGGCCATCCGGGAGTCCGCGGCCGCGCTGCGGAGCCTGAAGGAGAACGACTACTTCCTGCCCGGCGTCGAGGGGATGGAGTTCCGCGATGCCCAGGGGCTGTGGGCCAGGGGCGACGCGGTGTTCTGCCCGTCCGGTTCCTGGATCGAGAATGAAGAGGCCGACGCGATCGCCGAGGACCCGACGTTCGAGCTGGCCATGATGCCGGAGCCGCTGCTCTCCGAGGACGCGGTCATGCCGCTGGAGACGATCCGCGCCACCGCGGGTGAGCCGTACCTCATCCCGGCCGACGCAGCCAACCCGCGAGCGGCCATGGAATACATGCGAGCCATGCTGTCGGTGGAGGGCGCACGGGGCTTCACCGAGACGGTCACCAGCCTGACGTCGGTGGCCGCGGCGAACGAGGGCGTAGAGTTCGAGGCGCCCGGGCTTTCGTCGGCGCAGCAGGCGCTCACCGCCGCCGGCGACAACGTCATCAACTGGCTGTACCCGAGCTGGTATCCGACGTTGGAGAACCCCGGCATCGACCAGGCCACCGGTGCACTGCTGCGTGCCGACATCACCGTCGACGAGTGGGTCGAGCAGTGTGAGGCGGCCACGGCGGAGATCCGCAACGACGACTCCATCTCCAAGCAGACCCGCGAGGCCTGAGAGACATGACCGCATTACGGCACGGCAAGTATCCATTCATCCTGGCTTTCCTGCTGCCGCCGGTCGGGATCTATGTGTTGTACATGTTGTCGCCGTACGTGCAGGCGATCTACATCTCGCTGACCGACTGGAGCGGGCTGACCGCAAGCCAGACCTTCATCGGGTTCGACAACTACGTGGAGATGTGGAACGACGATCAGCTGCGTACCGCGTTGCGCAACAACCTGATCCTGCTGGTCGTCGTTCCCGTCCTCACCGTAATGCTCGCTCTGTTCTTCGCCTCGATGCTCAATGTCGGCGGCCGTGGCCGCGGCCAGGCGATCACCGGGGTGCGGGGATCGTCGATCTACAAGGTCGTCTACTTCTTCCCGCAGGTTCTGCCGCACGCGATCGTCGCCATCGTGTTCGCGTACGTGTTCGCGCCCGAGAACGCCGGCGGCATCCTGAACAACATCCTCGAGGCTATCGGGCTCGGGAACCTGACACAGCTGTGGCTCGGCGAGCCGAAGTATCTCATCTGGATCGTCGTGCTGGTGATGACCTGGGCGTTCGTCGGCTTCTACGTGGTGCTGTTCTCCGCGGCCATGCAGTCGATCCCGAAGGACATCTATGAGGCCGCGCTGCTGGACGGCGCGAACCGGATGACCACGTTCCGCAAGGTGACGCTGCCACTGGTGTGGGACACCGTGCAGGTCGGCTGGGTGTACATGGCTATCCAGGCGATGGACGGTTTCGCGATCGTGCACATCATGCTCGGCGTCAACGGTGGCGTGCAGGGAGCCGGCGACGTGCTGGGCGTGGCGATCTACCGAGCGGCCTTCGCCCAGAGCGACTTCGGCTACGCCGCGGCAATCGGAGTGTTGATGCTGGTGCTGACCATGACCATCGTCGTGCTGTTCTTTCGTGTACTGCGCCGGGAGAGGGTGGAGCTGGCATGACCGCGACTCAGGCCGGCCCCCAGGGCTCGAGCACGGACACGCCTGCGCGCGAGACACGCATCCGCCAACCCGGCGTGGGCGGCCGCGGCCGCGCCATCGGTCTGCTGAACGGCGGGTTCCTGCTGTTCTGGGGCCTGATCACCACGCTGCCGCTGGTGTGGGCGATCCTGTCGTCGTTCAAGACCAACGGCGAGTTCCGCACCGACCCGATGGGGTTGCCGGGCGGCATCGAATGGGACAACTTCGCCCGAGCATGGAACGCCGCCAACATCGGGCAGTACTTCCTGAACAGCGTCATCGTCGTGGCCATGTCCCTGACGATGACGATGCTGTTCGGGGCGATGGGTGCGTATGTGCTCGCGCGTTACGACTTCCCAGGCAACCGCATCGTCTACTTCATGTTCATCGGTGGGCTGATCCTGCCGGTGTTCCTGGCGCTGGTGCCGATGTTCTTCGTGGTCCGCAACACCGGCGACATCCCATTGATCGGCCAGTTCCTCGGTCTGAACAGCTACCTCAGCCTGGCGCTGGTATACGTCGCGTTCTCTATGCCGTTCACGGTGTTCTTCCTGACCGCGTTCTTCCGCACTCTGCCGACGTCGGTCGCCGAGGCCGGCATCATGGACGGCTGCACGCACTTCTCGCTGTTCTTCCGGGTCATGCTCCCGATGGCGAAGCCCGGCATCATCAGCCTGGCGCTGTTCAACTTCCTGGGCCACTGGAACCAGTACGTGCTGCCGCTGGTCATCATGCAGGACGGCGACAAGCGTGTTCTCGCCCAGGGTCTGGGCACGCTTGCTGCCAACACCGGGTTCCGGGCGGACTATACGGCGCTGTTCGCGGGGCTCGTCATCGCCCTGATGCCGGTGCTCATCGTCTACCTCCTGTTCCAGAAGCAGGTCCAGTCCGGCCTCACCGCCGGAGTGCTGAAGTGACGTTCCCATGATCATGAACACTTACCGTGCGCATAACACAGGTTAGTGTTCATGATCATGGGAGGATGAGGTATGGCTGTGCAGAGCTCGGCGTTCACCACACGTCCAGTGCTGACCGGAACCTTTGGGATGGTGGCCTCCACCCATTGGCTCGCGTCACAGGCGGGGATGGCCGTCCTCGAACGTGGCGGGAACGCGTTCGACGCGGCAGTGGCCGCCGGGTTCGTCCTGCAGGTGGTCGAGCCGGAGATGAACGGTCCAGGGGGCGAGGTCCCGCTCGTCGCCTGGGACGCACGCGAGCAGCGTCCGTTCGTCGTGTGCGGGCAGGGCAGCGCGCCCGCCGCGGCCGACATCGCGACCTTCCGGGAGCTCGGGCTTGACCTGGTGCCCGGGACGGGACAGCTGCCGGCGTGTGTGCCGGGTTCGTTCGGCGCGTGGATGCTGCTGCTCCAGCGGTACGGCACGCTCGGCCCGGCGGACGTGTTGCGGTACGCGATCGAGTACGCCGGCGCAGGATTTCCGATCGGCCGCTCGGCGGTGAGCGTCATCGCCCGGGTCGCGCCGTGGTTCCGCGAGCATTGGCCGAGCTCGGCGTCGTTGTGGCTGAACGGCGACACTCCGCCGACGCCCGGCGGCCGGTTCATCAACCATGAACTCGCCCAGACCTACCAGCGCATCGCCGACGAGGCGACGGCCGCCTCGCACGACCGCGACGAGCAGATCGAGCACGCCCGCCGCTCGTTCTACGAAGGCTTCGTCGCCGAGGCGGTCGCCAAGTTCGCGGCCACCGAGGTGATGGACGAGAGTGGGCGGGCGCACCGCGGCCTGCTCAGCCACGACGATCTGGCAGCGTGGCGATCCACCGTCGAGGAGCCGATCTCGTTCGACTATCACGGACGGACGGTGTACAAAGCCGGTCCGTGGAGCCAGGCTCCGGTGTTCTTGCAGCAGCTGGCGCTCCTCGAGGGCTTCGACCTGGCATCGATGGACCCGTCCGGGCCGGAGTTCGTGCACACCGTGGTCGAATGCGCCAAGCTCGCCTTCGCCGACCGGGAGGCGTTCTACGGAGATCCCGCGTTCGCCGACGTGCCTCTGGATGCGCTGCTCTCTCGCGAGTACGCCGAGCGACGGCGCACACTGATCGGGGACGCGGCCGACGTCGGGGACCTGCGCCCCGGGAGCCCTGGCGGGCGGGAACCCCGGCTGCCCGCCGCGCGACCGGTGCCGGACAGCTTCGGGGAGACGTGGGTCGGCGAGCCCACCTTGGGGCCAGTCAAGGGGGACACCTGCCACTTGGACGTGGTCGACCGGCACGGCAACGTGGTGTCCGCGACGCCGAGCGGTGGGTGGCTGCACGGCGCGCCGACCATTCCCGGACTCGGCTTCTGCCTGGGCACGCGCGCTCAGATGTTCTGGCTGGACGAAGGGCTGCCGAACTCGCTGGCGCCGGGCAAACGGCCGCGTACCACGCTGACACCGTCGCTCGCGGTGGCCGACGGCGAGATCACCGCCTTCGGTACGCCCGGTGGTGACCAGCAGGATCAATGGTCGCTCTTGTGGTTCCTGCGCCGGGTCCACCATGGCATGGACATGCAGGAGGCGATCGACGCGCCATCGTGGCACACCACTCACTTCACGTCGTCGTTCTACCCACGTAGCGCCTTTCTGGGGCGGGTGCACGTGGAGGCGCGGATCGGGGAGGCGACGGTGCGAGCGCTGCGCGAACGCGGGCACGACGTCGTCGTCGAGGGGGAGTGGAGCCTGGGCCGGCTCTCCGCGGCGAGCCGGGCCGGCGACGGTCTGCTGCGGGCCGCGGCCAATCCGCGCGGCATGCAGGGCTACGCCGTCGGCCGCTAGAGCTCAGGGGGAGGTGCGACGGCGTTCGACCAATGCCTCGACGCCGTCGAGGATCACCTCGAGGCCGAACGTCATGTCATCCCCGAGGTCCTCACCGACACCTCCGTCAGTGTGACCGTCGGCGTCGGAGCTGACGGCACCGCCGTCGTCGTGGTCGGACTGTGGCCCGCTGAAGATGCCCGACTGGATGACCTCGGCCAGAGCGGGGAACTCCTCGGCATCGACGACCTTGGCGAGCAGCTCGCCGTAGATCGGATCCCAGTCGTCCGGTTCGATGCCGGTCCGCGACGCGCCCTCGGTCAATGACAGCTCGAGCCGGCCGGCGCTGAGCGCCCAGGTGCTGAGCAGGGTCAGCACACCCATCTTCTCGCCTGGGGCGAGACCGGTCCCGGCCAACGCTCCTAGCAGCCGGTCCATCCAGCGCACTTGATTGGGTCCCATCGGAGGGCCGCTGAGCGGGATATCCAGGAACCAGGGGTGACGGCGGAACATCTCGATGTTGTGCGTCGCCCACCAGCGGGCGGCATCGCGCCAATGGTCCGGCATGCTGTCCAGGTCCACGTCCGGCGGCGGTACGGCCGCGGCGTCCTGCATCAGCTCCAGCAGGTCCTCTTTGCTCGGGACGTACCGGTACAGCGACATCGTGGTGAATCCGAGCTCCTCGGCGACCCGGCGCATCGACACCGCGGCCAGCCCTTCGGCGTCGGCGATCGCGACGGCGGTGTCAACGATCTTGGCCAGGCTCAACGCCGGCTTCGGGCCGCGGCTCGGCGGGGTCGCCGTCCCCCACAGCAGCTCGAGCATCCGGACTGGTTCCTGAGCCGGCGATTGGTCGGCGCTCATACGGTCCTTTCGCTGTGAAGATTGACGACCATCCTAGAACTGTGTATAGCATAAACCATAGTGTACACTGCATACAGTTTATGCAATATACAGTTACTCGTACTGACTCACCGGATCGGAGAGGAACCACCGTGACCAACTCGCACGACTACGCGATCCGCGCCAGCGGCCTGAAAAAGGCGTTCAAGGGCGCGACCGTGCTCGACGGAGTCGACCTGGCCGTACCCGAAGGCACCATGCTCGCGCTGCTCGGCCCGAACGGCGCCGGCAAGACCACCACCGTGCGCATCCTCAGCACGCTGCTGCCGTTCGACGGGGGAGAAGCCACCGTCGGCGGCTACGACGTGGCCCGCGAGCCCGGAGGGGTACGGCACGTGCTCGGCCTGACCGGCCAGTACGCGAGCGTGGACGAGATCCTGACCGGACGGGAGAACCTGGTGATGATCGGCCGCCTCTACCACCTTGGCCGGGCGCGCGCCCGGGACCGCGCCGATCAGCTATTGCACCAGTTCAACCTCGCCGACGCGGCCGACCGCGCGGTCAAGACCTACTCCGGCGGGATGCGGCGGCGGCTGGACCTGGCCGCCAGCCTGATCGCCGCGCCGCCGATCATCTTCCTCGACGAGCCGACCACCGGCCTCGATCCGCGCAGCCGGCAGCAGATGTGGGACGTGATCCGCGACCTGCTGCGCGGCGGGACCACCATCCTGCTCACCACGCAGTACCTCGAGGAGGCGGACCAGCTCGCCGATCGCGTGGCGGTCATCGACGACGGCCGGATCATCGCCGACGGCACGGCGGCGGAGTTGAAGGAGCGGGTCGGCACGGAACGTGTCGAGCTGACCTTCGCCAGCGCCGACGACGCCCGTGCGGCGCTGCACGTCGTCGACCGGACCGACACCGCGCACCTGCACGACGACGCGACGCGCCTCAGCCTGCCGGTGGACGCCCCGGACGACGTCCGCCACGTCCTGAACGCCCTGGCCGCAGCGTCGGTCCCGGTCAACGGGATCGGGTTGTCCAAACCGAGCCTGGACGACGTGTTCTTCACCCTGACCGGCACGCACGCGCCACATCCACCGACGCCCGCGGAGGACGGCACCCCGACCGGCGCCCGCCCCGGCACCGACACCCACCCGCAGACCCTCTCGAACTCTGGAGCACAGGCACGATGACCACCACGACATACGCAGAACCCACCCGTCGGCACCAGCGGCACCCGGCGCCCCGGCCCAGCCTGGCGTGGAACATCGCCGACGCCTGGGTGCTGATCGGCCGGAGCCTGCGGCACACCGTGCGCAACGGGGACGCCCTCTTCATGGGTGTGTTCCTGCCGATGATGTTGCTGCTGCTCTTCGTCTACGTCTTCGGCGGTGCGCTCGAGGCGGGCATCGCCCAGTCGGACTATGTCGACTACGTCGTCCCCGGCGTCATCCTGCTCACCGCCGGGTTCAGCGCCGCGACCACCGCCGTCAGCGTCACCACGGACATGACCACCGGCGTGATGGACCGGTTCCGTTCGCTGCCCATCACGAACTGGATCGTCGTTCTCGGACACGTGGTCGCCAGCCTGGCCCGCAACCTGTTCTCCACGGCGCTGGTGGTCGGCGTGGCGCTGCTGATCGGGTTCCGGCCCAGCGCCTCGTTCCTGGACTGGGTCGCCGCCGTCGGGGTGATCTCCCTGTTCATCCTGATGATGACCTGGGTATCGGTGATGTTCGGCCTGATCGCGAAGAGCGCGGATGCCGCAAGCGGTTTCACCTTCTTCATTCTCTTCCTGCCCTATATGAGCAGCGCGTTCGTCCCGGTCGAGACGATGCCCGCCGCCTTGCGCGGCTTCAGCGAGCACCAGCCGATCACCCCGATCATCGAGACGGTCCGGGGCCTGCTCATGGGCACGCCGATCGGCGACAGCGCGTGGCAAGCGGTTGTCTGGACCGTCGGCATCCTCGTCATCGTCATCCCCGTGTCCGCGCGGCTGTTCCGTCGCCGGACCACGAGCTGACCGGCGAACGGACACGTGGCAGGATCGACGATTGTGACCTCTGATGACGTCGTCGGACCGCTCACCGGCAATGGCGCTGTCGGCGGCCCGGCGGTGCTGGAGGCGAAGCTGGTCGATGCGTTGGCCTGCCCGGTGTGCCGTGCCCGGCTGACCGTCGTGCGCGCAAGCCCGGGCGGTGGCGCGCCGGAGGCGGAGGCGACGGTACGGACGGCCGGGTCGGCGCTGCGGTGCGCGTCCGGGCATTCCTTCGACGTCGCCCGGCAGGGTTATGTCAACCTACGCTCCGGCCGCAAACCCCGGGGCACGGCGGACACCGCGGACATGGTCGCCGCCCGCACCGAGTTCCTGGACGCAGGGCACTACGCGCCGATCGCCGACGCCGTCGCGCGCGCCGTGGGGAACACCGTGCGGGACGATGCCGCCGGTGCCGATCCTGCGCCGCCCCTGGTGGTCGACATAGGCGCGGGGACCGGCTACTACCTCCGGCGAACGCTGGACGTGCTCGAGCGTGGGCTGGATGCCCGGCCCGCGGCCGGTGGGCGCGCCCCATGGGGTGTGGCCATCGACGTCTCGACGTACGCGCTGCGCCGTGCGGCCAAGGCGCATCCGCGCATCGCCGCCGTGGGCGCGGACGCCTGGGACGTGCTGCCGGTCGCGGACGGCGCGGCGACAGCGATCCTGGACGTGTTCGCGCCCCGCAACGCCGCCGAGTTCCACCGCGTCCTGAGTCCGGACGGCGTGCTCGTCGTGGTGACGCCGACGTCAGCGCACCTGGCCGAGCTGGTCGGCAGGTTCGGGGCGTCCGGCATGCTCTCCGTGGACGAGCGCAAGGACGAGCGTGTCGAGCAGGCGCTGGGAGAGAGGTTCGCCCCGGTGTCGCGCGACGAACTGACCTTCTCCCTCGAGCTTGATCCCGACAACGTCGCGCGCCTGATCCGGATGGGACCGAGCGCGCATCACGTGGACGACGCGACGCTGCGGGAGACGCTGGTAGCCGACGCCGCGGCCGGCGGGGCGCGGACGAACGTCACCGCGTCCGTGTCCGTCGCGACCTTCCGTGCCCGGCGGTGACGTGAACCTCGTGGGCTCACGTCACGCTTGGCGCATCCCCAGCCCGTCCACACGTGACGTGAGCCCACGACGTGACGGTCCCCGCCGTTACTTCTCCAGATAGGCGAGGACGGCCAGGACGCGACGGTTGTCGTCCTCGGATGCCGGCAGGCCCAGCTTGAGAAAGATGTTGCCGACGTGCTTGTCGACCGCCTTGAGGGTGACCGACAGCCGGGCCGCGATCGCCGCGTTCGTCCGGCCTTCGGCCATCAACGTCAGCACCTCGTGCTCCCTGGCGGTCAGCCGGCTGAGCGGCTCGTCGTGCGCGCGCTTGGACAGCAGTTGGTGAACCACCTCGGGGTCCATGGCGGTGCCGCCGTCGGCGACCCGGCGCACCGCATCGACGAACTGGGCGACGTCGGAGACACGTTCCTTCAGCAGGTAGCCGACGCCGCCCTCCTGGGCCGCGAGCAGCTCCCGCGCGTACAGCTGCTCGACGTACTGGGAGAGGATCAGCACCGGAAGGCCAGGCACCTGGCGACGAGCCTCGATCGCCGTGCGCAGACCCTCGTCGGTGTGGTCGGGCGGCAGCCGTACGTCGACGACCGCCACATCCGGCCGGTGGGTGAGCAGCGCCCGCAGCAGTGACGGTCCGTTGTCCACCGCCTCGACCACCTGCATGCCGTGCGCCTCGAGCAGCCGGATCAATCCGTCGCGGAGAAGGGCGAGGTCTTCGGCGATGACAACGCGCACGGCAGCTCCATGGTGATGACGGTCGGCCCGCCCGGCGGACTGGTGACCGAGAGTGTCCCATCGAATGCTGCCAGACGACGCTCCAGTCCGTGCAGCCCGCCACCCGGCTGGACCCGGGCACCACCGCGGCCGTCGTCGCCGACGGCGAGCTTGAGCAGGCCGCCGTCGTACCAGATCTGCACCCACGCCCGGTTCGCGTGCGCGTGTTTGGCGACATTGGTCAGCGCCTCCGCGACGGCGAAATACGCGGCCGACTCCACCGGCGCGTCCGGACGTCCGGGCAGCTCCACCGTGACGTCCACCTCGCCCGGGTGCGCGAGCGCGACGGCCTGCACCGCACCGGCCAGGCCACGATCGGCCAGCACCGGCGGATGGATCCCGCGCACCAGATCCCGTAGCTCGGCGAGCGCCTGACCGGTCGACTCGCGTGCCTCGGCCAACAGCTCACGCGCCGCCTCCGGGTTGTTGGCGAGAATCTCCTCGGCCAGCCCCAGACTCATGCCGAGCGAGACCAGCCGCGCCTGTGCGCCGTCGTGCAGGTCGCGTTCGATCCGCCGCAGCTCAGCCGCCTGGGTGTCGACGGTCTCGGCCCGCGACTCGGCGAGCTGCTCCACGCGTGCGGTGAGCATGGCCGCGTCCGTGGGCGCCAGCAGCGCCCGCGTCATCCGGGCATGCACGCGCATCAGGTGCGGCGTCGCCCACCACCAGAGCGCGGCCATCGGGATCGCCTGGACCGACGCGAGCAGCGCGGACGGCCAGTCGCTCACCACCACCAGGCCCCAGTCACCGGTGAGTGAGCGCAGCTCTTGGCCGTCTGGAGGCGCCGTGAACTCCACAGGCAGGATCGGCCAGGTGAGGGGCAGCCCGGCGAAGCCCAGCGTCGACAGCGCGAGGGAGAACGCGACGCCGGTCAACAGCAAGCCGGCCGTCGCGTTGACGAACAGCCAGGCGAGATCCCGCCAGGTGGCGGGGTCGCCGGCCAGGACGCGCAGCCGCGGAAACAGCCGACCGTCCGGAAGCGGCCGGTACGGCGCCGGGATCGGCGTGCCCAGCAGCTCTGCGGCCCAGCGGCGATGCGCGTCGGCGAATCTGCGCACCGTCGCCACCAGGATCGGCAACACCGGGAGGAGCACCACGAACCATGCCATGCCGATGGCGGTGATGAGCACCGAACCGAGCAGCAGACCCGCACAGGAGGCGAACATCAGCCCGGCCGCCCGCACGGTCAGCCGGAGCCGCTGCCGCGCAGCCGCCCGAGTCACGCCCGTGAGAGCTTGCACGGTCTCATCCTGCCGGACCCCGCCCGGGTGCGCACTGGAGGTATCCCCACCACTGGATCAGGGTGATCCCTGGGGTTCCCCTGAACTCCCCGGATTAGGGGTTGAGCAGCGGCGGTCCGGCTCAGCAGGCTGATCTCGACGATGATCCCGACGAGACGATCCCGACGACGACAACGCGACGACAGCGTCGATCGACTGGCACAGGCGAGGGCCGGAGACAACCATGGCTTTGTGGGGCACGATAGCTCTGGCAGCCTTACGCAGAGGCGCCGGAGAGGAACGGTCTGGCATGACGGCCGGATATTACGACGCCGTCGTGGTCGGCGGCGGCCACAACGGGCTGACCGCGGCCGCCTACCTGGCGAGGGCAGGCCGGAGCGTGCTGGTGCTGGAACGGCTGGACCGCGTCGGCGGCGCGGCGGTGTCGGCGGCGGTCTTCCCGGGTGCCGACGCGCGGCTGTCCCGCTACTCATACCTGGTCTCGTTGCTGCCGCGGCAGATCATCTCCGAGCTCCGGCTGCCGGTCGAGCTGCGTCGTCGGCAGATCTCGTCGTACACACCGGTCGGCGACGCTGGTCTGCTGGTGGACGGTGCCGACGACGGCCGCACCGGCACCTCGTTCGCCAAGATCACTGGCGACGAGCGCGAGTATGCGGCCTGGCGGGAGTTCTACGGCCGGCTCGGCCGCGCCGCGACGCGCCTGTTCCCGACCATGGTCGAGCCGCTGATGTCGCGCTCGCAGCTGCGCGCCGTCGTCGATGACGACGACACGTGGCGGATGCTGTTCGAGGAGCCGCTCGCGGCCTCGGTGAGCCGTCGCTTCGCGCACGACGCGGTGCGTGGCACCGTGTTGACCGATGCTCTGATCGGCACCTTCGCCGACCTCGACGACGACCCGGAGCTCCTGGGGAACCGCTGCTTTCTCTACCACGTGATCGGCAACGGCACCGGAAGCTGGGACGTGCCCGTGGGCGGTATGGGAGCGGTCACGGAGGGGTTGCACGAGGCGGCGTTGAGCGCGGGGGCGGACATCCGCGTCCGCGCCGAGGTGACGGCGGTGGATCCGGAGGGCGAGGTGGTCTTCACCGACGCGGACGGCAACCAGCGACGGGTCGGCGCCGGTCATGTCCTGTTCGGATGCGCCCCGGCGACGATGCGCCGGCTGCTGGGCGAGCAGGCGGACAGCACCGAACCGGATGACGGCTCTGACCTGGACGGCAGCCCTGAGCCGGGGGACAGTCCCGAACCGGATCGGCGGGAACCGGAAGGATCCCAACTGAAGGTCAACATGCTGCTGCGGCGGCTGCCGCGGCTACGCAGCGACGTCGACCCGGCCAGCGCGTTCGCCGGGACGCTTCACGTCAACGAGCGGATGACACAGCTGCGTGCCGCGTACGCGCAGGCGGAGGCGGGCTGGGTCCCCGACCTCGCGCCCTGCGAGGTGTACTGCCACTCGCTCACCGACGCGTCCGTGCTCGGTCCGGGGCTGCGCGCCGAGGGTGTGCACACGCTGACGTTGTTCGCCCTGCACATGCCGGCCCGCCTGTTCCGCGGACGGAACGAGCGCGCCCGTGACGTCGCGCTGCGCTCGGTGTTCCGTTCGCTCGACGACGTGCTGGCCGAGCCGATCGAGGACTGCCTGTACACGGATTCCGACGGGCGGCCATGCGTGGAGGCCCGGACCCCGCTGGACCTGGAGGACGAGATCGGCCTGCCCGGCGGGCACATCTTCCACCGGAACCTGTCCTGGCCGCACGCGGAGGAGACCGGCGTGCCCGGCGACGGTCCTGGCCGCTGGGGGGTGGAGACGGCACACCCCCGCGTGCTGATCTGTGGCGCGGGCGCGCGCCGCGGCGGCGGCGTCAGCGGGATACCCGGGCGTGCCGCGGCGATGGCCGTCCTGGGCCGCTAGCCGGGCACTCGTCGCTGATCGGTCAGTTCGCGGCGTCGCCGGGGGGAGCACCGAGGTACTCGGCCGAGAGCGACCGCGGGTGGGCAAGCAGGTCTGCCGGTGTGCCGGCGGCGACGACCCGGCCACCGTCGTGTCCCGCGCCCGGCCCTAGCTCGATCACCCAGTCGGCACCGGCGACGACGTCCGGATCGTGCTCGATGACCACCACGGTCGCACCCTGATCCACCAGGCCGTCGAGGATCTCCATCAGCCGGATGGTGTCCGCGCGGTGCAGTCCCGTCGTCGGCTCGTCGAAGACGTATACCTGACCGGTGACGTCGAGTTCGCGGGCGAGCTTGATCCGCTGCCGCTCGCCGCCGGAGAGGGTGCTCACGGGCTGGTCGAGGGTGAGGTAGCCGAGTCCGACGTCCACCAGGCGGCGCAGCGGTTCGACGATCGCTCCGTCGTCGCCCGCCGCGTCGAAGAACCCGGCCGCGTCGGCCGCGGTCGAGCCCAGCACGTCGACGATGGTCCGGCCGTGCACGGTGTGCGCCAGCGCGGCCGGCGCGTAGCGGGATCCGCCGCACTCGTCGCAGACGGTGCTGACGGACTCCAGGAACGCCAGGTCGGTCTCGATCACGCCGAGGCCGCGACACCGCGGGCACCCGCCCTCGGAGTTGGCGCTGAACAACGCGGGGCGTACGCCGTTGACGCGGGCGAACAACCGGCGGATCGGGTCGAGCACCCCGGTGAAACTGGCCGGGGTGGAACGCCGCGAGCCGTGCACGGCCGATTGGTCGACGATGACCACGTCTGGGCACACGCGCGGCAATACCCCGGTGACCAGGCTGCTCTTACCGGAGCCGGCCACCCCGGTCACCACCGTCAGAACGCCGCGCGGGATGCTGACGGTGACGTCGGCGAGGTTGTGCCGCCGTGCATGGGTGATCTCGATCCCACCGGTGGCGGTTCTCGGCCGCGGCTTGATGACCGGTCGCTGTCGCAGCGCCGCGCCGGTGGGGGTGTTCGACGCTCGAGCACCGTCGAGGTCCCCGTTGTAGAGGATCTCGCCGCCTGCGGTGCCGGCCCCCGGGCCGAGCTCGATCAGGTGGTCGGCGACGCGGATGACCTCGGGATCGTGCTCGACCAGCAGGACCGTGTTGCCTTTGTCGCGCAGCCGGCGGATCAGCCGGTTCAGCCGCCCGATGTCGTGCGGGTGCAGCCCGATGCTCGGCTCGTCCAGCACGTAGAGCAGGCCGCTGAGGCTGGAGCCGAGGTGCCGGACGAGTTTCACCCGCTGCGCCTCGCCGCCGGAGAGACTGGGCGTCTCCCGGTTCAGGGTCAGGTATCCGAGCCCGACGTCGACCAACGCCTCGAGCCGGTCCACCAGGGCGGCGACGACCGTCTTCACCGGTGGGATGTCGACACGGCGCAACGCGGCGGCCAGATCGCGCACCTCCATCGTCACGCACTCGGCGATGGTGCGACCCTCGACCGTCGCGGTCAGGGCGGCCTGCGTCAGCCTGGCCCCGCCGCAGCCGGGGCAGACCCGGCGGGTGACGACGTCGTCGATCGCGTCCACGACGTGGGCGGGCAGCTTGTCCTGATTAACCGCGAGGTACATGCGCCGGAACCGGGGCAGCACTCCCTCGTAGTGGGAGCTCGGCGGCCAGCCGGGGGAGGGATCCGGCGGTTTGAACCCCTCACCGTGCAGCAGCGTGTGCCACTCGTCGTCGGTGTAATCGCGCAGCGGCTTGTGGTTGTCGAACAGCCCGCAGTCGATGTAGCGCTTCCAGCGCACCGTGCCGGGCAGGAACGTCGGGAACCGGATGGCGCCGTCGATGAGCGAACGGTCACGGTCGATGAGACGGTCGATGTCGATGTCGTCGACGGCACCGAGGCCCTGGCAACGCGGGCACATGCCGCTGGGATCGTTGAACGAGAACGCGGGGGAGTAGCCGACGAACGGTGTGCTCGCCCGCGAGTAGAGCAGTCGCAGCAGGGTGTACGCCTCGGTGGCGGTGCCTACGGTGGACCGGGCGTTGCGGCCGAGAGGACGCTGGTCGACGACGATCGCGGGCGGCAGGTTGTGCATCGTGTCCACGTCGGGCTGGCGGTGGTGCGGCAACCGGTTGCGTACGAACGCCGGGAAGGTCTCGTTCAGCTGGCGCTGCGACTCGGCGGCGATCGTGTCGAATACCAGTGACGATTTTCCGGATCCGGACACGCCGGTGACAACCGTGACGGCGTCCTTCGGGATCTCGACGGTGAGGTTCTTCAGGTTGTTCTCGCGGGCGCCGACGACAGTGATGCGGTCGCGCGTAGCACCGAGCGGCGGGTCCGGCTGGCGGCGCGGTCCCGGGTTTCGTGTTGTTGCCATACCTCGAGGCTAGGTAGTGTTGTGGCCAGATTCTGTCCACAACTAGCGAGGAAAGGGCCCCGGGGACGTTCATCGAGCCGGGGAGTTCGCCCTCGGAGTTCGAACGGCGATGCATCCATGAGCGATCCGAGCCGGCGCATGCTCGCGCTGCTATCGGTGCTGCAGAACGGCCAAGAATTCAGCGGCGCGGAACTCGCGCGCAGGCTGGAGACCAGCCCGCGCACCTTGCGTCGCGACGTCGAGCGGCTGCGTGAGCTGGGGTACCCGGTACAGACGCAGGCTGGGCCGGGCGGCTACTACCGTCTGGTGGCGGGCTCGGCCATGCCGCCGCTGTTGCTCAACGACGACGAGGCGGTGGCGGTCGGCCTCGGTCTCCGGCTCGCCGCACAGGTGTCGCTGGGGGAGTCCGCCGACGACGCGGCGAGCGGCGCGTTGCGCAAGCTCGAGCAGGTGCTGCCGGCACGGCTGCGACGCACGATGGCCGCCGTGCTCGAGGCCACCGAGACCGGCGCCGGCCGAGCGCCGGCCGAGGTGCGGATCGAGGTGCTCAGCGCCGTGGGCCGGGCGATCCAGCGACGTGAACGGATCCGGTTCGTCTACACCGATCGCGAGGGTGCCGCCAGCCGTCGCGATGTCGAGCCGTACCGGCAGGTGCTCTCCCGACAGCGCTGGTACCTGCTGGCGTGGGACCTCGAACGGCACGGCTGGCGCACCTTCCGGCTGGACCGGATCAGCGACGTCGAGGCGACCGGCCGGAACTTCGCGCCGCGGCGGCTGCCCGCGGACACGGCTGCTGAGTACGTCGAGGCATCCTTCCGCGAGCCCAGGATTCGCGCGGTCATCACCTTCCACGCACCGATCGATCAGGTTGGCAACCGGTTCTTCCCCCGCGACGGCGTGCTGGAGTCGATCGACGACGCTCGGTGCCGGTACACGGCGTGGGTGGACTCCCTCGAGTGGCTGGCCGTCATCGTGGCGATCCGCGGCATCGACTTCACCGTCGAGCAGCCGCCGGAGTTCACCGAGTACTGCCGCGAGCTGAGCGGCCTGCTCGCACGCGCCGCCACGTCATAGCCGGAGCGGGAGGTCGCAACGACGGCGTCTTCGGCGACCCGCCCCGCACGCGTCACTCGTCCCGCACGCGTCACCCGGCGCGCATCCGGCCGGGGAGGCCAGGTCATCCGGGTCGATAGCGGGCCTTGACATGGAAACGTTCGCCCTGGGGACCGAGAATGCTCAGGAACTCCACCGGGTCGGCGTCGGCATTGCCGAACCAGTGCGGGAGATGCGTGTCGAACTCGGCGACCTCTCCGGCGGCGAGGACGAAGTCCTGGCTGCCGAGGATCATCCGCAGCCGCCCGCTGAGGACATACAGCCAGTGATATCCCTCATGGGAGCGCAGATCGGGCTCGAGACGGTCGGTCAGGCCAGCCGGGAGAATCTGCTTGCGCACCTGCAAGCCACCGGGTTTACGTGTCAGCGGGATGACGGTCATGCCGTTGTGGTTGAACGGGCGTGGATGCACCCGGGGGTCGCCGCTGGCCGGGGCGCCGACGAGTTCGTCGAGGGGCACGTGGTAGGCCTTCGCCAGCGGGAGCAACAGTTCCAAGCCCGGCTTGCGTTGCCCGGATTCCAGCCGGGACAGGGTGCTGATCGGGATACCGGTGCTCTCCGACAGCGTCGCCAGGGTGGCTCCGCTGCGACGTCGCAAATCGCGCAGCCGCGGTCCGACCGAGCTCAGCACGGCGTCGAACTCGTCGCTCATACGTTCACCGTGCCACGGTTTGCGGTTTCCGCAAAGCATTTTGCGAAAAGCTGCTCGGCGCGGCGAGATTGACGCCGGAGGTGTTCATGATGATTCAGCGACCACGGATGGATTCGGAGCATTGGGACGAGATGTATCGCGGCCGCGACCAGGTCTTCAGCGGGTCCCCGAACCCGGTGCTGGCCACGGAGGCCGCCGACCTGCCGCCTGGGCAAGCGCTCGACGTCGGATGCGGTGAAGGAGCGGACGCGATCTGGCTGGCCCGGCGTGGCTGGCGAGTCACCGCGGTCGACATCTCACGCGTCGCGCTGGAACGTGCCGCCGCCGCGGGCGCGGATGTCGCCGATCGGGTGGCGTGGACGCACGGCGACCTGGTCGCCACTCCGCCGCCGGCAGCCGCGTTCGACCTGGTGTCCGTGCCGTACTTTCCCCTTCCGCGACAACCTGATCACGCAGCGTTGCACGCGTTGCTTGACGCCGTCGCCCCCGGCGGCACCCTGATCGTCGTCAGCCACGACCTCGCCGACCTGCCCGCACGGCACGGAAACGGCGTGGACTTCCGTGACTACTATCAGCCCGACGATATCGCCGGGATCCTCGACGACGCATGGACAGTCCTGATCAACCAGAGACGCCCGCGAGAAGCGCCCGCGCCGGCGGGTACCCACCACACTCACGACACGGTCCTGCGTGCACAACGGACAGTATGAACGCCGGCATCGACGCGAGTTGAGCTAGTCGTCGGTGGCGACGCCGGAGAGGGTGAGCTCGTCGGCGTAGTGGCAGGCGGCGCGACGTCCGTCCCCGGTGGGACGTAGTTCGGGCACCTGGGTGGGGCAGAGCTGGGTGGAGGCGTGCGGGCAGCGGGTATGGAACAGGCACCCGGACGGCGGGTTCGCCGGGTCCGGCAGGTCGTCGGTGGTCGCGCGCTCCTGGCGAGTGCGCCGGCGGTTCGGGTCGGGGAGCGGGACGGCGTGCAGCAGGGTCTCGGTGTAGGGGTGGTGCGGCCGGCGGTAGAGGTCGGCGGTGTTCGCCTGTTCGGCGATCTTGCCGAGGTACATCACCGTCACGCGGTCGCTGACGTGTTCGACGACGGAGAGGTCGTGGGAGATGAACAGGTAGGTCAGTCCGAACTCCTCCTGGAGCTCGGTGAGCAGGTTGAGGATCTGCGCACGGACGGAGACGTCCAGGGCCGATACCGGCTCGTCGGCGATGACGAGGCGGGGCTCGGTGATCAGGGCGCGTGCGATGTTGATGCGTTGGCGTTCCCCGCCGGAGAAGGCGTGCGGGTAGCGAGGCATGTACTCCGGGCGGAGACCCACCCGGGAGAGCATCCGCGCCACCCGATCCTTGAGCGCGCTTCCGCTGGCAAGCCCGTTGACCCGCAGCGGTTCGCCGACGATCTGTTCCAGGGTCATCCTCGGATTGAGCGAGGAGAACGGATCCTGGAAGATCACCCGCACCTGGGATCGGTATTTCTGCAGTGCCCGGCCGTGGAGCTGGGCGAGATCGACCTGGGTGCCGTCGGCCTCGCGGTAGCGGATCTCGCCAGAGCTCGCGTCGAGCAGGCGGGCGATGCAGCGGCCGAGCGTGGTCTTGCCGCAGCCGGACTCGCCCACGAGGCCGAGGGTCTCGCCCGGGTGGATGGTGAGGTCGACGTCGTCGACGGCGCGTACGACGCCCTTCTGCCGGCGGAACATGCCGCCGCCCAGCGTGTAGTGCTTGGTGAGGTTGCGCACTTCGAGTAGCGGCGTTGCCGGCGCCTGGGCGCGAGCGTCTGTGTGGGCGCCGGCGTCGGTGGGTGCGTCGGCGTCTGTGGGAGTGCTGACGACGGCGCGGGGGTGGGCGGGTTCGCCCCCGGCCGTGTCCACCCGGTCGGGGACCGGTGATATGGGGAGTGCGCCGGGGTGGCTGTAGAGATGGCAGTAGGTCAGGTGGTCGGCGGTGAACCGGCTGGCGGGTGGTGCGTCGACGTCGCAGACGCCGGGCATGGCGTGGTCGCAGCGGGTGCGGAACGGACATCCGGCGGGGCGGCGCTGTGGATGCGGGACCATGCCGCGGATGGCGGCCAAGGGCTCGCGCCGGCCGTGACGCATGGTGGGGATGGAGCGTAGCAGCGCCTGGGTGTAGGGATGCTTGGGGTCGGTGAAGATCTGTTCGACGCTGCCGTGCTCGGCGACGCGGCCGAGGTACATGACGGTGACCTCGTCGGCGATCTCCGCGACGACGCCGAGGTCGTGCGTGATGAACATCATCGCCATGCCGGTCTCCTGCTGCAGGTCTTTGAGCAGGTCGAGGATGCGGGCCTGGGTGGTCACGTCCAGGGCGGTGGTGGGTTCGTCGGCGATGAGCAGGGCGGGGTTGCAGGACAGCGCGATGGCGATCATGACGCGCTGGCACATGCCGCCGGAGAGCTGGAACGGATAGACATCGAGGCGGTTCTCCGGCTGGGGGATGCCGACGCGGCGCAGCAGGTCGATGCCGATCTCGCGTGCCTCCTCCTTGCTGACGCCGCGGTGCAGCCGGATCGCCTCGGACAGCTGGGCGCCGATGGTGTACATGGGGGACAGCGAGGCCATGGGTTCCTGGAAGACCATGCCGATCTCGCCGCCGCGGATGCGGCGGATCTCCTCGCCGTCGGGGTCGACGGCGGCGAGGTCGATGGGGTCGTGCCCGTTGGGACGCCAGAGGATCGATCCGTCGACGATCCTCCCGGGGGCGTCGACGAGCTGCAGGATGGACCGGGCGGTGACGGACTTGCCGCAGCCGGACTCGCCGACCACACACAGGGTCCGGCCGGCGTGCACGCTCAGGTCGACGCCGTCGACGGACTTGACCACACCGTCCGGGGTGGAGAAGTGCGTGTGCAGCCCTTCGATGCGCAGCAGCGGCTCCTCGCCCTGGTTGTGCGGCCGCGCGCTCGGCCTGACCCGCTCGGTGCCGGTTGTGGTGCCGCCGTTACCGGTTGTGGTGCCGCCGCCGGTGTCTTTGGCCGTGCCCGTGTCTTTGGCCGTGGTGGTGCCCGCGCTCAGGTCGGTGCCGGCCGTGGTGCCTGTGTCGGTATCCATGTCGGTGACTTCCTTCTGAAAGCGGCGAGATCATGAAGCACGTGTGTCGTGCACGCCCCAGAGATCGTTCATGATCATGGGCTTGGTCAGTTCTTGTAGGGGTCGGCGGCGTCGCGCAGGCCGTCGCCGAAGAAGTTCATCGCCAGCACGGTGATGACGACGGCGATGCCGGGGATGAGGATCCACGGTGCGGTGGAGACCGCCCGGATGTTCTGTGCCTCTTGCAGCAGTACACCCCAGCTGACGGTGGGTGGCTGCAGTCCGAGTCCGATGAAGGACAGCGCCGTCTCGGCCAGGATGATGGTCGGGATGGACAGGGACAGGTTGGCGATGATGTGGCTGGTGAACGAGGGCAGCATGTGCCGGAACATCACCCGGGTCTGACCGGCGCCGTCGGCGATGGCGGCGGTGACATAGTCGTCGCTGCGTACGGCGTAGAACTTGCCGCGGACTTCGCGGGCCATACCCACCCAGCCCACCAGGGAGATCACCACGGTGAGCGCGAAGTAACGCTGAATCTGGCTCCAACCGTCGGGCACGGCGGCGAACAGAGCCATCCACAACGGGATGGTGGGGATGGCGATGATGAACTCGATCAGCCGCTGGATCGCCGTGTCGATCTTGCCGCCGAAGTAGCCGGAGATGCCGCCGAGCACGACGCCGAGGAACAGTGAGAGCAACACCCCCACCAGGCCGATCGACATGGACACGGTGGTGCCGTGGATGATGCGCGAGAGCACGTCGCGGCCGTTGGAGTCCGCGCCGAGCAGGTACATCGGCTGCCCGTCGTAGTCTTTGGGGCCGATCAGGTGCCGGTCCCACGGTATGAACCCGAGAAGCTTGTACTCCTCGCCTTTGACGAAGAACCCGATCGGGACGGTGGACTCCTCGTCGAGGGTGAACGTCAGCGCCAGCGTCTCCGGGTCCTGCTCGTAGGTGTAGCCGTTGACGTGCGGGCTGAACGAACCGTCGTCGAACAGGTTCAGGCCCTGCGGGGGAGCGTAGGTGTAGTCGGCGTTGTGAGCCGACGACGAGTACGGCGCCAGGAACGGGGCGAACACCGCCACCAGGTAGATCAGCACGGTGATGATGCCGCAGACGAACGCCAGCCGGTGCTTCTTGAACCCCCACCAGATCAGCTTCCATTGCGAGGCGAGCGCGAGTTCCTGCTCGTCGCGATCGAGCGCGCTCTCCGCGTCCGCGGCGAGGCCGGGCCCGTCCAGCGGCGATGGCCCGCCGGTGGTGAACGGTTGAGTCATCTCGCGTCTCCTCTAGTAGCGCAGCCGCACGCGCGGGTCCAGCCAGGCCAGCGCCAGGTCCGAGATCAGCGTGCCGATCACCACGAGCACGGCGCTGATCAGCAGGATCGACCCGGCCAGGTACATGTCCTGGGCCAGCAGCGAGCGCAGCAGCAGCGGCCCGGTGGTGTTGAGGTTCAGCACCTGCGAGGTGATCGCGTCCGCGGCGATCAGCCCGGGCAGGATCCAGCCGATGGTGGAGAAGAACGGGTTCATCGCGACCCGCACCGGATACTTGATCGTCATCCAGTTCTTCTTCATCCCGCGTGCCCGGGCCGCGACCACGTACGGTTTGCGCAGCTCATCCAGCAGGTTCGCGCGCAGCACCCGGATGTTGGCCGCGGTCCCGGCGGTGCCCCAGATCACCACCGGGATCCACAGGTGTGCCAGCATGTCCCCGAACTTCGCCAGGCTCCACGGCGCGTCCCGATACTCCGGAGAGAACAACCCGCCCACGCTCATCCCGAAGTAGCGCAGGCTGATCCACATCAGTACCAGCGCGATCAGGAAGTTCGGCACCGCCAGACCCAGGTAGCCGAGGAAGGTGAACGAGTAGTCCCCGACGGAGTATTGGCGCATCGCCGAGTACACCCCGATCGGGAACGACACCGCCCAGATGAACAGCAACGTCAGCACGGACAGGGTGATGGTGAGCGGAAGCCGCTCGGCCAGCAACGCCGAGACCGGGCGGCCGAAGTCGAACGAGTCCCCGAAGTCACCGTGGAAGATGATGTTGCTGAACCACTTCCAGTACTGCACCAGCACCGGCTCGTCCAGACCGTAGCGTTCGGTCAGCCGGGCCAGTTCCTGAGCTCCGAGGCTCCCGTCGCCTTGCGCCGACAGCCGCGCACGCACCGTCGTGAGGTAATCACCCGGCGGAAGCTGGATGATGATGAACGTCACGACCGAGATCGCCCACAGCGTGGGAATCAGGATCAGCAACCGGCGTCCGATGTATCGGAGCATCTGCACACACCGCCTTTGACATGAGCTCGACCAGTTCCGGGGTCATCACCTCGTCAGTCGGCGAAGTACCAGGTCGGGATGTCGATCGGCCCCGGGGTCAGATACAGCCACGAGTCCGGGAAGCTCTCGACCACGTTGCGCAGGTTGTTCTTCGCGATCGCGTAACCGTCGGCGGGCAACGCGATCCCGATCACGTAGAACTGCTCCTTCGAGATCTGCAGGATCTGCCGGAACAGCTCCTTCTGCTTCTCCGGATCCGGCTCGAGCGGGATCTGCCAGGCCAGCTCCATCTGCTCCAGCGCCTCGGCCGGAGGCTCCAGGGAGTGCTCGCCGGTGCCTCTGCTGGTGTAGTAGTCCGCCCAGCGGACGGCATAGTTCGATTCCCCGCCGGACGGGAACCACCAGCGGGTTTCCAGCATCTCGATCTTCTGCCCGCCGTCGCCGGCCCAGACGTTGGCATCGTACTCGTTGGCGTCGACCTCTTTGCGCTCGTAGAACAGGGTCCGTTCGATCGGATTGACGGCGGCGTCGACGCCAACCTCCGCCCAGTACTGGGTCACCAGGTCCGCCGCGTCGGCCCACTGCGGAAAGAGGTTGGTGACGTCGATGGAGAACCGCAGCCGCTCGCCGTTCGGGCGCAGCCGGAAGCCGGAACCGTCTTTCTCAGTAAGCCCGGCCGCGTCCAGGTGCTGGTTGGCCAGGTCGACGTCGTACTCGGTGTACTGCTTGGCGAACTCCTCGTCGTAGAACTCCGAGTTCGGATGTGGTGCACCCTGCCACGGCTCGCCCTGGCGCTGGTAGACGGTGTCGATGATGTCCTGCCGGTCGATGGCGTGCGACAGCCCGATCCGGAAGTCCTTGTTCTGGAAGATCTCCCGCAACTCCTCGTCCTTGTGGTTCAGGTTGAGCGAGATGATCATCACGTTCATCGAGGTGGTCTCGACGGTGACGAAGTCGTAGCCGCCGTCCTCGCGGCCCTCGGCCAGCACCGGCTTGTTCTGGTCGTTGTTGAAGTGCCGCGAGTGGAAGTCCAGCTCGCCGTTGACGCCCTTGAGGAGCATCACCTCCTCCTCCTGCACGACCTCGAACTCGAGCCGGTCGATGTAGGGGAGCTGGGCGCCGCCGGAGTCGACCTTCCAGTAGTACGGGTTGCGCTCGGCGACGGCGACGTTGCCGGCGTTGAGCGGGTCGGTGATCACCCAGGGGTACAGCACCGGCCTCTCGGGGTTGTTCCACCACTGGACCCGGTCCTCCCAGTACTCCGTCCAGTCGCCGAACCCTGCGTCCTCGGCGAGTTGCTCGGCGTCCGGGTTGAGCTCAGGGAGGAAGTCCTGCAGGTAGTGCTTCGGGAAGAAGAGCAGATTGGTCGCCCACCACTGCGCGGCTCGCGATGCCTCGTCGATGAGATCGCCCTTGGACTGCGGGAACGTGAGCCGCACAGTGAAGTCGTCGACCGGTTCCGCCGTGCACGCCTCATTATTGACGCTGAGCAGGGTCGGCAGGTTCGGATGGAGGTCTTCGTTGAAGAACACATTCTCGATCGCGAACATCACGTCGTCCGCGGTCACCGGCTCGCCGTCGGACCAGCGCATGCCCTGACGCATATGGATGGTGAACTCGGTCGCATCCTCATTGCGCTCGATGTCCTTGAATGTGCCGGGGCCGATCTCCTCCAGCTGGGCGTCGGCGCGGAGCATCGGCTCGTAGGCGATCATCCGCTCCAGCCAGGGGTCGTCGCCCTGGCCGAGCACCGCGCCGTGGTAGGTCCCGCCGTAGGTGCCCAGTTCCGGCGCCTCCACCACCAGGCGATCCGCCTCCACCGGCAGCCGCTCCTCCAGCGGCGGCAACTCGCCGGCCTCAACCTGCTCGGTGAGCATCGGCGATTCGAGCGGGCGATCCGGGTCCGGTTCCTGCGCGCCGTTGCCGTCGTCGTCGGCATCCGACTCCGAATCGGAGTCGCCCGATCCGGCGCAACCGGCCAGCGACATGGTCAGCAGGAGCGCACTCCCGCCGCCGGCTCGCAACATGTCCCGGCGCGTCCACAACTTGAGCCCGTTCTTGGTGGTCATCTGGGGCCTCCTTGTCCCTGTGATGTGCGGATGGATGGTTCGGGCCGGCGCAGCAGCGCGCGTGCGCTCACGCCGAGCGTTCAAGCTCCTCTGGCTTGACCTCGTGGGCGAAGGGGAGTCCGAGCGAGTAGCGCTCGAGCTCGTCGACGGCGGCGTCGGCGATCCTGGCCAGCTCGCCCCCGAGCGACCCGGCGATGTGCGGGGTCAGGAAGACGTTCTCCAGATCGAACAGGACCGAGTCGGCCGGTAGTGGTTCCGGTTCGGTGACGTCGAGGATCGCGCTCAGGCGACGAGCGACCAGCTCCTTGGTAAGCGCTTTCTGATCAATCACCGCCGGCCTGGCGGTGTTGATCAGGATGCCGCCGTCGCGCATCAAGGCCAGTTCGGGCGCGCCGATCATGTGCCTGGTCGTGGGCAGGTCCGGGGCGTGCACGCTGACCACGTCGCTCGCCTGCATCAGCTCCGGCAACGGCACGACGCGGGCACCGAGCGCGGCGCCCTCGTCACCGTGTACGTACGGATCGGACAACAGCACGTCGACGTCGAACATGCGCAACAGCTCCAGCACGCGCCGACCCACCCGAGAGGCGCCGACGACGCCGACGGTCTTGCGGAAGTTCCCGATCCTGGGGTTGCCTCCCCAGTCGGTGAAGTCACGCCGATCGCGATAGTCGGCCGCGATCTCCAGGACGCGCTTGTTGGCCCACAGGATCGCGGCGACGGTGTACTCGGCGACGGGCATCGCGTTCGCGGTCGCCGCGGATGAGACGCGGATGCCCCGCTCCCAGCACGCCGCGGTGACATGCATCTTCACCGTTCCGGCCGCATGCACCACCGCCTGGAGCCGGGGTGCGGCGTTGACCACATCCTCCGTCAGCGGTGGGCAACCCCAGGACGTCAGCAGCACCTCCGTGTCGGCCAGCGCCGCCCGGATCTCCGGATGGTAAAAGTCCGATGCGACCAGGGCGGGGTCGACGTAGGCGACTTCGACAAGCCGGTCGACCACCGGGCCGCTCAGAACCCGCTGCGCTGTGCCGCGGCCCATCGCGAGAAGGGTACGGGGGCGCTGCCGGTGCATAGGCTCCTCCACGTCGTCGTGAGCGATGTGAGCGTTAACGCATCATTCACTCAGCAGAGGGCTGTTGTCTAGCCCCGAAGCGGCACTGATTCGATTACAGAACCGTAACGCGGGTGTGGCGCATACGTAGCACCAGTGCCGCCGCGGACCGTACTGTCGGGCCGAAATACCTGGTTGACCCCGACATATGTCGTGGGTATCAGCGGGTGCCGACGGTTGTGGCACCGCACGACTCCCGAACCTTCAACTCGGGGAGTAGCGCGACATGCCGACGTGGTCGCTCATCGGGATGAGCGATTCGAGCGATCAGCAGCTCCACGGCTGTCCTCCCGACGTCCCGTTTCGCGGGCGCGATCGCCGTCAGGGGAGTGTCGACCAGTGCGGCCGACTCGTCGTCGTAGGCGACCAGCGCGACGTCGTCCGGGACGCGGATACCCCGGGCGTGCAGCCGCTGCATCAACACGATCGCATCCTGGTCATTGTGGACGAGTAAGGCACTGATCCGCCCACCGGCGACATCCTCGGTGACCACCCGGATGGCGTCGTCGAAGGCGGCGACATCCACCTCGGGATGCGGGGTGGTGACCGGTGGCCCCGGCTCCACGCCGATCTCCCGCAGGCCCGCACCGTGCCCCGCCTCGATGAGCGCCCGGTTCGGGCTGTCGCGCCGGGTGACCAGGCCGACCGAGCCGTGTCCCAGCGAGGCCAGGTGCCTGACGCCCAGGCAGGCGCCGTAGACGTGGTCCGAGTACACCGAGTCCAGGTGCTCGAACCCCGTACCGAGCCCGGCCGGGCGCTCGACGAGCACGATGGGCACGTCCAACGCGGCGAGCCAGTCCAGGCGGGAGCGGGCGTCGCCGACGATCTGCGTGCTGATCGTGACGAGCAGGCCGTCGATATCTCCGGCCAGCAGCTCCTGCACGCGCTGCGGCTCGACCTCGGGGTTGTAGTACGACATGCCCAGCACCAGCCGCGCACCCAGGTCCTCCGCCGCCGCGCGTGCGCCGCGGATCACCTCGGGGTAGTAGTACGTCGTCGACGGCACCAGCATGCCGATGGTCAGTCCGGAGCCGGGAGATGCGGCGCTGGACTGACTCGCGGCGACGGTTCCGGCACCCCCGTCGCCGTTCTGCCCGTGAGCGGGTTTGATGGCTCCGTGCACCCTGGCCAGCAGCCCTCGTTCGGCGAGTTCGGTGACGTCGCGGCGCACGGTGGCGATCGAGACGTCGAGCTCGTCGGTCAGATCGCGCAGGCGCACCGTGCCCCGGCTGCGGACCGTGTCGAGAATGAGCTCGCGGCGATGTGCGGCCAGCACCTGATACTCCTTCGTCGCAGACGACGTACCTGATCCTACGACGTCCGGCGTGCCCGGTGAATCAGATTTCCCGCGTGCCCGTTGCTGTTGTCCGCATCACGCCGGACGTGTGTCGTCGGCGTGATCCGGGTACCGGGCAGCACATGGCTGAGGACCGGCGAACCAAGGAAACACCGACGCCCGGTGAGGATCCGCGCGAGATCGACCGTGAGCGAACCACTGAGCGAGCGCTCAAGGAGCAGGAGGCTCAGGACGGTCTCGTGCACGGACAGCGGCCGGTCAGCGGCATGGGTATCAGCTCGGACGCGCCCGGCCGCGACCTCGATGACCTCGATGAGGCACCGGACGTGCCGAAGTACCGGGACAAGTCCTGACATGTAGCCGATCCGTCGGCTCACGTGCCAGGACTCGTCACTCCTGCGCGGCTTGTGCCTCGGCGGCCGCCGTCAACGCGTCGACGCGCTCCTGTCGCATCGCGTTCATGGCGTCGACGATCTGCGCCTCCTCATCAGACAGGTGTGCCTCGAGTTCGGCGGAGAGCCTCGCCAGTTCCGCACGGACCCACGCCGGGTCGGTGTCGGCGGCATCCTGGAGCGTCGCCTGCAGCGCGTCGAGGATGCGGCCGACGGCCATGTGCTGCTGCTGAAGCTTGGGGAGTACCGGCACCAGTTCGGGAACGTCCTCCGCTAGGGCGGGGAAGAGGATGCCGTCTTCACCCGTATGGTGATGGTGCAGGTCCGCACAGAACTCCAGGCAGCGTGTGCGCAGCTGGACGGTGAGGGAAGGGGGCGTGCGTGTGGCTGCCGGGGCATCCGCCCGGCCGGCGACGAACTCGTCTACCTCGCGACGAATGGAGGACAACTCGGCTCGCAGCCACCCGTGAACCTCGACCAGTTGTTCACCGAAGGCCTGAGCCCGCTCGACATCGGCATCCGGCCGCTGGGCGTAGCTTTCCGACATGTCATCACCTTTACCGTCCGCGCTGGTCACAACTGTGCATCCAGGCTAAGACCTCAACAAATGTTGAGGTCAAGGGACGATTTCGGGTCATCTTTCAGGCCCGACGATTCGAGACGATTGCGACGTGCAGCGTCGAACACCTGTACGTCCGTGGCGGCGAAAAGATCGAGGCTACGTGCTCAAGGACGGCGCCGCCCTCATCCGTTCGGTCGTATCACGCACCACTGAACGGACATATCTTCATAGAGCCGGTCAACAATGCCCCGCCGACCTGGCACGCTACCAGAGTGCAGGTTCACACCGCACGGTCCGGACGTCGGTGTGGGGCGAGCACAGGCACAGTTCAGTGACCGTCGCCACCGTCCGCGACGGGGATTCGGGAGGAACACTGATGTTGCGCCGGGACACGGAGTACGTGTTGACCTGGAACGCACAGAATCACAGCTGGCTGGTACGTCCGATCGAGCGGCACGGGAACCAGATCGTCCAGATCGGTCCCGGCGGCACCGAGATGGTCGAGCCGGCATGGACACTTGACGACTGGGGTGAATGACCGCGGGGGACGGGGCTGACCCGTCCCGTCCCGTCACGACGTCGTCGTCAATTCGAAGCCCTCGTCGAGCCACCCGGTGATGCCGCCGATCATCTTCTTCACCGGCCGGCCGAGCCGGGCCAACCGCAGCGCGGCCTTGTCGGCGCCGTTACAGTGCGGACCGGCGCAATAGACGACGAACAGCGTGTCCGCCGGGTACGTCGCCAGGTTGCGCTCGTTGATCCGGCCATGCGGAAGATTGTCGGCGCCCGGTACATGCCCGGCCGCGAACAGTTCGGGGCTGCGGACATCGAGTAGCACGAAGTCCATCGCATCCCGGCTCATGGCGTCGCGGACATCCCAGCAGTCCGTCTCGAACGCCAGTAGCGAGGCGAAATGCGCCGCCGCGGCTTCGCTCGCCGCGGCCGGCGTGGCCGACACCGCCGAACCACTGACCCTGGGGCGGCCCGACGAAGCGAGGCCATCGGTGTTCACCGTCATAGTCGTACCGTAGCCGCGCCGTGCCCGCGTCCGGCATGGGTCCGGCTGCCATCCGAGGGCGGTATGCTGCCACGTCGCTCCCGCCCGTCTGGGGGAGAACCCCCAGGCGAGACGGAGGAAAGCCGGCTTCTGGCCGCACTCGCGCGTTCGTAGCGTGGGTGGCATGAGAACACTCACCTGGACACAACCGTGATCGAAGTCCGCGGGCTCACCAAACGCTACGGTTCCACCGTCGCCGTCGGAGGTCTCGACTTCGACGTCCGTCCCGGTGTCGTCACCGGGTTCCTCGGCCCCAACGGTTCGGGCAAGTCCACCACCATGCGAATGATCATCGGACTGGATCGCCCGGACGCGGGGACCGCTCACATCAACGGCACGCCGTACCATCGGCTGGCCTGGCCGTTGCGGGAGGTCGGGGCGCTGCTCGAGGCGAGGACGTTTCACCCCGGCCGCAGCGCCGAGAACCACCTCGCCGCGCTGGCCGCCGGCAACGGCATCCCGCGCGCCCGGGTCCGGGCCGTGCTGGACACGGTCGGGCTCTCCGACGTCGCCGCACGGCGGGCGGGCGGCTTCTCCCTGGGCATGTCACAGCGGCTCGGCATCGCCGCCGCATTGCTCGGTGACCCGCCGGTGCTCCTGTTCGACGAACCGGTGAACGGCTTGGACCCGGAGGGCGTGCGGTGGCTCCGGGGCCTGGTCACGTCGCTGGCCGCCGAAGGACGCACCGTCCTGCTCTCCAGTCACCTGATCAGTGAGATGGCGCTGACGGCCGACCGCCTGATCGTCATCGGCCGCGGAGCGTTGCTCGCCGACAGCAGCGTGGCCGAGCTCACCCGCGAGGGCCGCTCGCTCGAAGAGGCGTTCTTCGAGCTCACCGGCGACAGCGCAGAGTACCGTGGCAACGATCACGCCCAGCACAGGAGGACGCGGTGACCGCGATATCGCACAGGGCCGAGCTGCTCGCCGGCCGGTACGGATTCAGGCACGCGGCACGGATGGAATGGATCAAACTGCGCAGCCTGCGCTCGTCGGTGTGGGTGCTCGCCACCACCGCTGCCGGGATGATCGTGATCGGGATCGTGACGATTGCCGCCACCGAGGCACCTCAGGCAGCCGCGGCGGAGCCGGTCGACCCGCTGAACAACCTGCTCGCCGGACTCATCCTCGGTCAGCTCCTCATCGGCGGGCTCGGGGTGCTGGTGGTCACGGGGGAGTACTCGTCCGGCGCGATCCGCTCCACCCTCGCCGCGATCCCGAACCGGCGGCTGCTGCTTGCGGCCAAGGCCGGGGTGTTCGGTGCGGCCGCGCTGGTGGTGGGGGAGCTGGTCACGTTCGGCACGTTCTTCGCCGGACGGCTCGCGCTCACCGAGGCGGTGGCGCGTCCCGGCCTCGGCGATCCCGGAGTCATACGCGCCCTGGTGCTCTTTGGCGTGTACCTGGCCATGGTCGGGCTGATCGGCATCGCGCTGGGAGCCGTGCTACGGCACACGGCGGCGGCCATCGGGACACTGGCCGGCGTGCTGTTCGTCGTCCCGGGTGTGCTGGCCGGGCTGACCGGGACGACGGTGGCGAAGTTCTTCCCGACCATGATCGCGGGGAACTCGCTGGCCGTGACCGAGCCGGCGGACGACGTCTTGTCGCCGTGGGCCGGTTTCGCGGTGCTGTGCCTGTACGTGTCGGTCGCGCTCGCGGCCGGAGGCTGGATGTCGGCGCGTCGCGATGCGTGATCTCCGGCTCGGCACCGTTCTGCGCACGCCCGTCACCGGACGTGCGTGGGCCGAGATCGCGTACTGCGTGCTCGGCGCGCCCGTCGGCGTCGTCGGTTTCGTCGCGGTGCTCGTGCTGCTGGCCCTCGGCACCGGGTTCACCGTCTCGCTGATCGGAGCGGTGTTCGAACGCCGGGATCGCGCAGGCGCTCGTCGTCTCGGCAGGCACCGTGGAGAAACATGTGGCCGCGGTTTTCGCCAAGCTCGGCCTGCCGGCGGCCGACGACGCGAACCGCCGGGTTCTGGCCGTGCTCAGGTACCTGGCGTCATGAACGCACCGTTCCGCTCCCATGATCATGAACACTTCCCGTGCTATGTGAACGGGAAGTGTTCATGATCATGGGGTTGGGTGGGTCTGGTCCGCGCTCCCGCGGCTTCTGATCTATCGCCGATAATTTACATTATGTCAAGTTAGCATGACAGAGTGGTGCCATGCCCGTCTTCGTCTCCCCGGTTGTCCCTCCCGGCCGGCTCGGCACGCGCACGCAGCCGACGCTCGAAGTGGACGAGCTCGTCATGCGGCCGTGGCGCACCGCCGACGCCGACGCGCTGGTCGCCGCCTATGAGGACGACGAGATCCAACGCTGGCACGTGCGCTCCATGTCTCGATCCGAGGCGCTCGAATGGCTGGCGTCCTGGCCCGCTCGTTGGCGCACCGAAACCGGCGCGGACTGGGCGATCATCCGTGACGACGCGCTCGCCGGTCGCGTCGGTCTGCGAATCCTCGATCTCCGCGAAGGCACGGCCGAGATCGCGTACTGGACGGCCCGGGCCGCTCGCGGCAACAACATCGCCGGCCGAGCCACCCGCCGGCTCTCGACATGGCTGTTTCAAGACATCGGGCTGCACCGTCTGGAGCTTCGCCATTCGACGCTGAACGAGGCGTCGTGCCGTATCGCGGAGAAGGCCGGATTCGCCTACGAGGGAACGCTGCGGCAGGCGGTCCTGCACCAAGACGGATGGCACGACATGCATCTGCACGCTCGGCTCGCCGCCGACCCCTGATGCCCCGCGCCACCACATCGGCGCGCCCGAGCATCCCGCTCCCCCTCCGACTCGTCTCAGCCGGCCCCCGCGCCACCGGCTTGTCTTAGCTTGGCCTGCGGATACAGGTGTAGGCGCCGAAGACCGAGCCGCTGTACGTCACGTCGGCGATGTCGAACCCGGCCACGTCGAGCATCGGCTCGAGCAGCCAGCGGAACGTGCTGTATTCGGTCTGGATGTGCTCGAGGTAGTCCGCCGCCGTGTAGCCCACCGCCGGATCGTCGACCGCACCGTCGAACCATCGCTGGAAGATCGCGTCGGCGTCCTCTGGCCGGAAGTCGTAAATGAGGTCGTGCAGGCGCAGCACTCCCCCTGGCGGCACCATGCCGGCTATCCGGGTCAAGGCCACTGCCTTGAAGAAGTCGGGCAGGTGGTGCAACGCGTTGCGGGTGAAGACCGCTTCGGCCGGCGGCCCTGCGTGCTCGTAGCTGAGGAAACCTGCCTGCACACACTCGACATTGCGCAGTTCGCCGTCGCTCGCAGCCTGGGACAGCCGCGACAGCATGATCGGTGACACATCAACGGCGACCACCCGCCCGAACGCCTCCGCCGCGGCGAGTGCGAACTGGCCGGTACCGGCGCCGAAGTCGATCACCGTCGACCGCTCCCCTACGCCGTGGCGCCGCAGCACGGCGACGTCATCCGCGGCGTCCGGGTAGCCCTGCTTGCGGTCATAACCGGCGGCGAACTCAGCGTCGAGGTGCTCGGGACCTGCGTAGGCGTGCTCGTCAACCATCCATCGTGCGGTCATGTCACGCATGTCACCACGATCGGCCGCGCGACAGCAACCGATTTCTACGCCACGTACGGGTCTCCTGCGTCGCTGACCATCGGGCGTCCCGCCGCAGCCCACGACGCCATCCCTCCGGCCACGTTGACGGCGTCCCGGCCCATCTCGTTCAGCCACGCGGCGACCTGCCACGATCGGCCGCCGACCTTGCAGACGACGTACACCCGCCCGCTCTCGGGAAGCTCACCTAACCGGCTGGGCAGTTCGCTCATCGGCACGTGCACGGCGTGCGGAGCATGCCCAGCCTCCCACTCGGGGTGTTCGCGCACGTCCAGCAGAGCGGCGTCGTCGGGCACGGCGCTGACATCGACTTCGGGTACGTCCATAGTGCTCAAGTGTCGCAGGAAGTCCGGCAGGCGTGCACGGACGGCCTCGATCGGGTACCACTTGATGTGTGCCAGAACTGAGCGTACCGACAGTAGACGTGCACCGGTCCTTCCTCGCCGCGATGGCCGAGTTCGAGGCCGAGGGGCGGGGCGACGCCGACGATCGGTCGATGATCGGGAACGACTTACGTGTCTACGGCGCGACCTGGGAGTCGCCCGAGGTCTTCGAGAAGTATGTGCGGTGGCTGCGGGCGCAGTCGCTCGAGTCGTCCCCCCGTCCCGGCGGTCATGTGCCGGCCACGACCATGTGGTGGGTGGACGGCACGGATTACCTGGGCCGGATAGCGATCCGGCACCGGCTCACCGACAGCCTGTGGCGTTTGGGCGGGCACATCGGCTACGACGTGCGGCCCAGCGCCCGTCGGCAGGGACACGCCACCGCGATGCTGAAGTCGGCGCTACCGATCGCCCGTGACCTGGGTATCGAGCAGGCCCTGGTGACGTGCGACGACGACAACGTCGCCTCCCGCAAGGTGATCGAGAACAACGGCGGCGTGTTCGAGAATCAGATCGAGCGGAAGCTGCGATTCTGGGTCCCGACCGGGTAAAGCACTCCCGGCGACGCCCGGGTCGACTGGTACCAGGTCGCGTCCGGGGTGGTTGGATGGCCGGGTGGTGATTCAGGAGGTCGCCCGACGGCTGCGGTCCGCAGGCTGCGTCTTCGCCGACGACGAGGCCCGGCTGCTCATCGAGTCCGCAGCCGGGCCGGACGAGCTCGACCGGCTGGTGCGGCGCCGAGCCCAGGGTGAACCGCTTGAGCACGTCGTCGGCTGGGCCGAGTTCTGCGGACTGCGCATCGCCGTCGAGCCCGGCGTCTTCGTACCGCGACGCCGCACCGAGTTCCTCGTCGATCAGGCCGGTGCTCTGCTCTCCGCCATGGCCGACCGCCCGGGCGGACTGGGCAGTCCCCACCACCCGGGCGGACCGGTCCTGGTCGACCTGTGCTGCGGTTCCGCCGCCATCGGTGTGGCGGTGGCCGCCAGGTTCCGCGACGCCAGGTTCCACGACGCCAGGTTCCACGACGCCAGGTTCCACGACGCCAGGTTCCACGACGCCAGGTTCGGCGACGCCGAGCTGCACGCCGCCGACGTCGACGCGGCGGCGGTTCGGTGCGCTCGCCGCAACGTGGCGCAGGTCGGTGGTCAGGTGTACCGCGGCGATCTGTTCCAGCCGCTCCCCGATCGGCTGCGCGGACAGGTGGATCTGCTCCTCGCCAACACCCCGTACGTCCCCACCGGCGCGATCACGCTGATGCCTGCCGAGGCCCGGCTGCACGAACCCCGGGTCGCGCTCGACGGCGGCCCGGACGGTCTGGATGTTCAGCGTCGCGTCGCCGCCGATGTGCGCCACTGGCTGCGGCCGGGCGGTCACGTCCTGGTCGAGACCGGGCGGGACCAGACGCCGGATGCCGTCGAGCTCTTCAGCCGGCACGGGCTGCACGCTCGATCCGTGGACGCGCACGACGCCGGCGGTGCCGTGGTGATCGCCACGCTCCCCTCAGCCTGACACCGGCTCAGTACGCGACGGTGAACCGGGTGCGACGGTGCCGCGGACGCTCGATCTCATCCAGCACGGCGACGGCGAAGTCTTCCATCGAGATCTCCGACCGGCCCGCGTCGTCGACCAGGAGCTCGTCGCGCCCGGTGCGGTAGGTGCCGGTCCGCCGGCCGGGTACGAGCATCGCGGGCGGGCTGACGTAGACCCAGTCCACGGTGGTGTCGGCCCGATAGGCCTCGTGCTGTTCGGCGCAGGCCAGCGCGATCGCGCGGTATTCGGCGGCCACCCAGCGCGGATCGTCGACGGCGGTCACCCCGGGCCGGTCCGGCACGGCCAGGCTGGCCGCTCCGCCCACCGCGATGAGGCGAGTTCCGGTGCCGGCCAGCCCGGCGAGTAGCGCCTTGGTCACCGTGGCCAGCTCATGCTCGTTCCCGGCGCTCGGTCGGGTGGCGCTGACCACCACGTCCTGTCCCGAGCTCGCTGCGACGACGGTGTCCACGTGGCCGGCATCGCCGGTGCGGGTCCGGACGCCGGCCGGGAGATCCGCCAGTCGCGCCGCGCTGCGTCCGACGGCGGTGACGTCGTGACCTCGGGACAGTGCCTCGGTGGTGACCCGGCGGCCGACGTCGCCGGTGGCTCCGATGACAGTGATGCGCATGATGTGGTTCATCCTTTCCGTCTGGGGGTCAGTTGAGCGGCGGCGATGGACACCAGGGCGAGCGCGAATCCGAGCGTCTGCGCGGGGGTGAGCGCCTCGTTGAGGATCAGCCAGCCCAGCACCGTGGCGACAACCGGAGACAGCAGCGGGAGAAACGAGGTCGGCCCCACCGGAAGCCGGCCCAGCCCTTGGAACCACAGTGCGTAGGCGAGCAGCGTCCCGACGATCGACAGCCACGCGTATCCGGCGATCGCCGGCGCATCCAGCGCAGGCGGCATACCCTCGGCGATCAGGGCGATGGGCAGCAGGAACAGGCCGCCGGCGGTCAGCTGCCATCCGGTGAACGACAGCAGCCCGACGCCTTCCGGGCGACCCCACCGTTTGGTCAGCACCACTCCGCTGCCCATCGCCGCCGGACCGGCGATTCCGGCGACGATGCCGATGGTGTCGAGCCGCAGCTCCCCCTGGAGCACCATCAGCGCGACTCCGCCCACACCGGCCACTCCCCAGCCGAGCCGCCACGGCGTCGGTCGTTCACGTAGCAGCGCGAAGGCCAGACCGGCGACGATCAGCGGTTGAACGGCACCGAGCGTCGCCGCGACACCGCCGGGCAACCGGTATGCCGCGACGAAGAGAAGCGCGAAGAACGCGCCGATGTTGAGCGTGCCGAGAACGGCCGCTCGCCACCACCAACTCCCCCGCGGCAGCACGCGGGTGAAGGCGAGCAGAGCCAGCCCGGCCGGTAGCGCGCGCAGGACGCCCGAGAGCAGCGGACGATCCGGCGGCAGCAACTCCGTCGTCACCACGTAGGTGGTCCCCCAGGTGACGGGCGCTACGGCGGTAAGCGCGATCAATCCCCACGGTCGCGAAGGATCACCGAGTGCGGATTCCGGCTTCGGCGTGTGGGATGCATCGACGGTGCGCGGCGCCGGGGTATCGGCCGCGGCGAGTGCTGTCTGGGTAGTCACAGCGACTCCTTAACATTGAAATGTTTAATGCTGAGAAGCCTAGCGAGCTGTTATCTTAGAGTCAAATACTTCAACGTTAAGGAGTATCGTGGACGCCGTTGACCGAATCTTGGAGCAGTGGAGAGCCGAGCGGCCGGACATCAATCCTTCTCCGATGGGCGTCATCGGCCGGATCTCCCGGGCCGCGCAGTTCCTCAACACCGAGCTGCGCGGGCCGTTCGCCGCACACGGCATGCAACGGTGGGAGTTCGACATCCTGGCGACGCTGCGCCGATCCGGCGCGCCATATCGCCTCTCGGCCGGAGCCCTGGTCGAGGCCTCGATGGTCACGTCGGGTGCCATCACGAACCGGATCGACCGGCTCGCCGCCAAGGGCTGGGTGAGCAGAGAGGTCGATCCGGACAACCGTCGTAGTGTCCGGATCACGCTGACGGATGAGGGGAAGCGGATCGTCGACGATACCCTCGCCGATCACGTCGCGAACGAGAACCGGATACTGGCGGAACTCACCCCCGACGAGCAGGCACAGTTGGCGGCGCTGTTGCGCAAGCTGTTGATCAGCCTCGATGATCGTCCGGCTGCAGCATTGCGGCCACAGGGACGTTAAGAGCCGGAGAACCCTGGACCAAACCCGTCGACCACCTTGCGGACACCGCGTCTCACGGCGCAGGCTGGTAACAAGGAGGCCGTGAAGTCGGAGCGTACAACCGCTCGCAGACGTCGAAGGAGGGTGACGTGCACGCACGGACAGGAGATCATCTGGTCATCGAGGGGGCCAAGGTCGGCGTCGCTCGCCGCGATGGCGAGATCCTCGAGACTCATGGCCCGCAAGGCGCGCCGCCGTTCCTGGTACGGTGGACCGACAGCGGCTCGGAAGCCCTCGTCTACCCCGGCCCGGACGCGCACGTCCAGCCCGCGGAGAACGGCGGATCCCGCTGACCCCTGAACGGTGACCCACGGGCCGGCCGCAGCCGGCCCGTGGGTCAGGACGATTCGGGAGAATCGCGGCGAGTCGCTCCCGCCACTCCCCAATGATCGTTTACGATCGAGACACCGGACACGCGCTCGGTGCTGGGGAGACACATGAAGCCTTCGGGTCCCATTCTCATTGGCCTGGTGATAGGGCTGATCTTGTTCAGCATGAGCAACAACACCTCGGCCGATGGGGACGACGCGGCGAGCGGCTCCGACGATGCCATCTCCAGCGACGCGCAGACCGACGATGACGACAGCGACGATTCCGGCGGCGGCTCATCCGGCTCAGACGACGGAGACGGCGGCGACGGCGCCGATGAGGACCGGCACGGCACGGAGAGCGGGAGCGGTGACGGCGGCGGATTCCCCGATACCGGCGGCGCCGAGGTACCGGAACTGCCGGCCGGACCGGGCGGCAGCTCCCCCGTCACACTGACCTTCGACGACGGCCCGCATCCCACGTACACGCCACAGATCCTCGATATGCTCGCAGCGCACGAGGCGAAGGCCGTGTTCTGCGTGGTCGGCGAGCAGGTACGCCGCCATCCGGAGCTGGTGCGACGCGTCGTCGACGAGGGTCATGCCTTGTGCAACCACTCCTACAGCCACGATGCCGAGCTGAAGACCCGCTCGGTGGAGACCATCGAGCAGGAGATCTCCGACACCGCCGCTGCCATCGCCGAGGCCGCACCGGACGCCGACGTCGCGTTCTTCCGCCAGCCGGCGATGTACGTCACGCCCGAGGTGGCGCCGGTGGTCGAGGACGCGGGCCTCACGGTGCTCGACTGGACGCTCGACACCCGGGATTGGAAACGCCCGGACGCATCCACCATCGTCGCCGACATCCTCGACCAGGTCCAGCCGGGCGATGTCATCCTGTTGCACGACGGCGGTGGCGACCGATCCAACACGGTCAAGGCGCTGGCCCAGGTTCTCATCGCGCTGCGCGCCGCCGGATACGAGCCTGTCCTTCCCACCGCCTGAGCGGTGACGCCGTCCTGAGCCGTGACGCCGTGCTGAGCGGTGACGCGGCCCGGTCAGGCACCGCCCGTCACGGAGATCACCTGTCCGGTGATGCCGGAGTTGGCGGCGGAGCCGAGATAGACGACCGGACCCGCCACCTCGGACGCATCCAGCAGCCGGCCGATGGGAGCCACCGCGCTGTACTGGTCGCCGACGGCGTCCACGATGTGGGTGTTCGTATCCGTCCGGGTCAGCCCGGGCATGACCACATTGGTCAGGATGTCACCGTGTGCGCCCAGGCTGAACGCCGACGACCGGCTGAACCCGTGCAGGGCGGCCTTGGCGGCGCCGTAGTACTCCCCTCCGGCCATGCCGTCGGTGGCGATACTGGACGAGATGTGCACGATCCTCCCCCACCTGCGCTCGCGCATCCGCGGGGCCACCGCCCGGCTGAGCCGCAGTGCGCCCTCTGTGTTCAGGCGGAATACGCGCAGCCACGCCTCATCCGGCACGTCCTCGAACGGCAGGTCCGGCTGCGGCGCCTCGTCACCCCAATACACGGCATTGTTCACCAGCACGTCTACCCGGCCGGTCCACTCCTGGGCGGCCTGGACCAGTGCACCGGGCGCGTCGGCGTCGGCCATGTCATAGCGCACCACGAGCGCCCGGTCCCCGATCTCCTTCGCCGCTTGATCGGCCTCGTGCCGAGAGTCCCGGTAGGTGAGGACGACGTGGGCGCCCTCCGCTCCGAACGCGCGGGCGATGTGCCGCCCGATGCCGCCGGAGGCGCCGGTGACGATCACGGTGCGGCCGTCGAGTCCAAGATCCATCGTGTTCTCCCTCGTCTGCTGTCGGTGCGAACGTGCGGATCCACACTGCCCACCGGCGCGGCGGTGGAGGGAGACCGTGCTGAGGCTGGCCCCGGCAGGGCCAGCCTCAGGGGTCGGGGCACGGATAGCCTGGAGGGGTGACCATCCACGACGAGCTCACGGCCGGCAACGAGCTCGGCACGTTCCTGCGCGCCCGCCGGGAGGCCATCACCCCCGCCGAGGTGGGGCTTCCGGCCGGTAACCGACGACGCACGCCCGGTCTGCGCCGCACCGAGCTGGCGATGCTGGCCGACATCAGCGTCGAGTACCTCACCCGTCTGGAGCAGGGACGGGACCGCAACCCGTCGCCGCAGGTGATCGGTTCGCTCGCGGACGCGCTCCGGCTCTCCCCCGGTGAGCGTCACCTGCTCCGCATGGCCATCAAAGCGGCGGGCGGCATGGGCTCCCTCTGTCCGGCCGGAGAACCCGCCGCACAGACTGTCCGCCCGACACTGCGGGCGTTGCTGGACCGGCTCGAGCCGTCGCCGGCGGTTCTGCTCAACTGGCTCACCGACGTGGTCGCGTGGACGTCAGGGTTCGCGCACCTCGTCGGCCCGCTGGGGATGCTGGACGATGAACGGCCGAACCTGCTGCGGTATGTCTTCGCCGACGAGCGCGCGCTGACCGCGTTCCCGGACTGGGCAGCCGCGGCCGACCAGCATGCCGCTGCGCTGAAGACGCACACGATGCTCGGCGATCCGCACGCTCTCGAGCTGGCCAACATGCTGGCCGCGGAGTCCGGCACCCGGTTCACCGGGCGGTTCACCGCGCTGGCCGCCGTGCCGGAGCCCACCGGGCTGCTGCGGCTGGCGCACCCGGAGGCCGGCGAGCTGTCCCTGGTCTACGAGACACTGGACGCGCCGGACTCCGATGGCCTCCAGCTGCGCACCTACCTTCCGGCCGACGACGCGACCTCGGCGGCGTTGGACGGCCTCGAAGGCCGGCGGCCCGGCGCCTTGCGCGCGGTCAGCGGCGGCTGACGCCCCGGTCAGGCGGGCTGGGCGGCGGTTGCCGGGCCGGTCGCTGCGCCGGGCGCTACCGTCTCCGCGTCCGCCGCGGGTGTCTCCGCCTGGTGCTCGAACTGGGTCCGGTACAGCTCGTCGTAACGGCCGCCGAGCGCCAGCAGCTCGGCGTGTGTGCCGCGCTCGATGACGCGACCCTGGTCGACGACGAGGATCTGATCCGCCGATCGGACCGTGGACAGCCGGTGGGCGATGACGACGGCGGTCCGGCCGATGAGCGCCTCGGTCAGCGCCGCCTGCACGGCCGCCTCCGAGGTCGAGTCCAGATGCGCAGTGGCCTCGTCCAGAATCACCACCCGCGGCTGCGCCAGCAGCAGCCGCGCGATCGTCAGCCGTTGCCGCTCACCGCCGGACAGCCGGTACCCCCGCTCCCCGACGATGGTGTCCAGGCCGGCCGGCAGGGAGGCGACGAGCTCATCGATGCGCGCCCGGCGCATCGCCTCCCACATCTCGTCCTCGGTCGATTCCGGCCGCGCCAGCAGCAGATTGGCCCGCACCGTGTCGTGGAACAGGTGCCCGTCCTGGGTCACCATGCCGACCGTCTTGCGGAGCGAATCGGCCTTCAGGTCACGCACGTCCACGCCGGCCACCCGCACGGCACCACTGTCGACGTCGTACAGCCGAGGGATGAGCTGGGCGATGGTCGACTTCCCAGCTCCGGACGACCCGACCAGGGCCACCACATCGCCCGGTTCCGCCCGGAACGACACACCGTGCAAGATCTCCTCGCCGCCGCGCAGGTCCAGTTGCGCGACCTCTTCCAGCGACGCGAGTGAGACCTTCTCCGCCGTCGGATACGCGAAGTGCACGTCGTCGAACTCCACCGACGCGGGACCGTCCGGCACCGGGCGGGCCTGTTCGGACTCGGTGATCAGCGGCTTGAGATCCAGCACCTCGAACACGCGGGAGAAGCTCACCAGCGCGCTCATGACCTCCACCCGGGCGCTGGCCAGGGCGGTCAGCGGCGCGTACAACCGGGTGAGCAACAGCGCCAGCGAGACCACGGCGCCGGCGTCCAGGTCACCACGGAGAGCGTAGAAGCCGCCCAGCCCGTAGACCAGTGCGAGCGCCAGCGCGCCGACCAGCGTGAGCGCGGTGATGAAGACCCACTGCACCATCGCTGTCTTGACCCCGATGTCGCGGACCCGGCCGGCCCGTACGGCGAATTCGGAGAGCTCATGGTCCGGTCGGGCGAACAGCTTCACCAGCGTCGCACCGGGCGCGGAGAAACGCTCGGTCATCTGGGTGCTCATGGTGGCGTTGTGATTCGCGGCCTCTCGCTCGAGCCGCGCCAGCCGCCGTCCCATGCGCTGAGCCGGCACGACGAACACCGGCAGCAAGGCGAGGGTGATGACCGTGATCTGCCAGGAGATGCTGAGCATGACGATCAGCGTGAGCACCAGCATGACGAGGTTGCTGACCACCCTGGAGAGCACGTCTGAGAATGCGCGCTGCGCCCCGATCACGTCGTTGTTCAGCCGGCTCACCAGCGCGCCGGTCCGGGTGCGGGTGAAGAACGCCACCGGCATCTTCTGTACGTGGTCGAAGACCGCCGTGCGCAGGTCCAGGATCAGTCCCTCACCGATGCGGGCGGACAGCCAGCGTTCGACGATGCCGAACCCGGCCTCAGCGATCGCGATCGCCGCGATGATCAACGCCAGCACGGCCACCACGTCGGTCGAGCCGTCGCCGCTGATCTGGTCGACCACCCGGCCGGCGAGCAACGGCGTGGCCACGGCCAGACCCGCACCCACCGCGCTGAGCACCAGGAACCAGGCCAGCTGGCGGCGATGCGGCTGGGCGAAGCGGGCGATCCGCTTCAGCGTGGTCTTCGAGAACGGCCGACGGTCCTCCTGGGCGTGCATCGCGTGGTACAGCGATTCCCACGCCGTCACTTCCATGCTCATATCAAGCTTCCTCCCGACCGGCTCAACTCACGACGGACCCTTGTTCTTCCCGATGGCCATCGTCGAGTCGCCACGCTAAGACCTGAACTATTGTTGAGGTCAAGTCCGACGCCGCGGACCGTCGTCCACCAGGTCGCCCCACCCCCCAACCGCGCCCTAAATGATCATGTGAAGTAGGTTTTCTCGTGCCCTACCATGTCTGCAGCCCTGTTGCGGCACGAGGAAACCTACTTCACATGATCATTTAGGTCCGGGCGATGGGATCGGCGCGGCGCGCTATGCGGACGAAAGGACGTGCGTCAGAAGCCGAGGTATGTCGCGGCGATCGAGTCGCCCCAGACGGTGACGGCAAGCGTCGCCAGGAGCATCGGCGGGCCGAACGGGATGGCACTGCGACGGCCCGCCCGGCCGGCGGTCAGCAGCACCACGCCGACCACGCCACCGATGAGGAACGCACCGAAGATTCCCACGACCAGGACCGGCCACCCGATCCACCCCAGCAGCAATCCCACTACCGCCGCCAGCTTCACGTCCCCGAGGCCCAGATCCGACGGTCGCAGCAGGGCCAAGACCAGGAAGAACGCGAAGCTCACCGCCGCGGCGGCGCACGCGCGGCCATAGGCGTCCCACGCGCCGTCCACGCCGGCGGCGATGGCCAGCGTGGCGGCCGCCGCAGCCAGTGCCGGGAAGGTCAGCCAATCCGGGAGCCGATGCTCGCGAATGTCGACATAGACCATCGCCGCGCCCAGCGCCGCCACCACCAGATAGGCAGGCAACGCCGCACCCAGGTCGTCCCGGGCCACGCCGAGAAGGGCCCACGCGGCCGCGGTGCCGGCCGCGAGGAGCGGACGCAGCCCACTCATCGCCGCGAGCTCGCGGTACGGCGTCGGTCGTGGCTCGTCCTCCGCGGGTTCCCGGTCTGGGATCCGCGCGATCAGCCACGGCAGGGTAGCGCCGGCGAGCAGACCGGCGACCGCCAGGATAGCGATCACGGCGCGGCGCGTGCCGCCAGCTCCCGCTCCGCCGCATCCCGCAGGACGGCGATGGGAACGAGGCGACCGGTCATCAGCTCGATCTGCCCGAGCGCCTGATGCACCAGCAGGTCGAGACCGTTGACCACGTCACCACCGGCCTTAGTCCAATGCGCCGCGGGCACCGTCGGCCACGGGTCGTAGACCACGTCGAACAGCGCCCGGCCCGAGGCGCCGACCGCCAGCGTCTCCGCGAGCGGGTCGAGGGCGCCGGCCGGCGCCGTGTTCACGGTGAGCGCGGCTTCGCGGCATTCCGGCCCGACCTCCCACGACGCATGCACGACGCGCAGGCCCGATGCCTCCCCCACACTGATCGCCGGACGCGCCCGCTCGGGCGAGCGGGCATGCACGTGCACGTCGCCGGCGTCCAACTGGGCCAGCGCCGCCAGCACGCTCGCGGCCGTGGCTCCCCCACCCCAGACGCAGACCACCTGCGGCGCGGCCGCGACCGCCCGCTCCGCCAGCGCCCCGACCAGCCCGGGGACGTCGGTGTTGTACGCGGACAGCCGTCCATCATCCGCACGGATCAGCGTGTTGGCGGCGCCGACGGTGCCGGCCGGCTCGACCACCTCGTCGGCGACGTCGAAGACGACGCGCTTCAACGGCATGGTCAACGATAGGCCCCGCCAGCTCGCGTCCAGCCCGGCGACGAAGGCGGCCAGGCCGGCCTCGTCCACCTCGTGCGCCGTGTACTGCCAGTCCAGGCCGAGCTCGCGGTACGCGGCGCGGTGGATCACCGGCGACAGCGAATGCCCGATCGGCGAGCCCAGCACCGCGCACCTGCGCATCGACTCAGCAGGCATCGCTCTCCCGGCAGTAGGCCTGCAGCTCGTCCACGTTCGCCTGATGCCCCTCCTGCGAGTCGGCGAACTTGGTCTCGCCGGTCTCCAGGTTGACCGTGACGAAGTAACAGTTGCCCCCATCGGTCGGGTTGACCGCTGCCTCCAGCGCGGCCTCGCCCGGTGACGCGATCGGGCCCGGCGGCAAGCCCGGGTTGCGGTAGGTGTTGTAGGGCGACTCGACCTGGCGCATCTCGTCCGAGGTGAACACGCTCGAGTAGTCGTCGACCGCGTAGTGCACGGTCGAGTCCATCTGTAGCCGCCGGTCCTGCACCCCCGCGGACGCGCACTCACCCGAGACGCGGTTGTAGATCACCTCGGCCACCTGCGGCATGTCCTCGGGGTTGCTGACCTCGCGCTGGATGATGCTGGCGACCGTCACGGCCTCGCGGACGGTGAGGTCCAGCTCCTGCGCGGACGCCCGCAGCCCAACGTTCTGTTCGGCCTGCTCGAACCGGTCCACCATCGATTGCAACAGCGACTCTGCCGTGGTGCCGTCGCGCAGCTCATACGTGGCCGGGAAGAGGAAGCCCTCGGCCTCGCCGTCCGTGTACTGCGGGAGTTCGATGTCCTCCAGCGCCTGCTCGAAGTCGGCGACGTCGAGCTCGGTCTGGTCGGCGAGCCGCTCCAAGGTCTGCCGGACACGCAGCCCTTCCGGCACCGTGGCTCCGGCGGCCGCACCGGGCCCTTCCGCCATGGCGGACACGGCACCTTCGGCGCTCATCTGCTGGGCCAGCATGTAGGTGCCGGGCTGGATCACCGCGCCACTGCTCTCGGCGGCCTGGACGAAGGCCTCCTGGCTGGCGACGACGTCCGCCTCCTCCAGCACGTTGCCCATCGCCCGCAGCGTGGAGTTCTCCTCGATGGTGACCTCGACCTCGCCGTGGCCGGGACCCGGGTAGTCCTCAGGATCGGCGAACACGTCGGAGAGTGAACCCATCACGGCACTGCCGCCATAGTAGAGCCCGGCGAGGAGACCGCCGATGATGCCCAGAGACACCACTACCGCCATGAACGATCCGAACCGCCGCCTCCGTCGTTTTCGCCGGTGCCGATGGCTGCCTCGGCGTGGGCGTGGCGGCGTCTCCGCGTCGAAGGCCGGGATACCCGCGTGGCTCATCAGGCTTCGGTCACAACCTCTCCAGGGGGCACGCCATTCGCGCGTTCAGCGTCGAGCGCATGCTGCAAGATCATCATCGCGGCCGCTTGGTCGACGGACTTGCGCCCCTTTCTCGTCGAGACTCCACTCGCCTGCATAGCCCGCATCGCCACGGACGTGGTCATGCGTTCGTCGACCAAACGGACAGGACATGGTTCCACATATCGGGTCAAATTGGTAGCGAAGGCCCTGACCTCTCGCGCGGCCGGGCCCTCCTGCCCACTCAGGCTCCGGGGGAAGCCCACGACGACCTCGATCACCTCCCGTTCCTTCGCCAGCTCCGCCAGCCGGTCCAGGTCGCCGTCCCCACGTGCGACGTTCTCGACCGGGGTGGCGAGCATCCCATCGGGATCGCACGCGGCGACGCCGATACGAACCTTGCCTACGTCAATGCCTAGCCTGGTACCCCGACGCATCCTTGGCAACCCGCGGGTCAGGAGCGGCGCGCGGCGACGTCGCCGACGAGGTGCTCGACCCGGCCCAGCGCGTCGGTGACCTTGGACGCGTCCGAACCGCCGCCCTGCGCGACGTCGTCCTTGCCGCCGCCGCCTCCGCCGAGCGTCTGCGCCGCGGCCTTGACCAGCTCGCCGGCGCGGATACCGTGATCACGCGCCCGCTGGTTGGTGGCGACGACCACGACCGGACGTCCGTTCTCGCCCACCGCCGCGCCGACCACCGTCGAGGGTTCCGCCTCTCCCAGCCGTCCTCGGATGTCCAGCACCAGCGTGCGCAGGTCATCCGCGCTCGTACCGGACGGGGCCTGGTGGGCGACGAAACGCATGCCCTCGAGGTTCTTCGCGCCCGCGCTGAGCTCGGCGGCCTGCGCCTGCGCCGCCGCACGCTGCATCTGAGCGAGTTTCTTCTCCGCCTCGCGTACCTGGCCGACGAGCCGGGAGACCCGCTCCGGCAGCTGCTCGGGCTGCACGTTCAGCGTGTCCGCCAGCTGGCTCACCAGGGTGCGCTCCTTGGCCAGGTACCGGAAACCCTCGATCCCGACGAACGCCTCCACCCGGCGGGTGCCGGCACCGACGGAGCTCTCACCGGTCAGCGTGACCAGGCCGATCTGGGACGAGCGCTGGACGTGGGTGCCACCGCACAGCTCCCGCGACCACTCCCCGCCCATCTCGACGACGCGGACCTCCTCGTCGTAGGTCTCACCGAACAGCGCCAGCGCGCCGATCTCCTTCGCCTTCTCCAGCGGCATGTAGGTGGCCGAGACCGGCAGATTGCGGCGGATGCCGAGGTTGGCCGCCTCCTCCACCTCGCTACGGGTCTCCTGGCCCAGGGACTGGCCCCACGCAAAATCCAGCCGCAGATAACCGGGCTTGTTGTACGAGCCGCTCTGCAGCGCCTGCGGCCCCAGCACCTCGCGTAGCGCGGCGTGCACCACGTGCGTGCCGGAGTGCGCCTGGCAGGCACCGATGCGCCATTCCGGATCGACCTGCGCCAGCACTTCCTGGCCGCTGAGCAGCTCACCCTTCCGCACCCGGACCCGGTGCACGATCAGGCCCTTGATCGGGCGCTGGACGTCGAGCACCTCGAGTTCGGTCCCGTCGGCGGTGATCAAGCCGGCGTCGCTGTCCTGGCCGCCGGACTCCGCGTAGAACGGGGTACGGTCCAGGATCAGCTCGACGATGTCGCCTTCCTGCGCGACCGGGATGGACACCCCGTCGCGGATCAGGCCGCGGACCCGCGTGTCGGTGCTGAGCTCCTCGTAGCCGGTGAACGGCGTCGGACCCGCGTCGCGGAGTTCCCGGTAGGCGCTCATGTCCGCGTGGCCGGTCTTCTTCGCCCGGGCGTCGGCCTTCGCGCGCTCGCGTTGTTCGGTCATCAACCGCCGGAACTCGTCCTGATCGACGGAGAGTCCCTGCTCCGCCGCCATCTCCAGGGTGAGGTCGATCGGGAAACCGTAGGTGTCGTGCAGCTTGAACGCGGTCTCTCCGGCGAGGGTCACCGCTCCGCGCTGCTTCGTCTGGTCGGCCGCCAGGTCGAAGATCTGGGTGCCGGTCTGCAGCGTCTTGCGGAAGGTGTCCTCTTCGGCGTACGCGATGGTGGAGATCCGGGCGAAGTCGCTCTCCAGTTCCGGATACGCCGCCTTCATCGCATCCCGGCTCACCGGCAGAAGCTCGGGCAGGGCGCGGTCCTCAAAGCCCAGCAACCGCATCGCACGCACGCTGCGCCGCAACAGCCGGCGCAGCACGTAGCCGCGGCCTTCGTTCGACGGCGTGACACCATCCCCGATCAGCATCAGCGAGCTGCGGATGTGGTCAGCCACCACGCGCATCCGCACGTCGTCCTCGTGCGTCTTCCCGTACCGCTTGCCGGCTAGGTCCGACGCGCGCTCGATCACCGGGTAGACCTGATCGATCTCGTACATGTTGTCGACGCCCTGCAGCAGGTAGGAGACGCGCTCCATACCCATGCCGGTGTCGATGTTCTTCGCGGGCAGCTCACCGACCACGACGAAGTCGTCCTTCGCCTTGACGTCGGTGATCTCCTCCTGCATGAAGACCAGGTTCCAGATCTCCAGGAACCGGTCCTCGTCGACCACCGGACCGCCGTCGGGTCCGTATTCCGGACCGCGGTCGACGTAGATCTCGCTACATGGTCCGCCAGGCCCGGCCTGACCCGTGTGCCAGTAGTTGTCGATCAAACCGCGGCGCTGGATCCGCTCATCGGGCAGGTCGGCGATCCTCTTCCACAACGCCGCCGCCTCGTCGTCGTCATGGTAGACCGTGACCCAGATCTTGGCCGGGTCGAACCCGTATCCGCCGTCGGCCTGCGAGCGCGTGATCAGATCCCACGCGTAGCTGATCGCACCTTCCTTGAAGTAGTCCCCGAACGAGAAGTTCCCGTTCATCTGGAAGAAGGTGCCGTGGCGTGTGGTCTTGCCGACCTCGTCGATGTCGCCGGTGCGGATGCACTTCTGCACGCTGGTCGCCCGCGGATACGGCGCTGCCTGCTGGCCGGTCAGATACGGGATGAACGGAACCATCCCGGCCACTGTGAACAGCAGCGACGGGTCAGGAGAAATCAGCGACGCGCTCGGGACGACCGTGTGACCATTCCGTTCGAAATGGTCCAGGAAGCGGCGCCGGATCTCGGCGGTCTCCATGCTCAGTACGTGCCTCTCCGCTGGTTGTGATCGAGAAGGTCTTCCACGGCGGCCAGATTCGGCCCGCCATGTGTCTCATCTCCATTGTCCGCGATACCGAGCGCTTCGCGAAGTTCTTTATCCCGCTCATCCATTCCGGCCCGCACCTCGTCGGTGAACTCGCGGATCGACTGCGACACCGACGTCAAAGCGCTGGACAGCCGGTCGGCGGCGCCCTCGGGCGTCATGCTCTCGGCCGCCTTGGTGACCTTGCGGACGATGATGACCCCGGCGGTCGCGCCGAGCGCGATCCAGAACAGCCGCTTCATCGCCGATCGCCCTTGCGCTTGGTCATGGCCCGGCGAACCCCATACGTGAACGCGGCCACCCGCACCATCGGACCGCCGAGCGTGGCCGCGAACAGCGAGGACATCGCCGCCACGTTGGTCGTGACGGTCTGCGCGTTCGAGGTGATCGCGTCGACCCGCTGCAGCTGCGCATTCGTCGACGCCAGCAGCTCATTGGTCTCGTCCACGGTGGTCGCGGTCTTGGCGACGTGCTCAAGACGCAGGTCGCGCACGGTGTGCGTCAACTCGTCGACGGTCTTGCCGAGCTTGAGGATCGGCAGGGCGCAGATGGCGACGAGCGCGACGAAAGCCACGGCCGCGATCAGCCCGGCGATCTCGCCTACGGACATGGATATGCCGCCCTTCCATGCGGATGGTTCTCCTGTGGGGTCAAAGTCTCAGCCCGACCCTACCGCGCCGGCACCGCCGCCGTAGCCCGACTTCCATCATGCCTCCGGACGTGGCAAGAGTCGGCAACCGGTTGCCCGCCGTACGCCTGCCGTGCGTCGATACTCTGTGGATCGACGCGACAACCGCACGCAGCCAGACCTACCCTACACAGCACGGAGAGCCATGAAGATCAGCCACGCAGACGTCCTCGTCACCAGTCCCGGCCGCAACTTCGTCACCTTGAGGATCACCACCGACGACGGTGTGGTCGGATACGGCGACGCCACGTTGAACGGCCGCGAACTGGCGGTCGCCGCGTACTTGAGCGATCACGTCGTACCGTTGCTGACCGGTCGGGATCCGCATCGCATCGAGGACACCTGGCAGTACCTCTACCGGGGTGCGTACTGGCGGCGCGGACCGGTGACGATGGCCGCGATCGCCGCCGTCGACGTGGCGCTGTGGGACATCAAGGCCAAGGTGGCGGGTCTTCCGCTGTACCAGCTGCTGGGCGGTGCCAGCCGGAAAGGCGCATTGGCGTACGGGCACGCGAGCGGTTTCGACCTGGAGGCACTCTTCGACTCCATCCGTGCCCACCTGGAACTCGGCTACCGGGCGATCCGGATCCAGACCGGCGTCCCCGGGCTCGACTCGGTCTACGGCGTATCGGCCAGCACTCAGATCGGCAAGCGGTATGACTACGAGCCGGCACAGCGCTCGGCCGTGCCCAGCGAGGAGCAGTGGGACACCCGTGCCTATCTGCGGCACCTGCCAGCCGTGTTCGAGGCGGTGCGCAACGAGTTCGGCCCCGAGCTGCCGCTGCTGCACGACGGCCACCACCGGATGACGCCCATCCAGGCGGCGAAGCTCGGCAAAGCGCTCGAGCCCTACGATCTGTTCTGGCTGGAAGATTGCACACCGGCGGAGAACCAGGAGGCGTTGCGCCTGGTCCGGCAGCACACCACCACTCCCCTGGCGATCGGCGAGATCTTCAACACCGCCTTCGACTACCAGACGTTGATCACCGAGCAGCTGATCGACTATGTCCGCTCGGCGGTCACGCACACCGGCGGGATCACCGCGATGAAGAAGCTGTTCGACTTCGCGGCGCTTTACCAGATCAAGTCGGGCATCCACGGGCCGACGGACATCTCCCCCGTCGGCCAGGCCGCCGCGCTCCATCTCGACCTGGCCATCCACAACTTCGGCATCCAGGAGTACATGCGACACTCGCCGGAGACGCTCGAGGTGTTCCGGACCAGCTACACCTTCACCGACGGGTTACTCCATCCGGGTGACACCCCTGGGCTGGGCATCGAGTATGACGAGGCGCTGGCGGAGAAGTTCCCGTACGACCCGGCCTACCTACCCGTCAACCGCCTGCTCGACGGCACCGTCCACGACTGGTGATGACAGCACTCAACCTTTCACTAGCGCGGACTGCAGCGGTAAGCCGCTGTTTGTCCACAGCTAAACCTGCTAGCGCCCGTCTGCGTGGGGACTTATCCACATTCTGGCGTTAGTCCTTCCATGAGGCTGATCTGTTGCGCCACATTGAGGGCGCCACATACGATCGACTTCTGGAGGTAACTGTGAACGACGCGCAGACATGGACGATCATCGGGCTGTTTGCCGCCGTGATGGCGACGCTGGTCACGATGACACTGCGCATCGTCAAGGTCGAGATCTCAAGCCTCGGTCACCGTTTCGACGGCCGGTTCGAGGGCTTGGACGGCCGGTTCGAGGGCTTGGACGGCCGGTTCGAGGCTATCGACCATCGGTTCGAGACCCTCGAGACAAAGATGGACAGTCTTGAAAGCCGACTGACCACGAAGATCGACTACCTCGATAGGGATGTCAAGACCTTGTTCGAGCGGTTCACTCGCCCCGAATGATGGTGCGGAGGCGGGCGTAGCGCTCGGCATAATCGCGCTCCGCTCCACGAGTGCCCGGCTGATAGTACTGCTTGTCGGCCACGGAGTCGGGCGCATACTGCTGCTGGACGACGCCACGGGGATCGTCGTGCGCATAGGCGTACGACGTCCCGTGGCCCAGCTTCTTCGATCCGGAATAGTGCGAGTCGCGCAGGTGTGGCGGCACCGCACCGGCGAGCCCGGCCCGGACGTCACCCACTGCCGCGCCGATCGCCTTCACCACGCTGTTCGACTTCGGCGCCAGCGCCAACGCGATCACCGCCTGGGCCAGCGTGATCTGCGCCTCCGGCCAGCCGATCAGCTGGACCGCCTGCGCAGCCGCCACGGCGGTCTGCAGCGCGGACGGATCCGCCATGCCGATGTCCTCGCTGGCGAGGATCACCAGCCGCCGGGCCAGAAACCGCGGGTCCTCCCCGGCCTCGGCCATCCGGGCCAGGTAATGCAGTCCGGCGTCGACGTCGCTTCCCCGGATCGATTTGATCAGTGCGCTGGCCACGTCGTAATGCTGGTCGCCGTCGCGGTCGTATCGGACGGCGGCCCGGTCGACCGCGTGCTCGGCGATGGAAAGCGTGATCGTCGCGTCATCGGTGGCACCGGCCGCACCGGCGGCCGCCTCCAGATACGTCAGGGCCCGCCGGGCGTCGCCGCCGGATAGCCGGACCAGATGCTCGCGCGCGTCGTCGTCGATCTTCACCGCGCCACCGAGCCCACGCTCATCTGCCAGCGCCCGGTCGAAGACCGTCTCGATGCCCTCCGGCCCCAGTGGCTCCAGCGTCAGTAGCAGCGATCGGGAAAGCAGCGGGCTGTTCAGCGCGAAGTACGGATTCTCCGTAGTAGCGGCGACCAGCGACACCCAGCGGTTCTCCACCCCGGGCAGCAGCGCGTCCTGCTGGGTCTTCGAGAACCGGTGTACCTCGTCGACGAACAACACCGTGCCGGTGCCGCTGCGCACCAGTTCACGGCGGGCGCGCTCCATCACCTCGCGGACGTCCTTCACGCCGGCCGTCACCGCCGACAGCTCGACGAAGTGACGCTGGGTGGCGCGGCTGACCACGTACGCCAGCGTGGTCTTGCCCGTTCCCGGCGGGCCCCACAGCACCAGAGCCATCGGCTGGTCTTCCTCGACCAGCCGGCGCAGCGGCGTGCCGGGACCCAGCAGATGTTCCTGGCCCACCACCTCGTCCAGCGCCCGCGGGCGCATCCGCACCGCCAGCGGCTGGCCCTCGTAGGACTCGTCCGCTCCGGCCAGTGAGCCACCAGAGGCGGTCACCGCGGGTGCGGCGCCAAACAGGCCTTCTTGTTCCATACCGCGAGCCTATGATGTGAGCCGGACACCCTGGCGAGGGAGGCGACGCCGGCACTCATCCCCACGACGTGTGAGTGCGGATACAAGAAAGCGGCGGCACGGAGTCTCCCAATGAGAACCGCACCGCCGCCATTTGGGGGGCCTTGCTTCGTCATTAACCCTGACACATCCGTAAGATTGATGTCAAGGACTTCTCATAATGATCTTGCCTTAGTTCAATACCTGGAGCAACGTCTCCTGCAACACCGCCTGTCAGCTCAGCGCCGACGACGATAGGCGGCGCGCAGCTCCCGCCGGCGACGGTCCAGCTCAGCAGCTCGGAGATCGCGACGGCGCCGGATCCTCAACTGAGCCGAGTCCACCGAGGGCTCCGGGGTGAAGCTGCGCCGTGGTATGCGCCGGACGATCTCGATCTGGTATCGCAACTGCCACCACGCCACCTCGAAATCACGTGGCTCAGCTGCGGTGACACGCTTGGCGAAGCCCCACTCCACGATCAGGTCGGCGGCGGTGAGCCCGCTTGCCGTCGGGGTGAGCAACCGGCGCAGCAGCGCGGTGGAGATCGAGTAGGGGATGTTCGCCACCACCACGTACGGCTGTCGCGGGAGGATCACCTCACGGGCGTCCGCCTGCACCACCCGGACGTTTCCCGGCGGCGGGAACCGTCGTCGCAGGCGAGCGACGAAGGCCGGGCTCCGCTCGACGGCAATGACCCGGGCGCCGGTCTGAGCCAGGGCAGCGGTCAATACCCCGGTCCCGGCGCCGAACTCCACGACGATATCTCCGGCGCCTGGCGACGCGGACTGGACAAGTCGGCGCAGAACGGCCCGATCGCGGAGAATGTGAATTCCGGGGCGGTTATCGGAAGAGAATTTTCTATGTGTGCGCGAAGGCATGGCTCACCACAGGGATCTCGGTGCGTACGAGCGGTCCATCGAGAGCCGGACCTGCTCACCGCGGTCGTCAGATCGACACGGGAGACCGGCATACGCCGACTACCGAGACTGGCTGAGATGCGAGCCGTGGGTAGCGGGCTATGCCGTCGCGCGGCGGCGCAGCCGGCAAGAGGCTGTGCCGTTGATGAGTGTGATTGCCGCCATGTTCGCCATCCTACCGGAGGCTCATGCGGTCGCCGTCCCACCGTCGCCGTGTCCACCGGTCGTGCGTGACCAGCACGACCGGCAGGTGCGCACCGGCAACGGCCTCCTCGAGCTCTTCGAGCAGCGTCAGCGAGAGGTGGTTGGTCGGCTCGTCCAGCAGCAACACGTGCGGGCGCGAGGCCAGCATGCGAGCCAGGGCCAACCGCCGCTGCTGACCGACGGAGAGGCGTCCGACCGGTGTGTGGAACTCCGAACCCCGGAGCAGACCGAGCCTGGCCAGTTCGTGCTGGTAGTCCTCCGGCGGCCCCGGTCTTCCGGTGGCGAAGACGGCCAGCGCCGACAGCCCGGGGTCACTGAACACTCCGGTCTGCGGCAGCCAGCCGATCCGCAGCCCGCGCGCGTGCAGCACCCGCCCGGCACCCGGATCCAGAGCTCCGGCCAGCACCGCCAGCAAGGACGACTTCCCGCTGCCGTTGGGTCCGGTGACCAGCAGCCGCGTGTCAGCGGCCACGTCCAGGGCGGGGATGCGTACGCGTCCGGGTACGTCGACGTCGCGGGCGGTGATGAGCATGCCGTCGCCCGGAGTGTCGCCCAGGGCCGCGCCGAACGTCAGCGGTCGGGGCGGTTTGGGCACCGGATTGGCCTCCAGCTCCTGCACTCGCTTCTCGGCATCCCGCACGCGCCTGGAGACGGCCGCGTCGACCTTCTGCCCGAAGAAGTGCGGCTGGAACTTGTCGTTGTCCCGCCGGGCTCGGTTGGTGTGGCCCACCTGCCGCGCGCCGGTACGCACCGCGGCGCGTGCCTGGTCGACCTCCTCATTCCACCGACGATGTTCCTGTTCCCAGCGGGACAGCGCCGCCGCCTTACTCTTCAGGTAGTCGCTGTAGGCACCGCCGTAGCGTGCCGGCCCCAGGGTGACCGTGCCGTCCGGGGTCATGTGCAACGCGGGATCGAGGTCGAGCACGGACGTGCATACGGCGTCCAGGAACGCTCGGTCGTGCGAGGCCACCACCACCGCACCGCCGTGCTCGAGCAGCGTGTCCTCCAGGTAGCGGACGGCGTCGTCGTCAAGGTGGTTGGTCGGCTCGTCGAGCAGCAGCACGTCCGGGGCGCGGACCAGCATCAGGGCGAGCGCCAATCGGGCACGCTGACCGCCGGAGAGGGTGTCGGTGTGCCGCCCTTGGGCCACGTCGCCCAGGCCGAGGCCGGCGATCGCCCGCGCGGCTCGTGCGTCGGCGGACCATCCGTCCCGCCGCTCGTATTCGGCCAGCAGGTCGCCGTACTCCTCATATACAGCGGTGTCGCCGTCGGCCATCCGGCCTTCGAGTCGCCGCATCCGGGCCTCGAGGGCGCGGAAATCGGCGAGCGCCGCGTCCACAGCGTCGGCGACGGAGCCCGGCGGCAGGTCGGGCTCCTGGCTCAGGTATCCGAGACTCCCCTGCCGGTGCACGGTGCCGGTGTCCGGCTCTTCGGCGGCGGCCAGCAGGCGCAGCAGGGTGGACTTGCCCACGCCGTTCTCGCCGACGAGTCCGAGCCGCTCGCCGGCTGCGACGTCGAGTTCGATGCCGTCGAAGACGACTCGGCCGGCGTAGGAGATGGAAAGCGAACGTGCGGAGAGTTGAGACACCTGATGACTCCGATATGGGGTCGTACGATGCCCGCCGGGTCGAGACGACCGCAGAACACGGGCCGGCACAGGTGTCAGATCCGCATAGCGGGAGCAAGGTTAGCACAAGAACGGGCGAACGTGGTGGCGCAGGTGCCGATCCGGAGATGCGCGAACCGGCACGATCACACCCGGGGATGCAGCGGGATGACGTCGAGGTCGGCGGGAACGCTGAAGTGGCCGGAGAAGAGGTGCCCGTCGCGTTCCCACACCTCGCGCGGGGTGTGTCCGGGCGCGAGGTGGTGCAGACCGAGCCGGCGCACCCCCGCCTTCTCCGCGACGTCGATGGCTTCTCGCGGCGAGGTGTGCGCTGCGTAGTGGTGGTCGCGGGTGGCCTTCGCCGAAGCGTCGCGCTGCTCGGTGTACCGGCGCTCGACCCAGTCGAAGTCGACCGCCTCGTGCAGCAACACGTCGGCGCCTGCGGCGAGGCGCACCATGTTGTCGGTGCGCGCCGTGTCTCCGGAGATCGCGACCGAGCCGCCCTCGGTGTCGAACCGGAAGCCGAAGGCGGGGCTCATCGGCGCGTGCTGCACCAGTGTGGCGCTCACGCGCACGGCCTCGTCCTCGTACACGGCGAACGGCGCCATATCCGGTGCCGGATGATCGTTCGGATGAAAGCCCACCTCCGGGGGGACGACGATGTCCCGCGCGCGGAACCAGTCGCGCGGCGTCGGACGGAGCGAGTCGAAGAGTCGGTCGTTGATGTCCGTCGCATACGCCCGCATCAGCAGGTCGAACATCCGTGCCGTGCCGGGGGTCGGCTCGTCGGGGAACACCGGCGTCAGACCTCCGGCGGGGGCCCGGGAGGACACCGGCGGCAGCACCTGGCGGTCGCCGGGGCCGACGATCTGGACCGTGTGCGTCGGGTCGGCGGGCATCCGCATGATCCCGAACAGCGCGAGGCTGCCGAGATCGACCACGTGGTCCGAGTGCATGTGGGTGATGAAGATCGCCCGGACGCTCGCCATCGACAGGCCTGCGCGGATGAGCTGCCGTCCCACGCCCGTGCCGGCGTCGACGATGTACGTCCGCTCCCCCACCACCACCGCGGTGGAGATTCCGGTGCGGCCGTGGTGTCCGGGCCACCAGACCGGCCCACCGGCGGTTCCCAGAGTGACGACGTACGGGCGGTCCACGGTCACTAGGGCACCATCCTTCGGGCGGGCACGGTCTCGGTTCTCTGCATGGCGGGGCGTTTGGCGGCCTGAATCAGGCCGAAGACCTCGGCGCGCAGCTCCCCGTAACGGGGAAGGTTCTTGGTCTGCACCTGGTCCCGTTCGCCGGGCAGGTCCACCGTGATGTCTCGCGCGACCGCCGCCGGAGTGCCGGAGAGCACCACGACGCGGTCCGCCATGTACACCGCCTCGTCGATGTCGTGCGTCACGAACAGCACGGTCATTCCGAGACGTCGGCTCATGCCGAGCACGAGATCCTCCAGATCGATGCGGGTCTGCGCGTCGACGGCAGCGAACGGCTCGTCCATCAGCAGCACGTCGGGCTGATAGGCCAGCCCCCGGGCGATCGCCGCCCGCTGTTGCATGCCGCCGGACATCTCCCACGGGTAGACGCCGCCCTTGCCCTCCAGGCCGACGTTCGCCAGCGCCTCGGCGATGATGCCCGGTCGCTCCCTCGCCGGGAAGCGTGCCTTCTGCAGCGGCAGTTCGATGTTCTTCGCCACCGTGAGCCACGGCAGCAGGCTGCGTGAGTAGTCCTGGAAGATCACCGCGAGCTTCGCCGGTGGTTCGGTGACCTTCTCGCCCTCGAAGAGGGTACGTCCCGTCGTCGGTGCGGTCAGGCCGGCGATGCACTTCAGCAGCGTGGTCTTCCCGGCGCCCGACGGTCCGACCACGCAGACGAACTCGCCGCGATCGACGGTGAACTCGACCCCCTCCAGAATCCGTGCGCGGACCGCGCCGGTCGAATACGTCTTGCCGAGGTCTTGGAGGTCAAGGAGATGTTCTGCGCCCATGATGCCGTCCGCCTTCGTTCTCGTGGTGTCGTTCACGACGCCCCCGTCGCCTGCCGCATCCGGATCTGCCACCGCAGCACTCGACGCTCGATCCGCAGGAAGATCAACGTCAGCAGGTACCCGATGATGCCGAGCAGGATCGTGCCGACCCAGGTCTGAGTGATCATGAACAGTTGCTGCGACTCGAGCACGTAGTAACCCAGGCCATGAGTGGCGCCGACCATCTCGCTGACGACGATCAGGATGATCGCGATCTGGAGGCCGATGCGGTACCCGGCGAAGATCTGCGGCCCCGCGCTCGGGAGGACCACGTGGGTGATGATCTGCCGCCGGGACAGGCGGTAGGAGCGGACCATCTCGCGCAGCTGGGTGTCCACACTGCGTACCCCGTCGATGGTGTTGAGCAGGATCGGCCAGACGGCGCCCAGCACGATGAGCGAGACGTTCATTCCCGCGCCGAGCCCGAGGATCCCGAGCACGATCGGGATGAGGGCGGGAGACGGCAGCGACCGGAAGAACGTCAGCACCGGCGCGAACAGAGCTCGCATGACCGGGGACATACCGAGCAGGACACCCAGCGCGGTGCCGAGGAGGACGGAGGTGCCGAAGCCGATCGTGAAGTTCGCCAGACTCGGCAGCAGGTCGCTGCGCCAGCGCGGGCCGAGGATCCATTCGTCCACGAGGGTGGTGAGGATCTCCTGCAGCGGCGGGAAATACAGCGCTTCGCTGCCCGCGCTGAGAGTCCACCACAGCGCGACGAGCGTGACAGGCAGCCAGCCGCGCAACAGGAGCAGGCGCCAGCCGCCCGGTGTGGTCGTGGCCATCATCCGTTCCTCCTCTCGCGCTGCGAGGGGTGCCAGAACAGCAACGGACCCGAGAGAGCGGCCACCGAGCCGCTGAACCCGAGGCCGAGCAGCCCGGAGACCAGCAGGAGCGCGAAGGCCTGGTCGACGACGCCGTTGAGCTGTGCCAGCGCGAGCAGGGAGCCCAGTCCCGACATCCCGACGATGTACTCGGTGACGATGGCGATGATCAGGGCGATCGTCACCGAGATCCGCAGCCCGGTGAGCGTGAAGGGCAGCACGCTCGGGATGGTGATCCGGTGGATACGCTGCCAGAACCCGAATCGGTAGACGCGCGCCATCTCCAGCGCGAGACCGGGGATCTCACGCAGACCGTAGACGAGTTGGGTGAGCATCGGCCACAGAGACCCGAACACGATGAGGAAGAGCTTGACGCCGTCGGTGGGGCCCCAGAGCAGAAGCGCCAGCGGGATGAGCGCCACACCGGGGATCGGCTTGAGGAACTCGATGAGGAACCAGGTGGAGTGCTCGACGAACCGGCTGGCGTGGATGGCCATCGCGGTGGGGACGGCGATGAGAAGGATCACCACCATCGCGATGACGGTGATCGACACCGTGGCCCACACCGCACCCCAGAAGTCGGCGGTGACGGACAGCCGTCCCAGCGCGCCGGCCACGTCGGTGGGGGCGGGGACGACCCGTTCGGAGAGCAGGCTGGCCACGCTGGCGACCTGCCAGAGCAGGATGAGGCCGGCGAGGCCGACCGCGCCCAGCGTCAGCTCCGCCTGTCGGGACAGCGTCCCACGGGGGTGTCGGTTCACGACCACCTGACTCATTCGCCTGCTCCATCGCTCGGCTGACCTCCGGCTCTTCAACCGTGGTCCATCCGGGCTATTGCGGCAAGGCGCATTTACCACTACCAGCTATATAGTCTGTGTATGGAGCTACGGCAGCTGCGCTATTTCAGCGTCGTCGCGCGCATGGGGTCCTTCTCCCGTGCCGCCGCCGAGCTGTACATGACCCAGCCACCGTTGAGCGCCGCGATCGCCCAGCTGGAGTCGGATCTGGGCAGCCGGCTGCTCACCCGGACCTCGCGCGGCGTGACGTTGACCGCGACCGGCGCGGAGGTCCTGCGGCTGGCCGAGCGTGCGCTGGTACAGGAACGAGAGCTGCGCAGGCGGATCGCGGCGATCGAAAGCGGCCGATCGGGGACGCTGGAGATCAGCTGCACCCCGACTCTGAGCGGCGCGTTCCTCCCCCGGATGCTGCAGGAGTTGACCAGCGACAGCGCTGACCTCGACGTCTCCGTTCACGAGGCCGACCCGCTCACGGTCATCGAAGCGGTGATCTCACAGAAGACCGACGCCGGCCTGGTGGCGACATCCTCGACGGAGGACATCCGCACCCTCTATCACGAGAGCATCGCCGTCGACTTCATCGCGACACTGGAGATGATCGCGGTGCTGCCGCCGTCGTACGAGCAGGGCGACGGCCCGATCCGCCTCTCCGAGATCGCCCACCTGGAGTTCGCGGTTCCGGGGAGATCGATGCGGGACGGCATCCGCGTCGGTCTGCTCTACGCATTCGAGCGCGCGGGGCTGCCGCCTCCACGGATCCGGGATGTGCCGAGCATGCAAGAGGCCATCCCCCTGATCACCGCCGGCCTGTACGTCTCGATCATGCCGGAGAGCGTCCGAAGCCTGATCCACCCCGATCGCGTGGTCCTCCGGCGCATCGCCGACGGTCCTCGTCCGCTCGAGGCGTCGGCCGTCTATCGCGCCGACCGGCAGGACATGCCGACGATCCGCCGCTTTCGTGAGGCCGCATTCGCGGCCGCAGCCGAGCGCGACGAAGGCGTCGAGCACGGTGAGCGCGACGAGCACGACGAGCGCGGCCATACGCGGAGCTGAGCGGCGTCACGGCTCCCAGATGGAGGCGCTACCGTCGAACGGCTGCTCGATCATGCCCGCCTCATACATGGCGTCGCCGATCGCCTGCATCTCATTCCCGGTCAGAACGCCGTTGAATCCCGGCAGCGCGATCTGTTCGGCGACGTCGGGGTCCATCCCGGCCTCCGACACCAGGAGCTCGATCACAAGATCGGGATCCTCCGCGGCCACCTGGTTGGCTTCGATGATCGCGTCCCTGACTCGCCCTGCGACCTCGGCGTTCTCGGCGAGATAGCTCTCCGAGGAGAGCAGGACGACGTAGGGTTCGTCCGGTTCCATGATCTCGTAGCCCGGTTCGCGGTAGGCGGAGAAGATCGCCTCGTGTCCGTCGGACAGGGCCATACCGGTGAACGGCTCGGCGAGCACGGCCGCGTCGAGTTCACCTGACTCGAGTGCCGCGACCTGCTCGTTCATCGGCATCACGACCCACTCGACGGCGTCGGGGTCACCACCGGCGCGTAGGTAGGACGCCAGCATGGCGGCATGGGGGCCCGAGCCGACGGCGTTCGTGCCGATCGTGTGGCCGGCCATGTCGACGATGTCGGTGATGCCGCTGTCGGTGCGCACCACGAGCTGGTTTCCCTCGGCCCGCGGATCCTCGACCGTGGCGCTCGTCCCGGCGACGGCGAGCAGCGGCATGCCCTGGTCGATGGCCTTGACCACCGGCGCGGTGGCCGCGGTGGCGAAGTTGATCTGACCGTTCAGGAGCGACGGCGCCGCGGCGGCGAAGTTCTGCACGGACTCCAGCTCGACCTCAAGCCCGTGATCGGCGAAGATGCCCTCCGATTGCGCGACATAGATCGGCACGGTGCTGGTGGTGACGACGACGCCCATCGTCACCGGCGTGAGCCCGTCCGGGGACGCCTCCCCGTCATCGCCGCCGCCCTCCGCCGCAGAGCATGCCGCCATGCTCAACGCCGCGACGGTGATGCCCGCAGTGATCGCTTCTCGCCTCATGACCCGACCTTCCTGCGCGACCGTGCGGTGTCGGCTCTGACAGCATCGCGCACCGTCGCACGTGGGCTCCCATGATCGTGCGGTACGGCCCATATGTGAACGCCTCATGTCGCTATCGCGGCCATACACGGACGCTATGGACCGAGACGCGAGCCCAACCACCCGGCCACAGCACGGGTCCCGATGCCGATGGCGCTCTCGTCCGCGCTGAACGTCGGGGCGTGTGGCACGCCGAGTTGCCCCGCCGACTCGTTGGAGACACCCAGGTAGAACATCGCTCCCGGGATCCGGTCGAGGAACAGCGCGAAGTCCTCACCGTTGTACGGGAAGAACCCGCGCAGGACGCTGATGTTCTCCGGGCCCAGCACCGATCCGAAGTACTCGCCAGCCTGTTCGCTCAGTTTCGCGTCGCACACCATCGCCGGAAACGGCTCACCCCAGAACACGATGCGCTCGGCGATCTCCGTCCCGCAGACCGTCGTGACGATGTCCGCGCTCTGTTGACGCAACTCCGCGTAGCGTTCCTGCGGCCATGCCCGGAACATCGCGTTCAGCCGCGCGCCGTCGTCGGACGCGGATTCGACCCATGACCGGGCGACGACGAACCGGGCGAACGGGCCGTCGGGCTCGGTGATCCGTTCCAGCCCGTCCCGGCCGAGCTCGTGCAATGGCGGCAGCGTCGCCAGCTTGAGTACTGCGGCGCGGATCTCGTGTGCTCGTTCGGCGGCCCCCGGGCCGGTCATGTCCACGTGAAAGCCGTCGTGGCCCGGCTGGCCCACGCCCGGCAACACGGAGATCGTACCGGCGGGTGTCGGCCCGCAGTGGATCGCGTAGATCTCGACGGGTTGCAGGTCGTCCAGCACCCCCTCGTCGATCATCGCCCGTGCACCGTCGAGCGTCTCCTCCGCGGGCTGGAAGAGGAAGGCGACGCTGCCGTGAAACCGGTCGCGCAGCGCCGCGAGTGTCTCCGCGACGCCGACGCCGACGGCCGTATGGATATCGTGCCCGCACAGGTGCGCTACGCCAGGCACGCGTGAGCGGATGTCGCTGTCGAACAACTCGTCGTCGCGCACCGCGTCCATGTCCGCCCGGTAGGCGATGAGCGGGCCCGGCTCGGACCCGTGCACCACCGCGACGACGCCGTGACCACTGACACCCGCACGGACGTCCAGACCGGCGTCGCGCAGCCGTCCGGCGACGAGCGCAGCGTTCTCGCGCTCGGGGCCCGCCCGCTCCGGATAGCGATGGATCGCCCGGCGCAACTCCACCAGATCCGAGTCGATCGCCGAGGCGGCGATGTCGATGAGACGCTGATCGAGGCTTGGCACCATGCGCCTACGCTATCCTGGCGCGCACAGCCGACGGGACCGCCGAAAAACGAACCCCGGGATCAGCCTTCTTCAGCGATGACGTCGATGCCGGCTTCCTTGCGCTGCTGCGCGGTGATCGGTGCCGGAGCGCCGGTGAGCGGATCGTAGCCGCCACCGGTCTTCGGGAACGCGATCACGTCCCGGATCGATTCAGACCCCGAGAGCAGCGCCACGATCCGGTCCCAGCCGAACGCGATGCCACCGTGCGGCGGCGCGCCGTACCGGAACGCGTCCAGCAGGAATCCGAACTTCTCCTGGGCCTGCTCCTCGGACAGCCCCATCACGTCGAAGACGCGCTGCTGCACGTCGCGGCGGTGGATACGGATCGAGCCTCCGGCGATCTCGTTGCCGTTGCAGACCAGGTCGTAGGCGTAGGCCAGCGCGTTGGCCGGGTCCGAGTCGAAGGTGTCCAGCCATTCCGGCTTGGGCGAGGTGAAGGCGTGGTGTACGGCCGTCCAGGCGCCGCTGCCCACGGCCACGTCGTCGGTCTCGGAGACCGCCTCGAACAGCGGCGCGTCGACCACCCAGACGAACGCCCACGCATCCTCGTCGATCAGCTTGGCCCGGTGCCCGATCTCCAGCCGGGCGGCGCCGAGCAGCGCCTGCGACGACTTACGCGGACCGGCGGCGAAGAAGATCGCGTCCCCCTCGGCCGCGCCCACCAGCGTCGGCAGTCCCGCCTTCTCCTCGTCGGAGAGGTTCTTGGCGACCGGACCGGACAGCTCGCCGTCCGCCCCGACCAGCACGTAGGCGAGGCCTTTCGCGCCCCGCGCCTTGGCCCAGTCCTGCCAGCCGTCGAGCTCCTTGCGGGTCTGCGACCCGCCGCCCGGGAACACCACGGCGCCGACGTACGGGGCCTGGAAGACGCGGAAGGAGGTGTTCGCGAAGTGCTCGGTAACCTCGGTGATCTGCTGCTCGAACCGCAGGTCCGGCTTGTCAGTGCCGTACTGGTCGAACGCCTCCCGATAGGTCATCCGCGGCAACGGCGTGCTGATCTCCACGTCGATCAGCCGCCAGAGCGCGCCGATGATGCGCTCGGTCAGCGCGATGACGTCGTCCTGCTCGACGAAACTCATCTCGACGTCGAGCTGGGTGAACTCCGGCTGCCGATCGGCGCGGAAGTCCTCGTCCCGGTAGCAGCGGGCGATCTGGAAGTACTTCTCCAGGCCCGCCACCATCAGCAGCTGCTTGAACAGCTGCGGCGATTGCGGCAGCGCGTACCAGGAACCAGGACGCAGCCGCGCGGGCACCACGAAGTCACGGGCGCCCTCCGGGGTGGATCGCGTCATGGTGGGGGTCTCCACCTCGACGAAGTTCTCGCCGAGCAAGACCTCCCGGGCCACCCGGTTCACCTCGCTGCGCAGCCGCAGCGCCGCGGCGGGCCCGCTCCGGCGCAGGTCGAGGTAGCGATACTTCAGCCGGACGTCTTCTCCGACGGTCGCGCTGGTCTGCGCGTCGTCGACCTGGAACGGCAGCGGCTCGGCCTCGCTGAGCACCTCCACGTCGGCGGCGATCACCTCGATCTCGCCGGTCGGGAGCGCCGGGTTGTCGTTGCCGGCCGGTCGTCTGGATACCTCGCCGGTGACCTTGAGGCAGAACTCGTTGCGCAACCCGTGCGCGACCGCCTCGTCCCGGACGACCACCTGCGCGACGCCCGAGGCGTCCCGCAGATCCAGGAACGCCACTCCCCCATGATCGCGCCGCCGGGCGACCCACCCGGTAAGCGTGACGGTCTGGCCGGCGTGGTCGGCACGGAGCGTGCCGGCCTCATGGGTACGGAGCACGTGAAGGATCCTCTCAGGCGGTCAGTCGGTCAAACGTGTGTGGTCGTGTGTCGTCGTCTGCGCTACGCGCAGCGAGCGGGCAGCACACGCACCGCCTGCGATCCTACGTAAGTCGGCCGCCCGGACGCGACTTGGATTCCACCGCCGCTGATGATCATCAACGGGTGGCCGTCCTGTGACCGGTCCACCCGTTGATGATCATCGGCCACCGGTCAGACCTTGTCCTCTTCCTCCGGTCCGCGTCCCCGGCGTGGCTCCTTCAGCATCATGCCCTCGGGGCTGTTCAGGTACTCACGCGTCTCCCGGGCGACCAGACCGGCGAGAATCAGCAGGCCGATCAGGTTCGGCAGCGCCATCAGACCGTTCATGACGTCGGAGAACGTCCAGACGGTCTCCAGTTCGGTCACCGCCCCGACGAAGACGACCACGACGAACACGGCCCGATACGGCATGACGCCGACCCGGCCCACCAGGCGTTCCACATTGCGTTCGCCGTAGTAGGACCAGCCGAGCAGGGTGGAGAACGCGAAGAACGCCACGCTCAGGGCCACCACATTGTCGCCCCAACCGCCCGGCAAGCCGTCCTGGAAGGCCAGCGACGTCATCGGGGCGCCATCCCGGCCGCTCTGCCAGGCGCCGGTGACGACGATCACCAGACCGGTGAAGGTCACCACGACGATGGTGTCGATGAACGTCTGCGTCATCGACACCAGCGCCTGCCGGACCGGATGCGTGGTCTTCGCGGCGGCGGCCGCGATGCCACCGGTGCCCAGGCCCGACTCGTTGGAGAAGATGCCGCGGGCGACGCCGTAACGCAGCGCCAACAGGAATCCCGCGCCGAGGAAGCCACCCACCGCGGAGGTGCCGGTGAACGCATCGGTGAAGATGAGCTCGATCGCGTCCGGCAGCTCGCCGACGTTCGCCAGCAGCACCCACGTGCCGGCGAGCAGATAGATCACGATCATCAGCGGCACGAACGCCGCGGTGACCCGGCCGATCACCTTGATGCCGCCCAAGATCACCGCGGCGGCGGCGACGGTGAGAATCAGCCCGGTGAGCCAGGTCGGCACGCCCCAGGAGTCGTCCGCCGTGCTGGCGACCGTGTTCGACTGGGTCATGTTCCCGATGCCGAAGCTGGCCAGGATGGCGAATACGGCGAACGTCACGCCCAGAATGGGGCCGAGCCGACCCTTGATCCCGCGGGTCAGGTAGGTTTGCGGGCCTCCGCTCTGCTCTCCCGCCGCGTCCGTGTGCCGGAACTTCACCCCCAGGAAGGCTTCGCAGTACTTGGTGGCCATACCGACCAGGCCGGTGATCCACATCCAGAACAGCGCACCCGGTCCACCGAGGTAGATGGCGCCGGCGACGCCTGCGATGTTGCCGACGCCGACGGTGGCGGCGAGCGCCGTCGTCAGCGCCTCGTAATGGGTGATGTCGCCCTCACCTTGAGGATCCTTGCGCTTGAGCAGACCGAGCCGCAGCGCCCGCCCCAGCGTACGAAACTGGATCGCGCTCAGACGGAAGGTCAGGTAAAGGCCCGTTCCCAGCAGGAGCGGGATGAGGATCCCGAAGAAGTCGTAACCTCCCCAGATCTCGCCGCCCCAGACCAAGCCGGACGCCCGGCTCAGAAAATCGTTCACACTGTCCATGCAGCAGCTCCTTCAGTGCTCGGGTCGGGGCACATCCTGCCGCGCGGAGCGCGTTTTGACCAGAGCTGGAACGACCGGTCACACGACCGTTACCTCAGCTACACCGCAGCTGCGACCCGGACCGGCGACTCTTCACGCCGGCGAAGCGAGCCGTTTCGTCACGTGGCCGAGGACGTCGGCGAGCGCGACGCCCTGTTGCTCACCCGACTCGAGATCCTTGACCTGCGCCACGTTCTCGGCCAGATCCCGTTCTCCGATGACGACGGCGAGCCGGGCGCCGCTACGGTCGGCGGCCTTCATCGCGCCCTTCAGCCCGCGGCCGCCGACGGACATGTCCGCGCGTACGCCGGCGCGCCGCAACTCCGCCACCACGCCGAACAGCGTCCGGGCGGCCTCCTCGCCCAGCGGCACCGCGAAGACGTCGACGCCGCTGCGGCCCGGTAGCGGGAGCCCTTCGGCCTCCATCGCCAGCAGCGTCCGGTCCGCGCCGAGCGCCCAGCCCACGCTGGGCAGCCGCGGGCCGCCGATCAGCTCGGAGAGCCCGTCGTACCGGCCGCCGCCGCCGACGGCCGACTGTGCGGCCCCGATGCCCTCATGGACGAACTCGAACAGCGTGCGGGTGTAGTAGTCCAGGCCGCGCACCAGCCTCGGATCGTCCCGGTACGGGACCCCGGCGTCGGTGAGCAGCGAGCGGACCATGTCATGGTGGGAGCGATCCGCGGCCGACAGGAAGTCGCTGATGACGGGCGCGTCCGCCAGCGCCGCCTGGATCTCCGGGCGCTTGTCATCGAGTACCCGCAGCGGATTGATCTCCACCCGCCGGGCGGTGTCCTCGTCCAGGTCCAATCCGCGCAGGTACTCCTGCAGCGCCGCGCGGTAAGCCGGCCGTGACTCCTCCGAGCCGAGCGAGTTGACCACGACGTGCACCCCGGTCAGGCCCAGCGACCGGTACGCGTCCATCGCCAGGACGATGAGCTCGGCGTCGACGGCCGGATCCTCCGTGCCGAGCACCTCCGCCCCGACCTGGGAGAAGTGCCGGTAACGGCCTTTCTGTGGCCGTTCGTAGCGGTAGTACGAGCCGGAGTACCACAGCTTCACCGGCAACGCGCCCCGGTGCAGCCCGTTCTCCAGCGCGGCGCGGAGCACCGGTGCGGTGCCCTCCGGTCGCAAGGTCACCTCGTCACCGCCGCGGGTGGTGAACGAATACATCTCCTTGGTCACGATGTCCGTGGACTCGCCGACCCCTCGAGCGAACAGCGCGGTCTCTTCGAACGACGGCGTCTCGATATAGCCGTACCCGGCATGCCGCAGCGGCTCGGCCATGGCGTCGCGGACGGCCAGGATCGCCTCGCCGCGGGGCGGGACGAAGTCGAACGTGCCCTTCGGGGCGCGGAATGCCGGTTGGTTCACGGGATCCTTCTCACGGGAGTCACTGTTCTCGTTGTCGATTCTGCGTCACGATCCGGTGTCGACGGTGCCCGGCCGTGCCGTCTCTGTCCGGCCGGCCGCCGGTGGTTCCGTCGTCATAGGTCGCGCAGGAACGGGTTCACCGATCGCTGCCGGCCCAAGGAGTCGCCCTCGCCGTGTCCGGGCAGCACCGCCATCGCGTCGGGCAACCCGCCCGCGCTCTCCGGGGTGGCGAGCCATCGCAACGTGCGCTGCATCACCTCGGTGTCGCCTCCGGGCAGGTCCGTGCGGCCGATCGTGCCGGCGAACAGCACGTCGCCGGTGAACAGCCACGGTGGCTCCGCAGCGTTCTGGTCCAACGGCGCGGCGGCCCCGTCGCCTGGTGCGGGTGCCGGGTAGGGCGGGTCCACGGAGTACAGCGTCGACCCCTCGGTGTGCCCCGGTGCATGCATGACCCGCACGCTCACCCCGGCGAGTTCGAGGTCCTCATCCCCGGTCAGCGGCCGCACGTCGGACGGTCGCGACCAGTCGTCGGCAAGCGCCCCGAGCGCCGATGCGAGTTCCGGGCCCAGCGTGCCGATCGGGTCGTCCAGCCGATACTCGTCCGCGCCATGGATGTAAACCGGGATCTCCCAGCGGCGGCACAGCCCGGCGAGTCCGTACGTGTGGTCGACGTGGCCATGTGTGACCAGCGCCGCCGCGGGCCGCAGTGCCCGCTCCTCGAGCAGCTCCACCAGCTGGGCGTCGACACCGATACCCGGATCGATGACCACGCACTGATCACCGCCCTCACGAGCCAGGATGTAACAGTTGGTACCCAGCACCGGGCTGGGGAACGACAGAAGCTGCACGCGGCGAGGTTACCGTCCACATCCCGACTACTGCGAATTGCCGCGAACTCGTTATCTTCTCTCCGGGATATCCTGCCTAGACTGACCCTTCGCAACACCCTAATACTATTGCTATGCCTTCACCCGACCCCGGATGAGGACCCGCCGTGACGCAGAACCCCGGTAGCCAGGAGCCAGAACCACTCCAGGCGGCCACCGCTGACGAGACCGCGCCGGAATCGCCGGCACCGGAACCAGCAGAAGAGTCCGCGCCTGAGACCGTCGCGTCCAACGCCTGGGGGCGCGTCGACGCAACGGGTGAGGTGTTCGTCCGAACGTCACAGGGCGAACGCTCCGTCGGTTCCTGGCAGGTCGGCCAGCCGGAGCAGGCGCTGGCGTTCTTCGGGCGGAAGTTCGACGATCTCGCGGTTCAGGTAGACCTGCTCGAGCAGCGTCTCACCTCCGGAGCCGCGCCGCCGGACGAGACCGCCGCCAGCGTGCGGAAGCTGCGCGAGCAGATCGCCGACGCCAAGGCGGTCGGCGATCTCGATGCCCTGTCGCGCCGGTTGGACGCCGTCGAGGAGCACGTCTCGCAGCGGCGCGCGGAGCGCAAGGCCGCCCGCGCGAAGGCTCAGGAAGAGGCACAGGCGCGCAAGGAGGAGATCGCCGCCGCCGCGGAGGAGATCGCCGAAGGCAACGACTGGCGGGGCGGCGCGGACCGGCTACGCGCACTGCTCGACGAGTGGAAGACGCTCGCCCGCTTGAATCGTGCGACCGACGACGCCCTGTGGCGCCGGTTCTCGACTGCGCGCACCCATTACACGCGGCGACGCAAGGCGCACTTCGCCGAGCAGGCAGAGCGCCGGGAGAACGCGCGCGTGGTGAAGGAGCGCATCCTCGCCGAGGCCGAGGAACTGGCCACCTCCACCGACTGGGGGCCGACCTCGCGCCGGTTCCGCGACTTGATGTCGCAGTGGAAAGCGGCCGGGCCCGCGCCGCGCAACGTGGAGGACACGCTGTGGAAGCGGTTCCGCGCCGCGCAGGACACGTTCTTCGATGCGCGCGCCGCCGAGCAGGCGCAGCGCAGTGACGAGGAGAACGCCAACCTTCAGGCGAAGGAGGCGCTGCTCACCGAGGCCGAGGCACTGCTGCCGGTGCAGGATTGGAAGGCCGCCCGGGCCCAGCTCCGGGACATCCAGGAGCGCTGGGAGGCGATCGGCTATGTGCCGCGGGACGCTCGGCGCTCCGTCGAGGGCCGGTTGCGTCGGGTGGAAGAAGCCATCCGTGACGCCGAGCAGGCCGAGTGGAAGCACAGCAACCCCGAGGCGTATGCCCGCGCGCAGGACACGGTCGACCAGCTACAGAACCTGATCGCCGACCTGGAACGGCAGGTGGAGAAGGCGCGCGCGTCCGGCAACGAGCGCAAGCTGCGCGAAGCGCAAGAGGCCCTGGAGGCGCGGAAGGCCTGGCTCGACCAAGCCATCCAGGCCCGCGACGAATTCGCGCGCTGACACCTCACCTGCGTCGTCCGCGAGCCGCCGGCGCCCGCCAGCGCCTACGGAAAGACATTGTGGTCGCTCCGGCAACCGCAATGTCGTTCGGTCGGAACGATCACCTAAGTGGACACGGCCGGCACGCCGCTGGTGAGGCGGTAGGCGTCGAAGACCCCTTCGACGCCCCGGACCGCCTTCAGGACGTGCCCGAGGTGCTTGGGATCGGCCATCTCGAAGGTGAAGCGGCTCTTGGCGATCCGGTCGGTGCCGGTCGCGACCGTGGCCGAGAGAATGTTGACGTGCTGGTCGGACAGGACGCGCGTGACGTCCGACAGCAGCCGGGCCCGGTCCAGCGCCTCGACCTGAATGGCCACCAGGAACATGCTGTTCGCGGTGGGCGCCCATTCGACCTCGACCATGCGCCCCTGCTGCTGGCGCAGCGCATCCACATTGGAGCAGTCGACCCGGTGCACCGACACCCCCGCACCGCGGGTGACGAATCCGACGATCTCATCCCCCGGTACCGGCGTACAACATCGAGACAGCTTCACCCAGACGTCGGTGACGCCCTTGACGACCACGCCTGGATCCCCGCCGGTGCGACGACGCGGCCGCTCCGGGCTGGCGGCCTCGGCGGCATCCTCGGTGGTGCCCTCCTCGCCGCCCAGGATGTAGACCAGCTTCTGCACGACACTCTGTGCCGAGACGTGGCCCTCCCCCACGGCGGCGTAGAGCGCCGAGATGTCGGCATACCGGAGGTCGTCCGCGACGGCGGTGAGCGCCTCCTGGCTGAGCATCCGCTGCAGCGGCAGATCCTGCTTGCGCATGGCGCGGGCGATGGCGTCCTTGCCGTGCTCGATCGCCTCTTCCCGGCGCTCCTTGGAGAACCACTGCTTGATCTTGTTCCGCGCCCGGGCGCTGGTGACGAACGTCAGCCAGTCCCGGCTGGGCCCGGCGCCCTGCGCCTTGGACGTGAAGATCTCCACCACGTCGCCGTTGTCCAGCTTGGACTCCAGTGGGATCAACCGGCCGTTCACCCGGGCCCCGATGGTGCGGTGCCCTACCTCGGTGTGCACGGCGTAGGCGAAGTCGATCGGCGTGGCCTCGGCCGGTAGCGCCACCACGTCACCCTTGGGCGTGAAGACGTAGACCTCGTTGGACTCCATCTCGAATCGGAGCGACTCGAGGAATTCGCCCGGGTCTTCGGTCTCCTTCTGCCAGTCGAGCAGCTGCCGCAGCCACGCCATGTCATTGGCGCCATCGCCGTCGGCGGTACCCACGGTCTTCTCACCGTTCCGGCCGGCGTTGCTCTCTTCCTTGTACTTCCAGTGCGCGGCGATGCCGTACTCCGCGCGACGGTGCATGGCGAAGGTCCGGATCTGCAGCTCCACCGGCTTGCCCTGCGGGCCGATCACCGTGGTGTGCAGCGACTGGTACATGTTGAACTTCGGCATCGCGATGTAGTCCTTGAACCGCCCGGGAACCGGGTTCCAGCGGGCGTGCACGATACCGAGCACGGCGTAGCAGTCGCGGACCGACTCGACCAGGACACGGATGCCGACCAGGTCGTAGATGTCGGTGAACTCGCGGCCGCGGACGATCATCTTCTGATAGATCGAGTAATAGTGCTTCGGGCGGCCGCTCACCGATGCCTTGATCTTGGCGCCGCGCAGGTCGCTCTGCACCTGATCGATGACGGAGACCAGATAGTCGTCCCGGGACGGCGCACGTTCGGCCACGAGCCGGACGATCTCGTCGTAGACCTTCGGATGCAGGGTGGCGAAAGAGAGATCCTCGAGCTCCCACTTGATGGTGTTCATGCCGAGGCGATGCGCGAGCGGGGCGTAGATCTCGATGGTCTCGCGGGCCTTACGCCGAGCCGACTCCTTCGGCACATACCGCCAGGTCCGCGCGTTGTGTAGCCGGTCCGCCAGCTTGATGACCAGGACCCGGATGTCCTTGGCCATGGCGATCACCATCTTGCGGACGGTCTCCGCCTGCGCTGCCTGCCCGTATTTGACCTTGTCCAGCTTGGTGACGCCGTCGACCAGCATGGCGATCTCGTCGCCGAACTCCTCTCGGAGTTGCTCGAGCTTGTAGTCGGTGTCTTCGACGGTGTCGTGGAGTAACGCGGCGGCGAGCGTGGGCGGGGTCATGCCGAGCTCGGCCAAGATCGTCGTCACGGCGAGTGGGTGGGTGATGTACGGGTCGCCGCTCTTCCGCTTCTGGCCGCTGTGCGCCTCCTTGGCCACCTGGTAAGCCTTCTCGATGACGCTGAGATCGGCCTTCGGATGCACCGCCTTGATCGTGCGGAAAAGCGGCTCCAGGGCAGGCTCGGACTGCTGACGCTGCGAGGTCAGTCGCGCGAGTCGCGCGCGGACCCGGACCGGCGCCAGGGCTCCGGTGGAGGCGGTCTGCTCGGCCACAGCACCCCCTTTCGTCTTGACGAAGAGGCAACGCGGTGTCTCTACGAGAGAGACAACACAGTGTAGGCGCCTAATGTTTCCTCGGTGAACCGGACGTCTGATTCCAGGCTAGTCCACCGGTCCAAAACATGGCTACGCAGACGCTGTCACAGCGACAGCAGAACGTGTACGTCCACGTCCAGGAGTTTCTTCCGGCCGTGCAGGAACCCCAGCTCCATCAGAATGCTCACGGCGGCCACCTCGGCGCCCGCGGCCCGGACCAAATCGACCGTGGCCCGCACCGTCCCGCCCGTCGCCAGCACGTCGTCGACGATGAGCACCCGCTCACCGTCCGTGAACGCGTCGCGGTGGACCTCGATCGTCGCCTGGCCGTACTCCAGCTCATAACTCGCGGACGACGTGTCGGAAGGCAGCTTGCCCTCCTTCCGCACCGGCACGAAACCGGCACCGAGCCGGTTGGCCACCGGGGCTCCCAGGATGAACCCACGAGCCTCGATGCCGACCACCGCGTCGATCGGACCGTCCGCGGCCGCCGCCAGCAGATCAACCGTCTTGGCGAACACGTCCGGCTGACGCAGGAGCGGCGTGATGTCCTTGAACATCACGCCCGGCTCCGGCCAGTCTGGGACGTCTCGGATATACGACAGCAGCAACTCGTGATCGGCGGCGCTGATCGCCGATGCTGGTGCGTCGCTCATCTGATTCAGCGTGACTCGGCGTCGTTCGCCTGGTTCTCCGGCTTCTTCTCCGCGGCGTCCGGCGTCGCGTCGTCTGCCTCGGCCATGGCCTCATCGGCCTCGCCTTCCGGCGTGTCCACGCTGATCTCGTCGTCGGTGACCGGGCTGTCGATCACGCGCGCGATGGCACGACGGACGTACACGTTGGTGACACCAGGCGACACCTCGAGCTCCACCTGGTCGTCTTCCTCATTGATGGCCGCCACAGTGGCGATCAGCCCGGCTGTGGTCATGACCTTGCTGCCCACGGCAAGTTCCCGCTGCATCTCCGCCATCTGCCGCCGCTGTTTCTGCTGCGGCCGGATGAGGAGGAAGTAGAAGACTGCAATGAGCAGAAGTGGGAGCAGCAGCAAGTCCATAACTGACGAGCTTCCTTAGATAGGGGTTTGCGGGACGTTCGCGCGATTCTAGTCCCTGTTCACCACCCAGTGTAGAACCTGGGTGCTAGTTGCGGCGAAGAGCTCGATATCGCTCACTCACCGTCGGCGACGCTGAACAGATCCGGTTCGGCGTTGGTGGAGAACGGAGCGTGCTGCGGGACCGTCATGCCCAGGTGAGCCCAGGCCGCCGGCGTCGCTACCCGTCCGCGCGGAGTGCGCGCCAGCAGGCCGGCACGGACCAGGAACGGCTCGGCCACCTCCTCGACCGTCTCCCGCTCCTCCGCGACGGCGACGGCGAGCGTGCCGAGGCCGACAGGTCCGCCGCCGAAGTTCTTGCACAGCGCGGCCAGCACGGCCCGGTCGAGCCGGTCCAGGCCGATCTCGTCGACCTCGAACACCTCCAGCGCGGCGCGAGCGATGTCGCCGGTCACCACCGCGTCGGCGCGGACCTCGGCGAAGTCTCGTACCCGCCGCAGCAGCCGGTTCGCGATGCGTGGCGTTCCGCGGGACCGGCCCGCGATCTCTCGCGCTCCGTCCTCGCGCAGCTCGACCGAGAGCAGCCCGGCCGACCGGTACAGCACCTGCTCGAGCTCCTTGGGCTCATACAGCTCCAGATGCCCGGTGAACCCGAAGCGGTCGCGCAGCGGCCCGGGCAGCAGTCCGGTACGCGTGGTCGCGCCCACCAGTGTGAACGGAGGCAGCTCGAGCGGAATGGCGGTCGCACCCGGCCCCTTGCCGACCACCACGTCCACCCGGAAGTCCTCCATCGCGGTGTACAGCAACTCCTCAGCGGGCCTCGCCGTGCGATGGATCTCGTCGAAGAACAGCACCTCGCCCTCGCTGATCGAAGAGAGGATGGCAGCGAGATCACCCGCGTGCTGGATCGCCGGACCGCTGGTGATCCGCAGCGGCACCCCCATCTCGGTGGCGACGATCATCGCCAGGGTGGTCTTGCCCAGTCCGGGCGGTCCGGAGAGCAGAATGTGGTCAGCGCTACGCCCGCGCCCGCGCGCGGCGTCCAACACCAGCGACAGCTGCTCCCGCAGCCGCTCCTGGCCGATGAATTCGCCCAGCGTGCGCGGCCGCAGCGCGGCCTCCACCGCCCGCTCGTCGGCATCCGCTCCGCCGCCGACGAGGCGGGCGTCCACTTGCTCGGACTCGTCGAACATGCTCATCGGCGAAACCTCTCGCTGCGCATCACTTCGCCAGCGTACGCAGCGCCGCCTTCAACAACGACGGCACGTCCGCAGCGTGGCCGTTCTCCGCTGCGAGCGGGGCGACCTGGTCCACGGCCGCGTCCGCATCCCGGGCCGACCAGCCCAGCCCGAGCAGCGCCGTGCGCACCTGTTCCTGCCAGCCACCCGCGGGCGCGGCGGCGATGGAACTCGTGCCGGCGGGCCCGCCGGCGGCGGCTCCCAGCTTGTCCTTGAGCTCGATGACGATGCGCTGCGCACCCTTTTTGCCGATCCCCGGCACCTTGGTCAGCGCTGCGAGGTCTTCCGTGGCCACCGCCCGGCGCAGATCGTCCGGCGAGTGCACGGAGAGCATCGCCTGTGCCAGCCGGGGGCCGACGCCGCTGGCCGTCTGCAACTGTTCGAAGACCGCACGCTCGTCGTCGGTGGCGAACCCGTACAGGGTGAGCGAGTCCTCCCGCACGACCAGGCTGGCCGATAACTGCGCCTCACTGCCCGTACGCAGCTCGGCCGTGGTCGACGGGGTGCAGTGCAGCGCCAGCCCGATGCCTCCGACGTCGAGGACCGCCTCGGTGGGCCGGACACTCGCCACTGTTCCGCGCACGAACGCGATCAACTACCTCACCCCATTCACCGTCGGACGCCGCTCACCGTCGGGCCCCGTTCACCGCGGCAGCCAGCCGGTTCGCCGCACCACCCCGCCAGACCTGACAGATCGCCAGCGCCAGCGCATCGGAGGCGTCCGCCGGAGCAGGTTTGCTCTCCAACCGGAGCAGCCGCATCACCATGAACGCCACCTGCTCCTTGTCGGCCCGGCCGTTCCCGCTCACCGCCGCTTTCACCTCGCTCGGCGTATGCATCGCGACGGTCAGGCCGCGCCGCGCCGCGACCAAAGCGGCGACGCCACTGGCCTGTGCCGTTCCCATCACCGTGCGGACGTTGTGCTGGCTGAAGACCCGCTCGACCGCCACCGCGTCCGGCGCATACTGCGATATCCACTCGTCCAGCTTGACCTCGATACGGAGCAACCGCTCCCCCAGGTCGGCAGCGGCCGGGGTGCGGATGACGCTCACGTCGACCAGCCGGAGCGGCCGACCTGGAGACCCCTCCACGACGCCGATCCCGCATCGGGTCAGCCCCGGGTCAACGCCGAGAACACGCATGCGACCCGCACTCCCCTGTCGTTCAGATTTCTGCTCATATGGACAGTCCGGCGTCCTGGCGGCTCAGCCGTGTGCACCGCCAAACGACGCCGAACACTAGTTCGGGCCTTACCTTACTCGCAAGGATCACCTCGTCCCCCAGCGACGCGCCGACACGAGTAGGCGCGACGCACGCTTCAAGGAGCGTCCGGGCCGTGGCGACGGAAGAAGGCACGGATCTCGGTCGTGGCGCTGATCGACTCCGTCTTGCTTCCGAGTCCGTCCATGGCCATGTCGATCGAACTCCCCGGCCAGGTATGTCCATCGCCCGCGGTGACGTAGAGCATGACCTCCGATCGGGCATCACGGCCGCTGTAGCGGATCCTGCTGACACCGGGGGCGATCGAGCGACGGCCGGCATCCTGCACGGCACCGTTGCGCCGTGCCCAGGTACGCGCGGCGACCTCGACCGGGTAGCCCCACCGAAGGCTGCCGTCGCCGTCGTAGGCGTTGACCGGGTCGCCGGTCCCATGGAACGCCACCACCGGGACGGGCGGGCCGGACGGGAAGTCCGTGGGATCCGGCGCGCTGGGATCGTCCGGCCGGGGGCGGCCCGCCCGCAGACCGGCGACGGCGGCGAGTGCCGTGACACGCTCGGGATGCCGGACCGCGAACGCCGCCGCCATCCGCGCTCCGCCGGAGAACCCGGCCATCCACGCCGCGCGCTTGCGAACGTCGGCCCGGACACATATCTCGTCGATCACCCGCATGAGGAAGCCGACGTCGTCGCGCGCATCCGCCGGTGGCAGGTCGCCCGCCGTGGTCGGAACGCCCGGCACGTTCCATCCCCACCCGCCGTCCGGGTCCGTGTCCCCGGGCATCCGCAGCGCACCCTGCGGCGCCGCCACCACGAACCGTTCCGCGTCCGCGACGTCGTGCAGACCGCTGAGCGCCATCTGCGTCCGCGCGTCGCTCTGACTGCCGTGCAACTCGATGACCAGGCCCGACGGATGCTCCCCGGGCCGCAGCCGCGGATGACGCACCAGGACAGGCCATTCCGCATGCCGGTGCCGGACGGTCACGACATCAAGCGACGTCCGGTCGCCAGCGTTGATCACGGCTTGATTCTCGCATCATCACGGGCGCCGACTTCCTGAGGGACATCATCGAGCCGCCGACCTCTTGAAGGGAGGTCACGGATGCGGCGCTGTCACGGGACGCCACGCGTCACCTCCCTCAAGAAGTCCGCAGGCAGGCGCAACTGAGGCACCATGTGTCAGTTTGGCAAGGCTTACCGAAATTCGCTACGGTAAGCCTCACCTAAATGGTTTGCGCTGGGCCTTCGTCGCGTCGATAGAGCCGTCGACGGACGACGGCCATCAAGGGTCGGCACAACGTAGGGATGCACGTATTCGCTTCTGCGTGGGCGCGCGCTGCGCCGACGCAGAACTGTCGCGGAGGTACCGCAATGCGCGCCAGAGGTGCGACCAGAAGGACCGCCATCACCGGGCTGACCATGAGAGGGCTGGTGGGTACGCTCGTTCTCCTCCCAGCGGTGACCGCGTGCGGCTCCGACGACGCCGACCTGACGGTCTACTCCGGCCGCGGAGAGTCGCTCGTCGGACCCATCATCGAGCAGTTCGAGGAGGAGAGCGGTCTCAGCGTCGATGTGCGCTACGGCAACACCGCCGAGATGGCCGCGCAGATCTTGGATGAGGGCTCCAACACCCCGGCCGACGTGTTCCTCGCCCAAGACGCCGGCGCACTGGGCGAAGTGTCGTCCACCGGCGCGTTCGCGCCGCTGCCGGCCGACCTCCTCGACCAGGTGGACCCGGCGTATCGCTCGGCGGACGGCGACTGGGTAGGGCTGTCCGGACGGTCCCGGGTGGTTGTCTACAACACCGACCGGCTCACCGAGGACGAGCTCCCCGAGACGGTCGCCGAGTTCACCGACCCGGGTTGGGAGGGCCGGATCGGCTGGGCGCCGTCCAACGCCAGTTTCCAGGCGTTCGTCACCGCGATGCGGGTCCTCGAAGGCGAGGACGCCACCCGGGCCTGGCTCGAGGCCATGCGGGACAACGGCACCCAGGTGTACGAGAACAACATCGCCATCGTCGACGCCGTCGCCAACGGGGAAGTCGACGCCGGCCTGGTCAACCACTACTACCTGTACCCGAAGCTGGAAGAGCAGCCGGACCTTCCGGCGGCCAACAAGTTCTACGGCGGAGGTGACGTCGGCGCGCTGGTCAACGTCGCAGGCGCCGGAATCCTCGCCGAGTCGGACGCGACCGACGCGGCCACCCGGTTCGTCGAGTTCCTTCTGAGCGATACCGGGCAGACGTACTTCGCCACAGAGACCTCGGAGTTCCCGCTGGCGGACGGCGTGGCCCAGCCGGAAGGGATGCCGGAGCTGGCCTCACTCACCCCACCCTCCATCGACCTCGCTCAGCTCGAGGACCTCAGCGGCACGCTCGACCTGCTGCAGGAGACCGGGGTGCTCTAGATGTACGCGCCCCGCCGGCAGTCCACCCGGCAGACGACCCGGCAGACGACCCGGCGGCTGAGCAGGCCGCTGAGCAGGTGGCCAGGCCGCGCGCCCGCACGCGGCCTGCTGACCGCGGCGGCGGTCGCGGTGGCCGCCCTCGCCGTCCTTCCCGCCGTCTACCTGGTCATCCGCGCTGCCGAGGGCGGACAGGCGACGGCGTGGGACGTGCTCGGCCACGCCCGCACGTACGAGGTGCTGCTGAACACGGCCGGGCTCACCGCCGCCGTCACCGTCGGCGCCATCGCGGTCGGGGCGCCGCTGGCATGGCTCACGGTCCGCACCGACGTCCCCGCCCGCGGGCTGCTGACCGTGCTGCTGGCGCTGCCACTGGCGTTGCCGTCATACGTCGCGGCCTACGCGTACGTGTCTCTGCTCGGACCTCGCGGACTGGTGCAAGGCTGGCTGGAGCCGCTGGGTGTGGACAGGCTCCCGTCGATCTACGGCTTCTGGGGTGCCTGGGCGGTACTCACCGTCATCTCGTATCCGTACGTGTTCCTGACCGTGCGGGCGGCGCTGCGCCGGATGGATCCCAGCGCCGAGGAAGCCAGCCGCACGCTAGGCCAGTCCGCTGCCGGGACCTTCCGGCGGGTGCTGGTGCCCGCGTTGCGACCCGCGCTCGCCGCCGGCGGTCTGCTGGTCGCGCTGTACACCCTCAGCGACTTCGGCGCGGTGTCGATGCTGAGGTTCGATGCGTTCACCCGCGTCATCTACGTCCGCTACGGCCTCATCGACCGGTCGGCCGCCGCGGTGCTGGCGCTGCTGCTCGTCGTCCTGGCCGTCGCCGTCCTCATCGCGGAGATGAGAACCAGGCGCGCGGCGGCCGCGCACACGCATGCCGGGGCCCGATACGTGCGCACCGTTCCACTGGGGCGCTGGCGGTGGCCGGCCTGCGCCGGCGCAGTCGCGGTGTTCGTCCTCGGTGCCGTGCTGCCGGTCGCGGTGATGGTGCTCTGGCTGGTGCGCGGGATCCGCGCCGGATACGCCTTCGGCGGCTTGGGCGAACTGGTACTGAACAGCATGCAGGCCGCCGGCTGGGGTACGGCCGTGGCCGTTGTGGCGGCTTGGCCGGTGGCGATCCTCACCGCCCGGCACACCACCGCGCTCACCCGGGTGCTGGAGCCCGCCACCTGGATCGGCTACGCGCTCCCGGGCGTGGTGGTCGCGCTCGGCCTGGTCTCTTTCGGAGCCCGGCACGCGCCGGCGCTGTACCAGACCATGGCGACATTGGTGGTCGCGTACGTGGTGATGTTCCTGCCGCTCGCCGTGGGACCGATCGCCACCTCGGTCCGCCAGGTCAATCCGGCCTGGGAACACGCCTCCCGCACTCTCGGACACGGCCCCCGTGAGACCTTCCGGCGGGTGGTGCTGCCGTTGTCCCGTCCCGGTGTCACCACGGCCGCCGCACTGGTCTTCCTGACCGTGATGAAAGAGCTCCCCGCCACGCTCATGCTCGCTCCGACCGGATTCTCGACGCTGGCGACCCAGGTGTGGAGTGCGACGACGGACAACTTCTACGGCCGGGCGGCGGCGCCTGCACTGACTCTGGTGCTGCTGGCCAGCCTCCCGGCCGCCGCACTCGCCTTGCGAGACGAGATCCGCCCCGGCCGTAGCGGCACAGCCGCCGGCGACCGTGCGACGGGACTGCGCCGTTCCGTGAGGGGAACGCGATGACCGTCTCCACCCCACCGCTGTCCCGGGCGCCGCTCGGTACCCCTGCCGGCGTGCCGTTCGCCCGGGGCCTCGCCGTCCACGGCGAACGCCTGGCGGTGCTCACCTCCACGGAACGTCTCACCTACGCGGACCTCGCCGAGCGGGTAGACGCCTGTGCCGAGCGGCTCGGTACCGCACGGCGGCTGGTCGTCATCGCCGGAAGCAACCAGGTGGACACCCTCGTGACCTATCTGGCCGCGCTGGCGGCCGGGCACGTCGCACTGCTCGCCGCACCCGCGCAGGCCGACCGGCTCATCGCGCGATACGACCCCGACGTCGTCGCGGGCGACGCGGGCGACGGGTGGCGACTGGACCACCGACACACCTCCCCTGCGCATGACCTGCACCCCGAGCTCGCGGTGTTGATGAGCACCTCGGGCTCCACCGGATCTCCCAAGCTGGTGCGGCTGTCCGCCAGGAACATGCAGTCCAACGCGGAGTCCATCGCCGCGTATCTGGGCATCCGCGAGAGCGACCGTGCCGCCACTACGCTGCCGATGCACTACTGCTACGGCCTGTCGGTCGTCAACAGCCATCTCAGCCGTGGCGCCGGGCTGCTGCTGACCGACCTCTCGGTGGTCGATCCCTGCTTCTGGGACCTGTTCCGCGAGCACCGCGGCACGACGTTCCCCGGGGTGCCGCACACATTCGACCTTCTCGACCGGGTGGGCTTCGCCGAGATGTCCCTGCCGCATCTGCGGTACCTCACCCAGGCGGGTGGCCGGCTGCCGGCCGACCGGGTCCAGCACTACGCCGCGCTCGGCCGCCGGCACGGATGGAATCTGTTTGTCATGTACGGGCAGACCGAGGCCACCGCACGGATGGCGTATCTGCCCCCGGATCTGGCGGCCACCCATCCACACACGATCGGGCTGCCGATCCCCGGCGGTTCCTTCTCCATCGAACCGGTGCCCGACGACGACGCGGCGACGGGCCACGGCGCCGACGGTGGCAAGACGACCGCCAACGGCACGGCGGCCCACGACGACACCACTGCCGTCGGGGAACTCGTGTATCAGGGGCCGAACGTCATGCTCGGCTACGCGGAGAACTCGTCCGACCTCGCGCTGGGACGCACCACACACATGCTGCACACCGGCGATCTGGCCCGGCGAACCGACGCCGGCCTGTACGAGATCGTCGGTCGGCGCAGCAGGTTCGTCAAGATCGCCGGACTACGCGTCGACCCCCAGCAGGTGGAGGCGCTGCTCGCCGAGCGCGGGCTCACAGCGTGTTGCGCCGGCATGGATGGACTCCTGTGCGTCGCCGTCGAAGCCGGGCACGACCGGGACGCGGGTGGGCGGCCACCGCGAGATCCGGAAACGGGCGAGTGCACAGAGCATGGTCTGGCCATGGGAGGGCGTGCGCCAGGTGACCTGGGGTCGCTCCGGCTGGATATCGCCGGCTCCTGTGCGCTGCCGCCGGCCGCGGTTCAGGTGTTCGGCGTCGACGCCATACCGCGACTCGGCTCCGGCAAGCCCGACCACGCCGCCGTGCTCGATCTCGCTGTCACCTCAACCCGGACCTCTGGGTCTACCGCCGCCCCTCGGTCTCCTGATACTCCCGCCGCCGGCACTCCCGGTACTTCCGTCGTTCCTTCGACACCCTCGGGCCCGGCCGCCCCTGTCTCGCCGGCCGCCCCTGCCTCCCCGGCGGCCCCGCGGTCGGCCGCCGACCCGGCGACCCTGCGCGACCTGTACGCCGAGATCCTGCACCGCCCGGACGCGACCGAGGACGCCACGTTCGTCTCACTGGGCGGCGACTCGCTCTCCTACGTCGAGATGTCGATCCGGTTGGAGGAGAAACTCGGGACCCTCCCGCTGAACTGGCATACGACGCCGATACGGGACCTCGCGCCACGGCCACGCCCACGGCCGTTCGGCGGACGCGCGATAGAGACGAGCGTCGTGCTGCGCGCCGCGGCCATCGTGGCCATCGTCGGGACACACGCAGGGCTGTTCACCGCGCTCGGCGGGGCACACGCGCTGCTCGCCGTCGCCGGGTTCAACTTCGCACGGTTCCGGCTCGATGAACCCGACCGCCGCCGGCGTCTGCGGCAGCAGCTGGGAGCGATCGCCCGGATCGCCGTGCCCAGCATGGTGTGGATCGCCGCCGTCACCGTGCTGACCAGTCAGTACGGGCTGACGAACATCCTGTTGCTCAACGGCTTCCTGGGCAGCTCGACCTGGACCGGCGCATGGCACTTCTGGTTCGTCGAGGTGCTGGTCTACATCCTGATCGGCCTGGCGGTGCTGATGGCCGTGCCATGGGCCGACCGGCTAGAGCGGCGGTTCCCGTTCTCGTTTGCGCTGGCCGTGGTCGCGATGGGCCTGTTGACCCGCTATGAAGTGGTCGGCCTCGGTGTTCCGTACATGCTGCCGGCGCTGTGGCTGTTCGCTCTGGGCTGGGCCGCCGCCCGCGCCCGTACGGTAGGGCACCGCCTCCTGCTCACGGCGGTGACCGTCGCCGCCGTACCGGGATTCTTCGACAACCTCGCCCGGGAGTCGGTCATGATCGCCGGCGTGGCGCTGCTGCTGTGGACCGTGCACGTGCCCTGCCCGGCCGTGGTGGGCCGGATCGCCGGGGTGCTGGCGAGCGCCTCGCTCTACATCTACCTCGTCCACTGGCAGGTCTATCCCCACCTCACCGGGATCCACCCGGCTGTCGCCGTCGCCGCATCGTTACTCGCCGGGCTGTTGGTGTGGCGGCTCGCGGCCCTGCTGGAGCACCGCCTACGGTCCGGCCGAGTCTGGTCCGCGGCGCGCTCCTGGACACCACCGCGGCGAGCCGACCGGGTAAGATGACGACCGTGAGCGAAGGAGCCAGTTCCAGCGGTGACCAGCACCGTCAGCAGGAGCAGCCGTCGGCCGAGGACGTCCGCAGATACCTCGAGCAGCTCCGCGGCGTACCGTGCGAGCAGATCCTCACCGAGACCCTCTCCGGCACGTTGACCGCGGCGCAGGCCAAGCTCGGCCGGCACGACGCGCGGTTGCTCATCGACACGGCCGGTCTGGTGTTCACGCATGCGAAGAGCTACCTGAACAACGCCACCGCCAGCCAGTTCGAGCAGGTGCTCAACCAGCTTCGCATGGCTCAGGTCCAGGCCGAGCAGCGCGCCGGCAGCCAGGCGGAGGAGAACGATCTCCCGCAGGCCCCGGCCCCGCCGGCGGCCGGCACACCATCCGCGGGCGCCCCGCCCGCCGGCGGCGCAGCGGCAGCCTCAACGCCTTCCGCGCCGCAGCAGCCCTCCCCCGCCTCCAAGCTCTGGGTTCCGGGCCGTCCGTAACGGTGTCCGCCAACGGTGGAGCGTTGTCCGAGTCAGGCGTCGATCCGGTAGGCGACCGCGGCCGGCCCCTGGTAGGCGACCACCACCGGCGCCCCGCGCTCGGCGACCGGCGGCCCCGAGCTGCGGACACGCAAGAGCTGGCCGTTCTCCATCCGTACCAGCGTCACTGTGTCGTGGCCGTAGAACTCCACCAGTTCGACGCGCGCCGCGCCCGCGGCATCTCCGGCGGCGCCGCCAGGGCTGATCGCGACTGATTCGGGCCGGACCAGCACATCGACCGTGCCTGACACACGGTCGGCGACGGGGATGCGCCCCAGTACGGTCATAGCCGCGCCACCTGAGGACTCACCCGGAACCAGGTTCGCGTCGCCGACGAACTCCGCCACCCACCGATCCGCCGGCCGAGCGTAGATCGTCGTCGGCGGTCCCTGTTGCACGATCTGGCCGTCCCGGATCACGGCCACATTCTCCGCCAGCACGAACGCCTCCTCCTGATCGTGCGTGACCACGACGGTGGTGATGCCGAGGTCGGCGAGCAGCTGGTGGACCTCCGTGCGCACCCGCACGCGCAGCGCGGCGTCGAGGTTGGAGAACGGTTCATCCAGCAGCAGCACCGACGGCTGCGGCGCGATCGCCCGGGCCAACGCGATCCGCTGCTGCTGCCCGCCGGAGAGGGTACCGGGTGCACGGTCGGCCAGCGCGCTCAGGCCGACCATCTCCAGCGCATCCCGCACCCGCGTGCCGATCTTCTCCTTGCCGAGCCGCCGTAGCCCGTAGGCGACATTGTCCGCGACGGTCAGGTGCGGAAACAGCGCCCAGTCCTGAAAGACCATGCCGACCCGTCGGCGTTCCGGCGGAATCCGATCCCCGGGCCCGACCAGCACCCGGTCGCCGGCCGCCACGGTGCCGCCGTCCGGGTCTTCCAGACCGGCCACGATCCGCAACAACGTCGTCTTCCCGCAGCCGCTCGGCCCCAGCAGAGCAAGCGTCCCACCGGCGCCGACCATCAGGGACACGCCACGCAGCACCGGCACCTCGCCGAATGCCTTGGTGACGTCGGTGACGCGCAGATCTACCGGCGAGGCCGCGGACGGGGGCACGCCGGACTCCCGGCGTGAGGACATCAGCCCACCGCTTCCATGATCTCGTCGGAGACGTCGTAGTTCGCGTAGACGTTCTGCACGTCGTCGCTGTCCTCGAGCGTCTCGATCAGCCGGAAGATCTTCTTCGCGCCGTCCTCGTCCAGCGGCACCGTCACCGACGGGATGAACGAGGACTCCGCCGACTCGTAATCCAGGCCGGCGCTCTGGATGGCTGTGCGGACGTCGACCAGCTCGCCGGCCTCGCACCGGATCTCGAACGACTCACCGAGATCTTCGACCTCTTCGGCGCCGGCGTCCAGCACCACCTCGAGCAGATCGTCCTCGGTGAGGGTCTTCTCCCCCTGCAGCTGTGGCACGACGACGACGCCCTTGCGGTCGAACAGATAGGAGACCGATCCGGCGTCGGCCATGGTGCCGCCGTTGCGGGTCATCGCTATCCGGACCTCGGAGGCCGCCCGGTTCCGGTTGTCCGTCAGACACTCGATCAGGACAGCCACACCGTTCGGGCCGTAGCCCTCGTACATGATGGTCTGGTAATCGGCGCCGCCGCCCTCGGCGCCCGAGCCGCGCTTGACGGCACGGTCGATGTTGTCGTTCGGCACCGACGACTTCTTCGCCTTCTGGATGGCGTCATAGAGCGTGGGGTTGGCTGCCGGGTCGCCACCGCCGGTACGCGCCGCCACCTCGATATTCTTGATCAGCTTGGCGAACAGCTTGCCTCGCTTGGCGTCGATCGCCGCCTTCTTGTGCTTCGTGGTCGCCCACTTGGAGTGGCCGGACATCGGCTAGGCCTCCTTGATGATGTTCAGGAACAGCGCGTGTATGCGTGCGTCGGCGGTGAGCTCCGGGTGGAACGACGTGGCGAGTAACCCTCCAGCTCGCACCGCGACGATTGTACCGGCCGAGCCGTCGTCGCCCGATTTCACGCGCGCGAGTACCTCGACGGACGCACCGATCTGCTCCACCCACGGGGCGCGGATGAAAACCGCGGTGAGCGGTGGCTCCCCGACGGCCGGGAAGTCGAGCTCCGCCTCGAACGAATCCACCTGCCGCCCGAACGCGTTCCGGCGCACCGTGATGTCCAGCCCGCCGATGGTCTCCTGGCCGGCGACGCCGTCCTCGACCCGGTCGGCCAGCATGATCATGCCGGCACAGGATCCGAACGTGGGCAGACCGGTGTGGACCCGCTTGCGCAGCGGCTCGAGCAGACCGAAGGAACGTGCCAGCCGCCACATGGTGGTCGACTCGCCGCCGGGGATCACCAGCCCGTCGACCGCATCCAGCTGCTCCTCGGTCCGCACGGCGATCGTCCGCGCGCCGAGCGACTCCAGAATGCGCCGGTGCTCGGCCACGTCGCCCTGCAACGCCAGTACGCCGACCGTTGGTCCATTCACCATGTGTGTGCTCGCGCTCCGATTCCGTGGAGACGGCGGTCTCCATCGCCATGTCGTGCTTATCGGCCGCTCGGTGCGACCGCCTTCAACGGTAACCGGTACGGCGGCGGATCCCGTCACGGGCGGCTAGTCGATGACGCGCCGCACGCCGTCCCACGCGTCGGCGCCGAGCATCCGCGCCAGATCCGGCAGCGCCGGCGGGTACACCGTGACCTCGGAGGCCACCAGCTCGTCCACGTCCCACCAGCGGATCTCGGAGACGGATGCACGCTCCACCTGGGTCCATCCCTCGTCGCTGACGTCGTGTGACCCGACGAGCCGCGCGTAGAAGAGCGCCTCGTCTTGGCGGCACGGCCGTCCGAAGTACCTGAACGAGGCACTCCGCTCGGCCACCGGGCCGCGCAGCTGCGACTCGTCCACGGCCAGCCCGCTCTCCTCGCGCACTTCGCGGGCGGCGGCGCGTCGTGGATCCTCGCCCGGTTCGAGACCGCCACCGGGCGTGAACCACCAGTGACGGGCCGGATCGTCGACGTCGAAACCGCGCAGCAGCAGTACCCGGCCGACACCGTCGATCAGGATGACCCGGGCCGCCTGCCGCGTCCACACGCCGTCGCGGTCCTGCGTCCAATCGGCGAAGACCTCGTCGGGCGTGGGCGTGCCGACGTGCTCCGTTTCCCGCACGTGTCCGGGTTTACCAGCCGCGCTCGGCCAGGCGGTGCGGCTCCGGCACGTCCTCGACGTTCAGGCCGACCATGGCCTCACCCAGGCCCCGGGAGACCTTGGCGATGACGTCCGGGTCGTCGTAGAAGGTGGTGGCCTTCACGATCGCCTCGGCACGCTTGGCCGGGTCGCCCGACTTGAAGATCCCCGAGCCGACGAAGACACCCTCAGCGCCGAGCTGCATCATCATCGCCGCGTCGGCCGGCGTCGCGATCCCGCCCGCGGTGAACAGCACGACCGGCAGCTTGCCCAGCTCCGCCACCTCGCGGACCAGTTCATACGGCGCCTGCAACTCCTTCGCCGCGACGAACAGCTCGTCCTTCGGCAACGACTGCAGCCGGCGGATCTCGTCCCGGATCTGCCGCATATGCGTGGTGGCGTTGGAGACGTCACCCGTGCCGGCCTCGCCCTTGGAACGGATCATCGCCGCCCCCTCGGTCAGCCGCCGCAGCGCCTCGCCCAGATTGGTGGCACCGCAGACGAACGGCACGGTGAACTGCCACTTGTCGATGTGGTTGGTGTAGTCGGCCGGCGTGAGCACCTCGGACTCGTCGACATAGTCGACCCCGAGACTCTGCAACACCTGCGCCTCGACGAAATGCCCGATCCGCGCCTTGGCCATGACCGGGATCGAGACGGTGTTGATGATGCCCTCGATCAGGTCCGGATCGCTCATCCGGGCGACGCCGCCCTGCGCGCGGATATCGGCGGGTACCCGCTCGAGCGCCATCACGGCCACCGCGCCGGCGTCTTCGGCGATCTTGGCCTGCTCCGGCGTGACGACATCCATGATCACGCCGCCCTTGAGCATCTCGGCCATGCCGCGCTTGACCCGTGCGGTGCCGGTCTCGGGGGCCGCTGGGGCCGCAGACTGCGACGTGGACTGTGCCTGGTCGGACACGCTGATCAAACCTCTTCTGTGTACGGAAGGTATGCGCTGTGCTAGTACAACCATCCTACGTCCTCAGTCGGCCGCCCGCGTGTCGCGGCGAAGCCGCAGGCCAATAGAACGACAACGTGGGCCAACCGAACGACGATCCGGCTACGCGCGCGACCACGATGTCATCTCCTTACCGGCGCAGGCCCACACGGGCCAGGTGTGTCTACCTGCGGTGCGTGCTAGAGGCGGACGCCGAGCAGGGTGTCGGCGAGCTGACGCACCAGGCCGGGAGCGGATGCGTCGGCGCCCTCGCCGGCCAATGTCGCCGCCACCCACTCGTCTATCACCCGGAGCGCGCCCGGAGTGTCGAGATCGTCGGCGAGCCGTTCCCGGACGCCGCTCAGCACCGGCGTCGCGTCCGGGCCGGCCGGCCGGGACACCGCCTCCCGCCACCGATCGAGCCGATGTGAGGCGTCCGCCAGCTGCCCGTCGGTCCATTCCCGGTCGGCTCGGTAGTGCTCGGTGTACAGGGCCAGCCGGACCGCGCCCGGGTCGGTCTCGCCGCGCCGCAGTGCTGCGGCGAACACCAGGTTGCCCAGCGACTTCGACATCTTCTCGCCCTGGTAACCCATCATCCCGGCGTGCACGTAGTTCTGGGCGAACGATGGTTTCCCGGTGGCCACGTGTGCCTCGGAGGCACACATCTCATGGTGCGGGAAGATCAGGTCGCTGCCGCCGCCCTGCACGTCGAAGCCGGAACCCAGATGCTCCAAGGCGATCGCCGTGCACTCGATATGCCAGCCGGGTCGGCCGGATCCGTACGGGCTCGGCCAGGCCGGCTCCCCGGGCCGTTCGGCACGCCAGAGCAGGCAGTCCAGCGGGTCCTGTTTTCCTGGGCGGTCCGGATCGCCGCCGCGCTCGGCGAACAGCTCCCGCATGGTGGCGTCGTCGAGCCCGGAGATCGATCCGAACGACGGGTCGGAGCGCACGGAGAAGTACAGGTCACCCCCGACGTCATACACTGCGGACGCGTCCTTCAGCCGCCCGATCAGTTCGGTGATCTCGGCGACGGCGTCCGCGGCGGCGATGTAGGAGTCTGGTGGAAGCACGCGGAGCCACGCCATGTCCGCGCGGAACAGATCGGTCTGTTCCGCGGCCAGGTCCGCCCAGTGCTGGCCGGTCTGCGCGGCACGCTCCAGCAGCGGGTCGTCGATGTCGGTCACGTTCTGCACGTAGCTCACCTGCAGACCGGCGTCCTGCCAGGCCCGGTTCAGTACGTCGAAGGCGACGTAGGTCGCCGCGTGCCCCAGGTGGGTGGCGTCGTACGGGGTGATCCCGCAGACATACAGCGACGCGGTCGATGCCGACGCAGCGACCCGGACCGAGCCGGTCGCCGTGTCGTATAGCCGGACCGGATCGCCCCTCCCGGGTAGTGGCCGGATGTCGTCAGCTGCCCAGGCGTCCATACGTTCGACCCTAGTTGCTCAGAAGACCGGCCACGGCACCGGCATCCTGCCGGCAGGTTCGGGTAACGCCCCATCCTGCAGCAACGTCGAGATCCGCTCGTGCAACGCGTCGATCTCGGCCGGATCGAGCAGTTCCGCCAGCTGCATGGTCAAGGTGCCTCCGAGTGTCTCCTGCAGCCGCACCAGCTCCGCCCGTTCGGCGGCGGTCAACGGCTGACCTGCCCAGCCCCACAGCACGGTCCGCAGCTTCGGCTCGTCGTGGAACGAAACACCGTGGTCAACACCGACGATCGCGGACATGTTCCCGACCATGTCCGGATCGCCGTGCAGCACATGCCCACCCTTGCGGTCGGCGTTGTTCACCACCGCATCGAACAGCGCCAACCGGCGCAACCCGGGCTCGTCGGCGTGGACCAGAACCACAGGCCGGCCGTCCTCACCGAACGCGCTGAGGATCGGGAGCCACCCGTGCGGCACCTCACCTTCTCCCACCACGTCCACCCACGGCGTCGCTCTGCCGGAACGTGCCCCGGACGTGGTCTCCGGGTCTGGTTGTTCCAGCCACAGCTGGCACATCCCCGGTCCGAGCGGGCCGTCGTCGCGCAGCACCGTCGGCGGTACGACGTGCCACCCGGCCGCCTCCGAGACGTGGTACGCCGCCACCTCACGCGCGGCGAGCGTGCCGTCCGGAAAGTCCCACAACGGACGCTCTCCGGAGATCGGCTTGTACACGCACCGCACACGGCGCTCCTCGTGGGCGACCTCGCCCAGCAACGTCATGTTCGACGCGACGACGAGCCGCCCGGAGACGCTCAGCTCACCCTCGGTAAGCAGCCCGAGCAGATCCACAGCGACAACAGCTCTCTGTCTCGATAGCGCTCTGTCTCGATCAGTCCCGCCGCCGGTAGCCGTTCTGGCGCGGGCAGATGTGCCCCTCTGGTTCGAGCGCCAGGCCGCACAACGGGCACGGCGGGCGGCCGGCCGCCACCAGCGCCTGTGCGCGCTTGGCGAAGGCGCGTGCCTCCCCCGCGGTCAGCTTCACCAGGAAAACGTCGCGGGAGGAGTCTTCCGGATTCTCCGGCGGCTCTTCCTCCGCTTCCTCCTCGGCGCCGGCCTCACCGGCGGCATACGCCGTGATGACGACGCGCTCGATCTCCCCCTCCCAGGCGAGCGTCAGCGTGCCCACCCGGAACTCTTCGACGATGGGCTGCTCGAGCGGTGCCAGATCCTCTGCCTCGGGCGGCGCCTCGGATGGGATCGCCGCCTGTCCCTCGGTGCGCCGGACGATCTCGTCCAGCATCGCGTCCACGCGCTCGGCCAGGACCGCGACCTGCTCCTTCTCCAACACCACGCTCGCCAGCTGGTTCTTGTCACGGGCTTGCAGGAAGAACGTGCGTTCACCTGGCTCACCGACGGTGCCGGCGACGAACCGCTCCGGCGAGTCGAATCGGAACACCTGTACTGCCACGGGATAACCCTATCCCGCTCCCCCGCCCACGGCGGCATCACTCGACGGTCTCCGCCTGCGTGCCCGGCGGGCACCGGCCAGCGGGGTCAGATCCTGCCCGGTGTCATTGAGCCGCAGCACGAAAGGGCGGCGTTCGGTGTACGAGATGGCGGTCACCGAGGCCGGGTCCGCGACGATCCGCTGGAACTGGTCGAGATGCATACCGAGCGCGTCCGCGACGATGGATTTGATCACATCGCCGTGCGAGACGGCCGCCCACACCGCGCTGGCTCCGTGTTCGGCGAGAACGTGCTCATCGTGCTCCCGCACGGCGGCCACGGCGCGGGATTGCATCTCCCGCAGCGACTCGCCCTGCGGAAACACGGCCCCCGACGGGTGTTCCTGAACGACCTTCCACAACTTCAACCGGCGCAGCTCGGACAGCGGGCGCCCGGTCCAGGCGCCGTAGTCGCACTCCTGCAGCCGTCCGTCCACGGCGTCGACCTCACCGAGCTCCTTGGCCGTCTGTACGCACCGTTCCAACGGGCTGGTCACCAGCCGCGCCAGACGGATGCCGCGCATCCGCTCGGCCAGCCTGGCGACCTGCTGCTCACCGGTCTCGTCCAGCCGTACACCCGGGCTCCGTCCAGCGAGCACGCCGGCGGCGTTCGAGCCGGTACGACCGTGGCGGATCAACAACACGACAGGCACGCCTCGAAGCGTAACGCGAGGCCGCTACCTTGCCATCACAGATCCCTTCTGTACCATTAGCGTGGTTTTGTTCCGTCGGCGTGATGCTCTCGAGTCGCGCGCGTTGCCGGAATGAGATATGCAAGACCTGGACAGAACCGACAACCGAGGACACGATCCGCGTTGAGAAAAGGACCGGCGCAATCGCCCACAAGGCTTCACGCACCGGCACGAAGGGAGTAGTTCCAGCTCTATGCGCCGTTTCCGACGCAGCATGCGTGCTGTCGTAGCGGCCGGCGCCGGCCTCGTCCTCGTGACAGCCGGCATGCCCGCCCACGCCGAGCCCGCCTCCCCCATCGGCAGCACTGCCGTGGTGATGTCCAACACGACGCCATCACCCGACTCGCCCACCTCGCCGCCCGCCGAACCACCGTCCGGCGATCCGGACGACTACGAACGCACCGACCCAGGGGACGCCTACGACCAGGCCCTCGCCGACGCCCAGACCGTGGCGGTCGCCGAGGCGCAGGAGTTGCTGCAAAGCGTTCTTCACGAGGTCGACGAGGCCAGCGCCAGCCTCGACCGGGCCCGCGCCGCCGCCGACTCGGCCCGCTCCGCCGAGCAAGATGCACGGCGGGAGGTCAAGGTCGCCGAGGAGGCGATCCAGCGCACCGAGCGCGAGATGAACGAGATCGAGGCCAGTACCGAGGACGCCAAGGCGGCCTTGGGCAGCGTGGCCCGCGAGGCCTATCAGAACAACGGGCTCGCCACGGTCAGCGTGGTGCTCGGCGCCGAATCCCCGCAGGAGCTGACCGACCGCTACAACGACATGCGGACCATCCTCAACGCCGGCGACGACGCGCTGGGGCGGCTGGCGTCGCAACAGGCCGATCTGCGCAACGCGTCCGCAACGCTGGAAGCTCAGCGGCAGGACAAAGAACGTCTGGCCGAACAGGCAGAGGAACGGCGCGCCGAGGCGGAACAGGCCGAGACCGCCGCCGAGGAGGCCAGGGCGGAACACGCCGACAAGCAGGAGCAGGTGGAGAAGGCCCTGGAGCTGGCCGAGGATGCCAAGCTCGAGGACTACGAGCGTTACATGGAGCAGATGGACGAGGCCACCGCGGTCACCGAGCTCCTGCAGAATCTGCCCGACCCCGAGCCCGATCCCCCGCGAGACGGCGGTGGCAGCGCGGACCGCGATCGTGACCGTTCCGACGATGGCAGCGGCGACGGGGATACCGACGACGGCGGTGGCGGAAGCGCCGAGGGCACCGGGTCGTTCGCGCTGCCCGGGAACGGGTCGGTCACCTCAGAGTACGGCCCGCGGATGCACCCGATCCTGGGATACGTCAAGATCCACACCGGCATCGACTTCAGCGCGGGCGACGGCAACATCTACGCCGCGGACTCCGGTACGGTCGTGGAGGCGACGTTCAACACCGCCTACGGCAACATGGTGATCGTCGACCACGGGGTTTCCAACGGTCAGCGGATCAGCACTCTGTACGCCCACCAGTCGGGGCTGAGCGTCTCGGTCGGTCAGCAGGTGGCGAAGGGACAGGTCATCGGACAGATCGGTTCCACCGGGTACTCCACCGGACCGCACCTGCACTTCGAGGTCCGCATCAACGGCGAACACACCAACCCCCGCCCGTACCTCCCGCTGTAGGACCGTCCCTACCCACACACAACAGACCGCACGGTCTGCTACACGACCGCCGCCGCTCACACGACAGACCGCACGGTCTGCTACACGACCGCCGCCGCTCACACGACAGACCGCACGGTCTGCTACACGACCGCCGTCGCCCACACTGCAGACCGCACGGTCTGGTACACAACCGCCGCCGCCCACACAACTCGTCCCACAATCGCGTCATCACCGGCTGTTTCTCACACAACCGGTGCGCGGGACCGGGTCGTGCGGGCGGCCGTGTGAATGCTGCCCGGTTCAAGCACGGTTGTGTGAGCGGCCGTGTGACTGACAGCCGCTGAATGAAGGCTTTCTGGGGTCGTGCGACGTGTCGTGCGAATTCCAGCCGCCGGCAGCGGCCAGAACTGCCACGATCAGACGCACGACCCTCTCGAGCGGGCCAAACCGCCACAGCTCTTCACACAACGGCCACGCCGGGCAACGCCACGCCGGGCAACGCCACGCCGGGCAACGCCGCGCCCGGGCAACGCCGCGCCCGGGCAACGCCACGCGGCGAGCAACATCCCGCGAGGCAACCCAGGCCGGGTTGTCGAGGGGGAACGCCGAGAAGAATGCCCTCTTGCCCGGTCAACCAGGACAACTACCCACCCATCCGGTCATCCGGGGCCCATGCCTGCGTGCGCAGTCAATCAGGGGTGATTACCCACCGGCCGGTCAACCAGCAGGGCACCCGCTCACCCGCCCGGTCAACCAGCAGGGCATCCGCTCACCCGCCCGGTCAACCAGAAGAAGCGCCTGCGTGCGCGGTCAACCGAGACGGTACCGGCGGGTCCGGTGACCGCCTGTGTTCAGTCGGTGTGGACGATCTCTACGCTCTCCGCGAAATGACACGCGGACGGGTGGCCCTGCCCACGGTCGACCAGTGCGGGATCCTGGTCGACGCAGATCTGCTGCGCCTTCCAGCAGCGTGTGCGGAACCGGCAGCCGGACGGCGGATCGGCCGGCGACGGCACGTCTCCGGTCAGCACGATGCGTTCCTTCGCGCCGCGCAGTGCGGGCTCATGTACTGGAACGGCGGACAACAGTGCCTGCGTGTAAGGGTGCGCGGGCTGATCGTAGACGTCGGCATGGGTGCCGGACTCGACGATACGGCCGAGGTACATCACGGCCACCCGATCGCTGAGGTGCCGCACCACCGACAGGTCATGCGCGATGAACAGATAGGACAGGCCGAGCTCGTCCTGCAGGTCCTCCAACAGGTTCATCACCTGCGCCTGCACCGACACGTCCAGCGCGGACACCGGCTCGTCGCACACCAGGACGCTGGGGCGCAACGCGAGTGCCCGGGCGACGCCGATACGTTGCCGCTGCCCGCCGGAGAACTGGTGTGGGTACCGGTTGGCATAGTCCGGGTTCAGGCCCACCAGGTCAAGCAGTTCCCGCACCCGTCGCGGCCGTTCCTTGCGCGGCACCACGTCCGGGTGGATGTCCCACGGCTCGGCCACGATGTTGCCGACCGTCATCCGCGGGTTCAGTGACGCGTACGGATCCTGGAAGACGATCTGCACCTGCCGCCGGTAGCGACGCAGCTCGCGCCGGCTCATCGCGGCCACGTCCTTGCCCTCGAACAGGATCTGCCCGGAGGTCGGCTTCTCCAGCCCCATGATCAGCTTGGAGACGGTGGACTTCCCGCATCCGCTCTCCCCCACCAGGCCCATCGTCTCGCCGGGATAGAGTTCAAGATTCACTCCGTCGACCGCCTGCACGTGGCCGACGGTGCGCTGGAAGACGATCCCTTGCGTCAGCGGGAAATGCTTGACCAGGTCCTTGACGACCAGGATCGGCTCACCGGTATCACTCACCGAAAATCTCCTCGCTGTAGTGACATGCCGCCATGCGGGCCGGACGCACTTCCCGCAGCTCCGGCACGTCGCCGGCACAGTCCTGATCGGCCGCGGCGGCAGAGCCGATCCTGGCGTGCGGGCATCGCGGGTGGAATGAGCAGCCCGGTGGGATCGCGGCCAGGTTGGGCGGCTGTCCCTTGATCGGTTGCAGCCGGGTGCCCTTCGTCTCCGCCTGCGGCACCGAGCTCATCAGGCCGGCGGTGTACGGATGCGTCGGCGCGGTGAAGACCTCGTCGATGGTCCCGGACTCGACGATCTTGCCCGCGTACATGACGGCCACCCGGTCCGCGACCTCGTTGACCACGCCGAGGTCGTGCGTGATGAGGATCAACCCCATCCCGGTGTCCCGTTGCAGGTCGTTGAGCAGCTCCATGATCTGCGCCTGGACGGTGACGTCGAGCGCCGTCGTAGGCTCGTCGGCGATCAGGATCTCCGGATCCAGGGCCAGCGCCATCGCGATCATCACGCGCTGGCGCATTCCCCCGGAGAACTGGTGCGGGTAGTCGTTCACCCGCTCGCGGGCCGCGGGGATGCGGACGCGTTCCATGAGCTCGATCGCCTTCGCCTTCGCCTCCCGGCGTGAGGCCCCCTGGTGCGCCCGGTACATCTCGCCGATCTGGTGACCGACGCTGAACACCGGGTTCAACGAGGACAACGCATCTTGGAAGACCATGGCGATCCCAGGTCCGCGGATCACGCGCTGTTGCGCCGCCGGCATCGTGAGCATGTCCTGGCCGTGGAAGAGGATGGAGCCGCCCGTGACGAACCCCGGTGGGCTGTCCAGGATGCCCATGACCGCCTGGACGCTCACACTCTTCCCGGAGCCCGATTCGCCGAGGATGGCCAGCGTCTCGCCCGGCCGGACCGAGTACGTGATGCCGTTCACGGCCCTGACGAGGCCGTGCGGCGTCCGGAACTCGACGTGCAGGTCGTTCACTTCCAGCACGGGAGCCCCGGCGGCGCCGGAGATATCTGGTGTGGTCAAAGTCTGAGACATCAGCGCAACTTCGGGTCGAGGGCGTCACGCAGGGCGTCGCCCATCAGGATGAATGACAGCACCATCAGGGACAGGAAAATACTCGGGAAGAACACCAGGTGCGCGGAATCCCGCAGCCGGCCCATGCCCGCGCTGATCTGCAGCCCCCACGCGATCTCTGGTAGTTGCAGCCCGAAACCGAGGAAGGACAGCGTCGCCTCGGCTGCGATGAACAGGCCCACCGTGATGGTGGCGTACACCAGAACCGGGGCCACCGCGTTGGGCAGGATGTGCCGGGTGAGAATGCGCCACGTCGACGCACCCAGGGCACGAGCCGCCTGGACGTAGTCGGCGTCCTTGACCGACACGACCGTGCCTCGCACGAGTCGCATCGCGGTCATCCACCCGAATATCGCCAGCGCCAGCGACACCTGCGCGATACCTCGGTTCTGCATCACGGACAGCAGCAGGAACGCCCCGAGGACCAGCGGCAGACCGTAGAAGACGTCGGTGATGCGGGCCAGTACCGAATCGATCCAGCCGCCGTAGAACCCCGCGAGCGAGCCCATCGTCACACCGATCAGCAGGACGCCGAGGACGCTGGAGAACCCGACGATCATCGACACCCGCGCGCCGTAGACGACGTTGGCGAAGTAGTCACGGCCCTGGATGTCGTAGCCGAACCAGGCGTCGCCGGTCGGCGGGTCCGCCGACAGTCCAAGGTCGATCACCTGCCGCGGGTCGGCATTGGTGAACAGCTGCGGCGCCACCGCCATCACGGCGAAGATCAGGAAGAGGCCGGCTCCGAGAAGAAAGGTCGGACTGCGGCGGAGCTGACGCCATGCGTCCGACCACAGACTCGCCTGCCGGATCTCACCGCCCGCTTCAGCGACCGTGACGTCTTCGGTGCGCTGTTCCTCCGCGGTGGAGGAGTCGACGATCGTCGGAGAATCGCCGCCGTAGGCCGGCTCCGTGCCGCTGTCCTGCTGTCGTTCAGTCATAGCGGATCCTCGGATCAATGACGGCGTACAGAATATCGACCACCAGGTTGAACGTGATGTAGAAGAAGACGAAGACCGTCACGATCCCGACGATGACGAACCCTTCCTGGCGCTGGACGGACTCGAAGACCGCACGTCCCAAACCCGGAATGTTGAACACCGTCTCGGTGACGATCGCCCCGGCCATCAGGCTCGCCAGGTCGGCCCCGACGAATGTGACCACCGGGATCAAGCTGTTCCGGAGGGTGTGCTTGCCGACCACCACCGACGGCTTCAGCCCTTTGGCCTTCGCCGTACGGACATAGTCCTGGCGCAGGTTCTCCGCGATACTCGTCCTGGTCAGCCGTGCCACATAGGCGAGTGACAGCGCCGCCAGGACGAACGCCGGCAGGATATAACTGCGGAACCCCTCGCTGAGGCCCGCGATGGGGAACCAGCCGAACCGCAGCCCGAACACGTACTGGGCCAGGAACGCCAGCACGAAGACCGGGATCGAGACCACGAGCGTCGTGGAGACGAGCACCAGGTTGTCCATGTAGGAGTTCCGCCGGATACCGGCGAGGACACCGGCGATCACACCGATGATCACCTCGATCACCACCGCCAGCACAGCCAGCCGCACGGTGATCGGAAGCCGCTGCGTGATGGTCTCCGACACCGGCCGACCAGAGAAGTCCTGCCCCAGGTCACCCTGGAGCAGACCGCCCAGATACTTGAGGTACTGGATCAGCAGCGGATCGTTCAAGTTGTATTCGTCCCGGATCGCCGCCTGCGCCGCGGGCGTGAGCGGCCGGTCGCCGGCGAGCGCCCGCACCGGGTCACCGGGCAGCGCGTAGACGATGGTGAAGATCAGCAGGGTGGCGCCGATCAGCACCGGGATCGTCATCAAGAGCCGGCGTGCGATGTAGCGGCCCATGCTCCTCCCTAGCCTTGCCAGTCAACACATTACTCATGGTTGAGGTGCGCCCCACCCCTGGGACGCACCTCAACCGATGAGGATTCAGAGCCGCACGGTCACTCGACGACGGTGACGCTCTGCAGCTCGATCCGGGAAAATGCGTTGATGGTGACGTTGTCCACGCGCTCGGTGTGGACCAGCTGGTTCACACCGTAGAAGAGCGGCGTCGACGGCATCTCCTGGCACAGGATGTCCTCGGCCTGCTGGTAGAGCGAGACGGCCTCGTCGGGGTCGTCCGCCTGGTTGGCCTCGGAGATCAGGCTGTCGAACTCCTCGTTCGTGAAGTACGTGTCATTCGCACCAGCCGGAGGCAGCGCGGACTCGGAGTACAGCGGCTCCAGGAAGTTCTGGATGTGCGGGTAGTCCATCACCCAGCCGGCCCGGTACGGGCCTGTCATCCCCTGGTCGTCCCGGAGCGGGAGGTACTCGGCGAAGTCCAGGCTCTCCAGGTTGTAGTCGGAGATCCCCAGGTTGTCCCGCAGCTGGTTGCCGACCGCCTCAACCCACTGGTCGTGTCCGGCGCCGGAGTTGAACCAGAGGTCGATCGGCTCGCTCCGGTCGAAATCGGTCTCGTCCAGCAGCTCGTTCGCACGGTCGGGATCGAAGGTGTTGAACTCGCACGCGTCCTCGCGGTATCCCTCCACCACCGGGGAGGCCCAGGAGTTCGCCGGCGTCCGCGAGCCCTCGAAGATCGCCTCGGTGATCGCCTCCCGGTTGATCGCCATCGCGAACGCCTGCCGGACCCTCGGGTCCGAGTAGCGCTCGTCGTAGGTCGGGAACGCCAGTGGGGTCATGTCGCCACGCGGGCTCTCCACCCACCGATCGCCCCACTCGTCCGGCCCGGTGCCGATCGCGCTGACGGGGAGGGTGTCGCTGATGTCGAGGTTGCCGGCCTGCACGTCGGTGTAGCCGGTGTTCTCGTCCGCGTACACGCGCAGCTCGACGCGGTCCGCTTGAGCGGCGTCGTCACCGGCGTAGTCCTCGTACCGGTCGAGGGTGATGCCCTGGCCCGGCACGAACTCCTCGTTCGCCATGAACGGGCCGTTGCCGATCGGCTGCCGGCCGAACGCCTCCTCGTCCTCGAAGAAGGCTTCCGGCAGCGGATAGAAGGCCGTGTAGCCGGTGGTCATCGGGAAGATGGAGAACGGGTCCTTCAGCGTCACCGTGAAGGTCCGCTCATCGACGACCTCCAGGCCGGACATCTCCTCGGCGGACGGCTCCTCGACCACCTCGGTGTTGCCCTCGTCATCGGTCTCGACGACACCTTGCAACTCGTCGTAGCCCTCGATGTTCGCGAAGAAGTACGAGTTACCCGCGCCGTTGGGACCGTAGGCGGTCCAGTTCCAGGCGTCGACGAACGACTCCGCCGTCACCGGGCTGCCGTCGTGGAACGTCCATCCGTCCTTCAGCGTGACGGTCCACGTCTGCTGGTCGTCGGACTCGATCGACTCCGCGACGCCGTTGAACTCCATCTCGTACGTGTCGGAGTTGTACGTGACAAGGCCCGTGAACAGCGAGTCCACGATCTGGCCACCTTCGGTCTCATTCGTATTACCAGGGATCAGCGGATTCTCGGGCTCGCCGATGTACGTGCTGAACTCGCCACCTGTGGCTTCACCGGTGTCGCCGTCGCCACTGTCGCCGCTGCCGGTGTCGCCGCCCTCATCGTCGTCGTCACCACCGCATGCGGCAAGCGCGAGCGCTAAAGCGGTGATAGCCGCCAGGCTCGCCTTTCGCGCAGAGTTACGCATTGGGGATACCAACCCTCCTGATTGTGTCGCATTTCCGCCACCCTGGCCCCCCTTTCTAGGCCGACGGATCGGCTACGGCAAGTTTGCAGCATGGCTAGGGGCACACCGCAACCAACTTGTGACTAGTTTCCGGAGTTCAGACGACAAAACATCACGAATTCTCAACGGGCGGTCGTAAATCGTCCGGAACCCGGACGTCGCGCGATCGTTTTGTGTCCTGCGTCGATGCGCTTGTCAGGCGAACTCGCTCAACGTCCCGGTCGCCAGGAGGAGAAGCGTCAGCCCGCCGAGCGCGATCCGGTACAGCACGAACGGTGCGAAAGAGCGCCGCTCCAACCACCGCATCAGCCACGCGATGACGGCATAGCCGGCGAAGAACGACACCACGGTGGCCAAGATCGTCGGTCCCATCCCGTAGACCGAGCCTTCGTCCATGGCCGACGGCCACTCGTAGATGCCCGCCCCCATCACGGCCGGAATGGCCAGCAGGAACGCGAAGCGTGCGGCGGTCGCCCGGTCCAGCCCGAGCAGCAGGCCCATACTGATCGACGCGCCCGACCGGGAGACCCCGGGAACCAGGGCGAGAGCCTGTGCGAGTCCCACCAGGACGGCGTCGCGCAGGTTCAACTGGTCCGCCATCCGATCCTTCCGGCCGACCCGGTCCGAGATGCCGAGGATGATGCCGAGGACCACGAGGGTGGTGCCGACGACCCACAGTGACCGGAAGTCGTGTTCGATCACGTCCTTGAACGTGATACCGCAGATCACGATAGGAATCGTGCCGATGATCACGTACCAGCCCATCCGGGCTTCCGCCGGATCGTAGACGCCAGGGGCCACAGCTCCGGTCCGTGCAAGCCGCCGCCGCCGACGCGGGCCGGCCGCCCCGCCCGCCCCGGCGGCGGCCATCTCCTCGGCTCGCTCCGGCTCCAACGCCGTGCCCCGCCGGAAGACCGAGAGCGACCACGCCCGGATGATCCGCCAGATGTCCTTGATGAAGTACAGGATCACCGCGGTTTCGGTGCCGATCTGTGTGACGGCCGTGAACGCCGCACCCGGGTCCTCCCACCCGAACAGCTGCGGGTAGATCCGCAGATGCGCACTGGACGAGATGGGGAGGAACTCGGTGAGTCCCTGCAGCACGCCGAGGACGACGGCCTGGAACCATTCCATGCGTGTGGTGCTCCTATCACGGCTGATCACGGGTGCGGGAGATGCAACACCGCACCGCACCACCTTAACCGGCCGCGTTTGCACAGCCGACGCTGGCAAAGCCGGTACTCTCGCCGTGTGGAACTGCGACGACTGGGCAGAAGCGGACTCCGCGTGTCGCGCTACGCGTTGGGCACGCTGACCTGGGGCCGGGACACCGACGAGCACGACGCCCGGGAACAGTTGGAGATCTTCGTCGAAGCCGGCGGGACGCTCATCGACACCGCCGCGTCGTACGGCGAGGGAGCCAGCGAGGAGTTACTCGGCCGGCTACTCGATAAGAGCGTGCCCCGGGCCGACGTCGTCATCGCCACCAAGGCGGGCCGATCCGGCCCGTTCGGCCAGGACGTCGACGACGTCTCCCGCAAGATGCTGCTGGATCAGCTCGACGACTCGCTGGACCGGCTCGACGTCGACTACGTCGACCTCTGGCAGGTGCACACCTGGCACGATGGGACGCCCCTGGAAGAAACGCTCAGCGCCTTGGACTACGCGGTGGCCACCGGGCGCGCCCGGTACGTCGGCGTGTCCAACTACGCCGGGTGGCAGACCGCGTGGGCCGCAGCGCATCAGGCCGCGGCTCCCGGCCGGACGTCGATCATCTCCACGCAGGTCGAATACTCTCTGGTCCAGCGCGGTGTGGAACGTGAGGTGGTGCCGGCCGCGCGGCAGTTCGGCATCGGCCTGCTGCCCTGGTCACCGCTCGGTCGCGGCGTGCTGACCGGAAAATACCGCCGCGGTACGCCGGCCGACTCGCGGGCCGCGGCCTCGCACATGGCGGGGTTCGTCGACCAGTATCTCGACGCACGCTCACGGCAGATCGTCGAGGCCGTCTGCACTGCCGCCGACGGCCTCGGTGTCCAGCCGCTCCAGGTGGCCCTGGCGTGGGTGCGGGACCGGCCGGGCGTCGCCGCACCGCTGCTCGGCGCCCGCACCACCACTCAGTTACGGACCCAATTGGCCTCCGACGACATCGAGCTACCGGACGAGATCCGCACGGCCTTGGACGAGGTCTCTGCCGCCGCGGCGTAGGCACACGCAGCGGACCAGCCGGCCGAGGCTCGGCTCGCTCGCACACGCGGTCCGACTCGGCGTCAGCCGCGCACCCGCCCGTCGGCGTCCAACTCCAACGTGACCGCGTCCCCGTACTCCCGACGTTCCGTGCGCTCCAGCTCGTAGTCGGTGTTGAGCACCGGAAAGACGTACACCGGGGTAAGCGTCACACGGGCGCCGTCCCGCAGGCGTTCGACATCAACCTCGAGGTGGCCGTAGTGCTTGCCACCCTCGACCAGCTGGAGAACACCATCCACGGACTCCCAGCGCTCCGGCTCGCTCTGATCGGCGGTCCACTGACTGTACGGGTTGTACTTCAGGAGCGGGTCGTTCAATGACGCACCGTTCCGGCGGTCCCCCCGCAGACCGTCCCCGGCGACGCCGACGTCGTAATACTGGACGCCCACACCGTCGCCGTCGGAGTCGACGAAGCTCCGTTCGAACATCTCGCTGTGGCCGGACAGCACCGCTGTGACCCCGTATGCCTCGAACAACTCGTGGTACTGGCGCATCGGTGTGCCGCCCTGGCCACTGGTCAGCTCGTGATACATCGGCAAGCCGTGCTCGCCGCTACTGTAGGCCGAGTGGTGGAACTGGACGAACACGATCCGCCCCTGCTCGCGCGCGTCCGCCAGCTGTTCCTCCGCCCATTGCCACTGGACGCTCCCGCGGTTGAAGTCGGCCAGGTCGGTCCCGCCGGCGGCCTCGTACTCCGCACGTGTGTAGTTGTTCTGGGTATCGGAACCCGGCCCGCGATACTCCTGCCCGGTCGCCTTCGCGTCATCCGGGTAGTTGCCGGGCGCGTCGTCCGGCTCGCCGTTGGAACTGTCCAGCGTGATGACCGTGACCGGGCCGTAATCGACGCGGTAATAGTTGTCCCGGTGCGCCGCCGTGCCGTTGTCCGGCGAGTCGAAGTAGGTGTGGTATTTCTCGCGGCCACGCACCACCGGCGAACGGTCATCCGGAGTCCCGTAACCGCCGTTGAGAGCCCCGAAGTTCTCCCAGTTGCCGATGGCCGGCAGGATCGGCCGGTATGACAGGCCGCTGCCGGACTCCCCCGCGTTGTGCCGGAAGAACTCGTCCCACGCCGGCTGGTAGCCGCCGCCCTGGACGAGATCGCCGGGCATCATCACGAAGTCTGGGTCGCGTTCGGAGATGACCTTCAGGTTCTCCCGGTAGCCCTCGTCCTCGGTGAGCATGTAGCGCAGCGTCCGCACCCCGGACAACACGGTGGTGCCGAAGGTCTCGTCCCAGAGGCTGCCCGGCTCGACGCTGGGCCGCGACCGGCTGCCGTCCGCCAGCGCGCCCGGTGCCCATTCCCGCCGCTGCACCCGGCCGCGCGGCTCCGTCTCGGAGTCGGACAGCGCGACGAACCGGACCTTGTTCCACCGATCCGCGCTCGGCGCCGTGGTGAAATGCGCGCGGTATGTCGCGTCACCGGCGCGAACGCGGTACGTGTAGTGCTTTCCTGGCAGCAGGCCGGTGACGTCGACGGTGTGTTTGTAGTTCTCGCCCTCGTGCAGCCACGAGCCCGGTTCCAGACCGGCGATCTCCTGCGTCAGCTCCGCCTCGGTGTACGTCAGCGCCGTCTCGTGCGTCGGCTGCGTGGTGAACTCCGCGCCGCCTCGCAACCCCGGCCCGCGCACTTCCAGCTCGCCCGGGTCGGACGTGGTCGTGAACCACGTGATCGTCATGCTCTCGGCCGACGGGTTCTGCAGATAGGGGTTGACCCGGAAAGCCCCGTCCATATCCGGCCCGGCGCCCGCCGGCGTCACAGTGAGCAATGTGGCGGTCATCATCGCCACCGACGCCCCGAGCGCGATCGTCCGCACCCACCGCCATCGCCGAGTCTCCCGCATGCCGCAAGCTCCTTGTCGTCGAAAGACATGCCGGCCGATCGGGCCGACCTTCCGCCACACTCTCGCACTCCGGTCTGACAACGGCGCCAACGGCAGGCGAACGACGCTCATCGCCGGTTCACCGTTTGCCGGTTACCCGTCGCAGCGCCGTGGATCGTGGCCTCGGACGACGATCTAGAGCTTCCGGTCGACGGGTCGCCCATCGTGGTCGCGGTCGTCCGTCATCGAGTCATGCCTCGTCGTCGCGCTCGACCACCTCGTCGAGGCGGTAGATGAGCATCTCGTCGTCGATCACCCCGAACGGCTCGTCGACGAGACTGTCGGTGTCTGTGTCGGTGAGCTCCTGAACCCAGACCGTTCCACCCCTGGGCTGCAACCCCGCGCTCTCGGCACGTTGGTCGAGCCCGTCCACGCCGTAGGCGTGCAAGAGTTGATAGAGCGCACGGCCGGCATGCGTGACATCGGCGACCGCCGCCTGCTCCGGTTGCGCAGGATAGAGCTCGCCATACGCCTCCCGGCCCGCTCGCAGCAGCTCACCGGTCTCAGCGATGTCGTAGTCGCGCCGTACGAACACGCCGACCGCCTCCGGCTCGGCGTCGGCGTCCTCGTACTCCACGTCGACATGCGGGCCTTCGGGAAACTCCCACGGAGTGACCTCATCGCGAAGCTCGAACAAGAGGTCGTCATAGGCGGCCGCGGCATGCCGCAGCGCCGTGTAGGCAGACTGGACCGCCACGTCCGCCTCGCCGGTGCGCGCCAGACACGCCTCCAGGTGGTTCTCCAGCGCATCCGTCAAGCTGTCCAGCGCCGCCTGCAGGCGGGTTCGATCGTCGGCATCACTGATCACAATGCACGACCGTACATGGTTCCGGCGGTCGTGAGCAGGCTCACCGGTACGATCCGTAGCGGCACATGGCAAGATAGGTGAATGGAACATGCAGTGGCGGTGAACACCAGCTCTCGATTCGCCCGCGCCACGGAGTACGAGTTCCGCTATCTGTTCCTTCCGCGCAGCTCGTCCCGCTCCGCAACCCGCAGACTCCTTACTGAACAGGCCGAGTACGGCCGCTGGGAACTCGCCCGGCTGCGCCGGTACGCCGACGGCACCTGCAAGGTCACCCTGCGCCGGAAGATCCTGCGCGTGCGCCGCACCATGTGACGCCTCACGCATGGCGGGCGTCAGGTGAGATCGAGGAAACGGTCGAGCACGCGAGCACCGAACTGCAGGCTCTCGGTCGGGACACGCTCGTCGACGCCGTGGAACATGCCGGCGAAGTCCAGATCCGGTGGCAGCCGGAGCGGCGCGAACCCGAAGCAACGGATGCCGAGCGTGCTGAACGACTTGGCGTCGGTGCCACCGGAGAGGCAGTACGGAACGGTCCGCGCGCCGGGGTCCTCGGCCATCAATGCGGTACTCATCGCGTCCACCAGCGATCCGCTGAACTCCGTCTCGACGGCGATGTCGTGTACGAGATACTCCCGCCGCACGCGCGGCCCCAGCACCTCGTCCAGGGTCGCCTCGAACTCCTCCTGGTAGCCCGGCAAGAACCGCCCGTCGACCCTCGCCTCGGCCTTCCCCGGGATGACGTTGTGCTTGTACCCGGCCTGGAGCATCGTCGGGTTGGTCGTGTTGCGGACCGTGGCGCCGACGATCCGCCCGACGTTGCCCAGCGTCTTCAACAACGACTCGGGATCCTCCGGATCGAGCTCGACGCCGAGTGCCTCGCCCGCCGCGTCCAGAAACGCGCGCACGGCCGGCGTGATCCGCACCGGCCATTCGTACCGGCCCAGCCGGCCTACCGCCTCGGCCAGCTCGGTGACCGCGTTGTCGTGGGACAGCATCGACCCGTGACCGGCCGTGCCGTCGACGGTCAGCCGCATCCAGGCGATGCCCTTCTGGGCCGTCTCGATCAGGTACAGGCGCAGGTCGTCGCGGACGGTCAGGCTGAACCCGCCGACCTCACCGATCGCCTCGGTCACACCCTCGAAGAGTTCGGGGTGGTGATCGACCGCCCAGTGCGCGCCGAGCCCGCCGCCGGCCTCCTCGTCGGCGAGAAAGGCCAGCACAACCGGCCGGTCCGGCAGTCGACCGGCCCGTACCCGATCGCGCACCACCGAGAGCACCATCGCGTCCATGTCTTTCATGTCCACCGCGCCGCGTCCCCAGACGCAGCCGTCGGCGATCTCACCGGAGAACGGATGGTGAGTCCAGTCCGCGGCATCCGCCGGGACGACATCCAGGTGGCCGTGGATCAGCAATGCATCGGTCCGGCTCGGGTCCGCGCCCTCGATCCGTGTCACCACCGACGTCCGGCCCGGCTCGGACTCGACGACAACCGTCTCCAGCCCCACGTCGGAGAGCTGCCCTGCGACGTACTCGGCCGCGGCTCGCTCACCGGGTCCGCTACTGTCACCGAAGTTGCTGGTGTCGATCCGGATGAGATCCCGGCAGAGATCCACCACCTCGGCATCGGGGCGGGAACCACGTGCTGGTGTCGGCGAAGGTGTCATAGGGCCAGCTTAGGGCCATGTCCGCGGGCTGCTCTGGACGCCCGGCCGGATCACGGTATTATCAACCCCACTACCAGGTTTATGACGATACGTACGTAACTCACTGACTGACCGTTGACCTACCGCGGTCCCGTTCTTCCCCGTTGCCGTACGAGCACGCCCGGCCTAGCGCCGCTGGATTCTCCATTCTCGATTTCTCATCGGCTCACATCCTTCGCCATGCTGCCGCGATTGACGCGGTCAGCGATTTATCTGCCAGTTATCAAGCCCACCCTAGACATTTTTCTTCAACCCCTACTAGGCGCTTGACCTGCTTGTTCGTCCGATACATGTTCGCTATGATCCGATGCGTCGCCACATGAGCAGCTGCTGTGACTTAGCGACGAGTGCCACTACCGTCATTGACCACCCGTGAAATCAACTCGCCGTCATCAACACGAGAAGGACTGGAATATCGTGCCTATTCAAGATTTCGATCCCGACGTCCGTGGGTCCGAGTACGTGTACAAGCGGCTTGCCGACCACATCGAGGCGCGCGTGCAGGCGAACCAGATCGAGTCTGGCTCCCGCCTCCCCGCCGAGCGCGATCTGGCACGCGAGTATCGCGTCTCCATCGGCACAGCACGCAGAGCCACCAAGGAACTGCGCGATCGGCGCCTCGTCGTCACCGTTCCGGCGAAGGGCAACTTCATCGTCCGGAAGGTTCCCGCACAGGGCACAGCTGAATGATCGGGCGTCGCCCCGTGACGCGACCCCGGTCCGCGCCTCCCTCGCGCGGTGCTCTCGACCTGGCATGATGCGCCAGGTGAGTAGCCGCGCGAGGGAAAGCGCGACGCCGAGGGGCTACTGCGACGCACCCGCGCCGACGGGTTACGGCAAGGTAGCCACGAGTTCCTCGACCGCTACCCGGCGTCCGGTGTAGAAGGGAACCTCCTCGCGCACGTGCCGACGCGCCTCCGATCCGCGGAGGTGGCGCATGAGGTCGACGATGCGGTGGAGTTCGTCGGCTTCGAACGCCAACATCCACTCGTAGTCGCCGAGCGCGAACGATGACACGGTGTTGGCCCGCACGTCGGGGAAGCCGCGAGCCATCTGGCCATGCTCGGCAAGCATGGCTCGCCGTTCCTCGTCCGGCAGCAGATACCACTCGTAGGAACGGACGAACGGGTAGACACAGACGTACCCCCGCGGCTCTTCCTCCGCCAGGAACGCCGGGACGTGGCTCTTGTTGAACTCGGCCGGCCGGTGCAGCGCGGCCTGCGACCACACCGGTTCCAGCCGGGCACCGAAACCGGTCCGCCGAAACCGGTGGTACGCGCCCTGCAGTTCGTCCATCGAGGGACCGTGCCACCAGATCATGACGTCCGCGTCGGCGCGCAAGCCGGCGACGTCGTAGACGCCTCGGACAACGACGTCCTTGCCCACCAGCTCCTCGAACAGGCGTGTCACGCCGGCCGTCAAGGGCGTACGGTCGGCGTCCCCCAAGGGGTCGCGCAGCCGGAACACGGACCACATCGTGTACCGGATGACGTTGTTCAGGTCGCGCGCCTTGGGCCGGGAAGACTGCTCGCTCATGGTTCGATCCTGGCATGCCCGCCGGCGGCGCCGTCAGGTACCCGGCTGTTCCGCTCGCCTGGTCGAGATCAGACGAGCCGCGGCCTGCCGCGCAGCGCCGATGCACGCCGCAATGCCGACACCGTCGTAGATCGCACCGCACACCGCGACGCCCGGCAGCCGGGATACCGCGCTGCGGACGCGGGCCACGCGGTCGAGGTGGCCCACGGCGAACTGCGGCAGGGCGCCGCCCCACCGGGTCACCCTGACGTCCGCCGGACGGCCGGCCAGTCCCACGGCGTCGCCGAGATCCCGCAGCACCGCTTCCACCAATTCCTCATCGGATCTTTGCAGCTCCTGCGCTTCCCGGTGACGGCCGATGGAGGCCCGCAGCAGCACCAGGTCGCCGGCACGTTCGGCCAGCCATGGCCATTTCACCGATGAGTAGGTCACCGCCTTGATGGTTCTGCCTTCGGCGGGCGGCACCAGGAATCCCGACGACGCCGGAGACCGTGGAAACGCGGCAGAGGGTACCGCCAAGGTGACGACCGCCATGCTGGCCGCCTCTACTGTCGCCAGTTCCGCCGCTGCCTCGGCGCATTCATCAGCCAGCAGACGCGCCGCGGCCGTCGCCGGGACCGCCAGGACCACGGCATCGGCCTCGATGATCTCCGTGGCCGGTACCGGACCGGCGAGCAGCTGCCAGACGCCGTCGGAACGGCGGAGCTCACGCACGGCCACGCCGGTCCGGATCTTCGCGCCGGAGGCCTGCGCCACGGCGGCGGGCAACCGACCCACTCCGCCGGCGATTCCGGCAAAGGGCGGCGCCGGCGTGCTGGCGTTGTCTCCCCCGTTCTGGGCCGCGCCGTCGTCGGCCGAACCTCGTGCCGGTTCCTGCCTCGTGCGGCCCACGGTCACCTGCCGCACGGACTGGACGGCGTCGGCCAGCGTGGCATGCTCACGCGCGGCCGCCCCCAGCGCCGGTACGGTGGCGTCCAGCGAGAGCTCGTCGGCGTGGCCGGCGTAGACCCCGCCCAGTAGCGGCTCGACGAGCCGGTCCACCAGCGCCCGCCCGTACCGGCCGGCAACGAGCTTGCCGACGGCGATGTCCTGGGTCAACGGCATCGGCACCGGCCCGCCGATGCGGTCACGCTCGGTCGCCTGCTTCACCTCGTCGTCGGTCAGCAGTCCCGCCAACGACGACGGATCGGCCGGCACGCCCATCACCGTTCCCGGCGGCAACGGATGCATCTCGCCCGCACTCCACAACCCCGCACTCACCTGAGCCGGCTGGACGATCTCATCGCCCAACCCCACCGCGCGCGCCAGATCGACCGCCTCCGGGCGCCGCGCCAGCAACGACTCGGCGCCTTCGTCCACCGGTATCCCGGCGACCTCGGACACCCGCACGTCGCCGCCGAGCTCGTCCCGCTGTTCCAACACCGTGATCTCGACCTGGTCGCCCAGCGCTTCGCGCAGGAACCATGCCGCGGCCAACCCGCTGATGCCACCGCCGACGACCGCCACATGCGCGCGGCCCGGTGGGGCGGCGGATCCGTCCGGTCGGCTGCTCCGGGCAGGCCAGGAGGCCGCAGCCGCCTTCGGTTCCGTTGAGCGCACGATCGTCACCAGCTTTCCATCGTCTCGTAGCCCAAGTGTGACCGCCGGATCGCAACCATCCGAGCTGAGCCCGCGTCCGATCAATGAACGAATCGGGCCCGGTTCGCATCACCCATCGACTGCGACGTACATCGTTCGCGACGTGATCGCGGAACGATGCCGACCCATGGAGGACAGCGATGAAACGACGGACGGCAGCAGCTTACGCGGCCGCGGCCACGCTTCTGACACTCACCGCCTGTTCGAGCGGCAACGACGATGAGGGCGCCGCCGGGGACAGTGCTCCGGCGGCCGAAGCCCCGGCACAAGGATCCGTCGAGCAGGAGTCGGACGCTGCGGCGGAGGACGACTCGGCAGGGTCCGGCGACGCAGCACGATCCAACGCGGACTCCTCCGACTCGGCCGGCGGTGTGATCACACAGATCCAGAACGACGCGATCAACCGCAACATCATCTACACCGTCGACCTGCGGATCGACACCGAGGACGCTGCCCGGGCAGCCGACGAAGCGGCGAAGATCGCACGTACCGCCGGCGGATTCGTCGCCGAGGAGAACACGACGCCGCGCACGTCGTCGCTCACGTTGCGCATCCCGACCGACGAATACAACGACGCGGTGCGTGATCTGCAGGAACTGGGTGACGTCGTCGACCGTGGGACGACCACGCAGGATGTCACGCAGCAGGTGGTGGACACCGAATCGAGGATCGACTCGCAACGGCAGAGCATCGCGCGGATCCGGGAACTGCTCGACGAAGCGACCGACCTGAGCGACGTCATCTCCATCGAGTCGGAACTGGCCAGTCGCGAGGCGGACCTCGACTCGTTGCTCAGTCAGCAGGAGCGGCTGTCCGATCTGACCTCGCTGGCCACCGTCAACGTCACCTTCGCCGAAGAGAGGGACGACGAGGACGAAGAAGAGGATGGCGAGACGTTCGGTTTCGCCAGCGGCTTGAGCGGCGGCTGGGACGCCTTCACGACAACCCTCTCGGTGGCCGCCGGCGTGCTCGCCGCCATGTTGCCGTTCCTGGTGCTGCTGGCGCTGCTCGGCGTGCCGGTCTGGATCTGGCATCGGCGGCGCCGGCCGACGCCCTCCGCCGCCGGCGATGCGGCACTCAGCCCACCCGCGTGAGCTTGGTTGACCGGGCTGCTCGTCGCTGAGGCTTGGCCGCCGGCTCAGGGCGGTGACCAAGCTCCAGCGACCAGGCCGGCCGTCAGCCCGCCATCGCTCGGATGCGCTCCACCACGCGCGCCAGCACGTCCGGGTCGGTCGACGGCAGCACACCGTGCCCCAGATTGAAGATGTGACCTTCGGCAGCGCGCCCTTCGGTGACGATCCTGTCCACCTCCGCCTCGATCACCGGCCAGTCGGCGAGCAGGAGGGCCGGATCGAGGTTGCCTTGCAGCGGAACCCCAGGCACCCGGCGCGCCGCCTCGTCCAGCGGGATCCGCCAGTCGACTCCGACGACGTCCGCACCGGCCTGGGCCATCAGTGGCAGGAACTCCGACGTACCCACCCCGAAATGTATCCGCGGCACGTCGTTGACCTCGGCCAGCACCGCGGCGCTGTGCGGCAGCACGAAACGCTCGTACTCGGCTTTCGACAGTGCCCCGGCCCAGGAATCGAAGAGCTGAACCACGCTTGCCCCGGCGTCGATCTGCACGCGCAGGAACGTGGCCGTGATCCGGGCGACCCGTCCCAGCAGGTCGTGCCAGACGTCGGGCTGGCTGTGCATGAGCGCCTTGGTCCGCTCATAGTGCCGGGACGGCCCGCCTTCGACCAGGTACGAGGCCAGCGTGAAAGGGGCGCCGGCGAAACCGATGAGCGGTGTGCCGGCCAGTTCCTCGACCAGGCCACGCACGGACTCGGTGACGAACGAGACCGCACCCGGCTCGAGCGGGGGCAGTCGGTCCAGGTCCGCGCGTCCGCGCACCGGCTCTGCCACGACCGGGCCGACACCTGATTCGATCTCGACGTCGATCCCGGCGGCGCGCAGCGGCACCACGATGTCCGAGAAGAAGATGGCCGCGTCGACCCCGTAACGACGCACCGGCTGCATGGTGATCTCCACCACCATCTCCGGCCGGCGGCATGATTCCAGCATCGGCACGCCTTCGCGCACCTTCCGGTACTCGGGCAGCGACCTGCCCGCCTGACGCATGAACCACACCGGCGGACGTTCGGTCTGTTCGCCGCGGCAGGCGCGGACCAGAAGGCTCTCGTTCACGTCTCAATCGTGGCATGGTGGGCGCGCCTCGCTGACAGCGGGCACAATCGGGCCTAACCTGCGATATGTGGCGAGCAGCAGTGAGCGGCTCCAGCCGGAGGCACCGGCCGCCTTCATCCGGGCGGTCGAGACGTTGCGCTCTGCCCAGTTTCGTGCCGAGGTACAGCTGGAAGAGCCGCCGGCCCCGAAACGGCTGGCGACATACACCTTCGCGCTCAGCGCCGACGTCATCGTAGACGACGAGCACGACCCAGACCCAGACCCGGTCGCGACCGGACGGCTGGTGCTTCTGCATGAGCCAGGCGGGCACGAAGCTTGGCACGGCGAGTTCCGGCTGGTGACGTATATCCGGGCCAGTCTCGAGCGGGAGATGGGCGCGGATCCGTTACTGCTGGCAGTGGCCTGGACGTGGCTGACCGATGCGCTAGAGGCCAGATCCGCTCCATACACCGCCGCCAGTGGCACCGTGACCAGGGTCGATTCCGAAGGCTTCGGTGGCATGGCGGGCGAACCTGCCAGCTGCGAAGTCGAGATCCGGGCCTCGTGGACGCCCGTGGCGGCAGGCGCGGCGTCCGGTCCAGGACCGACCGGACCGGCCTCCGTCACGTCGGGCTCCACGGGGTCGCATCTCGATCTGGAGCCACACGCGTTGGCCTGGGGCGACGGCCTCATCACGGCGGCGGGCCTGCTGCCGCTGCCGGCCGGCGTCGTCGCCATGCCGTCCGTCCGATCGAAACAGCGGCGCCGGTGACAGCTGACGCACCCGTCCCGCTCACCGAACCGCGAGAGGGGCTCCCGGAGGTCACGACAGACCCGGCGAAGTTACGGGCCGTCGTCGATGCGGTGACGAACGGGTCCGGACCAGTCGCCATCGACGCCGAGCGTGCCTCCGGCTATCGCTACGGTCACAGCGCCTACCTGGTTCAGGTGCGACGTGCCGGCGCCGGGACGTTTCTCATCGACCCGCTCGGCGTGCCCGACTTGACCCCACTCGGTGCGGCCATTGCGGACACCGAATGGGTGCTGCACGCCGCCACGCAGGATCTACCCTGCCTCGCCGAGGTCGGCATGCGGCCGACCACGCTGTTCGACACCGAGCTAGCAGGCCGGTTACTCGGGCTGCCGCGGGTGGGACTGGGTGCACTGGTGGAGAGTGTGCTCGGTTTCCAGCTGGAGAAGGGACACTCGGCAGCGGACTGGTCGACCCGTCCGCTGCCGGAGGCTTGGTTGCGGTATGCGGCGCTCGACGTCGAGCTGCTCATCGAGCTGCGCGACACCCTCGAGCGGCAGTTGCGTGACAGCGGCAAGCTGGAGTGGGCGTTGGAGGAGTTCGCCGCGATCGTCGCCGCGCCGCCGCCGGAGCCGCGCTCCGACCCGTGGCGACGCACCTCCGGTGTGCACCGCGTGCGTGATCGGCGGGGACTGGCCGCGGTCCGGCAACTGTGGCTGGAGCGAGACAGTTTGGCCCAGCAGCGTGATCTCTCCCCGGGGCGGGTGCTGCCGGACGCCGCCATCATCGACGCCGCCCTGGCGATGCCGGCCACGCCGGAGGACCTGGCCAAACTGCCGGTCTTCAAAGGGCGCGCACAGCGCCGGGAGCTCAAGCGCTGGTTCGGTGCGATCGCGGCCGCACGGGCGTTGCCCACAGCGGAGCTGCCGCCGCAGACGGCGCGCTACGACGGACCGCCACCAGCGCGCAGCTGGGCGTCCCGGGAACCGGAGGCAGCCGCCCGGCTCGCGGCTGCCCGCGCGGCCCTCGGCGAGATCGCCGAACAGCACACGCTCCCAGTCGAGAACCTGCTGACCCCGGATACGCTGCGCCGGGTGGTCTGGGATCCGCCAGACCCGCCGACCGTCGAGAACGTGGCGTCCGCCTTCCGTGCCCGCGGTGCGCGGGAGTGGCAGATCCGGCTGACGGCCAAGCCGGTCGCGGAGTCGCTGACCTCCACAGCCATCTGAGCCACCGCGATCTGAGCCACCGCGATCCGAGCCACCGCCTCAGGCCGGACCGTGGCTTCGGCCAAGCCGTGACTGGGTGAGGCATGGTCCGGGCGAGACGTGGGCTCCGTCAGGACCGGGAGAAGCGTTCACGTGCCACGGTCCAGGCGTAGCGGTCGAAGCGGCCGTCGTCGCGGATCGCATCGACGGCGTCGTACGCCATCAGCAACGCCTGGTGGACGTTGTCGAAAATGAACAGGCCCTGGCGCCCAAGGGTCACGATCCGCCGGATCATCCTGGCCCATGCGTCGACCTCCGCGAGGTCGTTCTCGTAGCCGAGGCGGTAGATCGGATACACCTGACCGAGGCGCCGGGTCTCCACGTGAACCCGGTTGACGCTGGGCAATCCGGTCAGCCCTAGCGTCTCGTCCACCAGGTCTGCCAGCGATTCGTCATCCAGGCCCCACACCTCGTCGGTCATCGAGCACGGTATCTCCGCGCAGAGCACCGAGTGGTCGTCGGGGTCCGCGGGATTGTCGCGGTAGTTGGCCGGCTCCGAGATGCGCAGCACGGGCGTCCGGGGATCCGGGATGTCGTGCGAGTCGTAGCGGCTCCATCGCCCACCCTCGTGCACGACGTAGACCAGCAACATCGCCCGGTAGCGCAGGCGTGCTGCCGACTCGATGGACGTCAGCGACGGCGCGGGCCGCGAGATGCGGGCGAGCACCGGCAGCGGCAGCGTGGAGAAGACCAACCCCCCGGTGACGACGTCGCCGTCCTGGGTACCGACCTCGACCTCGTCTTCGTACACGCGGACTCGGTCTACTTCAGCCTCGAGCCGGATGTCCACGCCGGAGTCGACCGCCGCGTTGGCGAGCGCCTCGACCAGCTCCCCGAAGCCGTTGCGCGGGTAGTAATAGCCGCTCGCGGTCTGCTGCTTCTTCCGCCGCAACCGGCCGACCGCCCGGCCGGCCACTTTCCATGCACTCAACCGCGCGGACTGCCGATACGCCTGCTCGGCGCTGATGTTCTCGCCGGGCATTCCCCACTGCTTCTGGGCGAGCGGCCCGTAGACCGACTCGTACAGCGCGGGGCCGACGCGGCTCTGCACGACGCTCGCGTAGCTCTCCTCGCTCCCCCGGCGGAACGACATCGTGGTGGAGTCCTTGGCGATGCGGGCCAGCAACGACGCGGGCAGCCGTCGCGCCACCTCGTCCACGCGCAACGGCAGCGACAACCACTGGTCCCCCACTCGGATGCGGCTGGAGCGGGTGCGCAACTGCAGGTCGTCGCCCATGAGAGTGCGTAGATCCCGGAGCAGCCCTTCCGGCGTCGCTCGATCCAGGCGGTGCGAACCTTGGTCGCAACGGATGCCGGCCACCTCGACCGATGCCCCCATCCCGCCCACGTGGTCAGCCCGTTCGAGCAGCGTTACTTTGAACCCACGCTGGGCAGCGCGCCATGCGGCCACTAGGCCGGCTGGGCCTGCGCCGATGACGATCAGATCGTGAGAAGTACCCATGGAGATCGCCAGCCTATCGCTCCCCGAGACGATCTTGAGCAGGACACGCTGCTCACTCGAGCCAAAGTACCGCCCCGAAGCCCGCAACGGTGCACGCCGGTCTCCCCGGGTCAGCGTCACGCTCTGCATCCGGCCTCGCGTGGGGCTCCGCATCCGGTCCCACATCGAGACTCGCGTCGGGTTCGCCCCCTCGGTTCGCCCGGGTTCGCTCTTGGTTCGCCCTCAGTTCGCCCGGGGGGGGCATTCGCCTCGCCCGATGAGTCCGACCCGGGCGCGGACTGCGTGCCGGACGATCTAGTGTTGTCGCCGTGAGCCGTGAGGACGGACGTTTGGTGATCGAGATCCGTGACGCGCTGCACGCCGCCGCCGACCCGGTCAAGGCGGAGCCCATGCGTGCGTACATGAAGTCCGACATGCCGTTTCTTGGAGTGCAGAAACCGGCCCGGGTGCGAGCGTTGCGGCAGGTCTTCCGTTCTCATCTGTTACCGGACAGGGAGACCTGGGAGTCGGTGATCCGTGAGCTGTGGGACGAGGCACGCTTCCGCGAGGAACGTTATGCGGCGACGGATCTCGCCCAGGCCCGTCCGTACCTGGATTGGGCGCGAGACCCGGCGTCGCTCCCCCTCTACGACCACCTGATCGTCGTGGGTGCGTGGTGGGACCATGTCGACGAGGTCGCGATCCGGCTCGTCGGCGGCGTGCTCCGGGCGGATCCGACGGCGACGGCGCCGCTGGTACGGACCTGGTCCCGCGATTCTGACCGATGGCGACGGCGGAGTTCCGTCATCTGTCAGGTCGGAGCGGGCGAAGACACCGACGTCGAGCTGCTCCGGGAGTGCGTCCTCGCCAACATCGACGACCCCGATTTCTTTCTCCGCAAGGGCATAGGATGGGCGCTGCGTCAGTATGCCAAGCAGGATCCTGCCTGGGTACGGACGTTCGTGTCCATCCACCGCGAACAGCTGTCCCCGCTGTCTCGGCGCGAGGCCCTGCGCAACATCCTCACCAGCCCCGCCACGAGCCCCACTTCCTCCTCAACCTGACCCCGCGATGCCCTCGCGAGTACCGATACTCGCCACCGCGGCGGACAGACCCCCGAGCGGGGAGGACGGATCTTCGTTCATGGCGTGGCGGGGCATCGGCGTGGGAGGAGCGCCAGCGACGACGAGCCGCTGGGCGAGAACGGAGATCCGTCCTCCCCGCGGAACGACACACCCCAATGGCGAGTATTGTTACTCGCGAGTAGCATGGCTCCCACAGCCACTGCCGTCTGGCCTTGCAGGAGGTTTCGTGTCCCCGTCCACCAGGCACCTTCGTGACGCCGCGTTCATCGACGGTGTCCGCACTCCGTTCGGAAAAGCGGGCGGCATGTACGCCGAGACCCGCGCCGATGATCTCGTCGTCAATTGCATCCGGGAGCTGCTGCGGCGCCACCCGTCGCTCCCGCCGGAACGTATCGGTGACGTCGCGATCGCCGCCACGAACCAGATCGGCGATCAAGGCCTGACCATCGGACGCACCGCCGCACTGCTGGCCGGACTCCCCCGGTCGGTGCCGGGTTACGCGATCGATCGCATGTGCGCCGGAGCCATGACCGCGGTGACGACGGCGGCCAGCGGCATCGCCTTCGGCGCGTACGACGCCGTCATCGCGGGTGGCGTCGAGCACATGGGACGGCACCCGATGGGTGAGGGCATCGACCCTAACCCGCGGTTCCTCTCCGAGAAGCTCGTCGACCCGTCGGCGCTCGTCATGGGGAACACGGCGGAGAACCTGCACGATCGGTTCCCGCACCTGACCAAGGAGCGGGCCGACGCCTACGCCGCCGCCAGCCAGGCCAAGCTCGCCAAGGCCTACGCCGACGGCAAGATCCAGCCCGACCTGGTGCCGGTCGCCACTCGGAGCCAGGAGGAGGGATGGGGGCTTGCCACGGCCGACGAGCCACCGCGCCCGGACACCACGGTCGAGGGCCTGGCCGGGCTCCGCACGCCGTTCCGGCCGCACGGGCGGGTCACCGCCGGCAACGCGGCCGGACTCAACGACGGCGCCACGGCGGCTCTGCTCACCGGCACCGATACGGCGGCCGAGCTTGGACTCACCCCGAAGATGCTGCTGGTGTCGTACGCGTTCACCGGCGTCGAGCCGGAGGTGATGGGCGTCGGGCCTATCCCGGCCACCGAGCGTGCGCTGCGTCAGGCCGGACTGAGCATGGACGACATCGGTCTGATCGAGATCAACGAGGCGTTCGCCGTCCAAGTTCTCGCGTTCCTCGACCATTTCGGCATCTCCGACGATGATCCACGGGTGAACCCCTACGGCGGTGCCATCGCCGTCGGCCATCCGCTCGCCTCCTCGGGCGTCCGGTTGATGAACCAGCTGGCCCGGGAGTTCGAGGACCGCCCGGACGTCCGGTACGGCATTACCACGCTGTGCGTCGGGCTCGGCATGGGCGGGACCGTCGTCTGGGAGAACCCGCACCACGCCGCCAACCAGCAAGCCTCCGGGCAGCAGCGCGCAGCCAACCCATCCGACACATCCAAGGAGGACGTCGCCTGATGACCGCCACAGAGACCGGCGCCGAGCTCTCCTTCCCGGACGAGGTGGTCAGCCACGCACATGTGCGCTTCCTCGAGCTTCCACTGAACGCGGGCAAGGCCGCCCTGATCACGCTCGACAACGGGCTGGACCACAACAAGCCGAACACCCTGGGCCCGGCGACGCTCCGTGGCCTCGAGCGGGCGATCGACACCGCCTATGCCGAGCCCGGCGTCGTCGCCGTCGCCGTTACCGGCAAGCCCTTCATTCTGGCCGCCGGCGCGGACCTGAAGGCGATGGCGCTGCTGACGAAGCGGGAACAAGGCGTCGAAGTCGCCCGGCTCGGACACCGCGTGCTCGGCAAGCTCGGGGACGGGCCGGTGCCGACGTTCGGACTGATCAACGGCATGGCCCTGGGAGGCGGGCTCGAGGTTGCGCTGAACTGCACCTACCGGTCCGTCAGCCGGGCGGCGCAAGGGCTGGCGCTGCCCGAGGTCTTCCTGGGATTGATCCCTGGCTGGGGTGGCGCATGGCTGCTGCCGAACATCGCCGGCCCCGAGACCGCCGTCAAGGTCATCATCGAGAACCCGCTCAACCAGAACAAGATGCTCTCCGGCGGTCAGCTGGAAGGGCTGGGCATGGCGGACGTCACGCTGGACGCCGCCGACTTCATCGAGCAGTCGCTGACCTGGATCGCCCAGGTGGTTCGCGGCGATATCAGTGTCGACCGCCCCGCCATCGACCGCACCGAGGAGGTGTGGGAGGCCGCTGTGGCGCGCGGCCGCGCCATCGCTGACGGCAAGGTCCACGGCGCCGCGCCGGCCCCGTACCGTGCGCTGGAGCTGATCTCGGCCGCTCGCACCAGCAGCAGGGCTGAAGGATTCGCCGCCGAGGACGAGGCGCTCGCCGATCTGGTGATGTCCGAGGAGCTTCGTGCCGGGCTGTATGCGTTCGATCTCGTGCAGCGCCGGGCGAAGCGGCCGGCCGGCGCACCGGACAAGGAGCTGGCGCGACCGGTGACCAAGGTCGGCGTAGTAGGCGCCGGGTTGATGGCCAGCCAACTGGCGCTGCTCTTCCTGCGCCGGCTCGAGGTGCCGGTCGTGATGACCGATCTGGATCAGGAGCGTGTGGATCGCGGCGTCGGCTACGTGCATGGCGAGGTCGACAAGCTGCTCAGCAAGGGCCGGATCTCGCCCGACCAGGCCAACCGGTACAAGGCGCTGGTCAGCGGGTCAACGGACAACGCCGTCTTCGCCGACGCCGACTTCGTCATCGAGGCGGTGTTCGAGGAGATGGAGGTGAAGAAGCAGGTTCTCAGCGAGCTGGAATCGGTCGTCTCGGCGGAATGCATCCTGGCGACCAACACGTCGTCGCTCTCTGTTACCGAGATGTCGTCGGTGCTGAAGGCTCCGGAGCGCGTCGTCGGCTTCCACTTCTTCAATCCGGTCGCGGTGCTTCCGCTGCTTGAGGTGGTCCGTGGTGAACACACCGACGACGCGACCCTGGCCACGGCCTTCGCGACGGCCAAGACGCTCAAGAAGTCCGCGGTGCTGGTCAAGGACGCACCCGCGTTCGTGGTGAACCGGATTCTGCTCCGGGTGATGGCCGAGGTCTTCAAGGCCACCGATGCTGGCACGCCGGTCCAGGTCGCCGACAACGCGCTGTTGAGGCTGGGACTGCCGATGTCGCCGTTCGTCCTGCTGCAACTCGTCGGGCCGGCTGTGGCACTGCACGTGCTCGAATCGCTCAATGCGGAGTTCCCCGAGCGTTTCCCCTTGTCGGCGAACCTGCAGCGACTGGTCGAGGCAGGTAAGCCCGGTATCTGGTCCTGGGATGAGAAGGGCAAGCCCTACCTCGACGAGGACACCGCCGCCCTCATCCAGCAGGGCGACACCGCGCTGTCCGAGGAACAGGTGGTGGATACCGTCCTCTCGGCGGTCGCGGAGGAGATCCGCCTGATGCTTGATGAGGGTGTGGTCGCAGAACCCCAGGACATCGATCTGTGCATGATTCTGGGCGCAGGCTGGCCGTTCCATTTGGGTGGAGCGACCCCATATCTCGATCGCACGGGCATCGCTGAGAGGGTGACCGGTCGGCGGTTCCTGTCGCCGGGCGTGGCCAGCCTTCCGGCGTCCGCATAAGCGCACCGTCGTCGCGCGGACGTGGCGCGCTTGGCCGGTCCTGCAACTCTGTTCCCCCTGAGCTGCAGGGCCGGTCTTTGCGTTTATCGGAGGCGTGTGGCGCTACCAGGTGATCGCCAATCGACCTTGCGTCGTACGCTTGTTCGATGTAGGGTGGGTTTATCGGTGTTGGAGCGGTGTTGTTTCTGGTTTCCGCTCGGTGTGTTGAGTTCTGTGGTGGTTGGTGTGGGTTCGGCGGGTGTGGCCGGCCCGGTCCGTTGACCGTTGTGCCTTTTGGAGGCCGGCCGCCATGTCCGTTCATTCCCATCCCAGCGACGACGACGCCGTTCCCGGTGACGCTGTCCACGACGATGCTGTCCACGACGACGGCGTGCCCCGCGGTAGCGGCGACGAGCGTGCCCACCACGACACACGTCCCGGCGACAGTCAGCGCCGCGACGGCGAGTCCCGCCGCAGCGGCGACGACGAGTCCCACGGTGACGACGGCGGGCGTGGTGGTGATGTGCCGGTGCGGCGTGGTGGTGATGCCGCGTCCCGCCGCCGCGACCACACCCAGTCCGGCAACGGCGGCGGTGGTGAGGAGGTCGGTGGTGGTGGGCCGTGGCCGGTTCCGCAGGGTTTGGATGCGGTGCCGGCGGGTGCGGATCTGCTGGCGGTGTTGGAGGGCATCCCGATCGCGGGGGTGTCCGGTCGTGACACGGTCGAGGTGATGAAGGCGGCCTATCGCCAGGCCACCCGGGATCGGGCGTTGTTCCTGCTGTGTCTGTTGGAGACGGGGATGCGGGTGCCTGGTTCGGCGGACACGGTGCAGCGGGTACAGGTGCCGGGGGAGTTTGCCCCGGAGGAGGCCCGCGCGGCGTTGGTGTGGTCACGTTCACGCGCCGGGCGGGTGTTCGGTTTCGCCTACGACATCCATCACCGGCTGCCGATGCTGGGTCAGGCGATGCTGGCCGGGGTGTTGGACGAGCCCCGGGCGCAGGCGTTCGTGTCCTGGACCGACGGCCTCGATGATGATCAGGCCGGTTACATCTGTGCCTTCCTGCTCCCCGACGCGCCGGGGATGACGGTGGCGGAGTTGATCGATGCGATCAAGAAGGCCGCGATCGCGATCGATCCGGAGTTCGCGGAGAAGAAGTACCGCAAAGCGATCCGGGGTCGGCGGGTGGTGGGTTCGCGTAACCCTGACGGTAGCGCGAACGTGGCCGGCTACGATCTGCCCATCGATCGGGCCGCCGCCGCGTGTGAGCGTATCGATGTGTTGGCGCGGGCGTGTAAGAAGGCCGGTGATACCCGCAAGATCGACCACATCCGGGTCGATCTGTTCCTGGGCATGCTCGACGGGAGTCTGGAAGATCTCGACGAAGACCAGATCATCACCCACATCCTCAACCACCCCTTCACCGACGACACCACCACCAGCAACACCGCCGACACCAACACCAGCGGCGGAACCGACCGTCCCAGCGGCGATGGCTCCCCCACCAGCAACGGCTCCAACCGTCCCAGCAACGACCCCGACAACGGCACCGACGACGACCACGGCCACGGCGGTTCCGACACCGACGGCCCTGGCGGTTCCGACGACAGCCCCGGTCCCGACGACAGCGACGGCGGTTCCGACGCTCCGGGTGGCGGTAGCGGGCCTGACGCACCCGACGACGACAACCCCGGTGACGACGGCTCCGGCGACGGTCCTGGCGCCGGCGACGGTAGTCCTGGCTCTGGCGGCGGCCGCGCAGGTCGTGACTCCGGCCAGCGCGGCGGCAAGGATGATTCCTCCAGCGCTCGCACCACGAGCACGAACACGTGCGATCCTCACGATGACGCGGACACGACCGGCCCTGCCGGCCAGACCGATACACCCGGTAGCGGTGCGACCAGCTCTCCCACCGACGACAACACAGCCTCGGCTGATGCGGATGGTGCAGGTGCGTCATCGTCGCGCCCTGGTGTGGGTGGTTGGTCGGTGCCGGAGTTGCGTATCGGGTTGGCGAGCCTGCTCGGTGTGGACGAGCACCCCGGTGAGATACCCGCCTGGGACTTCATCCCCGCCGCCGTCGCCCGCCAGATCGCCGCACGAATGCACTCCGCGCAGTGGCGGTTCGCCATCTGCAACAACGACGGACAGTTGATCCAGACCGGGATCACCACCGCCCGGCCCCGCTCACCCGACGAGCAAGCGGTGCGTCGGGATGCCCGCCGCGGCGGCATCCTCGAACTGCATGTCACCATCTCGATGCTGGCCCGCCTGGCCACCCTGATCCACACCACCACCGACGGCCAGGCGGCGGATGAGCCTGCCCACACGGTGCAGGAGTGTGCCCGTTGGGCCGCGGTCATCACCGACCTCGCCCGCCAACACACCGATGCCACCGCCGGGGAGACCACCACCGGCACCCAAACGGGTTCGAGTAACGGTTCCGGCACCGGTACGAGTCCCGGGTCCGGCACCGGTACGGGTTCCGGCAACGGAGCGGGTTCCGGCAACGGAGCGGGTTCCGGCAACGGAGCGGGTTCCGGCAACGGAGCGGGTTCCGGTATCGGCACGGCCAATGGCGCCGGTACAGGTGACGGTGCCGACGGGGACGCGGGGGTGCGTCGGCGTCGCGCTGGGGCGGGGCTGCGCCGACACATCCAGATCCGGGACCGCTGCTGCACGCACCCGACCTGCCGGATGCCCGCCGTACGCACCGACCAAGACCACGAACACGAATTCTGCCTCGGCGGACTCACCGTCGCGGGCAACCTGGCCTGCCTATGCCGCCACGACCACCGCCTACGCCACGACGGCGGCTGGAAAGCCCACCGCCCCGACAC
>NZ_JAAGOA010000008.1 GCF_010550675.1 Phytoactinopolyspora halotolerans | reverse complement strand
TTCCACGAGCCGAACTCCTCGGGCAGATCACGCCACGGCGACCCGGTCCGAAACCGCCACGCGATCGCTTCCAGCACCAGCCGATGATCACGCCACCGACGCCCGCGCCGACCCACGTGGGATGGCAGCTCCGGCTCGATCAACTCCCACAACTCATCCGAAATCACACCAGTTCTGAGCACTCATCCATGATCAACCACACCAAACGAAAGAATTGGGAGACACGCCCTAGTCGCTGCGATCCCGCAGGCCGATCGGGTGGGATGACGCGGCCCGGAAGCCGAGCAGCCCCCACGCGGCGGAGACGGCGATCAGCAGCGAGAACGGCACGGTCCATCCCGACGACGCCGCCGACAGGGAGCCCACGAGCACCGGGCCCGCGGCGGCCAGGCAGTAGGCGACCGTCTGCACCATCGCGGAGACCGCCCGTGCCGCCTCGCTGCTGTCCGAGCGGAGGGTGATCAGGCTCAGCGCGATCGCCAGGCCACCGCCCTGTCCGACACCCCCGACCACGCACCACAGCGCCCAGGCCTCCGGCGCCAGCAGCACGCCTGCAAGGAATACGATCCACATGGCGGCCAGGATGACAGCAGTGACATACCTGGCCGGTTGACGCCGGATCAGCAGCGGTACGGCGAGGGTGCCCGCTATCCCGAGCAGCTGGAAGAGGGAGAGCGCCGTGCCGGCGGCCTCGGCGGAGACGCCCTCGTCGCGGAGCATCGCGGGCAGCCACGCCGTCGTCGCGTAGAACAGGAACGATTGCAGGCCGAAGTAGATGCCGAGTTCCCAGGCCGCCAGCACGCGCCAGGTCTGCGTCGGCGCGTCCGGCGTCCGGAGGGCGGTGCGCACCGGTTGGCCGGATGCGGTGCGGTCCACACCCGGTGCCGCCGTGCGCGCCTGGCCACGTGGATCGACGTCGTCGTCGGCGTGTGTCCACGACCGCCGGCCCGTAGCCGCCAGCCAGAGCAGCAGCGCCCCGACGGCGAGCGCCGCCCAGACCGCAAGCGCCGGCCGCCACCCGATCCACCCGGCCAGCGGGGCCACCAACAGCGCGGGAATGGTCGCGCTGACAATGAGCGACGTGGTCGACGCCGACAGCACCGGACCGGCCCGTGCGGCGAAGTCCCGCCGGATGATCACCGGCAGCAGCACGTTGCCCACCGCGATAGCCGCGCCGATCAGTATGGTGCCGGCCAGCATCAGCCCGAAGCCCGCCCACGGCCGGCCGGCGATGCCGACGGCCAGCACCACCAGGCTCACGGCGATCGCGATGTTCGCCCCGACCCGGCGGGCGAACAGAGCCGCGAGCGGGGAGACGGCGGCGAAGCACAGCACCGGCATCGACGTCAGCAATCCAGCGGACGCCGAGGACACCTCGAGGTCGCGGCGGATGTCATCCAGCACGGGCGCAACGGCGACGATCGGCCCACGCAGGGTGAGCCCGACCACAATCACCGCCACGACCAGCAACCCACCGCCCGTCGTCGACCGGTCGGGGTGGGGCGTGCCAGTGGATCTGTCCGGCTCTGCCTCGCTGTCGTTCATCCGCACCAGCAGATCACCCTAGCCGCACCGACGTCCGCTCGGCCGTGTCGGGCCGGACCGCGCGCATCACGGGCCCGGCCGGTGTCGCTCAGAACGGCTTGGGCGAGATGCTGCTCCGCATCGTCACCCACCGCGTATCGGTGAACGCCTCGACGTTGGCGGCCGCGCCGCCGAACCGGGCGCCGGTGCCGGATGCCCCCACGCCGCCGAACGGGATGGTGGCCTCGTCGTTGACCGTCTGATCGTTGATGTGCACGATCCCGGTCGGGATACGTTGCGCCAGCTCGTACGCGCGCATCGCATCCCCGGCGAGGATGCCGAGGGAGAGGCCGTACGGCGTGTCCGCCGCCAGCGCGGCCGCCTCGTCCAGCGAGGAGAATCTGATGACGGGCGCGACCGGGCCGAAGACCTCCTCAGCGTACGCCGGCGCGGAACGGTCGACGTCGGCCAGCACCGTCGGGCGGTAGAAGAGGCGGTCCGCGGTGCCGCCGGCCGCCAGCCGAGCACCGGCGGCCACGCTGTCGTCGACCAAACCCGAGATCTTGCGCAGCTGGGTCTCGTCGATGATCGGGCCGAGGGCGACGTCGTCGGTGTACGGGTTGCCGACGGGCATGGCGTCGGCCTTGGTCGCCAGCCGATCGACGTACTCGCCGTAGACGGACTCGTGGACGATGTGCCGGCCGGTGGTCATGCAGATCTGGCCCTGGTGGAAGAACGACCCCCACGCCGCGGAGGCGGCGGCGAGGTCGAGGTCGGCGTCGTCCATCACCACCATCGCGGAGTTGCCGCCGAGCTCCAGGTGGACGCGTTTGAGGTGCTCGCCGGCGAGTGCGCCGACCTTCCGTCCGGCGGCGGTCGAGCCGGTGAAGGAGATCACCGGGACGAGCGGATCGGACACCAGCGCCTGCCCCACGTCGGCGCCTCCGGGCAGCACGTGCAGCAGCCCGTCGGGCAGTCCGGCCTCGGCGAACACGCGCGCCAGCGCCACGCCGCCGCAGACCGCCGTGCGCGGATCCGGCTTAAGGACGACGGCGTTGCCGAGCGCGAGCGCGGGCGCCACCGAACGGATAGACAGGATCAGCGGCGCGTTGAACGGCGCGATGACGCCGACGACGCCGACCGGCAACCGCTGCGCCATCGACAGTCGCGGCTCCTCGCCGGCGAGCAGCTCGCCCCACGGGCGGCCGGGCAGCGTGGCAGCCTCGTAACACTCCTGCTGCGCGACGTGCAGCTCGAACCCCGCCTTGCCGGGGATCGAACCCGACTCCCGCACGATCCACTGGGTGATCTCCTCGGCGTGCTCAGCCCACAGATCACCGGCGCGCCGGAGCACCGCGGCCCTGGCGTGGTGCGGGGTGGCGGCCCACTCATGCTGCGCCGCGGCGGCCGCCCGGGTCGCGCGTGCGAGGTCGTCGGCGTCCGCCAGCCCCGTCGTCTCGAGCTGATCGCCGGTGGCGGGTTCGATGACGGGCCGGGTTCCGCCGTGTGCCGGCGTCCACCCGTCGCTGAAGACCTTGCCGGACCAGGCGGCGGGGTCGAGGAACGTCATAGCTCGTCCAATCAGTGCGATGGGTCCGCGGGGCTGGGCCGTTCCCCCCTCTTGGCGCGCTGGACGAGTTCGTAGATCTCGCCGCGGAGCCGGGTGAACTCCGGCGCGGAGCGGGTGGTCAGCTGATCGCGGTCGGCCGGCAGGTCGACGTCGACGTTGGCCAGGATCTCCGTCGGCCGGCCGGAGAGAACCAGCACCCGCTGACCGAGGTACACGGACTCGTCGATGTCGTGCGTGACGAAGAGGACGGTGACTCCGAGGCGTTGCCACAGCGCACGGACCAGGTCCTCCAGGTCGGCCCGGGTCTGCGCGTCGACGGCGGCGAACGGCTCGTCCATGAGCAGGATGTGTGGCTCGTACGCGATCGCCCGGGCGATCGCGACGCGTTGCTGCATGCCGCCCGAGAGCTGCCACGGGTAGGAGGTCGGCACGTCGGCCAGGCCCACCGCCTCGAGCGCCTCGCCGACCAGCTCGCGCCGGCGCGCCTTGGGCAGCCGCTTCTCCTTGAGCGGCCGTTCGACGTTCTGCGCCACGGTCATCCACGGGAACAGGCTGCGTCCGTACTCCTGGAAGACCACCGCCATCCCGGCAGGGGGCTCCGAGATGACGGTGTCCTCCAGGACCACTTCGCCGGCGGTCGGGGGGAGCAGCCCGGCGACGCAGCGCAGCAGCGTGGTCTTCCCGGCGCCGGACGGTCCGACGACGCAGACCAGCTCGCCGGCGTCGACGGTGAAGGTCAGATCCCGGATGGCTTCGACCGCCTGGCCGGAGCCGTAGTACGTCTTCTGCAACCCTTGGACGTCGAGCATGGTCGAGCGCGTGGTGCCGTCGTCGTCACCGGCGGCCCGGCCGAGAGACCGGTGGCTGGTGGGTACGGTCATCAGTTACCTCCTCGTTGCGCCTGGCGATACCCCCGGTACCAGGCCAGCACCGGCCACTCGACGGCACGGAAGATCAGCGACAACGCGACCCCGAGCAGACCGAGCAGGATGATGCCGCTCCACATCTCGGGGATGGCGAAGCTGCGCTGGAACTGCACGATGGTGAACCCGAGGCCGTTGTTAGCGGCGAACATCTCGCTGATCACCATCAGGATGATCGCGATCGAGAGCGCCTGCCGCGCTCCGGTGACGATCTGCGGGCTGGCGCCGCGGATGATCATGTGAAACAGCATGGACGTGCGCCGCATCCGGTAACACCGCGCGGTGTCACGGAGGACCTCGTCGAGGCCGCGCACACCCTCGACGGTGTTCAACAGGATGGGCCAGATGCAGCCCCACATGATCACCAGGATCTTCATCTGGGTGCCGATCCCGGCGAAGAGCATCAGGATCGGGATGAGCACGGGTGGCGGGACGGCGCGGAAGAACTCCAGCACCGGCTCGGTGAAGGCCCGCAGCTTGGCGGACGAACCGATGGCGACCCCGAGCGCCACCCCGGCCACCAGGGCCAGCAGGTATCCGACGGTGAGCCGGCCGAGGCTGGGCAGTGCCTCGGTGACGATCCGGCTGCTGGCGACCGGGTCCTCCAGCCACGTCGGCTGGAACGTCTCGACGATCTCCGCCAGCGGCGGGAAGTAGAAGCTGGTGCTGTCCGCCGTGGCGAACCACCAGGCGGCGACGAGAACCACCGGCAGCGTGAGCGCCAGGACGACGGTGCGCAGAGCGTGGCGAACACTCATGATGCGCTCTCCCTCCGTACCGACGGATGCCAGCGCAGGACTCGGCGCTCCAACCGCCTGGCCAGGATGTTGACCAGTACCCCGAGCGCGCCGGTGACCAGGACGAGAGCGTACATCGAATCGACGGCGCCGGACGTCTGGGCGACCGCGATCAGGTTGCCGAGCCCCGGTGTGCCGATGATGAGCTCCCCGGTGATGGTCAGGATCAGCGCCACGGCGGCGGCGAGCCGCAGCCCGGTCATCGCGTACGGGAGCGTGGTCGGCCAGGTCACCGTGCGGATCTGGGACAGCCTGGAGAAGCGGTACGAGCGCGCGGTCTCCCGGGCCACCGGGTCGACGTCGCGGACGCCGTAGAGCACCTGGACCAGCACCTGCCAGAACGACGCGTACACGACCAGCAGCAGCGTGGACTGCATGCTGGTGCCGTACAGCAGCACGGCGAGCGGGATCAGCGCGACCGACGGGATCGGGCGGAGGAATTCGATGGTGGTGGCGGTGGCCGCGCGCAGGATCTCGACGCTGCCGATGACCACGCCCAGCACGACGCCGACGACGAGCGCGATGCCCAGACCGAAGCCCCAGGTCGTCAGCGTCTGCCGGAGCGCTTCCCAGAACTCGGGCGTCTGGACGCGGTCGGCAAGTGCGGAGAGCATCGAGCTCAGCGGGGGCAGGTAGCGGTCATCGACCAGTCCCGTCCGTGGGATCACCTCCAGCAACGCGGCGAACGTGGCGACGCCGCCCAGCCCCAGGACGAGGTTGTCGCTGCTGCGCCGACGTCGTGCCGGCACCGCCGCCGCCGGCGCCGGCGGAAGCGGCGCACGCACGTCGGGCGCGGTCGTCACCGGATCAGCTCCGACACGTCGACGGGCTGGTCGAGCAGTCCGTCGCCCTCCGCCAGATCGGCGAGCAACTGGACGGTGTCCTGGTTGATCTCCGGCTCGAACCGGGGCAACACCAGCATCTCGCGGAGCTCGGCGTCGATCTCGGTGTAGGTACCGAGCATCTCGCGGGCCTCCTCTGGGTTCTCCTCGGCGTATGCGAGCGACTCTTGCATCGCTGAGACGAACGCGTCCACCGTCTCCGGCTCTTCGGCGGCGTACTGCGCCGACGTGAAGTAGGCGGCGATCATCAAGTCCGGATCGGTCTCGGCATACGGTGACGCGACCGGGACCGCGCCGTCCTGGAGCGTCATGGAGAGGAAAGGCTCCAGGACGAACGCGGCGTCCACCTGGCCGTTCGCGAGCGCCGCCGGCATATCCGGGAAGGCGATCTCGACGAATTCCACGGCCGACGGGTCGCCGCCGTCGAGCCGGACCACCTCGCGGGTGGTGCTGTCGACGATGTTGTTCAGCGTGTTGGCGGCGACCGTCCGTCCTTCGAGGTCAGCTGCGGAGGAGATGCCGGAATCGGGCTGTGTGACGATGGCGGCGAAGTCCTCGCCCGGCTCTCCGGTGCTGGAGTTACCCGGCGCCACCATCTGTAGTTCCAAGCCCTGGGCTGCCGCGATCAGCAACGACGTGACGTTGCTGAACCCGAACTGGAACTCGCCGCTGGTGACGCCGGGCACGATGGCGGCGCCGCCCTGGGCGCTCACGGGCGTCACGTCAAGCCCGTGTTCGGCGAAGAATCCTTGTTCTATGCCGAGGTAGATCGGTGCGACGTCGACGATCGGTATCACCCCGACGTTGACCGGGGTGAGCTCACCGGATTCCGCATTGCCCGCGCCGTCGGAGTCGGTAGGCGCGTCTGCGGAGTCGTCATCTCCTCCGCAGGCGGCGAGCATCAGCGACGCGGCGACGGCCGCAGCGGTCAGCGTGCGTTGCATCTGGCGTACTCCCTTGTCCGCGGGCAACGAGGTGACGCAGACGTTCGGCTAGCGTCCACAAAGGATTCGCCATACGAACGAACGTTCTCTAGATGAACATAGGGTGCCCTGCTGCCTCCGTCAAGACACACCTAACCCACCCGCGCCCTAAATGATCATGTGAAGTAGGTTTCTCGCGCCGCAATAGGTCTGCAGGCATGGGGGTGCACGAGAGAACCTACTTCACATGATCATTTAGGGGTGGTGGGGAGATGTGTTGACTGCGGTGAATAGTGGCCGTTAGCGTTCGGACTCTCAGGTTCGCGTGTCGTGCGGCTGTCGTCGGCTGCGTCGACGCCGGGATGTGCCGCCTGGTCTGTCCCGGCAACGAGCTAAGGAGGCGGCGTGGCGAACTCGTCATCCGGAGATTCCGTGCTGGGGCGGGCGCTGCGCGTCTTCGATGCCTTCGAGCTCGACAAGCCGGCGTTGACCGCGTCGGAGATCGCACGCCGAGCATGCCTGCCGGTGGCGACGGCGTACCGGCTCACGTGCGAGCTTGCAGAGCTTGGCCTGCTCGAACGTGCTGTGGACGGCCGCTTTCGTGTCGGGGTCCGGCTGTGGGAGATCGCGGCCCGGGCCCAGGTGGCCCGCGGCCTACGTGAGGCGGCTATGCCGGTTCTGGAAGATCTGCACGCAGCGGTGAAGGAACACGTGCAGCTCGGTGTCCTAGAAGGTCGGGAGGTGCTGTTCATCGAGCGCCTGTCGGCGCGCAACGCGGTCATCAACGTGACGCAGATCGGTGGCCGTCTTCCCGTGCATGCCTCCTCTGCCGGCCTCGTCCTGCTTGCTCATGCGTCCGCCGAACTCCAGACCGAGGTCCTCGCCGGTCCGCTGCGCAGGTACACCCCTGACACCCCTGTTCAGCCGCGCAACGTCCGTCGCATCATCGCGGGCATCAAGCAGCAGGGGTATGTCGTCTGCCCCGGGTACATCCATGCCGACGCGATGGGGATCGCCGTGCCGGTGCGCGACGCGTGCGGCGAGGTGGTCGCGGCTATCGGAGCTGTTGTCCCGGTACGCGGTACCCAGCCGATGAACGTGGTGCCCGCGCTTCTCACCGCGTCGCGAGGCATCTCCCGAGCGCTGGGGGCGACCGCCGATCCACAGCCGCGCGGTGCCGTCGATCCGCAGCCGCGTGGCCGCCGCGAGCCGACCGCAGCGGTGTAACACGTTTCTCATTCAATGAGAACCCCGGTGTTCTCGTCGAGGGCTGTGGGCGACAGTCGTGGGCATCACCCGGTGGTGCACAACCGGAGACCATCCTGGCTCGGCCACGTAGGTCGCGGCGTTCCCGCTCTGGCCTGACATCCCTTCTTCACCTCTGGTGGCCGACCTGACCTGCCCAGTTTGAGGAGGTTCGGATGCACACGACTACCGTGCCGGTCAGCCAGATCGATCCCTTCGACGAGACGGTGCTCGCCGATCCTTACCCTGCCCATCGCGAACTCCGCGACCTCGGCGCCGTGGTGTGGCTGGAGCGGTACCGGGTGTGGGGAATGGCCAGGCATGAGCAAGTCGAGGCGGCGCTGAACGATCCGCAGACCTTCTGCTCCGCGCGCGGCGTCGGTCTCTCCGACTTCCACAAGGAGAAGCCCTGGCGGCCGCCGAGCCTGCTGCTTGAGGCAGATCCGCCCGACCACACCCGGGCCCGGCACACGATCACCCAGGTCCTGTCGCCGGTCGCCGTGCGCGGACTGCGCGAGGCCTTCACCGCCGAGGCGAGCGCGCTCTTCGACCGCCTGGCCGGCCGCACGGCGATCGACGGGGTCCGGGATATCGCCGAAGCCTTCCCGCTGACGGTATTTCCGGACGTCGTCGGCCTCCCGCCTGACGGCCGCGAACACCTGTTGCCGTACGGCGGCCTGGTGTTCAACGGGTTCGGACCCCGGAACCGCCTCTTCCTCGACGCGTTGGCACGGGCCGAACACGCTCGCGATTGGATCGCCGCGCACTGCCGCCGCGAGAATCTCGCCGACGGCGGGCTCGGCGCACAGATCCACCGGACCGCCGCCGCGGAGGGCTACACCGCCGCCGACGCCGCGCTACTGGTCAGATCGTTCCTCTCGGCGGGCGTCGACACCACCGTGCACGGAATCGGCAACGCCTTGCTCTGCCTGGCCGAGAACCCGGATCAGTTCCGGGTTCTCCGTGCCGATCCCACGCAGGCGCGCAAGGCGTTCGAGGAGACGATCAGGTACGAGTCGCCGGTCCAGACCTTCTTCCGCACCACCACCCGCGACGTCGACGTGGCCGGTGCCACGATCCCCGCGGGAGAGAAGGTATTGCTCTTCCTTGCCGCCGCGAACCGTGACCCGCGCCGCTGGGAGGCGGCGGACACGTACGACATCACCCGGAAGGCATCCGGCCACGTCGGATTCGGGTTCGGTGTGCATGCCTGCGTCGGGCAGATGCTGGCCCGTCTGGAAGGCGAGATCGTCCTCACCGAGCTGGCCAGACGGGCCGAAGCGATCGAGCTTGCCGGTCCGCCGAAGCGGCAGCTGTCGAACACGCTGCGCGGCCTGGACTCGCTGCCGCTCTCCGTGGCCTGGGTCTGAGGAGGACGAACGGAATGCCGAAGATCACCTACGTCTCGGCCGACGGCGACCTTCACGTGGTCGATGTGCCGATCGGAACCAGCGTCATGCGGGGAGCGGTCGGTACCGGAATCGACGGGATCGTCGCCGAATGCGGCGGAAATGCGATGTGCGCCACCTGCCACGTCTACGTGCCGGCCGAGCATGCGGCGTCGCTACCTGAGATGACCGCGGTCGAGGACGAGATGCTCGAATGCACGGTCGCCGAACGACGGGCGACCAGCCGGCTCTCGTGCCAGCTTCGCATCACCGAGGGCCTCGACGGGCTGGTGGTGCGGCTGCCGGAGGCGCAGGAATGACGGGCGTCGTCGTCGCAGGTGCGGGCCAAGCCGCCGCGCAGCTCGCCATCAGCCTGCGGCAGCGCGGGTACAGCGGGCCGATCACCCTGATCGGCGACGAGGAGCACCTCCCGTACGAGCGGCCGCCGCTGTCGAAGGAGTACCTTGCCGGCGACTTGGCCGAGGAGAGCCTGCAGCTGCGGCCGGCGACGTTCTGGCTGGATCGTGGCGTCGACGTGCGCACGGGCGTGGCGGTCACGGCAATCGACCGTGCCCGGCGCAGCGTCGAGCTGTCCGACGGCAGGTGCCTGAGCTACCGGCATCTGGTCCTGGCGACCGGCGCCGAGCCACGCCGGCTGGACTTCCCCGGCGCGACGCTGGCCGGTGTCCACATGCTCCGAACCCGCAACGACGCACGCGCGATCCGCGCGGTGCTGCGCACGCCGTGCGATGTGGTCGTGTCCGGTGCCGGGTTCGTCGGCCTCGAAGCGGCCGCGGTCGCTTGCCGACTGGGCAACCGCGTCACCGTCGTCGAACGGCTCGAGCGGGCGATGGGCCGCGTCGTCACTCGATTCACCGCCGACCACGTCGTGGACCAGCACCGCCGTCACGGAACCGACTTCCGGTTCGGCGACGCCGTCGTGAGCGCCGTGCCTGATCCGCAGGGCCGGCTGGCCGCCGTGCGCACCGCCTCGGGCGCCGAACTCCGGTGCCGTCTGTTGCTTGTGGGAGCCGGGGTATCGCCGCGGACCGCGCTGGCCGAGGCGGCCGGACTGCCGGTCGACGACGGCATCCTCGTCGACGAGCGACTGCGCACAGCCGATCCGGCCATCAGCGCCATCGGGGACTGCGCGCGTTTCCCGTCGCCGTTCGCCGACGGATGGCGCGTTCGCCTGGAGTCGGTGCAGAACGCGGTCGACCAGGCCCGATACGTCGCCGATGGGATCGTCGGAGCGGGCGGCGTGTATGCGGCCGTGCCATGGTTCTGGACGGTCCAGCACGGCCTGCGGTTGCAGATCGCCGGTCTGGTGCAGGGGCACGACATGGCGGTGACGCGCGGCAGCGTCGCCGACGGCGCGTTCTCAGTCTTCTGCTTCGCCGGTGGACGCCTGGTCGGTGTGGAGTCGGTCGACCGGCCGGCCGATCACATGGTGGCCCGGGGCCTGCTGGCCGGGGAGCACGACGTGACGCCGGAGATCGCTGCTGATCCGGCCGTCGACCTCAAGGCATACCGGCCGCGGCCCTCCCACACAGGTGATCGGGCGAGCCAGAACTCCGCACCGAGACACGCGGTCTGAGGAAGGGGAAGGTATGCGAGTAGCGGAAGCCGTGGGGCGTACTCTGGCTGCGCTCGGCGCTGACCACGTCTTCGGCGTGGTGGGAAGCGGCAACTTCTACGTGACGAACGCCCTGGTGGTGGGAGGTTGCCGGTTCGTCGCAGCCCGGCACGAGAACGGCGCCGCAATGATGGCGGACGCCTTCAGCCGCGTGACCGGTCGGGTGTCCGTGGTCTCCCTGCATCAGGGATGTGGGCTGACGAACGCGCTCACCGCGGTCACAGAATCGGCGAAGAGCCACACGCCGGTTCTCGTCGTCGTCGGCGACACTCCGCCGTCGCAGCGCACATCGAACTTCTGGATCGACCAGGCAGCTGTTGTCGACGGCCTCGGAGTCGAGGTAGCGACAGTGCATTCCGCGCGGACGGCGGTGGACGACGCCGCTCGCGCATACCACCGGGCGGCGCTCGGCCGGCGCACCGTGGTGCTGAACCTGCCGCTGGACATCCAGGATGCGGAGTGTTCCTGGTCCGTGGCGGACATTCCGCCGGCGACGGAGGTCATACCACCCGGGCCGTCGCCCGACGCCGTCCGTCGGGTGGCGGACATGCTGGCGGCGGCCGAGCGCCCGCTGCTGCTCGGCGGACGAGGAGCACGCCATGCGGCCGGCGCGATGGAGCGACTCGCCGACACCTGTGGCGCGCTGCTCGCCACATCCGCCGTCGCTCGCGGGTTGTTCGCGTCGAACCCCTGGTACCTGGATGTCATGGGGGGATTCGCCACCCCCGCGGCCGCTGAGCTGACGCAGAGCGCGGACGTCATCGTCGCGTTCGGCGCCGGACTCAACCGGTGGACCACCCGCAACGGCACCCTGATCGGGGCCTCCGCCCGCGTGGTTCAGATCGACCTGGACGTGGACGCGATCGGGTTCCACCGACCCGTCGATGTCGGCGTCGTCGGTGACACGGCGGAGGTCGCGGAGGCCGTCGCCGACCGGCTCGTCGCCCGAGGGGCGGCCCCGTCAGGATGGCGCAACGCACAGACCAAGGAGGTTATCGACGCTGGGTGTGACTGGCGTGTCGTGCCGTACCGGGACGTAGACGAGCCGGGCCGGATCGACCCACGCACATTCACGATTGACGTGGACCGGCGACTCCCGAGCGAGCGGATCGTCGTGACCGATGGCGGCAATTTCAATGGTTATCCGGCGATGTTCCTCGACGTCCCGGATGCCGACGGATACTGCCTGCCGCTGGCGTTCCAGTCGATAGGACTGGCGCTGCCCGCCGGCATCGGCACGGCGCTGGCCCGCCCGGACCGGCTGACCGTCGTCGGTGTCGGCGACGGCGGTTTCATGATGAGTCTCACCGAACTGGATACGGCGGTACGGCTGGAGCTCCCGCTGGTCGTTCTGGTCTACAACGACGACGCCTACGGGGCGGAAGTGCACCACTTCGCCCCGGACGGGGAGCCCGTGGATATCGTCCGGTTTCCGAGCACCGACATCGCGGCCATCGCCGCCGGCTTCGGCTGCTCCGCGCTGACCGTGCGGTCCGTGGACGATCTCGCCGGTCTCGATCGCTGGCTGGCCGCGTCCAGGCGGGCACCGTTGGTGATCGACGCCAAGATCGCCTCATTCCCGTCCTGGGTGCTGGCGCACACGTTCGCCGACGAGTGACCCGGGCGGCCATTTTCACCACGACGTAGCGAACCACGATGTTGGAGGGAACGACGATGTTTCTGAACAAGCGCAACCAGGGATTCCTGGTACTGGCAGCCGCCTCGGCTGCGGTGATGGTTCTGGCCGGATGCGGCGGCTCGGACGGTGACCCTGACGCTGGTTCGCCCGGTGACCCGGCCGGCGCCGGAACCGGCGGACCTGACGGAGTAGAGGAGCTCACCGTCGGATACTTTCCGCTGGTTCACACCGTGACGGCGGTGCATGCCGAGGAGGCGGGCATCTTCGCCGACGAAGGGCTCGACATCACGCTGGAGCAGACCGCGGGCGGGGCTCAAGCCATTCCGTCGTTGGTCGCCGGCGAGTACGACATCACGTACGGGAACTTCGCCTCGATCATCCTCGCTGTGGAGCAGGGCCTCCCGCTGCGGATCATTGCGGGCAACGACGTCGGCGCCGCGGATCACGCCATCATGGTGCGCGAGGATTCCACGTTCCAGAGTGCGGCTGATCTCGAGGGCGGCCGCGTGGCCGTGAACAACCTCGAGAACATCGGTACCGTGGCGGTCAATGCGCTCGTCACCGACGCCGGGGGCGACCCGGACGCGGTCGAGTTCGTCGAGCTTGCCTATCCGGATATGCAGGCGGCGCTCGACCGTGGCGACGTCGATGCGATCTGGCAGGTGGAGCCGTTCCAGGCCGGTGCGCTTGAGGCCGGTCACCGAGTGCTGGTGGAGTTGTTCAGCGGTCCGGTTGCGGACATGCCGGTCGCGGGCTGGGTGACCACCGAGCAGTTCGCGGACGAGAACCCCGAGGTCATCCAGGCGTTCCGGCGCGCGCTGGCGGCGGCGGTCGATGAGGTCCAGGACAACCGTGAGCTCCTGGTCGAGAAGGTACCGACCTACACCGAGGTTCCGGTGGAGGTGGTCGAGGCGGTCGCGATGCCGGTGTGGGACGCCGAGCCCAACGTGGAGCAGCTGCAGAAGCTGGCCGACCTCATGGAGAGTGACGGCATCACCAGCGGGCCGACCGACGTCGCACAGATCATCATCTCCGACTGACCCATCGGCCTCGCCAGCCCGAAATGATCATGTGAAGTGGGTTCTCTCGTGCCGTACCAGGTCTGCAGGCATGGGGGTGCACGAGAAAACCCACTTCACATGATCATTTAGGTGGGTGCTGTGGTGGTGTCGTGGGGGAGGATCATGGCGGCGCGTTTGATGGTGCGTAGGCCGACGGCGACGTCGGCGTGGAGCAGGCCCGGCAATGTGCCGACCGTGCCGGACAGGAAGTCGTAGAGAGCGGCGTCGCTGGCCAAGGCGATCTCGCCACAGAGGTTCCGGTCCCCGGTGGTGGCCGCGATCATCAGCACGTCGCGGTGGTCGGCGAGGACCGCGCCGGCGGCGCCGAGCTGCGTGGGGTTGATGCTGAGCCAGATGAACGCGTTCACCGGCAACCCGATGTACTCCGGCTCGATCACCGTCCGCATCCGAAGCAGTCCGCGGGACATCAGCGATTCGACTCGTCGGCGCGCGGTGCTGGGTGTCACCTGGCAACGTCTGGCCAGCTCCTGCCAGCCCTGCCGGCCATCGGCCACCAGAAGTTCGACGAGCTGCTCGTCCAGGGCGGACAGCGGCGGCGTCTCGCGCGGATACGGGTGCTCGCTCCAATGATCGAGCCGTTCGGCGTGCAGCGCTTCCACCGCCTGTTCCGGCAGTAGCCCCGGGTTCCAGCTGTGCGGCGTGGAGAACCGCCGGATGACCTGGTTGCTCGACGTGGCGACCACGCCGTCCAGGCGCGGCAGTTCCTCCATCATGAGCCGCAGCAGGTGTTCGTTCGACGTGTAGCTGAGCTCGGCGACGCAATCGATGCTGCCGGTGAGGAGCTTGACCGATCCGGTCTCCTTCCACTGTGCGAGCCGCCGGGCCGCCCCGTGTGCCGCGCCGGGGCTGCAGCGCAGCCGGACGAACAGTGATCGCGCCCGATGGCTCGCCTCGTCATCGAGAACGCCCGTGACTCGGACGATGCCCGACTGGAACAGCCGTGACATCCGTCGCGAGACCGTGGCCTCGGAGCTGCTGATGGCGTGACCCACCTGAGCCTGGGTGGCCCGTGGGTGGGCGAGCAAGGCACCGATCACCAGCTGGTCGAGTTCGTTCAGCTTGGCGGAATTCGTCATATGGCCCACTATGATCGACAGTTTCTTGCATTCTAGTGCGAATCGTTGACACCATGACTCACTCGTCGCGAACCTGTCTCCAATCACGGCTCTCTGGAGCGCCTCAGGCGAGCGAAGGGGACATCATGCGTTGGATCTCCGTGCGAACTCCTCGGTCTGGCAACAGGCCGGATGCGTCCACCGTCGACGGCGGCGCCTCGCGGTTCGGCGGCCCGCGGCCATCCGACCCGCGGTTCGCCGGCCCGCGCCACAGCAGGCGTCGACGAGCGTTCGGCCTGCCGGGCGTGCTCGGCGTCGTCGGCGCGTCGGCGCTGGTTCTGGCGGCCTGTTCGGGCGACGACGGCTCGGACGGAGGTGACGGCTCGGCCGGCACCGGCGACGGCGGCGGCAGCATCACGCTCTGGACCGTCTACGACACCGCGGACCGGATCTCGACGATGGAAGGGGTGCTGGAGGACTTCACCGAGCAGACCGGGATCGAAGTCGAGCTTGTCGGCGTCGGCGCTCCGGACCTGACCCAGGCGATGGTCTCGTCGGCCGCCGCCGGCGACCTCCCGGACGTGGTGGTACACGGCGTCGAGCTGGCCGCCGGCTGGGTACAGGAAGGCATCCTCGATCCGGCCGCAGCCAGCGAGATGATCGAGGAACTCGGCACTGACACCTTCAGCGAGGGCGCCCTCGACCTGGTCCGCGTCGACAGGCCGGACGGCGAGTACGCAACGGTTCCCTCCGACGGATGGGGCCAGATGATCTTCTACCGGACCGACCTGTTCGACGAGGCCGGACTGGAGCCGCCCGAGACGTACGAGCAGGCCTTGACCGCGGCCGATGCTCTGCACGGAGACGGGACGATCGGGTTCGCGCTCGGCACCGCCGGCGGCGACGGCTTCACCACGCAGGTGTTCGAGCACATGGCGCTGGCCAACGACTGCCAGCTGGTCGACGACAGCGGTGAGATCACCCTGGAGAGTCCGCAGTGCGTGGAGGCGATCCAGTTCTACATGGATCTCGCGGAATACGCGCCGGCCGGCGCCGGAGACGTCGACACCACCCGGGCGAACTACCTTGCCGGGCAGACAGCGATGGTCTCGTGGTCGCCGCACCTGTTGGACGAACTCGCCGGACTGTTCCCCGATACCCCGCTGACGTGCGACGAGTGCGCCGACGACGAGCGGTGGCTGGTGGACCGCACGGACATGGTGCCGCTGTTCCTCGGACCGTCCGGTGACGAGCCCACCCAGTACGGCATCACCGTCAACCTCGGCATCACCTCGACCGCCGACGTCGAGCCGTCGAAGGAGCTGATCCGCTACCTGTTGAACGACGGCTACATGGGTTTCCTGTCGATCTCCCCGGAGGGACGGTTCCCGATGCGGACCGGCACCGAAGCCGGCGACACCACGTACGTGGACGGCTGGACGGAACTGGCCGTCGGCTCCGGCGGCAACACGGTGACCGTCGGCGAGCTCTACGGTGACGAGGCGGTGCAGACCATCGCCGACGCCGCCACCGGCTTCGAGAGCTGGGGCATCGCCCAGGGGCAGGGTGAGCTGGTCACGGCGTTGCGGGGCGAACTGCAGCTGAGCAACATCCTTCGCGAGGCCCTGGACGGATCGATCACCCCGGAGGAAGCGGCGGCTCAGATGGCCCAGCACGCTGAGCAGGTCGCATCGGAGCTCGGTTGACGCACATGCGGCGGAGCGGACACGAAGACATGTCCGAGCGGCCGCCCGGTCTGCACGACGCCCCCGCTGAACAGGACGATTCGCCGCAGGCCCGGGCCGAGGAGCGGACGCCCGGCCAGCCGGCCGGCGAGCGGCCGGGCGCGGGTGCGGAGCCGGCGCCTCGCCGGGGGAGGAAGCGTGGCGGCCGGCGGAGGCCGCTCGGGCTGAGAGCGCGCGAGGCACGGCTGGGGCTCGGCCTGGTCAGCCCCACCTTGGTGATCGTGCTGCTGGTAGTGGTGCTGCCGTTCCTGTGGACGATCCTCATGTCGTTCCAGCGGCTGCGGCTGATCGACCTGCAGAACGTCTTCGACGTCACGCTGACGTTGCGGAACTTCCGGGTGGTCCTGGGCAGCCCGCAGCTGTGGGACATGGTGCGGACCACGCTGATCTACAGCATCGCGGGCACGGCGCTCTCGGTGGGGATGGGGCTGTTGACGGCGCTGGCGTTGCGCAGGACGTTCGCGGGGCGCGGGCTGATCCGCATTGCGGTGCTGTTTCCCTACGTCATCCCGGTCGTGTCCGCCGCGCTGGTCTGGCGGACGCTGCTCAACCCGCAGTTCGGCCCGGTCAACGTCTTCGGGGTGGACGTCTTGGGCTGGGACGAACCGATCGGCTTCCTGTCCGAGCGTTCGCACCGGTTCGAGGTGCTGGGCATCGGGTTCGACCTTCCGGTGGCGCTGCTCTCGGTGATCGCGTTCGAGGCCTGGAAGACGTTCCCGCTGGCGTTCCTGTTCATCCTGGCTCGCCTGCAGGGAATGCCGAAGGACCTGGAGGAGGCGGCGCGGGTCGACGGTGCGACGCCGCTGCAGCGATTCCGGTACGTGATCATGCCGCAGCTGGCCGGCGTGATCGCGCTGCTGGTACTGCTCCGCTTCATCTGGACGTTCCAGAACTTCAACGACGTCTACCTGCTCACCGGCGGCGCCGCGGGCACCGAGGTGGTCGCGGTACAGGTCTACAACTACCTGATCAATCGCAACGACGTCGGTAGTGCGGCCGCGCTGGGCCTGCTCATGTCGATCGTGCTGGTGACCGCGTTCGCCTTCTACTACCGGTACGGCGTGCTGAAACAGGAGCGTGACGCCTGATGATCTCGCGAGAACAGGTGGAGAACCGGGTCCTGGGTGTGGGCCGGGTGCTGTGGCTGGCGTTCATCGTGGTGATCTGCGTCGTGCCGCTGCTGTACATGCTCCTGCTGTCGGTCCGGCCGCTGCAGGCGGTGCTGTCCGACCCGCTCGACTTCATCCCGTCGCTGGAAGAGCTGAACCTGGAGGCGTACCGGAAGGTCATCGCGTCGCCCAGCGAGGGCGGTTACGGGCTGCTGTCCTTCTTCCGTAACTCGTTGATCGTCGCGATCGGGTCGGTGCTGCTGACGGTCCTGTTCTCCGTCCTCGGCGCCTATGCGGCCACCCGGCTGCGCTTTCCCGGGAAGAACGTGATCAACACGTCGTTCTTCGCGGTGTACATGTTCCCCGGCATCGTGATGGCCATTCCGCTCTTCGTGCTGTTCTCACGGATGGGGCTCCGCGGCGAGCTCGGGGCGTTGGTCATCATCTACCTCGCCTCGACCGTGCCTGTCTGTGTCTACATGCTGCGGAACTACTTCCGCTCCATCCCGGAAGGGCTTGAAGACGCCGCCATGGTGGACGGCTGCAACCGCGGCCAGGTGATCACCCGGATCGTGCTGCCGCTGGCGATGCCGTCGATCGCGGCCACGTCGCTGTACGTGTTCATGATCGCCTGGAACGAGTACCTGTTCGCGCTGCTGTTCCTGCTGGAACGGCGGGACAACTGGACCGTGTCGCTCGGGCTGGCGCAGCTCGACGACATCAGCGTCTCGGAGACGGTGCTGATGGCGGGGTCGGTGTTGCTGACGCTGCCGGTCATCGCGCTGTTCTTCGTTGCTGAACGGCTGCTGGTCGAAGGGCTGACCGCAGGCGCAGAGAAAGGATAATCATGTCGAATTCCAGCTCGGCCGGGGACGCTACCGCGGCCGGCCAACCGAAGGGTGCCCCCATCCGGCTGCTCGTGCTCGGCGCCGGTGGCCGGGGCGGGCACGCCTACGCGGGATGGTGCCTCGAGCATCCGGACCAGGCGCGCGTCGTCGCCATCGCGGATCCCGACGTCGAGCGGCGCACCCGGGTGGGCGAGGCGCACGGCATACCGGAGTCGCGCCGATTCACCGACTGGACGGCCGCGCTCGCCGAACCGGGACCATGGGATGCCGTGGTGGTGGCCACCCCGGACCGGGAGCACGTCGATCCGACCATCCGTGCGCTGGAACTCGGCTACTACGTCCTGCTGGAGAAGCCGGTCGCGCCCACCCCGGAGGATCTGGAACGGCTGGCGGAGGCCGCCAAGGCGCGGCCGGGAGCCATCACCGTCTCCCACGTCATGCGTTATGCCCCGTTCTACGCCGCGCTCCGCCGCGTCCTCGACGAGGGCCGCATCGGCGAGCTGCAGGGCATTCAGCACCTGGAGAACATCGCCTACTGGCACTTCGCGCACAGCTACGTGCGCGGCAATTGGCATCGCACCGAAGACTCCAGCCCGATGCTGCTCGCCAAGGCCTGCCACGATCTGGACATGCTGCGCTGGCTGGTGGGCGAACCGTGCGTGTCGGTCGCCTCGTTCGGCGAGCGTCGGCATTTCCGCCGCGAGCACGCCCCGGCCGGCTCGACTGAACGGTGCATCGACGGCTGCGCGGTGGCGGACACCTGTCCGTACAACGCCGAGCGGTTCTACATCGAGCAACTCGCCTCCATCGACGGGCCGCCGGTCACCGCTATCACCAACGACACCTCGCCGGAGGGGCGTCGCCGGGCGCTGGAGACGACCGACTACGGGCGCTGCGTCTACCGGATGGACAACGACGTCGTGGACCACCAGACCACCGCGCTGCGGTTCGCCAACGGCGTGACGGCGTCCGTCGTCGTCTCCGCGTTCACTCAGCACAACACGCGGACCATCACCCTGATGGGGAGCCACGGGCAGATCAACGGCGACGCGCGCACCGGACGGATCGAGACGATCTCGTTTGTGGACACGCCGCCGAACGTGGCCGGTCTGGCGTCGTCGCCGGCCACCGGCACACTCCAGGTGGATCCGCAGGCGGGCAGCGACGTCGAGGAGGTCTCCGAGGCGTTCGCCGGCCATGGCGGCGGGGACGCTGGCCTCATGGCTGACTTCACCCAGCGGGTCCGGCGGTGGCGGGACGGCGAGGAGTTCGAAGCCGCGCCGACCTCGTTGGAGGAGAGTCTGGAGAGCCACTGGGTAGCGTTCGCCGCGGAGCGGTCGCGCACGCGCGGCACGGTGGAGCATCCGTGACGTCGTACGGCGGAGTGTCCGTGACGTCGTACGGCGGAGTGTCCGTGACGTCGTACGGCGGAGTATCCGCGACAGCCTCGCGTGTGCTCCGCGGCGGTCAGGTGACGGCGACGAACGTGCCCAGGCCGATCATCACGACGCCGCTGCCGGTCCGTTGACACACCTGCCACCGCGCGTCGGCGGCCAGCCGCTCGTGCAGGCGGCTGGCGGCACATGCGACGACGACGTCGGTGGTGAGGGCGATCGCCACGACGATCAGACCCAGCAGGCAGAACGCCGCCGCGGGGGAAGCCGACCCGGAAGCGACGAAATGCGGCAACAGGGCCATGAAGTACAGCGCCGTCTTGGGGTTGAGCGTCTCGACGACCACCCCCTGCAGCACCGGCGAACGCGTAGTGGTCGCGCCGGCGGATGCATCGGAGTGATGGCCCTGCCGCCGGTTGCGGATGGCGAGGATGCCCAGCACGGCGAGATAGCCGGCGCCGAGGAACTTCACGGCGGCGAAGAGCACCGGCGACGCAGCGAGCAGTGTAGCGAGACCGACGGCCGCAGCCAGTACATGGATCATGGTCCCCACGCTGTTGCCCACCGCCGACAACACGCCGTCCCGCAGTCCGCCGTGCAGACTTCGGGCGAGCACGTAGAGCATCGCCGGCCCCGGAGTCACCGCGAAGACGATCGCGGAGCCGAGGAAGACGAGCCATCTGTCGGTGGTCGGCACCGTATCAATCTGGCCGATCGGCATTGTCCAGCACTTTCGGCGCGCTTTCCGGGCGCTATGCGGCGCGCGTGGCCTGCGAAGACGTCGTCGGGCCGCACGAGCGGACGTCGTGGCATTGTGCGCTAACGGATGATCGTTCCCATATCCGGCACTTACCATGGCTTCGGGTGAACGATGGTGAGAACGCGCGGCTGCCGATCGATCACCCAGGTCGCCGGTGGAGCGAGGACCGGTGAGCGAACCGGCCGTGGTCCGCGTAGATCTGTGCTGTCCCTAGTTCGACGAGTCTGGTGTTGATATGGAGTTCGAGGTCCTCGGTCCGGTGCGGATTCTCCGCGACGGCCAGGAGGCGGCGTTGAGCGGGCAGATGCAGCGTGTGCTCGTCAGCATGCTGCTGCTGCACGCGAACCGCCCGGCCTCGATCGACCTCCTGTCCAACGCGTTGTGGGGCGGAGAGCCCGACGATCGCGCGCTGCAGAGGCTGCAACTGCATGTGCACCGCTTGCGGCAGACGCTGGGGGAGCCGGAGCGAGTCGTGTTCGATCCGGGCGGCTACCGGTTGACGGTGCTCCCGGGTGAGCTGGATGCGGAGCGGTTCGAGTCGCTGGTCACCGAGGCGATCGAGGTCGCGACGGCGGAGCCGGAACGGTGCACGTCGTTGATCCGTAAGGCGCTGGATATGTGGCGGGGCACGCCGTACCAAGGCGTCGACTTCCATGAACTCACCGGCGAGGCGGATCGGCTTCAGGAATTGCGCATGGTGGCGATGGAAGAGCTCTACGCCGCCGAGATCGCCTGTGGCCGGCACGCGTCTGCCGTCGGCAAACTCACTGAACTGGCCAGGCAGCACCCGTTGCGGGAGCGGCTGCAGGCACTGCTGATGACGGCGCTCTACAAGGGCGGGCGGCAGGCCGACGCGCTTGCCGTGTACCGCACGGCCCGGGAGATGCTCGTCGAGGAGCTCGGTCTGGAACCTGGCCCCGAACTGCATGCTCTGGAGCGACAGATTCTGGCGGGCGAGCCGATCGGCGAGGCGGTACGGGTACCGCCGCGGACGGTCCCCGCCCAACTCCCGCACAATGTCTCCGGCTTCGTCGGCCGAGATGCCGAGCTGGCGGAGTTGGACCGGCTGCTGCAGGACAACGATGGCGCTCGGATCGCGGTCATCGCAGGAACGGCCGGCGTCGGCAAGACCGCGCTGGCCGTGCGGTGGGCGCACGAGATCAAGGATCGGTTTCCCGACGGTCAGCTCTACGTGGACCTTCGTGGGTACGGCCCGGGCCAGCCGATCCCGTCGTTCGACGTGCTGGCCGGCTTTCTGCGTGCTTTCGGGGTCGAGGGCGCGGCGATTCCGCAGGATGTGGACGAGCGCGCGGCGCGGTTGCGGTCGTTGCTCGATCAGCGCCGCGTGCTGATCGTCCTGGACAATGCCGCGACCGTGGAACACGTGCGCCCGCTGCTTCCCGGCGCCTCGTCGTGCTTCGTCGTGGTGACCAGCAGAGACGCGTTGAGCGGCCTGGTGGTGCGGGAAGGCGCACACCGGGTGGGCCTGGACCGGATGACCGTCGGTGAGGCACAGGGCCTCGTCGACGGCTTGATGGGCCGGGCGCGTGATGTGGACGCGGCCACGACCACCCGATTGATCGAGCATTGTGCCCGGTTGCCACTGGCGTTGCGTATCGCCGCGGAACGTATCCGGGAGCGGCCCGGTACCCGGGCGGCGGACCTCGTCGCCGAGCTCGAGCAGGCCGAACCCCGGCTCGACCTGCTCGACGCGGGCGGTGACGAGCAGACGTCGATGCGGGCGGTGTTCTCGTGGTCCTACCGCCAGCTGGACGACGATGCGGCGCTGATGTTCAGGTCCTGCGGCCTGCACCCCGGACACGACATCGATCTCTACGCGCTGACCGCTCTCATGGGACACCCGAGTATCCATGCGGCTCAGCAGTCGATTGCGACGCTCGCGCGTGCCCACCTGGTGGACGAGACGACGGACGGCCGGTACCGGCTGCACGACCTGCTCCGGGTGTACGCGGCCGAGTTGGCTGTGACCACCGAGGGGGAAGAGGAACGACGGTCCGCGTTGGCTCGGCTGTTCGACTACTACGTCTACACCGCATGGCGGGCGATGGAGATCTTCGCCCCGCAGGAGGCGGAGATCCGTCCCGGGTTCGCGCCCAGCGTGGCGACGGCACCGAACCTGGACAGTTACGAATCCGCCGTGCGCTGGCTCGAAACGGAACGGCCCAATCTGGTGACCCTCGCCGACCGGGCAGTCGAGATGGGGCTGGGCGAATACGCCACGGATATCTCGGCGATCTTGTGGCGGTTCCTCGACCTGGGCTCCTTCCTCGACGATTCGCGACGGCTGCACACGACCGCGCTGGAGGAGGCCCGTCGGCGGAACGATCGTACCGGCGAGGGGATCGCGTTGCGCGCCGTCGGGCTGGTCAGCCACCGGATGGACCGCTACGACGAAGCCACCGAGTACCTGGAGCGGGCGCTCGCGCTCCATACCGAGCTGGGCAACACCAAACTTCAGGCCGGAATCCTCAATGACCTGGCAGGCGTCGAACACATCGTCGGCCGGGTCGACGAGGCGGTGGAACACCTGCAGCGCTCACTGGAGCTGTTCCGGGCCGCCGGTTGCCGTCCGCTCGAGGTCAAGCCGCTGTGCAATCTCGCCTTCAATTACCGCCGACAGGGCCGCCGGGCGGAGGCGTTCGAGTGTTTGGAACAGGCGCTCACCATCGCCGAGGAGAGCGGCAACCGGCCCGGGCAGGCGCATGCCCTGGTCAACCTGGTCAAGGTCTGCCGGGACGCCGGACGTTTGCAGGAGGCGATCGAGTACGCCCACCGGGTGCTGACGCTCTCGCGGGACAGCGGCATCCACAACGTGCGTGCCTACGTGCTGGACCATCTCGGCGCGGTGTATCTGCAGCTCGGCGACGTCATTCAGGCTGCGCGACATCACCAGGAGGCGTTGGTATCCGCCCGGACCACCGGGGATCACGATCTGGAGGCGCGGGCGCTGAACGGCCTGGCGGAGGTCCACGTGGCCGCGGGTGAGGTCGCCGAGGGCGAGCGTGCTCACCGGGAGGCGCTGGCGGTCGCCGGCGATGTAGGGATCAGGCACGAGGAGGCACGTGCCCGGGCCGGACTCGGGGAGATCTGCGCGCGCCGCGGCGACCTTGAGGACGCGGCCGAGCACTGGCGACAGGCGTACGACATCTTCCGGAGTCTGCAAGCTCCGGAGGCAGAGGATCTGCGGCTCAAACTCGCCGAAAGCACCAACAAAGTGGGATGAAAGCGGCGCCGGGCACGATGAACGTGTCGTGCGGACAGCGACCACGGTTCGCGGACATTTGGGGGGCCGCTGGGCCGCCCTTGAGCTTGGGGCGGAAGCGCCGGCGAGTCGCTGTCCGCACGACCGTCACCTAAATGATCATGTGAAGTGGGTTTTCTCCAGCACCCCCATGTCTGCAGACCTGGTACGGCACGAGAAAACCCACTTCACATGATCATTTAGGGCGGGTGTGGGGTGGGGTTAGCGGGTGAGTATGAACGTGGCGATGGTGACCGTGGCGGTGAGGACGGTCAGGCCTACGAGGGCGAAGATCCAGAACAGCGGCCGGGCGCCGTCGCCGACGAGCAGCACGCGGTACGGATCGTCGGGGTGGTAGCGGAGCCGGATGGACTGGCCCGGCTGCGCACGTCGCCGCAGCGTGCCGCGTTCGGATGCTGTCTCGATGTCGTGGCCGGTGGTGGTCCGAAACCGCACCACGGGATGCCGTAGAGTCAGCCCTTCACGGGTGCTCGTGGTGGTCTCACCGACGACGGTCCCCTCGGTGACGGTCCCCCGCCGACGCAGCGCCCACACCCGGCCGACGCCGTAGGCTCCGATGCTGAAGAACACGCTGCCGAGAATGAGCGGCACCGCGACCGGGACCGCGGTGTTCAGCGTGTCCTCGGAGACCACCAGCAGCAACCCTGTCGTGATGAGCAGGAGGACGCCGATGAGCGCGAACACCCGGAGGACGCCGCGGCCGTGACCGACGATCGCGACGTCCTCCGGGTCGTCCGGGTCGTAGTAGACCGTCATCACCCGGCCGGGTACCGCGACGCTGGTGTTCGAACTCACTCGGGAGCGTGCGCGCACCGTCCGCCCATCCACCGTCGTGAACTCGACGATCGGAGCGGAGACGAGGTGGGGATCCCCGGTCGACACCGCCCACGGCCTGCGCGTCGGCGTGCCAGGGTCGCCGGAGCGGTTCCGCGCGGTGATGCCGCCGCCGGAGACCCCGTAGTGCTCATCGTGGGCCACCACGACCGCCAGTGTGCGCGCGCCGCGGCTGCGCAGGATCCGTTCCTTGTGCAGCCGGTATCCGGCGCCCGCCGTGCAGGCGACACCGAGCAGCGCGAACACGAGAATGCCTTGCCACGGCACCATCTGGGCGAGCCCTTCCAATCCTCGTCGTGCAGGTCCAGCGTGCCATGTCGTCTGTCGATGGGTGAGAGGGGGCCGAAGCGTATACACCCACGTGTGGTGACGAACACGACCGCGATCCCGTGAACCTTGCCTGCAGAGTGCGCATAAACTACAGGGGAGGTGTAGGTTTGCCGGTAAAAGAAATTCCACTCGAGGTGTAGGTTCTCTGTCGGATGATGGAAGACGTAGGGAAGAGCGATGTGGTGCGGCTCGTGCGCGTCTCAGATGTGGCGCGTGAGCTGGGGCTCTCACCAAGCCGGATTCGGCAGTTGGCTGACTCTGGAGAGATCCCTTCGTCGCGAACCACCGGTGGGCATCGCCTCTTCGACTTGGCGGAAGTCAGAGCAGCGGTTGCACGCCGTGCCCTCGGGAGCCGCACCGCCGCGGCCGTGACGCCTGGACGCCCTGCTGACTGGCGCCAAGAGCTTGCCTTGGAAGGCTTGGAAGAGCATGAGGTGTGGCGAGATATATGCAAGAATCTGGAACTCGATAGCGCCAGTCCAGCGGGCAAGATAGCCGCATATGCCTTCATGGAAATGCTAAACAATGCGATCGACCACTCCAGCGGCCGAGTAGTAGAGATTCGCTGGTGGGTAAGCGAGGACCTTTGGTGCTTCGAGATGCGTGACGATGGCATCGGGGCGTTTCAGAGACTTCGCAGTGGGTTACATCTTGCGAGCGACTTTGAGGCGATTCAGGAGTTATCCAAGGGGAAACGAACCACCGACCCAGCGCGGCATACGGGCGAAGGCATATTCTTTACTTCTAAGGTCGTCGATCTCTTTCGCATCACGTCATCTGGTATCCGCTGGACGGTCGATAACCTGCGCGATGACATGGCTTTGGGTGCTGCCCCGGTTGCTGCGGGGACGGCAGTTGTCTGTCAGCTTGACCCACATACAGAGCGGGTCATTGGCGATGTGTTCCGCCAATTCACCGACGACTCGGAATTTGTGCGCACGCGTACGACCGTGCGTCTCTTTGAGTTGGGAACGATGTTTGTGTCGCGGAGTGAGGCGAGACGCCTTCTTGACGGGCTAGAGTCTGATTTCGAAATAGTTGAGGTCGACTTCACCGGCATCGACGATGTGGGTCAGGGATTCGTTGATGAGTTGGTGCGGGTGTGGCCCAACATGCATCCCGGAAAGTCCGTGGTTCCGATCAATATGAACCGTGCAGTGGAATTTATGGTCACCCGGGGTCTTCGGCGAGCGGAGCGACAGAGCGGAGAATAGCAACTGACAGTCGGCGCACTCAGGGTCCATCACATCAGGTGGGCCGGAGTTCGCTCTATGGCGAGGGCGACCCGCCATGCCGTGCCTACAGGCGTTCGATGATCAGGGCGTTCGCCATCCCGCCGCCTTCGCACATCGTCTGCAACCCGTAGCGGCCGCCGGTGGCTTCCAGGTGGTTGACCAGCGTCGTCAGCAGCTTGGTCCCGGACGCGCCGAGCGGATGCCCGAGGGCGATCGCGCCACCGTTGGGGTTGAGCCGCTCCGGATCGGCGTCGAACTCGCGCAACCACGCGAGCGGCACGGGGGCGAATGCCTCGTTGACCTCGTACGCGTCGAGATCACCGATGCCGAGGCCGGAGCGGGCCAGGATCTTCTCGGTGGCAGGCATGATCCCGGTGAGCATCATCAAGGGATCGCTGCCGGTGACGGTGAAGGAGTGGAACCGCGCGCGTGGCCGCAGGCCCAGAGTCGCGGCCCGGTCTTCGTCCATGATCAGCACGGCGGAGGCGCCGTCGGTCAGCGGGGACGCGTTGCCCGGCGTGATCGACCAGGTGATCTCCGGGAACCGCTCGGCCAGGGCAGGATCGGAGAAGGACGGGTTCAGACCCGCCAGGCCTTCGGGGGTGGTCGTCGGCCGGATCGTCTCGTCGACGGTGTGCTCGCCGACCGGAACGATCTGGCCCTCGAACGCGCCGCTTCTCGTCGCGGCAGCCGCGCGCTCGTGCGAGAGCGCGGCGAAGGCATCCAGCTCCTCCCGGCTGAGCTTCCAGCGGGCAGCGATCAGTTCGGCGCTGATTCCCTGCGGGACCAGGCCCTCCGGGTAGCGCTCGGCGAGTGGGGCGTACGGATCCTTGCCCTGGGTGTTGCTGAACATCGGCACCCGGCTCATCGACTCCACGCCGCAGGCGATCACCGCCTCGTATGCGCCGGCCAGCACGCCCTGAGCCGCGAAGTGGACGGCTTGCTGGCTGGAGCCGCATTGCCGATCGATGGTGGTGGCCGGCACCGACTCCGGGAGCCCTGCCGCCAGCAGTGCGTTGCGGCCGATGTTGATCGACTGCTCGCCGGATTGCGAGACGCAGCCGGCGATCACGTCGTCGACGACGGCCGGGTCGACGTCGTTGCGGGAGAGCAGCGCGCGCAGCGTCGTCGCCAGCAGCTCGACCGGATGGACCTCGGAAAGCGCACCGTCCGGTTTGCCCTTGCCGGAGGCGGTGCGGACGGCGTCGATGATCACAGCGCTGGGCATGGGTCCAAGTCCTCCCGTACGCGGGCGTATATTCGCAGTCTACGAGCCATACGGTCGGCCGATCACGCGCTGCGTCCGCCTCAGTCGAGAAAGGCGTTCACGGTCTGCGCGAACCGTCCCGGGTCGTCGAGCCAGGGCTGGTGGCCTGCCTGCGGCAGGACGGCGACGTCGGCATGGGCGAATAGACGGGCGTAGTCGGCGGCACGGTGCGCCGGGAGCGCGACGTCATACTCGCCCGCGACAACCAAGACGGGCGCCTGGAGGTCCGCGAGGGACGCCGTGGTGGACTCCGGGTCGAGGGCGCCGTCCGAGTAGTAGATGCCGGCCGCCTCCACGTTCCGCTGTTCGTCTGCTCGCGCCGCGTGTGCCTGGGCTACCTGGTCCCAGCTGCCGTACGTGAACGGCATGATCGCGCTCCAGTCCGTCTCGGTGGCGCTTCCGGACTGGATCCGTTCGAGTGCGGCGTAAGCGTCGGGGAACCAGGCCTCGTCGCGGCGCAGCTCGGCGACCTGCCGGCGATCGTCGTCGGAGATCTCCAGCCGGACCGGCCGTGCGCTGGGTGTGATCAGGGCCAGGTGGTCGATCCGTTCGGGGTATCGGGTGGCATAGAGGAGCGCCAACGAGGCACCGGCGGAGTGCGCGAGCAGATCGATGCGGTCCAATGCCAGGTGCGTGCGTAGCGCTTCAACGTCGTCGACGAGCCGGTCGCACCGATACGTCGACGGGTCCGCCGGCGCCGCCGAATCCCCGGTGCCGCGCAGGTCCAGCAGTATCAACGTCCGATACGCGGACAAGCCACCCAGATCGGCGAGCTCAGCCGAGGGCAACATGGGCCCGCCGGGAATGCAGACCAGTGGCTTCCCCGTACCGATGCGGCGGTAGGCCAGGCGCGTTCCGTCGGCGGCGTCGAAGGTGAGCGTGTCAGCGACCATTTCGGACTCGCATACCGTCGAAGGTGATCTTGCAGACCGCATCGGCCAGTTCGGCTCCGTCCGTCCCCCGGCTCGGGCGGTACCATTCAATCAGCGAGTTGACGAGCCCGAACAGCAGCCGTGCGGTGACGTTCGGATCGATGTCGGGCCGGATGTCGCCCTCCGTCTCAGCCTGCTTGACCAGTTCCGCGACGAATCGATCGAACTCCCGGCGACGTGCCAACGCGTCCCGCTCCACCTTGGTGTTGCCGCGTACCCGCAGCAGCAGCGTCACGTACGGGAGCCGGTCGACGAGCACGCCGACGCTGCCACGCACCAGGTGCTCGAGCCGGTCGATCGCCCGCCCGGGCATCGCCTCCACCTGGTCCGCCACCTCGAACAGGCCGTCGAGCGCCCGATCGACGGCGAGCCGCAAGAGCTCCTGCTTGCTCGGTACGTGGTGGTAGATGGCCGATTTGGTGATGCCGAGCTTGCGGGAGAGGTCCTCCATGCTGGTGCCGTCGTAGCCGCGTTCGTTGAACAATCTCGTCGCGACCTGAAGCAGCGACTCCAGGTCGTATCCAGGCCGGCCCCGGCGGACGGCTTTGGTGGGCGGCTGTGCAGTGGGCATGGTCACCAGTATCCCCATCGAGTCGGGCGTTTCGCCTCAGTCCGCGCGGCGCAGGTCTTTGATGCGCCGCAACTTGCCCATCGAACGTTCCAGGGTCTCCGGATCGACGACGTCCACCTCCACGCTGACGCCGATGCCGTCCTTGACCGCGCGGACGACGTCAGCGGCCGCGGCGGCCCGTCGTTCGCCGGATGCGTCCGGCTCGGCCTCGACCTGTACGGTCAGCCGGTCCATCCGTCCCGCGCGGGTGAGCTGGAGCTGGAAATGCGGCGTCAGGCCGCCCGTACGCAGCACGATCTCCTCGATCTGTGTGGGGAAGAGGTTCACGCCCCGCACGATGATCATGTCGTCGCTGCGGCCGGTGACCTTCTCCATGCGGCGGAATGCCGGCCGGGCGGTGCCGGGCAGCAGCCGGGTGAGGTCGCGGGTCCGGTAGCGGACGATCGGCATCGCCTGCTTGGTCAGTGATGTGAAGACCAGCTCGCCCTCCTCGCCGTCGGCGCGCACGGTGTCGCGGAGCGGGTCGACGATCTCCGGATAGAAGTGGTCCTCCCAGATGTGCAGGCCGTCCTTGGTCTCCATGCACTCCTGCGAGACGCCGGGCCCGATCACCTCGGAGAGCCCGTAGATGTCCACCGCGTCGATGCCGGCGCGCGCCTCGATCTCCTCCCGCATGGCCTCGGTCCATGGCTCCGCGCCGAAGATGCCGACCTTGAGCGACGACGCCCGCGGGTCCAGCCCCTGCCGCTCGAACTCGTCCAGCAAGGTGAGCATGTAACTCGGGGTGAGCATGATGATCGTCGGCGTGAAGTCGTTGATCAGCTGCACCTGCCGAGTGGTCATGCCTCCGGACGCGGGTACGACGGTGCAGCCCAGCTTCTCGGCGCCGTAGTGCGCGCCGAGCCCGCCGGTGAACAGGCCATAGCCGTAGGCGACGTGCACGATGTCCCCGGGTCTTCCGCCGGCGGCGCGGATGGACCGTGCGACGACGCTCGCCCACGTCTCGAGGTCCGCGGCGGTGTACCCGACGACGGTCGGCCGGCCGGTCGTGCCGCTCGATGCGTGGATCCGGCTGACCTGTTCCCGGGGTACCGCGAACATCCCGAACGGGTAATTCTCCCGCAGATCGTCCTTGGTGGTGTACGGGAACCGGGCGAGGTCGTCGAGGGTCGAGCAGTCGCTCGGATGCACCCCGGCCGCGTCGAACGCGCGCCGGTAGTGCGGCACGTGCTCATACGCGTGGCGCAGCGTCCATTGCAGCCGTTCGAGTTGCAGCGCGCGCAGCTCGTCGATGCTCAGCCGTTCGGCCGTGTCCAGATCCGTCGAGGTCGTGGTCGGCCGGCTCGAGGGCACGCCGTCGTGCGCGATCGTCATGCTGATCCACCTTCTCGCTGGATGGTGCGGCTCCGTCCGCGGAATTCGAGGACGACCTCTCGTCCGCTCGGAGTGTCCCGGTAGACCGTCACGTCGTAGATGCCGTTGCGGCCGTAGCGGGTGCGTTCGCCGGCGACGGCGGTCAGCCGGTCGTCGAGGCGGGCGGACGCCACGAACGACACCTCCGCACCGGCGGCGACCGTCGTCGGCCCGTAGCTGTTGCAGGCGCAGGCGAACGCCGTGTCCGCCAGGAGGAACAGGTAACCGCCGTGGGCGATGTCGTGCCCGTTCACCATCGTCTTGGTGACGGTCATGGTGGTGGTCGCCGTACCGGCGCCGACGTCGACCAGTTCGATGCCGAGGGACTGCGAGGCATAGTCCGCGTCGAACATCGTCCGGGCGGGGTTTCGATGGTCTTCGGCCGATGGCGGCACTGGCTCCCTCCAGCCTTGCTTACTGACCGAATGGACGGTTAATAATGTGTCGACAAGTAAAGCAGGGCACGCGATGATGTCAAGGGAGGCGCCGTGTCCGAGGTGTTCATCATCGATGGTCTCCGTACGCCGCAGGGGCGGTATGGCGGAGCGTTGGCCGGCGTGCGGCCGGACGATCTCGCGGCGCTGACCGTTGGCGCCGTCGTCGAACGTGCGGGCGTTCCCGGTGACGCGCTGGACGAGGTCATCCTCGGTGCGGCGAACCAGGCGGGCGAGGACAACCGCAACGTGGCGCGGATGGCGGTCCTGCTAGGCGGACTCCCGGACGAGACCCCCGGCTACACCGTGAACCGGTTGTGTGCCAGCGGGCTCACGGCGGTCGCCTCCGCCGCGCAGAGCATCCGGACCGGCGAGGCGGACGTCGTCGTCGCCGGCGGCGTCGAATCGATGACGCGGGCGCCGTGGGTGATGGCCAAACCCGGCACGCCATGGGCCCGGCCGGGCGAGGTCAGCGACACGTCGCTGGGATGGCGGTTCACCAACCCGCGCTTCGCCGAGCACGACGGAACGGTCCCGCCATCGTCCGGGCCGGACACGCGGAAGATCACCCTCTCGATGGGCGAGACGGCGGAGGAGGTCGCCGCCCTCGACGGGATCGGCAGAGCCGAGTGCGACGAGTTCGCGCTGCGCAGCCACCAGCGCGCCGTCGCCGCGACCGACGCCGGCCGATTCGAGTCCGAGATGGTGCCGGTCCCGGTCAAGGACGGCGCGGTCAGCGTCGACGAGGGGCCGCGCCGGGACACCACGGCGGAGAAGCTCGCCCGGCTGCGCCCGGTCTTCCGCGACGGCGGCATCGTCACCGCAGGTTCGTCGTCGTCGCTCGCCGACGGTGCGGCGGCGTTGGTGCTGGCGGGAGAGGACGCCGTCCGGCGGCACGGCCTGACGCCGCGGGCGCGGGTGGTGGGGGCGGCGTCGGCGGGCGTCGCTCCTCATCTGATGGGTCTGGGGCCGGTGCCGGCGACGCAGAAGCTGCTCGCGCGCCACGGTCTGACGGCGGACGACGTGGATGCGGTCGAACTGAACGAGGCGTTCGCCGCGCAGAGCCTGGCCGTGATCCGGCGGCTCAAACTGGACGAGGAGCGGGTCAACGCGGACGGTGGGGCGATCGCCCTCGGGCATCCGCTCGGCTGCTCGGGGGCGCGGATCCTGGTGACGCTGCTAGGTCGGATGGAGCGTGAGCGCGCCCGGCGCGGACTGGCCACGCTCTGCGTCGGCGTCGGCCAGGGTGTATCGCTGCTGATCGAGGCGGTGTGACGGTGGAGGGGGACGGTGCGGCGCACATGACAGTTCTGGAACGGGTGGCGGTGATCGGCGGCGGCACCATGGGGGCGGGAATCGCGCAGGTCTACGCGACCGTAGGCGCCGAGGTCACGGTCGTCGAGAGCGACGGAGCGGCGGCGGAGGCGGCCCGCGACCGGATCGCCGCGGGGCTGGCACGCACGGCCGAGCGAGGCAAACTGCCGGTACCGGCGGAGGCGGTGATGCAGCGCATCCACCTGATCACGCAGATCGACGGGATCCCATCCACCGTGCAGCTCGTCGTGGAGGCGGTGCCGGAGAAACCGGAGTTGAAGGTGGCGATCCTCGCTGCCGCGGAGAAGGCGCTGCCGGCGGGTGCGGTCCTGGCCAGCAACACGAGTTCGCTCTCGATAGCCGAACTAGGGAGCGCTCTGGAGCTGCCGGAGCGATTTCTCGGTTTGCATTTCTTCAACCCGGTGCCCGCGTCCAAGCTGGTCGAGATCGTGTGTGCCAGGCAGACCAGGGACGACGTGCGCGATCTCGCGGTACAGTGGGTGCGCTCCCTCGGCAAGACCGACGTCGTGGTGCGGGATTCGCCCGGATTCGCCACCAGCCGGCTGGGCGTCACGCTCGGTCTGGAAGCGATCCGGATGCTGGAGGAGGGCGTGGCCGACGCCGCGGCGATCGACCACGCCATGGAGCTGGGCTACCGGCATCCGATGGGGCCGCTGCGGTTGACCGATCTGGTGGGCCTGGACGTGCGGCTCGCGGTCGCGGAATACCTGCACGTGAAGCTCGGTGAGCGGTTCGCTCCGCCGCAACTGCTCCGCGACAAGGTGGCGCGAGGCGAGCTGGGTAAGAAGGCCGGGCACGGCTTCTACCACTGGGACTGAACGTCTCCGTATGCCCCGGAGCGCTCTCGGGATCGTGCCGAGCGTGCGATGCTACCGGCGAAGTCTCGACCGGTGTGTGTCGCAGGCGTACCCTGAATCGCATCGCCGTCCCTTCGCGGGCGTCGTCGGGGGGTCCAGGGACGGCTTCGAGGGGGTCGTCATGTACGTCCAAGTCATCGAAGGTCGCGTGGGTTCCGAGCAAGCATTGCGAGCAGCGATGGACGCGTGGCGGGAAGAACTGGCCCCAGGCGCGGACGGCTGGCTCGGCGCGACCTACGGCATCACCGACGACGGATTGTTCGTCGGAGTGGTCCGCTTCGAATCGGAAGAAGCCGCACGGCACAACAGCCAGCGGCCGGAGCAGGACGCGTGGTGGCGGGAGGCTGCACGGTCCTTCGACAGCGAGGTGACGTTCCGTGACTGCACGGATGTCGCAACGCTGCTCGAGGGCGGCTCGGACCAGGCAGGATTCGTCCAGGTGCTGCAAGGAAGGGTGCGCGACCGCGACCGGCTGTTCGCCTTGACCGAAGAGTCGGCGTCCGTCCTTGCGCGTGAGCGCCCGGAGATCATCGGCGCGACCGTCGCCATCGACGACGAGGGCATCGTGACCGAGACCGTGGCCTTCACCAGCGAGGCGGAGGCGCGGGAAGGCGAGCGCAAGGAACTCGGAGAGGAAGCGCGCCGCCTCCTCGACGAGGAGACGGCGTTGATCGAGGACATCCGCTATCTCGACCTGCGCGAACCGTGGTTCGCGTCGCGGAGCTGATCGCTTCGAGCGCGCCGCGGACTGCGCTATTCGCCGGTGAAGGTGGGCTTCTCCTTGGCCAGGAATGCCTGCACGGCGTTGCGGTGATCGCGGGTGAGCCCGAGCCGGTTCTGCGCGGCGGCCTCCGCCTTCAGTACGTCGCCGAGTGGAGCCGGCCAGGCCCCCGTGATCGCCCGCTTGGCCTCCGCGTACGCCAGCGTCGGACCGGCCGCGAGCCGTGTCGCGAGTTCCGTGGTGGCGTGGGTGAGCTCGTCAGACGGGACGACGCGGCCTACCAGCCCCCACTCATGGGCTTCCGCAGCGGTGAACGTCTCATTCAACATGATGAGTTCGCTCGCTCGTGCGGTGCCGACGGCGCGCGCCAGCGTCGCGGAGAGTCCGGAGTCGCAGGTCAGCCCGATGCCGGTGAAAGCGGTGCCGAACTTGGCCGCGTCCGAGGCGATCCGGACGTCGCAGGCCAGGGCGAAGCCCAGGCCGGCTCCGACACAGGCGCCGTTGATCGCGGCGATGACGGGCTTGGCCATGGTGGTCAACGAGGTGACGATCGGGTTGTAGTGCCGTTCCACCGTGGCCAGTGCAGTGGACAGGTCGTGCTCGAGTGCCTCGGCATGCTCGACCAGGTCCTGTCCGACGCAGAATGAGCGGCCCGCGCCGGTGAGCACCACGGCGCGGATGGCGGCGTCTTCGGCGGTCTCCTGCAGCGCCTCTCTGAGCGCGTCTTTCATCCGGTTGGTCAGCCCGTTGCCACGGTCCGGGCGGTTCAGCGTGACCGTTGCGACCGCCCCGTCCCGGGTCAGAAGGACCGATTCATCAGCGCTTCCGTTCACCATGGCCGTACGTTAGCATCACTTCCTGAACGTTCGGTTGGTAATTCGCTACCATGGCAAGGGACGAGCGACAAGGAGGTCGGCCGATGACCGTACTGCCGAGCTACGTCGGGGGCGAGTGGCGTGCGCCCGTGCAGGAGGGTGCACCGTTGCACGATGCGGTGACCGGAGACGAAGTGGCGCGCATCTCCTCGGCCGGCATCGACATGGCCGCGGTGCTGGAATACGGCCGGCAGGTGGGCGGACCGGCCACACGAGGGCTGACCTTCCACGAGCGGGCGCTGATGCTCAAGCACCTCGCAGTCCATCTCCGCGAGCACCGGGACGAGCTCTACGCGCTCTCGCACCGCTCCGGAGCCACGCTCTACGACGCCAGGTTCGATGTGGACGGCGGCATCGGCGTGCTCTTCTCGTACGGCAGCAAGGGCCGGCGCGAGCTGCCGAACGACACCGTCTACGTCGAGGGGTCGGTCGAGCCCTTGGGTAAGGGTGGCACGTTCGTCGGTCAGCACATCCTGACACCGGCGCGCGGCGTGGCCGTCCAGATCAACGCGTTCAACTTCCCCGTGTGGGGACCGTTGGAGAAGCTGGCGCCGGCGTTCCTGGCCGGGGTCGCCACCCTGATCAAGCCCGCGAGCCAGACCGCATACCTGACCCAGCGCCTGGTCGAGCTGATCGTCGAGTCGGGGCTGCTGCCCGAGGGATCGGTGCAGCTGGTCTGTGGCAGCGCCGGCGACCTTCTCGACCATCTCACCGATCAGGACCTGGTGTCGTTCACCGGGTCCGCGTCGACGGCACAGCGGCTGCGCACCCATCCCGCCGTCGTCCGCAACGCGGTCCGGTTCAACGCCGAGGCCGACTCGCTCAACCTCTCCGTGCTCGGGCCGGACGCCGTGCCAGGAACCACCGAGTTCGACCTCTTCGTCAAGCAGCTCGTCACCGAGATGACCGTGAAGGCGGGCCAGAAATGCACCGCCATCCGGCGCGCGTTCGTCCCAGCCGAACGCCTCGACGACGTCGCCGAGGCCGCGACGGACCGGCTGGCCAAGGTCGCGGTCGGTGATCCGAGGAACCCGGACGTGCGAATGGGCGCATTGGCGAGCCTGGAGCAGCGCGAGGAGGTGCGGCGGTCGCTGAAGGCGCTGACGGACGCCGCACACGTGGTGTTCGGGGATCCGGAGCGGGTGGACCTGGTGGACGCCGACGCCGAGCGCGGCGCGTTCGTCTCGCCCGTCCTGCTCCGCGCCGACGACGTGGATCGGGCCGAACCGCATCAGGTGGAGGCGTTCGGGCCCGTCTCCACACTGCTCCCGTATACGTCGACGCCAGAGGTGGTGGAGCTGGCGGCGCGGGGTGCCGGCAGCCTTGTCGGCTCGGTGGTGACCGGGGACGCCGACTTCGCCCGCGACGTGGTGGTCGGGGTCGCGCCGTGGCACGGACGCGTGCTGGTGCTGGACGCGGAGAACGCCAAGGAGTCGACCGGACACGGCTCGCCGCTGCCGACCCTGGTGCACGGCGGCCCCGGCCGCGCCGGGGGTGGCGAGGAGATGGGCGGCATGCGCGGCGTGTTCCAACACATGCAGCGCACCGCGGTCCAGGCGTCGCCGAAGGTGCTGGCCGGCGTCACCAACCGGTGGGTGACGGGTGCGCCGCGGGCCGACGAGTCCGTACACCCGTTCCGCAAGTCGCTGGCCGAGTTGCGGGTGGGCGACACCGTCGTCGCCGGCCCGCGCACGGTGACCCGCGAGGATATCGATCATTTCGCCGAGTTCACTGGGGACCGGTTCTACGCGCACACCGACGAGGCGGCCGCGGCGGCGAATCCGTTCTTCGAGGGCATCGTCGCTCATGGGTATCTGGTGGTGTCGCTCGCGGCCGGCCTCTTCGTCGATCCCGCTCCCGGCCCGGTGCTGGCGAACTACGGGCTGGAGAATCTGCGCTTCCTGACGCCGGTCAATCCGGGCGACGAGCTGACCGTGACGCTGACGGCGAAGCAGATCACGCCCCGTGTCGACGCGGACTATGGCGAGGTGCGCTGGGACGCGGACGTGACGAACCAGGACGGCGAGCCGGTGGCGACCTACGACGTCCTCACCCTCGTCGCCAAGGGGGAAGTGGGGAATTCCGATGACGGCTGACACGGAAGCAGCGACGCCGGAGCTGGAGGAGCACTTCCAGCGCACGATCGACCGTGATCAGCGGATCGAGCCGCGGGATTGGATGCCTGAGGGCTATCGCAAGACGCTGATCCGGCAGGTGGCGCAGCACGCGCACTCGGAGATCATCGGCATGCAGCCGGAGGGCAACTGGATCACACGTGCTCCGTCGCTGCGACGCAAGGCGATCCTGCTGGCCAAGGTGCAGGACGAGGCCGGCCACGGCCTGTACCTGTACTCGGCTGCGGAGACGCTGGGCGCCGACCGGGCCGACCTGACGCGGAAACTGATCGAGGGCCGGCAGAAGTACTCGTCGATCTTCAACTATCCGACGCTGAGCTTCGCCGACGTCGGCGTGATCGGCTGGCTGGTGGACGGTGCGGCGATCTGCAACCAGGTTCCGCTGTGCCGCAGCTCGTACGGCCCGTACGCGCGGGGGATGGTGCGTATCTGCAAGGAGGAGTCGTTCCACCAGCGCCAGGGCTACGAGCTGCTGATGACGATGATGCGGCGCGGCACCGAGGCGCAGCGCCGGATGGTGCAGGACGCGACCGACCGGTGGTGGTGGCCGTCGCTGATGATGTTCGGCCCGCCCGATCACGATTCGCCGAACACGGCGCAGTCCATGGCGTGGAAGGTGAAGCGACACACCAACGACGAGCTGCGGCAGCGGTTCGTGGACATGACCGTGCCGCAGGCCGAAGCGCTCGGCGTCACGTTGCCGGATCCCGAACTGGCGTGGAATCCCGAGCGCGGGCACTACGACTTCGGCGAGATCGACTGGGACGAGTTCAAACGTGTCGTCTCCGGCGACGGGCCGTGCAACGCCCAGCGGGTGGCTCAGCGACGCCGCGCACACGACGACGGCGCGTGGGTCCGCGGGGCCGCCACGGCCTACGCCGCCAAACACAGCGACACCTCCCATGATCATCGAGGATCGCAGGGGCTATGACACCGGTAAGACTCGATGATCATGCTCCGGGAAGGGATGGATGAGATGTGCGCGCAGGGTGAGTGGCCCCTGTACGAGGTGTTCGTGCGCAGCAAGCGCGGCCTGAACCACGTGCACGTGGGTTCGTTGCACGCTGCGGACGGCGAGATGGCGCTACGCCGGGCGCGCGACCTGTTCACCCGGCGTAACGAGGGCGTGAGCATCTGGGTCGTGAAGTCGGCGGACATCACCGCGTCGAGCCCGGATGAGAAGGATCCGTTCTTCGCGCCGTCGGCCGACAAGGTGTACCGGCATCCGACGTTCTATGACATTCCCGACAACGTCCCGCACATGTAGGCGGTGGCGGAGCGATGACTGGGCACACGATCAAGATCATGTACCGGAAGCGGCCCCCACAGGGGCCAAAAGCGGTACCGGATCGGCGAGCCAGAAGGGGGTGACATGACCGCCGTGTTCGACAACGCGTATGAAGCGATCATCGACGCCGACTCCGACGCGCGCTGGGCCTTCGGCACCGGGTTCGAGAACCCGCTCGCCGGCGTGGATACCTCGCTGCCGCCAGACGTCGACGGTGCCGACCTGGCCGCCTATTGCCTCATGCTCGGCGACGACGCGCTCATCATGTCGCACCGCCTGCAGCAATGGTGCACGCGGTTGCCCGAGCTCGAAGAGGAGGTCGCGGTCGCCAATATCGGCCTGGACCTGCTCGGCCAGGCCCGTCTGCTGTTGTCCCGGGCTGGAGCCGCGCGTGCGGGCGCCGACGGTATCGACGGTGGACGTGTTGCCGAGGATGCGCCACCGGATGGTCGTGCCTGGGAGGATCATTACGCGTTCTTCCGCGACGAGCACGAGTACCGCAACGTCCGGCTGGCCGAACTGGAGAACGGCGACTTCGGTGAACTCACCGCACGGCTGCTGGTCTTCTCGACCTGGCGCCTGGCGCTGCTGAACCGGCTCACGGAGTCCACAGATCCGGTGTTGTCCGCCATCGCGGCCAAGGGGGTCAAGGAGGTCACGTACCACCGCGACTACGCCGCGCAATGGACGGTGCGGCTCGGCGACGGCACGGACGAGTCGCACCAGCGGATGCAGGCCGGACTCGACGCTGTGTGGCCGTACGTCGACGAGCTGTTCGTCGCGCACCCCGTGGAGGAGCGTCTTGCGGCCGGAGGTGCCCCTGACTCGGCGGCGGTGGCGGTCGATCCGTCGACGCTGCGCACGGAGTTCGACGACGTGCTCGTCCACGTGCTCAAGGCATCGACGCTCCGGCGCCCGGACCTAGCCGCCACGCCGGGCATCGCGGGGCGCACCGGCCGGGACGGGGTGCACACCGAGGCGATGGGATTCCTCCTTGCCGAGATGCAGAGCGTCGCCCGCGCGCACCCGGAGGGGGTCTGGTGATGCCTGTGCCGACCATGACGCGCGCCCGGGCGGTCGCGGAGACCGTGACCGATCCGGAGCTGCCCATGCTCACCCTCGCCGACCTGGGCGTTCTTCGCGATGTCGAGGAGCGGGACGGACGCGTCGTCGTGTCGATCACGCCGACGTATACCGGCTGCCCGGCGATGGACACCATGCGTGACGATCTCGTACACGCGCTGAATCGCGCCGGATACGACGACGTCGAGGTGCGGGTCGCGTTGCATCCGCCGTGGAGCACCGACTGGATCAGCGACGACGGCCGGCGCAAGCTGGCCGAGCACGGCATCGCCCCGCCCGGCGCCGCCCCGAGACGACCGACGGGCCCGATCCCGCTGACTCTGGCGACACGGCGACCGGTGCACGCGCATGCAGAGTCGGTCGGCCGCGACAATGCCGAGGTGACGGGCGCGATCCGGGTGTCCGAGGTCGGCGTAGGTGTGACGTGCCCGTGGTGCGGGTCAGCCGAGACGGAGGAGGTGTCGCGGTTCAGCGCGACCGCCTGCAAGGCGCTGCGTCGGTGCCGCTCGTGTCAGGAGCCGTTCGAGCACGTCAAGGAGATCTAAGTGGCCACCGACGGAAAAGCGCGCCTACGTGGGAGATTTCACCCACTGCGGGTGAGCCGCGTCGACCGACTCTGTGACGACGCTGCGGCGGTGACCTTCCATGTGCCGGCGGACCTAGCCGACGAGTACGCCTTCCGCGCCGGCCAGTCGTTGACGGTGCGCCGCCGGGTGGATGGACGTGACGAACGTCGTTCCTACTCCGTCTGTGCCCCTGAAGGGGCACCACCGCGGATCGGCGTGCGTGCGGTGCCGGATGGTCTGTTCTCCACCTGGTTGGTGCGCGACGTCCGGCCTGGGGACGAGCTGGAGGTGGGCACTCCGACCGGCGCCTTCACACCCGATGCCGATCGGCCCGGCCACCACGTGCTGGTCGCCGCCGGTTCCGGGATCACGCCGGTGCTGTCGATCGTCGCGACGGTGCTCGCCAACCCCGACGCCACAGTCACGCTGCTCTACGGCAACCGCCGCACCGATACGGTGATGTTCGCCGACGAACTGGCCGATCTGAAGGATAGGTACGCCGCGCGGTTCCAGCTGGTGCACGTTCTTTCCCGGGAGCCGCGGGACGTCGAACTGTTCACCGGACGGCTGGATCCAGCGAAGCTGGACGCGCTGCTGGACGTGCTGGTCGACGCCGGGCGGGTGGATCACTGGTGGCTGTGCGGCCCGTATCAGATGATCACCGGCGCCGAAGACCTGCTCAAGCGACGAGGCGTGCCGGGGGAGCGGATCCACCACGAGCTGTTCTACGTCGACGACGTCCCCCCGCCGCCCGTCCACCATGAGGAGGCCGCTCCCGAGGGTGCCACCAGCGAGGTCACGATCGTGCTGGACGGCAAGACCACGACCGTGCACCTCGCGGCCGATACGCCCGTGCTGGACGGCGCGCAGCGGGTCCGGCCCGACCTGCCGTTCTCCTGCAAGGGCGGGGTGTGCGGCACGTGCCGGGCCAAGGTGACCGAAGGCGAGGTCGCGATGCGACGCAACTTCGCGTTAGAGGGGTCCGAGATCGACGCCGGGTTCGTCCTCACCTGCCAGTCACTGCCCCGCACCGAGAAGATCACCGTCGACTACGACGCCTGACATGAATCCAGCCTCTGCGCAGGCTCATCCGCAGCAGCGTTTATGTAGGTACTACCTACGTAGATAGAATTTACGTAGATGGGATCTACATCTGCCTCTACCGCGTGGCCGACGGCAACCTCCGGCTGTACCTGGCGGCACTGCGATCGAACCGGCCTCGTGGTCGTGTCCGCGAACGGGATCGACTCCCACGTCGAACGTAGCCGGGTGGACGTGGTCTGGAACGCTGCGGACGTCGTCGCCGCATACGCGTGATCACCCAGCGGGCGAGCCGCATAGGCTGTGTGTGCGCGTGGAGATCGACGAATCCTTGCTGACCTGTTGTCCGGATACCGGCCGAACGATGCACGTGAGGCGGCCGATCTCGACCGGACCCGCGCCATGGTGGACCGCGAGGCGGACCCGTGGCTCCGGACGACGCCGCTGCATTGCACGGCCTCGGCGATGATCGTGCACCCGGAGTCCAAGCGGGTGCTCTTGCGCTGGCACCAGCGGCAGCAGGCATGGCTCCAGGTCGGCGGGCACGGAGACCCCGGGGAGCACGATCCGCTGCAGATCGCGCTGCGCGAAGGGCGGGAGGAGACCGGCCTCACCGACTTGACGCCGTGGCCGGATGCGTCGCTCGTTCAGCTGGTGATCGTGCAGGTTCCGGCGAATGAGTACGAGCCCGCGCACGAGCACGCCGATCTCCGCTTCGTGCTGGCGACCTCGGCGCCGGACGACGCGCGCCCGGAGAAGCCCGATGCGCCGCTGCGCTGGCTCAGCCTTGCGGAGGCCAGGGAGGCGACCGCCGAGGCCAACGTCGAGGAGATGCTGTCCCGGGTCGAGCGGCTGCTGGTGACGTGAGCTCGGTCCCCCGTCGTACGGCGAGACCTGCGCCAGGTGCCTGACGGTCAGGCGCGCTCTCGCGTCGTCGTCGACGTGCGACGGACCCCAGCGGCGTCGATCAGGTCCGCCAAGTCGGACTCGTCCTCCTTGCTGAGGTTCTGCAGGGGCGGACGGACCGGCCCGAGGTCACGGCCGACGACGCGCAGGCCCGCCTTCACGATCGAGACGCCGTAGCCCTTCACCCGGTCGCGAATCTCCAGGTATGGCAGGACGAACCGGTTGAGCTTCTCGGTGACCGCGGCCCTGTCCTGCCGCCGGACATCCTGGTAGAACTCCAGGGCGAAATCCGGGAGGAAGTTGTACATCGCCGACGAGTACGTGCTCATCCCGAGCTGTACCAGCGGCAGCGCGAATGTCTCGGCGGTGGGCAGGCCACCGAGGTAGAACAATCGGTCACCGTTCGTGGCGTAGACGCGAGTCAGGTGCTCGATGTCGCCGACCGCGTCCTTGAAGCCGATGAGATTGGGGTGCGCCTCCGCCAGGGCGGCGACGGTCTCGGCCGAGTAGACGGCGTTGGCGCGGTTGTAGAGGATGATGCCGATGCCGGTCGCCGAACACACGGCCGACGCGTGCGCGAGCAGCCCGTCTTGGTCACACTCCGTGAGATAGGGCGGGAGCAACAACACGCCGTCCGCCCCTGCCGCCTCGGCCGATTGTGCGTTCGTGACGGCTTGGCTGGTGGATCCGCCGGCCGAGCCGAGCACGGGAATCCGGGCACCGGCTTCCTCGACGGCGACGCGGACGACGCGTGCCGTCTCATCAGGGGTCAGGCTGAACCCTTCGCCGGTACCGCCGGCCGCGAACAGGCCGCCGACGCCGCCGCGAGACTGCCAGTCGATGTGCTGACGATAGGCATCCTCATCGAACTCGAAGTCAGGGCGGAACGCCGTCGCCGGAAACGAGAGCAGGCCATCTTTGAGCAGCGCGGCAAGTTCGACGGGACTGTGAGATGCCACAGGTCTTTTCCTTCGCGTCGTGTGCTGGACCGGCAGTGGATCGTTGCCGGGACCACCGTAGGGAGCCGCGTCGATGCCTGTCCAAGCCCATTGTGGTATGCATCAATGCACCTCGAGCATCACGTCTCGTCAGGTTCGGATCATGTGGACGACCCGGGCGAGTGCCGGGTTGCGCGCGTCGCGGATCCAGACGGCGTGGATCTCGACGACGTTGTCCGCGAGCCCGTCGATGGGGACATACGACACGCCGTCGATGCCGAGCAGGCGCGCGGAACGAGGCACGAAGGCCACGCCTCGGCCCGCGGCGACCAGGGCGACGGCGGTCAGGATCTGGTTGACCGTGTGGACGACGTTCCGGTGCTCGAACGGGACGAGCCGAACGGCAAGGTCGTAGAAGTAGCGGGCGTCGGTGGGCGAATACATGATCAGCGGGACGTTCCGGAGCATGTCCGCCGATATTCCGCCGTCGCGGACATCAAGATCATGGCCCTGCTGCACGGCGAGGTCGAGGCTCTCGGCGAGCAGTGGATGGGAGTCGAACATGTTCATGTCGAACGGCGGCCGGGCGAGCCCGAGGTCGAGGTCGCCGTTCTGCAGACCCTCCACCTGCTGGGATGTGACCATCTCGTGGAGTTCGATATCGACGTCGGGCAGTTCGGCGGTGATCCTGCCGAGAAGCGGGCCCAGCAGCGCAAAGCTCGATGTCGCCGTGAAGCCGATGCGTAGCTGGCCCGCCATGCCGGCGGCGATGCGGCGCGCGGCGTCCGGCGCCCGTTCCGAGGCGGCCACGAGCCGCTTGGCCTCCGCCAGGAATGCCGCGCCGGCGGGGGTCAGCTCGACCTTGCGGTTGTCTCGCTCGAGCAGGACGGTTCCTACGGCCTTCTCCAGTTTCTGGATCTGCCGGCTCAACGGCGGCTGGGTCATGTTGAGACGCTCCGCCGCGCGCCCGAAGTGACCTTCCTCCGCGACCGCGATGAAGCCGCGGACCTGGTCCAGCGTGAACATGCCGCCTCCCGGACGTCGGCCGATGGCTCCCGCGGTGCGTAGCTCAGGGAGCCCGGTGATACCGAGAGTGCATCATTCCATGCGATATTTGGTTTAGACAAGCATCGACAAGGGCTTCTATCGTCTTGCGTGCCATAGGGCTGGCGAACCATCAGGCGCCGGAGACGCTCGGTCGGTCACGTTTCGAACCATGGACGAAGGAGCTCATGATGATGAAGACATCGGAACTGATGGCCGCGATCGCCGTCGCAGCCGTCACCCTTGCCGCGTGTTCAGAGGGCGGCGGAGACTCGGCCGAGCAGAACGACCCCGACTCCCAGACGCTGGAGATCTGGCAGCGGAAGGCCCCGGGAAGCCCGTCCGACATGATCGGGCAGGACATGGCCGACGCCTTCACCGAAGCGACCGGAGTCGAGGTGGAGTTCACTTCGGTACTCGAAGACTTCGAGACCAAGCTGCAGCAGCGTGCCGCGCAGGGAGACCTCCCGGACGTCGTGATCAACGACACCGCTCAGCTCGGCAACATGCAGTCGCAGGGCCTGCTCCGTCAGATCGATCCCGCCGCCATCGAGGGATCCGACCGCGTCGCCGAGCGCGCGTGGGACGCGGCCAAGGCCGTCGACGGCGAGTATTACGGCGTGCCGTTCACGGCCCACACCGTCGCCCTGTTCAACCGGGCTGATTGGCGCGAGAACGTCGGAGCCGACATCCCGACGACCTGGGACGAGCTCATCGAGCTGTGGAAGGCCTACGTCGACGGAGACCCCACCGGCACCGGTGCGGACGTCGCCGGGATCGCCGTGCCGGGGACGACGAAGCGCGGCTACATCTCGTGGAACACGTCGACGTTCTACTGGTCCGGTGGTGGCGAGTACTTCACGGAGCACGGCGACGGGACGTTCTCCTCCGCCGTCGCTACGCCCGGATCGATCGAGGCGGCGGAGTGGATCCGCAACCTGGCGTGCGAGCACGACGTGATGCAGCCAGGGGCCGGAAGTCAGGACACCACCAACACCAAGGAACTGTTCCAGACCGACGGTGCCGGATCGTACCTGGTCGCACCATACGAGCTGGCGAGCTTCGACATCGATCCAGGTGCCGACGTCGTCGAGGTGTTCGCGCCGCCGCCGGGCCCGGCGGGCCTGACCACCCTCGCCGAGGGCAACAACGTGTATCTGATGGCGGGCAGCGCGAATGAAGACGCGCAGGACACGTTCGCGGAGTGGGCCATATCGGTCGAGGGGCAGACCGTCGCGATGGCCGGCGACGAGGAGGGAGGTCTGGTGCGCATTCCGGTGAACCAGGACATCGTGATGTCCGACGTGCGCGAGGACGATCGCTGGCAGCTGTTCCAAGACCTCTACGACGAGAACGGCCGCTACGTTCCTGTCGTCCCGAACTGGGCTCCGTTCCTGCAGGCCTCCGCCGAGACGCTGAACGCCCTCATCAGCGATTGCAGCCTCGACGCTGAGACGGCGATGGAGCAACTGGATGAGGAGTTCACCAGCGAGCTCGACGCGCAGGGAGTCCTCGCGGAATGACCGAGACAACCCTGACGGCGCGGGCCGGGACTCCCGAGGCGCCCGGGGCGCCAGGGGCGCCCGGGTCCGTCGGGCGCCGGACCAGCCGGGCGCGCTGGATGCGCCGGGCCAGGCGGCATGGTCCCGTCTGGGTTCCGTGGCTGTTCCTGGCCCCGGCGCTGATCCTGTTCCTGCTGTTCAAGTTCATCCCCATGGGCCAGGCGCTGGTCATGAGCTTCCAGGACGTCCAGCCCTTCCTCGGGAACCAGTGGGTGGGGACGGCCAACTACGAGACGTTGGTCGGCAGCCCGGACTTCCAGAGCGCCGTCTGGCACACGTCGATACTCGCCGTCGGGCAGACCGCGGGTTCGATGTTTCTCGGTTTCACCCTCGCTCTCCTGCTCGAGGGCCAGGCGAAGCGGCTGTGGTTCGTGCGGTCGGCCGCATTCCTTCCGGTCGTCGCACCGATGGCCGTGATCGCCGAGGTCTGGCGCATCATGTACCATCCGACGTCCGATGGTCTCGCCAACCAGATCATCGGCTGGGTGACGTTGGACCCCTCGCAGTGGATCAACTCCCCGGACACGTCCCTGTGGTCGGTGATGATCGTGGGTATCTGGCGGGGCGCGCCCTACGACATGATCATCATCGTGGCCGGGCTGGTCAGCGTGGACCGGTCGCTCTATGAGGCCGCCGCGCTCGACGGCGCCGGGATACTGCAGCGGATCCGATACGTGACCATCCCAGCGCTCCGGCCCGTGATCGTCATCCTGCTGACGCTGGCGGCGATCCGCGGAATGCGCGTGTTCACCGAGGTGTACCTCCTCACCAACGGCGGCCCCAACGGCTCGTCCGAGGTGGTCATGACGCTGATCTACAAGCTCGGCTTCGAGCGGGGCGATCTGGGAGTGGCGGCCGCGGGATCGGTGGTGTTGTTCGTCGCGACGGTGTTGTTGACGCTGCTCGTCCAGTTCGCCAGGAGGAGAGACCGATGAGTCGAGTGCGGCGAGCGGGCGTGAACGGCGGCGACGGCCTCGATTCGGCGCTGGGGCTCGGCACCAGCAGCCGGCCGTGGATCAGGGCGCTCAATTACGCGGTGTGGGCGATCATCATCGTGGTGTTCGCCGGTCCGCTCGTCGCCGTCGTCGCGGGCGCGTTCTCCGGCTCTCGAGACCCGTCGCAGTTGAGCATCATCCCCGCCGATCCGAGCCTGGCAAGCTTCAGCGCCGCCTTCGACCGCGGTGTCCTCCGCTACCTCGCCAACTCCCTGATCGTCGTCGGCTTCGGCCTGGTCTTTCAGATGATCGTGTCGGTCTTCGCGGCGCACGCGCTGGCCCGCAAGAGGTTCCGGGGCAGCGCGATCGCGATGCTGCTGGTCCTGAGCACGATGATGCTGCCGGAGGAGATCCTCGCGATTCCGCTCTCCCAGGTCCTGGCCGACGTGCCCTTCCTCGGGTTCAATCTGATCAACACCCTGCCGGGGATGATCGTGCCGATCGTGGCGTGGGGTTTCTCCATCCTCGTCATGACCGAGTTCATGAAGGAGGTGCCGGCCGAACTGGAAGAAGCCGCCAAGATCGACGGCGCCGGAGAGATCCGCACGTTCCTCTTTGTGGTCCTGCCGACCTGTACGCCGGCGCTCGGGGTCATCGGTGTCTTCGGCTTCAACATGATCTGGGACCAGTACCTGCTGCCGCTTCTGGTGGCGTCGGACTCGTCGATGTTCACGCTGCCGTTGGCGCTGCGGACGCTGCGGGCCGACCCCGAGGTCGGGCTCGGCGTCGTGCTCGTGGCCGCCACGCTTGCGTTGCTCCCTGCTGTGATCGCGTTCCTGTGCTTCCAGAGATCGTTCATGCGTGGCCTGTCCTCCGGAGCCGTCAAAGGATGAACGGACACGCACCAGAGAGGTTGGACCGAACCATGCGCTCGCACACTGTCGAACGGGTGGAGATCACCCCGGTGGCCTTCGCCGACCCGCCGTTGCTCAACTCGGTCGGGGTGCATGAGCCGTGTGCGCTGCGTGCCGTCGTCCAGGTCCACACGAGCTCGGGGCTGGTGGGGCTGGGCGAGACGTACGGCGATGCGGCCCACCTGAGCATGCTCGAGCGCGCAGCGGAGGCGGTTGTCGGGGCATCTCCGTACGACGTGGGGCGGCTTTGGGCCGTGATCGGCGACGCGCTCGCCGGACGGAACGCGGCCGCACATGCCGATCCGACCGGGACGGCCCTGACGGGCAAGATGCTCGGTTCCGTGGTGGCGCCCTTCGACTCCGCGTTCTATGACCTGCAAGGAAAGATCATCGGGGAACCCGTCTGGGCACTGCTCGGCGGAAAGCACCGGGACACCGTGGACTTCAGCGCCTACCTGTTCTACAAGTGGGCCGCCCATCCCGGCGCCGAGCCGGACGCGTGGGGAGCGGCCCTCAAGCCGGACGAGATCGTGGCGCAGGCGCGGCGGATGGTCGAGATGTACGGGTTCCGGTCGCTCAAGCTGAAGGGTGGCGTCTTCCCACCCGACGACGAGGCGGCCGCTGTGGAGGCGCTGCACGCGGCGTTCCCCGACCACCCGCTGCGCATCGATCCGAACGGCGCGTGGACGGTGGAGACCGGCACCCGTATCGCGCGGCGTCTCGGGCCGGTTCTGGAGTACCTCGAGGACCCCGTCCCTGGTACCGGCGCCATGGCGCAGGTCGCCGCGCAGACCTCGGTGCCGCTGGCGACGAACATGTGCGTGGTGGAGAACGGGCACATCCCGGAGGCGATCCGGCAGGCAGCGGTGCAGATCATCCTCGCCGACCAGCACTATTGGGGCGGGTTCCTGGCGTCGATGCACTTGGCGTCGTTGTGCCGGGTGTTCGGCATCGGCGTGTCGATGCACTCGAACAGCCATCTCGGCATCAGCCTGGCGGGCATGGTACACCTCGGCGCGGCCGTCCAGAACATCGACTACGCCCTCGATACGCACTGGCCGTGGAAGCGGGAGGACGACGACGTCGTCGACACTGCTCACCTGACCATCCGGGGCGGAGCCATCGCCGTGTGCGACCGGCCGGGCCTGGGCGTCGAACTGGATGCCGACCGTCTTGCCCGCATGCACGAGACATATCTCGCCACCGAGATCCGCACCCGCGACGACACCGGCTACATGCGACGTCTCCGGCCCGACTACGAGTACATCTGTCCCAGATGGTGACGACCCGGCGTCACGGACGAGGCATCCCCAGCTGGAGGCGGTGCGTCAGGCCGGTGTGGCGACGTCCGGCGCTGACCGTGCGGACGGCCACGGCCAGCGCACGCCGCGAACCGACCAGGACCACCAGCTTGGACGCCCGGGTGACGGCGGTATAGAGCAGGTTGCGCTGCAACATCACCCAGGCGCTGGTGGTCAGCGGGATTACCACGGCCGGATACTCGCTGCCCTGGGAGCGGTGGATCGTCATCGCGTAGGCGTGCTGCAGCTCGTCGAGCTCGGCGAAGTCATAGTCGACGCTCTCGTCCTCGTCCGTCAGCACAGTGAGTGTCTGCTGCTCGAGTGAGATCGCGGTGACCACGCCGACGGTGCCGTTGAAGACGCCTGCGGTGCCCTTGTCGTAGTTGTTGCGGATCTGGGTGACCTTGTCGCCGACCCGGAACACGCGTCCACCGTGTCGTCGCTCGGGGGCTCCGTCCCGGGCCGGCGTGAGTTCCTGCTGCAGTTGCTCGTTGAGGTTGCCGGCGCCGGCCGGGCCGCGGTGCATCGGCGCCAGCACTTGGACGTCGCGGCGCGGGTCAAGGCCGAACTTCCGCGGGATCCGGCGCGTGACCACGTCGACAAGAAGCTTCGCCGCCTCCTCGGTGTCCTCGCAGCCGAACCAGAAGAAGTCGTCATATCCGCTGAGCTCGGGGCGTTCTCCGGCGTTGATCCGGTGCGCATTGGTGATGACGCCGGACTCCTTGGCCTGGCGGAAGATCTGGGTCAGGCGCACCCTCGGGATCGACTCGGCGGCGAGGATGTCCCGCAGTACTTCCCCAGCGCCGACGCTGGGCAACTGATCGACGTCGCCGACGAGTAGCAGGTGTGTCCCCGGCGCGACCGCCTTGATCAGCCGGTTCGCCAAGATGGTGTCCACCATCGAGGTCTCGTCGACGACGATGAGGTCCGCGTCGATCGGGTTGTCCCGGTCGAACGCGGCCTCGCCGCCAGGGCGCAGTTGGAGCAGCCGGTGGATGGTCGCCGCCTCGTGGCCGGTCAGTTCGGAGAGCCGCTTCGCCGCTCGTCCGGTCGGCGCCACCAAGGTGATCTTGGCGCGCTTCGCCCGGGCCAGCTCGACGATCGAGCGCACGGTGAAGCTTTTCCCGCACCCGGGACCGCCCGTGAGCACGGCGACCTTCTCGGTCAGGGCAAGCGTGACCGCGTCCGCCTGTTCGGGCGCCAGCTCGACGCCGGTGCGGCGGTGCAGCCAATCGAACGCCTTCGACCAGTCGACGCCGCTGAACGCGGCGAGCCGGTCCACACCCGCGTTCAGCAGCGTCCGCAACCCGTCGGCGAGGGACTGCTCGGCTCGATGGAACGGCACCAGATAGACCGCGGACACCTCGCCCAGGACCGGATCCGGCAGTGTCTCGCGCACGACGCCTTCCTCGGCGACGAGCTCGCCCAGCGCCGCCGCGATCGGCTCGGCCGGTACGCCGAGGATCTTCTCCGCACCCTGGATCAACTTGTCCTCGGGCAGGTAGCAGTGGCCGTCGTCGGCGGCTTCGCTCAGCGTGTATTGCAGACCGGCGCGTAGCCGCTGCGGCGCGTCGTGCGGGATGCCGACCGCCTGCGCGATGGTGTCGGCGGTCTTGAAGCCGATGCCCCACACGTCGGCGGCGAGCCGGTACGGGTCCTCGCGCACCACGGAGATCGCGGCGTCGCCGTACTGCCGGTAGATCTTGACCGAGATCGACGTGGTCACGCCGACGCTCTGCAGGAACACCATGACCTCTTTGATCGCGCGCTGCTCCTCCCAGGCAGCGGTGATCAGTGTGGTGCGTTTCGGGCCGAGGCCGTCGACCTCCACTAGACGTTCCGGCGTCTTCTCGATGATGTCCAGCGTCTCGACCCCGAACTGGTCGACGATCCGCTCGGCCATGACCGGGCCGATGCCCTTGATCAGGCCGGATCCCAGGTAACGCTGGATGCCCTGGACGGTGGCGGGCAGCACGGTGGTGTAGTTCCACACCTCGAACTGCTTGCCGTACTGGGGATGCGACGTCCACCGTCCGGTCAATCGCAACGACTCGCCGGGTTGCGCGCCGAGCAGCGCGCCGACCACGGTCAGCAGGTTGTCTCCGCCGCGTTCGGTGGAGACCCGGGCCACCGTGTAGCCGGTCTCCTCGTTGGCGTAGGTGATCCGCTCCAGCACCGCGTCCAGCTGGGCGCCACGTTCGGCCGGCCGTCGGGCGCCGGTGGCGTCCTCCGGCTGAGGCTCCGGCTGTGGCTCCGGATGCTGGGCGGGAGAGTGCACGGGCCCATTGTGGCGCACGCCGAATGTGTATCCCGAAGTGTCGACCGCCTCTTGCGCGGCGTACACCGAACCGTCATGCTGCCTGCTTAGAACGGCAACCGCCGCCGATGCCGTCGCCCGCGCCCGCGGGTGAGACCGGTTGCGGCCTGCCGCTGAGGTGGGCACGCCGGACCGTTAGGCTGTCGGTGGCCGGCCGCACGAGGGTACGTAGCCTGCGAAGCGAATGAGGACTCTGTATGGCACCGACCAACTCCGCCGAGACACGTACGGATATCACCGTGGACCGTGCCACCGCCGAGCTTGCTGCACCCGTCGACATCTCGGTTCTGGTGCCGGTCAAGGACGAAGTCGCGTCGTTGGAGCAGCTCACCGACGAGATCGCGAGGACACTCGATGCGCGACCGGCGGATGATGTCGCGGGCGAGGCGTGGGAGGTCATCTTCGTCGACGACGGCAGCTCGGACGGCTCCTGGGAGGAGATACTGCGGCTGAGCACCCGTGACTCGCGGATCCGTGGGCTGCGACTGCGGCGCAACTTCGGCAAGTCCTCCGCGCTCGCCGCCGGGTTCGCGGCCTCCACCGGGCGCGTGATCGTCACCCTCGACGGGGACCTGCAGGACGACCCGGCGGAGATCCCCGGGATGATCGCACGGCTCGCCGGCCCGGTGGATCTGGTGGCCGGGCACAAGGCCAACCGGCGCGATCCGCTCGGAAAGCGGCTGCCGTCCAAGGTCTTCAACCGGGTCACCGGCATGGTGACCGGCCTCAAGCTGCACGACCACAACTGTGGGCTCAAGGTGGCCCGGCGGGAGGTGTTCGCCAGGACCCCGCTATACGGCGAGATGCACCGGTATTTCGCCGCGATCAGCCACGCGCAGGGGTTCCGGGTGGTCGAGCAACCCGTGAACCACCGTCCGCGGCAGCACGGGCACTCCAAGTTCGGCTTCGAGCGGTACGCCAGAGGCGGCTTGGACCTGCTGACCATTCTGAGCCTCACCCGCTACACACACCGGCCGGCGCATCTGTTCGGAGGCGTCGGCGTGGTCATGGGACTCGCCGGGTTCGGCATCCTGGCCTATCTCAGCGCGCTCTGGCTCTTCACCGATCAGGCCATCGGTGACCGGCCGCTGCTGATTCTCGGGGTCCTGCTGATGCTGCTGGCGATGCAGCTGATCAGTCTCGGCCTGCTGGCGGAGATGATCACCAACCGTGAGGTGTCCCGGGAAGATCCGCTCCGGTACGTCGCCGAAGTGGCGGATCCACCGGCCGGCTCTCAGCCTGACGGTGCCGGTCAGCCCAGCGAGGACGCTCCCGCTACCGACGGCGTGCACGCATCGACACTCACCACTCCGTCCGGCGCAGAGCCGGATGGGACCGCTCCGGCGGTGTCGTGACGGCGACCAGCATGCGGACCTCTCGCACGGGGTCCGCGTCAGCGGACGCGGCTCCAGCGCCGGCAGCGGCGGCGGCAGCGGCGCGGCGAACCCGCATCGGGGGTGTCGGGCGGCGGGCCCGGGCATGGCTGCACGACGAGGCGTTGCTGGTGACGCTGCTGGTCGCGTCGTTCGTCGGGCGCTGGCTGCTGGCGGACCGAAACTCGTACTGGGTGGACGAGTTGTATTCGGTGGCGGTCTACGGACGCTGGAACGACGGCGCGGTCGCGGCGATACAGAACCTGGCCGAGAACTCGGTGCACCCTCCGCTGTACCAGTTCGTGCTCTACCACTGGATGGAGCTGTTCTCCGATTCCGAGGTCGCGACCCGTTCGCTGTCCAACCTCTACGTCACCCTGGCCACGCTCGTCCTCTATCTGATGCTGCGGGACATCTTCTCCCGGCGTATGGCACTGGCCTCGGCCGTCACGTTCGCGTTGATGTACCTTCCGCTGTACTACGCCCTCGAGACCCGCTCCTACGCGCAGACGGTTCTGCTGGCCACGCTCTCGTCCTACCTGCTGTTCCGCACCGTGCGAACGGGGCACCGGGCCGACGCATCCGGCTGGGGCCGGTCCTGGCGGGTGTGGTCGGTGAACTCAGCGCTGTTCACCCTGACCAATGTGGCGTTGCTGCTGACGCACTACTACAACCTCTTCTTCTGGGCCGCGCAAGCGGTCGTCGCGATGGCGTTCGTGCTGGTCGACTCCGATCGAGGCGAACGGCTGCGCAGCGGAGCGGTGCTGGTGGGCGGTTACGTCCTGCAGGGCGTCATCGCCGCGGCCGTATGGGGACGGGTACTGCTCGACGACTTCAACCGCCGCAGCGAGGACTACGCGGTCGACGACCGGGTGCAGGGGGTCGACGACCTCCTGGTCGACCAGGTCGTCACGCCCAACATCGACGCACCGCGGCCGGTGTGGTGGCTCAGCCTGGCCTGCGTCGCCCTGGTGCTGGTCCGGGCCCTGGCCGGCATCGCGCGGCGGGGCGCGCTGACCGATGCCCGGCGGCGCGCGTGGGCCGTCGTCTACCTGGTGGCCTGGCTGGTGCTGCCGCTGGTGCTCGTCTATACGGTGTTCTCGCTGGCCGGCGTGGAGCGCTACAACATGCGCTACTTCCTGTACTGCGTGGTGCCGTTGGCGCCGCTGCTGGTGTTGACAGTGGACGAAGCCGGACGGCTGGCCGCAGCGGCGTGGCGCCGCGTCCGGGGCGGCGAGCTACCGTCCGGTGTGACCACGGCAGCGTTGATCCTCGCGATCCTGGCGTTCGTCATCCCGGGCACGCACGCCGCCGCCACCGAGCCCAAGGCCGACTGGCGGGGAAACGTGAAGCGGATCGTCGACGTGATCCGGGACGACGAGGAGAACGACTACATCGTGCTGGAAGCGTCGCATCGGCGTGGTTCCATGGCGAATTTCTATTTCGAGCGGTACAGCGACGACGTCCGCGTCCATGACGTGCTCGCGATCGACGACGAGCGCGGCGGCGACGGGACGCATCCGGTGCTGCGCGACGACGAGGACCTGATCGCCGGTTACGACCGACTCATCGTCCTGTTCCCGCACCTGGTGACCGGCGACTTCCCGAACGCGCTCGAGCAGCTCGAAGCGGATTACGACGTCCACCATCCGCAGCTGGACCGGGCCGGGCGTGGCTTCATCGTCTACGACATCCATCCGGGCGCGAGTTCGTACTGAGCTTTTCGTGCCGCGCTTCTTGAGTGCTGGTTGCGTATGACGTCCGATCGCGGGCCGATCTGCGCAACTGGCGCTCAAGAAGCGCTGGCCGGAGCGGTGGTTCGTGACAGACCGGTGAAGGACTCGTGAAAGCGGACACTGATGGACTCGCTGACGGCTCGGTGCCCGATCAGCGCGTCGAGTCCATCAATCGCCGTAATGCACGAGGGAGAACCGCGATGAAGACTGGTAGGACGACACTCCGCCGACGTCTCGGCACGCTGGCAGGGCTGCTCGCGATGACGGCCGCGACGGTCGTCGCCGTGCCCGGACAGGCATCGGCTGAGGGTGCTGCTGCGCCGAACCCGACCGGCGCGGTGAACCGGGACATTGCCGACGTTGCCGCGGACACGGCCGGCATCGACCTATCCGGCATGGAACGCGTCAAGGTGCAGACCGCGAACCAGGCCGTCTACGGCTACATTTACCGGAATGTCCAGACCAACAAGTGCCTGGACCACAGCAACCGGTACGGCGTGCGCGCGATCCGCTGCAACAGCGGGCTCTACCAGGTCTGGATTCCGCTGAAAGCATCCAACCCGAACCGGGTCGTGCTGAAGAACTACCAGACGAAGAAATGTCTGGATCACAGTAACCGGTACGGGCTCCGTGCGATACGGTGCAACGGAGGGACGTACCAAGAGTGGATCGACTCGGACTTCACGGTCTACCCGGACACGGGCAGGTTGATCAACGCCAAGACGCGCAAGTGCCTGGATCACAGCAACCGGTACGGAATCCGCGCCATCAACTGCAACGGCGGGCGCTACCAGCTCTGGTCCACCTGAGCCCGGCCACAGGGAAGCCCGGCCACACGGACATCGTCAGCGGTTGAACACGGACGCGTCACACCTGAGCACGTAGGAGATGACCACGTCCTCGCCGCGCAGCGGCCGGGTGACGTTGTCGTGCTCCATACAACCACCGGCCGGTGGGCTGCCCCGGTATTTGCGGGCGATCACCCACACGTCACGCGGTGTATCGGCCTCGACCACGCCGGAACCGTCCGGGGTGGTGTCGTGGATGCCGGGGCCGTCGTCAGGCGGCTGCTCGGTGGTCACGGCCGTACCCTGCTCGGGCAGGAACACGTCGACCTTCGGGTTACCGGCACAGTGCTCGACCGTCGGCTCGACCAGGTCCCCGGAGATATCGACGGTCGCCTCGGTGTAGCACCAGGCGGACTGCCCGGCCGGCACGCGAGCGAGCGCCTCTCGTCCCGAGACCCAGTGCATGTCCGCCTCCCAGCGGCCATCGACCGGGCCGGCCAGGGGGTTCTTGTAGACGAAGTTGTACGGGAACAGCCGCGTCTGCTCCAGCGCGGGCACCGCGATGGCGGCGACGAGCAGCACCAACACAGCCGAGCGCTGCCATCCGTCGTGGTATCGCTGCATGAGGACATGCGCGCCGAGCGCCGCCAGAGCCGCGGCCGCGGGAAGGATGTACAGGTGTTGGCGCAGGCCGGCGTACATCGTCGTAGACATCGCGGTGGCCATGATCGGCAACGCCAGCGCCTGCACCACCCACAGCACCATCCCGGTACCCGGGCGGCCCAGCCGTTCCCGCAGGAGACTGGGCCGTCCCGATGTGCGGCGGCGCGTCACGCGTGCGATCGTGACCACAGTGCCGATCGCTGCCAGCAGGCCGAGCAGCAGCGGGACCGAGCTCGCCGTCCACGCCGGTAGGTACCACCAGGGTGGCTTCTCGGAGACCAGCCGACCCGCCGTGAGCGTCGAGCCGGTCCAGTCGAAGTCGCCCGAGGTGCGCACCGACGCGAACAACCACTCCACCGGGTGCGCGGCGTTGCGATAGTGCAGCGCCGTCACCGCGACGACGCCGGCGAGCAGTCCCGCGGCGGCGGCCTTCACGTTGACCGCCGTGCGGATCCGTCCCGGGCTGCACGCGACGAGCACGGCGAAGATGAACACGGTGCCGGCCAGCGGAATCCACAGCGCCGTCCGGGTGCCGAAGGAGAACCACACACCGGCGAAGCAGAGCAGCCCGACCGCCACCGGACGGCTGCCGAACCTCGGGGAGCCGGTCTCTGCCGGGGCCGGTCCGCCGGACACCGGCCGATAGAGCGCGACGACGAGGCCTGCGGTGACGAAGGTCCATCCCGCGGCCGCCGGCACGTCCTTGACCGCGAACATGCTGTAGCCGGTCCACAGCGGCATCGCGAACGTGGCGGCCGCAGCCCACGCGCCCACCAGCCATCGCCCCGTCACCACCCGCAGGGTGTAACCGACCGCCAGCGCCGCGGCGATGCCCAGCACGGCCACGGAGATGCCACGTGCGGTATACGCGGACGCGCTGTGGTCGGTATCGCCCCATTGCTCGACGCCGGCCGTCGCGGCGACGACGTGGCCGAAGGCGGAGAACGCGGCGCCGTATGCGTGCAGCCGGCCGGCCTCGACATCCGGCCGGATCGAGCCGTCGTCGCCGAAGAACTCCGGGGGCAGGTACCACCCGGTGTCCAGCCATTGATCCATCCGCTGCTGGTGGATCGGTTCGTCGTTGGAGATGCCGATCTGGGTCGCACCGACCAGGGCCTGCCCGGCGGTCACCGTGAACAGCAGAACGGCGACGACGCCCACCGCCCGCCGCCCGCGAAACCGCCGGCGTAACAGCCGCCAGAAGATCGGCACCAGAGCGGACCACCCGCCGTGCCGGGTGACCCACGTTCGCGGGGAGGACTCGGGCGCACGTGTCACCACGCGGAGTCACCCCGGGCAGTAGGCACGTGGGGATGCTAACCGGATGAGGTTACGGAAGAGTGATCAAGACGTTCGAGGAGATCGAACTGTGACTCCGCCGATGCGGTAACGTCTGGAAGCGCCTTCTGGATGCGCTCCCGGATGGCCTCGTGGTCGGCCAGCATGCGGTCGGTCATCGGCAACAGGTGCGCCTCGGCGGCGGAGAAGTCGACGGCGTGCTCGTCGCAGCCGAACATCTCCAGGATTTCCTCGTACTTGTGGCTCCATCCCATGACGAGCGTGGGTACGCAGAGGGCCAGGCCGGCGACCATCGCGTGGAACCGCGAGGTGACGAGGAGTGTGCACGGCTCGACGAGTCGCCGGATCGATGCCGTGTTCAGGTCGAAGTCGACGTAGCTGACCGCCTGCGGATCGATCCCGGCCGGGTCGGCGGCGATCCGTTCGCGCAGCTGCGTGATCACGGCGATGTCGTTGTTGCGCAGCTGGTCCGTTCCTGCCCGCGTGGCGTTGGGCAGCACCAGAACGTGCCGCCCGGCCGCGGTGAGGTGGCTGAGGAGATGCTCCAGCAGCGCGCAGTAGTCGGTGCCGTCGGTGTTCATCTTCTGCATGACGAGGGAGCTGGGGACGACGGCGACGACGTCGGTGCCGCCGGCGCGGATCCGGTCGAGGCGGGCCGCCAGCTCGTCCACCCGTTCGTCGTTCTCGCGGGTCAAGCTGTCCGAGGCGCGGTAGGCGAACGCCACGTCGGCGGCCACGCTCCACCGGTCGTCGGGAACGCCGAGCCCGCGGAGGTGCTCGGCGGAGTGCCGGCCGCGGGCGAAGGTGTGCGCTGCGCGTTTCGTCATCGCCCGGGCGGGCAGCCGGTTCAGCGGATGCCGGAACGGCCCCATGGCCTGGGAGAGCCGGATCACCGGCACCTTGAGCAGCATCGCCGGCCACAGGCACATCAGGTTGTACGCCACCACAGCCAGCCGGCCGTCGTGAAACGAGATTCCCGAGACGTCGAACAGCGCGCGGCAGCGCCGTAACGCCCGCACCGACTCGGGCAGCACCGCGTCCGGCAACCTGAGTCTGAGCAGTGCGGCCATCCGCACCAGTACGGCGAAGACCCACTGCACCACGGTGTCCTTGGGTCGGGCGTCGACGACCCGGATCTCCGGACGGTCCGGGGCGGGCCGGCCGGCGTCGTCGTCCGGCGCGGTCGGATCTGCGGTGCTGGTCAACAACTCCCGGTCCCGCTCCGGAAAGTACGACATGATCAGGAACGAGGCTCCGGGGTCGCGTTCGCGTACGCGACCGATGGTGGTGGCGACCATGGCCTCCGCCCCTCGGTTCCCCCACAGGGTTCCGCCGATCACCGCGTACCTGCTCATCCGGTGCGTTCCCTTCGCCGGAGCGTGTTCCCCGCCATCCGTCGGCCGGGTCGGTGCAGGGCAAGCGTATGGTGCCTGCGGCGAGGTGCGATAGTTGGCCCCGAGACGTGCAGGGTGTGAATGACACGATGGAGCGACCATGACCCGACCTGCGGACCTGCGCGGTGTCTTGGACAACGACCTGTGCATCGCGTGCGGTGCCTGTGTGCTGGCCGACCCGTCGATCGAGCTCCGGCTCCATCCGGAGAAGCAGATGTTCGAGCCGAGCCACGCGGGAAACCAGGCCGCTGCGGATGTCTGTCCGGCCGTCGAGGTCGACTTCGAGCGGCTCCAGGAGTTGCTCTTCCCGGGAGCCGAGCAGAGCCCGTACGGGGTCGTGCACAGCGTCATGCTGGCGCAGAGCACCGATGCGGAGCGGAACCTGAAGGCCAGCTCGGGCGGGATGATCAAGGAGATCCTCTGCGACCTGCTGGCCCGGGACGACGTCGACGGCGCGATCGTGCTGCAGCACGTGGACGGGCTGAACTTCGAGCCGGGCCTCATCACCAGCCCGGACGAGGTCGACGGGCTGCCGGGATCGATCTACCACAACCTGCCCAAACACCGGGTGCTCGAACTGCTCCGGGAGAACGACGGCCGGTACGTGATCGCCGGCATCCCGTGCGAGTTGGAAGGCATCTACACCTACATCTTCACCCGCGAGCCGCACCTGCGCAGCCGGATCCACACCAGTGTCGGATTGCTCTGCGGCTGGCAGTACAACTGGCACTCGATCCGGGCGATCTGCGAGTACAAGGGGGTGGATCCGGACCGCATCGTGGACATCTCCTACCGCGGCGATGGGCCGATCGGAAAGCTGCGGATCTTCACCGACGACGGCCACGAGCACACCACCAGCCGCCGGCTCGATTTCGGCTACCAGGTCGCGTTCGACCGCAGCTTCAACACGCCGCGCTGCCATCTGTGCATCAACCATGCCAACTTCCTGGCCGACATCGTCGTCGGTGACGCCTGGCTGGCCAGTACGCTCGGCACCAAGACCGGGATCAGCCTGGTGATCAACCGCCGGGAGGAGAGCGACGCGCTGGTGCGACGGCTCGCCGACCGGGGCCGGGTGATCTTCAGCGAGGTGACGGTCAACGAGATCCGGGAGTCGCAGAAACCCCGGATCGCCTTCGGCAACTTCGCCTACGCCTACGCCGACTACCTGGACGAGCTCGGCCTGCACCGGCCCAAGATGGACGGGCCGAACAAGCCGGCCGCGCAGCCGGTCGCTCGGCGCGAGGTGGCGGCGTTCCACGAGGAGCTGCAGCGCAAGCTGGAGCTGCAGCGTGCCCGCCGCTACCGGTACCTGTTCTGGCGTAAGGCGACCAAGGAGCTGGGCCGGTACGTCGGGCGCTACTGGGACTGGTTCACTCACCGGGTGCTGGGCCGCGGACGGGACCGGGATGCCGCCGCGGCGGCGACCCGGGAGACGACGTCGGTCTTCCGCTGAAGGAACGGCGCCGCATGAGGTCTGTCACCCGTTGGGTGGGGTTGATCGTCGCCGTCGCCGGCGTCGTCTTCGTCGTCCGGGAGTTGGTCAACAGCTGGGACGACGTCCGGGACGCGATCGGGGACGCCGATCCCGCCCTGATCGCGGCCGCTCCGGTGGTGGGTGCGGGCGGGATGCTGCTGATCGGATTGGGCTGGCGGCGCTGCCTGGCCATCCTCGGGGCCCGTCGTCGGTATGTCGACACGCTCTACCGCTACTACGTGGGTCAGCTGGGCAAGTATGTGCCGGGTGGAATCTGGCCCGTGGTCGGCCGGGGCGAGATGGCCCGGCGCGGTGGCGTCGCCGGGAGCGTGGCGTATGGCAGCACGGTGCTGTCCATCGGCGTGACCTACCTGGCGGCCATCCTGATCGTGGTGCTCGCGCTGGTTGCTGGGGCGGCCGGTGGCGACGGGGTGGCGTGGCGGCCGGTGGCCGCCTTGCTTCCGGTGGGGATCCTGGCGCTGCACCCGCGCGTGGTCGCAGCCGTACTCCGGCTGCTGCGCCGGGTGTCCGGCCGCGACCTGGGCATCCCGGTGCCGTCGTGGGGTGTCTCCATGGGACTGGTGGGTCTGCACGCCCCGGCGTGGCTGGCGATCGGCGGAGCGACGTGGATGGTCGCGCTCGCTATCGATCCGTCCGAGCCGGAGCTGCTGAACCTGTTGTTCGCGACCGTACTGTCCTGGGTGGTGGGTCTGCTGGTGGTGCCGGCCCCGGGAGGCGTCGGCGTCCGTGAGGCGGTTTTCGTGGCGGCGGCGACCAGCCTCAGCTCAGCCGGCGTGGCGGCGGCGGTCGCGGTCACCGCGCGGGTGGTCTTCATCGTCGTCGATCTGGCGAGCGCCGGGATCGCGACGCTGGTGGCTCGCCGCCTCGGGCGAGATGCGGAGCGCACCCCGTAGCACCTTGGGGGATCAGCTGATACCGAGGTCGGATGTCGCCGGACTATGACCTCGTAGTCACTCCGTAGATGTCGGCGAGGTCGAGCAGGTGGATTCCGTCGACGTCGCGAGGTACATCGTCGGCGAAGCCGCTACGTGAGAAGATCGCCAGCTCGGCGTCGGCGGCGTTCCAGCCTTGATCGGTGAGTATGTCGCGGATGTGTTCCAGGCGGTTCAGGTCGTGGAGGTTGCGGACCTTGCTGGTCGCCTTGGCTTCGCCCAGCAGTGTGATTCGTGCGCCCTTCGTCCGGGGCATGGAACTTCGGTCCAGCGCGACGACGTCTACCACGTGGCCATGGTGTTGACGACAGGCGACGACGGTGGTGCCGACATGTCCGATGTTGTCGAGACCGGCCTCTCTGGCGTGCCAGGTAGTCCACTCGCGTGCCAGGTGTTCGAAGTGCGGTCCGAGTATCTGGGCCGAGAAGGTAGGAGCTGCCCGGGCCCATGCGATCTCGGCATTCCGCATCTCGAGGTCGGCGAGGTTGGGCCGGACGATCAGGTTGTGGAAGCGCACCGTGGGATCTGCGACGGTGATCACCGGGCGTCGTTGCAGCAGAATGTCGAGGTCGTGGTGGATGAAGCCGGCGCTTCGCATGATGCCGAGATGGTACGTGAGCGATTTCGCATCCATTCCGATGATCGCGCCGATCTTCGTCGGTGTGGTGGCGCCGTTTGACACGGTTTCCCATATCGCGTGGTAGATGGCTCGATCGCTGATCCTCGGATCCTCGGCCAGGATGTAGTCCGGTTCGGTGAAGAGAACGTGAGACGGGTTGAGGATACTCCGTTCCAACCACGTGAAGAACTCCTCGTCGCTCGCACCGGGGGATTCGCCGATGATGTCGCGGTACCCCGGTGCGCCGCCGACGGTAGCGTCGATGAGGAACGCCGTTTCCGGGTCGGCGCTCCAGTACGCCGCTGAGTCTCGGTGGCGAAACGGACCGACGCGAAGGTCAAGAACCGCCCTGCCGAACAACGCCTGGTCACCGGCGATCAAGGTGGACATCACTGACAGCGCGGATCCGCAGAGGATGAGCTTGAACGCCGGGTGTCCCGTTGACGGACCGCGCCGGTCGTAGAGTGCCTGAATCACGCTTGGAAGCTCTTCGGAGTGTGCGGCCAGGTAAGGGAACTCGTCCAAGACCAGGATCGGTACATGGCCGTTCGACGTGCGCACGAGGACATCTACCGCGGTGTCGAGGGCGTCAACCCAGTTCTCGAATCGCCCGACGTTGAAACCGAGAGCGTCTGACAGCGAACGTGCGAACCGGTCCAGCGCCATGACTCTGCTCTGCCGAACCGCCAGCGTGTACACACCCCCGGCGGCTCGGCATAGATGCTCCAGAAGAAACGACTTGCCGTGTCGGCGGCGTCCTCGGACAATGCCAAGCTTGAGCCCAGGCGCTTCGTCTCTGACAAAACGAACCAGGTCATCCCATTCGGCTCGGCGATCGAAGATCGCTCCCGGCTTCTCAAATGCGGTCACTAGCCTGGCTCCCGTTAGCCTAATTGCAACACGGCTAACATGGTACCGGACACGGTTGCGGCATGCGAGATTCGGAGGTGTATCCCGCCGGAGGCGGGAGGTGAACTCGCCTCTATGCAACGTGCATGAATGCAACTACTGCCGACGCGAGCTCGGCTCAGTGTCGTCGCGCTGTCGGTTCGCCGACTCGGGCGAGATGCGGAGCGCACCCCGTAGCACCGCCTCTACGGTGGCGACGTCCGGCTCGGCGTCGTCGAGCAGGATGGCCGTGCACATTCCATCGGCGGCCGCCACGAACGCCTGCACGGCACGAGCGTCGGACGTGTGGTGGCGGGCCAGCTCGGCCACGGTTTCCCGCCAGCGGATGGCCACCGGACGCAACGCCGGCCGCCGGGCCGCCAGCGTGGACAGCTCGCGCTCGGCCAGCGCACGCTTGCGTCCGCCGCTGGCAGACTCCACGATCAGCCGGGCAAGCGCGAGGACTTCGTCGCCGTCGGCCTCGATGATCTTCCGCAGCTGCGCGGTGTACTGGTCTGAGACGCTGGAGAGCGCGGCGACCAGAAGGTCGTCCAGCGTGGCGAAGTAATACGTGCTCAAGCTGGTGGGGACACCGGCCTCCTTGGCGACGGTCCGGTGCGTGACGCCGGCGGTCCCGTCGCGCTCCACCACCCGCAACGTGGCGTCGATGATCTCGGCGCGACGACGCAGGCCGCGTGCGCGCCTGCCGTCGGTGACCGAGCCCTGCTCGGGCTGCGCGGTGTGGTTCGGCACGGTGTCCCTCCTCCTCACCGCGAGCCTAACGGCAAGGGCGGCCGGCGAGGCCAGATCAGAGGTCACGGCTGCGGACCGGCGGGTGGGATCCGGCGCAGTGCCACCACGGCGACGGCGGCGACGGCGACGATCACGGTCCCGGCGAGGGCGGCCGCCACGTTCAAGCCCGCAGTGAACGCCTCCGTCGCGGCCTGCACAACATCGGTCGGCAGGTGGTGCTGAACGGATATCGCGGCGGACAGGCTGTCTTCGGTTGCGTGCGCGACGTCGCCGGGTACGCCGTCTGGGATCGTCGTCCCGGACATCTGCGACCGGTACACCGCGCTGGCCGCGCTGCCGAGCGTGGCGATACCGACGGCGATGCCGAGCTCCTGCACCGTCTCCGACATCGCGGCGGCTGAGCCGGCGCGGCTCGGCGGCGTGGCGCCGACGACGAGGTCGGTGCCGAGCGCGGCGATCGCGCCGAGCCCGAGGTACACGAGAGCGAAACCGGCGACGGCGACGCCGACCGCTCCCGGGTCGAGTTGGGACAGCAGCGCGTATCCGCCGACCGAGAGCAGGAGCGTGAAACCCATGACCACGCCGGGTCGGATGCGGCGCGCGGCGAGCGGACCACCGATGGCGGCGGCAAGCATGGCCAGCGCGGGCAGCCCCATCCAGGCACCCGCCTGCAACGGAGCCAGCCCTTCGACCAACTGCAGATACTGAGTCACCAGGAGCATCAGGCCGCCGACGCCCACCAGCCCGAATAGCAGGATGCTCAACGCGGCGCTGAAGGCGCGATCGGCGAACAGTCGCATGTCCAGCAGCGGAGATTCCAGCCGGAGTTGGCGGCGGACGAACAGCGCCGAGCACGTCGTTCCGATCAGCACCGTGGCGGTCGTCTGCGTGTCGAAGCCATGCGTGGTTGCGTGCTTCACGGCGTAGACGAGGGGCAGGACCGCGGCCAGCGACAGCGCCACGCTGAGCAGGTCGATCGGGCCATGGTGGGAGCTCCGGTACTCCGGCAGCACAAGTGGCGCGGCGATGAGCAACACACCGGTGACCGGTACGGCCACCAGAAACGCCGAACCCCACCAGAAGCGGTCGAGCAGGAGACCGCCGACGAGCGGGCCCATGGCCATACCCGCGGCGAACATCGTGGCCCAGACGCCGATCGCGAGGGCGCGCTGCCGGCTGTCGCGGAACATGTTGCCGATCAAGGCGAGTGTGGACGGCATCAGTGTGGCTCCGGCGACTCCGAGCGCGGCACGGGCGGCGATGAGCATCTCCGGAGTGGAGGAGTACGCCGCCCACACGGAGGCTGCGCAGAATGCGGCGGTACCGATCATGAGCAGCCGCCGGCGGCCGATGCGGTCGCCGAGGGAGCCCATGGTGATGAGTAATCCGGCGATCAGGAAGCCGTAGATATCGATGATCCATAACGCCTGGGTGCTGGTCGGGCGCACGTCGGCGGCAAGAGTGGGCAGGGCGAGGTGGAGCAGCGTCACGTCCAGGCCCAGTAGTGCGGTCGGCAGCGCCAGTACGGCGAGGCCGAGCCATGCGTGCGTGCCGGCCCGCTCAGCGGTGGCGGTGGTCATCAGCGTCTCCAATGGACTCGAGGTACCGGGCGGGCCCGGTCAAGGGTTAGTTGTACGATAGTTCAACTTGAACTATCGTACAATTTCCATGGCATGCGGCGTTGACCGTCGAAACGGACTGGGATGTACTCGAAGCGTCGACGGACTGTCCGTCGCGCGGCGACATGGGAGAACGACGCTGTTGCCTGCTAGGCGTGTCGCGGCAAGGCACAGCAAGGCACAGCAAGGCACGGTGGAGCGCCTTGCGTCGTTTCAGGGTGAGCGGCCAGGTCACCCGCTAGGTGCGTTCACGGCACCTCAGTCGAGACAGAACTCGTTGCCCTCGATGTCCTGCATCGTGATGCACGACTCGTTGTGCTCATCGGCGTATTGGGTCAGCACGTGTGTCGCGCCGAGCGCCATGAGTCGTGCACACTCGGTCTCGAGTGTGGCGAGGCGCTCCTCGCCCACGAGCCCCGCGCCGGCCCGCACGTCGAGATGCACCCGGTTCTTGACGACCTTACCTTCGGGAACGCGCTGGAAGTACAGTCGCGGGCCCACGCCTGTGGGGTCGACGCAGGCGAACGATGACCCCCGGTCCTCTGGCGGTAGTGAGCGATTGAACTCGTCCCAGGTAGCGAAGCCGTCCGGTGGCGGCGGCACGACGTACCCCAACACCTCGCACCAGAAACGAGCAACACGCTCAGGTTCTGCGCAGTCGAAGGTGACCTGGAAGTGTCTGACCGACGCCATCGGTCCACCATAAGGCACGTGTCATTCACCGAGACTCTGGGATGTCATCGGCGTCGTACGGTCTCACCGAGCATCAGGGGAAGCGTGACGTTCTCGACAACGGCGAGTCCGGGTACCATCAGTTGGCCGAACTGGGACAGCATGCCGAACTCGCTACCACGTAGGAGCGATCGCTTGGTCTCTGACCAGCATGCGATGCGCTCGCCCCGGTAGCTCGGACGCGCCATGCTCGTCCGTCCGCGCTGGGCAAAGAACTCGAGCGGACTGGAAACTGAGATGTCGGAATGAGTGCCTACGACACCGCGGCGGACGCCGTGTCCGACCACTTCAGGACCGGGCTGGAGTCCGTTTACGGCTCCGTCGGACGGAAGTGGCTCGCCGAGTTGGCGCCGCTACTCGAGTCGCTGTGTGCACGTTGGGAGCTTGAACTCACGGACCTGACGCCGCTCCACGGCTACCTTTCCCTCGTCTGGCGGGTAACGCACAGGTCGGAGTCGCTCGCCCTGAAGGTGGCCGTGCCGTCGGCAGCCTTCTCCCGGGAGACCGCTGGGCTGCTCGCCTGGGACGGATGCGCGATGGTGCGACTCGAACGTCGCGACGTCGAGCTGGGAGCGGCTCTCCTGCAGTGGCTGGACGCCAGTGTTTCGCTCGCGGACGTGCCGATCGGTGAGGCGATCGACGCGGCCGGCCGGATGCTGGCCGTCACGCCCGTCGTCGAGCGGTCGTCGGCGTCCGTGTACGAGGATGCTCGCGTCCAAGCGGTGACAAGCGCCCGGCGCTGGACCAGGAGTAACCGCGAGTTCGGCGATCCGCTGTCGCCGCACGCCATTCGCGCGGGCGAGGCTGCGCTCGGGCGAATCGACCGGCGCTCGGAGGCCGAACCGCTGCGGCTGGTCAACCACGACCTCCACTACGAGAACGTGATCCGGGACTGGGACGCGAACTGGGTGTGCGTCGACCCCAAGCCAGTCATCGGTGCGCCCGAGTACGCGATCGCTCCGCTGATCTGGCGGCGCTACCGCGGTCCGGAGGACTCGGTCGAGCGGGTCCGGCAGCTGTGTGTCCTCGCGGGCCTGGACAGACCGCTGGCATTCGACTGGCTACTCGTCCGGACCATCGAGTACCTGTTCTGGGCACTGGGCGTGGGGCTGACGACGGACCCCGAGATCTGTCGAGAGCTCATCGGCCACCTGACGAGCTGACGGAGCCCTGTATGACGGTGACCAGGACAGTCTGCCGCCGTTGACATGCGGCGTGAGACGATTCGAGCCGCATGTCCCGGCGTGCCGGCGACGGGTGAGCGTTCAATCCCCGGGAGTCACATCCCAGGCGGCTCGGACCCGTTCCAGAGCCTCGTGGAACGAGGGGAACGTTTTGCGTACACAGCCCGGGTCGTCGAGCACGACGCCTTCGCAGCGCAGGCCGGTGACGCTGAAACTCATGGCGATCCGGTGGTCACGGCGGCAAGCGATCACGCCGCCCTTCGGAACGCCCGGCAGGATTTCGATCCAGTCCCTGCCTGAACGTACCGCCACGCCGAGGCGTTCAAGATTCTCCACACAGGCGTCGAGCCGGTCGCATTCCTTCAGCCGCGTGTTGTAGACGTCCGTGATCCGTACCGGGCCGTCAGCGAAAGGAGCGATGGCTGCCAGCGTCGGCATGGTGTCGGAGATGTCACGCATGTTGACCTCAATGCCGCCGAGGCTGCCGGTGCCGGTGACCGTAGTCCGGTCCTGGGCGATATTCACCTCGGCGCCCATCTGCCCGAGGACTTCCACGAAGTTGAGATCACCCTGGAGGGAACACGAACCGAGCCCCGGCACCGTGATTGTGTGCCCGGTAAGGGCGGCGGCGGCAAAAAAGTAGCTGCTGGTGGAGGCATCCGGTTCGATCTCGTAGTCCTGCGGTTGGTAGAACCCGCTCGGCACGCGGTACCGCTGCTCCTCGATCTCGGCCTCACCGCCGAAACGTCGCATCATCGCAAGCGTCATCTCCACGTAGGGCGTGGAGACAATCCGCGACACATCGACCGTTACGCCCTGGTCGGTTAACGGTGCGGCCATCAGTACGGCGGTCAGGAACTGGGAGGAGTCACCTGCATCCATGGTGATGTGGCCGCCACGCAGCCCCGACGCCTCGACGGCGAAGGGCAGGTGACCCTCAGCACCGTCGTAGCGCACCGTGGCGCCCAGGGCCTCTAAGGCCTGGACCACCGGCCGCACGGGCCGGGCTCGCATCTGGTCGGACGCGTCAAAGGCGTACGTCCCGCGCCCGCACGCAGCGAGCGCGGGCAGGAACCGGGCGGCCGTCCCAGCGTCACGGCAGTGGACCCTTGCCCAGTCCAGGCGGGGACCCAGGGAGGACCCGTCGACGCGCCACTCCGCCACTTCCTGTTCGATCCCGTACCCCAGAGAGTCCAACCCGGCCGCGAAGGCTTCGGTGTCATCGGATAGGAGCGGATGCCGGAGTAAGGAAGTTCCCTCGGCGCACGCGCTCAGGAACAGGGCTCTCGCCGTGACCGATTTGGATCCCGGTACCCGAACCTCTGCCTCTGCCACTCCCACTCCGGATGCCAAAATGTCCCCGTGCGGGGCTACCTCTCGGAGCCTAGTCGATACCGATTCGATTCCGTCGGCGCCCGCTTAGGCGTCAGAACAACGAACACAGGGACTCCTCCAACCTGGTCTGCTTATGCAGTCTCCGGGCCGAGTCACCGTCGTCCATCTGCGGCTCCCTTCGTCGCCGTGATGGGAGAGCGCGCAATTCGCACGTTGACCTCTACCCGCTGAGGCTCGACGATCTCGTGGACCTGATCGAATCCCTCCGCGAACAACCCGGCTGAATCGATCAGCGAGCGGCGGTGCACATGCCGCCGCAGCGCCTCGACGGGGACCTGGTCGTCGGGCGTCCGGGAGGCGTTTCGCTCGGCGAGCAGCTCGACAGGCAGGTTGGGCAGCAGCAGACAGATGGCCGGCAGTCCATGTTCGTGCGCGCGCCGTACATGCTCATGTCGGTCGACGCGGCGGAGGTGCGTGGCGTCCGCGACGTAACCGTCACCGCGTGCGACGAGCCCGCGTGCGCGTTCTGTGGCGCGCCGAACCGCTGCGGCGCTGAAGTGCATCAGCGGCCGATCGGGCTGTCCTCGGTCGCGGCGAGCCTCTGCTCGCAGCTCGTCCAGGCTGACGATCTGTTCGGGGGCCACGCCTGCCTCGATGAGCCGCTGACGCAGCGTCGTCTTGCCGGAACCCGCCGCGCCGACGAACACGACCACGGCCGGCATCTCGATCACCAGCTTGTCCACCACGCCCGTCTGTCTACCCAGGTGCGGATCGGTTCAGCTGGAGACGACCAGGCGCCACCCATCGGTGCTTAGCGGGAGTGGGAGCGATCGCAGCGCACAGGCCGGGCTACGGCCAACGTGGACTGACTACTCGGGTGACGTTGCCCATAGGGTTTGCGCCCTCGGTAGGATTCGAACCTACGACACCCGCTTTAGGAGGGCATGAGTCGACGTCAACTATGGCCTCTACCTGCAACTTTACGAACAATCGAGCCACAAGACGGCCCGCTGAGCGCACCTGTTAACTCTGTTTCGTGCCACGAATGGTGCCACGCGCTATTGTGACCTATATCACGGTCGCACGGCCTCAGCGTCCTATCACAGTCGCGGCGGGAGCAGGCGTGCGTACGCGGGTCGCGCAGCCGAGCATCCATGTTATGACGTCCGCGGGCACGGGAGCGTGTCGCATGACCCGGGTCGAGCCCCGGCGGGAAATGATAACAGAGTTGCCGTCGGTGCGTGGTCCAGACCATCCTTGCTTGCAGCACTGGCGAAACAGCGTTCTGACGCCGCCCGCGGTACCTGGTGGTTGCCCCCGCGATGCGCGTGAGTGTCTGGCCCGTTTGGCGCCGGGTCGAATCCTCGCCTTTGCTTCGGCGGCTCGCGTGTCTGCGTGCCGGTCGATCAAAACGGGCCCCAAGCTTGTCGGCCACCGGGAACACGATGCTCGAAGTCACGCTGACTATCTCTCCATGCCTCGATCCGGACGCCGGGGTGTTGTGCCCAAGGTGCCCGGAGTAGCCCTTCACTGTCCCAAGCGTCTGCCGGGACGAGGCGCCACCAGTACTTGGCGGTTCCGCCGCGGAAACGGAATCGGTCTTGCTTGAGAAGTTCCTTGCTCTTGTCGAAGTCCTCGACCAACGAGTTGTATACGCGGATCTCGACGTGTCCGTCGGCGCCCGGCACCCGCACCTCGGGCAGCGATTCCCAGTCGCCCTGGATAAATGCATTTGACCCTCGTGCCTCGGTCCAGAACTCGGAAGGATCGAGATTGGTGGTGACTACGTCGAGGTGCATGTGGGGTCGGCTTACTCCGACGTAGAACAGCCTCCGTTCGGCCTCGGTCAAGGTCTGGATGGTGTCGCCGAACACTTGGAACAGGGTCCAGGTCGGATGGATCAGCGGATAGTTCCGCTGAGTGACGTCGACGAGGATGACCGCGTCGGCCTCTTGGCCCTTGAAGCCGTGAGTCGAGCTGAAGCGGAGTTCCTCTGGCTCCTCGATGTCGAGGATCTTCTGGAGGTACGCGCCGTAGGCGGTGAACTCCGAGAAGGTCCGTGGATCTTCGTTGAGGTTGCCGGTCCATGTTCCGCGCCGCTTGCGGGAGAGCACGGCGACATTGCGACCTTCGGCGCGATGGTCTTGGATCAGCCGGAGGAGCGCTGGGGCTTCGCGGTCGTGTTCACCGAATGCGGCGGCCTCGATCGGGGACGGATCGAACGTGTCTAATGTGAATTCGCGCAGGTGGCCGGGCTCCGTGCGGGCCGCCCGGGCGGGAGCGCCGCGTCCCTGCATGACGGTGTTGCCGAGCGTGACGATCGCGGGGGCGGAGCGTCTGTTGGTCGTGAGGGCGAGTCGGGCCGCGTCCTGGAACTTGGCTTCGAAGGAACTGAAGTAGGCCGTGCTGGAGCCGGCGAACTCGTTGATGGCTTGCCAGTCGTCGCCCACAGCCATGACGCGACACTTGGGGGCTGTCTGCAAGATAGCGTCGAGGAGCTCGAAGAACATCAGCGAGAAGTCTTGGAACTCGTCGACGACGATGTGTTCCAGCGTGCTCAGTTCGCCGTCGACCCGGCCGCCACGACCGAACGACGTGGTGCCTGCTCTCACCTCGTCGACAGCCCGCCACATGAGTCCGGAAAAGTCTTCCTTCGCGTCCGCCGCGAGGCTGGCAGCATAGGCATCGAGAAGTTGGGCTCCAAGGTCGATGAATCGGTCGAGGTCGGGGTCGTCCATACCCAGGCTGGACCACGTCTGACGAAGGTCGTTGCCCGTCCAACGGCGCTGCCGTGCCCGGCCGATGATCGTGGTTGTGGCGACGGTGAACCGGTCGAGAGCGCGCTTCTTAATGCGGTGCCACAACTCCTCATCGCTGAGCGGGTGCAGTGGAGCACCCACGGCGCGGAGGTCGGCCAGCATCCTCTCCTCGAAGTCTGGCTTCGCGACGTCGCTCGCGAAGTACTCCAGGAACACCTCGTCCCTATCAGCCCAGAACTCGCGCTTGGCCTGACTCAGCTGGTCGTAGTCGGGGTCTCCTTGAAGGCCGAAGTACTCGATGACGATCCGGCGCTTCTTGTTCTGGTCGTAGATGGAAAAATCGGGCTTGTAGTTCTGACCGTTCCAACGCACGTCGTGTTCATAGCCGTAATAGGACTCGGCTCCGCGCCCGTCACCGGCGATGCCGTTGCTGAACAGAATGTTCGCGATGACCTTCTCGCCGTAAGACTTGACGAAGTCTCCCTTGATGCTCTCGTCCTGGAGGTGGCGCCGGTACGCGAGTTGGTCTGCGGCCGAGAGATTGTCGCCCCGTTCGAGAATCCGGCTCCAGTCGCGCCTGAAATAGGCAAGCATGACGTCGCGGACCAACTCTTCCTTGCCTGGCGTGCGCATGAGTTCGTCACGGACGTCCTGAACGTACCTGCTGAGAGCTCGCATCGATTCGGACTGATCGAACAGCAGGTTCTCGGACGGGTGGACAATCCGGTGAGCCAGCGCATGGAATGTCATGACATGCGGGATCCCGCCTTGCGGCAGCATCGTCTCCAGCCGGTGGCGCATTTCATCGGCGGCAGCCGCGTTGAACGCAAGCATGAGGATGGAGCTTGGATCGACGCCGCACGCGCGGATGAGAAAGACAGAGCGGGCAACCATGGTCGCTGTCTTGCCGCTGCCGGCGCGCGCACCGACCAGGGCGTGCCGCCCTGAGGTCGCGATGGCGAGTGCCTGCTCGGCGTCAGGCACGAATGCTTTGCCGTTGGGCATAGTCAGGGTCGTGCGGCACCATTTGGTGATGTGATCGACGACCACGCGCTGATACTCGTCCTCGGTGATGAGGTGGTCGGGGTCGTTGTGCCGAAGCCAGTCGGCCGTGCCGAGGAAGCGCTGTTCGATCTCGACATGCAAGCGATCCATCAACTGCTTCTTCTCGGCAGCGCGTTCCCTCGCGATGCGTTCGCGTTCGGCGTCGCGTTGCCGTCGGTTCTCCGCAGCACGCGCTTTCCGCTCTTCGGCGAGAACCTGAGCGCGGTCGCGGTTGGCCTTCGCGCGGAACTCAGCGATCGGTCCTTGGTCGTGCTTGTCGGTTTGAACCAGGAGGAGTCCGAGCGCCTCCCATTCCTCGGGATCGAGGTGCTTGTGAAGAACTCCGAGGTTGACACGTTCCTCGATGTTGCGCCCGGCTTCCGGTCCTGTCGATATGACGTCCGGGATGTGCTCGGCGAGATACCACGTCCGCTTCTCGGGCCAGTCCCGCCAAGACGCGAGCAGCTTGATGAGGAGTTGGCGCGCGGCAGCGTCCATGTTGCTCTTCCCTCCAGCCGTGCTCGATCACTAAGCCTGAATCCACCGGCTCATATGTCGGTGAGTACGGCGTTCGCGGCCGCGAACCTTGCTGAACACGCCCGTCGAGCAGGTCGGACAGACTCTCCCCGCGCTCATAGGTTACCCGTTGGAATATGGACTCCGGGGACGACAGTCCATGCATCCGTACAGGTCAAGTCCGACGCGAAGATTTGACCATCGATACAAGTGTCCAAGTCCGTCGTGCCAACGCAGTAGGAGCAATTCGTGTTCGTTCGGAAGCAATCGTGAGTGCTCGGTAACTCTGCCGGTAACCGTTGCGGAACTCGTAGGTGCTTCCGTGGTGACATGGTCGACGGAACGGTTGCTCCTCTCAACCGGCCCAGGCCAAGTCTGCCTGGGTCCGGAGCCTGACCGTACCGCGACCCTGATGTCCTCGTATTGGAGGGACGGAGGCGAGTCGTGAGAAGAATGCTACCTGTCCAGGTGGGTGACGAGCGGCGACGTTGGTATTCGGTCGCGGAGGTGGCGCAGATGTTTGGCATGTCGCCCATGACGCTGTATAGGGCGATCTCGGATGGGGAGTTTCCCGCAGTGCGGATCCGTGGCCGACTGATCGTGCCTGCCAAGGCCCTGGAAGCAATGGAGAACGACGCCACGCAATTGCAGGCTCTGGTGGATGCCGGTGACTACGTGTCGTCCGCCAAGGCTCTCTAGATCACGTCCTGGAAATGAGTTCGGCAGGTTGCCTGCTCATAGGTCGCTGTCTGTTGCGTGCCGTCGGTCTTTGCTGGTGAAGCCTTGAGCGATCTGCTGCACTCGGTTGCGATGCAGGCCAAGTTTGGAAGCGATTTGGGCGTAGGACCAGCCGGCTTCTCGTAGTTCTAGGACCGCTTGCTGTCGCATGAGGCGCAGCTCGTTGGCCGCCCGTGGCATTTCGACGAGGATCTCGCCGATGGCCGCAGCGCGGTCGGCGGGGTCTTCAATTGCCCTTATTCGGTCGAGGTCGACCAGCGGCTTCTCCACAATGCACGAGCGTATCTGGTTGAAGCGTCCTTGGGCGCGTCCGGATGTATTGCCGCACAATACATCCGGGTGTATTGTTCAGCAATACAGCGTCTGTCCATGGACATCACAAGGCGGCCCCGACGCGGCGACGCTACCGCCGGCCGGGGCCTCGACCCGAACCTGCTTGGAGGTCCGAGCCGTGAAAGCGAATCTATCTGCACCGGAGCCAGAGGCACTGGTGCGAGTGCGTCCGTGTCGTCCCGAGGATGCGAGGAGCCTGCCAGATGGGCGAGTCGCCGGTGATCCGGTGGTGCTCCGGGACCGGTATGTCTGTACGGCCGTCAATGACGGCAAACTATGGTTGCTCCGATGCGAAGACCCAGTCGCTAGCGCCAAAGCGCGCAGGCTGGATCACGCCGTCAAGCTACAGCTGCAGACCATCGCCGCGGCGCTAGGGAAGCCGGAATCTGAACTGTCTGTCGAGATCCGACCGGTCGTTTCCACAGCGGCGATGGACCATCTTGACCGCGCGCGATCGTTGCGCGCTGCAGCGAGGTCTGCTAGCAGCTCCGCAGCAGAGCACATGCGTTCAACTGTGCGAATTCTGGTGCGGCAAGGGCTCACGCTTCGCGACATTGGAACGATCTTGGGAGTCTCCCATCAGCGTGCCCAACAGCTTAGCCGAGAAGCGAAGGCTGCCCATTCGGCGTCGGGCGTCGATCGAGGTGACGAGCAGTGAGAAGCAAGGGCAATCAGGCCTCGCGAGGCGTGGAGGGCAAATGCCCGCGTTGGTGTGACTATGACTACGACCCTGGGCACGCTGGTCCGCACTGTGCGTTCATCGGGGAGATCGTCATCCCGTCAGGGCCGAGCTATGTCGCGTCGGTGACGGCGGAGGCGGATGGTGAGCGTCCGTATTGCGCGCTCACGTTGGGCTTGCGCGTGGGTCATCAGGTGTACGGGCGTGCGGTGATGTCGTGGGACATGGCCGAGCGGTTGGGGTCCATGTTGATCGATGCCAAGCGGCGCTACGCGCGGTGATCGAGATGGAACGCTTTGATCGACATGTGCACCAACTGGGCTATGTGTACCTGGCGTTGGCCGATCACATTGCGCGCCTGATAGCGCAGGGGGAGCTCGCACCGGGAACCCGATTGCCCAATGAGCGCTCACTGGCCGAGCAGCATGGCGTTGCGATCGGCACCGTGCGCCGCGCCACAGCGGAGCTGCGCGCGCGTGGCCTGGTGACCACGATTCAGGCGAGAGGCACTTTCGTCCTCCCGTACCGCTCCGATCCGAGCACCAGGTCCGAGGTCTGAGCTAGCTATTTGCGAGATTCCGGTGCCCGGTAACCGTCGCGGTAACCGGCCCGGAAGCCTCGGCCGATTGGCTGTGACCTCATCAAGTGATCGAGCTCCGGCGCCCCCGCCCCTGCTGGTTTTGATGCGTGGCTCTGGAGCTTGGTCGGCGCAACGTCACGAGGAGGTTCAGCATGCGCGGTTGTACGAGCATGCCGTGCTGCACATGCCCTGATGTCCGTACCGATGATGGGCTGCGCGAAGCACTGGACGAGATCGTGTCCGGCGGTGGCTGGGATGGCCGACTGGGTCGTCACCTGCTGGACGCGTTAGGTGAAGCGTCGCACCGGTGGGCCTTGCGCCGGTCGGATGTGGTCGACGCGGACTTGGCGACGCATTTAGTGGGCGTGGCGTGGGAGTTCATCGCGACACACCTTGAGATGGTCAAGGGTGCTCGCTCGCCGTGGCGCCTGATCCATGTGCGCATGCGTCAGCACGCCAGCACTGAGGTGCGGGCCGAGGAGCTATGCACCTCGGCGAGGCATGCACGAAAGCTTGGTGAGTCCGCCGTGCGGGCTCGCCACGCCGCGTCCTTACGTACGGCGGCGCGGGTCAGCCCGGAGCAGATGGCGTTCTTCGACGCCGAGGTTCGCGACAGGTCCGTGATGGACCCGGTGAGCGAGCAGGTGCTGCAGTTGAGCGAGCCTGCGGGCATGGCCGACTGGGATGAGGCGCTGCGCAGCGTCCACGCGGCGCTGGTGGCGGCCGGTGCTCCGCCGTTGGAAACGGCAGAAGCGATCAGCGCCGTGGTGGATTCTGTCTCGAAAGCGGAGTCACGTTCGCGCACGCACACGACGGTGTATCGCTCGCCGCAGCTGGAGTGGCTATCGCCGGCGCAGCGGCGGGCCCTGGCCGCGTTGTTGATCGGGACGCGGCGCGGCGGTCCGCCAAGTTCGACGTGGTTGGAGTTGCATCGCTCGCACCTGCGCGACCGGGCCGGTGTGTGGAGTAAGGAAGCCTTTGCGCGAGTGACTGCGTTCGTCGAGCCGTTCGGCAGTGCTACTCAACGGCCGTGGTACGCGACGGCGTTAACAGATGACCAAGCAGGTACAGGCCTCGATGACCCCGGCCGGCCAGGCAGGCGCCGCGGCGTCGATAGCCGTATGGCGCCACCCACGGCGGCACCGGGCCATGCAGACATTCGAAGCTCACGGTGCGGGTGGCGTGCGCGGCAGCGGGGCTCCCTACAGATGACCGGCTAGTGCACGAGAACGGGGGCATGGTGGTGGCGTATCGCCCGGACGTGACCGCGGTCATCACCTTGGACGAACTGGGCGACGCCACCGCCGTGATCAACGGGACCGGCTGGGGCCAGGAGCTGGTGGTGGACCGTGCGGATGCGTGGACCCGCCTGGTCGAGTTGGCGACCGAGGCCGGCCGCCCGTTGCATGTCCACACGGTCGACGAGCACGGGCGCGCCTACCGTGATGTGGTCCACCCTAAGCCGTCGCGCGACATGGTCGACGGCGCGACGTCGTATCCCCGGGCGGCGCGCGACGACGAGGCTGACGAGGACGAACGGCTCGGCCACACAGCGGAACCGCCGCGCACGAGCGTCGACGGGCCGCCGCCGGCGGGTGCAACGCTCTCCGGCGGCGCGGATGTTGCTAAACCCGATGGGCACGCCGTCCCGCAATCTATGGCTGCCGATGCTTCACAAGAGCGGTCGACGGCGTTGGTGGCGCCGAAGTCGGAGGAGCCGGACGAGAACGATGCATCTGGCGACGAAAGGGTCGGGTCGTCGCCGTTACGCTTACCGAAGGCGACCTACCGGGAGGCAGTCACCGCTGGAGGCGGTCATCGCGACGATTCCCACGACTGGGCTGCGCCGGTGGTGGCGTGCGCGATGCTCGTCCTGCTCGCATGCACTGCCGTAATGGTCGCCGCGGAACCGCCCACCGTCGCACGGGCGCAGAAGCACGTCTCCACGGTCCTCGGCTCCGACACGACAAGCCCACCGGATGAGTCGCTACCGGGGTACCCACGGGCGTTATGGCGCGTCGATCTGGCTGAGGAGACCTGTGTGGCCCTCACCCGGTCCGGCCTGCTCGCCGTGCACACCGCTGCCGGGCGGATACAGCTCGTGCATTCGGCGACCGGGACCGTGGTGTGGTCGAGCGAAGCTGGCACGGGTGCGGGTTCGCCTGTCGTGACCCGGTGGGATGACACAGACGTGGTCGTGTGGCAACGCCGAGGAGAGCTTGTGGTCGGCGGCCCGGCATTCGGCCCCGACCCGCTCGTGTTCGACGTCAACGAGCGCGCGCGGATCAGCCAAGCTGGCGGGCAGGTCCTCGTGTCCGTCCCGAACCAGACCGGCGACGCCAATGTGCTGACGGCCGCGGGGTCGGTCCGCGTGGGGATCCCGGATGGTGCCACGGCGATGGGTGTCGTCAACGACGTCGTGGTGTCCTCCGATGGCCGACCGGTGCTATGGCGGAACCCCGTGCACGGCGGAAAGCCGGAGTCGGTGTCGCTAGACGGCCCGCGCGGGATGGTGATTCGGCGTTGGGTGGGTATGGCCGGTGACACGGTCACCGTCGTCTGGGGCGAGCCGGAGGGTGTAGCCGTCGACGGTACGGCGGTCGTGGCCGTGCACGACGCCACGACAGGGCGACGCGTCGCGTCAGCGCGTGTCGCGTGGAACGAGGTCGAGGACGCTGAGCTGACCGCCGCCAGCGGCGACCGACCCGCGAGCGTGGCGCTCGGCCCTGTCGTGCTGCCACTCGATAGCCACAGCGCTCCAGTCGAGGATGACACGACGTGGCTCTCGCATGTCGGCCCGAACGTGTGGGGCGTCCGCGATGACGGCATCGTGGTTGTCTATGACGAACACGGCACCGTGAACGTCGTGCCGGAGGCGACACATGTTCCAGCGGGTGCCACCCCGGACGGCGCACTGATCGTCGTGGATGACGACGTCGCGTTTGCGTTTAGCCCATCGTCTCCAAGCCGTAGCACAAGGTCTGCAGACCTGGACGACTCATCAAGGCTACGAGAGCAGCTAAGACCGCGCGCGAGCTCGAGCGGCGAGGCCCGGGCATTTCTCTGCAGAGGCCGAGCGGGATTGTGAGGTATCAATGTTGAAGACGCGGAGGACCGTGCTCGTATTGACGGCCGTTGTTGTGCTCGCGGTCGCTGCCTTGTTGTACCTGGGAACCTCAGGGGATGACCAGGTCACGAACGGCGATCGTCGACGGCGGCCGCCGGACCCGACGGGCGGCGCGGCGGTGGTGGCGACACCAGAGGAGGCGGACCAAGGGCCGACGTCGCACCTGGCCGCCCAGCCTGCACCCGTCGACGATCCGGCCGCGTTGGGCCGCTGGATCGCCGAGGTCGTCTACGGCATTGACTACCGCGACGAGCGCGACATCTATGTTGACGCGTTGTGGTCGGTCAGCGTGGGCGCCAATGCCGACGACGCCGAGGCTGCCCGGGCAGCTTTCACTGCTGAGCCGGCGTTGGCCGGCATCGTGGAATTGGTTCCCGACCCGGACGCGTGGGAACGGATGGCGGCGCACGAGCAATGGGCGTCCTTCGATGTGGCCGAGCCCGTTGGAGCCGATGACGTCGAACTGGACGCCAAGCTGACCCACGCCGGCCTCAGCACCACGATGGTGCTCGTAACAGGTCGGCAGCTGATCCACTACATCGGCGAGGACGGCACGCCGCAGACGCATACGGTGCGTCCGTCACTACAGATGCTCATCGGGTGCGCCAAGCAGCTCGACGGTTGTCGCTTGCTGCGCGTCATTGATCGGCAACCGTAGATGGGTAAGGCAGTAACGGCGATCGTGTCGGCTCTGGTGGCGTTCGGTTTCGCCGCCACTCTCAGTGTCGCTGTCGTGTTCGGCGAAGACTTCGACGATGAGCGCATCGACGACGAGCCGGACCATTCGTTGTGCACCATGGAGCCGGCAGCGACGACGGAGTTGGACGCCGAACGGGCGCGCATCGCCTCGATCATCATCGCCGAGGGGCAGAAGGCCGGTGTCGAACGACGTGGGCTGGTCGTAGCGTTGGCCGCGGCCGCGGTCGAGTCGCGCCTGCGCAACCTACCGTACGGGGATCGCGACTCGCTCGGCGTGTTTCAGCAGCGCCCCTCGGCAGGATGGGGCTCGCCCGCGCAGCTTATGGATCCGGCCTATTCGGCGGCGGCCTTCTTCGGTGGACCGGGCGGGCCCAACGCCACGAACGGGGCAAGCGAACCGCCCGGGCTGCTTGACATTCCCGGGTGGCAGAGCATGCCTATTGGTGATGCTGCTCAGGCCGTGCAACGCAGCGCCTTCCCAGACCGCTACGCCGAGTTCGAGGACGACGCCCGGGCTTGGTTGGCGCAGCTGTCCGGAGAGGGCGGAACGGGATGCGAGGCATCACTGCCCATCCGCGAAGGCGATTACCGGATCACTGATCGCTTCGGCTTCCGGGAGCACCCGATCACCGGAGAATGGAAGCTGCATGACGGCCTCGACTTCGCCGCGTCCGCGGGCACACCGGTGATAGCAGTCGCGGGAGGCGAGGTGACGTTTGTGGGGTTTCGGCCCTGGGCGGGTCCACACTTGGTTGAGGTTGACCATGCAGATGGATTCTCGAGTTCGTACGGACACATGGCCTCTGCCGACGTCACAGCCGGCGACACCATCGCCGCCGGGCAGCAGATCGGCACTGTCGGCAACGAAGGCCTCTCCACCGGGCCCCACCTGCACTTGACCATCCTTGACGGCACCGCCACGGCGATCGATCCCGAGGACTGGTTTGCTGGCTATGGCGTCACGCCCTGAACAGCTGACGGCCGTGGGTTCCAACTAATCGAAGATGTCGACTTCTCATCAGCCCGACGGACCCAGACAACGGCAGCAAGTCCCCTGGTTCCAGCGGCCTGTCCGCGTTTGCCAATGACCTGGCGTCTAGGAGAAGGCGGCGGGAGCTGATGCAATTTAGCCACGACGTCACGGCATTGCACCTATTGGCCCACGATGACGTGCTACCGCGCACCCTGTCGTATCGCGGCGGTTGAGGCCGTTCACACCCCCCTGACGCGCGAGATCGCTGTGCGAGTGCGCCGTGCCAGAGCCGCTCTACTGCTCCAACTTGAGGCGCAACTGTCGCAGCGTCTTCCCCGAGGGCGCGTGCAGCCAATTCGCCCAGCCGTCGATCTGGCTGCCGACCAAGGCGGCCAGCGCGGGCGACGGTGCCTGGTAGGTCCCCTTCACCGTGACGATCTCCCCCGACGTAGCGACCGTCGCCTCGTACACGTTCCCCTTCCGGGTTTGCTCGTGCTGCAACTTCTCGCCCGGCTTAATGAGGCCCGCTTCGATGAGCGGCATGAGCTTTCCCCTACGGCCGGACACCCCATCGATCCTCGGGGGCCGGGTGTCGACCTTCAGCAGGAGGCGGCGCAACACGTCGTTAGGCCGCTCAAAACCCTGTACGTGCCGCTCTAGCTCGGCGTAGACGTCATCGTCGATCTCGATGCGACGCATTCAGCGACCTCGCCTTCTCAACTTCCCCTGATCTGAAAAATCTGACAGTTCTCAGATTATGAAGAGACGCGAGATTACGCAAGTCTTATCGGGACCGCGGACCGACATAGTGGAGTGAGACGCGCGACGATGTTGATCAGGCGTTGCGTGGATGCGACGTCCCAGCTCCTGTTTTACCCGTTCGATCTGACCAGGCTTGAGGTCCGCTCCCGCGGCACCAGTTGCGGGCTGGCGGTTCCGCACCGCATCTGCCGGCACTCGCATCCCAAGGCTCGCTCGGAACCCGACCCCGATACCGGCTCCTCGCGGCAGCGACACCAGCCGACCGGTATCGACTACGCGGGCTCATCGCCACCGACCATGACGCAGCGCTCACCGCCGGCATCCGCTACGCCATGCTCACCAGCGACGACACCGACGCAATGCCGGATACCACCGACGACAACATCGCCCACGCGCACGTGAACACCGCAGCCAGCGGTGAGCAGATGCCCGACCAGCTCGAGGCGTTCACCGACAGCGCAGATGCCGACGACGGCGACAGCCGCGCCGCCGACGCGAGGACACGGTAGACGACGTCCGCCACGACACCGACAGTGACGATGGCCGTGACAGTGACATCGACGGCGATGGTGACGGCGGCGCGGACGGGAGGGCGGCGTGATCGAGAACTTGAACTCGTACTGGGGATTCTCACGCTCGCCGTTCGCCCGGGATCAGGTGCCGGCGATGCTGCACCGCCATGCCGGGCACAACGAGGCCATCGCCCGGACCGGCTGGTGCGTTACCGAACGCTTGATCGGCGTCATCGCCGGGGAGGTCGGCGCCTGCAAGACGGTCGCCGTCCGTGCGGCGCTGTCCACACTGGATGCCTCCCGGTACTCGATCATCTACATCCCGAAGAACCCGATGATCGGCACCCGTGGAATCAACCACGCCGTGGGTCACCGCCTTGGGCGGGCAACTCCACTTTCGCCAGCGCCGCCCTGGTCGCTCAAGCCGCCGACGTCTCGCGATCGAATACGCCGAACGCGGCCGCGTCCCCAGTCCTCGTCAAAGCCCAGCTGCTCTCCCGGAAACAGCTGGAAACCGTGCGCATGCTGACCAATCACGAACTCGACAATGGATCGCCATCGGCCACCCTGCTCGTCGGACAGCCCGCCCCGCGCCGGCGGATGAAACTCGGCGCGCTGGCCGCCCTCGACCAGCGCATCGCAACTGGGTGGCGTCGAGAGGTATCCACCTTTGCCGATGACCGGATGGCTCGCCGATGGTGAACTCGCGTACTCCACATCGGCAACTACTGTTCAGTGCTTCGACGTGGTACACAATGCTTGTGATCACCGACGAACCGGATGAGGAGTTGTTTGACCACCTCGTTATCGAGTTTCTTGATCGCGGCAGGCGGGCTGTTGAGTTTCTGCATGCAGCGAGGCAGCTGCTGGCGATGCCGCCCGGTTCCGTGACCCGGCAGGCCGCACTGATCGGCTATTGCATGCGCGAGGCGATGAAGGCGATCCCGGAGTCCCAAGACGTGGACGGCATCGGGACGTGGAAGACACGGTCTCGGGCGGTGGTGGATGCGAAGCATAGTTTCGAATTGATCAGAGGACTCCCCGGCGAGGACGAGGAGAGTGCCCTCGACAATCTACTTGCCAAGATCGACGACATGGCGCTGACCCATGAACAGGACAGAGTCCACCAACAGAGGTTGATCGCTGTGATCGTGAACCGGACTGGAGCCGAGCCGCTAACGCGTGGTACTGATCCCGTCCGCACCTACCAGGATCTGATTGATCGATGCGACAGAGCTGTCCATGGCGCGGTGACCTTTGAGGAGGCACAGCAACTTTGGATCGATTGCATGGCTGTGCTGCACCAGCTATTCCTGCCACCGGAGGTTCGGCACCGTGAGCTTGACGCGCTGGCCGATCTAGACAGTCCCGACAACGACGACGCGGCGACCGTTCTGTCCCTCGTGGCTGGCCCCAACCACCTGCGACGCTTCCTGTCGAGGATCAAGACGGTTGCCTGGTTCAGCTTGCTGGACGAGTCGGGTGTGCTAGAACCGCCGACCAGCCAGGCTGCTTGGCCGGTGTTCGCAGCGGTGGGCGCGCTAAAGGATCTCGACCAAGCGGGACTAGCTGCGGCTCTTCAGCGGATGTTCGACCGCTGGGGGGCTGATGATCGGCAAGCGTGGTACATAGCCAGGGCGGCCGTGGATCTTGGCGTTCACGGTCGAAAACTCGTCCTAACTGCCCTCGGTCGGCACCCCAAGACTGCCGGGCTAGTTCATCTCGCGATCGAAGCAGTGAGGAATGCAGATCCGGCGGACGAATTTGTGACATCGGTCGCGGACATCGCCCTTAACCAGACAACAGGTTCGGTCGGATTAGTGGAAATACTTACCCGGCCATTCATCAACGGTGTAACTGCTGAAAACTATGCAAGTCGCATTCACATTCTGTGCTTCAAGCTCCGCAAAGTGCCGCTCGATGATGTCAACCGACATGATCTGATCAGGGATCGCAGCGGCTCCATCGAGGAACCACGTGATCACTACCAAGATGATCGTTTTGCCATCCTGCTGCGCGCTCTGCTCGAGTGCTTGAGACGGGCGCTGGACGTGGTCGATGCCACCAGCGTGCTCGACGCGATAGAGCCTCTGCCCGATGGCCTTGCCGACCGTGTGCGCGTATGGCTGCTCGGGCGCGCGACCGGGATCGACCGAGCGACACTAATCAGCGAAATAGGCCGTGCGATTGCGGCTCGGCCACCGACTGGAGATGATCTGCGACTTATCGAGCGGATCACCTCCGAAGGCGACGTCGGCGACTACGTCCAGGAATGGGCTCAGGTCCTTCCGACTCCGCCGACAGCCGCGGAACTCGGCACCGTCCTTGCCAAAAGGGATGTGCCTCGTGAATGGATCCGCGTCCATCACTGGAGCGGATTGTTGCCGTCAGAGGTTACAGCCACGTGGTCGTCCGCCAACGCAGTCCTATCAGGCATCTATGGCGAGCCTTCAAAGGTGAGCCTCCAACGGCGCAGATCCGTGGAGCTGAGCGCTGGAAGGAGCCCTCTGGGCGAGGACGAAATCCGAGCCATGCCGGTCGATGAAGCTGCACGGAGGATTGCCTCTTGGAGACAAGATCCGAATGATTGGCTGGTAAGCGCCCGCGAGCTTGGCCGCACCCTCGAGGCCGTCGTGAAGGCTGAGCCGACCCCGTGGGCCAGCGAACCGCTGAAGTTGGTCGGTCTGCTGCACCACCCAACCTATATTCACCACTATCTGCGCGGGCTGGCCGCATCAGGCAATCTAGTAGGGCTACCCATAGACAAGTTGTTCGAGGCTATGGCCTTGATACGCACTCGCCCCTGGGCCGCGATCCCTCTCGGTGACGATAGCTTCGATTTCGACGGCGATTGGCGGGGCGTTGAGGGTGCTTTGGTCGATCTGATCAAATCGCTTGCCGGCTCGGATGTCGGCTTCGCCGATCGCCGTGAAGAGGCATGGGCGATTTTGCTCACTGAGGTGAGCCGACGCGAAGAACCATCGGGTATCGTCGAGGGTGCAAGCGACGCGCTCGAGCTGGCTATCAATCGACCCTGCACTCGCGCTCTAGAAGCGGTCTTGGTCCTCATGGGACACGAGTTTCGCGTCGAGCAGACTGTCCGGCCCGAAGCACTTGACCTTCTAGCATCCGTCCTCGCACTGACCGGCAGCGACGGAGCCCTACACCGAGCTATTCTTGCCCCACGCATTGGCTTTCTCCGGCACATCGCGCCCAACTGGGTGGACCAGCATCGCGAGCAGCTCTTCGGGGAGGCAGCGCCCGCAGAACTTGGGCAGCTCACTGTCGACCTTGCCCTCAAGTGGGGACAACCGAACAACTGGCTGCTTGAGCAGTTCACCGAGCGCATCAAAGATGCAGTACGACGTGGCGTCGAACATGCCCTCGACCAATACCTGATTGCGATGCTCAGAGGAGTCCCCGGGTACGGAGTCCAAGTCGCTGCCGACTTTCTCTCATCCATCAACGAGCTATCGGCCGCTGGCGAGAACCTCGGGCGACTCCTCCGCGCAGACGACGCGCCCGCGCCCGCCGTCACCGTGGCGATAGAGTTTTGGTCCCAAGTGCTCGCGGCGAAAACAGCGAAAGACCTCGTGGGGTTCGGTTGGTTGTCTGAAGTCAACATGCTCGACGATGCCAAATGGGCAGAACTCACCCTGCAAACTCTCATGGTAAGCCGCGGCCGGATCGACTGGTCACACAAGGTCGCCGAGCGAGCATCCAACATTCCTGTCACAACGACAACACTCAAGATCTTGAATCAGCTCGTTCGTGGCCTCACCGACGAGTGGGACAGACGACAGGCGGCCGAGGCAGCAGTAGACCTTCTCAACAAGGCCACCGAGCTAGCCGAAACGCCGGAATGTCGGCGCCTTCGTAATACACTACTCGAACGAGGCCTCATATGAATTAAGGTCGCTGATGTGCACCGCTGGCTGGATCTGGCCTGAGCGGACCAGGAGCAGTATTCTCCCGTGACTCCGGTCAAATAGCTCACACCACGATAGCCCAAATCTTTATGGCTCATACGACATCCGCGTGGGTGAAGCGTCCGGGCAGTTGGGCCGACGAGGACAGATGGCTCGGAACAATTGACGCCTGATCTGATCTAGTCTCTTCATTCTGCCCCGCTTGTCGTTGTGGTGCGCATCCAGAATGCGTCGCCATTCGCCCGAGTATTCGTGTTGAACATGGAGTGAGTCGATGAGCGCGAGTCGAGCGACGAAGTCGTGGGTGTTCTCACGGGTCGGGCCCCCGGATGAAACTCCAGGCGCAGTGTCTTCATTGCGGCTTCTCTATGCCCGCGAATATGTATCTAGAACTGTACGTGAGCCATACGAGACCGCGGTCGTCTCACCGAGTAGAAAGCCATCGGGGACGGTCGCCAATTCGGCTCGGTGTCGCTCGGACCGTTGTCGCCTGACATGTACACGAGGCTGGACCGATACAGCTGGTCTCGGAGTCTCCCGTCTGGGCCGCCGTCGGCCCCGTTCCCGGGCCCTAGCTCGCGAATGATGTTTATCGGTACTGGCGTTGCTGGGCTTCCAGAATCCGAGTTCGCCAGGATCTCGGCAACGCGACGACGTGAACCTCGACTCGTTGGTCGCGCAGCGCTGCAGCGTACCAGGTGTTCCCCACGAAGGGCTGAGCCGCCTCTGTATCGGAGAAACACAGCATTCGCCGGTGCTCTTGTCCAAGAATCTTCGCCACGTGGATCAGTTTCAGTGCGTCGCTGAGTACTTTGTTCCTTTGGGCCGACTTGGGTTTGCCTTGATGGGCCCAAGCTTCAACGAGAACTGGAGGCTCGTGGCTGACGCCGTCTACGTCAACCCAGGTCCCATCAGGCAGTCGGATGCGTTCGGGAACGAGCGGTATCCGAAGCGCTTGTGCAAGTGCGTCAAGCATGACGACCTCGGCCTCGCGTTGCACGCTGCTATCGCCTGCGGGGACATTGGGGAGCGGATCTTCGACGACTGGCTGTGATGTCTGTCCGTAAGGACGGGCTTGCTTGCCTGTTGAGCCCTTGGTTGGTTCCGGTCGAGCACGTCGTGCCGCGATCGATGCTGCCTTGTCGCGAAGCGCAGCGGAAGGCAATGACTCCAACAGAATGGCTCGCTTGCCCGGGTCTGCCACGATCGCTCGTGCAACCTGGCTGGCGTGCCGCGCATCGTGGCCGGCGCGATACAGAGCGCGCGAACCGCTGGTGGCTTCCCCACAGCCGCAGCGGCACGTCGGCCGCGCTTCGGTTGCCGGCACGGTGGCGCGCGTTGGCGAGTGCCGCATGCGGTACCGACCGCCGTCCATGCGCACGAGGTCGGCGAAAACCTGCGCGTGGTGGTCTGGCGCATCAGCGCACATGCGACTCGTCACGTGAGTACGGATGGTCGACTCGCTGAACGTCGTCCCTTCTCGCCTGAGCGCATCGACGACCGTCTGGAGAGTGACCGTCCCGTCCTCGCTAAAGGCCTCCAGGCGTGGCCAGATGGCCAGAATCTCATCGCGGCACGTGTTCACGTGATCACGTTAGCGGACCATCGCTGCCCGTGGCCGCGAGTGCACCGTTCGACATATGTACGTGGGCTCGGTGTGCGCGAGTGGAGGTCTCCCTACTTGGTGAAGGACGGCCCACGCCTTGGGGACGTCGAAAGCGCAATGCAGGGAGTGAACATGGTCGTAATAGACCCGTTCTTCGCCAGAGTCATGATGTTGCGTTCGGCGGAGTCGGGGAATGGCTTCGACCCGAACATCACGCCGAACGAGGACGCCGTGCCGGGCATCCCGGCACTGCAGGACCTGCTGGGCGGGGTGTTGTCGTTCTGCTTGTTCGCCTCGATCGGTGCGTTGATTGTCGCGCTGGTGTTGTGGGCGTGGGGGAGGATGTCGAACTCGCCGCAGCGGGTGGACAACGGCAAGTCGGCCGCGGCGTGGGCGTTGGCGGCGTTCATCGGGTTCGGGATGGTCAACGTCATCGCGGCGTGGGCGTGGGGCATCGGGCAGGGTATTCCCCTGCCGGGTGCGGAGTGAACGCCGTGGACGACGACATGCAGCCGGCCGGGTCGGCGTGCGACTCTTTGGATCCGTTCACGTCGTTCGTGTGCCGCACCGTTACCGACGGAGGCGTCGACCCTGGCGGGTGGCTGTACGACGAGACCATGAGCCGAGTGGCCCGGGCGATGGCGGAGGCCGCCGAGACGATGGTCACCGCGATGTGGTCGCTGATCATGGAAACCACCGCCGTGGACCTGACAGCAGACTGGGTCCGCGCGAACGTGGCCACGGTGATGATGATCGCGTTACCGATCGTCATCGCCCTGTACATGGTGCAGCTCACCTCGGCGGCCTGGCGTCGCCAGCCAGGCGAGCTTGCCCGTGCCGTCGTCGGCATGGTGGGCGGGCTGTCGGCCTCGGCGGTGGCATTGTCGGCGACGCAGTCGGTGCTGATGCTGACCGACTGGGGCTGTGATCTGATCATGCGCTGGCGCGTCGGCGCGGAGGTCGGCGAGGCTATCGAGGCGTTGACCCCGGCTGTGCTGGTCGCCGCCGCGAGCGGGCAGGGCGCGATGCTCCCGGCGATGCTGATCATCGTCTTCGGGTTCTTCTTCATCGTGGCGTCGTTCACCGTGTGGTTCGCGTTGATGGCGCGAAAGGCATTGATCATTGTCGCGGCGGTGTTCGCGCCGTTCGCCTTCGCCGGACTCGCCAGCCGGTACACGTCCGGGTGGGTGTCGAAGTGGGTGAGCATTATGTTCGCCCTCGCCCTATCGAAGATCACGGTGGTGATGGTGTTCGCGATCGCGGTCGGCGCGATCCGCGCCGGCCTGTCCGGTCAGGCCGACTCCACGCTGCGGGCGATCGGGGAGTTGTCGATGGGACTGATGCTGCTCACCGTGGCCGCGCTGGCGCCGTGGCTGACGTACAAGTTTCTGGACTTCATCACCCCCGGCGGTCGGGAGTGGGACGGCACCGTCGGACGTAGCGCTGCCACCGTGCAGGCCGGATCGCACAGCGCTCGCACGATGATGATCCGCTCCCGTACGGCGATGGCTGCTGGCCGCGCAACGGCACCTGCGGCGGCCGCATCCTCGGCCGCTGTCATCGTGCGACGGGGCCGACGCCCCAACTCGACGCGCTAGCGACGGAAGAAGGCGACAGATGTCGATTCAACGACAAGTTACGCCGATGACGGCGCCGCGCGGCCCGGTCACGGCCCGGTTGGGGCGCCGTTCCGAGCGAGGCGTGATGTGGGGGCTGTCCGCCGGTCAGCTGATTGCCGTCGGTGCCGCCGCGGCGCTGGTCGGCCCGGCGGCCATGTCCGCCGGGTTGACGGGCCTGCTGGTCACCGCCCCCGGCTGGGTTGCCGCGCTGGTGTTCGCGTTCGTGCGCCCGCGCGGCAAGACGGTGGCGGCGTGGACTCCGGTCGTGGCGAACTGGATGGTGCGACGCATCGGCGGGCAGACTCGATGGCTGGCGCGTCCCGGCCAGCTGCGCCCCGCCGGCACCTTGGCCCTGCCCGGGGAAGTTGCCAGCCTGCGCGTATACGTGCACACATCGTCGGGTACGGCGATGATCCATGATCCACACCGGCGCACCCTGACCGGGGTGATCCGGCTGAGCCACCCGTCGTTCCCGCTGCTGAGCCCGGATGAGCAGAACCGCCGCGTCACAGCGTGGGGAAGCGTCCTTTCCGGCGCGTGCCGCACCGGGCACGTGTGCGGCCTGCAGCTCGTGGAGCGAACGCTGCCTGATCACGGCGACGCGGTACAAGCCCACTGGCATCATCACGGCTACGACGGCACCGGCCTGGCCGCGGACTCATACAGAGCGCTCATCGCTTCCGCCGGTCCGGCGTCGGCCCGCCACGAGACTCTGATGGCGCTCACCTTGTCGTTGAAGGCCGCCGCGGCAGCGATCCGCTCCTCGGGTCGTGGCGTGGCGGGGGCGGCGCACGTGCTGATGAAGGAACTCACCACCGTGGCGGCGAGCCTGCGCACCGCCGAGCTCGGCGTAGAGGGGTTCCTCAGCGAAGACGAGCTCGCCCGCGTGATCGACACGGCGTTCACCTCACGCCCCCCTGCCACCGAAGGCAGCGGTACCGGTGTTGCGGTTGATGTTGCCGGTCCCGTCGGCGTGGCCACCGAGTGGGACCACGTGCGTATCGACGATGGATGGCATGCGGTGCTGTGGGTGCGCGAATGGCCCCGCCAGGACGTCGACGCGTCATTTCTCACTCCGCTGATGCTGACCAACACGGTGCGGCGCACCATCAGCCTGTTCTACCGGCCGCGCACCACCCGGCAAGCCCTGAAAGAGCTACGCACCGAGCAAGCCGAGCAGGAATCCGAGCAACGCCGTCGGGACAAGCACGACATCCGCACCACCGCTGCTCAGCAACGAGAGCAGGAGGACATCGACCGCCGTGAACGTGAACTCGTAGTCGGCCACGCAGACCTGCCGTATACCGGCCTGATCGCCGTCTCCGGCAGCACGCGAGAAGACCTGGACGAGGCTGTCGCGGAGGTCGAGTCGGCGTGTCACCAGTGCGGACTGGACACCTCGCTGCTGGTTGGCCAACAGGACGCCGCCTTCTACGCGGCGGCGTTGCCGCTGGGGAGGCTGCCGCTGTGAGGTCGTTTCATGCCGGATCAGTGTTCACTCCAGCAGGTACGAGCCGCCGCGAGCGACGACGCGCCCGCACGGCGGCCCGCCGACTGATCCGAGAGCGTCAGTCGGAAGAGCGCGCCACCCGTCGCGCTGCTCGGCATGCCGACCGCGCGATGTGGGACGTCCCACGCCTGTCACGTGCGGGTGAACCGGGCCCGTCGGCGGGTCGTTCTCGGCTGCGGCTGCGTGTGCAGCCGCACTACGCCACGACCGCCAGCCTGGCCGTGCTGTATCCGTTCATCGCCGACCGCGGCCTCGGCCCGGCCGGCATGTACATCGGCCAGGACCTGCTTTCCGGGGGCGCGTTCTGCTTCGACCCGTGGGAGCTGTACCGTCGACGCGCCATCACGAACCCGAACGTGCTGCTCGCTGGTGTGATCGGCCAAGGCAAATCGACGCTGGCCAAGGCGCTGGCCTGGCGGTCGTTGCCGTTCGGCCGCAAGGTCTACATCCCCGCAGACGTCAAAGGCGAATGGACACCGGTGGTCGATGCCGCCGACGGAACCGTGATACGCCTCGGCCCCGGCCTACCCACGCGGCTCAATCCGCTCGACGAAGGCATCCGCCCGACCAGTCTGGACAAGGCCGAGTGGCGCACACTCGTGCAGACCCGCCGCCGCCAACTCATGGGCGCCATCTGCGAGACCGTCCTCGGCGACGCGCTCGCCCCGGTTGAGCACACCGCGCTCACGACCGCGTTGACCGTCGCCGAGCGATCAACTGCCACGCCCACGCTGCCGTACGTCGTGCAGCACCTGTTGGCGCCGAGCCCGCTGGCCACTGATCTGTCCGCCGACGAGGTCGATGTGTTGCGTGATGACGGACGCCGGGTCGGACATGCCCTGCAACGCATGATCAACGGTGACCTTGCCGGGCTCTTCGACGGGCCGTCGACGACGCGCTTCGATCCCGACGCGGCGATGGTCAGCCTGGACATGTCCGCGTTCGGTGAGGACAACGAGAATCTGCCGGTCATCATGACCTGTGCCTCATCGTGGATGGAAGGTGCACTGCAGGATCCGACCGCCGGCCAGCGCTGGATCATCTACGACGAGGCCTGGCGTTTGATGGCTGTGACGGCACTGCTGCGCCGCATGCAAGCACAGTGGAAACTCTCCCGAGCTTGGGGCCTGGCCAACATGGCCGTCATCCACCGTCTCTCCGACCTGGATGCCATCGGCGACGCGGGTTCCGAGGCTCGGGCGCTCGCCGCGGGCCTACTTGCGGACTGCTCGACCCGGATCATGTACCGGCAAGAGACCGACCAGCTCGCCCAAAGCACGGAACTGCTCGGTCTGACCTCCACCCAGGCCGAACTTCTCCCCGAACTCAACACCGGCGAAGGCCTGTGGCGCGTCGGCACCAGCGCCCATGTTGTGCTCAACGTCCTGTCCGACATCGAGACCAAGCTCTTCGATACCGACCAGCGAATGAAGGCGGACGCACGATGACCGCACGATCGCACGCGAACAGCTCCAACATGGAAAGCACCCTGCTACTCGTCGCGGGTGTCGCCATCCTCGCTGTTGCAGCGGCGACCTGGGCAGGTGCAGCTCTCGCCGCGAAGATCACCGGCCATGCAGTTCCTGCGTTCGCCGCTGAGGCGATTGTGGCCGCGATCACCCACCCGCGCGACCTTGACGACGCCTGGGGTCAACCCATGCCGCCATCAGGGCTGGTCTGGACGATCACCGCCGGGCTTCTCGCTGCGGCGGCAACCATCGTCTGGGTGACGTGGCGACTGCTGGGGACCTCGGGCACCGCCGAGGTGCACCGGCTGCCGGGCACCGCCACCACGACACAAATCCGTCGCGCCGCCTCCGCCCGCGCACTGCTCAAACGCGCCCGCCACCTGCGGCCGTCGCTGAGAAAACCGGCGCCCGACGACGTCGGCTTCCGACTCGGACGTGCCCGCGGCGTCCCCGTCTACGCCAGCTGCGAAGACTCGACCATCGTCCTCGGCCCACCCCGCTCGGGCAAAGGCTTGCACATCGTCGTCGGTGCCATCCTCGACGCGCCGGGCGCGGTACTGACGACCTCCACCAGGCCGGACAACCTCGCGATCACCCTCAACACCAGATCGCGCACCGGCCCGATCGCCGTCTTCGACCCCCAGCAACTCGCTCCCGGCATCGACGCCGGGCTGCGTTGGTCACCTGTTCGAGGGTGTGACAACCCGCAGACCGCGATGATCCGTGCGCGAGGGCTGGCCACCGCCACCGGCCTGACCGGCAGCGGAGCCGGTGTGGAGAATGCCGCCTACTGGCAAGGTCAAACCGAATCGGTTCTGCGTGGGCTGCTGCACGCAGCGGCGCTCGACGACCGCAGCGCCCGTGACCTTTATCGTTGGTCCCTCGACCCCGTTCAGGCCGCCGAAGCCACGCGCATCATGCAGCACAGCTCTCGCGCCGCATCGGGTTGGGCAGATGCCCTTGACGCCGTCATCTCCATGGACGAACGTACCCGATCCAACATCTGGAGCGGCGTGCGCCAAGCACTCGCTGCCCTTGCCGACCCACGCGTTCTCGACGCGGTCACCCCTGGCCGCAGCGAGCAGTTCGACCCCGAGGCGTTCATTACCGAACGCGGCACCCTATACCTCCTCGGCACCTCGACCGGTGCCGGCGCCTCGGCGGGACTGGTCGCCGCGCTGGTTGAAGACATGCTCGAAACAGCGCGGCGCGTGGCCGCACGCAGCCCCGGCGCCCGCCTTGACCCGCCCCTGTCCGCCATTCTCGACGAGATCGGCAACCTCGCTCCGTTGCCTAGCCTGCCCGCGTTGATGGCCGAAGGCGGCGGCACCGGCATCACCACCACCGCGGTACTCCAATCGCTTGCGCAAGCCCGCAGCGCATGGGGCGAACACCATGCGAACACCATCTGGGACGCCGCGATCGCCAAAGTGATCCTCGGAGGCGGCTCCAACGCTAAAGACCTGCACGACCTCGCGGCCCTGATCGGTGAGCGCGACGACGAAACGACGTCCATGTCGCGAGGCCATGACGGGACACGATCAACATCCACGAACCTGCGGCGCGTCCCCATCATGGACACCGGACACCTGCGCACATTGCCGTTCCGTACCGCCGTGCTCATGCTGCGCTCGGCACCGCCGATCATCCTGCAGATGATGCCGTGGAATGACCGTGTCGATGCAGCGCATCTAGAGCGCGACCGGCGTCAAGTTGAAGCGATCATGGCGAATAGCGCTCCGCAGTTGGCCGATCCGCAGCACTAGATTGCCGTTTTCCGTGCTGTATGAGCCGGGGATAGCCGCGAGCGGTGAGAGTGTGGCGCTGGTGGCGACGACGCCTCCCGATGACGACGTTGACCCGACTGATCCGTTGGTCAGCGATGTCGACGGCAGCCTCGTCGCCGCCAAAATGAAACGAGCGCGGCTGCGACGTTCAAACGGGCCCGCACTTCACCCCTTGTGGGCGTTCGTCGAGCACGGCTGCCAGGGCACCGGTCACCTGCAGTCGCATCTGCACCAGGGCGGGCAATGCCGGGTCGAACACCTGCCGACCACATCAGCGTGGTCAAGGCGGCACTGAAACAGCTACCGTCAGACCGTCACGGGCTGCGCCCAGGCCGCAAGATCCTGATCCGCACGGACATTGCAGGGTGCACATACAACTTCCTGGGCTGGATCACCGCCCAGGGAATCTCGTACTCGATCGTGTTCTGCCTGCCCGAAGACTCGCCGACATGCTGAAGCGGATCCCGAGATGGGCGTGGACGCCGGCCGTCGACACCGACGGAAATGTGGGTGGCGGACGATCAGGTTCGGCGGGCCGTACAGGAATGCGTACCAATTAATTCGATGAGCGGGTGTTTGCGGGCGAGCGTCGCGTATCAGTGCATAGCGGTCCGAAGGTGAATCCTCGTCATCGGATGTTGCCACCGACGTTCTTTATGGAGCTGCGCACAGGGCGGGCGGCGCCCTGGCGGGGAGGCACCGCCCCAGTCACCAGGGATGGCTAGTTCGGGCGATCCTTGCCAGCAGGCGGGAGAACACGCGGTCTACACGCGTGGCGAACTTCAAGACAGTCGAGCAATATTCCGTTATGTCAGTTGGCAGCGGTTGCACTGTCGAATCACCGTGAGCGATTCCGTTCCTTGAGTCCACAAGTCCCTGTAGATGCCGGAAGAGGTCGCGTCGCGTGTTTTCCGATCGGGTGATGCGCGAAAAGATATCCTCTTCACCGAAGCATAGAAAGTATCTCTTTACATCCCTTGGTTTGGGAGACTTCATCCAACTTAAGATCGCGGCAGCATCGAGATTTGTGACTGGCGCGCCCGGTGACCAATGCGCAGCATGGTTCAGTGCGAATTCGTATAGCTTTGGCGCGCGCGAATCCCACTGCTGGCGCGACAGTTCATCGATCGGCAGTTTTACTTGAAGTAGACGAACCGATTCAGGGATACGTTCTGAGAGTAGGCTGCAAGAGTTCAGGAAGTCGATAGCCTCCTCGTTAATTCCATAGACGTAACGTTCGTAATGACTGCAGAGAAGGACCACGCATGCGCGCCTGTTAGCGATACGCGCGGCCCGCCAATGATGTGCAGTTTCCCGTGGTACGGATTTTCGGTACGGTACGTGGGACCTTAATGAGCGCACTTCATCTAGGCCAGCTATCAATTCTCCGAGAGCCCTGGACGCCATCGGATTCAGCGGAGCCTCAGGCCAGCGGCTGTTAAGGCATCCCGATAACGATACATCCTCCCCAACGTACGGCTCCTATCGCTCGTTGCCCGTTGAATATCGTCCAAGAAGTCAGCCTGAGAGTGTATCCTGCCGAGATCATGAGTGAGTTTCTCGCGCAAGAAGGCGACGTCCTCGTGCGTGGCGTCACTCAAAGTGCAAAGCTGAGTTTCTGCCAGTGCTCGGTTCAGGGAGCGGTCAATCCGATTCCCCTGTGAGTCCGTTAGCCTAAATGAATTTTCGCCGAAGACTGCGTAGACGTTTCGTACGGCCAGTTTGAAGTCGCTTGCTAACACCTCGAGCTTATCGTTACCGAACTGGTTGGCTGCACTGCAGTATTTGTTCAGGAATCGAGGAAGTGGCGGGCGGTATTCTTCTAGTCTGTCTCGGAGTGCAAAGTAGCGAATAATTAGCTCATTATCAGCCATCCTTTTGCGGGGACTCTTCTGCCCGACGGCCTTCCTGAATGTTTCATCGTGTACTAGTGACTTTACGAGCGCCATGAAAGGTCCACGATGTGTGCTGTTGCGGATCTCCTGTGCATTCAGTGCAATTGATCCTGTATTTAGGCGCTCGAATACTTCGAATTTCATCGTTGGGTGCGATTCATCGGTAATGACGATTGCGCGAATGACTCTTGTCCTTATTCGCCGCTGTTCGCTAGCGGGTAGTTGATGAAAGCGCTTTCTCATATGCTCAGGATCATTGAGGACCTTAAGTCCAGTGAGGGCGTACTGGTTATCGATATACCTTGCGATCGAAGCGACTCTTTGATGTCCGTCAATAACCTCATACTTCTCTTCCGGCGCCTCGGCGAAGTAGAGGACAGGAATGGGAACATTCAAGAGAAGTGACTCAATCAAGCGGCTGGCTTTTGAAGTTTCCCATACATACTCACGTTGAATTTCCGGTATAACGAGCGTTTCGTCATTCCATTGTTCGATTAGTGTGTTTATGGACATGTCGTAGGACTGGGTGATGAGTTTGCGTTCGCCAGGTGGGATTGGCGCCGACTCGGTTAGCGCCTCCGAGGCTTCATCATCGTGAATATCGGACACCATTTCCGTTCCTCTCAGTGGTCGTGCGCTCGTAAAGCCCTACCAAGTGCCCTGCCAGCTTGCATACCACACTTGGAAGTTGGTAGGAGCATCGACGAACCTGATGGTCTGTTTATCATGTCAGCTGCCGGCTCCGCGAGTGCCCTGGCGACGTTCTTACGCCTTCAGGAAGGGCTGGGCAGGCATCTGTGGCTCTCGACTCAGTACTGCCGCTATCGGCGCACGTTTCGTTCTTCGCTTGGCGTGACGACCTTTTCCGGCATGGGTGAAGGAGCGAGTCGTCGCGTATGCCTCTACCCCAGCGTCGCGACCTGTGCGCGGTTCGGGGGCTCCCTAAAGGTGAGACAGGTCGACAGGGATCGGCAACCCCCGGCAGTCACATGATTGGGAGCCAGACCATGACGAACGGCGCAGACGGCGGGTTCAGCGACGATCAGATCGAAGAGCTGGTCGCGGAGATGCTGGGCGCTCCTGCTGCGCGCCCTGTGCGCTGGGCGTACCTGTACGCGGATGATGCCGAGCACATGCTGACGGATCTGGCTCAATGGGTCTGCTGGCTTGTTGCGCGGTATCAGCTTGATGGCCGAGAACTCCCCTCGTGCTGGTGGCGTCACGGCGCGCTCATAGAGGAGCTCACGGGGCTGTGGGGAGCATGGCGGGTCGCGTACGAGGGCCAGGCAGCGGCGGCGATGGCGGAGTGGCATCGGATCTTCGCTGAGACGCGGGAGCGTATCCGGGAGTGGGCCGCACGCACCGGGTGTTCGGCGCTGGAACACCGCGCCGGGACACCACAGCCATGGGTGGCCGATGAACATGACGAATGGTGGCAGGCCTTCACCACCGGCGTTCGCGAAGCTCAGATCGCTGAGCCTGCCCGGTCGGTCAGCGAGGGCGACACGTGAACACATACAACGCGGATGCATCCGCTGTGGCTGTGCGTCGGACGCGGCCGGACAACGGCACAACACAGCGGAATCCTTACCTTGTGGCGGCAACCGAGGCGGCGCAGCACGGCTGGTGCGTGTTCCCAGTCGCACCTGGCGGCAAGACACCGATGATCAAGGGATGGCAGGAACGCGCCAGCAATGACGTGGAGCAGATCCGCCGGTGGTGGCCGGATACCGGACGGCGGAACGTGGGAATCGCCACGGGACCGTCTGGCCTGGTTGTTCTCGATTTGGATCGACGCGGTGAAGGTGTGCCGCCACAACGGTTCGCCGGTGCCCGTGATGGCGGGGATGCGCTGGCGATGCTGGCCGCAGAGGCAGGCGCCGAGCCACCGACAGACACCTACACTGTGGCCACACCAAGCGGTCTCCACCTGTACTTTCGTGCTCCGTTCGGGGTGCAGCTGCGCAACACTGCCGGGTCGGTCGGGTGGCGGATCGACACACGCGCTCATGGCGGTTTCGTTGTCGGCGCCGGATCGACCCGACCCGATGGATCGTATCGGGTCGTGCGCGACACGACTGTCGCCGAGCTGCCGGCTTGGCTGCTGCACGCACTGACTCCGCCGCCTGCACCGGTGCCTGGACCGCCGATGCGGCTGCCGAGCGACCGGGCGGGCGCGTACGTGCAGGCCATCGTGACCAACGAAGCGAAGGAAGTCGCAGCCGCGCAGGTCGGAGATCGGCATTGGACATTGCTGCGAGCCGCTCGGACTCTTGGGCGCCTCGTCGGCGGCGGCGAACTCACGGCAGACGCCGCTTGGCAGGTGTTGCACGAAGCAGCGTCGCGGCACATCGGTGTGGCCGGTTGCACGGCTAGTGAGGTGCACACGACTATCCGCGACGGTCTGGCCTACGGCCAGCGGCTACCACGACGGATTAGCGACGACCGTCCGCGGACCGCACGATCTGCGGGCGCGTTGGGTCCGGCGAACCGAAGGCCGCGCGAAGCCCACACAATAGCGCGTCCGGGGTTGTCATGATCGGCAAGATTGTCGAGATCAACCGTCCGTGCAGCCGCATGATGAACGACCGAAAGAAGTGGCTGCTGCGCACGGCGACACGGGCCGGTTGTGTTGGGTGACGTGCGATGACGCAGCAGAGCCTATTCACCCTCGATGTTGTCGAAGAAGATGGAGGACGTGATGGAGACGCTAGAGGAAATTCGCGCCGAGGTAGCCATGACCTACCGGAGCCATCTGCCGGAGAGGCTGGCGGACCTCCCGGCTCAGGAGCAGGAGACGATGTTCGACCGGATCGCGGAATCGATCCTGGACGAGGCCGACCAGCTGGCCCCGCAGATGCGGGCCGCTGGGATTCGCGAGGAGACCGTACGCACCGGGCGGCATCCGGACTACCCGACGACGGTCGCGATCGGGCGCACCGCGAAGATGCAGGCGATCCGCACGGTGATGGACGAACAGCTCTACAGCCTGATCACCTGACTCGCCGTCAGACAACCCAAGGGTCCAGAACCTCATCCGCGCAGCCGTCGCTGTTCGACGACCTGCCTGATCTCACACCACGATCCACCACGGCGGAACCCGCCCCAGATAATCGACGACGACGCGGGCAGCGCCGCACGCGAAAGCAGGCGCCACAGGCGGAATCCGGCCAGCTGAGTCTCATGGATTTCGATCAGCCCACACCGATCGAGGCGGTCGACCCCGGCGGTGCACCACTTCCCGAGCGTCCAAAACCGAACGACTCGGACACCCAACCGCCCGCTAACGTCGACTTCGACCCGCCCGCCGAGGTGACCGTGCCGTCCGGGCCGGTAGCGCGGGCCGAGGCTAACTTGGCAGCGCTGGAGACGCTGCGCCGCATCGAGGCCGAGGACCGGCCGGCGACCAGCGCCGAGCAACAGATTCTGGCTGGGTGGTCGTCCTGGGGTGCGCTACCGGGGGTGTTCGAGAACGACGCCGCCTGGGCCAGCGTGCGGGACCGGTTGCGCGAGGTGTTGAGCGAGGAGGAACTGGCGGCGGCACGCCGGACCGTGCTGAATGCGCACTACACCGACCCCGCGGTCATTCGTCACGTGTGGCGAACGGTTAGCGAGCTGGGCTTCACCGGCGGCCGGGTGCTGGAGCCCGGCTGCGGCTCCGGGAACTTCATCGGCCACGCTCCCGCCTCGGCCGACATGGTCGGCGTGGAACTCGACCCGATCACCGCGCGCATCGCCGAGCGTCTGTACCCGTCGGCGACCATTCGCACGGAGGGGTTCGAGGACACCCGGCTCCCGGAGGGCTCGTTCATGGCCGCGGTGGGGAACGTGCCGTTCGGCGGTTTCTCGGTGTTCGACCCCGTCTACAACGCGGCCGGGCATAACATCCACGATCACTTCATCATCAAGTCTCTGCGGATGACCGTCCCCGGTGGCCTGGTGGCCGTGCTCACCTCGGCTGGAACCATGGACAAGCTCAAGCCGGCCGCCCGCCGGGACATGCATGCTCACGGCGATCTGGTCGGGGCGGTGCGGCTGCCCTCCGGGGCGATGTCGCGGGTTGCCGGGACTGACGTCGTCGTCGACCTGCTGGTGCTGCGCCGACGCCGCGACGACGAAGCTCCGACAGTGTTCTCCGACGCGTGGGAACACTCGGTGCAGGCCGCGGTCGATGGCGGCACTGTCCGCATCAACCAGTGGTTCGTCGATCACCCGGATCTGGTGCTGGGCACGCTACAGGTCGGGCGTGGGCTGTACCGAGCGGACGAGATGCGCGTCGCACCCGGCAGCCGCGACCTGGACACGGCACTGGGCGAGGCGATCGACACCCTGGTGGCCGACGCCCGAACCCGAGGCCTAACCTTCACCGCGAAACCGGGCGACGAACGCAGCACCGAGCAGACATCCAGCATCGAGTTGGTCGAGCGGGACCGCCCGCCCAAACCAGGCACGATCGCGGCCACACCGTCGGGTGGATTCGCCCGCTACACCGTAGACCGCGGCTGGATCGAGCACGAAGTTCCGACCACCCAGGCCGCCGAGCTCCGCGAACTGCTGGCGCTGCGCGACGAGACACTCGCGCTGATCGACGCACAGGCTACCTGGGCCGACCCGGGCGAAGTGATGGCCCGCCGGGCGCGTCTCAACCGCCTCTACGACAGTTATGTCGAACGGCACGGGCCGATCAACCGGTACAAGCTCGTCCAGCCGAAACGCGACGGGGCAGCACGCCAGAAACGGCGACCGCCGTTCGGTGGGATGCGCAAACACGATCCGGACTTCCAAGCGATCGCCGCGCTGGAGCTGTTCGACGAAGACACCGGCGAATGCCGCAAAGCTCCCGTCTTCACTGTCGACGTCATCCACCCGCGCGAACCTGCCCGCGGCGCCGACACCCCGGCGGACGCGGTCGCGATCAGCCTCGACGAGACCGGCCGTATCGATGTCGACCGGATTGCCGAGTTGCTCGGCCTGGAGCCCGTCCAGGCGTGGGACGCCGTCCAGGCCGAAGGCTTGGCGTTCATCGACCCCGCTTCGGGACAGGCGCAGCCAGCAGCCCGGTACCTGTCGGGAAACGTACGTGAGAAGCTGCGCATCGCCCGCGAGCACGCCGCCGACCCGGACGGTAAGCGGTGGCAGCCCAACATTGACGCACTTGAACGCGTCCAACCGCCGGACCTGGTGCCGGGCGAGATCAGCGTGAAACCCGGCGTCACCTGGATCCCAGCCTCCGACTACGAAGCGTTCGTGACCGAGGTGTTCGAGATCCCCGCGTCTCGTGTGGACATCAGCTATGAACCCGAGCTGGGCAAATGGCTCTTGGATGTGCCTCGTTGGTCACGCACGGCACCGAGTGTGACCACCACTTGGGGCACGAACCGGCGCGACGCCGTCGCGTTGCTGGACGCCAGCATGAACAACACCCCGGTCGAGATCCGATTCCCGTACGACGAAGGCGGCGGCCGTGACGTGCAGGCCACGCTGGCGGCGCAGGAGAAGAAGGATGCGATCGACCGACGCTTCGCCGAATGGGTCTTCGCCGACCCCGTACGGGCCACCCGTTTGTGTGAGGAGTACAACCGCAGATTCAACTCGATCGTTCCACCGGCATACGACGGTTCCGCCCTCACCCTCCCAGGCCTAGGTGAGGCATTCTGTCCGCGCAAGCACCAGCGCGACGCCGTCGCTCGCGTCATCGCTGAATCGAGCGTGCTGCTCGACCATGTCGTCGGAGCGGGCAAGACCGGCACGATGATCATGGCCGGGATGGAACTACGCCGCCTCGGGCTCGCCCGCCAGCCCTGGTACGTGGTCCCGAATCACCTCGTCGAGCAGTTCTCCCGCGAGTTCACCCAGTGGTACCCCACGGCCGACCTGCTTGTCGGTTCCTCCGGGATGACACCCGCCGAGCGTCGTGAGTTCGTCGCCGTCTCCGCTACCTCCGAGTGGGACGCGGTGATCGTGCCGCAGTCCGTGTTCAAACAGATTCCCGTCTCACCGGACACGGAGGCGACCTACCTGGAAGCGGAACTCGCCCGGATCGAAGAGGCCAAGCATGCGGCCTCGACCGCCAGCAGTAGCCGTGTGAGGGCCAAGGAGCTGGAAAAGGCCCTCGCGAAAGGCAAAACCCGACTAGCAAACCTGCGGGCCGGCGCCGGCCGCGATACTGGCATCAATTTCGAACGCACCGGCTGCGACTACCTGTTCATCGATGAGGCGCACCACTTCAAGAACAAACGAATCGCCTCGGGCGTACGCGAGTTCGACAACACCACCAACCCGTCTCAGCAGGCCGAAGACCTCGCAGTGAAACTCCAAGTCCTCCGGGCCCGTAACTCCGCCAAGGTCGCCACTTTCGCCACCGCCACACCAGTGGCCAACAGCCTGCGCGAGATGTATGTCATGCAGGCCTACCTCGCCCCCGATCAGCTCGAGGCCGCCGGTGTCGCGACATTCGACACCTGGGCAGCGAACTTCACCCGCGCCGTCGCCGCGCTGGAGACCGACGTAACCGGCTCCGGATTCCGGATGCACACCCGCATCGCAACGTTCGTCAACACCCCCGAACTGCTGGAGATGTTCCGCCAGTTCGCCGACGTGGTCGCCCGCGACGACCTCGACCTGCCCCTCCCAGCCCTGGTCGGTGGGTCCCGCCGCCCGGTCATCACCGCACCCTCGGACGAGGTCGCTGTCTACCAGAGCGACTTGGAGAAACGGGCCGACCGGGTGCGCTCGCGCGCGGTGCAGCCGGACGAGGACAACATGCTTAAAGTCGTCAACGACGGCCGCAAGGCAGCCCTGGACCCACGACTCGTTGACCTGCCCGCCGACCCTGACGGCGGCCGCGTCACCGCCGTCGCTACCGAGATCATGCGCATCCACTGCGACCACGCCAACGACGTGTTCACCGACCCGGCCGGCCAGCCGTATCCGCGCACCGGCGCATTGCAGATCGTGTTCTGCGACCGCTCCACGCCCACCGGCAACGGGTGGAACTTCTACACCGAACTACGAGACCAGCTCACCCACGCCGGGCTCGATCCGGCTGCCGTGCGATTCATCCACGAAGCCCGTAACGACGCCGAACGAGGCGAGCTGTTCGAGGCCTGCCGCGACGGGCGTGTCAGCGTGCTGATCGGCTCGACCGAGAAGATGGGCACCGGCGTCAACGTGCAGGCCCGTGCCATCGCCTTGCACCACGTCGACTGTCCATGGCGCCCCGCCGACCTCGAACAGCGCGAAGGACGCGTCATCCGGCAAGGCAACCAGAACTGCGAAGTGGAAATCCTCGGCTACGCCACCGAAGGGTCTCTCGACGTATACATGTGGCAAACCGTGGAACGCAAGCAGAAGTTCATCGCTCAACTCCGCGCGGGAGGGCAGGTCAGCCGCACCGTCGACGACATCGGTGACGCCGACGCCATCTCCTACGCTGAGTTCAAGGCTGCATCCTCGGGCAACCCGCTCATCCTCGAACGCGAAGAACTCGTTGCCACCATCTCTCGTCTGGCAGCCCTGGAACGAGCCCATCACGACGAGCAACGGCGGCTGCAGTTCGACGCTCGCCAAGCCCAACGAGCAATCGAATCCGCAACCACGGACATCGCCACCCTGCGAGCAGCGCTCACCATGCGCCAACCCACCGACGGCGACCAATTCGCGATGACCATCAGCGGCCGCCGCTACACAGCCCGTGCCGATGCTGGCCGGGCCTTGTTCCATCTCATTGCTAAGGCTCAACACGAGGCCGATCGATTCCGCGAGACCGACGCCGCCGTCGGAGAACTCGGCGGCTTCCACATTCGCGTCGAACCCAACGACGGATTGAAGAATGTGACCGTCAGCGTAGACGGCATCCCGAACGCGTCAACGAACGTCAGTGCCGACGAGATCGGCGGCGAGAACCCCGGCTACGGCCTCGTACGGCGACTTGAGGGCCACATCATCCGGATCGATGACGCCCTCGACGAGCGAACCGAAGCCTGGCGAAAACAGCGCACTCGCGCGGAACAGATCACTGCATTGCTCGGGACCCCGTTCTACCGTGCCTACGAACTCAATGAGGCCAAAGAACGCCTCGCCGACGTGGAGAAAGAACTCGCCGTACTCGACCACCCACCACCTGGGGCAGGCGAACCTGCCGCCCAGTCAGTCGTACAACCGGAGGGTGACATGTACCCGCTTAGTCGATCTAGCGACCTTCGTCCGATGGAAGCAACCGTCCGCGAATCGAGTGGCATTCCCCATTCGGCGGCAACTCATCCGCCCCAGATGTAGAGCATTGGCGCCGCTGGGGTGAAAGGGGAGTGCTAGTGCGCATAACCCCCGGAGCGCAGCGGTCGGTCCTTCGCTCGTCCAAGAGTCAGAATTCGGTGTCAGAGGCGATGAAGACGATGGTGATTACGACCTGCCGAGCGGGAGGCAATCGAGGCGCGAAAGCAAGGCCTGCAGGTCTGCGCGACGCCTGACGCCGTGACCTCCCCAGGCTGAGATCAACCCCCGGGTCGCGTCAGAGGTCCAGACGCGAGTATCGGAGGTTCAATCTGATCAGCGGTGCCGAAGGTGCGTCAGCCAGCACCATCTGGGATCTGCCCGACGGCACAGGGCTGAACTGTTGGCGATGGCATGTGTGCGAGACGTACTGTCGAGACTGCGCAAGCAAGTGTTTCAGAATGTGATGCGGTATCCTAGCGCGCGCCCTTGTCTTGTCGCCGACTCTGGGGTTGGGTTGAGCGCAGAAGATCCCACCGGGAGTGTGAACAGGTGCAGACCGACGTGAAGCCATACTGGTGGGGCCCAGCGCTCGGTGGGGCTCCAACGCTGGATCTCGCCGCCGAAGTGGTCCAACTCCGCGAAGATTCGCCTTCTGCGCGCGAGGACGGCTCTGTCATTGGTGCTGCACGGATGACCACCACACGCGTCGCTTCGGTGATCCCACACTCCGCCGCTGATCTTCAGCAGCAGACAGGATTGGCTCTGAACCTCCAAAGCATGTGGCTAAACACCTACACCGAGGGCGACTTTGCCGCACTACACGTCGATCGACCAGATGCCGTCCTTACGGGCTTGCTCGCGGTCGGCCACGTGACCGAGCCCTTGGTCGTGTGCCCTGAATTGATTGCACTGAACTCCGCAGATCTGCTGGAACTGGCGGCACTAGAGCCGTTTCCGAGGGGCGAATCATTGACCTTGTCGGCAGATAGATTCTTGTTTCTACGGGGCGCTGCTGTGCCACACCATCGTCCGCCAGTCAACGTAACCTCGCAAGTGCTGACTGTGACCTTCGCACCGAAGGTGGCTCGTGGTGGGCAGTGAACTCCTGCTCGACGGCATTGCCGTAATGCGACGAGTGATTCAACCTCCGTCCATGAACGTCACCGAACTCCTTCGGCGCAACGCTCTCGAGCGAGGTGGTTGGAAATCCACAAAGAAGTTGCACATCGAGGATCTCAGCCCATTCGAGGAAGAGTTGTGCAAGATCCTCTTCAGTCGAAGGCTACGCGAAGTGGCCGACGATGCCCTCGCAGGCGAAGCAACCTACCTGGGCGCGCGCTATCGCGCGCCACTACCCGGGTACGGCGAGCAAACGATGCATCCCGACGATGCAGACGTTACGCGCTCGGTGGTGCGACTTGTCACGGCAATCATCCCGCTTGTCGCATTCACACCCTTGTCCGGCACGACGCGCTTCCTGCCCCAATCTCATCTCCAACGCCCTCGGCATGTTCCAGAGGATCCGGCGGTCGTGTGCCCAGGTCAGTTGCTCGTGGAGGCTGAACCCGGGGACGCGATCATGTTCACTGGCGGCCTCTGGCACTCGGGCACGAGGAACCAGACAGCCACGCCAAGAGATGCGATCTCGATCTCATTTATCAGACAGGATCAGTGGCAGTGACGGTCGACGACGCAATTCCCCTCAGGATCGGTACGGTCGATTTGTTGCCGGGTAACACCGCTACGATCGACGTATGGCGAAGTCTGGCAAGGCAGTTCGATGTGGTTCACGTACGTGAACCACGGATGGTTGCGGCCCTGACAAAGCGTGGCATCACGCTAGTGGTGAAGAACGAAGGCACCTATTCTGCTGCGCCCTCGGCCGATCACTCAGGCTTCCTTCTGACGAGTGACGGGCATGCACACAAAGTGCAGCGTCAAGCTTTCTATGCCGCGTTTGGTTCGCGCCTCCTTGAGTCCGCACGTATGACGTCAACTCCCGACTCACCATGTCGCGGCACTCTGCGCACGCGGACCTACGACCTCTGGCGTTCGATATTCGACGTCGAGCTAGCGAACGAGTTTATCGTTGACTTGCATACCGCAATCCTTGACGGCCGATCCATCCAAAATAACGTTGCCGAGTTGATTGCGCAGAGTCAACCCTGTCGCGATCTGTTCGAGCGCTGTACGGCAGATACTGGCGATAGCCCGTCGGCGCAAAGACAGGTCATGTTCTTGGTTGCAGCGATCACGATCGCGGTCCTTGAAACGTTGGCGGGCGCGGCTGTCTGGATTTCTGCCTGTGCAGAACACGCGAGCGGCAAAGGTGGTATAGAAACTTGTCTCGCCCACTCGACGCCCCTCCTTGGGCTGTTTCGGTTTGACACGCGGACGGATCCTCGGGTGCCGGTCCAACTCTGCTTCGTGGCGGCGGCATCGGTCGCGCTTCCCGGTGCGGCTCATACCACCTTCGGAGTCGGTCCACACCGTTGCCCTGCTCGAAGGCTGAGTCTCTCTTGGCTAGAGACGGTTGTTCCGTCACTGAGTTCCGTGCCCCGAACTATCGATGAAAATACCCTTCCACACGTTCGCATGCCGTCGCGTCGAGAGGTTGACGAGGCTTGATCACCCAGAAAGGAAATCGGTGAGCGCGTGCGTGACACTGCCAGCATGGATGTCGTCGATCCACCACCACGCACCGCAGGTGTTCAACTCCAGGAAACTCCACGCGCCGTCATCCGATTCGATCAGATCTGCCGAGCAGTAGTTCAACTTGAACCGCCGCATGAGTTCGATAAGTTGATCTTTGACGGTCGGCTCGATTAGAGATTTCGAGTACTGCCGGAGACTATCGGGAGCAAGGCGAACATCGACATGTCCGTGTCGTTTGTCGATCGGAATCGCGGCTGAGAACACCTGGTCACAGACTACGACAACTCGATGCTCGCGTAGCGGCCGTACTTCATGTTGAAGAATAACGGGTACGGCAGCGAGGGCATGCTCGCCAATGTTGCCGAGGTCGGTGCGCTTAGTGACGAATGAAACCGTGCGTTCGGTGTTCCAAACTTGATGTGGCGAGGTCAGATTCTTGGCAACCACGGGCAGACCACGAAGCCAGCGTTGGGCGGGCGACAGTAGGTTCCCTACCACCGTGGTGGGGACTGGTAGTCCAACCTCAACGGCTGCTAGCAATTGTCTTAGCTTGTTCGAACCCTCGGCAACGCTGCGCGCGTCGTTCAACCAGACAACTGGGGCCATCTCAAGAACGGCCTCCCAGCCGTTGCTAAACGAAGTCAACACGGCCTGCTCGCCTGATGCGCCTTTGCATGCGGAGATCTGCTTGGGTTCAACGAGCGCGGGTTGGTGATACCAGCCGTGGGTGAATTCATCTATGGCGAACTGACCACCGTCGGTCGAGAGCGTCACCTTGGCTCTCCCATTGGACAGCTGTGCTGAGAAGGCCCCCTCCCCAGGCGCCATGTTCACCCGGCAGAAGCGAATTTTCCGAGCATTCAGTTCGTCGATCACTCGATCGATCTCGGTGGCCCGTCGATGCGTTGCCAGTAGAACAGTCACGTGATCCACTTCCGCTGACTGGACAGTGCCCACCCACTTGACCAAGGAGTCGAGAATCGTCGTCGCGAAACGATCGGGCGCGAGGCGGCTTAGGTGGCCGCCTCGCGCCTTTCAGACGGATACGACTCACTGCTCCTGGTGATGCTTCTGTGGGGACATCTTCGGAGTATTGCGGTGCGACCATGTCTGGGTAGTCGCGTCGTACTCGCCCAACGGCTCAGAAAGTTCGACGGGTTCGAGCAGTTGATCCAGCACAGAAGGATTGGATGCGGCGTTGTCCATGCGCACTCCTTGCCTAGTTGGTTGTCCAAGTTTGTCGGAGAGAGGCGGGAAGCACAAGGGATCGTCCTCATTGGATTCTGTTCCAGACACCTCTGTCCCCTCGGGTGGCGCTGATGGGAAGGCGAAACGAAAGTGCCTGCATGCAACTGCGGCGGCAGCGATATCATGCGAGTAAGCCTGGTACACCATGATGGTGCGCTGGTCATACGACGCGGTGATCTGCCGGCTCGGCGTCGACGGACTCAGTTCGCGGGCCAGGTGGCCAGTGCACGGATGAACGATTCCCGGCTTTAGTTGGAAGCGCAGACGACCGCGCCGTCGCCGATTTCTGGGGCGATGTGTCATTGCTCAGGGGCGGTGCTCTGTCCTTGGGCCTGTGTGTGCAAATGCCCATCGTTCGACTTCGTCGCCGGCGACGGAAAGTTCGGCTGCCCAGGTCTCGAGCACGGTAAGGGCCGCGATGTAGGCATCGACGCGGTACCCGAAGTCCGGTTTTAGCAGCGCGTGCTGCCCTCCGGTGCAGGTGTGGAGCGTGCGTTGAACGCGAGAGTCGACGATCAGGCACGGGTGGCGGGGGTCTCCGCCGCCGGCGAAGTAGAGGAACTTCGTGAAGAACGCTGGTCCGAAACCCTTCACAGTCGCTCGGCGCCGCCGAAGGAGGCGGAAGGCCTCAGCCGGATCGGTGCGGGCCGTGGCAGCCGCGGAGTGCAGGAGCCGACCCATGCCGGCGGGGTCCACTCTGATTGAGTCAATGCGTCGGCGGTTGCCACGGTTGGAGTTCCCCGTTCCCCACAGAAGCGTATGCCAGAGAAGACGTAGCGCCGCTTCGCCGGTGTCGTCGGTGACGGCCTCCTCTCCTAGGCCAAACAGATATCTACGGGATATCGGCCCGCGGTCTAGCGAGTCATCGGCACTCTTTACGGGGCCACCCGGCAGGCCGATGATTCGCGCGTTCCACCACGCCACGTTGAGGTCGAAGCTCTGGTCCAACACCGCGTCCTGGCGTGACCATGACCGCAGCCAGCTGATCAGCTCGGGCGGTGCTGGACCGACCCCAGAAAGCACGCTCGGCATGGAAGGAAGATAGCAGTAAGCTTGGAGCTATACGATACGACTTCGTGAAGCTGGCTCCCCTGTCAGTACTGGGCCGACCAACATGCACATCGGGCACCCGCCCTGGTGCGTCGGTCCTGTGGAGCGGTGTTAGCCGCCCACAGATTCGCGTCCTATTCTCGAGTACTTCCGGGTGAGTCGCTTGCGGTGACACGCCTAGATCGGCGCCGGTCTCGCGCCACGTCCCTGTGCCCGATTCCACTCCTTCCCCATTTTCCATGCTCATGGCACTGTCTGTCGCTGCCCTGATGTCAGCAAGTGCTCTCGGGGGGACTCTTCCTCTGTGCGCAGTGAACGACGTACAGAACAGCGGTCCGGGCTTGGTCGAGCCACTTGCAGCCGACGCCTAGCCCGGATCCCTCGTGAGATGGCGAGTCTCTGTACGGATAGGTGACATCTGATTTTGGCTTGCCCGTAAAGGCGGTCTGGAAGGATGTCAACCTATGCGCGTTGATCAGCCTCGGCAGCAATCCAGCCGGGCCGGATGCGGCGCCCTCAACGCCAGCTTGTACACCAGCACCGCTGTCCGATGACGTTGTGACGCGAAACCCGGAGCGGGGCAAGCCGTTTCAGGTCGACAAGATCCTCGTGGCCACAGACAACGGGACGACTCTCTTCTAGACTTTGTTCGTGATCGGCAACTCAACAGCGAGAACTGGCCCTATTGCTGGGGCTTCGGGCGATGCGGGAGTTGAGTACCGCCGCGGGGTTGCCGCGTATGTAGTTGCATGTGGGTTCGCTGGCGAGGCTCTGTCGGGGACTGGTGTTCCTCCCGCCTACGCAAAGGTGGCAGCCGTCTCGCTGGAGACGGACGATCCAGTTGATGACATCAGGATCGATTTCGAGTCGGGGTGGCGCGCCCTCGTACAGGCGAAGCTGAGTCTTGATGCTGGAAGGCCTCTCGAGAAGGCGGTGACCCAATGGGTAGAAGCGGCCAAGGTCGGCCTCGATCCGGGCAAGGATCGACTTGTGATTGTTGCCGGCACCCTGAGCGGGAGAATGAGAGCGCTCCAGCGAGCGCTTGATCGCGGACGGACAGATCTACCGGGCTCCCCGACGCGCGTCGAGGCGGAGGCCTTGAAGAAGGTGCGAGGGTTGCTCGGCGACTTGGATGATGCGCAACGTGAGCTCGTCCTGAGATGCGCGGCGATCTGGGAACTGCAGGTTGAGAGGATCGAGGAGCCGGGGTCACAGCTCGCGATGAGCCACCTGCGTCAGGTCGTCCCCGATCGTGGCTACGACACAGCCAAAGATGCTTGGACTGCCCTGCTGCGGATCTCGGGTCGCACCGCTCGGCTCCGCGGCGGGTACACGCTCTCCGGCTGGCTGGATGCTTTGTGCGGCGAGGGCATTGAGGTCGGCTGCGTTGGGAGCTTGCCGGCGGCTGTACTTGAGTCGCGGCGGCAGGTTTTGGAACGGTACAGGGATCGCTCGGAGCGCGAGGGCTCAGAGATCGACCTACGTGCGTTAGGTGCCGAGTTGCCTAGCCTTCCGCTGAAGGATGCAGATGCGGTCGTACACGTCGGTACTCACCCTGACGATGACCGTAGCGACAGCGAGCTGATCTGGGCCCTCCTCCGGCGCGGCCGTATCGTCCTAACAGGCCCGCCTGGCGGTGGGAAGTCGACGGCGCTGAAGCGCCTCGCTGCCCAACTCGTCTTTGATTCGACGCTGCCCCTTCCTGTGCGGGCATCGCTACGCGATATCAATAACTCACGTTCCTCCACGAGCTTTCGGGACCGCCTCATCGAGGTTGCAGTGCGCGAGGCTAGGCCAACTGACCGGGATGAGCTGACCAGGGAGATCAATGAACGCCTCGACCACGGCGACCGCGTAGCCCTTCTTCTCGACTCGCTCGACGAGACCTATGACGCCCGAGCAGACGTGGTAAGTGAGATAGCTAGCTTCGTTGCGGACCTGCCGGAAGGGGTTTGTGTGGTGGTCGCCACCCGGGATGTCGCCTACGGCCATGCGGCAACTCTCGGATGGCCGAGCCTACGGCTAGGCCCTCCGTCGAACACGGATAGCACGGTGACCGCAGTCCTGAGGGCCTCCGCGATCCAACTCGCTGTCCCGGAAAACGCGAGCTGGGTATCAGAACGCGAGATATGGGTGCGTTCGGCGCTAAACCAGGACAGCCTTCTCCGCGAAACACCACTCATGCCTATCGTGCTGGCCCTACTTGCCGCTCGGCGTTCGACTCCAGAACTTCCGACGCGACGCGCCAAGATTCTCAAGGCCGTCATAGAAGATGTCATTGCCCGCCGTGAGATACGACGCGGTGATGATCGCACCTTCGGATCCTTGTCGGGCACAGCGTTGAAAGAGGCGAGCATGCACGCATTCACGAGTGAGGCCGCTGCAATACTGAACAGTCAGGGGCACGCGACCGTCGAGGCTGTGGTCGAGGCGGTCGCGACCGACCTGCGCGAACCATGGGGCCTCGCACCTGCTCACGCAATGACTGCGGCCCGGGACGCGATACGGTTCTTCGACGAGAGCGGCATCTTCGTGATGTGTGCCGAGGAGTCCGTCGTCCCCCGGATCGCGTTGTTCGCCGAGATCGGCGACGCCATTCGGATTGTCTCGCACAAGGACGAAATCGCGGCATGGGTCGAGACGCGGGTGGTCGCGCGGCAACATGAGCCACTCCTGCTGGCGTGCACGCTTGAGGCTAGGGTCGTAGAGGCCGCTGTCCACGCACTAAAAGCGCACCCCGAGGACGCCGAGCTTGCGAAGGTGCTCGTTCAGGCCGTCAAGGAAGGAGTCAAGCTCGACAGCGCCGCGTACCAGCAAATCGCCGAGACCTTGATCTCACACGTGTCCACCGGAACGGAAGAAGGCTGGCAGAGTTGGCAGGACCTACTCGACTTGCCGATCCCTGTCGAACTCCGTGCATCTGCTGAGGCGGCCGCCGCGAAGCACAGTGTCGAACACACTCGCGTTGCGCATGCATCGCTCGAGCTTCGGTACCACGCGGAGTCGGCCGGCGCGGAGCACACGGCGCTACTAAAGGACGTGCTCGCCCTGAAATCACTACCGAAACGACCATCGTCGAGCGGCAATGAGATTTCTGACTGGTACGTAGATGGCAGCCTGATCAAAACACAAGCGAAGGCCGCTGAAGCGCTGCTGGATCAGGTAACTGGTGCTGCGACGTCGGTGGTCGATCGAGCAATAGGTGCTCCACTGAAGCTTCAACGCGAACTTCTGCAGTTGCTCGCCGATCGGGGGTTCGACGATGAGGTTAGAGCCATTCGGGACACGAGCGCATCGAAGCGAACCGGATTTGACCTTCCACAATGGTTTGAAGACTGGGACGATTCCTTGTTCGGGCACTTCCTGCAACTCGTATCCGACAACACTAAGAAGAGCGAGCTCACAACGAAGCAAGCGGTCGCGCTGGACGATCTTGCCGATTTCATGGAGACGATCGAGATGAATGACGGTGCAGTGATGCACCTCCATAGGGAGCCCGATGACGTGCTTCGTGAGCTCATCGGACTAACTGCTTCCTTGTACGGATTCGAGAACGAGCTACTAGCAGCCCAGGCCAATCTTGCACGCGCACGCATGGAGCGTTGGGAAAGCATCGATCCGTACTTTGCGCTCTTCGACAATGCCCATAAGCGCGTCGATCCGGACTGGACCGCAGTCCCGGACCACGAGAAGGCTGTGCGAATACTGATGCACATGTTCACGCTGGGCCGCGGCCAGGCGCGTTTCGCGTCCAGATCCCTATGGGGAGCGGCAACGGTAGCTGAACACGCACTACCTATGCTGCGTGACCTTCTGCCCGACCTGATCTCGAGCACGGACCATGAACGACTCGGCGCTGCCACTCTGGCATCTTTTGCGAACGGCCCCGAACCCCAGTGCTGGATCGACAGCGAAGACCCCGTGCTGCGGGCTGTAGCTGCGCACATGACTGAGCCGATGGACGGTGACGAGTTAAGTCAAGACTACCGAAAGCTCCTCGATGATCCCGACGGTTACGTCCAAGAGGCTGCGATGAGGCGCATCGTCCGCGCCAGGCCGCCGGATATGATTGTGATTCTGAAGGAAATCGCGTGTCGAGCTGCGCCTGGATGGATGTGCCTAAGCTGCCGAACTATGAACCCTCCGCCCGGCTCCATAGCATGCTCTAAGGATGACTGCTTTAGTGTCGGGGCCAGGCCGGCAAAACTCGCAACGGAATTTCTGCAGAAAGCTCGTTACGCAGACTGAGCTCGACGATGAGCCCCCTCGCTTTCGCCGGGCTCGATGAGATGATCGCCTAGGCTTGGTCTTTGTCAGGCAAACACCGACGGTCACCGGTCGTGTGTGCGGGCAGTTGCGCTAAACTGCTGCCCAAGGGCTTGCCATCGCCCGGACTGAGAGGGACATCAACGCAGGCCAGTTTCGGTCAGGCGTGAGGAAATATCCAACCCTCGTAGGGCGGTGTTCTCGAGCTGTTGGGCAGATGTGGGCGAGGCCCTGCAGGTGTTGTTGGTGGCTTCCGGTGCCGGGATGTGCGTACCGCGGGCATCGTCACAATGAAGTCGTGTTGTTGGGCCGCGCTCGGTGTCGCTGCCTCCGCGAAGCTCTTAGCGAGTCGGGTGTGTCGCTGATGTGACGAGCAGCTTCGATCGCGTGTCGGGCGCGGCGGCGGTCTGCGCGGTATGACCAGCTTTGGTTGTGCTCGTCGCCGAGTGCGTCGTCGCCTCGGAGGCCGTGGCGGGCGCGGTAGACGGCGACGGTGGTGAGGTGTTGTAGCCATTGCTCGCGCAGCCGCCTATCGGAGGGTGTTGGGCCAAGTTCGGTTAGCCATGGTGGCTGCTGGGCGAGCACTTCGCGGGTGAGCGTGGCGGCGCGATTTTCGAGCAGTGTTTCGCGGTCGCGTAGTGCGCGCTCCATGTCGGGATCGCTGACGTGCGTGGCGGTTGGGATGAGCTCGGCTATGAGGCGGTGCCGCGTTCGGTCTGGCCGGGTGGCTGCCGCGTGATCGGTGACCTGTGCGATCCTGCGGCTGAGCACATCGAGTGGATCATCGGCCGCTCGGAGGTCGTCGGTAGTGGCGAGACGAGGGACCAGATGGTTGGCCTCGAGTCCGGCGGCTTCAGCGTGGCGAACGGCAGCGACGAACGCGGGGTAGGACGGCGAGTGTGTCGGATCGGCGGCCGTACGCGAGAACAGAGGGGCTGCGAGTAATCCGGTCCAGTAGCTGGTGGCGGCTTCGCGAGCAAGAGTCTCGTACTCGGCTGCGAGTTTCGCGATGCTGACGGCTTGGTCTTGTTCGGCGGCGATGGTTTCGTGGGCGGAGAGTTCGGCGCCGCTGCGCTGCATGACGCGGATGAGGATGTCGCGGGCGAGGTGTGTCTCGTCGTCGCAGATCTCTTCGTCGAGTTGGTCGGTGACGACGTGAGCGGTGTTGGTGAGGCGGCCGCGGGTCATGGCGACGTAGAGGGTCTCGCGGGTCATGTCGGTTTCGGTGACGACGGCGTGGCATGTATCAACTGTCGATCCTTGCGCCCTGTACACGGTGGAGGCGTAGGCAAGTTCGACATGCTCGGCCACGTAGGCGGCGGGCAGCTTGATTATGGCGCCGCCGTGTGCGCGCTTGACGGTGAGTGCCCCGTCGCAGTGTTGGCGTGTGACGGTCCATTGGTCGCCGTTCTTCACCCACGAGTGAGGTCCGCTGGCGAGGCTGCGGTCGTTGTGGCGGGTGACGACGCGGTCGCCTCGCCCTGCATGCGTGCCGTCGTGCAGAATCGCCCCAGATCGTGTGACGGCGCCGTTGGCGATGCGGTCGGCGCGGGCGCGTAGGTTGAGCTCGCGCACGGTGGCGGCATCGGCGGCGACGAGCAGAGACCGCTGTCCGGCGTTTTCGTCGGCGAGCCAGGCTTGGTAGACGGATTTGAGGATCTGTTCGGTGTCGCCGTCGCGAATGCGGTCGTGCGCGAGGTAGGTCTTGATGACGTCGGTGTCACCGGTGCGGAGTTGGATGCTGGCGGCGCGTTCCCAGTCGTGGGCGAAGCGCCGTGCACCGGTCAGCTCGGGGACACGGTCGCCGCGGGCGCGCACGAGCATGCCGAATGCGCCTCCTGCCTCCACGGACGACAGCTGTGCCCAGTCGCCGACCAGCAGCAGCTTGGCTCCGGCATGTTCGGCTTGGGCTCGTAGCGCGTCGAGGGTGAGGGTGCCGGCGAGCGTGGCTTCGTCGACGATCACCAGTTGTCCGGGTTGGAATGACCACTGGCGCTGGTCATGGGCGATGGCGGCGAGCGCGGTATCGAGCCGATCGGCCGCGTGTGCGGGGAGGGCGGCGCGGCGAGCGAGTAAGTCTTGGTATCGCTCGCGGCGACGATGTGCCGCGAGGCCGGTGGATTCGTGTAGCCATTTCGCGGTGTTCTCCGTGGTCACGGCCAGGCTGTGCCGTAGGACTTCGGCCGCTGCGGCGGAGGGCGCTAGCCCGATCACGCTGCCGGGTCCGTGCTGTGCCTCCCATGCTGCGCGCAATGATGCAAGGGCGGTGGTCTTGCCGCTTCCCGCCGGCCCGACCAGTACGTCGACGACGCGCTGGCTGGTCGTGATCTGGGCGACGGCAGCGGCCTGGTCGTCAGACAACACCGTCGCGCCTGGCGGTGTTGAACCGGTCGCGTGGGTGACCACGTCGAGATCGACGACGGGAGCCGTCAGGGAGTCGGCAGCGGCGAGTAGTCGGTCTTCGGCGGCGAGGATCTCGGTGGTGGTGAATACGTCGTCGTGGTCGCGCGTGAACGCCGAGCTGCCGTCAGCTCGGCGGAATACCGTCGGCGTGGTGGTGAGCTCGGGTGGGGTGATGCATACCGAGAGCTCGGCCACCCGCTGCGTGATGGCGTCGATCAGCGCGTGTCGTTCGTCGGCGCTCGCTATGCGATGGGGCATCGATGCCCGAGCAGCGGCCGCGCGGACGTTCCAGGTGCGCCAGGTTGATCGTTGCTCGCTGAGTTCGGCGAGCGCTGCATGCGCGAACTCCTCGACCAGGCGTTGCGCGTCCTCCGGCGGCGCGGGCGACGTGCGGCTGTGGGCGACCACGGAGGTTGCCCACTGCGCGGAGTCGCGCTTGAGTACACGGCTGGCGCGGGTGCGCCAGCCGGCGATCATCTGCTGTAGGGAGCGCAGCGTCTTGTCCGGCCGTGTGGTGTAGGTGGCCTGCTGGCGCAGCCGGACGATGGTGGCGTCGTCCGGGTCGTGATCGTGCGCCTCCCGGTATGCCTGGATCAGGTCGTCTTTGACGGCTTCGATGCTTGCCGCACGCTGGGAGAACTCGGTGATCAGCTCGTCCGGCACTCCGATGATCTCCCAGGTCTGGTTCTTCGGCTTGACCGGTGTGCCGCGGCGTTCCCACCCGAGGCCAAGGTCGGCGGTGAGCCGGTCTGCAATCAGCGTGTCATACAACTCGCTCATTGCCACGGCCGCAGGGAACAGCGAGCCGCGCGAGTCTAGGGTGCGCCACTTGCCGTCGGGTCCTTGCACCCGATTGGCGATCACCACGTGCGTGTGCAGCTGCGGGTCCCCCGCGCGGGAGTCATAGTGATCGAAAGCGGTGGCGACAACCCCGCGGGTCTGAACCTGGGCGACGCCGTCGGTGCCGATTCGGGTCCGTGCGACGTCGCGTTCCATCACGCGCAGCACCTGATCGACGGCGTCATGGTGCGCGCGAGCGATCTGAACGCGCGTCTGGTGATCGGTGAGCGCCCACAGCACGCTCACCGATTTCGGCGGAGAGAACACGCAGTCGAACCCGGCCACCGGCCGACGGGTCGGGCGGCGGCGTTCCTCGTCCTCGATCTGGCAGGTGCGCGCGGCGCGCTCATCGGCTGTGAGCGTGGCGGGAAGGGCGCGGATACGCGCGTCGGCGCGTTCACGCCACGATCTCGGATGCGCATAGCGCTGACCCAGCGCTACCGCCGTGACCGGATCGGTGCCGTCCTTGAACAGCCGTTCCATCTGCTGCTCATTGACCATGGATCCGGCGGGAACGCCGTCTCCGTTGGCGAGTCCAACCAGCCCAGTGCCCATCCAGCGGCCGGGTGGATGGCCGGACTCGGCGTAGTAGCGCGTCATCGGGGAGATCACCCCGGGCATGCCTTCGCCGTCGGCCACGCCGCGCAGGAGGTAGGTGTAGCCGTCGCCGGCGTGTAGCTTCTTAATCGACATCATTGGACGGCTCACCTGCCGCCCGCCGAGCGCGCTGCTCGGAATGCGCGTGCGCGACATGCCGACGAGCAGAACGTGGCATCGGTGCGTCGCCCGGCCAGGCTGGCGCCGCAAGCTGCGCATGCACCCCTACGGGCCACGCGCGTGCGCATCCGCCATGCCCGCGCGCGGCATGCCGGCGAGCAGAACCGCGCATCCGCACGGTGCCCGCTCAGTGTGCGCGTACAGCACTCGCACGTGCGCGCGGCGGGCTCGTCGGATTGCGCTCGACATGCGCACGCGCGGCAGGCAGGTGAGCAGTACCGCTGCGTGATCACCGTAGCGACGAACCAGCGCCCGCATGACTCGAGCCGGCAGCGCTTCTGCCGGCCGGCGATTGCGACCGCGCCCGGCAAGCTGAAGTCGTGGTGGCTGTAGCCGATGTTTGGATGCGTCATCGCGGCCGGGTGGTGACGTAGCCGCACTGGCGACACACGAGGATGGCCCGGTCGACGACGCGTCGGCCGGTGTCGCCTACCAACTCGTCGTGCGGGTGTACGCCCTGGCACAGTCCGCACCGGAGGACTTGGGTGAACGTGACGGTCATGAGTTGCTCCCTGTCCGTGCTGCCAGCGACGTCGTCGCGCTTTGCGTCGTATAGGGATAGGGAGCCCTCTGGGGCCGCACATGCGAACGGCTGTGCGAACGGAACTGAGCTGAGGATGCCAGACGTGTATGGGATTGAGGTGCCGAGCGCCCGGGCAGGACGTGATATCAAGATCGGCTGCCGGCGATATCGTGGCAGGGCGGGGCCGAGAGGGCACATGCGACGACTGTGGCTGATTCGGGGCGGTCAGGCGGCGCGATACGGAATGGTTGACGGGCCGCGTCGGGCGGACAATCGACCGGACGCGGGGCTTCGCTCGGGACGACCGCACATACGTCGCACGCCACGTGGCTCGACGCTGTGGACATGGTTGCGCCGTCGGCCAGCATGATTCGATGCGGCGTCGGCGTCTTGGGCCGTGTTCCACGCGATGTGCGCGGTCGAGGGGCTCCCTAAAGGTGTGGAGACTTCTAGCTCTGTCGAGCCAGGGCAGACCCCCGCGGACGTTCGCGACGGTGCGGTTCAGCCGCGTGAAGGATTGCCGGGTGCGACGCCGGAAGGACGACGAGTCCTGATGGTGCTGACGGCAGCGGTGGCTGTGCTCGGGCTTTCGGCGTTCACGTTGTCCTTCGATGCGCTGCGCTACTTGGCGGTGGCAGCCGGGGTGAATGGGCGGCTTGCGTGGCTGTGGCCGTTGATCGTGGATGGGTTCATCTGCGTGGCCACGGTCGCGGCCGTCCTGCTGCGACCGCGGGGTTGGCGTATCGCCTGGTATCCGTGGGCCACGTTGACGGCGGCCGCGTTCGTGAGTGTGTCGGGCAACGCGTTGCATGCGCGCACGCACGCTGACCTCACCGTGGTGAGTCTGTCGACGGCGGCTCTGGTCAGCGCGGTCCCGGCGATCGCGCTGCTGCTGGCTTCGCACATGTTGGTCGTCCTGCTGGCGCCGCCGTCCCAGCGATCAGTGAGCGCGTCGGCGCATCGTGTCGCGCCAGTGTCGACACTGCAGTCGTCACGTTCAGGGGTGGACTCCCGGCCAGGCGGCGGAGCCGGATCGCAACGGCCGACGGCGGAGGAGCTGCGCGCGTGGATCGAAGCCGTGACCACGTCCGGCTCGGCGGTGACGGGCGCGATGGTGGCCGAGCACTTCGGCGTGTCCTCGGCGACGGGGCGGCGGTGGTTGCAGGCCGTGCGACGTACCGAGGGCGCGACCCTGAGCCCGGCCTCAGCAGTCAGCGGCGTGCGCGAATATGTCCCCGACGGCTCCGTCGTGAACGCGGCTTCCAACGGTGCCCACCGAGCCGAGGCGCCGCCGTAGCCGGCCTGACACGCGCGATCGAGCACGGCACGGAACGGGGAGAATCCGCGGGTTCGCGACGGTCGGACGATCTTTGATTTCGGTGTGGCCCCTTGTGCTGTCAAAGAAGACGGGCCACCATACTTTATGTGGGTTGACTATCTGAAATGAAGCAATGTTCGGAAATGTCATCTCGACGGTGACACACGTTTCTGCCGGATGTTGCGTTGGATGGCCTGTGGCGGAGGGTGTCGATGAGCAAGGGGAGACGGAAGCGACAGACGGACTCGTATACAGCGGCGGGCCGCGGTAGCAACAGGCCAGGGCCGCGCGTATGAGCACGACTATTGATGAGAAGTCCGCGAATAGGCGAGCGAAGCTACGCGTCGGTAGGCCGTCTACGCAGCGCGTTTTGCATGAGCCACGGGTGCGTTACACGCGACGCAAAGGTGTGATCGGGCTGGCGTTGGGGCTACTTGCACTGGGCGGCGGTGGTGCGTATCAGTTGGCGCAGTCGCTGGGCGACACGGTGGACGTGATTGCACTCGCCGCCGACGTGCCACGTGGCGAAGCGATCCAGGCATCGGACCTCACCATCGCCTCGGTCAACCCGGACGCAGCTCTGACACCGATCCCGGCTGGCGAGGCCGCCGAGGTCGCCGGTCAGCGGGCGGCCGCGGATCTCAGTGCGGGCAGCATTCTCACCCCTGCTGCGGTAACCGCTGCGGTCGTTCCCGCGGTCGGCGATTCTGTGGTCGGCGTCGCGGTGACGCCGCAGCAGCTTCCGACCGAGCCTCTGATTCCGGGTGACCGGGTCCGGGTGGTGAGCACCCCGAATCCGGGTGATGACCCACCCGAGGCAGCACCGGAGGCGATCGAGGCGACCGTGCTCAGCGTCGAGCCGATCGACACCGGCTTCGTGATGGTGAACGTGATCGTCGATGCCGCGACCGGGGCGGAGTTGGCCGCGCGGGTGGCGACGGGCCGGGTCGGGATCGTGTTGGACTCGCGCGAGCACGGGCCAGGCCAATGACGATGCTCGTCTTGACTTCTACCCGCGGCGCGCCTGGCGTCACCACGTCCGCGCTGGCGTTGACGTTAATGTGGCCCAGGTCCGCGATTTTGGTCGAGGCGGATGTGTCCGGGTCGAGCAGCATCAAGGCCGGACATTTCCGCGGACAGCTGGGCGCGCGGCCCAACATCGGTCAGCTGGTCGTGGCCCATCGCGGCGGCAACCTGGACATCGACACGCTGCTCGAGGCGGGAATCGTATTCCCGCTGAATCCGGACCGCCGCTTCGTTCCAGGTATGGCCACCGCGGCCCAGCGCGAGGATCTCACGACCGGGTTCTGGATGGGCTTGGCCCAGGCGCTGACGGCGATGACGCGCCGCGACGGTGTCGACGTGATCATCGACGCAGGTCGGCTCGGCATGACCAACGCGCCGACCCCGCTTCTCGACGCGGCCGACCTGATCGCCGTGGTATCGCGGACCCGTCTGGACGACGCCGTTTCGGTCACTGCGAACGCGGCCCTATTGCGGGGAGCCACGGACGTCGCCGTCGACCACGTCGGACTCGTCCTGGTGGGTGAGGGCCGCCCGGTGCGGGGGCAATTCTTCACTGAACGGACCGGATTGCCGGTGTGGGCGTCGTTGGCGTTCGACCCCGCCACTGCCGAGCAGCTCTGCGGCGGGCAGGAGGTACGAAGCGCCAGGAAGCTGGAACTGTCACCGCTCATGCGCAGCGTCCGAAGCGCCATCACTGAACTTGAAGTCGTGGCGGCCCGACGCCGCGAGCTACTCGGTCGCGCGCCGTCGACCGCGGGGCGGGGGGTGCGGCGGAAGTGACTGGCGATTTCGCAGACTTGCCCATCTTTGCCGACGACGAACCGGCCATGCGCACCACGAACGGAAACGGGCGCGGCCCCAACCGCGATCGCGCCTCGGCGGCTTCTCTCACCGCTGGCCTCGGTCCCACACAGGGAACGAACAGGCCGGACACAGGATGGGCAGCGCCGGAGAGGACACGAGCGAACGGCATCGACTGGCAGCTGGTGCGGCGATTCCAGGATGAGGTATCCGAGCGCCTCGCCCGGGTCGACGGCGTGGGCAGTGAGGAGCGTCGACGCCGTGTCGGACGCGAGATCATCTCCGAGGTCCTGCGCGAGCACTTGGACGACGCGTATCAGGACAAACGAGCATTGGGTCAACCGGGCGTCACGCCGGAGAGCGAGCCCGCGTACGCCGACGCCGTATTCAACGCCGTGTTCGGGCTGGGGCGACTGCAACCCCTGATCGATGACACGACGCTGGAGAACATCGAAGTGTACGGCGCAGAGAAGGTGGAGGTGGTGGACCACCGAGGGCGTCGGCGCACGCTCCCGCCGATCGCCGACACCGAGGACGAACTGGTGGCGATGCTGGCCCGGCTGGCCGCCCGCGGCGGCGCGGGGGAGCGCACATTCACCGAGGCCACCCCGACGCTGCACCTCACCCTCGCCGGCGGGCACCGGTTGGCGGCGACGGGATGGGTCACCGGCCAGACTGTGTGCACCATCCGGAGGCATCGCCTGATCGATCTCGGCCTTGACGATTTGCTGGAGTATGACACGTTTCCCCGCGAAGTGGCCGAGTTCTTAGCGGCGGCAGTGCGGGCGAAACGCTCGATCGTGGTGACCGGGAACATGGACACCGGCAAGACCACCCTGGTGCGGGCGCTGGCGAACGAGATCCCGCCTGGCGAGAAGCTCATCACGATCGAGACTGAGTACGAGCTGCATTTGGACAAGCTCCCCGATCGGCATCATCGCGTGATCGCGTTCCAATACCGGCCCGGCTCCGGAGAGCTCGGCCCGGACGGCCGACAGTTGGGCGAGTACACGCTCGAGCGCGCCGGGTACGACGCGCTGCGGCACAACGGCGACCGGGTCATCGTCGGCGAGGTCCGCGGCCCGGAGATCCTGCAGATGTTCGAGGCGATGCAGGCCGGCTCCGGCACGCTATCGACGATTCACGCGAACTCGGCCCGAGCCGCGATTGAGCGGATGGTGACCTGCGCGATTAAGGTTGGCGGGCATATCCAGGAGTGGGCCTACCGGCAGATCGCCGAGCATATCGACTTGATCGTGCACCTGGACAAGCGCGACATCACCGCGGACGACGGCCGGCGGCGCCGTCAGCGGCAAGTGTGCGAAGTCGTCGCCATCACCCCGGGAGAAGACCGACATCCCGCGGTCACGGACGTGTTCCGCCGCGCCCCGTCCGGCGAGGTGATCGTCGGCCATATGCCGGACTGGGTTGCTGACTTGGCGGAGCACGGCTACAGCCCGCCGGTACCGAGGGGAGGGGCACTGTGAACCCCCTGCTGGCCGCGCTGTGCGCGATGTGTCTACTCGGTGGACTCATGACTCTTGCCGTCGGGCTTGCCCGCGTCCCGGTCGACAGGGCCAAGCCGGCGTTGACGTGGAGACACCGTGCGCGCCGTCTGGCCGGTGCGACGGCTGGGCAGCGTCGCTGTCGTGCCGTGTACGCGGGTGCCGTGCTGGTCGGAGCGATGGCGTGGCTGGCGACTGGGTGGGTGCTCGCTGTCCTCGCCGTTCCGGCTGCGGCCATCGGGCTGCCGTTCCTGCTGCAGACCAGCACCGTCGCGGCGGACAACGCCCGCGTGGAGGCGATGGGGCAGTGGACCGGAGAACTCGCCGCTGTCATCCGCGCCGGTGGCGGGGTCGAGCAGACCATAACCGACAGCTTGGACAACACCCCGGTGCCCATCAGGGACGAGGTTGGACGCCTGGTCAGTCGACTCCACGCCGGCTGGGACACCACCGCGGCGCTGCGCGCCTTCGCCGACGATCTTGACGACCACACCGGCGACAAGATCGCCGCCGCGCTGATCCTCGGCACCCGGCGCCGCGGCCCGCGCCTGGCTAGTTTCCTGACCGACCTCGCCGGCTCCGTGGCCCAGGATGTCGCCGCCCGCCGCGCCATCGACGCCGAGCGGGCCAAGCTGCGCTCCACCGCACGCACCGTCACGGCCATCACGGCCGTCGGGATCGCAGCGTTGCTGCTCACCCCGTACGCCGACTTCTACCGCACTGCTACCGGGCAGCTCGTGCTCACCGGATTGCTCGGCCTGTATGCCGGCTGCCTGGTCTGGCTCAGGCATGTCACGACTCCTCCACGGCAGCCACGCATGCTCACCCCCGCCGTGACGCCCTCCGCAGGGGTCACGAAAGCGGGTCTGACATGGTGACCTTGATCGTGGCCTGCGGCATGGTCGCCGGCGCCGGGCTAGCGCTGCTGATCCGCGAGTACGTACCTCGCCAGCCTCACCCCGGCGATGCCATCGCCCGCCTCACCGGCGCAGCACCTACTTACACCGTCGCGGCTACCGACGGTAGCGTCGCCGACCGCCTCGGCCGACGCATGGCCGCCGTCGCGGGAACGTGGACTGCGTTGCGGATCCCACACAACGATCTTGAACTGTTGCGCATCCCGGTCACCCGGTTCATCGGCGAGAAGATCATCTTCGCGTTCATTGGGCTTGCAACGCCCGCCGCTGCCGCAGCCAGCATGAGCGTGTTCGGCACCGCCCCGCCGGTAGCTATCCCATCGGTGGCCGGGCTCGTCCTGGCAGTCGTGGCCTCGTACGTGCCGAACTACAACGTCGCCGAACAGGCACGCACCGCACGCGCCGAGTTCGACCGGACGATGACCTCCTACGTCGACCTTGTCGCCATGGACCTTGCCGCAGGTGTCGGTCTGCATCAAGCCATGCACGACGCAGCCCACGTCGCCGACTCCTGGGTATTCCACCGGCTGCGCCACGAGCTCGCCCGAGCCGAACTGAATGACCGGCAACCCTGGGACGCGCTACGCGCCGTCGGCGAGGACCTACGCCTACCCAGTCTCACCAAGACCGCGACCGTCGTCGCCCTCGCCGGAAACAAGGGCGCCAGCATCGTCGACGTGCTGCGCGACCGCGCCACCGGCATGCGGGACGAGCAGCTCAACCTCGACAAGGCCCGAGCCGGCGCGCGCACCGAACGCGCCACTGTACCGGTCTCCATGACGACGATCGTGTTCTTGACCATCCTGATCGTCCCCATGATCACCCAAACCGTCTAGCACACGCAGGAGGCCACCAACCCCCGACACCGACAACCAGGGCAAGAAACACGACCCTTCTAGAAGTCCTGATGGAGGAACGAATGCCATGAACACACTCGGCATATACGCAGGCGCATGGCTAAACGCCTTACTCACGCACGCGCGCCAGACGGGCAGTACCCGCGCCGTCCGACGTGAACGCGGCTCGCTCTCCACCGAACAAGCCATTCTCACCGCAGCACTCGTCGTACTCGCCGCACTCGTCGTTGGGTGGATTACTTCGGCGGTCATGTCTAACGAAAGCGACATCACACCCTGACGACGCTTGGGCCAGGGTTAGCACCGGGAGCCGATATGCGCAGATATGGCCAACGCGAGCGGGGATCGCTCACGGTGGAAATGGTACTGCTCATGCCTGTTGTCCTGCTGATGATCTGGTTGATCGTGCAGGGCGGGCTGTGGTGGCACGCTCGCAACGTTGCGCTCGGAGGTGCACAAGAAGGCGCCCGCGCGGCCTCAGCGCAAACTCGCGCCGACGGGGCCGCCCGCGCCACCGAGTTCATCACCCGTGCTGGCGGATTGGACATCGACACCGTCGCCCAGACCAGCGACGGCGACACCGTCACCATCACCGTGACCGGCCGCTCTCCGTCGCTGATCCCCGGTATGGACCTGAGCGTCACCGAATCGTCGACCGCGCCGCTGAAGGGCTGGACCACGCCGTGACGTCCGCCGCAGCGCAACCGCAGCCAGGCCGCCGCCGAGGACGGCCTGGCCACGATCGTGGCTCGGCGACCGTCGAGTTCGCCGTCGGCGCCCCGGCGCTCCTGCTCATCGTGGCGGTGCTGGCCCTGGCAGGACGCGTCACCGGCGACGCCAACGCTGTCGAGCAGGCCGCGGCCGATGCTGCGCGAGCCGCGTCACTGGCGCGCAGCCCGGCTGCCGCCGTCAGTGCCGCGTATGAGACAGCAACCATGGCGCTGGCCGATCGAGGAACGACCTGCAGATCCACCACGATCGATGTCGACACCGCCGGCTTCCACGCTCCAGCTGGCGAGCACGCCACCGTCAGTGTGACGATCACCTGCCCCATTCAGGTCATGGACCTACCCATCCCGGGCATGACCGCACGCACAGCGACCAAGACGGCCATCAGTCCCATCGACACCTACCGGACACGATGATGACGACGAGACCACGAAACACGCCCGAGCGGGGATCGATCACCGCAATGCTCGCCGTCCTCGCCGTCGCCCTCATCGCCGTCATCGGCCTGGTGTACGACGGCGGCTCGAAGATCGCGGCGATGCAGCGCGCCGACAACGCTGCGGCCGAGGCCGCACGAGCTGCCGGTCAGTACATCACCGGCGCTGACCTAATCGGCGGAACAGGACTCGACCGCACCGCAGCCATCGCGGCCGCCCACACCTACCTCGCCGAGGCCGGCGTCAACGGCAACGTATCGATCAGCGGCGACCTGATCACCGTCACGACCACCACCACCGAGGCCACGGTGTTCTTGTCGATCATCGGGATCACCAGCGTCGCCGGAGAAGGTCAAGCTACCGTGCGGATCACCGAAGGCCTCTAGACCAAGGACGGACGGCGATATGACACCACGAATGCACCTTCCTTTCGCCCTCGCCGGCATCGCCGCCGTCGTGCTTGCAGCCTGCACAAGCGACGACGACGGCGACCCAATCGCCGAACCCACCGAGACAACCGGCGAGCCGACCACGCCACCGCTGACCTCCCCGCCCACCCCGAGTCCAGAGGAACGAGCAGCCGAGGACATCAAGTCGGTTTTCAACGAGCTCATCGCTGCGTGGGACGACGCCCGGATGAACACGTCCGACTACGCGTCGGAGAACCCGACCTGGGCGACCGAGCTGGTCTTGGATTGGCCGGCCGACATGGGCGCGCAAGATGACCTCGCGAGCTGGCTAGGTGCCTGGGGTCGCAGCGACATAGAGCAAGTCGGTGAGACGGTCATCGCCACGCACGAGATCAGCGACGTTGAGCTCTCTGACGACGGTGAGCCAGTCAGCGCCACGTCGCGGGCGTGCCTGGACATGACAGAGCTGAAGGCGGTCGACTATGACGGCAATCCGTACGAGCCGCCCAGCGAGCCGGCCCAGTACCAGAGCTGGGACATGACCTGGAACTACCTCCCGCCGGAGCCAGGCTGGACACTTCTCGAGATCGATCTCACACTGAATGAGCCATGCTCACCATGACTGGTCGGCTACAGATCCTCATCGTGAGCGGTGGCCTCGTTCTCGCGGCGCCCGGCATCGCATGGGCGTCCGGACAACCTCCGGACGTAGGCGACTGCCCGGAGGGAACCAGCTGGAACGGCTGGGCGTGCGTCCCGGACAACGAGGACCCGGACGGCCCGGCCTGCAACATCGATGGTTACGTCTTCCTCGAGGAGTTGGACAACCGATGGCTCAGGGCCGCCACCGACGACGAAGCGGACTGGTTCCGACCAGGCGGACCGCCCCTGTTCCAAGGAATCTGGGAGGACTATCCCAACGGTTGGATCTACCACTGGATACGCCTCAACGGCATCTCCGAGCCCAACTGTGGCTACGACGAAGGCGGATGGATGTGGCTAGCGGAAAGTCCGATCGGTCCGCCGCCCGTCGACCCGGAACAGCTGGCACAGGAGATCCTCGACGACTTCGGCCTGGAGCCAGCCGAGGTCGGTATCGCACCGACACCGATAGATGAAGACCCAGACTCTATGGGTTTGGTGGGTGCGCCGGTCTGGATGTGGGTCGAGAACCCGTCGCCGCAAACGTGGGGCCCGATTACGGGCGAGGCGTCCGAGGGTGGAGTCACCGTGACCGTGACGGCCGAGGCCGACGAGGCCGTGTGGGACATGGGGGATGGACGTTCCCACACCTGTGTCGAGCCGGGGACGGCGTACAGCGCGGAGATGGGGGTGCGGGAGTCGCCGTCCTGTGGCCATATGTACCAGCGCACCAGCCGGGGAGAGCCGGATCGGGCATACACGGTCAGCGTGACCACACACTGGACGGCCACCTGGGAAGCCTCCACCGGCGAAACCGGGACTCTCGACGTCGACCCACTCACCACAAGTGCTCGCATCCGCATCGGCGAACGCCAACTGATCGAACAAGGGTAGACGCGCGACGAGGAAGAACGGAGTTACCAGGCGGAACGGTCGGTACAGGGAAAGGGCAACAGGTGAACCTTCGTAGGCCGAATCGAGGCAGGCGAGTGGCCGAGGTCGCGCGTGGCCTTCTTGCGTTCTTCGTGTTGCTCTGTCTGCTCGCAGGCGTTCCCTACGGGCTGTGGCTCATCGACGGGTGGCCCTGGTCGTCGAACTTGGTCAGCCTCGATGAGATCACATCCGTTCCGACGACTCCTGACGACGGCAGCCTGTTCGTGGCCACCCTGACGGTGCTGGGATGGATCGGCTGGTTGACCTTCGCCATCGCCGTCGTCGTCGAGATTCCCGCCGTTGTACGGGGAGTGCGAGCACCACGCATACCCACGCTGGGGCCACAACAACGAGCAGCGGCAATGTTGATCTCCGCCGTGATCGGAATCAGCGTCGGGTCGGCCACCATGGCGGGCTCGGCACCAGCCGCCGCTTCCGCATCCACCGTGGACGACTGGCGACCCGTACCGACGGCACCAGCTGACACCGACGACGATGACGCACCGGCCCCCGATGGACCCCCAAGTCCACACGCCTACGACGAACCACGCCAGCCGGACCACACGACCTACGTGGTCGAATCCGGGGACACGCTGTGGGACATCGCCGACGACCATCTCCACGATCCGACCCGGTACCCAGAGATCGCCGAAGCCTCAGCCGACACCATCCAGCCCGACGGGCGACGACTCACCGACCCCGACCTGATCTACCCCGGCTGGGAACTCACCATCCCACCTGACACACATGTCGCGGAAGAAGTGCTGCCCGACTCCGGTCGACGCGGCACCGACGCCACGAAACCATCGCGAGCCGACGAACCGGTCGTTGACGCCGCCCAGGACACGTCTGAACGCAATATCCCCGAAGGACGAGATGTCGCAAACGCGAATAGCGGCGCCGAGCCTGGGCACGACCGACAGACCGATACGGCCCGGTTCGGCCACCATGGCGACGCCCAAGACGCCACCACAGGCTCGACGACGGACGGCTACTCCGTCGAGCATCGTCTCGCGGCGGATCCGGCCGCAGCATCGCCGACGGACAGCGATATTGACGACGGCGGCCCTAGCAGCCTGGTCAGGACGACTGCTGGGATCGGCTCGTTCCTTGCCGCCGGCGTGATCACGCTGCTCACCGCCCGACGGGTGCTGCAGCAGCGCCGACGCAAGTACGGCCAACGCGTGCCCGGCCCCCAACCGGACGCCGCCGCGGCCGAAGCCGAACTGCGCCACGTCGGCGATCCTGCGAGCGTGGCCCTGGTGGACCGTGCCCTGCGGACATTAGCTCGCGGCATGGCCACGGATCGCCAGGCGCTGCCCGCGTTGCGTGCGGTTCGGGTGTGCCGTGATCAGATCGAGCTGTATCTGGCCGAACCCGCCGAACTTCCAGCGCCGTTTTCCGGCAGCAGCGACGGCACCGTATGGGCCTTGACCAGCGCCGCCGAGGAGGCGCTCGACAAGACTGGCGAGTGGCCAGCGCCGTTTCCCAGTCTGGTCACTGTTGGCCATGACTTTGACGGTGCGCACGTCATGCTCGACCTGGAACACGTCGGCACGCTGCGTGTCTGCGGCGACGACGCGTGTGCGCGTGCGTTCATGACCGCTCTCGCGGCCGAATACGCCCTGAGTAGGTGGGCGGACGACGTCCAAGTCACCCTCATCGGAGCGCACCCCGATCTGGAGGCCATGCACACCGGTCGGGTTCGCCACGTCACCGACATTGATCACCTCCTGCGCTCGCTCGCGATGCGCGCCGCCGCCGACCGGGACCTGTCGACACAGTCCGCGGTCGATGACGTCTCCGGCGCGCGGGTGGCACAGAAAGCTGAAGCGATATGGACACCGGAAATCCTCCTCATCGCGACACCGCTGACCACTGCTCAACGTGACCGACTCACAGCGCTGGTGGATCAACGTCCCCGGCTGGCTATCGCGGCCGTCACGACCGACATGGAAATGCCGGCGGACTGGACACTACGGATCAACGGTGCGGACGATGCTCTGCTCGAACCTCTCGGTGTCGCTCTGCGTCCACAGCAACTCAACGACATCATGTACACGCACATCGTCGGACTCCTCTCGTCGGCCGACGCCGACCCTGTCGGCGCCGTCACTCCCGAACTTGCTCTGCGTGACGTCCCGAGCGCCGGCACCGCACCGACCACGCTGCCGTACGCCGACGCCGACGACCACCGCGGAAACGGTCACACCGGCGGACACGACACGATGCCATCCGCGGTGGAGACTGCCCACGAACAGCCGCCGACGGAAACGCGGCCGGCTGAACCGGGTCTGCAGACGCAGCATCCCCGCGTGCTGCTGCTCGGCGAACCAGACGTCGTCGGCGCGACTGGGCCGCTGGATCCGACCAAGCGAGGACAAGCCGTCCAGGTCGCCGCCTACCTGTCGCTGCGTCCGGCGCGCAGCATCCACGCTATGGATGAGGCGATCTGGCCGGCCAGCCGAACGCCGAAGACCCGGGCTGTAGCCGTGTCCACGCTGCGGCGCTGGCTGGGAACCCACCCCTCGGGAGCGGCGTACCTGCCTCACGCCACCGACAGGTACGAACTCCATGCCGACATTCGATCTGACTGGCACGACTGGTGCGAGCTACTTGCAGACGGACCTGAAGGGGCCAGCATTGAGGCGCTGCAACGGGCTCTTGGGCTGGTGCGCGCCCGTCCGTTCAGTGGTGTGCGCAGCCGATCCTATGCGTGGGCGGACATGTACGCGCAGGAGATGATCGCCGCCATCGTCGACGCCGCCCATGAGCTTGCCGAACGCGCACTCAAGGCGGGGGATTTCCGGGCCGCGCAGACGGCAGCCGTACGCGGGCTCGACATCGAGCCGGGTTCTGAGCTGTTGTGGAGGGACCGACTCAAGGCCGAGGTACGTCTCGGCACGCGCGCTAGCGCACTGGCGTTGATCGCTCGGCTACGCGATCTGGCCGACGAGCTCGGCGGGGACCTCGAAGAAGACACCGTGGCGCTGATCGAACAGATTGAGAATCCCGTCAGTGCGAAGTACGCGGGGTGAGTCATCGCTTCCGATTCAGCCGCAGCGCGCGTACGCTTCATATGCGCTACACTCGGGAGTGGAATGAGACGGAGGTGGAGTCGTGGCCAGAAGCACGTCGTTCCGCATTGATGATGCCGCCAGACAACGCCTGGCAGTCCGCGCCGCCCGTGACGGGGTGAGCGCCACGGCGTTGTTGGAGCGGCTCATCGTCGAGGGCGTGGATCAACTCGACTATCCCGGCATCATCTTCAGGGGCCCGGCGCACGACCGACGCGCCGCGTTGGCCGCCGGCCCGGATGTGTGGGAGATCATCGCACGCCTGCGCGAACTGGACGGCAGCCAAGAGCAGCGCATCGCCACCCTGGCCGCGGAGTCGGACCTGCACCCACGGTTGATCCGTATCGCCATCGACTATGCGGCCGAGAACGCCGACGAGATCCGCGAGCGGGTCGAACGCAACCGCGCGATGGCCGAACACAGTCAGCGCGCTGCGCACCAGCGTGAGGCACTGCTTGCGTGAACGCGTTTCTCATCGACGAGATGTTCCCGCCGGCCGCGGCCGAACTGTTGCGCGAGAGTCACGGTCACGATGCCGTGCACGTCTTCGACGTCGGGCTACAAGCAGCCGATGATGCCCAGGTCGCCGCGCTGGCCCGCGCGGAAGGGCGTGCCGTCGTCACCGAGAACGTCGTCGACTTCTCTATTGAACGTGACGTCGTGTTGGTGTTCGTATTGAAGCGGAACCTCCCGGCCGGCGGCGCGCAGGCCGCCGGCCTCGCGAAGATCCTCGACCGCTGGGCACAAGCTAACTCGGACCCCTACCTCGGTCCCCATTGGCCCGCAACGGACTGAGCCGTCGGCATAGGCATACGTCGAAACGCGACTCGTGTCAGGCGTCAATGGACCGGTGTGGATCAGCGGACGTCCGATGCCCGATACGGTACCTATGGGTCGCCTCCTGGTTAGGTCAGTGAGGCGACCAAGGGGCCGTCACAGAGTTGGCGCTCTGCGACGGCCCCGCCCCTGCGGGGGTGCTGGACCCACGCGAGTCATCAGCAGTATGCGGTTATCACAGCTGCGAGCCGTCCTTAGCGGCGCCCGCTAAGGACGCCAAGGGGAACGTCATCGTGTGCACGGATACGCTCGGCGAGTGGGTGAACCAGTGGCCGAGGTCGACCGGATCAAGTCGATTGCAGACCCGGTGCAGCGGGCTCTCGAAGTCGCCAGGATGGAGGACGAGCTCGCTGAAGTTCACGCCGAGCTGCGCAGCGTCCGTCGCGCCGCCGTGCTCGAGCTGCGGCAGGCAGGCTGGTCTCATCGCCAGATCGGTGAAGCGCTCGGCATCCACCCCAACCGTGCACAGCAGATCGCCGAAGGTCGTTCACGGTGAAAGCGAAACCCCGACGGCGGTTTCGAAAGGAAGTCTTCTAACGACGGTCGGCGACGAAGTCGACGTGTACCTGGCGGACCGTCGGGTACCGCTCAGCGAAGCAACGGTGGGTTCACCGTCCCGCTGCCGGGTGGGCAGCAACATGCGTTTGCGCGGGGATTTGCCGACGTCGCCGGTGGGCGTGACGCACACCCAGCGTGGACCTGGAAGCCGACCGCGTGCGCGTTCACAAGTTCTGAACAGCTGAGGGTGGAACCAAGCGTAGCTGCTGCTGCTCCCTGTGGTCTCGGGCTGCGGCGTACAACCCGCCGGCAGTCGGCGGCACGACATGGGCCGGGCCGCCACCATGTGCCAAGCCCGCGTCGCCCCGGAGTAGAGCGTCACACGTGGGCGCCATGACGGGCGTCGCCAAATACTTGATACCTGGCGTGCGTTGGAGCCAGTCCTCAGTTTGCCGTGGAAAATCGTGCTGCCTCTAGATCAACTTGGCAACCTTAGCGGCCGCCGCTAAGCTCGACCTTGTCGCCCACACAACCGGTTCAACACCGCCGTGGCGCTCGTCTTTGCGGTGCGAACAACTGAATAGGCCGACAGACCGTCGCGTAGCGCCTACTCCGTGGCGGCTCTTGAAACCCTCACTGACCTAACCAGGAGGAGACCACGATGAGTCATATACCTGTTCCGAGGCATGCCGCGCTCGACAGACTGGGCGCTCTCTCCTTGCACCACGCCGCGGACGCCAAACCCCAACGTGTTCTGCCGTGCGGAGGAGAGGCCTGATGTACATGGCGACCATCCGCACGCTCCCGGTGCGCGACCTGAAAATCGAGAGCTCTGACGGTGAGCTCGTCACCTACAGCGTGCTCGATGAGAACGAGGATCCCGACGCCGCCCTGGCCCGGCTCGGCCTCGAACCGTTCGGCCCGCGTTACCGCCTCGACAAAGGCCCTGACCGCGGCTTCGCCGTCAGCGTCCAACCCAGACTGGACGAGATCTTCGGACCGAACCCGCTGATCGCCCTCGACATGTTCCACCGCAAGGTCTCCGTGCGGGTAGACGACTGTGTGACACGCATCGACCAAACCGATGCCGCCCAGGCCGCCGAAGCACTCGCACGAGCCGCCGCGGAGAAGGCATGGAAGTTCGCCGACGAACCGACGCGTGTGACCTGGATCCGTGCCGACCACGAAACGCCCAAGCTCGTCCGTTGGTGCGGCGAGACGGGACCGCACGCGCTGCATCTCGTGCGCCTGTTCCAAGCACCTGTGTTCTCTCCCGAGCCGGGAGGCGCGACGCATCTAGGTCTGATGATCTCCGGACCCACGACTGCCGGTCGGCGTCGCGAATCGGCTGTACTGAACCAGACAGTCATCATTCCCTGGTCGACCGTACGTGCCCTCGGGTGCGTCATGATCGACGCCGATCGCGGTTGTGCGAGTGGCTCATGACTGGGGAGCACGACCAGCAGAGTTGGCGGGATGCGCTCACAGAGTGGGAGCGCATAGACACCCCCGGCTACTTGTACTTGCAGGCGGCGGACTTCATCGCTGAGCGCATTGAATCAGGGATACTTCCCCGTGGTGCGCGCCTGCCGGGCGAGAAGGACTTTGCCTTGATGCTAGACGTCTCGATCGGCACAATTCGGCGGGCCACGGATGAACTTCGCGAGCGCGGGCTAGTGATCACGCTGCCGGCCAAGGGCAACTTCATCGCCACGCCCCGAGACCGTGCTCGTGGCGGCCAGCACCGCTCAGCAGAAGCGGTGTGTACGCACGATCCCTCCATAAACACCATAGGCCGGTGAACCCATGACCAACAGCACAAGAGTTGGGCCTTTCGATCCGAACCGTGGCGAGCCTGACTTCGTCTACCGCAAGCTCGCCGAGCATCTCGCGACGAGGATCCAGACCGGCGAGCTGGGCCCGGGTGTCTTCCTCAGCGAGGCTGACCTCGCCTTGGAGTATCAGGTGTCCATTCCCACCGTCGGTTCGCGGTTGCTGAGCTCACCACGTTCCACCTGGTGGAGGATATGTGCGTCGTCAACGGCCCTGGAGTGGCTACAGCCACGGCAGCCGCTGGCGACACGGACGGCTCAACCCCTCTGACCGGTGCGCAGATCTACGCTGACCTACAGCCAACCGACCGGTGGGAGGTCGTCTATGCCAACGACGGCACGGTGCAGATCGTGGGCACACACGGCGACGTAGTGGCGAGCACATGCCCTCTGGACGGGGAGGCCCTGATCGACGCAGCCATCCGCCTTGGTGCCCGGCCTGTCGGGCCGGAGTGCCACAACGATCGGGGAATCTACACCCGTGCGCAGCCGGCGTGGGACCCCGTCGTGATCGCCGGTCTCGGCGTGGCAGCCAACCCGCTCACCCGCGCGGTCTCATTGATCATCATCGACCGTGTCGTGGAGTTGGATACCGAAGCCGCCCGTGACCTGGCCGACGCGGTCAACGAACAAGCCGACATCGCAGACGACATGCCGACACAGCCGCGCCGCCACGACCAGGATGAGGAGACGAAGCCATGACCACTACAACCCGTGCCCTGGACATCGTGCCCGGAGCCCACGTCGTCATGCACGACGGAGACCCCGACAAGGTCGCCGAGGTCGTGGAGCGCCTGGATGAGTGCCCGAACGAGGGCTGCACAGCACGCGCAGTGCGCATCCGCCACCTCGACACCGGCCAGATCGAGACCCGCCACACCAGCGACGTCACCGTGCACGGCACGCGCGTCGACGCCTCGCTCGGCGACGACCTGGCCGTGTGGGTCCACTTCGGCACCCGCCCGGTGATCACTGTGGTCACCGGGCGAGAAGATCCACCGGTTGCCCACACCTACAACGACTGCCAAGCCCGCCAACTCGCCGAGGACCTGACTCTCGCCGCCGACGAACTAGACCTGTACGGCGCCAACACGCACCCTGTTCAGCGCCCGCACGTCACGCCGGGGGCGCTGGTCACCCTGGAGCGCTGCAGCGATAACCAAGTCGCCCGTGTCGTGGAAACGGTGGACACCTGCCCCAGCCAAGGCTGTACCGCAGCCGCGGTCCGCGTCCAACGCGTACGCGGCTTCGACGACTGGAAGGGCAATCTCGCGATCTGGCACATTGACGAGGCCGTGCTGCTGCGACAACGCGCGAGCACCGACTACTACGTCGTCGACACCGTGTTCACCGCGACACCGGTGATAGAGATGCGTCTCACCACCCAGCGGCCCCGCACTTTCGTCTTCGACGGCTGCCGCGCTCGCCGGCTCGCCAACGCTCTCACCTGCGCTGGCGACCTCGCCCGGAACCACCACAACCCGCCCAGCGACGACCAGACCCGCCGGGAACAGCACCAGTCCTACTAAATCCCCAAGCTCAGCGTGATGAGAGCCACTGTGGATGCTGCCGTGGAAGCCGAGGGAGCACCACTCGTCTAAGGAGCGCACATGTACACGGCTGATGTGGACCTCGATGCCAGCCCGCGTCGCATGGAGATCTCAGACGAGCACCACAACGTCGTCCGCACCGTCGAGCTGGCCACCGACGAACACATCAACGACGCGCTTGCCCGGGAGCAGCTATATCCGCTCGGGGTCGAGCAGGAAAACGAACGTCATGTGCGGATCACCGTCCTGCCGCGCTTGGACCGCAGCGCAGACGGCCCATTCAGTATCGCGATCGACATGTTCGCTCAGAAGATCATTGCCTCGTTCGGCGACACCGCAGCCACGTTCGACATCGATCAGGCCAACTCCGTCGGTGTGATGCTCGTCGACACTGCAAGGCATGCGGAATTGGTCTTCGCCGGTAACGATGCCCGCTACGTGGCCTGGCTGAACTTCGAACGCAGCCCCGCCCTGGTCGTCAAAGCCATCACCCCGGATGAGCAACTGCCCTGGACCATCGATGAGTGGCAGATCGACTGGGTCGGTGACCTCAGCCGCGCCGACGATGCACTTCACGAGCATGGATGGCACCGACACAGCGAATGGCACCCAACCGTCAAGGGCAAGGTCGCCATCGTCACGCCCACCGAACCGCGCCGACGACACGCAGAGCGCGAAGCGGAACGACGGCGAGGACACGACGTCCCACCTGCGGGGACACGCAGGATCGAGGCACAGGACGACTCGTGATGACGCGCCGGGTTCCGGTGAGGTTGGTGGGTGTCCTATGCCCGGGGTGGACGGCGCTGCCCGCACCGGCCGCGCCGATGTGGCCGGCCGCGCGCAGGGGGACCTCGTCGGCGAGCGCATTGGTGAGGACGCCTTCGACATCAGCACAGCGCGCGACGCATGGCTGGTCGTGGACGCGCTGACGGATCTGGTCGAATGGATCAACGTCGACGCCCGGGTCGACGTGCGGGAAGTGGTCGATCACATTCATCAGCGCATCGCACGTACCCGGTTGCGCCGTAGCACTGGACGAGATCTTGGACGCGTCGGACCCGTACGGGTTCGACGGCTCTGACGCCGCCGACGCCTTGACCGGCCGTGACCTTGATGCATATCTGGCAGACGAGCGCCTCATGCTCGGTCTGCACAAGTTGGACCTGCGCTTCCCTCCCGGCCTGCAGTCGCGCCTGGACGTTCTTCTTGATCAGCAGGACGATAGCGGCCTGAACGCAGCCGAGCGTGGCGAGGCGGCGGGACTGGTCCATCTGGCCGAGTTGCTCAGCGTGCTGCGACTACGCGCACGACGGCTCAGCACCAGCGAAAACACGCCGACGTACACCGAGCACGATTTCGTCATCCTGCGCCATGACCTTCCGGACCATAGACTCGTCCAAGGCGAGATCGGCTCTGTCGTCGGCGTGTACGGATACGGCGCCGGATACGAAGTCGAGCTCACCGGTGCCGGTGAAGCGCGTGTAGTCGTGACCGTCACGGAGAAGGACATCAGGCCCGCTCCTGAACTCAACGTGCCCGACTTGATCCTGAGCAAGCTCAAGTGGTTGAACCAGCGACTGGCACAGGGCCAAGACCTAGCACAACTCCGCTACGTCCGCATCAAAGACGATCCAGTCTTTCGGGGCAAGCACGCTGTCACCGTGATCATACAGCTGCCGGAAAAACCGTCAACAGAAGCGTCGCCCTTTGCAACCAGTGCACGCTACGAGAGGATGATCTCTGAACACCTCAAGCAGCTCGACGTTTCGGACGTGTCGTGCCTACTCCTCACCGCCGACGAGATCACCCCGTTCGGTATCGAGATCTAGCGGCGCGGCCTTGCACCCGATCGAGCGTTACAGGCACCCAGCCCAGCCCAACCATCGCCGTTTCGTGAGACTCTGTCTGACGTGTGCGGGCGCTATGTGGTGGCGATGTCGGTGGATGACATGCTCGAAGAGTTCGACGCCGTAGCAGGGGACACGCGGGATCTGGCACCGTCGTACAACGTGGCCCCAACCGACCGTGTGCCGATTGTGGTCGAGCCCAGTGGTGGGGCGAGCACTCGGGAGTTGCATGCGGCGCGGTGGGGGTTGATTCCGCCGTGGTCGACGGACTTGTCTGGTGCGGCGAAGATGATCAATGCCAGGGTTGAGACTGTCGCCGAGAAGCCTGCGTATCGGGCGGCGATCGCGCGTCGCCGCTGTATCGTACCTGCGAGCGGGTACTACGAGTGGCAGCGTCTGCCCGACGGGCGCAAGCAGCCGTTCTACATCCACCCACCTCAGCGGCCGTTGGTGATGGCCGGTGTGTTCGAGTGGCGGCGCGACCCCCGCCTGCCGGCCGAGGATGTTGACCGTTGGGTGTTATCAACGAGCATACTGACGACGCGGCTCGCTGCTGATCTGGCGCATATCCACGACCGGATGCCGGTGCTGTCGCCCGAGCATGCGTCGGCGTGGCTCGACCGGACCGACGAGGACACGGCGGCGCTGACCGACCTCGTCGTGGGAACCACCGCGAGCGTGGCGGAGGCACTCGCCCCGCGACCAGTCGGAGCCGCAGTGGGCAACGTGCGCATCAACCATCCCGGACTGATCGAACCCTTTGCCGGCGTCGTAACCGGTGTGCGCTGAGCCCGCTCGTGTCGCGCGGTGCGGGGCCCGAGTGGTCGGGTGTATCTCGTGCTGATGTTCGGGGTATCCGAGTGGATGTAGCGGTGATGCCTGTGGGAGGAGGACGTATGCCCGGGCAGGATATCCACACGGTTCCGCATGGTGACGGTTGGGCCAACATCGTCGAGGGTGGGAAGCGCCCGATCAGTACCGCGGCGAGGAAGGCTGAGGCGCGGGAACAAGGTCGCGAGGAGGCCAAGAAGCGCGGCGTCGAGCATTTCATCCACAAGCGGGACGGCACGATCGGGGAGCGCAACACCTATCCGCGTAGCCGAGATCCTAGGCACATCGAGGGCTAGTGGGCTGCGAAATACGATGGCTAACAGCCACTATGCCGTGATCGTGTGTGTGCCGATCCCGGAAGCGAGCATGTCGACATCGTCCTTCGCGGGCAGAGCCCGTCGATGCGCCTGGTGGCCTGCGGAGATGGAGAGTTCTGTTGGCGCGCTTTGCGGCACTGGGCTGCGCGACGACCGCGGCGGCGCTGGGAGAGCACAGAAGTGCTCGCACGCTACCCGTCCGTGGTGACACCGTATATGAACGAGTGACCACTGATGGGCCGGTCGGTGAGGGGTGAGTGTGCGGATGGAGCCGATGTTGGCGACGCTCACCGATGAGTTACCAGCCGGCCCGGGATGGGCGTTCGAGCCGAAATGGGACGGCTATCGTGCGCTGGCCATTGTGGACGGTGACGGGGCGGTTCGCTGGTCAGCCGTCGTGGTAAGCCCATGCAGGATTCGTTCCCGGAGATCGCCACGGCGGTAGGGAAGGCGTTTGCGCCGTTGACGGTGCTGGATGGTGAGATCGTTAGGTGGTCGGAGGGCGGGCGGCTTGATTTCGGCGCGTTGCAGCGTCGCCACCGCGCACGTGGGGCCGAGGCGCGGCGGCGTGCCGGGCAGGAACCGTGTCATTACATCGTCTTTGACCTGTTGCAGCAGGGCGGTGACGATTTGCGACCGCGTCGTCTGGACGAGCGCGGCGGTCGCCTGGAACAACTCGTCATCGCCGGCACGACGGATGCTTCTCGTGTCGTGCTCGGCATGCAGTCTGGCGATGTGGAGGATGCCCGGGTGTGGATGGACGCCTTGGCCGGCGTCGGTGTCGAAGGTGTCGTTGCGAAGCGCTTGGACGGACGGTACGAGCCGGGTCGGCGTTCGTGGTTGAAGGTCAAGCAGTACGCCACCACGGAGTTCGTGATTGGCGGAGTCACCGGGCGCCGTGCAGCGTCCGGAGCATCTGATACTTGGCCGGTGCTCTTCTGCGACTGGCGAGTTGGTGATCGCCGGGCGCACGGTACCGCTCAGCGTGCACGCCGCGGCGCAGGTGGCCTCAGTGATCACGCCGGCAGGCGAGGATCATCCGTGGCCTGCGCAACTTCCACCCGGGTGGAATACGCCGGATCCCACCCCGTGCTTCAGAGTCGAACCGAGCGTGGTGGTGGAAGCGCGGGTGGACACCGCGACGCACGGCATACGCTGGCGTCACGGTGCGCGGTACCTGCGCCTGCGCGCCGATTTGACCCCGGACGACGTCCCGTGCGACCTCGATCTTGAGTGTGGCGGCTAGCAGCTCGGCTGTTCACGCCCGCCGCTGGCGATCATTCGTACCTGTGTTCTAGTTTGGTGGACGTGACGGGGAAGCCTCCACATGTGCTGCTGGAGCAGGCCATCTTGAACGAGCATTGGCCAGCGCATCCCCGCTCGTTCCGGAACCATGAGCCGGGCATCAAGGTTCGCGTCCGGCTGATCTGGGAGAAGGACGGCGAGGAGTACGTGAGAGGTCTCGCCCGTCGGTGGGACGCCGATCACGTGTATGTCGAGATCGACGACCGGCGACGCCACGCTCTCGGTGTGTGGGTCAAACCGGCAGACGTGTACCGCAACAGTAGTGCATAGAGCGGCCGATTGCCTGCCTAGCCTGCTCAGCGTCGATATCGTCGCCGATGCCGGCGTAGAGATCATCACCGGTGTACGTCCCCGGAAATGCGGGGTCGGTTGACTCCACCGTGTATCGACACTGGCATCGACGCCCACCAAGCTATCCGGCATGATCCCGGCGTAGGCAACCGAGAGCCGCAACATGCCAACCGTCAGGACAATCTTGCGGTGATCTGTGTCCATGGCCTTTGCACCCGCCATAGCCATGTGCACAGTGGGGCGGTGCGCTATCGCTGTTACGTCGACTGACAGGAGCTGGCTCGCAACGTGATTGCCGGCCCGTTCAGCGAGTACTTCGGCTCCTTGGATCAAGGGCAGTTAGGCTGATTGGTCGCCCATCGAGCCGATGAGCGCGACGTTCGGTTGAGGACGGGTGCTCTGCCGGCTCACGACGGCGGGCGTGAGCGTGCGGCAACGTGTTGATACCGAATTCGCGCGCATGATGTGCTTCTGTCCGGGGTGCCGTGCAGCATGGGTGCTGCGAAGGGAGGGAGGGCTGTGGACGCGTTTCGGGTACACGACCGGTTGATCAAGGACTACGCCGCGTTCAGCGAGGGGTTCGTTGAAATCCACGATGAGCGGATCCGTGCCAAGGTCGTGGAGGAGACAGCGCGCGGTGCTCAATGGCCGCCTCCCCATCTTGCGCTCAACCCTGCCTTTCAGCCGGGTGGAAGCGTCGACGAGTTGGTCGCGCATGGGATTCTTCACGAGGAGTGCGGGCGGGTTTTCCGGGTCAAGGAAGATGTTGCGGATACGGGAGCTCGGCCCATCACCCTGCACCAGCATCAGCGCGACGCGGTCGACGTCGCGCGGACCGGCGCTTCGTACGTCCTTACTACCGGGACGGGTTCAGGCAAGTCGCTCGCCTATATCGTCCCGATCGTCGACGCCGTTCTGCGTGAGGGATCCGGGCGAGGCGTCAGGGCCATCGTCGTCTACCCGATGAACGCCCTGGCAAACTCGCAACGCGAAGAACTGGCCAAGTTTCTGAGCCATGGGTACCCAGCTGGTCCTCCGGTCACGTTTGCCCGTTACACCGGCCAGGAGAGCGACGAGGAGCGGCGCCGGATCCTGGCTGATCCCCCGGACATTCTGCTGACCAACTATGTGATGCTTGAGTTGGTATTGACGCGGCCGGAGGAGCGTAAACACCTGATACGTGCTGCGAGTGGGTTGCGGTTCCTCGTTCTGGACGAGCTGCATACGTACCGTGGTCGGCAGGGTGCCGACGTGGCGATGCTCGTCCGTCGGGTCCGAGAAGCCTGCCACGCGCATGACACTCTCCAATGCATCGGCACGTCCGCGACCATGGCGAGTGGCGATACGATCGCCGATCAGCGTCAGGAGGTCGCCAGGGTAGCGACGCAGATATTCGGCACCGAGGTGGCGCCAAGGAACGTCATAACGGAAACTCTCGTCCGTGCTACGTCGGTTCGTGATCCAGATCCGGCTGATTTGAAGGCAGCTGTTAGGGCCCGCGGGGATGTGGAAGCAGATGACCCGTCGCTTCGTGCACCGTTCGAGTCGTTCCGCGCTGACCCACTTGCGGCGTGGATCGAAGCTGAGTTTGGCTTGATTCCGGAACCGGGTACCGGCATCCTCGTCCGGCGCAGCCCTCGCACTATCGTGGAGTCCGCGGAAACGCTTGCCCGTGTCACTGGTGAGCCGCTGGAGTCATGTGCGACTGCCATCAGGGCGACTCTGCTTGCCGGCTCACGCATCCGCGACGGCGAAACTAACAGACCCCTGTTTGCGTTCCGGTTGCACCAGTTCCTATCTAAGGGCGGCACGATCTTCGCGACTGCGGAGCGTGAGGACGTCAGAGAGATCACCACGCAGTACCAAGTCGTCTTGTCGGGTGAACCGGAGCGGCGACTGTTTCCGCTCGCGTTCTGCCGAGAGTGCGGTCAGGATTACTTGCTCGTCCGACAGGAGGAGACGGACGAGGGGGACACGGTTTTCCGGGCGCGGCATGCGTTGCGTCCCAGCGACGGCGCGGACGGCTATCTGTTCGTCTCCGCTGACCGGGAATGGCCCGCGAACCCGATCGCCGAGGGCCGGCTTCCCGGATCGTGGTTGACCCAGACGTCTTCGGGTCTTGAGGTGGTGAGGTACCGCCGTTCGTACGTTCCGCGCCGATGCTGGGTTGACGTGGACGGCACATCGTCACCGACCGATCCCGGGGACGGATCGACTCTTGCGGCGTGGATTCCCGGCACGTTTCGCTTCTGCTTGCGTTGTGGGGTTAGTTACGAGGCACCGAGGACGAACGAGTTCGCCAAGCTGGTCACGCTCGACCGAGAAGGTCGCAGCAGCGCGATGAGTGTTATCTCGGCGAGCATCTTGAGCACCCTGCGATCCATTAGTGATGACGATCTGCCCAGTGAGGCACGGAAACTCCTGACGTTTGTGGACAACCGTCAGGACGCCAGCTTGCAGGCAGGGCATTTCAACGATTTCGCCTTGATCGTGCAACTGCGCGCTGCCATCTACCGAGCCGCTCAAGAAGCACAGCGCGTAGGCAGCGACGGTTTGCACGCATTGGAGCTCGGCGAGGCTGTGACCCGGGCGTTGTCTCTCGATCCAGCTGAGTATGCACTGGCACCCGATGCAATCGTCGGGCGCCACCGCGTGCTGCGGGCTCTGAGGAACGTCGTCGAGTACCGAGCAATGCGCGACATGCAGGCGTCTTGGCGCATCACGCTCCCGAACCTGGAACGCACTGGTCTTCTGATCGTCGACTACCCAGACGTTGCGGAACTCGCCCAGATAGATGAGGTGTGGCAGGACACCCATCCCCGGCTGCGCTCAGCGGCACCGGGTTTGAGAGCTGAGCTTGCCCATGTGTTGTTGGACGAGATGCGACGTGTGCTTGCGATCGACTCGCATGCCTTGACTGATGAGTTCGTTCAGCGCCTGCGCCGTGAGAGCCGCGACAATCTGACCGGCCTATGGTCCGTCCCAGACAACGAGCCTGACCCTCCACTTGGGCTGGCTGTCGTAGGAGCGGGGTCGGGGTCGTATCGCAACAAACTGCATATGTCCGGACGTAGCGCCTATGGTCGCTGGCTACGTCAGGCCGAAAGATTCGGCGACGAGCTGAGTACGGAAGAAGCGACAGACATCATCGACGCGCTCGTGAGCCTACTAGCCGCTCAAGGCGTCGTGACCCAGGTCAATGCGGACGGCGACGTAGGTTATCGGCTGAACTCCTCGACGATGGTGCTGAGACCTGGAACCGGTGATCACGGAGTTCCCGATCCCGTACGCCGGCGATTCGAACCGGACCAGTCACCTCGGGTAGTGCCGTTCTTCCGTGACTTGTACCGGCAAGCAGGCACGGACCTGGCCGGATTGCGCGCGGCGGAGCACACAGCTCAAGTACGCGCCGAAGACCGGGAGGATCGGGAGCGGCGCTTTGGTGAGGCACGCACCCTGCCGCTGCTGTTCTGTTCACCCACGATGGAACTCGGTGTCGATATCCGTTCGCTCAATGCTGTAGCGATGCGGAACGTGCCCCCGACGCCGGCCAACTATGCGCAGCGCAGCGGTCGCGCCGGGCGCTCAGGGCAACCGGCCGTGGTGGTGACCTACTGCGCGAGCGGCAACAGCCATGACTCGTACTACTTCCAGCGGCCTCAGCTCATGGTCTCAGGACGTGTGCAACCGCCACGACTAGACCTCGCAAACGAAGACTTGATGCGTTCGCACGTGCACGCCGTATGGCTGGCCGAAACGGGCCAAGAGCTGGGCAGGTCACTGGCGGATGTCTTAGATCTCGGTGAGCCCGCCTATCCAGTGCGCGCGGAGCTCGCCGAAGGACTGCAAGACCAGGGTGCGCGCAAGCGAGCTGCCTCGACGGTTCGGGCACTGCTCGCGCCACTGCAAGAACAACTCGAACGTGCTCCATGGTGGACTGCGAGCTGGATCGACGACGTGATCGAAGGCGCATACAGCGCCTTTGATACGGCTTGCCAAAGGTGGCGCGATCTATACAGCGTAGTGGAGGCGGAGAGGCGCGAAGCCGATGCCATGGCGGGCAATGCCGCAGCCCGAAAAGCTGACCGGTTGGACGCAACTCAACGGTGGCGCGAAGCGATCCAGCGAATGAATCTCCTGCTCAACGAGACAAACGAGACTGGACAATCGGACTTTTACACCTACCGCTACCTGGCCAGCGAGGGATTCTTGCCGGGATACTCCTTCCCACGGCTGCCGCTATCCGCCTACATACCGGGCATGCAGGGACGGGAGAACACCTGGCTGCAGCGTCCGCGCTTTCTCGCCATTTCCGAGTTCGGCCCCGGTGCGTTGATCTACCACGAGGGTGCCCGCTATCAGGTGACTCGGGTGAACCTGCCCCGCCAAAGTCAGGGCACGGGCGGATCAGATGTCGTGCTGACGGAAGCGCGCGTATGCGAGGCTTGCGGCTACCACCATCTTCGCGGAGCCGGCACTGACGTATGTGAGCAATGTGCAGCCCCGCTCCGGGTGACTCTCAAGGGCATGTTGCACCTCCAGACTGTCGTGACCCGTCGGCGGCAGCGGATCAGTGCAGACGAGGAAGAGCGAAACCGGGTGGGCTTCGACCTGTTGACTACCTACCGGTTCGTACCTCGCGGAGGAAGGACTGGCCGCCTGACCGCCGAGGCGATCTCCTCGGACGGCACTCCTCTAGCGGAGCTGGCCTACGGCGACTCGGCGGAGATCCGCGTGATCAACCTGGGACGCAAGCGACGCCAGCACCAAGAATTACATGGCTTCCCCCTGGACCTCGTCCAAGGGCGCTGGCTAACGGAGAAGGACGTCGAAGAAGACGGGACCGATGACGACGAGCAGTTCGAGACCACGGCTGACAGCGTCCCCCGGAAGGCGCGGGTCGTCCCGTACGTGCAGGACCGCCGCAACATCTTGGTCGTTCGGTGGACTGGCTCCGTGACGGACGAGCAGGCCCGCACCCTCCAGTACGCCTTGGAACGCGGCATCGAAGCGACGTTCCAGCTTGAGGACTCCGAACTGCTCAGTGAGCAGCTACCCGACAGCGATGGACGAGGCAGGATCCTGTACGTCGAGGCGGCCGAAGGCGGAGCCGGTGTTTTGCGTCGATTGCAGGCCGAGCCCGACGCCTTGGCGGCCGCGGCCAGGGAAGCACTTCGCATCATCCACGTGGACCCGGACAACGGCGAGGACTTCGAGGACGCATGTGTCCGGGGCTGTTATCGGTGCCTCTTGTCATACGGCAATCAGCTCTACCACGAGCAGATCGACCGAAGAGAGGTCATCGACACGTTGAGGTCGCTCGTCGGCGGTTCCACGAATCCTCACGCGGACAGTCCTGGTGAGAGTTCCAAGCCTTGGGAGGATCTCCCCTTGTCTGACATCGAGGGTCGCTTGCGAGAAGTGCTCGAAATAGTCCGCGAGTCCGGGGCACGGCGTCCGGACCGTATCGACTCGGAGGTCGACGGAGTACAGGTCGACCTCGTCTACGAGACCGCGGCCGTCCCGTCGGTCGTCGTGATAGATACCGAACACGAAACACGCGACATCAGTGCTTTGGCGTTTGGCGGGTGGAATGTGATCCGTATCGGCTGGTTTGACGATCCAGCAGAGGTCATATCCGAGAATCGTTCTGTGTTCTATGAGGGGGTTGCGTGACGGTCCAGAAGGAGTTCCCGGTTGGCTCGCTTGTGCGGGCGCGGGGGCGCGAATGGGTGGTGCTTCCGGACAGCGACGACGCCGTGCTCGTGGTGCGTCCGTTAGGTGGCGGTGATGCGGATGTGGCGGGTGTGCTGCGTGGAATCGAGCAGATTGAGAGCGCGTCGTTTCCGCCTCCTCGCCCCGACGACCTCGGCGACGACCGCAGTGCTCGGTTACTTCGTGACGCCTTGCGGATCGGATTCCGTTCCAGCGGGGGGCCGTTTCGGAGCCTGGCTGGGCTGGCTGTGGAACCGCGACCGTACCAGCTTGTTCCTCTCCTGCTAGCGCTGCGACAAGAGACGGTGCGCTTGCTGATCGCCGATGACGTAGGTGTCGGCAAGACCGTTGAGGCAGGCCTCGTTGCGGCTGAACTCCTTGCTCAAGGGTCGGCTCGCGGCCTGACGGTCGTATGCCCGCCGAGCCTTGCAGAGCAGTGGCGAGAAGAGCTCTCGACGAAGTTTGGCATGCAGCCAGAGCTGGTCTTGCGTGGGACCGTATCGCGTCTTGAACGTGGCCTGGAATACGGGCAGTCGATCTTCGAGCGCTACCCGGTAACAGTGGTGTCGACCGACTTCATCAAGGCCGACCGGAGACGAGATGATTTCCTCCGGGCAGCCCCGGACCTGGTCATTGTCGATGAAGCCCACGCGTCGGTCACCGACGACGCGGGCAGGGGAACCAGAGGCCGCACCCAGCGATACCGGCTGTTGCTGGAGCTTGCCGACGACCCCGCACGTCACCTGATACTCGTGACTGCCACGCCGCACAGCGGAAACGAGGGTTCGTTTCGCAACCTCGTAGGGCTCCTCGACCCCGAACTGAAGACGGCTGACCTGCGCCAGGAGCGCGCACGGGCGCTGCTGGCGACTCACATGGTGCAGCGTCGTCGTGCTGACATCCGTCACTACGTGAACGCTGACACGAAGTTCCCGTCGGATCGCACGACGAGGGAACGCGCCTACAAGCTGTCGCCGCAGTACCGTGCGCTTTTCGATGATGTCCTCGCGTACGTGCGAGGGCGGGTGCAGGACCGCACGGGGACCCAGCTGGAACAGCGAGTGCGCTGGTGGTCCGCGCTCTCTCTGCTGCGCACCCTCGCCTCATCACCAGCTGCGGCGGCCGCGACCCTTGAGGTGCGCGCATCGGCCGCTGGAGCTGAGAGCATCGATGCCGCGGACGCTTTGGGCGCGGCCGATGTTTTGGACAGCGCCGACGACGATGCCCTTGACGGGGCGGACGCTGTGCCAGGCGCCATAGCGGCCGATGATGAAACAGCTGAAAGCCGGGAGAGCCGAATACTGCGAGCGTTCCGGAAGAGAGCTTTGGCGATGCCCGTGGACGAGGACGTCAAGCTCTCCACCCTGGTCACGACGCTCAACGGCCTGTTGAAGGACGGCTTCCACCCGGTCGTGTTCTGCCGCTTCATCCAAACCGCCGAGTACGTCACCGAGCACCTGCGCCAGAAGTTACGAGGCGTCACTATCGAAGTTGTCACCGGAACACTCGCCCCCGATGATCGGGCGGCCCGCGTGACCCAGCTATCCGAAGCTGCTCATGGTGCGCCGAAGGTTCTGGTCGCGACCGACTGCCTGTCCGAGGGCATCAATCTACAACGTGACTTCCAGGCTGTTGTCCACTACGACCTGGCCTGGAACCCCACTCGACATGAGCAAAGAGAAGGCCGTGTGGATCGCTTCGGTCAGCCGGCAGAGACTGTGCGAGCCGTGACTATCTATGGCGAGGACACGGGCATCGACGGGATTGTGCTCGATGTGCTGCTGCGCAAGCACGAAGCCATCCGGCGAGACCTCGGCGTGAGTGTCCCTGTGCCCAGTCAAAGCGATCAGGTGCTCAGCGCGCTGGTTGAAGGCGTTCTGCTTCGCGGCCGGGAGTCTGAACAGCTCGCCCTCGATATCGAAGGTCGTGGTGAAGCGGACCAGCTGGAGGAGGAGTGGCGCAGCACCGCTGAGCAGGAAAAGCAAAGCCGTACCCGGTTTGCACAGCGCTCCATTCACGAGGCCGAGGTGATGCGCGAGGTTCAGGCGGCACGACAGGCACTGGGTAGTCCCGACGATGTCGACGCATTCGTCCGAGCGGCGTTGCACGAGCTGGGCGCGGACCTGTGGACGGCCGAGTATGGCTTTCGGGTTGAGTTGGCGGGATTGCCGGTGGGGCTACGCGACGCACTTGGACGGACGGAATCGCAGATCGACTTCTACCGGGACCTGCCGGCACCACGCGCAGCGTCCGTCTTGTTCCGGACAGACCCCCGCGTCACCGCACTCGCACGTTACACGCTCGACGCCGCCCTGGACGACGCACTCCCACCCGAGAACAGACCCGCAAGGCGGTGCGGGGTAATTACCAGTGCAGAGATCGAGCAGCCGACCGTGGCGCTCCTGACACGATTCCGCATCCATGTCACGCTGCCAGGAAGGAACGTTACCGAGACTCACGTTGCGGAGGAAGCACGAGTGCTCGCGTTCACCGGGCCCCCGACCGCGCCGAACTGGCTCGGCCAGGACGCCGTCGAGCAGCTCCTCGATTCACGACCGACAGCAAACATCCCCGAAGACGTGGCACGGAACATGATCGGTCATGTGCTCGATGCTCTACCGGACATGACTCCGCTGCTTAACGAGCAGGCCCAGGCTATCGCCGAGGAACTGCGCGAAGCTCACATCCGAGTCCGTACCGCCGCTAGGGGAGAACGTGCCGGGGCGCTCGGTGTCCGAGGGCTTGAGGTTCGGCCGCAACTTCCCGTGGACATTCTTGGTGTGTATGTGTACCGGCCGGCGGGAGGACAACGATGAGCCAGGTAAACGGCCTTCAGGCGATCCGTTCCGTCGGCGGAATCGTCCCGCCGTCGATGCTGGAACGGATCCGATCGAACGCGGTTGACCAGGCCAGCCTTGCGCCGACGTCGTACCACCTGGCGAGCGGTGAGAACCTGCGCGACGCGGCGAGCCGGGCCTGGCAGTATCTCCGCGGGGCATACACAGGCTGGCGGCAGGCGCAGAAGCGTCAGCCAGCGGGCATGGACGATACTCGTGCGCAAACTACACGTGAGCGGTGGCTGCAAGTGCTCTTGCGGGAGTTCGGGTACGGCCAAGTTCCCACCGTCGCCGGTGGCTTCACCATCGGCGACCAGGAATATCCTGTCTCGCATCGGTGGGACCACGTGCCCATCCACCTCCTCGGGCCAGGTGTCGACCTCGACAAGCGCAGCCCAGGCGTCGCGGGTGCAGCCCGGCAGCCACAAGCCATGGTCCAGGAATTCCTCAACCGCACCGACGGGCACCTGTGGGCGATCCTGTCGAACGGCCGCAAGCTTCGGCTCCTGCGTGACTCGACGGCACTGTCCGGTGCCGCCTACCTTGAGATCGACCTTGAGGCCATATTCGACGGTGAGCTCTTCTCCGAGTTCTTGCTCTTCTGGCAGCTCGCCCACGTATCCAGACTGGAGAAGCGCAACGGACCGGAGGCGGCGCCGGCGGACTGCTGGCTGGAATCTTGGCGCAACGACGCTGTGGCGGCCGGAGCCCGCGCCTTGGATCAGCTGCGCGTCGGTGTGGAAGCAGCAATCGCCGCACTAGGCACTGGATTTATCCGGCACCCGAGAAACAGCTGGCTCGTCGATGCGCTGCGAACGGAAGGACAGCTGTCTAACGCCGACTATCAGCGAGCCCTGCTGCGACTCGTCTATCGGCTGCTATTCGTCTTCGTTGCCGAAGACCGCGATGCGCTGCTCGATCCCGCAGCGTCCGTCTCCGCACATGAGCGGTATGCCAAATACTTCAGCACGGCAAGGCTACGCCGCCTAGCGCGGGTACGTGCCGGAGGACCTCATAGCGACCTATGGGACGCCCAGGTGCTGGTGCTTTATGCCCTGGGCGGTGACGGCGCAACTACCGGACTTGGTGAACCGGCCATTGGTCTTCCTGCACTCGGAGGCTTATTCGACCCTGACCGCCGACTCACACCTGTCCAAGGCGCACCCGACCCAGACCTGCTGTTGGGTGCATCACTGCGCAATGAAGACTTCCTCGCAGCGATACGAGCGCTCAGCTGGATCGAAGGACCGGGTGGCCGAGTCCAACCAGTCGACTACCGCAATCTCGACTCCGAAGAACTCGGCAGCGTCTACGAATCGCTGCTGGAACTGGTGCCGCGAGTCGACCTCGGCCAACAGATCTTCACCCTGGAGCGCGTCTCAGGAAACGAACGAAAGACCACAGGCTCCTACTACACGCCACCCGCACTCGTGAACTCGCTCCTGGACACCGCCCTCGACCCGTTGCTCGACCGAGCAGTCAAAGAAGCGGTAGACCACAGCGACGCCGAACGCCGACTGCTCAAGCTCACCGTCTGCGACCCCGCTTGTGGATCCGGGCACTTCCTTGTCGCCGCGGCACGCCGGATCGCCAAGCGACTCGCCGGGGTGCGAGCCACTGACGACGAGCCGACAGCGGCCGACGAGTACCACGCACTACGCGAAGTCGTCGGACAATGTATCTACGGCGTCGACATGAACGACCTGGCCGCAGAGCTCGCCAAGGTATCCCTATGGATGGCCGCCCTTGAGCCAGGTAAACCCCTTGGCTTCCTCGATGCCCACATCAAGGTCGGCAACTCGCTGCTCGGTGCCACGCCGAAACTTCTCGCCGACGGCGTCCCGGACGCGGCGTTCAGTGCGATCCTGACGGGCGATGACAAGAAGATCGCTAAAACCATGAAAGCCACCAACGCGAAACAGCGACGTGATCGGGAGCACGGATGGCTTCGACTCGATGACGACGACCTAGGCGTGACAACGTCGACACTTGCCAAGTCCCTGGGCACCGCGAACGGCGGCCTGGCTGAGTCCGCCAACGAGACGCGCGGCTTGGCGGCGTCGTACTTCGCCGCCGATGAATCGGACCAGGTGCGGCACGCCAGGCAACTCGCAGACGCGTGGTGCGCCGCCTTCGTATGGCACAAGACTGAGGGCGCGCCTCCACCGCCCACCGAGGACTGGCTACACGAGGCTGCCGCTGCTGACGGTCCGCGTCAGGATGTCACGGCAAATGAAATCGCGCGCCTGGCCGAGCAGTATCGCTTCCTCCACTGGCACATTGAATTCCCTGACATCTTTGACGTGGAGGGAGAACTAGGCCCGGACGGATGGTCCGGGGGATTCTCGTGCGTACTCGGCAACCCACCCTGGGAGCACACGGAACTCAAAGAGCAGGAATTCTTCGCCGCACGAGATCCCGAGATTGCGAGCGCGACGGGTGCGAAGCGTAAGCAGCTAATCAACGACCTCGTACAGGGCGACCCAGCATTATGGGAAGAATTCGTTGCGGCCAAGCGTCGCGAGGACGGCGTCCGCGCCTTCACACGTACGAGCGGGCGATACGAACTCACGGGACGGGGGCGGATCAACACGTATGCAATTTTCGCCGAAGCAGACCGATCATTGATCGATCCCGCCGGCCGACTCGGGGTCATTCTTCCCACAGGAATAGCAACTGACGCCACTACACAGTACTTCTTCCGAGACCTGGTGGAAACAGCATCGCTCGCGAGCCTTTTCGACTTCGAAAATGCAAAGCCAGTCTTTGCAGGCGTGCACCGGTCGTTCAAGTTCTGTCTACTCACCCTCGCCGGGCGAGACGAGCACGAAGCAGCGGCGGATTTCGCGTTCTTCGTGCATGACGCCACTGAGCTTGACGAACCAGGCAAACGATTCGCGTTGACACCCGACGAGATCAAACTCCTCAACCCCAACACCGGCACCTGCCCAGTCTTTCGCAGCCGCAGCGATGCCGAGATCACCCTAGGCATCTACCGCCGCGTGCCGATCTTGGTCCGTGAGGGCGATCCAGACGGTAATCCATGGGGCGTTTCGTTTATGCAGGGCTTGTTCAACATGACTTCGGACTCCGACAAGTTCCACACCCGCGAGGAACTCGAAGCCGACGGATGGAAACGGCACGGCAACATCTTCACCAAGGACAACGCCCGCATGCTCCCGCTGTACGAGGCGAAGATGCTCCATCACTATGACCATCGCTGGGCGACATATGAGCGCGATGGCTCCACACGCGAGGTAACTCTCGACGAGAAGGACGATTCAACCTTCGTGGCGCTTCCTCGCTACTGGGTCGCCGAGAAGCAGGTAGGAGAACGGCTCAATGGCCGCTGGGATCGAGACTGGCTACTCGGCTGGCGTAACGTCTGCCGGAGCACGGATGAACGAACGACCATCGGCTTCGCATTCTCTCGGGCGGCGGTGGGGCACTCAACGCCGCTAATTCTCGGAACCCCTCCGATCTTTCTCGATGCTTTGGCATCATTTGCGTTGGACTATGTCGCACGCCAAAAGTTGGGAGGGACGAATTTCACGTTCAACTACTTCCAACAATTGGCGGTTCCTGCGCGAAAATCTCTGCATGTGAAGTGTGAGTGGTTCTCTCGTTACAGCGTTGCACAGTGGATCTCTGCCCGGGCGGCTGAGTTAGCATGGACGGCTTGGGACATGGAAGGGTTCGCGCGGGACATTGGGGACGGTGGTCCACCGTTTAGATGGATTCCGGAGCGACGGCGCTTGATTCGTGCTGAGTTGGACGCTGCGATGTTCCATTTATATGGGCTGGATCGCGATGAAGTTGATTACGTGATGGATACGTTTCCGATCGTCCGGCGCAAGGATGAGGCGGCGCATGGTGAGTACCGGACTAAGCGGTTGATCCTTGAGGTCTATGACGCGATGGCTGAGGCGATACGGACCGGCGTTCCTTACCAGTCGATTGTCGATCCGGAACCGGGGCAAGGCCCGCGCCATCCGGAGTCGTCCAGGCCAGACTGGGCGACACCATTACCCCTGCCGGAGGAGGCGGACGAGCAGTGACCGAGTCGACCGACCGTGTTCTGATCCCGAAGCCGTCGGATAAGCGGGTCCGGACTGTGGCTAGACGCATGATTGAGTCCGGGCTGGGAACAGGTGCATCCTTTTTCGCGCCGCAGGTTGGGGCGTGGTCTGCGGAGGTCGTCAACGATCTTCGTGAACGTTACAACGATCGGCCTGATGTGAGCGGTGACGCGTTCATCGTGAAGCTTGAACGCCAGCTCAAGGGCGCGCCGGACTCGACGATCTTGCTGGCGGCCGAGCTGTTGACGGTGCATGCGTTGCCTTTGGCCAACCTAACTCAAGAGTCGAAACGTCGACGGATCGAAACGGTGTTGGGATGGATGCAGCACAGCCCGACATTGCCGTCCGAAGTAGTCGAAGCTTTCGCCGAGGGCAGTTGGCACGGCGGCCAAGGCGCTCATCAGCATATCTGGCGGTGGCTGGCACACCTGGTCGAGTTTCTCCAACATTGGTGGGAACTGGAAGAGTTGCAGCGGCAAAAAGCATTGAATGATCCGTGGGAATGGCGTAATGCGGTCCGTGCGACAGAAGTGCTGCCATCCTTGCGGGAGTGCCTGCTCTACTTTGGCTTTCCGCACCATTTCCTCCCGATCATCAACGTGGACGACAAACAGCGAATACTCAAGTCGTTCTCTGATGAGGCGGCGCGGTCAGGCGACCAGGACCGTGACCTGTTCGAACTCACGTTACGGTTACAGGAACGGCACGGCGGATACTTCGACTACTACGCCAGCCCTTATGTCGAGCAGTGGCGTCCTGACAGGGACCGGTCCACTCGGCGTGCATGGTTGGTCCGGCCACGACGGCCGCAGGGTGGGGAGGATGCGCTCGTTGAGCGTTGGCGGCGGGAAGGGTTCGTGTCCTTGGCGGCGACGCACCTTGGCGTCGTCGAGCCTGGAAGCGACCGGCACCAGGTGGCCGCTGCGGTCGAAGAGGGGTATCAACACACGGACTACGCACAGCGGTTGCAACTCACGACGGAGTACCACATCTTCTTGACCCGGATGGCGTCGGACGACGTAGTCGTGACCATTGTCGATGGCCAGGTGTGGATCGGTCAGGTGACGGGCGATGCGACGTATTCCGACTCTGACGAAGGTCGGTTGAGACGCCCGACGGAATGGGCTGATCAATCCTTCGACGTTGACCAACTGCCCGCCCCTCTGGCCGCCGACATCGATCAGCAGGGCGCAGTGGTCGACTTGACCGGAGCGCTCGACGCGCTGCTTAGCCTGGTCGAAGCAGAAGATCAGGCGGAACCGCATGACGAAGCACCAGCGCTGCAGTTCGAAGTGGACGTCCCATCGCTGCGCTCTGCGAATGCTGAACTCGCCATGCGCCTCCACATCGAACAGGAATGGCTGCAGGAATCGCTGGACGTCCTGCAGGACCGGCAACAGGTGATCTTCTACGGTCCTCCAGGTACCGGAAAGACATACTTGGCCCGGGCGCTCGCCCGACACGTCACCGATCCGGACGCGGTGCGGCTCGTACAGTTTCATCCGTCGTATACATACGAGGACTTCTTCGAGGGATACCGGCCCGTATCTGGTGCGGACGGAACAGTCGGGTTTCAGCTTCAGCCTGGGCCGCTCCGGCAGATCGCCTCCGAGGCTCGCGACGATCCGGGGCGTCCGTACGTGCTCATTGTGGACGAGATCAACCGAGCCAATCTCGCCAAGGTGTTCGGTGAGCTGTACTACCTGTTGGAGTACCGACGCGATTCAGTACGCCTGCAATACTCGCCCGGCGAGTCATTCACCTTGCCACCCAACGTGTTTGTCGTCGGCACGATGAACACCGCGGACCGTTCCATTGCACTGGTGGATGCTGCGATCCGTCGCCGCTTCGCGTTCATTGAGCTTCATCCTGACGAGCCTCCAGTCCGCGACTTGTTGAGGAACTGGTTGCATGCGAACCACAAGGATCTTGACCGTGCGTTTCTGTTGGATGCGTTGAATGACGCCATCGGCGCGGAGGATCGTGACTTCAAGATCGGACCGTCGTACCTTATGACGGCAGATACTGAACGCGAAGGCGGCCTGGCGCGGATCTGGGAGTACTCCATCCTGCCGCTACTCCAGGAGCACTATTACGGCCGCCTGGGCCGCGATCAGGTTCGCGCGCGATACGGGTTGGCGTCGATTCAAGCCCGGATTGCCGCGCAAATCGAACAGAAGATCCGTGATGACAGCCTGCCGGGACAGGGGACAGACGATCCGGACAGCGCCAGGGGTCCAAGCGATGAGGCTTGAGCTATGGGAGCACGGCGCGTCACTCGATGCACGTCTGCCTGGCTCAGTGGCCCAGGCGCTAGTGAATGACAACCTCGTGGACATCGTGCCCTTGGGCGATGATCACTGGCGGTTGATTCCGGGCGACCGAGTCGGCGCCTTGCGTTTCGGGGAGTTCCAGGTCATCGTCCAACCCAAGATTGGCCCTAGAAATCTCCTTTTCCTTCTTGGCTATGCGGCAGATCCAGGCTTCCGGGCTGAGGATGTCGGGGGCGTTGAACAGACTGACATGCTGCCCGTCGTCGCGGAGTTTCTAGCCCGCCAGACGGAGCACGCCATCCGATCTGGCATCCTGCAAGGATATGTCACCTACGACGACTCCTTGATGTTGGTTCGGGGACGGATCAGAACAGCTGACCATATGTCCAAGCGAGCTGGGATGACGCTCCCAGTAGAAGTCACCTACGACGAGTACTCGGTAGACATAGCCGAGAACCGGATCCTGCGAAGCGCGATCAGGCGGATGCTTGCCGTGCCCCGCCTTGACGCCTCAGTTCGACGGCGGCTGTCACACGCCGATGGCCGGCTGGACGGAGTCGTGCCGATTACGCCCGGACAATCGCCGCCGGCGTGGTTGCCTTCCCGCCTCAACGAGCGGTACAAGCCGGCGCTCCGAATCGCAGAGATCGTGCTGCGTCACCTCTCAGCGACCATAGGCCCAGGAGAGGTACCGGTCGCCAGCTTCGTAGTGAACATGGCAAAGGTGTTCGAAGACTTCGTCACGGTTGCACTGCAGGAAGCCGCCGCCGAACACCGTGGGTTGATGGCCCCGCAATATCCAGTGGATCTTGCACGTGGGGGTGGGGTAACCATGCGCCCGGACGTTGTGCATGTAGTCAACGGAGAACCACAGGCCGTGTTCGACGCCAAATACAAGATCGAACGAGATGACCGGGGCGTGCCGAACGCGGACATCTATCAAATGCTCGCCTATTGCACCGCTCTCCAGTTACGTCGCGGCTACCTCGTCTATGCCAAAGGCGCAGCCGCACCCGTCGTACACGAAATAGTGAACACCGACCCCAGCGTCGAGGTCGTCCAGTACCCGCTCGACCTATCAGGTTCACCTCAACAAATCCTCGACGCCGCCAACCAGCTCGTTCATGCGGCGCTTCCCGCGGCGGCGTAAATTCGCGGATTCCAGGCGAGCGCCGAGCGCGAGGTTGGTGAATCCGAACTTCACGTCGTCGATAGGGCCCGACGATGCGAGCTTCGGATATCGAGGAGCGCCGTCATCTGCAGTTTCTAGCTTGCATGAACGATCTTGATGGCAACTTGTGAAGACACAGATATCTTCCGAATATACGCAGCTCGTCATCGAGTAGCGGTCATCTCGTTGAGGCGCTTTGGGCATCGATTTGTGGTGTCTCGGGGTGGGCGATCAAGGATGATGGTGCGCCAACCCACCCGAGCCAGAGGGCATCGCGGGCCCTGGTCATGGCGACGAAGAGACGTCGGCGGAGCAATGCAATTCGTTCGGCATACGTCTTGTCGTCCTCGTTGCGTCGCTGTGCTTCGCTGAGCCCGTCGAGATCAAGCCGTGGAAGGTAGACACGCTTGAACTCAAGACCTTTGGCGCGCTGATACGTCCCCACCTTCACGTGAGAGTTCGGATGGCCGTCGTAATGCTCTAGCTTCTGCGTGGTGAGGCCGATTTGGCTGATACGGCTGACGTATTCGGCGACGAGCCGATTCGTTGGGACCAGCACGGCCACATCTCCTTGGCCACAGCCGGCGTCGATGGCCGCTTCGATGTCGGCGGCGAGAGCGAGATCGTGGTCGTCACTTGTCTCGAAGCCACATCGGACAGGTTCGGAACCGTCGCGCATCACTTGGATCTCACGCTTGCCGGGTTCGAGGATCTCACCTCCGTCGTCGAACTCCTCGTGCTCGACAACTCTGAATGCCGCATCCACGATCTGTCGGGTATTGCGGTAGTTCTTCGTCAGCCGCGTTGCACGTCCCCGTACATCTACGCCGAGCGAGGCGAGATTGTACCCCCCTGGGTAGATCGATTGCTGACCGTCTCCAACAAGGAGAAGCCCGTTCTCTCGGTCACCTACAGCCGCGTGGAGGAGCCTGATTGAGACCTCGGTGAGATCTTGTGCCTCATCGGCGATGATCGCAGTGTAGGGGAGTGTGATCTCGCTATCTCGGACAAGCTTGTACGCGGTGGTCAACACGTCGTTGAAGTCGTGGACGCCGGCATTCTGCAGTTCCGTCTCGTAGGACTCGTACAGCGACCACACATCCGTCCGGAGTTCCTTGGACAGCGGAGTGCCGCGGCCACTGCGCTGAAGACCGAGGTAGTCGTCAAGCGATCCCAGCGCGCGGCCTTTCACCAGCCAGTCGATCTCCTCCCTCAGATAACTCCGTGTCAAGGACGCGCGCTGCAGTGGTGAGGTGTCGGTCAAAACGCGATCACAAGCCCGCTTCCATGCTCGGTCTACCTTGCTCAGGTCGATATTCATTCCCCGCCCTGCGCGTCCGAGCAGACCTAGAGCCCACGCGTGGATGTTCTTGAACTCGACACGTTGGCGTTCATCGGGCGCGAACCTGCTGAATATGTGTTCGAGCACGGCTGGGATGGACCGTATGAACGTTGTGAAGAGGACCTTGCTGTCCCCAGCTTCGCGAGCCATCTCTCGTGCTCGGTGAAGGGCGACGACTGTCTTGCCGGTTCCTGCGGCGCCTCGGATGCGGGCCGGGCCGTTGAATCGTCGATCGACCAAGCCCTGCTGGGAAGGGTCCAGGTAGACCATCCAGTCTTCGATTGGCGCAGCCAGGATTCGCGCCAGCTCGTCTGCGGTGACCGGCACGAACTCGTCACGAGAGCCCGGTTGGTCGAGTGCGGATACGAGCGTACGTTCTTCGGCTTCGTCGGCGAGGAAGAACCCATCATCGACCCTGGTTGCCTCTTCACGTTCTTTGGCTTGACGTGCTTCGATGGCTGCTTGCTCGCCCTGCGGATTGCCGTGAGCCAGCACGTTGTAGGCGAGGGTGAATGCTTCCGGTCGCATTCGCGGCTCAAGGTCCAGCAAGGAGTCCTCGTTGTCGAGCCGACGGAGCACGGGCACTTCATGCTGCCGAAAACCAAGGCCCAGCAAATCACGATCATTCCAGGCCATGAACAGGCTGCCTTCAACCTGCCGGCGTTCTTCGTACGGCTGCTGTCCTTCCGTAGCAGGGTCTATGTCGTAGACGCGTAAGACGTTCTGCTGGTCATCGATTTCAAGCTTGAGACGTTCCGCGCGCCGGTACGCGGCGTCGTGCTCATCGACCACGAGAAGGATGATGACCCGCTTGATCAACCGCCAGATCAGCCGGTGGCCGCGGTTGCCGACGTAAGACGTGTAGGTGCCGGCCGGGCAGTTCTTGACCGCATGGGTTTGAAGTCGTGGGTTCTGGAAGGGCTGAGATGTCAACTCGGTGGTAGTTACGAGTAACGACGCGAGCACGTCGGGTCGGTGCTCGAACTTGCGGATCGAATCCGTGTAGGGCTTGGTCAATCGAATGTCGTACATGCCCGACCCCCTCCGTCGTGCCAAGACCATACAAGGAACCCCGGACATTAGACAGACGCAACTGGCCATATGGCCGTATGACCGCACCCCGGACGAGCAAACTCGGGTGTAGGCGGACGATCTTGGGTATCACGTGCCGGCGACGTCCCGTAGCCTGAAGACATGACGGCCTTTGCCGAGACTCAGCACGACTCCGGGCGCACGTTTGTACTGCTCGGAGCCGGCTTTTCACGAGCCGCCAACGATGCGATGCCGACGCTCAGCCGATTGACGGAGGGCGTCGTCGAGAAGATGCCCGGCGAGACCGACGAGCTGTCGATGTTCAATGACGATCTGGAGCAATGGCTGTCGTACCTCGCGGTCGACCAGCCATGGCTCACCGAAGATCGCAACCTCGAGAACCGCGCTCGCTTCGTCCGAGCAAGCCAAGCCGTGCACGACGTGATCACCGAGGCCGAGACTGCGGCAGCGAACGGGCCATTCCAGATGTGGCTCCAGCGTCTCGTGAGCTGGTTGTACGACGAAGCAGTAAACGTCGCTACGTTCAACTACGACCTGCTCTTGGAGCGTGCGGCATTCGACCTCGGGCTATTAGGTAGTTGGGAGCATGCCTATGTCATTCCGCTATCTCGCAGAGAGGGGAGCACGATCTATCCAAGTCCACCCGAAGGGCCTCAGGCCCGGGTGTACAAACTTCATGGATCGATCAACTGGGCCTACCCAGGAATGTCCGCGCCGGTGAGTGAGCGAATCACGCTGACGACAGCGAAACGACTTGGGTGGGGTCGGGAGACGCGGAACCAGAATCAACGACGCGGGGACGAACCTCGCTATGACGACCTCATGCCGATGATCGTCCCACCCACCTTGACGAAAAGCGTCTACTACAGCAACACGTCGCTGCGTGCGCAGTGGCGAAGTACGGCCGAGGCATTAAGCCGGGCAGAAAACCTCGTAGTCATCGGCTACTCGCTCCCACCAAGCGATGTGAACGCGCGGCAGTTCATCTCCACGCTATTCAAGGGCAGCCGCGTCACCGTCGTGGATCCGTGCAAGAAAGTGAAGAAGCGATACGTGAGACTTCTGGAAGCGAGGAAGACTGAGATCGTCCACGTCCCCAACGTCGAAGAGTTCGTCGACTCGACGTGCGGCGACCTCGTCGAATGGGGCTTGAAGGCCGGCGAGGATTCATACCCGCACCCGTACATCAACTACAACGGGAGCAACGAATTGGCCGACTCCCGGTGGACGGTTGATCCAGATGCCCCAGGCGATCCGGCTGAGCGCCTCTTGACGGAAACCCGAGACGAGGTCGAGCGGCGCTGGCCACGGCTGACGCAGCGCGGTAGGCGCGATATAAGGGCCTCAACGATCTCTTGGAATGCCGATGCGCAGCTTGCATATCTGCCACCCAGGGCTGCGAACTAGAGTGTCGTGTCGCAGGCGGTTGTTGCCGGCCGAGCCATGCTGATGTTGTACGGCTTCCCTGGTCTTGGTGTCAGCCGAGCCATTGGATGAGTAGCAGGTGGACTTCCTGTTGTTCTTCGTGGATGAGGTAGATGATCTGGCCGGCGTGGTCGGGGCCGAAGGGCCACCACCTCACCGCGCCGTCCGGGTCGGCTTCGTGCTGGGGGCGGCCGTTCCACGGCGTGAGCTGCAGAACGTCGAGGACTTTCAGCGTAGGCGGCCAGAGCTTCGTCGGGGAGTGCGGCGAGCTGGTCGAGTATGGGCCGCGTCGGGGACGAGGCGATACACCCTAGGTGTCCTGGCGTCGGCCGAGCAGTTCGTGCATCTGCTCCACGGGAACGGCGTCGGGGTTGTGGCCCGTCTGGGTAATCTGTTCGGCCTTGGCGAGTACGCGGAAGTACGAGCCCGGGTCGGTGTATTCAGTGTGAGCGATGTGTTGCCACTTGCGGAGGAATTCGTGCACTCCGGTGAGGTCTTTGGATTGCTTGGCCCGTTCTAAGACGATGTCCCATTCGGTATCGACTCCACGGTGACTCGCCAGCTCAGGCGTGCCCGGATGGCTGCCGGGTCAGCGGCCAGCGGTGTCGGAGACCGTCGGGTAGTGGCTCAGCGGCGTGGTCATGTCCTCACGATAGCCCAGCCGGACGTTCTTCTCGCTTGAGTTCGACGGTGTCCTCGTGGGGCGTCGTGTTTGGTCGTCTCCGGTGGTGGCCGACGGTTTGTGTCAAAATACGTGCCGAGTTTCAGCCTGCGCGGCCGTCGTGTGCGCGTTTTGCAGGTCAGCTCGTATGTGCTTGTTGCGGGCACGCCGCTCTCTCAAGGCGGTTGCGGGACCGGGATCCCGTTGGCGGCACTCGGGCTGGCGGCGGTGAGCCGCGGATTGTCACAGATCTGGCCCGTGGAGGACATCGTTCGCGTGACACGGGCTGCGACGCGAAACCGAGTCGAATCGGGTATCCTGACGCTGTCAGAGTGCCCTCAAGCGATACTGTTGTTGCAGGTAGAGGACAGATGAGCCAACACAGAGCGGACTTAAATCCGTCCCGTGTGGGTTCGAGTGCCTCCGAGGGGGTTCGACAAAGGTTCAGATCACCACGAATGTAGTGATCAGCGTATCGTCCCCGCTCCTTCGCACTTCGAGTTCGTATTCGGTGAGGTCAGCTTGGCTGCCGCGATGACGCCGGGCAGCGCCCTTCATCAACTTGGTGAGATGGTCGGGGTCCGACGGATCTGCATCCGCCACGAAGCGGCGGATCTCCTCGCCGAGGTGGAGAAGCCGAAGATCGAGGAGGGGCTGAGGCGCTGGCGGCGCGTCCGCGGCGCGATCTGCTGAGCGCTCGTCAGGTGCGGAAGCTTTCCCAGCAGAGGACATGACCACTGCCCGACTCCCACGCTTGACATCAATGGCGCCCCATTCCTGTAAAAGACGCGTCGCGCGCTGAACCGTTCCTGCACTGACGTCATATGTGCTTTGAAGCTGCTTGACCGTTGGTAGGAGAGAACCCGCTGGAAATCGTCCAGCGGTGATCTCTGCCCAGAGGTCCGCGGCAATGCGTTCATACGGTGCGTGCGGCTCGGTCCTCGCGCGCTCGGATCGCGACATCGCCTCTGGCTTTGGCGGTAGACGTTCAGTGAGGGCTTGCGCAGCTCTCTGGTCGGCCTCGCTTAACCAAGCGGTATAGACGCGGAGGGTTGTGGTTCCACCTCCGCCATGGCCGAGTCGACCAGCGACAGTCCGGACGTCAACGCCGGCCGCGATGAGCTCGGTCGCCGAGTAATCACGGAGCGCGTGGAGGTGCGTGTCGATGCCTAGCCTACGTACGAGACGCCGATAGCGTTGCGTCACCGACGACGGGCGAAGGGGGACACTGTGCGCAGGATCGTTAGAGAACAGGTAACAGTCGCCTTGTAGCTGCGCGCCGATGGCGTGAGCCTGGTCCTCGCCGCGTGTCATGTGCTCAGCTATGAGCTGACTGGTGACATCGTCAAGCACGATGCGTCGCTCTTGGTGAGTCTTCGTGGACTTCTCCCACACTTCGGCACCGTCTTGAGCGAGAGCGTGGCGTAAATGAAGGACTTGGTTGTCAAGGTCAATATCCTGTCGTCTGATAGCGCAGATCTCACCACGACGTAGGCCCGTGACCATGAGGAGCCAGACGGCCGTCCCCCAACCGGGATCATCGGCCCACGACTGATTGATGATCCTGGCCGCATCCTCAGCGCTCGGTGGTGACGGATTGGGCGGCGGCTGGGCCGGGGCTTCGGCTCCGGTGATGGGGCTGGTCGAAATCCAATTCCAGTATTGCGCCTTCTTGAACGCGCCTGAAAGGATGTAGTGGATCTTCCGGATGGTCGCCTCGCCCAGAGGCTTGCAGCTGTGCGGTTTGCAGCGGTCGTCACATGCGTGGGTCGCCGACGTCCGGTGGTCTACGCGGCCCTTCTCATTTCTGCAATGTGCGCGGCAGCGGCGTACTTCGGCGAAGAGCGTGTCTAGAACGTCGCCAGTAATTCGTCCGGCTCTTTGCGATCCGATAAGTGGTCGAATGTGCAGGTCAGCAACTTGCCGGTAGCGCGTGAGGGTCGTTCGTTCGACGGTGATGACCGAGAAGTACCGGTCGAGCAGCTCATCGACTGTCGCAGACGTCCTCGGGTGCCGAGCTTCGTCGACCTCGTGCACCAACCGTGTGCGAGCCTTCTCAGCCTCCCGCTCAGCATTGGGCCCGGCAGGGATCGTCTCGGTGAGGGTGTTGCGCCTTTTGCTGATCGGGTCTTTGCCACCGTAGACGCGTACGCGCAGCGAACCGCTGCGGAGCCGCTCGATACTGCCTCTGGGTTTAGCGCCTTTCGTGCTACCCGCCATGACCAGTACTTTAACAACCTTTGTGCCACGTTGCGTGCCACGCGAGGTCGTGGAAGCCGGCCGGGAAGGCCTAGATGGCCTGGTCAATCATGGCGCCCTCGGTAGGATTCGAACCTACGACACCCGCTTTAGGAGAGCGGTGCTCTATCCCCTGAGCTACGAGGGCTCGGCCGCAACCTGCCGGATTAGCGTACCTGGCCAGGCGCGGCCGTGGCGACCTCGGTGCGGTGGCTGTGCGCCCTTACGATCTCTCCCGGAGATGGCTCCGGACTCGGCGCGACTGATCAGTCCAGGACGCCGCAGTCGGCCCCGAGGTCGACCAGGCCGGCCACGAACGCCTGCGTCTGCTCGACGGCGTCCTCGATCTCGGCGCGTTCCGGATTCTCCGCGTCCACCAGCGACTGCCATGCCTCTTGCGCGGGGACACCCAGTGCAATGACCGCCTCGGTCTGCTCGGCCTCCTGGGTGTTCGACACCGGCGGGAGCTCATTCAGGCGTTCGATCAGGGCGGTGACACCTTGCTCCACCGCCGCCGTGTTCTCCGGGTCGAGCTTGGCGTCCTGCCCCTGTGTGAGCACAGAATGCTCCTCGGCGACGGTCATGCATGCCCCGGTCGCCTGCTCCACCCAGCCCGACAGCTCGACCGGGCCCTCTTCGTCCGAGTCATCGCCACCCATGAGCAGCGTGTACCCGATGAACGTCGCCGCAACGACCACGAAGAGCGTCGCCACCATGGTGACCAGCACCCGGCGACCGGACGGTCGCGGTGTCGTGGATGAGGGGATCTCCTCGAGCAGTTTCACTATGACTCCTCACGAGCTGCCAATGCCGTACCCTCTGCCGGGCGCGGCGTTGATTCCCCCTTCACGCCGCGCAACTCTAGCTTGTTTGGCTCGATTGTCGAGTGACGTGGGGCTGACCGCCGTGTCAGACGCCGGTGCACGGCCTGTCTACGTCGCTCTCGGCTAGTCGCTGAACTACCCTCGGCAGAGTGAGACACAGTGATGGCCTCGGCGAGGTGGTGGAGCAATGGAGGGACGAGCTCGCCGCGCTGGGTGGGCGCGATCCGCTGCTGTCCTTCCGTGACCTCAAGGTCGGGACGCTGGATCTCGCCGCCGCAGAGCCGGAAGCCCGGCAGCGTCTGATCGACGGTGAGCCGGTCGTCCTCTCGAAGCTCTTTCCGCACGAGCCGTTGCGCAGTTCCGCACTGCGCTCTACCCGCGCCATCCGGGACAAGTCACGCGAGCTGTTCGAGGAGCGTGGCATCAACGTCGGCCTGCTCGCTGTGGGCATCGCCACCTGGTCGAATCCGTTCGTCGCGCACCGCCCCACAGCCCCGGTGTTGTTGCGCACGGCGTCGGTCGTCGCGCAGGACCCAGCCGAGACCGACTTCGTCATCACCGTCGACGACGACCCCGTGGTGAACCCGGTCCTGTTGCACGCCCTCGACACTCAGGTAGGTCTCCGGTTCAAGGCGGACGACCTGCGCGACCACTCGGGGCAGCTGAAGTACCCGACGGTGGTCGAGCGGTTGCGGGAGTTCGCTCCGGCGCATGTGGTCGACGGATTCTCCATCGCACATCGTGCCGTGCTGGCCACGTTCGCCATGGAGCCGCTGCTACTCTCCCGCGACATCGAGCAGCTCGGCGCGGACCTGGCGAGCCATGACATCGTGGCGGCGCTCGCCGGCGATGCGCATGCGAGCCGGACGATCGGCTCGGCGGGCGAGCAGGTCACGCCGGAATACGTGGCTTTCGACCTCGACTCCCATCAGCATGACGTGGTCGCCGCGGCGGCGGGTGGCGGCAACCTCCTGGTCGACGCGCCGCCTGGCTCCGGCCGGACGCAGACGGTCGCGAGCATCGTCGCCGAACTGGTCGGTCGCGGCCAGCGGGTGCTCGTGGTCAGCCACAAACGCGCGACGGCGGCCGATCTGATCACCAGGCTCGACTCCGCCGGGCTGAGCGATGTGGTGCTGGACATCGGCACGTCGTCCTCGACTGAGGCCGTTGCGCAGGTGGTGGACACGGCGCACCGGCTTCGCGAGGCTGGCGTCAGCGGTGGAGTTCAGCCGGAGAACCCGCAGGACGTGCGGGCAGCCGAGCACCTGCGCTCGGAGCTGGACGCCTACCGCGATGCTATGCACCGACGCCGCGAGCCCGACGGCACCAGCGCCTACGACGCGATGGTCGCGGTCGCATCGGCAGACGAGAGCATCCGCACCGACGTCCGGATATCGCCGAGCGCTCTGGACGGCGCCCGTACGGCCGAGCAGCTCCGCTCCCACCTGCGCGAGTACACAGACCTGGAGGGGCTGACGCTCACCGAGAAGGCCTCACCGTGGTTTGGCTCCCGGGTGCACACCGCCGCGGTCGCCGACTCCCTGGCGACCACCGTGGTCGGTCTCCGGGACAGCTACGTGCCTGAACTGCGGGACGCGGCGACCCGGGCCGCGGTCGAGGTGGGACTCGGCGCCCCCAACACCATCGAGGAGAGTGTGGAGGTCGTCGAGTTACTGTCCTCGGTTGAGTCGACGCTCTCCATCTTCGGTTCGCGCCTCTGGGACGAACCGATCGACGATCTGGTGGCCGCGACGGCCCCGCGGAGGTCGCACCCCAACGACGGCGGCGACGGGCCTGGATTCTTCGCACGTCGGCGACTGCGCCGCCGCGCCGCCGAGCTGGCCGGCGGTTCCGGTCGCGGTCAGCGGGACGTGGTACACAAGCGGCTGGCCGCTGCCCGGGAGCAGCTGGCGGCGTGGCGGGAACGGTCCCGGGACGGAAAGCCGCCACGCACGGGTCAGTTCCTCGCTCGGGCGGTCGACGCGGTGAAGGCGCTGCATCGCCGGCTAGACGTGCTCACCGAAGCGAACCCACGCACCCGAGATCTCTCCACATTGCCGTTCTCCGACGTGGCGAAGCGACTGGAAGCCCTCGCCCGGGACGAGGCGCATCTGCGGGCGCTGCCGCGGCTGACCGAACTGGAGAGCGAGCTCGTTGACGCCGGTCTGGAGCCCCTGCTCGATGATCTGCGCAACCGGAGCGTTCCTCCGGACCGCGTTGAGCAGGTGCTTGACTACGCGTGGCTGGCGTCACTGCTGGACCATTGGCGCAACACCGACTCTGCGCTCCGTGGTTTCGACCCGGCCGACCATCGACGCAAGGCCGAGGAGTTCCGCGCCGTCGACGCGGCGGTCGTCCGAGCCGGCGCCAACCGTGTGCTGCGCTCGCGGGCCGCGCACTTCGCCGAGGTGGCCGACGAGTACGCGGGCCAGTCCGAGGTGTTGGAGGGCACGGTCGGCCAGGGCTCCGGCGACATCCCGCGGACTCCGCGTCAGCTTCTGGAGATGGCACCGGAAGTGGCGCTGGCGGCGGCTCCGTGCTGGGTGATGTCTCCGTTGAACGTGGCCACGGTGCTGCCGCCGCGGCGGCTGTTCGACGTCGTGATCATCGAGGACGCCGGACGGGTGGCGGTAGCGCAGGCAGTTCCCGCGATCGCACGCGGTTCGCGCGTCGTGGTGGTCGCCGACGACGAGGTCGCGTTGACGTCCTTCACGACGGCTGTGGAACCGGCCCCGGATCCCGATGAGCACGAGGGTCCATGGGCGGGCGAGCCGCCTGCGTCCGTGGCGGATCTGCTGCGCGACGTGCTCCCCGTCTATGGGCTGCGTGGCCAATACCGGTTCCGGGACGACCGGCTGGTCGGTTTCGCGGCACGGGTCAGTTACGCGGGACGACTGACGACGGTGCCCAGCGCCGGCGGCAACCCCCGGGTCACGCTGGAGCTGGTCGAGGCTCGGGCCGGTGGCGACGATCCGGTGGACAGCTCGTCGGCGGAGGTGAGCCGCGTCGTGGAACTCGTGCTGGAGCACCTGCGGGCACGTCCGCACGAGAGCCTCGGGGTGGTGACGCTCGGCCCGCGACATGCCGAACGGCTGGATGCGGCACTGCGCCGGGCGCTGGTGCGGGCACCGGACGTGGCACGGCTCCTGCGCGAGGAACGGACCGAGCCGTTCTTCGTCAAGGACGTGGAACGGGTGGCCGGCGACGTCCGCGACGCGATCATCCTCAGCCTCGGATACGGCCGGTCGGTGGACGGACGGATCCTGTATCGTTTCGGCGCGCTCGGGCGGCCCGGCGGCGAGCGGAGGCTCGCGTCGGCGACCACCCGGGGACGCGAGCGGCTGACCGTCGTCTCGACGTTCGGCGCCGACGATCTCAGCCCGCGGCGGTTGACGACCCCGGGGTCGCAGGCGCTGGGGGAGTTCCTGGCGTATCTGGAGTCTGGCCAACAGGCCGTCGACCAAGAGCAGGCGCCCGGCCAGGACGCGCTCGCCGAGGCCATCGCCGAGCGGTTGCGGCAGGCGGGAGCGGCGGTCGCGGTGGGCTACGGCGGCCCAGGCGGCTTCCCGGTCGCCGTCCGTCACCCGGTGCGCAGCGATCGAATGGTGCTGGCGGTCGAGACCGATTCCCCGGATGGGCCCGCGGCGCGTTCTGCCCGGGAACGCGAGCGACTGCGGCCGAATCAGCTCGCCCGGCTGGGATGGTCCCTGCACCGCGTCTGCGCCGAGGCTTGGGTGAGCGACCCGGACGGCGAGGCCAAACGGCTGGTGCACGCGTACGAGGAAGCGGTGTCTGTGGCGGACGCCTACGACTGGGCGGTGGCCGCGGCCGAGGCGGACGTCGTGGCTGGAATGCCGGATGAACCCACCCCGAGCGCCGATCCGTCCTTCGCGTCTGACGCCGGTGCCGTATCCGCCGAGACGGACAGCCCCGACGCATCGGACGCGGAGATCGGTGACTCCGCCGCGGCAGACGAGGCCGGCGACGCCATGCCGGACGCCGAAGAGGAGCCGCCGGTGCCGGCGCGAACTGCGTCCCGGCCCGAGATCACACCCGGGTGGCCGGTCTCCGACTACACGGTCCGGGAGCTGTCCGCGGTGTCGCGGTGGGTGGAATCCGACGGGGTGGCCCGCAGCGAGGACGAGACGATCGATCTCGTCGCCCTCGAGCTCGGGCTGTCCATGGACGACGCACGCAATCGTGACGTCCTGCGGCATGCGGTGCGGGTGGCACGCGCCGGCGCATCCTCTTGATCATGAACATTAACCGTTCACATAGCACGGCTAATGTTCATGATCATGGGCGGGAGGCTTTGGCGTAGCGGGCGGACAGCCCTCGGAAGTGTTCGACGAGTTCGGGCGGGTCGATGACCTCGAAGTCGACGCCGAGCAGGGCGACATGGACGGCGAGCTGTTCCAGGGAGTCGTTCGCCGTGTGCAGCACGCATCGGTTCTCATCGACGCTGCGCACCGTCCCGACGGAGGTGTGCAGCCGGCTCTGGATGGTCTCCGCGGGCGCCTCCAGAAGCAGCTCGGCCTGGTATCGGCGCGGCGCGACGTTGACCTGCCGCGACACGTAACGTGCCAGGTCTTCGTCGGGTAGTTCCCGCGGCGTGAACCGGGCGCCGACAGCCGTGCAGGATGCGATCCGGTCCACCCGGAACGTCCGCCAGTCGCTGCGGTCGATGTCCCACGCCACCAGGTACCAGCGGCGACCCCACCGCACCAGGCGATACGGCTCGCCCGCGCGCTTGGAGGGTTCGCCCTGGTGGTTGTGGTAATCGAACCGCACGCGCTCCCGGTCGCGGCAGGCCAGCGAGAGCGTGGCCAGGATCTCCGCGTCCACGCTGGGTGCGGGTGAGTCGTACGGCACGGACACGGTGTGCGTGTTCAGCGCGTCGACGCGGCGGCGCAGCCGTGGCGGCAGCACCTGTTCAAGCTTGGCGAGGGCGCGTACCGAGGATTCCTCGATGCCCTCGATGGTGCCGGTGGCCGCGGTACGCAGGCCTACGGCGACGGCGACCGCCTCGTCGTCGTCGAGCAGCAACGGCGGCAGGTCGGCACCGGCGCCGAGTTGGTAGCCGCCGGCCACGCCCGGGGTGGCATTGACCGGGTATCCGAGTGAGCGGAGCTTGTCGATGTCGTTGCGGATGGTGCGCGCGGTGACGTCGAGCCGGGAGGCCAGCTCTGCCCCGGTCCACTCGCGCCGCAGCTGCAGCAACGAGAGGAGCCGCAACAGACGGGCCGATGTTTCGAGCATTCTTCAAGAATGCCAGCTATTGAGGAAAGAAGTCTTCCGCATTAGCCCGTAGCGTGCATGACATGACGAACACCACGAGCGCCCAGAGCGCCCTCGCCGCCGCAGAGATCCGCCCGTTCACCATCGACATTCCCGAAGCCGACCTCGACGACCTGCAGCGTCGGCTGGCCCGCACCCGGTTCACTCAAGAGCTGCCGGGAGCCGGCTGGGACTACGGCATGCCGCTTGACTTCGTCACCCGGCTGGTCGACTACTGGAAGGACGGCTACGACTGGCGCGCGGCGCAGGCCAGACTGAACTCCTACCCGCAGTTCACCACCGAGATCGATGGCCAGAACGTCCACTTCCTGCACGTCCGCTCGCCCGAGCCGGATGCGTTCCCGCTGCTGCTCACCCACGGCTGGCCGGGCTCGATCGTGGAATTCCTCGACGTCATCGAGCCGCTGACCGATCCGCGTCGGCACGGCGGCGACCCGTCCACCGCCTTCCACCTGGTCATCCCGTCGGTCCCCGGGTTCGGCTTCTCCGGGCACACGACGGAGCGGGGCTGGGACAAGACGCGGATCGCGAAGGCATGGGCCGAGCTGATGGGCCGGCTCGGTTACGAACGTTACGGTCTGCACGGCAACGACGGGGGATCGATCATCTCGCCCGAGGTCGGCCGGGTGGACAGCGAGCACGTCGCCGCGGTGCACGTGACTCAGATCTTCTCCTTCCCATCCGGTGATCCGGCCGAGATGGAAGGGCTGTCCGAGGAGGATCAGGCGGGTCTGCAGCGGTTGCAGTGGTTCTGGGAGAAGATGGGGGCGTTCAACCAGCTCCAGTCGACGCAGCCGCAGACGCTGGCCCACGCGCTCGCCGACTCGCCGGTGGGACAGCTGGCCTGGAACGCGCAGCTGTTCGGTGAGGGAGCGGTGAGCGACGACTTCATCCTCACCAACGTGATGATCTACTGGCTGACCAACACTGCGGCGTCGTCGGCCCGCTTCTACTATGAGGGCAGCCACGGAGCCGAGCCGGAGGGTCCGACCACGGTGCCGATCGGATTGGCCGCATTCGCCGACGACTTCATCTCGATCCGCCGGTTCGCCGAGCGTGACCACCAGAACATCGTGCAGTGGAACACGTACGACGTCGGCGGCCACTACTCCGCCCACCAGGTCCCGGAGGTGCTCGTCGGAGATCTCCGCGAGTTCTTCCGCCGCTTCCGCTGAACGCCTGCACGCCTCGGAAGGGTCCATCGATGCCACGCTCCACCTCCGCGTCCGGCACGAGCGGCGACGTTCTCCAGCGGCGCGCGTTGAATCGCGCGACGCTGGAGCGTCAGCTGCTGCTCCGGCGGTCGGACATGTCGCCGCTGGCCGCTGTCGAACATCTCGTCGGTCTGCAGGCGCAGGCGCCGTTCTCGCCGTACTACCAGCTGTGGTCGCGGCTGCGTGACTTCGATCCACACACGCTGGGTCAGCTGCTGCTCGACCGGCAGGTGGTGCGGATCGTGGTGATGCGCGGCACCATCCATCTGCTGTCGGCCGCGGACTGCGCGACACTCAGGCCGTTGACGCAGCCGATCATGGACCGGGACCTGGGGACGAACACCCAGTACGCAGCCGGTATTCGCGGCCTGGACCTGGACCACCTCGCCGCCGTCGCGCGTGCCGTGGTCGAGGAGGAGCCGCGCAGCAACGCCGAACTCGCCGCTGTGCTGGCGGAACGGTTCCCGGAACGGGACCGCTCGTCGCTGGCGTATGCGGCCCGGGGGTTGCTTCCGCTGGTCCAGGTCCCGCCCCGAGCCGTCTGGGGGCGGAGCGCCCAGGCACGGTTGACGACGGCGGAGGCGTGGTTGGGCCGAGGGCTCGATCCGGCACCGTCGATCGACGCCGTGGTGCTGCGTTACCTGGCGGCGTTCGGACCGGGGAGCGTGGCGGACGTGCAGACGTGGTCCGGGCTGACCAGGCTTCGGGAGGTGGTGGAGCGGCTGCGGCCGGAGTTGCGCACCTTCCGCACCGAGGAAGGCAAAGAGCTGTTCGATCTGCCGGACGCGCCGCGGCCGGATCCGGATACGCCGGCGCCACCACGTTTCCTGCCCGACTTCGACAACGTGCTCCGCTCGCACACGGACCGGACGCGGTTGATCGACCCTGAGGATATGAAGCGGATGCATGTGCGCAACGGCGTCACGCCCAGCTTCTTCCTGGTGGACGGCGTGGTCGCCGGCACCTGGCGGTTGACTGTGGAGCGCAAGGCCGCGACGCTGCGGATCACCCCCTTCCGCCGGCTTCCTCGCGCGGAGCAGCCGGGCCTGGTGGAGGAAGGAGAGCGGCTGCTCGCGATGGCGGCATCCGATGCTGAGACGAGGGAGACCGTCGTCGACGATCCGATCTGAGGCCGGGTCGCCGCGGCGAGCGTCTCATCCGGCTCGGCGGTCGCGGTACGTGCGCCGAGCGCGCGTCGAACTCTTGGTGAACCGTGCGGAGTGGAGTTCGCCCACGGTCTAGGCTGGTCGTCAGTGTCAGCGTCGTACGAGGAGTAGAGAAAGCCGTGAGCATGACGAGCGGGTGGGACGACGACTTCGAGATCCTTCCGGACACCACCGAGGACGAGGCGCCCCGTGGGTGGGGCGATGACGATGCCTCGAATGACCGGCGACTTCTGGACGAGCGCCCGCCGCACTGGGACTGACCGCGACGTCCGAGGCCAGGCCCGGACGCTCCCGCGCCGGCGCGGGCCGTGGACGGAGGCCGACCCGAGATCGACACGAAGCGGGCCGGACGGATTCACCGTCCGGCCCGCGTCATCGTCAGCCGAGCATGCCTATTGCTGTGGCGGTGGGCCACCCGCCAGCGGTGCTGTCGGTGGTTGTGGTTGATCTCCTGGGGGCGGCGCAGCAGGTGGCTGCTGGCCGTAACCGGGTGCCGGGGGTTGCTGGCCGTAGCCCTGAGTCGGTGGCTGTTGGCCGTAGCCCGGTGCGGGAGGTTGCTGGCCGTAGCCGGGCGGAGCCGGTGGCTGTTGGCCGTAGCCCGGTGCCGGCGGTTCCTGGCCGTAACCGGGTGCCGGCGGCTGCTGGCCGTATCCTTGCTGGGGATATGCGCCGGCTGCGGCCGGCTGTGCGGCACTAGAGTTCCGGCGAGCCAGCGCGAAGAACAGCAGCCCGATGAGGAGCGCGGCGCCCACGCCGATCACGACCCACAACCACGCCGGGAAACCGTCGTCGTCGGAACCCGCGACCGCCGTCGTGTCATCCTCGGCGACCGGATCAGCTTGTTCGTCTTGTTCGGTGTCTGAGGCGGTGTCTTCGGCGGCGTCGCCTTCTTGATCGTCCGTGTCGTCGCCGGGCACGGCACCGCCGGACGACTGGGCGCGGGCGAATACTTCGTTCGCCTGGCCCATCTCCGGCACCCAGGTCACGGTAGTGCCGCTGAGCTCACCGTTGTGATCGAGCACTTCACCGGGGAAGGTGATGCTGATCCGCATGTCGAAATCGAGCATGCCGTCGAACATCCCCGGCGGAAGGTCCTCCATGCCCTCCAGTTCATCGAGCTCGCTCGTGTCCACGTCGGACATGTCGAGCTGCCCGGAGACGACGTACTCGTCGCCTTGACGTTCAATCGACAGGTCGCCGTCGGTGCTGCCCTGAAACTCGGACAGCGGCACACCGTTGAAGGTCACTTCTTGACCTTGGTATGTGCCGTCGTCGTACGGAACGGCTGACGCTCCGTCAGGGTAGTCGTCCGGGTTGAACTCCGTCAGATCCTCGAGGTCGGACATATCGCCGGCGGCCGGATCGTCGTACATCTCGGCCATCGACATGAATTCGGAGCTGACCCCGGTGATCATCGTCCCATCGACGGTGTCGTCTTCATTGATGGTCAGATCCATGTCCATTTTGATGCAACCGGTCAGAGCCAAGGCCAAGCCGCCCAGCCCGATTGCGCGCAGTATTCGTCTAGCGCTCATAGGGCGTTATCTTCGCATACGTCATGATGGTGATCGTCTCGCTCCGGTAACGTCAGGTACGGCTCGCGCGCAGCTCATCGCGGATCTCACGGAGCAGGGCGATCTCCTCGGCCACGACCTCTTCCGCTTCTTCGGCGGCGTCCTGTGCCTTCCGAGCGCGCACCTTGTTGATCGGCACGACGATGAAGAAGTAGATCGCCGCGGCCACCATCAGGAAGTTCAGAAGAGCGTCGAGGATCAGCCCGATGGAGAATTCGGCGTTGTTGATCTCGAATGTCGCGACCTGGGTGAGGTCGGGCTCGCCGAAGACGGCAGCGACCAGCGGATTCACGAACCCGGTCACCACCGCGTCGATGACAAGCGCGAACGCTCCGCCGATGACCACCGCCACGGCGAGATCAACGACGTTGCCACGGCTGATGAACTCGCGGAAACCCTTGACCATGAGCCACTCCTCGAAATCTCTCGTGTCAGATCATGATGTACCGCGCACAGATTAGCGGTGCGAGGTGTCGGGAATGGTGAACGACAGTCGTGCCGTTCCGCCGGCGTGGGCGAGGTCGGCCGCTTGGTCGGAGGTCACGGCGACGGTGACCAGCGCTCCGCCGCCGACGGAATCCGCGGGTGTGTCACCGCCCACGAACAGTACCGGCACGGCGGAGGCGACGACGCGGGTCTCCTGCAGGCCATCGGGGGACACGGCGAGCAGGTTGATCCGGTCGCCCGGACGTAACAGCGCGGCCGACCCGGCGTCGGCGATCCGGACGGGGACGGCCTCTAGCTCGTCGTCCCAGCCGCTGAGGAGCGATGGGCCGATGACGCGGACGTCGGTGATGGGTTCGCCGGCGCGTACCGGCCCAGCGAGCACACGTCCCGAGATGTCTTCCGCGTTCAGCGCGCCATCGGGTTGTGCGTCGGGTGGCACCGTGACGGTGGTGACATCGTCCGACGCCAGGATGGTGCCGCCGGGCAGGTCGTGAGCTGCCACGTGTAGTTCCGCACCCGGCGGCGCCGACGAGGTAGAGATCGCCTCAATGGCGAGCGCGACCGTGCCCGCTGCCAGCCCGGCGGCAAGCAGGCGGCGCCGCCAGGCGATGGCGCGGGCAAACTGGACCAAACGCAGGTGTCCGCTCTCCATGACCAGTAACCCTAAGCGATGCGGGACGCTTCATGGAGTTTTCCACAGGCATGACCGCTGCGGGTGTGCGGCCAGGTGGCGCAGGGCGGATCGCTCAGGCGGTCGACGGCGCAGGCGTCTTGTTCGACGACGAGCTGGATCCGTTCGACGAGCTGGATCCGTTCGACGAACTCGTCGACGACGACTCTGAAGAGCTCGACGACGATTCCGACGAGCTGGACGACTCGGACGAACCGGATCCGTTCGACGAGCCGGACTTCACGCTCGACGATCCGTTCTTCGAACCCTCGTTACGGCTGTCGTTGCGGTAGAAGCCGGAACCCTTGAACACGACGCCCACGGCGGAGAAGACCTTGCGAAGCCGGCCGTTGCAGTTCGGGCACTCCGTCAGCGCGTCATCCGTGAAGCTCTGCACCACCTCGAGCGGTTCGCCACAGTCGGTGCAGGTGTACTGATACGTGGGCACTCGTAGTCCTCCAGGCTCTCAACACGTCCACGTTAGCACTCATGGACCCCGACTGCTAATAATGCGCTCTCGGGCGCTGTTTTGTCCACGTGACAGACGCCATGTGGGACGAGTGGCGACGGGTCAGGAGCGCAATGCGATGACGGTGCCGGCCACGGCCGCCGCCCAGAGGATGCTGGCGAAGGTGCCGATGATGAACCGTTCCGGTGCGGCCGGTTTGCGCAGCTCGGGATAGCGGGCCAGCCCCTTGACCGCCAGAATGAGCGCAAGGCCCTCCGGCCACCCGGCCAGCAGTGTGGCGACGACGGCCGCACGCTCGAGAACGCCGATGGTGGCCCCGCCGCGGAGCGTGTCCGGGTTGGAGACCGCTCGGTATCCCGTCGCTGATGTGCTGTCGCCGGCGCCCGAGGAGGTGTAGATCGGCGGCATGCCCGGCATGGCGGGCGTCAAGGCTTGGTGCAGCGACGACGACCGCTGGCCGTGGGGGGTCGATGTCGGCGGGGGCGGCGGAGGGGGAGCCGCGGGTGGCAGGTCGGTGCTGCCGCTAGTCCAGCCGTGCTCCGGTGCGGTGCCTGCCGCCGCCCCGCGTGCCAGTGGGCTGCGGTCGGCCAGCCGCAGCACCGCGGTCACGACCAGTCCGCCGGGAATCGCGGCGAGGACTGCGACGGCGTGGCCCGCACGCAGCGTCCAATCTCCGGCATCCGACTCGCCCAGGGCGAACAGCGTGGCCACCCCGAGCAACACCAGCGGGACCCCGGCGGCGAACGCAGCGGTGGTCGCCGAGATCCGTCGTCGATTCTGGTCGACGACGTACCAGAGCGCGGCGCCGACGGCCGCGGCGCATGCAAGAAGGATGACGGTGATCATCCAGCGGCCTCCTCGAGGAGTCGTGCGGCCAGTGGATGTACGTCTCTCTCCTGCTGCCATAGGGCCACGGCCAGGCGCTGTCCGACCGCCTGGCGGGTGATGCCGAGCCGGTCGGCGGCGTCGGCGATCGTGTGTCCCGCGTCGAGCAGGTCGATAGCCTCCCAACCGGCGGCGGTGCGTTTGGCGATGAGGGCGGCCAGCAGAGTCAGCAAGGCGTCCGCGTCGCGTGCCCTGTCATCCTGGCTGATGGCCGCGATGGTCGGCGTCCGTCGTTTGGCGGTCTCGAGCGCTTCGCGGGCGTATACGAACGCGGAGCCGCGTGCGGCGCGGGTGCTGTCGGGGATCGGCTCGTCGGCGTCTCCGATGCCGATGCCGACGCTCCACGTGCCTTGTCGCATGAGCGCAAGTGAAACACGGATGACGTCGGCGGCGTCAGAGAGCACGCCCTGGAATTCGTCGCCGGCGGTGCGTTCGAAGTGCAATACGGGCTCGGACACGTGATCATGAACCGACAGCAGTGCGTCCTCGACCAGATCCCGGCTGGTACGGCTGCGCCGCTGGTCCACGGTGAGGACGTATACGCGCATGGTGGCCAGCGTAGCGCGCAAGGGCAGAGCCTTGTATCGGCCACTGCAAGCCCAGAGGCTTGCCCATTTGTGCGTAGGACTTTGACCTCTGGTGTCGATGCGCGTACGGCACATGTGGGATGTGTGGCGTCACGGCTACGACCTTTCGGCCTCGTGCGCAAGGTCAGGAGCTGCGCGCGCAGCCGCAGCCGCAGCCGCAGCCGCTGGCATGGCTTCGCGGCTGCGCGACGAGGCGTCAGGATCTGCGGGGAGGGAGTGTCATGGCACGGTGAGGGCCGGTGCATGGCACCTTGAGCGCCCGCCACCGCGCCTGTTTTGCCCGCTTTGTGGAGGCGTTCAACGCGCCATGCTCCGCGTGCCGGGGCCCGGGCGGGGGCTGCGCGGACGCCGGCGCCGGAATCGTGCCGCTGGCCATAACCCGATCTATGAGTGTGCCTGGGGTATTAAAGGTGTTAACCTTTCCCGCCGCTGTGAAAGGGTACAGCCTTGACACCTCAGGTGCCGCTCTTGCCTCGAGGCGTGCCCGTGTATCCGGCGGTGCATGTGTCGAGATGGGTCGTGATGAGAGCCGTGTGGATATCGGCCCGGGGCGTGGCGTCGTGAGATCTGTCGTGTGACGCTGGACCGGTATATGCGGCCGACGGAGGGTCGTGAGACCTGTCGTGGTGTAGATCGCCGCTCCACGCGGCTGGAATCACCACGGCTCGGAACACGACCCGCAAAGCGGCGCCAATCAACACGACTCGTTACACGGTCGCTTCCAGCCGGGGTGGTGCGGCGGCGCGTGCGTTGCGCGGTGACGGTGACTGGGTGGTGCGGCGGCGCGTGCGTCGTGCGGTGACGGTGACTGGGTGGTGCGGCGGCGCGTGCGTTGCGCGGTGGCTGCGACTGGGGGATGTCCGCCCACGCCCGCAGGTGGCCGGGCCCAGCACGACAGGCCACACGGTCTGTCCGTCGTTGCGGCTGCGCAACGCACAGGTGGCGTTTTGTGCCGGAATATGACGCCGACCGGTAGCGCGCCTGATAGCGTCGTCCCCTACGCTGTGCCGGGTGGCTCGTCGTCGGATCATCATCGCGCTGTCGGTGACGACAGGTGTGGTCGTGCTCGCGTTGGTGGCGGCTACGGTTTTCACCGTTTGGTCGATACGTCGTCCGTTCCCCGAATATGACGGAACGGTCGGCTTGCCCCGGCTCGCCGACGACGTGGAGGTCATCCGCGACGAATACGGCATACCGCACATATATGCCGACACTCCCGAGGATCTGTTCCGAGCCCAGGGTTATGTCCATGCTCAAGATCGCTTCTGGGAGATGGACTTCCGCCGGCACGCCACCGCCGGCCGGCTTTCAGAACTCTTCGGCGAGGACCAGGTCGAGACGGATGCTTTCGTCCGGACCCTCGGCTGGCGCGAAGTCGCGAAGGAAGAGCGGCCGCTGCTGGAGCCGGAGACCCGGCGCTACCTGCAGGCCTACGCGGACGGGGTGAACGCCTGGCTGAACGACAACTCCGGCGGCGACCTCGGCTTCGCGTACACCCTCCTCGGCCTGACCTCCGGCGACACCACACCGGACCGCTGGACGGCGATCGACTCCCTTGCCTGGCTGAAAGCCATGGCATGGGACCTGCGAGGCAACATCGAGGACGAGATCGACCGGGCCTTGCTCGCCGCGGAGCTGCCTCGTGACCGCGTCGAGCAGCTCTACCCGGCGTACGACACGGACGTCGCTGCGCCCATCGTCGCCGACGAGCAACTGCCGACGCAGCAACCGGAGTCGATCATCGGTACCGACGGCGAGCCGCTGCCCCTGGACGAGACCGAGGTCGCATTGCGCTCCGCGGCAGACGCGCTCCGTTCGGCCCCGGCCCTGCTGGGCGACGGCGACGGAATCGGCTCCAACTCGTGGGTGGTGGACGGCTCACACACCGAGAGCGGGGCACCGCTGCTGGCCAACGATCCGCACCTGGGGCCGGAGATGCCGTCCGTCTGGTATCAGGTAGGCCTGCATTGCCGAGACGTCGGTCCGGACTGCCCGTTCGACGTCACCGGGTTCTCCTTCTCCGGCCTGCCCGGCGTGGTCATCGGCCACAACGGCCGGATCGCCTGGGGCTTCACCAATCTGGGCGCAGACGTCAGCGACCTGTATCTGGAGGACGTGCGCGGCGACACCTACCTTACGGGCGACGAGCGCGTGCAGATGGAGACGCGCGAGGAGACGATCCAGGTGGCGGGCGGCGACGACGTCACCATCACCGTCCGATCGACGCGGCACGGCCCGTTGATCTCCGACCACGACGAGCAGATGCGAGAAGTGGGCATCCGTGCGCCCGTCGACGCGGAGGCGGACGCACCGGCTCGCGGTGACGGCTACGCGGTCGCGCTGCAGTGGACGGCGCTGCAGCCCGGGAAGACCGCTGATGCGATCTTCGCCATCAACGCCGCGCAGGACTGGGAATCCTTCCGGTCAGCCGCCTCGCTCTTCGACGTCCCGGCGCAGAACCTGATCTATGCCGACATCGAGGGCAACATCGGCTACCAGGCGCCGGGGAGGATCCCGGTCCGCGCGAACGGGGACGGACGTTATCCGGTACCCGGCTGGGTGGACGAATACGAGTGGGCCGGCTACATCCGGTTCGACGACCTGCCCAGGGTCTACAACCCGGACAGCGGCATGATCGCGGCGGCGAACCAGGCGGTCACCAGTGCCGCCTACCCGTTCCTGCTCACCGCGGACTTCGACCGGGGACACCGTGCCGGCCGGATCGACCAGCTGCTGCGGGAAGCGACGGCCGGCGGTGCCCGGGTCGACGCCGAGACGATGGCCGACATCCAGATGGACAGTTACAGCTCGGCAGCGGAGGTGCTCGTCCCGTATCTGCTCGACCTGAATGCGCCGGCCGGCTACTACGGGGACGGCCTGCGTCTGCTGGAGGACTGGGACTACCTGCAGGAACCGGAGTCGGGCGCGGCCGCCTACTTCAACGCGGTCTGGCGGCACGTGTTGGAGCTGACCTTCCACGACGAGCTTCCGGAAGACCAGTGGCCAGACGGCGGCAGCCGATGGATCGAGGTGATGCGCGACCTCGCGGCGCATCCGGACGATCCGTACTGGGACGACGTCGACACGGAGACCATCGAGTCACGCGACGAGATTCTCGCCCGAGCGGTGGACCGGGCTCGCAATGAGATGACCAGGCTGCAGGGCAAGGACGCTTCCACCTGGGAGTGGGGCCGGTCGCACCAGCTCACGCTCGTCGAGCCGACGTTCGGCACCTCCGGCATCGACCTCGTCGAGAGCCTGGTCAACACCGGCCCGGTCTCGGTCGGCGGTGGGACGTCGACCGTGCTGGCCACCGCCTGGGCGCCGGATGAAGGTTACGAGGTGACCTGGGTGCCGTCCATGCGGATGGTGGTGGATCTGAGCAATTTCGACGCGTCGCAGTGGGTCGACCTGACCGGGGTGAGCGGACACCCGTATCACGAGCACTACGGCGATCAGACGGAGTTGTGGCGAGACGGTGAGATGCTCCCGATGCGGTCGAGCGCGAACAGCGTGCGGCACTCGGGCGAACACACGCTGACCTTCACACCGCTGGAGACGGTCGGCGCGGAGTGAGGCTGCGCCGCCTCAGCGGTCACCGACGTGCTGGATACCCGAAGGGGTGACCACCGTGTTGACCCGGACGTCGTGTGGCTCATGCGGGATGGGCATGTCGAGCACTTCGCCGTCGTGGAGCAGGACGTACGCGGGGGCGCGCCCAGCCAGCCGGGAGAGCACCCGGTCGTAGCATCCACCACCCTTGCCCAGCCGGGTCCCGCGGCGGTCCACCGCCATGGCCGGCACGAGGACGACATCGGCTTCCCGCACGGCCTCGGGACCCAGCCTGGGCGCGATCGGTTCGAGCAGACCGCGCCTGGCGGGCGCCAGCGATGCGGGACCCTGGTATTCCGCCCAGTCCAGGTCGAAGTCCGGAAGCAGGATCGGAAGCAGCACGTGGACGCCGCGGTCGTGTAGTTCCTCGATGAGTGGACCGGTGCCCGGCTCGTCGCCGACCGAGACGTAGGCGGCGACCCGTTCGGCCGCGACCACTTCGGGTACCGAGACAAGCACGTCCCGCAGCGCCCGGGCGTGTACGGACAGCGCAGTCGCGTTCAGCGCGGACCGGTTGGCGGTGATGCGTTCGCGGAGGGCTTGTTTCGCCTCGCGGATAGACGTGGCCACGCCGCCACCGTACTCGGTGAACGACGGATCTGCCTGCCGGTAGTCGTCCCGTTGACGCGCTGGTACGTACTGGATAACCCCCGGGGAGGACTCCGGCGGGGGAGAGAGGTTAAGTAAAGTATCGTCATGAATGAGCCGACCAAGTCTGTCACGAAGGCCGTCATCCCCGTTGCCGGTCTGGGGACCAGGTTCCTGCCTGCCACCAAGGCGACGCCCAAGGAAATGCTGCCGGTGGTCGACAAGCCGGCCATTCAGTACGTCGTCGAGGAAGCCGTGGGCGCCGGGCTGGAAGACATCCTCTTCGTCACCGGCCGGAACAAGAGTTCGCTGGAGAACCATTTCGACCGGGCCTGGGAGCTGGAAGCCGCCCTCGAACAGAAGGGCGACGAGTTCCGGCTGGAACGGGTCCGGAAGTCGCAGATCCTCGGGGACATCCATTACGTGCGGCAGGGTGATCCGCGCGGGCTCGGTCATGCCGTGTTGTGCGGCGCGATGCACGTGGGGGACCAGCCGTTCGCGGTCATGCTGGGCGACGACCTGATCGACCATCGGGATCCGCTGCTCGCCCAGATGCTCGACGTGCAGCAGCGTTACGGCGGAAGTGTCGTCGCGCTGATCGAGGTGGACCCGGCGCAGGTCAATCTGTACGGCTGCGCGGCCGTGCGGCCCGGAGCCGAGGAAGACGTGGTAGAGGTCACCGATCTGGTGGAGAAGCCCGACCCGGACGACGCGCCGAGCAACCTCGCCATCATCGGCAGGTACGTCCTGGAGCCTGCGGTGTTCGACGTGTTGCGGCAGACGCCACCAGGCCGGGGTGGGGAGATCCAGCTGACCGACGCGCTGAAGACACTGGCCGGTATGCCGGCCGATTCCGGCGGTGGCGTACGGGCGGTCGTCTTCCGGGGCCGGCGCTACGACACCGGGGACCGGCTCGACTACCTGCGCAGTACGGTTCAATTGGCCAGTGAGCGCAAGGACCTGGGGCCGGAGTTCCGTAGCTGGTTGCGGGGGTTCGTCGCCTCGTTGCCGCCGGAGGAGCAGGAGTGATTCGATGAGGCGTCGCTCGACTCACCGTCGCTCGACGGCCCTGTCCTCCTCGCCAGCGGCGACCGGCTGTGAAACGGTGAAGGTGTGAAACGCGTCGCCGACCATCTCTCCGACATTCTCGAGACCATCCGGCCGCTGCCGGCACTCGACGTGCACCTGCTGGACGCGCATGGCTGCGTGCTGACCGAAGACGTGGTGGCTCCGTGGCCGTTGCCGCAGTTCGACAATTCGGCCATGGACGGTTACGCGGTGCTGGCCGACGACGTGTCGGATGCCACCGAGGAGAGTCCGGTGGAGCTCCCGGTGGTGGCGGACATCGCCGCCGGTGACCTGGACGTCAGTGCCATCAGCTCGGGTCTGTGCGCCCGGATCATGACCGGTGCGCCGATGCCTGCGGGCGCCGATGCGGTGGTCCCGGTGGAGCAGACCGACGGTGGCACCGCCCGGGTCCGGATCATGGCCCCGGCCAAGCTCGGTGCCCACGTGCGGCACGCGGGCGAGGACGTGAGCGCCGGCGACGCGGTGCTCGGCGCCGGGACGTACATCGGGGCCCCGCAGGTGGGGCTGCTCGCCGCGATCGGCCGGGACCGGGTCGTGGTCCGCCCGAAGCCGCGGGTCGTCGTCATCTCCACCGGAAGCGAACTGGTCGAGCCGGGCAACCCGGTGTCTCTGGGACAGATCACCGACTCCAATTCGTTCACCCTCACGGCGGCGGCGCGCGAGGCCGGGGCGATCGCCTACCGGATCCCGCCGATCCCGGATGACCCGGATCGGCTGCTCGGCCTGATCGAGGATCAGCTGGTCCGTGCCGACCTGGTGATCACCACCGGTGGGGTCAGCGCGGGCGCCTACGACGTGGTGAAGGAGGTGCTCTCCAGGCTCGGCACGGTGGCGTTCGAGAAGGTGGCGATGCAACCGGGGAAGCCGCAGGGCTTCGGCACGGTCGGCGAGGAGAACACACCGATCTTCACGCTGCCCGGGAACCCGGTCAGCGCGTTCGTCTCTTTCGAGGTGTTCGTCCGGCCCGCGATCCGCAAGATGTTCGGCGCCGCCCGGCTGCACCGGCAGAGCGTGAAGGCGGTGCTGCAGCAGACGATGCGTTCGCCCGAGGGCAAGCGGCAGTTCGCCCGGGCCCGCCTGCAGCCGTCGTCGGATGGTTCGTACCTGGTGACGCCGCTGGGTACGCAGGAGTCGCATCGGCTGGGCGATCTGGCTTACGCTAACTCGCTGATCGTCGTGCCCGAGCATGTCACCGAGGTGACGGCCGGGCAGGTGGTCGACGCCATGCGGCTGGAGAACAGAAAGGACTGAGCGTGAGTGCTCGGCTGACGCATATCGACGACGACGGTTCGGCGCGGATGGTCGATGTGTCGGCCAAAGACGTCACCGTCCGCACGGCCCGGGCCAGCGGCCGTGTGCTGGTCTCTCCGGACGTGGTGGCGGCCCTGCGCGCCGGGGACGTGCCGAAGGGCGATGCGCTGGGCGTGGCACGTATCGCGGGCATCCAGGGCGCGAAGCGGACCCCGGATCTGGTGCCGTTGTGCCATCCGCTGGCCATCCACGGGGTCGACGTGGACGTGTCGGTGTCCGACGACGCGGTCGAGATCTCCGCGACCGTGCGCACGGCGGACCGGACCGGCGTCGAGATGGAGGCGCTGACCGCCGTCTCCACCGCCGCGTTGACCGTCGTGGACATGGTGAAGGCGATCGACAAGGGCGCGGTGATCACGGACATCCGGGTGGAGGAGAAGACCGGTGGGCGCTCGGGTACCTGGCGGCGCGCGGATCGCGCGCACTAGTGTCCTCTTCAGCTGACGAGGCCGTGAGGTGGCGAGCCGATGAGAGCGCTAGTGGTGACCGTGTCCACCCGGGCGGCGGCCGGTGTATATGAGGACCGCAGTGGACCGGTGCTCGTCGCCGGTCTGCGCGAGATGGGCGCCGACGTCGACGGCCCGACGGTGGTACCGGACGGACCCGAGGTCGAATCGGCCCTGCGCGGCGCCGTCGAGGCGGGCTACGACGTCGCCGTGACGACCGGCGGTACCGGGCTGAATCCGAACGACCAGACGCCGGAGATGACACAGCGCGTGGTCGAGGCCGAGGTGCCCGGCCTCGCCGAAGCGATCCGCGCACACGGACGGTCGAACGGTGTGCCGACGGCGTCGCTGTCGCGTGGCATCGCCGGACGGGCGGGCCGCACGCTGATCGTCAACCTGCCCGGTTCCACCGGGGGTGTCCGGGACGGCTTGTCCGTCCTGCAACCGGTGCTGGTCCATGCCGTGGATCAGATCGCCGGCGGAGATCATCCCAGGAGCGGGGCGGCGTGAGGAGTGGGTCCCGGTTGGGGTGGCCGGTCGAGCTGGAGGATCCGCCGGTCGGGCTACGGCCGCTGCGTTACCGCGACTCGCGCGCATGGGCGGAGATCCGCACCCGGAACGCCGAGTGGCTGCGACGCTGGGAGGCTACGCCGCCGCCGTCGTCCGCCTCGCCACCGATGAGCTTTCGCCAGATGGTCCGGATGTACTCGGCTCAGGGGCGGGCGGACGAGGCGCTGTCCTGGGCGGTGACCTACGAGGGCCGGTTGGCCGGGCAGCTGGGCGTGTCCAACATCGTCTGGGGCTCCGCCCGGATGGGGACGGTCGGGTACTGGGTCGACGGCGCGCTGGCCGGACGTGGCATCACCCCCACGGCGCTCGCGCTCACCGTGGACTACTGTTTCTTCACGGTGGGGCTGCACCGGCTGGAGGTCAACATCCGGCCGGAGAACCAGGCATCCTTGCGGGTCGTCGAGAAGCTCGGCTTCCGGGACGAGGGGATACGTGAGCGGCTGCTGCATATCGACGGTGATTGGCGTGATCATCGGTCTTTCGCGCTGACGTCGGAGGACGTCCCGGACGGCTTGCTGACGCGGTGGCATGAGTCGAAGCGGCTGACGTGAGACAGGCGGTCCTCGGAGGGATCATGGTGCACGTGACGCCGTGATCTGGGTGTGCAAACCGCCACAGTAGTCACATCCGTTACCGGCGACACACCGCCGCAGGTCCACCGCCAGCGACGTTGCGCACCGTACCGTCTGATGTCATGGGGTACAGCGGCCTGATCTATGCGGCGATCGTCGCTGCGTGGTTGGCCGTCCTCGTCCCTCGATGGGTCCGCCGCAACGAGGAGGTCGAGCGGGCGCGGGAGACCGACGCGGCGAACGGCGTGCGCGTGCTACGGCGCAAGTCCGGGCCCATCCATGCCCCGCACCGGGTTGTCGCCGACGGGCCGGACGGCCGGACGATCGTCACCGGCGACGTCAAGGGTTTGGCGCCGACGAGCGGGGCGGTACCGGCGGCGCGAGAGGGCGCTGCTGCCGCCCGCCATGCCGAGTCCAGCGCTGCGGACGGTCGCGTGCGGCCTCGGCCACGAGACGGACGTGTACCGGCCGAGGCGGAGCTTCGGCGGTTCGAGCAGGCGGCTGTCGATGCGGCGCGGCGGCGTCGCCGGATGCTCAGTCTGCTGTTCATGGCGACCCTGCTGGGCGTGGCGGGGACGGTCTTGGGGCCGTTGCCGAGCTGGGTGCCGATCGTCACCGGGACCATGATCGCCGGGTTCGTGGTCGTGGCTCGCCGGGCTGCGGTAGCCCAGACCCAGCGGCGTCGCACGTTGCGGAAGCGGGCGGCGCGTGAACGCGCCGCCGCGGCGGACAGTGCACCCGAGAACGATTCCGTGGCGGTCAACGCGGAGGGCAAGCGGATCGCCGTCCTCGATCTCCCGGAGGAGGCGGAGCAGCCAGCGGAGGGCACCTGGGATCCGGTCGACGTGCCGTTGCCGACGTACGTCAACAAGCCGAAGGCGCCGCGTGTCAACCGCAAGATCGACCTCGGCGGCGACGGGTCGTGGACGTCCGGTCGACTGGAGCACACGACGTCGTTCGAGCTGCCCTCCCGCCCGCCGGCGTCGCCGGTGACCGGCGACGGGACGGAGGCAGCGGAGAGCGAGACGAACGCGTCGGACGACGAGATGCCGGAGAAGCGCCGTCGAGCGGTCGGCGAGTGAGCGCGGACCGCGTCGCCCAACAGCCTACCTCTGGTTGGTGTCCAGGCTCTGACCACGCGATTCCATGATTGGTGCCGGGTGATGGTAAGCTCGTCGAGGTCTTGAGCCGGGGGCTGTGGCGCAGTTGGTAGCGCGCCTCGTTCGCAACGAGGAGGCCACGGGTTCGAATCCCGTCAGCTCCACCATGTCTGCTGACCAGGACATTTGATTGTTCGAGGCTATCCACAGTAGTCATCGGAGCCGCCCGAAGAGCGGTTCTGTCGCGTGCTGGGGACGTGCGGCGACCTACGTTGCCACTCAGCGTCCCCAGCCAGTGCCTTCCTCCGAGCACCGTACCGGTGTATCTGCGGCGGCGGCCGGATCATCGCGGCGTAGGGGATCGCCATCGTCGATCGCCGCGTCGGCGTCCGCGGGCGCGGAAGAACGGCTCGCGGCGACGTCTGCCGTCACGTTCGGCGGTAGGCACCAGAAGAGGAGTAACGATTGGCTAGAGGTGTTCAGCGCCAGTCCGGCGCTAGCCGTACCACCACCCGAGCCCGGCGTCGTGCCCGTGGCCGGGATAACGACGGAATCATCCCGGTCCTCGCGCGCGCCGTCCGCGACGTCGAGACCGCCGTCTCGCGTGGCCCCTCCACGCCCTCCACACGCACCAAGTTTCAGGTCATCGCCCTGCTGGTGCGGGAGGAACGCGCCCGCGTCAAGGCAGACGAGTCGAGCAGTGACAGCTACCGTGCCGACCAGCTCAAGCGCCTCGACGGGATCGCGACGATCCTGGCGAAGGTCGCCGTCCGCGAAGCCTCGCTCCTGGCGCTGCTCGCCGAGGATGCCGTCGTCGGCGACGCAGCCAAGTCGCTCAAGCGGGAGATGCTGGCCGCGGCGGGCATCGAGCCATCCGAAGACGAGGTCTCGGTCAGCACGCCGGTAACCTCGACCGGCACGATGAAGCGTCAGGTGGTGCCGCAGTCGGTCGTCTCCCGGCAACTCGCCAATCCGTTCCTGGCGCCGGATTTCACGGCTCCCGGCCCACGCGAGCCGCGCCCGCAACGCCTGGCCAGCTGGGAACTGATCGGCCCGCTGCTCAATGCGTTCGAGTACGCCGCTGACGGGGCATCGGCCTGCATGGCACTTCCCGACGAGTCCGCCCTGCGGACGTCGGGCGGCGGCGAGATGATGCCACACCAAGCACGGCTGATCGCCGCAGCCGAGTCCGGACACAGAACCTTCCTGCTCGCCGACGAGCCGGGGCTGGGCAAGACGGCTCAGGCGCTGCTCGCCGCGCAGGCCGCGAACGCCTATCCGCTGCTCGTCGTCGTACCGAACGTCGTCAAGACCAACTGGGCTCGCGAAGCGGACCGGTGGACGCCGGAACACCCGGCCACGGTGATCCACGGGGACGGCGACACGGTCGACGGCTTCGCCGAGATCATCATCGTCAACTATGAGGTGCTCGACCGTCACATCGGCTGGCTCGGTGATCTGGGCTTTCGCGGCATGGTCGTCGACGAGGCGCACTTCATCAAGAACAAGAAATCCCAGCGCTCGCAGTACGTCCTGCAGCTCTCCGAACAGATCCGGGCGCGGGCCGTGCGTCCGCTGCTGATGGCGCTCACCGGCACGCCGCTGATCAACGACATCGAGGACTTCAGAGCCATCTGGCAGTTCCTGGGCTGGATCGACGAGAAGAAGCCACGCTCCGAACTGATGGAGGCACTGGAGAAGACCGGCCTGACACCGGCCGACCGCGGCTTCTACGCGTCCGCTCGCGACTGCGTGATCGACTTGGGCATCGTTCGCCGCCGTAAGATCGATGTGGCCGCTGACATCCCTGCCCGCCGCATTGCCGACCTTCCCGTCGAGCTCGACGGCGCCGCCGGCCGGTCGATCCGCGACGCCGAGCGCGAGCTGGCCGACCGTCTCCTGTCGCGCTATGAAGCGGCATTGGAAGCACGGACGTCCGGCGTCGTCGTGCCGGGAATCGATCACGATCTCGTCCGCCGGGTCGCCCGTGCGGAGCTGGCCGATACCACGACGGCGAAGACGGGCCAGAACGTGTTCAGCATGATCCGCCGCATCGGTCAGGCCAAGGCCGGCCTGGCCGCCGACTATGCCGCGCAGCTCGCCCGCAACGTGGGTAAGGTCGTCTTCTTCGCCAAGCACGTCGACGTGATGGACCTCGCCGAGAAGACCTTCGCGGAGCGCGGCATCCGCTACTCGTCGATCCGGGGGGATCAGACCTCGAAGCAGCGTCAGAAGAACATCGACGCCTTCACGCACGATCCCGACGTCTCCATCGCGGTCTGCTCGCTCACCGCTGCCGGCGTGGGCCTGAACCTGCAGGTCGCCTCCAACATGGTCCTCGCCGAGCTGTCCTGGTCCGCCGCCGAGCAGACGCAGGCCATCGACCGCGTGCACCGCATCGGTCAGGACGAGCCCGTCACCGCCTGGCGTATCATCGCCGCCCAGACCATGGACACGAGGATCGCGGAGCTGATCGACAGCAAGGCCGGGCTGGCCGCCCGGGCGCTCGACGGCTCGGACGACGAGGTTGGCTCGGCAGCCGACGTGCAGCTCGAAGCTCTCGTTGCGCTGTTGACGGACCGGTTGTCGACGTCGTCGTAATCCCGTGACCCGCCGCGCGGCAGGCGACGGCAGGGGGTCCCACGACATCAGCCACGACCTTTCGAACTTTTCGTGGCGTGGGCGCATCTTGTGGGCATGCACTCTTCGATACACGCCGTGGACTCCATAGACGATCTGGCTCCACAGCTGGCCAACAACCGTGCCTACTGGCTCGGCTGGGGCAGCACTGATTCCGTCGATGCCGACCTGCCGACGTACCGCAGTGACCTTCCGCACCCTCTCCTCAATGGGGTGTTGCGGCTGCGTCGGCAGCGACTGGACGATGCCGTGGCCGAGGCGCGACGCCGGCTGTACAGAACGCCATGGCTCTGGTGGGTGGGTCCGGACAGTGATCCCGCTGTCGCCGACGGTCTGCTGGCCCGGGGCGCGAGCGAGGTTCAGTCGATGCCTGTCATGGCCGTACGGGTGGACCAGGTGGCTGAGGTCCCCGCGCCGGCCGATCTCGTCATCGACCAGGTGGAAGGAGCCGGCGGGACCGCGGCATTCGTCGAGGCGTATGCGCCGTCCATGGGCGTCCCCGATGCAGCCGTGCCGGCCGCCGTCGAACGAGAGATCAACCGAACCACACAGAATGATGAACTCATCCGTTTCACCGGCCGTCTCCACGGGCGGGTCGTCGGAACCGCCGCCACGTCGATCAGCAACGGTGTCGCAGGCATCTACGTCGTCAGCACCGATTCCGGCTACCGGCGCCGGGGAATCGGCACCGCGCTGACCCTCGCCGCGCTGAAGGCCGGAAGGGAACGCGGTTTGCGGGTCGCGACGCTGCAGTCCAGCGCCGACGGCGAGCCGGTATATCGCCGGATGGGCTTCCACACCGTGACGCACTACCGGCTGTTCCAGTTGCCGAGGGCACCGGCGTAGGCGACGATTCCGCCGCCTGGTGATGGGTCAGTCGAAACCGGCTGATGGACCGGCGTCTGCGGCGCCCGGAATCGAGCGGCAATCTCACCGCTCGGGATGGAAAAGCCGCAGCCGCCGGACTCGGCGGTCTTCCAGGGCCAGTACCCAGACCGCGCCCGGCGGGCAGTGGAACGGATCGTCAGGTGGGCTGATCAGGTCGGTCTCCAGGATGGTCACGCCACGGCTGGCCACGACATGGGCCAGCCGATAGCGCACGCCGTCTTCCACGTCGCCGTACATCGCCCGGATGAGCTGGTCCTGGCCCGTTGTCCGCTGACCGTCAGGCCAGGTGGTCTCCACGTCCGTAGACCAGGTCGCTGCCAGGAGCTCGGCGTAAGAACCGCGCTCCGCGGCCCGCAGCATCTCGGTTGCCTCGGCCCGGCGCGTTCTGGTCAGCGCGGCCACGTCGTCGTGTGCCGCGTCGGCGGTCGCGAGGAGGGCGTCGGTCAGTTTGGTACGAGCCTGGCTGAGCCGGCTGCGCACCGTGCCGACCGGAATCCCGCACAGCGCCGCGATCTGTTCATAGGCGGTGACTCCGGTGAAGTACCGCAGCATGGTCACCAGACGGAGGCTCGGGGACAACTCCTCTATTGCTCGCCAGACCCAGTCCCTCGCCGCATGCCGGTCCAGCAGCTCCGCCGGATCAGAGTCGATCGCCGGCCGGGCCAGGAGATCGAGCTGATCGGCAGGGACCTCCGTCCTTCCGCGCACCTGCATCCGGCAGACATTGCGCACGATGGCGCGCAACCACGGGCCGACGGAGGCCGCATCACGCACATCCCCGATGCGGCGCACGGCTGTCAGCGCCGCCTCCTGCAACGCGTCGTCGGCTTCGGGCCTGTGGCCGAGAATGCTCAACGCGACCGCCCGCATGGCGCCCCAATGCCGAGCCAGAAGCACACCGGAACACTCGACATCACCGGCCTGAGCGGCACGGACCAACTCGGCGTCGTCTGGTGCGTCCGCCATCCCCCTGCCCACCAGGCGAGTCTATCGACGTGCTGGGACGGCAAGGGCCGCCACCGGCGTCCATCGGCCAGTCAGTCCGCTTCGGGGATGCACCACGCCAGCGGTGAGCCTATATGCGCAGGACGCTCACCCGGACCATACGCTCGTCTGCCGGTGTCACGACGTGGGGTTCACCGGTCAGCGTGATGGTCGCGCGGGGCGGGCCGTCGTCCGCGTCGGCCATCACGTCCGATGCGGGCTCCGCCTGGGCGATGCCGTCGGCGTGTGGGCGTGTCCGGTTGTCGGCGGCGGAACGGCCCACCCAGACCTCGACGTCGCCCGGTTCCACGATGCGGACCATGTGACGGTCGGTGAACGCCAGCCGCGTCGTGGGAACCTCGAAGCGGACGACCGCTGACTCGCCGGCGTCGAGCTCGACGCGGTGATAGCCCAGCAGCTGGACGGTCGGCCGGGTGATGCTGGCCACCAGGTCGCGAGCGTAGATCTGCACGACGTCCGCGCCGCGACGATCGCCGGTATTCGTCACCCGGACCGAGGCGGCGAAGGAACCACCGGCGGCCGCTGCGGAGTCGACAGCGAGATCCTCATGCGTGAACGTCGTGTATGACAGGCCGTGCCCGAACGCCCGGACCGGTGTGGTGTCGGCGGTGGTGACGTCATTCGGGCCGCCGAGCGGCGGGTGCAGATACGTGTACGGCTGGGCTCCGGCCGACCGCGGCATCGAGACGGGGAGCCGCCCGGACGGGTTGACCCGCCCCGAGAGCACACCGGCGATCGCCGAGCCACCTTCCTCCCCCGGGAAGAACGCCTGGAGAACCGCCCCGACCGCGGATGGTCCCTCCAGCGCCCAGTCGATGGCGTACGGACGTCCGGTGATGAGGACCAGCACGGTGGGCGTGCCGGTGGCTCGGACGGTCTCGACGAGTTCCCGCTGGACACCGGGAAGATCGAGGCTCTCGACATCGTTGCCCTCACCGACCGTGCCTCGCCCGAACAGCCCGGCCTGGTCGCCGACCACCACCACGGCCACGTCGGCCTCCCGGGCGGCCTCGGTTGCCTCGGCGAACCCGGAACGGTCGGCGTCGTCGACGCCACACCCACGTACGACGACGGTCTCCGCCCCGGAGAGCGAGCCGGTCGCCGACTCCTGGCGCAGCCCGTCCGCGACGGTGGGGATCTCGATCCCGAACGGGACGTCAGGACGATCGGCGAGAACGTGGTTGATGAACGAATAGCAGCCCAGAAGCGCTTCCGAGCGGTCGGCGTTCGGACCGATCACCGCTACTCGGCGGGGCACCGTGCGACCGGGACCGCCCAGAGGGAGGACGCCATCGTTGGACAGCAGGACGACCGACTCCTCCGCGAGGCGGCGCGCGAGGTCCCGATGTTCCGCCGAGTCCAGGTCGGCCGTGGACGGCGGATCGTCGGCGAAGGTCTCGTCAAGCAGACCGAGTTCCTCCTTCTGCGCCAGCGCGCGCAGCACCGCACGGTCGACGAGCTTCTCGTCGACGACGCCGGCCCGCACCCGCTCGGCGAGCGGCTCGAGGTATGCATCGCCGTTCGGCAACTCGATGTCGATGCCGGCGGCCAGCGCCTGGGCAGCCGCATCACCCTGGTCGGCGGCCACCCTGTGCAACAGCGCGAGAAACGCTACCGAGAAGTAATCCGCGACGACGGTTCCGGTGAAGCCCCACTGCTCGCGCAGCAGACCGGTCAGCAGGTCGGCGTCGGCCGCGACCGGCACGCCGTCGATCTCGGTGTAGGAGTTCATGACCGAGCGAGCGCCTCCGTCGAACAGCGCCATCTCGAACGGCGGCAGCAGGACATCGGCGACCTCGCGAGGCCCGGCATGCACCGGTGCGTGGTTCCGTCCGGCCTGCGACGCCGAGTAGCTGACGAAGTGCTTGAGCGTCGCGTGCACGCCTGCCGACTGCAGCCCACGCACGTACGACGTGCCGAGTGTGCCGACCACGTACGGATCCTCGGCGATGCACTCGTCGACGCGACCCCACCGCGGGTCCCGGATCACGTCGAGCACCGGTGCGAGGCCTTGGTGGATGCCGAGCGCCCGCATGGACGCGCCGATGACGCCGCCCATCTGCTCGACGAGGTCCGGGTCGAACGACGCACCCCAGGCGAGCGGCGTGGGGAACGCCGCCGCCTGCCAGGCGGCGAGGCCCGTCAGGCACTCCTCGTGCACGAGCGCCGGAATGCCGAGGCGGGTGTCCGAACGCAACCGGCGCTGCTGGTCCCAGAGCCATTGCGCACGTGTGACCGGGTCGACCGGGTGGGTCCCGTACACCCGGGTCAGGTGGCCGATGCCGTGCCGGATCGACTCCTCGAACGACCGCTGTGATGCGGTCATCTCCCCCTGCAACGGCGCGACGTCACCCGGACGATCCGGCTCGTCGCTGCTGCTGCCGCCGTCGTCGCTGCTGTCGTCCGTGCCGGCGTTGTCGGCGCCGACCTGATCGACCCAGTAGCCGACCAGCTGAGCCAGCTTCTCGTCCAGCGTCATCCGCGCCAGCAGGTCATATACCCGCTGGGAGATCTGAGACAGGGGCAGGTGATTGTCGAGGTCCGTCACGTATTTTGGCTCCTTCTTCCGGGGTGGGCCGGGGTCATCCCTTGACCGCACCCTGCAGGCCGCTGACGATGCGCTTCTGCATCAACAGGAACAGCACCAGCGCTGGGATCATGGCCAGCGAGGTGAAGGCGTAGACTCCGGCGACGTCGGCCGAGTACTCCGAGGAGTAGTCCGCGACCCCGAGGGGCAGCGTGCGCATGTTGCCCTGCAACAGCAACAGCGGGAGCAGGTAGGCGTTCCAGGATTGGACGAACGCCACCACGCCCACGGTGACCATCCCTGGCCAGGACAGCGGCACGACGATCCGCCAGAAGAAGCTGATCCGCGACGATCCGTCGATCATCGCCGCCTCTTCGATCTCGTTCGGCAACGCGATCAGGAACGGACGCAGGATGACGACGCTCAACGGCAGCGCGAACGCGGCTTGTGGCAGCGCGATTCCCCACCAGGTGTTGCTGAGCCCGAAGTTCTGGCTGACGAGGATGAACAGCGGGATCACGGCAACGGTGACCGGGAACAAGAGCCCCGCGACGAAGACGGTGAACAGCGCCTCGCGTCCACGGAACCGATACCGCGCGAGCGGGTACGCCGCCATCATGCCGCACACCACGACCACAAGCGTCGTGATGGTCGCGATGGCCGTGGAGTTCAGCGTGAACCGCCAGAAGTCCGGATTGGTCAGGGCCTCGGTGTAGTTGCTGAACACCCACGGGTCGGGCAGGCCGGCCGGGCTCTCCGCCAGCTGGGCGTTGGTACGGAAGCCGCCGAGCACGCCGAAGAGCACCGGTCCGAGCGAGCCCGCCGCTACCACGAGGGCGAGCACGTAGATCAGCGGGTTACCGCCGGAGAAAGTGTCCTGCTGTCGTCGCGCGCGCTGGGGAGTTGTCGCGGTGGTCATCGTCCGGCCTCCTTGGTGTCCCGGCGCAGCACCAGCCGCTGGTAGAGGATCGCCATGGTGAGTGCGATCACGAAGAGGATCATCGAGGCCGCGCCTGCGATGCCGTAGTTCTGGCGGTTGGTACCCTCGTTGACCAGGAACGTCACCATGGTCGTCGTGGCGTTGGCCGGGCCGCCCCGGGTGAGGATCCACACCATGTCGAACAGCTGGAGTGATCCGATCATCGACAGGAACGCCCAGGTCCGCATCGTCGGTCCCAGCAGCGGGATGGTGATGTTGCGCTGCACCTGCCACCAGGTGGCGCCATCGAGCTGCGCGGCCTCGTACAGGTCGTTCGGGATGCCCTGCAGGCCGGCGAGGAACAGCAGGATCGGCAGGCCGAGGTACTTCCATGTCAAAACGATCAGGACGGTCCACAGGGCGATGTCGGGATCGCCGAGCCATCCCTGCGCGGGCCCGTCGAGGCCGACGCTGCCCAGCGCCGTGTCGACGACGCCGTAACGCGGCTGCAGCAACTGGAACCAGATGACACCGGCGATGACCTCGGACAGAACGAACGGTACGAAGACGATCGTTCGCAGTAGGCCCTGGCCCTTCATCTTGCGGTTGAGCAGCAGGGCGACGGCGAGCCCGAGCGGCAGCTGGAGAAGGATCGAGCCGACGACGATGATCATGGTGTGCGCCACGGCCCCGGTGAAGACGTCGTTGGTCAGCACGGAGACGTAGTTGTCCAGACCGACGAAATCCTCGAGCGGCCCGAAACCGCGCCACCGGTACACGGACATCTGGACTGCCGTGAGCACCGGCACGATCACGAAGACCACGAACAACGCGAGGGCGGGCGTGACGAAGAAGACGATCTCCGCGCGCTTGCGCCACTCTTGCCGAGCCCGACGGCTGCTGCGGCGGCGGGGGGTCCGATCCTGTGTGCTGCGGTCGGCAGGCGGCGCCTCGGAGGCACCGCCTGCCGACCTGGTCGTTGCGTTACTCACTGCTCGGCATCTGCCGCTTGCTGAGTGGCGTCCACGATGTCCTGTGGTGACGCGTTGCCGGCGAACGCCTGGACGATCGCGTCGTTCATCGCACCACCGACGGACTCACCGAACGCTGTGTCGAAGTAGAGCTGCACGTAGGGCGCGTTGTCCCGTACTTCGAGCAGCCCGGACAGCGCCGGATCGGTGACGGAATCCGAGGCGGCCGGATTGACCGGCAGACCCATGTCGTTCTCGGCGAAGCCCTGCTGAACCTCGTCGGAGAGCAGATACTCGATGAAGTCGACGGCTTGGTCCGGCGCGTCCGCGGAGAGTGCCCAGGCATCGCCACCGCCGAGAACCGCCTCCGGGTCACCCTCCTGGCCGGGGACCTCAGGGAACGGGAACCAGCCCGTGTTCTCGCCGAGCCCTTCGCCATCCTCGGTCAGGCCCTGCATGACGCCCGGCTCCCAGTGGCCGGCCAGCTCCATCGCCACTCGCTCGGTGGCCAGCAGGCCGGACGCGGAGGTCGGGCCCTCCTGAGCTGGGGTCGTCAGGAAGCCCGCGTTGAACGGCTCGGCCTCGACGATGGTCTGCAGCGTCTCACCGGCCCGTACGAAGCACGGGTCGGAGAAGCCCAGGCTGGTGACCGCGTCCTGCAGGACGTCCTGGGCACACTGGCGCAGCGCCGTGTAATACCAGTAGTGCGCGGCCGGCCAGGCGTCGCCCGCACCGACCGAGACGGGTTCGATGTCCGCGTCCTTGAGCGCGTCGACGGCGGCGAGCCAGTCGTCCAACGTCTGTGGCGGCTCGGTGATCCCCGCCTCCTCGAACAACGCGGTGTTGTACCAGAAGCCGACCACGCCCAGCGAGAACGGCAGCGCGTACGTGCGATCGTCCACCTGCCAGCCGGCGACTGAGCCACCGAGCTTGTCGATCGTCTCGGCGGCGTCATCGGTCAGATCCCGGGTGAGGCCGGCGTCGACGTGAGCGGCGAGTTCGCCGCCGCCGCGTTCCATGTAGATGTCCGGCACGTCGCCGCTCTGGAACGCCGCGTCGAGCCGGGTGAGCATGTCCTCGTGCTCTTGTGCGTTGATCTCGATGGTGACATTGGGGTTGGCCTCTTCGAAGTCGGCGGCAACCTGTTCGTAGTAGCTCCGGCCCGGATCGTTGTTCGAGTTATGCCACCACTCGATGGTGACAGGCTCGTCGCCTCCTCCGGTGTCGCCACCGTTGCCGTCACCCTCCGCGGTGTCGGCGGCGTCGGGTTCGGAGTCGCTGTCTTGTCCGGCGCACGCTGTGCTGAAGAGAGCGGCCGCCGCTGCAACTACCAGCGCGGCCTGCCTCCGTGTCCTGCGAGTCATCTGGGTGCCCTCCAGTCGTCCCTGACGGAATGTGCGCGAGTTTTGCAGCTTCGACACACGGGTGTCAATCGTTATCGACATCGGTTTCGATAACGGTATCGACATCGTTATCTATCACACACCTCCATTCGCGTGCCCGTAGCTCGCCGGCACGCTACTGTCTTGTCCATGCAGCCCACGGGAAGGGTCACCATCGGTGACGTTGCGAGAACCGCGAAGGTCTCCGTCGCGACCGTATCCAAGGTGATCAACGGCCGTTACGGTGTCGCGCCGGAGACCGAGCTCCGGGTCCAAGAGGTCATCAGGCAACTCGGCTACGAGTCGTCGATCGTGGCACGGAGCCTACGCAGCCGCCGCACCAACGTGATCGGCATTCTCGTCGCCGAGTTCGAGCCGTTCTCCACCGAGCTGCTGAAGGGTGTTTCCGAGGCGGTCGACGGGACGGGTTACGAGTTGATGGCGTATACCGGCGGTCTCGGGCGGCACGACCGCGTCGGCTGGGAACAGCGCAATCTGAGCCGGTTGGCCGGAACGCTCATCGATGGTGCGGTACTCGTCACGCCTACCGTGAGTATCGAACACGGCACCATTCCCGTCGTCGCCGTCGACCCGCATACCGGCCCGTCCGGCACTCCGACCGTCGACGCGGACAGCTTCGCCGGCGCCCGGCTGGCGACTCAGCACCTGATCTCGCTCGGCCATAGCCGCATCGGCTTTCTCGGCGGCCGGGAGGATCTCGAATCGGCGACCCTTCGCGAACAGGGTTACCGCTCGGCGTTGGAAGAGGCGGGCATCGCCGTCGACCCGGATCTCATGCGGATCGGTGGCTACCGTCCTGACCTGGCCGACACCCCGGCGCATGAGCTGTTGTCGCTCCCGGACCGCCCGACGGCCATCTTCGCGGCCAACGACCTCTCCGCGATCCGCACCATGGAGGTCGCCCGGGAACTGGGGCTGCGCATCCCGGACGATATCTCGGTGATCGGCTTCGACAACGTGCCCGAGTCGGCGTTGACGGACCCTCCGCTCACGACCGTCGCCCAGCCGATCCACCAGATGGGCGCCGAGGCCCTGGGCATGGTCATCGACCTCATCAACGGCGTGACCAGGGAGCCCCACGTCCGCTTGCCGACGAGCCTCGTCACCCGCTCGAGCTGTCGCCGGTTGTGAACGCCGCGATATCGGTCGCTGCAGGACTCATCGCGGTACACGATCCGGATGTAGGGCTGCGCCATCGCCGGTATGTGCCATTCTGGGCGGCGCGGGCTCGTGTTGCTTAACGCTTACTTAACTGGCGCAGCCAACGTTGCATGTGGTCGACCGTCGAGTATGCCGCTGACCTGCAGGAATAACGTGCCTAGACCCATCGGCCAGCCTGATGTCACTTAATCCGATCGTTTGCACCTCACATAACACGGCACGATCAATCTGGTCTAGACCAAGGGAGGCGACGCGGTCAGCGATTCTGCAGCTCTTCCGCCGAAAGTTCGTTGTCCACCATGTCGCCGGCGAGGTACGCGCCCTAGGCGGGGCAGATCGAGATTGGCGTGCCCACACAGGTCGGTGAGGATGACCTTCTCTTCGCCGGTCTCGACGGGCTGGGGTGCACGGTCGTGCCGTAGGCCTCCATCATGATCTTGCGGTCGGCTTCTGATCGTACGACACCGGTATCATGCTGCTCCTCATGCACGGACTCGGGCGATCTCGCGTTGCGCACAAGGCTTGCGCGGCTACCCTGCGCGGGGCCTACTTCCGCGTACGGTGAAGGCATGCAGACGGTGCAGGCTTCCGGCGATGCCTCCTCGCCGGCCACGGAGATTCGATCCGCGGTCGGCCGGTTCGTGGACTTCGCGGAGGTCGTCGGGGTCAAGAAGCCCGGCGGTAAGGGTTGCTGGTGCATGTCCTACCGGGACTCGCGGGTGTCGAGCGAGGAGCGTCCCGAGTTCATGCGTCAGCTGTGCGACGTGGAACCGGGTCCTGGTGTGATCGCGTACGTGGACGACATTCCGGCGGGTTGGTGTTCCATCGCGCCACGCAGCACCTATCGACGGCTGATGAACGCTCGCACCATCCCGTTCGTAGACGAGCGGGACGCGTGGGTCGCGGTCTGCTTCGTCGTCCGTGCGGGATACCGTCGCCGGGGCTTGATGCATGTGCTGCTCGACGGCGCCGTCGAACATGCCGCCGCTCACGGTGCCGAGGTGGTCGAGGGATACCCGGTCGAGGTGGGCGACGACGAGCGCGTCGACGTGATCAGCGGGTATGTCGGTACGACCAGACTGTTCGAGGCGCATGGTTTCCACCGGGCCGGCCCCACCTCGGGTCGTAGCGGTGGCCGCCCTCGATGGATCATGCGCCGCGAATTGACCTAGGTCCCGGGTCGACCGCACCACGCGGCGGGTGGAGCCCGCCGAACATCCAACCCCAGACGCAGTATACGTAGACCATTACAACTAACTGAGATACGTCTAGCGTAGACTCCTAGTAGTATTGGACTACAACTAACTGGAGTGTGTTATGACGTCGCTGTCGAAGCCCCAGGTTCTGTTCGATCGTGACGATGAGTGGGCGCAATTGGTCGACTTCATGTCCCCCCACGTCGACAGCTTGCGGCTGGGCGTGGTGTATGGACGTCGAAGGCAAGGCAAGTCCGAGATGCTGCAGCAGTTGTGTGATGCATCCGGCGGCTTCTACATGCTCGCGCTCGAGCGGAATTCGAAACCCCTCGCGTTGCAGCGTTTTGCTGATGAGTTGGCAGAATGGGCTGGCTTGCCCGCTGGAATGAGGTTCTCGTCGTGGGAGAACGCTCTGGAGACGGCCGTGCGAATGGCAGGTGAACGGGCCGGACAACGGGGCGAGGTGCAGCTGCTCGTCCTCGACGAGTTGCCCTTTCTGATCGCGCATTCGCCGGAGTTGCCGGGCGTCCTGCAGTGGCTACATGACACATACGGTCCGACCAAGGGTGGCGGCGCTCCTCCGGTGCGCCTGATCTTGTGTGGGTCGGCGTTGTCAGTGATGTCGGAGCTGCTCGCCGAGTCGAAAGCGCTATACGGTCGGGTTCAACTCAACATATGCCTGAATGCGTTCGACCACATCGACTCCGCTGCCTTTTGGGGAGTGGATGACCCAGATACGGCCGTGCGCTTACATGCGATCGTCGGCGGCATCCCGGGCTATCGGGCGCTCACGGATGGAGTGCCGGTACCCGACTCGCGTGAGGATCTGGGGCGATGGCTCGCGGCGACCGCATTCAATCCTGCGCATGCGATGTTTGATGAGGTTGATCTCCTCTTCAGTCAGGAGCCTGGCATCAAAGACCGTGCACTGTATTACGGGATCCTTGCGGCGATAGCAGCTGGGGAGTCGACGCCCGCCCGAATCGCCAGTCGACTAGAGCGTGACTCGCGGACGATGTCGTATCCGCTGACGACTCTGCGCAGAGCCGGCTTCATCTCCTACGACGAGGATATGCTCCGCGAAAGGAAGCCCATCGTGTCGATCGCTGACCCGGTCATGCGGTTTCACCACACCATCACGCTGCCGCGCCTGCAGATCTTCCAGCGTAGAAGCAGGGCCGAGCAGGGATGGCAGCAGGCGCAGGCGACCTTCGATTCCCAAATCCTCGGCCCGCACTTCGAGCATCTGGCCCGTGAGTGGACCATCAGCGAGCTTGCTGCTCGTGGCGATGTGCCCATCGGGTGGACCGGCACGACATCGGTGGCATGCAGAGAGCACAAGGTGAGTCATGAAATCGACGTGATCTCACTCATGCTCGGGGACATGCCCCGCACGTCCTCGGCAAGAGTCGCCTTGATCGGGGAAGCCAAATCGACCAACACGGTTCGTGACCGTCGCGACTTGGCTCGTTTGGAGCATATCCGCGGATTGCTGGGAGGGCGGGCCGAAGAAGCGACGCTCGCGATCTTCAGCCGCAGCGGGTTCAGCGACGAGCTGATTCGACTCCAACATCGCCGCGACGTCCTGCTGGTTACTCTTGACGACATGTACCGCCGTTAGCGCTCAGGTGCTCGTGCGGACGACCAGTTCGGCCGGTAGCGTCACCGACCTTCGGGGCGCACCGTCGACGATGTCGAGCAGTACACTCACCATCTCGCTGCTGATGCGGTCGAACGGCTGGTGCATCGTGGTCAGCGGAGGGTCCAGCGTGGCGGCCAGGCCGGAATCGTCGAAGCCCGCGACGGCGATGTCGTCAGGTACCCGGCGGCCGCTTTTGCGCAGCGTGGTGAGCGCCCCGGAGGCCATCAGGTCGGAGGCGGCGAATACCGCGTCGACCTCGGGCATGCGATCCAGAAGCTCTGCCATGGCGGCGGCGCCCGACGCCGCGCTGTAGTCGCCGTAGGCGACGAGGCGCTCGTCGAAGCTGTCACCCAATTCCTCTTGGTAGCCCGCCAGGCGATATCGCCCGCCTGGCGTGTCGAGTGGGCCCGCGATCATCGCGATGCGTTCTCGTCCGGACGAGCGCAGGTGACGGACCATCGTCCGGGCCCCGCCGGCCTCGTCGACCGAGACCGACGCCACCCGGTCGGAGTATCCGAGCGGGATCCCGCAGGCGACCGCAGGAATGTCCTCGTCCAGCAGTGAGGCGATCAGCGGCTCGTTCTCATGCGTGGAGATCAGCAGCACGCCATCGACATGACCTGCGGTGACGTACTGGATGACGTTCGCGCGCTCCGCCTCGTTGCCCGCGACGAGCAGGACGAGCGTCATCGACCGGGCGTCGAGCGCCGCTGCCGCACCGCGCAGCAGGATCGCGAACGTCGGGTCTGCGAACAACCTCTGCTGTGGCTCGGTGAGCAAGAAGGCGAGTGAGTTCGCGCGACCGGTGACCAGGCTGCGGGCGTGCCTGTTGACGCGGTAGCCGGTCGTGCGGATCGCTTGATCCACCGCGCGGCGTGCGTCGGGTGACACCCAATGCCCGCCGTTGATGACGCGGGAGACCGTCCCGCGGGAGACGCCTGCGGCAGCGGCGACGTCTCGGATGGTCGGGCGACGCCGCTCCGTCTCGGAAGTCACAGCACTGACTGTACTCGGACCGTCATCGTTGCAACCGCGTCGTGGCGACTGTGCACGATCACAGTCGAGTAACGGCAGACGTCGACGTATTGTGAACCAGGCCCGTCAGATGCCTAGACTTTGCGGAATTCAGGACTGGGACCGTGCACAGTCTGCCCCGACTCAACGGAGTGTCATGACGGACGGAAGCGTCTGGCCGACCGGTCGACGGATCGGCTACGGCGGGGACTACAACCCCGAGCAGTGGCCCCGCGCGACGTGGGACGAGGACATGGTCCTCATGCGCGAAGCCGGGGTGAACTTCGTCAGCGTCGGGATCTTCTCCTGGGCCCTGCTGGAGCCGCGCGAGGGCGCGTACGACTTCGCCTGGCTGGACGATCTCCTCGACCTGCTGCACGGCAATGGCGTCGCCGTCGACCTCGCCACCCCCACCGCCTCCCCGCCCGCCTGGTTCTTCGCCGCCCATCCCGAGGCCCGGATCGTCACCCGCGACGGAACGACCCTGGGCTTCGGCTCCCGTGGCATGGCGTCGCCCAGCTCCACCGCCTACCGGGCGGCCGCGGTGCGGGTCGCCTCCGCGCTCGCCGAGCGATACGCCGATCACCCCGCTGTGGTCATGTGGCACGTGCACAACGAGTACGGCGCGCCGGTCGGGGAGGACTACTCCGACGCCGCGGTGCAGGCGTTCCGGGCGTGGCTGAAAGACCGGTACGGGACGCTCGACGCGCTCAACGAGGCGTGGGGGACGACCTTCTGGGGCCAGGTGTACGCCGACTGGGAGCACGTCGGCGCCCCAGCCGCGACACCCACCGTGGCGAACCCAGCACAGCGGCTCGACTTCGCCCGGTTCACCGACCATCAGCTACGCGCGTGTTACATCGCCGAGCGCGACGCCATCCGTGTGCACGCCCGGCAGCCGGTGACGACGAACTTCATGGCCAACGAGTGCCCCACCACCGACCTGTGGGCCTGGGCGCGCGAGGTCGACATCGTCTCCAACGACCATTACCTGACCGCCGCGGACGAGCGCGGGCACGTCGGTCTGGCGCTCGCGGCCGATCTGACCCGCTCGGTGGCGGGCGGGCGGCCGTGGATCCTGATGGAGCACTCCACGTCGGCGGTGAACTGGCAGCCACGCAACGTGGCCAAGCGGTCGGGGGAGATGGCCCGCAACTCGCTGGCTCACCTGGCCCGCGGCGCCGACGTGATCGGATTCTTCCAGTGGCGCGCGTCGCGTCAGGGCGCCGAGAAGTTCCACTCGGCGATGCTCCCGCATGCGGGCACCGGGACACGGCTGTGGCGGGAGGTGCGTGACCTCGGCCGGGACGTCGCCCGGCTGGCGGAGGTGCAGGGATCCACAGTGGCGGCAGACGTCGCCGTGCTGTGGGACACCGAGTCCTTCTGGGCGCAGGACCTGGAGTGGCGCCCGTCGGTGGACGTGCGGCATCGCGAACGCATCCGGGCGTATTACGAGCGGCTGTGGCGAGACGGCGTGACCGTCGACTTCGCGCATCCGTCGGCGGACCTGTCCCGTTACCGGCTGGTGGTGGCGCCGGCGTCGTACCTGATGACGGAGGCGTCGGCGGACAATCTGCGCCGCTACGTCGCGAGCGGCGGCACCCTGCTGGTGTCCTTCTTCTCCGCCGTCGTCGACGAGCACGACGCCGTCCACCCAGGTGGCTACGGTGCGCCGCTGCGCGACGTGCTCGGTGTGCTGGTGCACGAGTTCCTGCCGTTGCGCGCGGCCACCTCGACCCGCGTGACCTGGCCCGACGGCCCGCTCGGGGACGCGGGCGAGGTGGCCGCCGACACGTGGCAGGAGGATCTCGCGCTCGAGGGGGCCGACGTGGTGGCGACCCACCGGGACGGCCCGGCCGCCGGCGGACCGGCGATCACACGGCATAGGTTCGGCGCGGGCACGGCCTGGTACGTGTCCACCCGCCTGGACATCGACGCGCTTGCGCCGGTGCTGGGCGCGGTCTACCGGGACGCCGGCGTGCAGCCGCCGGATCTGCCCGACGACGTCGAGGTCGTCGTGCGGCACGGGCGGGATGCGGACTACGTCGTGGCGATCAACCACACGGACGACGACGCCAAGGTGGGGATCGGCGACGGCGTCGAACTGCTCAGCGGCGAGCCGGTCGCCGAGCACCTGGACCTCGGCGCCGGCGGCGTCGCGGTCGTGCGCACCTCGGCATCCGGGCCGCTTGGAGGTGGTCGCCACGCATGACGACCGGCGACGGCCGTAGCAGCTCTGTCAATCAGCATCCACCAGGTCGCAGCGCCGCGATCGAAGGACCTGCGCGCTGCGGTACTCGATCGGAAAGGTTACGCCATGCGCAAGACATCCATCCGGCTCGCGCCCCTCGCGGCCGTCCTCCTCGTGGCCGCGTGCGGCGGTGGAGACGACACGGCTGACGAGACCCCGGCCGCGGAATCGACCGAAGACGTCGCCGAGTCCGACCCCGGGGACGAGACCGACGAGAGTGACGATGAGGGCGAGGCGGCGGCCGGCGGCACCCTGACCGTCTGGGTCGACGAGAACCGCGAGCCGGCCGTCGCCGCGGCGGCCGAGACGTTCACCGCGGAGACCGGCGTCACGGTCGATCTGGTCCAGAAGAACTTCGAAGACATCCGGGCGGACTTCCTCGCTCAGGTGCCGACGGGCGAAGGGCCGGACATCACGGTCGGCGCGCACGACTGGCTCGGTTCGCTCATCGTCAACGGTGTCGTGGACTCCGTCGATCTGGGCGCGTCCGCGTCGGAGTTCGAGGACGTCGCGATCGAGGCCATGACCTACGACGGTCAGCTGTACGGACTGCCGTACGCGCTGGAGAGCGTCGGCCTGGTACGCAACACCGAACTCGCCCCGGACCCGGTCGCGGAGACCTTCGACGAGATGATCGCCGACGGCGAGGAGATCGGCACGTCGTTGCCTTTCGTCATCAATACCAACGGCACCACCGGTGACGCCTACACCTACTACGCCTTCCAGACGTCCTTCGGGGCGCCGGTCTTCGTCCAGAACGACGACGGCTCGTACACGAACGAGGTCGGCATGGGCGGGGACGCCGGTTACGCGTTCGCCGAATGGCTCGGGGAGAACGGCATGGCCGGGGCCGGGCTGTTCAGCACGGACTGGACGATCGACATCGCGGACCAGGAGTTCGCCGACGGCAACGCGCCGTACACCGTCGCCGGCCCGTGGGCGATCGGCACCTACGTGGACGCCGGCATCGAGGTGGCCGTCGATCCGATCCCGTCGGCCGGCGGCGAGACCGCCGCCCCGTTCGTCGGCGTGCAGGGCTTCTTCGTGTCGGCGCAGAGCGACAACGCCCTGGTGGCGGCCGACTTCCTCACCAACTACGTCGCGACGCCCGAGGCCATGCGTGCGTTGCATGACGCCGACCCGCGCATCCCGGCGATGAGTGTGGTGGCCGAGGACGTGGCCGAGGATCCGGTGGTCGCCGGGTTCCTCGCTGCCGCTCAGAACGGCGCGCCGATGCCGTCCATCCCGGAGATGGCCGACGTCTGGGAGCACTGGAACGCGGCCCAGGCGGCGATCATCTCCGGCTCGGCGGAGCCGGAGGAGGCCTGGGAGAAGATGCTCGCCGACATCGACGCCACGCTCGGCGGGTGACCCGGATGCCCGAGGCCGGCACGCTCGGCTCGCCGCGGGACGTCCGCGGCGGGCCGCCCGTCCGCGGCGAATCCCATGCCCGCGCCTGGACCGGCACCGGCTGGGGGTTCGTCGTCAAGCTCGTGATCATGGCGGCCGTCAACGCGGTCGGACTGGCGATCGTCTGGGCCGCCTACGTCGAGGGCTCGTGGGGGATCCTCGCCGGCACGCTCGCGCTCACGGCGGCTGCCGACTGGGTGTACTTCAGCAAGCGTGCGCTGCCGTCCAAGTACCTCTTCCCCGGCCTCGCGTTCCTGCTGGTCTTCCAGCTCTTCACCATGGCGTACACGTTCAACGTGGCCATGACGAACTACGGGACCGGCCACAACGGCACCAAGCAGCAGGCGGTCGATGCTCTGCTCATCCAGCACGAGCGGGCCGTTGACGACGCACCCACCTACCCGTTGACGATCGTCCAGCGCGACGACGAACTCGGGTTCGCGGTCATCGCCGACGGCCGGCCGATGGTCGGCAGCGCGGACAGTCCGCTGGCGGCCGAGCCCGGCGCGACTGTCGACGGTGACCGGATCACCGCGGTCCCGGGCTGGGATGTGGTGGACCGGAACACCCTGCTGGCCGATCAGAGCCTGCAGCGAGAGGTCCTGGATCTGCGGGTGCCCGTGTCAGACGACGCCGACGATGGCTCCATCCGTACCCGGGAGGGCACCCGGGGCACCGTGTACCGATCCACCCTCGAGTGGAACCCGCAGAACGAGACGCTGACCGACGCGGAGACGGGCGTCGTCTACGCGGCACGCGACGACGGCCGGTTCGTCGCCGACGACGGCACCGCGCTGCCCGTCGGCTGGCAGGTCTACGTCGGCTTCGACAATTTCGTGCGCGGGTTCACCGATACCAACTACGCCGGGCCGTTCTGGCGCATCACGGCCTGGACCTTCGCGTTCGCCATCCTTACCGTCGCGACGAGCTTCCTCATGGGTTTGGTCATGGCGGTGATCTTCAACGATGCGCGCATCCGGGGACGGAAGCTGCTGCGGACATTGTTCATCCTCCCGTACGCCTTCCCCGCGTTCCTGTCCGCGCTGCTGTGGCGCGGCATGCTGAACGCGAATCCGGACTACGGGATCATCAACGACCTGTTTCTCTTCGGCGCGAGGATCGAGTGGCTGAACGACCCGTGGCTGGCCAAGCTCGCGATCATCGGTGTGAACCTGTGGCTGAGCTTTCCGTACTGGTTCCTGGTCTGTACCGGGGCCCTGCAATCGCTGCCGAGTGACGTGCTCGAGGCAGCGCGCATCGACGGAGCCGGCTGGTGGCGAACCTGGACGTCGATCACCCCACCGCTGTTGCTCATCTCGACGGCGCCGCTGATCATCGCGTCGTTCGCGTTCAACTTCAACAACTTCACGATCATTTACATGCTCACCGAAGGCGGGCCCCGCTTCACGGACACATCCGCGGTGCTCGGGCACACCGACATCCTCATCACGATGATCTACCAGATCTCGGGCGTCGCCGGCGGCCGTGCCGACTTCGGTCTGGCCAGCGCGTTGTCGATCATCGTGTTCCTGGTCGTCGGGGTGATCTCCGCGTTGGCGTTCCGGCGTACCCGCAGACTCGAGGAGATCCTGTGATGGCTACGAGAGTGCAGGATGCGCCGGTGCGGATCGATCATCGCCCCGCCGCCGCGCGACGGCGGCGGTGGTTGGCCGAGGTGGGCTGGAAGTATCCGGTGGCGGTGCTGATCGTGTTCTACGCGGCGTTCCCGCTGGCCTACGTGCTGTCCGCGGCGCTGGCCTCGTCCGGGACGCTGACCGGCTCGACGGAGCTGTTCCGGTCGGTCTCCGCGGCCAACGTCACCGCACTCGGCGATACCCGGTTCTGGACGTGGATGGCCAACAGCCTCCTCATCGCGGGATCGACGGCGGCCGGCTCGGTGCTGATGGGGGCGGCGGCCGCCTACGCGTTCTCCCGGTTCCGGTTCACCGGGCGGCGCGGTGGGCTGACCGCGCTGCTCATCATCCAGATGTTCCCGCAGATGCTGGCGTTCATCTCGATCTTCCTGCTGCTGCTGACGCTCGGGAACGTCGTACCCGTGCTCGGCCTGAACTCCAGGCTCGCTCTGATCTGCGTGTACCTCGGCGGGGCGCTCGGCACGAACACGTTCCTCATGTACGGCTTCTTCAACACGATCCCGCGGGAGATCGACGAAGCAGCCAAGATCGACGGCGCCACCCACGCCCAGACCTACTGGACGATCATCCTGCGCCTGGTCACTCCGATTCTGGCCGTCGTCGGTCTGCTGTCGTTCGTCGGGGCCTTCGGGGACTTCATCCTGGCCCGGATCATCCTCACCTCCGAGAGCAACTTCACCCTCGCCGTGGGGATGTACGCGTGGGTCTCCGACGCGCTCAATGCGAACTGGGGATTGTTCGCGGCCGGCGCGGTGATCGCGAGCCTGCCGATCCTCGCGCTCTTCCTGTTCCTGCAGAAGTACATCGTCGGCGGCCTGACCGCAGGCTCCGTCAAGGGTTAGGGCGTGTCCCGAATAACCACAACGAGCACCGGATCGAGCGCCGGTCGAGGTCGATCGACGCGGAGCGGAGGAGACATGACAGTGTACCGGCGACGTCGCGCCCGTGGCCTGACGGCGATGGTCGCGGCCGGCACGCTGCTGCTGGCGACATCCGCGGCAGCCGCCACACAGGAGGATGGGCCGGTGGAGGCCGGCATCTTCGTAGAGAAGGTGGAGGGTCTGCCCGATGACTTCGTGCACGGCGTCGACGTCTCGATGGTGCTCTCGCTGGAGGAGAGCGGCGTGAGGTTCTACGACGCGCACGGCGAGCAGGCGGACCTGTTCGCCGTGCTGGCCGACGCAGGCGTCACCGACGTGCGGATCCGGGTCTGGAACGACCCGTGGGACGCCGACGGCAACGGGTACGGCGGCGGCAACGTCGACGTACCCCGGGCGGTCGAGATCGGCCGGCGGGCCACCGCACACGGAATGCGCGTCCTGGTGGACTTCCACTACTCCGACTTCTGGGCGGATCCCAGCAAGCAGCAGGCGCCCAAGGCATGGGCGGGCATGACGATCGATGAGAAGGTCGACGCGGTGGGCACCTTCACCACCGACGCGCTCGAGGCGTTCCGCGACGGCGGCGTGGACGTCCGGATGGTCCAGGTAGGCAACGAGACGAACAACGCCGTCGCCGGTGTGAGCGCCTGGCCGGACCGCGCGCGGATGTTCTCCGCCGGCAGCGCCGCGGTGCGGGAGGTCTTTCCCGACGCACTCGTCGCGCTGCACTTCACCAACCCGGAGACGGCCAGCCGATACGCCGGATACGCGGCGGAGCTGGACCGGCACGGCGTCGATTACGACGTCTTCGCCAGCTCCTATTACGCGTTCTGGCACGGCAGTCTGGACAACCTCACCAGCGTGCTCGCCGACGTCGCCGAGACGTACGACAAGCAGGTCATCGTCGCCGAGACCTCATGGGTGCACACGCTCGCCGACGGTGACGGCACCGGGAACATCATCGGCACCGACCCCGGGCTCAGCCGGTATCCGGTGAGCGTGCAAGGACAGGCCAACGCGCTGCGCGACGTCATCGCAGCGGTGAACGACGTCGGCGAGGCCGGCATCGGGGTGTACTACTGGGAGCCGGCCTGGCTGCCGGTGGGACCGCCCGAACAGCTCGAGCAGAATCGGCTGCTGTGGGAGGCGCACGGCTCCGGCTGGGCGACGAGCTACGCCGCCGAGTACGACCCGGACGACGCGGGCGAGCACTACGGCGGGTCGGCGTGGGAGAACCAGGCGCTGTTCGACTTCGAGGGGTATCCGCTCGAATCCCTCCGGGTCTTCCAGTACGTCTATACCGGCGCCGTCGCGCCGCTGCAGGTCGAGTACGTCGAGTCGCCCGAGGTGGTCGTCGTCCACGGCGACGATGTGGTGCTGCCGCCGACCGTGCGCGTGACGTACAACGACGGTTCCGTCGAAGACCACGCGGTCGTCTGGAACGACGACGACCTCGCGGCGATCGACGAACCGGGGACGTACGAGGTCCGCGGGTTGACCGAGTCCGAGATCGAGGTGACCGCCGCCGTCGTGGTCCGGCCGGTCAACCACGTGATCGACGGAAGCTTCGAAGACGCCGACCCGAGCGCGTGGACGATCACGGGTGACGGCGCGTCCATCCAGGAGACCGGCGACGCGGCGGACGGCGCGCGGGCGGTGGGCTTCTGGGCGCCGGAGCCGTACGAGTTCACGGTGGGTCAGCGGGTCGAGGGGCTGACGCCGGGCATGTACCGGCTCTCGGCGACGACGCAGGGCGGCGACAGCCCGGCCACCGACGTGCGACGGCTCACCGCCACCACGTCGGCCGGATCGTACGGCGCCGACCTGCGACTCGACGGCTGGCGGGAGTGGCGGACGGCAACGGTCGACGACATCGTGGTGGGCGCCGACGGAGAAGCAACCGTGGAGGCGTCATTCACGCTGTCCGGCGGGGCGTGGGGCACGTTCGACGACGTGGTGCTCCAACGGGTCGGCGACGCCGAGCCTGAGTGGCCCGCCTGGGATCCGACGCAGGTGTACTGGTCCGGTGACCGGGTGACGCACGAAGGCGCGGTCTTTGAAGCGCGGCGGCGCAATCGGGGCAAGGAGCCCGAGGTGAGCCGGCGGAGCCCGTGGAGCCTTATCGACCCGGCATGACGGGACACCACCTCCTGACATCGTCTCTGCTATGGCCTCGACGGTGTCAGGAGATCTCGGACCGAAAGTGGTCGGGCAAGGGTCCGTCGTATTGTCGGTCCAGTAGCATCGCGTTGTTGGACCGGATGTGCTCACAATGTCGGGTGAAACCGGCTCACATTGTCGGGTGAAACAGGTGCGGACGGTCCGTGAGGATGCATGTGAAGCCGGACAAGTCGACACCAGCAGAGACTGGGGAGCTGTCGTGGGGCGTGCGAGCAACCGCAAGAGGGCCAAGAAGGCCCGTCGTCAGGAGCATGGAGGCGAGTCGCGGGCCCCTCAGAAATCCGCGCAGAAGGTGGTCGATGCGATGCAGGAACTGGATCGGCTTTTCCAGAGCCGCGAAGCCTCGCTTGAGTCGGCGCGGCGAGTGTGGGAAGGATCCGGCGAGTTCGAGAGCGTCGAGGCGTTCATCTGGCCTGAGGGGTCGCTGGGTGACCGGTTCTTCTCGGACTTCATGATGAAGGAGGTTGAGCGGACGCCGCTACTGCACTCGGCCCGGCTGCCCGGGGCGGGCGTGATCGCTGCAGAGCCCGCTCAGTGGAGCGTGGCCACGTGGGCGTTGGTCCGCGGGGTGGTGTTCGACGGGCTCTCGCTCGAAGACCGGCGAGTGCAGGCGCTCTTGGACGCGCTGGCTCCCGTCGTTACGGCGGAGCTCACTCTCGATGGTGTGCGGCTGCCGGGGCTCGTCCGGTCGAACGCGGATGTGCCGGAACCATCTGATGATGACGGTCCACTGTTCGTGCTAGGGGTGATGGCGCTGGTCGACGCGACCTGGGCGGTGGTCGGGGATGATTCGCTGCAGGACGTGGTCGACGTCTTGTCTCCAGTCCTGGACGACGTTCATCCTGACGTGTCCGGCCGGACGATCGCCGAGGCGCTCGTGGGTGCGTTCGCCCATCATTATCGATGTGAGATGCCTGGCGACGATGAGCTTCTACAGCGCGTGGACGTCGAGACTGGCAATGCGCTCCAGCATCTGGTGACGACGAACACTGTGGCCGTCAACGACGTGCTCCGTGTCGGCTTGGCGGCGCTCGCCGCGATCGCCGAGCTGTGCAGGAGTGAGTCGGCGTCCGTCCTCCCACAGCATTCTTGACGATGTGCAATGAACGATCCCGCGCCGAGTCGGTCGAGCCGACCGGCCTCGGCGAGCGCGACCGCACGTCGCCGGCGACGGACGCATGACCGCCGGCGCGGGGTCTGAGTACTCCGTCTCCGGTCGGCCACCACGTCGACGGAGACGATGGATCATCGGCGTGGTCGTGGTGCTTGCGAGTTCGATCTGCGTCCCGTCGGCATGGTCGTACGCCAAGAGCTGGGGCCGCATCGTCAACGTGGGGAGCGCACCGTCCGCGCCGGTGGCGATGGTGCTGGGAGCCGGTGTCCGCCCGGACGGGCAGCCGTCCCAGCTCCTTGCCGGACGGCTCGACGTGGCGGCTGAGCTCTACGCGACCGGCCGGGTGGACACGCTGCTGGTCAGCGGTGCGACCGGGATGGGCGGCTACGACGAGCCAGGGGCCATGCGGGACTACCTGATCGATGCCGGCGTGCCGGCGTCGGCGATCCGTCTCGACGATCTGGGAAACTCCACCTGGGAGTCGTGTGAGCGGGCGCATGACGAGTTCCGCTACAACGATCTGCTCGTCGTGAGCCAGCGGTTCCACCTGCCGCGCGCCGTCGCGCTGTGCCGTGCCGCCGGAATCGACGCGCATGGCGTCGCTCATGAGTCGGGTCGCACGAACCCGCGTGGCACTCGCACCGGCTACGCGCGCGAGGTGCTGGCGAGCGTCCCGGCGCTGTGGACCGCCATCACGTCGAAGGTCTGAGCAGACGCGGCCGCCGGGTAGCGGCCCCGCCGCGTTGCCCAGGTGGCCTGAACAAGCGATCCCGCGACGCGACCCGCGCCGTCGTCTCGGTCGTCAGATGTCGACAAGCTCGACCGTCATGCTCGCGACATCTCCGGCTTCGAGATCTTCGGCCCGGCGGACGGCACGCTTGATCGGAAGCACGTAACAGTTGCGGGTGCTGTCGGGGAAGATGGACGTCGTCCATGTGCTGCTGCCCACGGTGACGCGCACACGCACGGAGCCGAACCCGTGGCGCTGTCCTCCGGCCATCTCGCGGATCTCTTCGGACTCCTCGACGGGCAGACTCACAAACGTCCAGCTGTCGTCGCGACGGGCCTCCCACAGCCACAGTTCGGCATCGAATTCGATGACCACCACCTGAGCATCGCACAGGTCACCGACAAGTTCCGTGTTCGGATGTGGCTGTCACGTCATGGGAGACTGAGTGAGGGGTGCCATGCCCTGAAGTATGGCAGTTCAGTGGTGATCTGGTCGCAGATCTGGTGGTGATCTGGTCGCGCGTTTCGACGCGACAGCGAACTCTCCGCGGTTTCCGTTCGTCGCCGCCGCGCCCGTCGACGCCCAATGGTGAATGGTGTGGCTCTACCGATCAGGTATGGTCCCGCGGTAGAGCCTGCTGATGACCTCGGGGAGCAACCGGGCAGCGATCGGCTCCGGGAGCACCTGCAGCGCCGCGAGCACGGGTGCCATCCGTTCCGGGAGGGCGTTGCCGTCTCCGATTCCGGCCATGGTCAGTGCTGCAGTCGCCTCATCCGGTCCAAGTGTCCGGGGATCCAGCGTGGCGGCCGCCTGTTTGAGCATCGGGTTCACCTCGGCCGGGCCCACGGCTCGTGCGCGGTCGGCGGCAGCCGAGAGCTGGTCGAGCAGCTCGGTTGCGCTCTCCGGGTTCGCCATGGCCGCGGTGACGGTGAGGTGGAGATTGGCGGGCGACGTCAGGTACGCCAGCTGCGGTTGCAGGTACCAGCCGGCCGCACGCATCTCGTCGGCCAGCACGAACACGTCGAGCTCCGGGTCGTCTGAGGTGACGGCCAGCAGTGACGCCTGCGGGCTCCCGAGCACCCGTAGCCCAGGGATCTTGTCGACGCCGTCGATGAACAGCCGCGTAGTGTGGTGAACCTTGCGGGAAAGCTCGATGTAGCCGTCGGTGCCGACTCGTTCGACGACGGCCCAGGCTCCGGCAAGCGGGGCAGCGGACTTGGTTCCCTGCAGCGTCGTCGTGATCACCGGGTATCCCGGCCACGCCGTGTGCACGAAGTATCCGTCTCGACGCAACTCGTCGTCGCGGAACAGGACGATCGACGCACCCTTCGGCGTGTAGCCGTACTTGTGCAGGTCGACCGAGATCGAGGTGACGCCGGGCGCGCTCAGATCGAACGTGGGGATCTCGGGCGCATCCGCCGCGAGCCGGAGATGCCCCAGGAACCAGCCGCCGATACACGCGTCGACGTGGCACAGAACGCCCCGTGCGCGAGCGATCTCGGACACCTCGACAACAGGGTCGATGACGCCGTGCGCATACGACGGCGCGGAGACGACGACCAGAGCGGTGTCCGCCGTCATGGCGGCCTGCACGTCGGCGGCCCGCACCGTGTACCGGTCGCCGTCCACCGGGACCACCCGGGATTGAATACCGAACAGCTCGGCCGCCTTGTGAAAGGCGGGGTGCACCGTGGACGGCAGCACCATCTCCGGCCGGTCGATGCCGCGGGTCCGGCGCGCATGGGTGCGGGCCGCATGCACGGCCAGCAGGCAGCTCTCCGTTCCGCCGCTGGTGAACGTCCCGACTGTCTGCTCGTCGCCGCCGAGCAGGCCGGCCGCCCGGCGCACCAGATCGTTCTCCAGGGCGACGACGCTGGGGAAGACGGTCATGTCCAAGCCGTTGACGCCGCTGTACGCGGCCTGTGCCGCCGCGGCGAGCTCGTCGAGTTCCGGCCGCCCCGAGTCGTAGACGTAGGCCATGGTGCGGCCGCCGTGCACGGGCAGATCGGCGGCACGCAGTGCGGAGAGGCGGCCGAGGATGCTCTCGTCGGTGGTCATGTGAGGTCTCCAGCTGGTGCGGACATCGGCGGTTCGCCGTGCGCGTCGCGCAGGGCGATGAGACGTTCTTCGGTGAGGTCATAACGCGCCAACAGCAGCAGGCTCAGCCCGACGAGCAGGACGGGCACGGCGCCGAAGCCGATCACGATCCCGGTGAGCGCGGAGTCGGGCTGGGCCACCCTGTGGTCGGCGTCGGACGAGACGAAGCCGCTGAGCGCGAGTATCAACCCGTACAGGCCCGGCCCCACCGCGAGCCCGAGCGTTTCGCCGGCCGTCCAGAGCCCGGTGAAGACGCCCGCCCGTCGCCGCCGGGTGGTGAACGCGTCCGCGGCGATCGTGTCGCCCAGCATGGAGAGCGGCAGCATCTGGATGCCCGCGTATCCGACCCCCGCCAGCGCGACGCCGGCATAGACCGCGGCGGCGGGGACGTCCCGGCCGAACGCCGCGATGAGCGCGCCGGAAAGGAAGCACAACGACGCGGCGAACGTCGCCTTGCGTTTGCCGGCGCGTCGGCTGGCCGCCAGCCACATCGGCATGGCCAGCAGCAACGGGAGGATGAGGAACGCGAAAAGCACGGAGACGGCGGACGGGTTGTCCAGGATGTACGTGGCGTAATACTGCGCGCCGGCCAACATCAGGCCTGCGGCAAGGGCCTGGACGACGAACATCGCCAGCAGCCAGGCGAAGGGCCGGTTCCCGCGCGCGGCGCGCAGTTGCGCCGGCAGCGACGGTTCGCTCGTGGTGCGGAGCACGCTCGGGGCGCCGGCCGTGGCGGCGACCGCGATCAGCGCTCCGGCCAGCAACAACGCGCCCATCACGATGCCCATGAGGCGGTATCCGGCAGGTGTGCCGTCGGAGTCGCCGGTTGCACCGGCCAGCATCGGAGCCAGGGCGCCGGAGAGCAATATCGCGACGGCGAGGATGGCTACCCGGCACGAGTTGACCTTCGCGCGTTCGTCCGGATCCGCGGTCATCTCCGCTGGGAGGGCCACGTAGGGAACCTGGAAGCAGGAGTATCCGGTAGCGGTGAACAGGAAGAGTATCGCGACGTAGGCCGCCGCGCCGCCCGGTGGGATCGGCGGCGCGGCGAAGATGGCGGCGAACCCGATCGGGGTGAGCACCGCGCCCAGCAACATCCACGGCCGGCGTGGGCCCCAACGATGCCGGGTCCGATCGGACAGGCTGCCGATCCACGGGTTGAGCACGACGTCCCACACCTTGGGCAGGGCGACCATCAGGCCGGCGACGGCCGCGGCGACACCGAGCACGTCCGTCAGGTAGTACAGCAGCACCAGCCCGGGAACGGTGCCGAAGATCCCGGTGGCCACGGAGCCCATCCCGTATCCCACGAGCACCCGTCGGCCGAGTGCCGGAGGACTCACCGGCGAGGATCCGGACATACCCCATGATCTTAGGGCCTCCCCGGCACGCTTCGATCGTCTCGTTCTGTGCCGATCCGCCGCTATCCGGCCGGGGCGACGCCCCGTCCAGCGCGGCCGATGGATCCGGAGGCCGAACGTCCGGAATCGGCTTTACGCTGAGGCTGTGATCGACTGGCTTCTCGACTCGGATCCATCCATCCGCTGGCAGGTGATGCGCGATCTGCTCGGCGCGCCGGAGGCGGAGTGGAAGGCTGAGCGGGCCAAGGTGGAGACGGAAGGGTGGGGCGCCAGGCTTCTGGCACATCAGGACGAGGACGGGCAGTGGGCGGGCGGTGCCTTCGTCCCGCGTGGGTTCGACTACCGGGAGTGGCAGCAGGTCGGCCAGCCGTGGACGGCGACGACCTTCGCATTGTCGCAGCTGCGGGAGTTCGGCCTCGATCCCGTCACCGACCGGGCCAGGCGAACCGTCGAGCTGATCGGTGCCAACGCCCGCTGGGATCATGCCGGCCAGCCCTACTGGGAGGGTGAGGTCGAGGAGTGCATCAACGGCCGGACCGTAGCTGACGGTGCCTATTTCGGGGTCGACGTCTCATCCGTCGTCGACCGGCTGGTGGGCGAGCGTCTCGACGACGGCGGCTGGAATTGTGAGCGGGCCAACGGCTCCAGCCGCTCGTCCTTCGCCAGCACGATCAACGTGCTGGAAGGTCTCCTGGAGTATGAGAGAGCCACCGGCGGAACCCCCGAGTCCCGGGACGCGCGGGCATCCGGCGAGGAATACCTCCTGCAGCGGCACCTGTTCCGGCGCCTGACCACCGGTGAGCCGGCCGACGAACGGTTCCTGACGTTCCTGCACCCGAACCGATGGCGTTACGACATCCTCCGTGCGCTGGACTACTTCCGCTCCGCGGCCGCGCTGACCGGAGCCGCGCCCGATCGGCGGCTCGGCGAAGCAGTCGATCGCGTACGTTCCCGGCGCCGGCCGGACGGCACGTGGCCACTCGACTGGAGCCTGCCCGGTCGTGTCTGGTTCGACGTGGACGACGGACCGGGCAGACCGTCCCGCTGGGTGACCCTGCGTGCGATGCGCGTCCTCAAGTGGTGCGACCAAACCCCATGACCACACCCCATGATCATGAACACTTACCGTTCACATAGCACGGTTAGTGTTCATGATCATGGCGGGAGAGGGTCGCGATGATTTGCGGCCGCAGCTCTTCGGGCCGGATGATCGCGTCCACCGAACCCACCCGCTGCGCCCGCTGAATGGAATGCACACTGTCGAACTCGGCCGCGACCTCGCCCAGCTTCTCCGACCGTACCGACGTCCGCAGGTCCCCCAGCTGGGCGACGAGCGCGGCGCGCTCGGCACCCTCGGCCTCGGCGATGCGACCCTGAAGCTCCACGACCCGCGGATCGCTCGCGGTCCGCGCGTTCACCTCGCCGGCGAACACCACCGCTGCCGCCGGCGCGCCGCCCAGCACCGATGCGTATGACCCCTCGACCGCGAGCACGGTCATGTTCGGGTTGAGCGCCTTGGAGAACACCACGAACGCGCCACCGTGGTACCGCGAGATGACGCAGAACACGATGGGGCCGCGGAAGTTCACGATGGCGCGGCCGATCTCGGCGCCGTACTCCAGCTGCAGCTTCCGCATCGACTCGGGCGACCCGTCGAACCCGGACAGGTTGGCCAGCACCACCAACGGCCGGTTTCCGCTCGCCGCGTTGATGGCGCGGGCCGCCTTCTTCGACGAGCGCGGGAACAACGTGCCGGCGGTGTAGGTATCCGGACCGTCCGTGGGCGGGAAACCGCGCCGCGGCACCGACAGGGATTCGATGCCCAGCAGGCAGACCGGCCGCCCGCCCAGATGCACGTCCTGCACCACGGCCGTCTCCGCGTCGGCCATGCCGGCCCAGCGCTCGAGGACCGGATGGTCCTGGTCGGCCAGCGCACGCATCACCGTGCGGATGTCGAAGGGCTTCTTGCGCTCCGGGTTCATCCGCTCGGAGAAGATCTCGCCGACGGTGGTGAAATCGCTGCCCTCCACCGCGTGCGGGTAATCGGAGATGTCCCGGTCGATCGGGTCGGTGGTGACCGCCGTGCGGGGCCCGTGCTCGCCCGGGAACACGTAGCTGTGGTCGTAGTGCGACAGCAGCACGCCGTGGGCCGCCCGCAGATCCGGCGCCCAGTACTGGGCCTGGCCGTTCGGGCCCATCACCCGGTCGTAACCACCGATGCCGAAGTTGTCCTCCGCGGACACGCCGCCGGAGAAGTCCAGCGACTGCTTGCCGGTCAGCACCATCGCCGAGTCCGGCGTCATCACCAGGATGCCCTTGGTGTGCATGAGCATCGTCGCCTCGGCGTTCCAGTACGGCTGGGCGCCGACGTTGATCCCGGCCACGACGACGTTGATCTCGCCGCCGTCCTGCGTGAAGTGCACGATGCGGCGCAGCGCGGCGGCGATCCAGTCCATGTTCTCGGTGCCGGAGTCCATCGCGATGCGCGCACCCGCGGACAGCGCGTACCACTCGACCGGAACCCGCCGCTGCTCCGCGAGGTCGAGCGCCGCGATCACGCGGGCACACTCCGGCTCGGACAACGCGCCGAGCGCCTTCGTCGGGTCACCGATCAGCACCACCCGGATCATGCCCTCGGGGTACCGCTCGGTGGGCGTCGTGGCCACGCCGGCGACGATCCCAGCCCTGTTCAGCCCCTTCGGCCGGTCGACGGGGACCAGAGCGCCGGAGGCGTCGAGGTCGTGCTCGGCGAAGGATCCGCCCGGTCCGGCGATCATGTCGGTCAGCTCGTAGGGGTAGACCGTGCCCCGGCGCCGAGCCCGCAGCACCTTCTGGCCGTAGTCGTCCAGCGGCTGGATCGGCTCCGACGGCGGCGCGGTGACCTCGAGGCGCACCCCGGCGCCCACGTCGTAATAGACGCGTACCGCGACGGAGTGCAGTTGCCCGGTCGACGCGTCCCGCTGCCGGCCGAGGAGGAACACCTCGTCGACCCCGGCGCCGCCGGTCGTGGGCACGATGCGCTGGGCGACCGTGCGGAGGTCATCGGGGGACAGGTCGCTCGGCGGCCACACGTACAGGAAGATCCGGTTGGTGTCCGGTCGCTTCTTCGCCGGACGTTGCGCCTGCTCCTTACGGATCGCGTCGAAGCACGCGGCGAGCGCGCCTTCGACCCCCGGCAGCGCCAGCATGCCGCCCTCCGCGTCGCGCAGCGGGGTCAGATCCCTGACCTGTGCCATCGCGACGAATCGTTCGTCCGACGGGTTCTGCTTCGCGACGCAGCGCAGCAGGTAGACGTCCTCGTCGGCGGAGGGCAGCCGGGTCAGGTCGAAATGCCGCAGCCGGTGCAACTGCAGCCGTTGCCCGATGAGCGGATGCAGGCCGCGGATCAGCCGGTCCTCGGTCAACCCGTCCGGCGACGGCCGGAACGTGAAGTGATGGTGCAGCACGGCGCCGCTGCTTCCGGCGACGATCACCGTCATGCGGCCGAGATCGGCCGGGATCGCGGCCGCGGTGAGCTTCGCACGCAGCTCGGCCGCCATGACATCGGCGTCCGTGGGCTGATCCGGCCAGGTGAGGTAGACGTCGGCGACGAGGTCCGGCCGGTCCGGCTCCGCGGTGATCGCGTCGGTCAGCGTGACCAGCGCGTCGTCCAGCTCGGTCACGTCCGCGACCGTGGCCAGCAGACGCTGCGGGCGGCTGTCGAGTTCGAAGCGCGCGGTGACGAACGCGCGTCCTCCGAGCGGCTCGCAGCGTACGTCGGTGAGCCCGTGATCGCGGTAGTAGCGGCGGCTGATGACCTCGAGGAGGGGCCCCGCGTCCGCGTCCGGCCGCCCGATCCGCGGCCCTAGCAACCGGATCAGCGGCTCCGGGCTGGCGACCATGTCGGCGATCCGCTCGTCGCGGTCGGGTGCGTCCGGATGCTGGTCGAGATACTGCAGCTGGCGACGGACCCGGTTGTACACCTCGGCCCGGGTCCGGCGCAGTAGCGGCTGCGCGAACCAGCGGAACTCGAGGCTGCGGGCGAGGTCGCCGATCACCGGGAACCGCAACTGGGTGGCGACGATCAGCCGCTCCAGCGATTCGGCGACGGTCTGCCGCAACTCGCCCGGGGGAGGTTCTTCGGTGAGCCACTGCTGGAGCAGCTCACTGATCACGGTGGCCTCGGCGCCGGCCCGCTGCTGGGCGAGGAAGATCCGGAACACGGCTTCTTCCAGTGCGGGCGTGCGGTCCAGCCCGTCGACGCCGTAGTGGCCCAGCACGCGGACGAGGCGGCTGCGGAACGTCTCGGACAGTCCGGCGCGCTCGGCGTCGAGGCTCTGCAGATAGGTGTGGAAGTACTCGCGCGGGCTGCGCACATGCGTGTCGGACTTGCTGACGTCGTTCTCCTGGTCAACCGGTTTGTTGCGGCTGAGCTCGGACAGGTCGGCGAAGACCTCCAGCAGGCCGATCTCCTCCGCCAGCGGGCGCTCCGGTAACCCGGAGCGGGCGGTGAGGTAGCCCGCGAGCGCACCGGACCCGTCCTCGTCGTGCGGATCGACATCGAAGCCGAGCAGGATGCTGCGCAGGTCGGCCAGGCCACGCCGGACCCGGTGCTCGGCCGTCAACCCGTCCGGCTCGGCCGGCAGTGCCAGATCCACGGTGGCAGTACCGGCGGACGTGGTGGCCTGCGCGTCGTCGTCCTGTGGTTCCAGGCGCAACAGCGGCGCGCCGGTCCCGACCTGGCTGCCGACGGAGACCATGCTTTCGCGCAGCAGCGCGCGGAACGGTGCCCTCAGCACCGTCTCCATCTTCATGCTCTCCAGCACCAGGATCGGCGCACCGGCCTCCACCTGGTCTCCGACCGCGAGCGGGGTGGCGACGACGAGCGCGGGCGCCGGGGAACGCACCACGCCTCCCTCGTCGCGGCTGATCCGGTGCGTGACGCCGTCGACCTCGACCAGATGGATCGGGCCGTGCGTCCCAGTGACCAGCGGGAACCGGTGTCCGTTGAGCTGGATCTGACCGGTGTGCTGGTCGAACCGCTCCAATACCGCGTCCACGGTGCGCGCGTCGTCGCCGCTGCCGAAGCCGACCCGGTACCGTCCCGGACTGGTCTCGGCGACGGTGAGCCGGTAACCCTCGCCACGCAACTTCAGATCGATCGGACGGCCGCTCTCGTGCTGCACCTGTGGGCGTCCGCCGTGTGCGGTGGACAGCAGCCGCTGCAGCTCGACATGTTTCTGATCCTCATACGCGTCGATCGCGGCGGCCGCGAGGGCGACCCCGGAGTGCTGTTGCGACACGAGGCGGCCTTCGGCTCGCACCCGGTCGATCCAGCTGGTGTCCGCGACCCCGCTGATCACCTCGGGCTCGTCGAGCAGGTCGAGGATGAAACTCTTGTTGGTGGTGCCGCCCTCGATGACGACGGTCGTCTCCCGCATCGCGCGGCGCAGCCGGGACAGCGCCTCGTCGCGGGTACGTCCGTAGGCGATGATCTTGGCGATCATCGAGTCGAAGTCGGCGGGGATCACGTCGCCCTCGCTGACTCCGGTGTCGACCCGGATGCCCGGACCGGCGGGCAGGTTCAGCAGCGCGATGCGGCCGGGGGCCGGCGCGAAATCGCGGTCCGGATCCTCCGCGTTGAGCCGTGCCTCTACGGCGTGACCCAGTTCACCGGGCCTCGGGCCGGTCAATCTGCCGCCGGTGGCGACGTGCAACTGGGCCTTGACCAGATCCATACCGGTGGTGGCCTCGGTGATCGGATGCTCCACCTGCAGCCGGGTGTTCACCTCCAGGAAGGCGAACTGCTGGTCCTTCGGGTGGTACAGGAACTCCACGGTCCCGGCCCCGCGGTAGTCGACGGCGAGCGCGAGCCGCTCGGCGGCCGCCTTCAGCTCGTCCGCCTGTTCCGGCGCCAGCACCGGGGAGGACGACTCCTCGATGATCTTCTGATTGCGACGCTGGACCGAGCAGTCCCGCACGCCCAGCGCCCAAGCGGTGCCCTGGCCGTCGGCGACCACCTGGACCTCCACGTGCCGGGCACCGGTGACCAGACGTTCCAGGAACACCACACCACTGCCGAACGCGCGCTCGGCCTCCAGGCTGGTGCGCTCGTAGGCGTCGGCCAGTTCCTCCGGGCCGGTGACGACGCGGATACCTCGGCCGCCTCCACCGGCGGTGGCCTTGAGCATCAGCGGGTACCCGATGTTCTCGGCGGCGCGCAGCGCAGCATCGAGGTCTTCCACCGGGCCGCGGCTCCACGGCGCGACCGGCACGCCGACCTCCTCGGCCAGGAGTTTGGCGCCGATCTTGTCGCCCAGCCTGCGCATGGCGTCCGGACCCGGTCCGATGAACGTCACGCCGAGCTTCTGGCACAGCTCGGCGAACGCCGGGTCCTCGGCGACGAATCCCCAGCCGACCCAGGCGGCGTCCGCCCCGGTCTCGACCAGGGCGCGCTCCAGCACGGCGAGGTCGAGATACGGACGCGCCGCGGCCGGGCCGAGATCATAGCCGAGGTCTGCCTCGCGCACGAACGTCGACCTGGCGTCGGCGTCGGTGTACAGGGCGACCGTCTCGATGTGCGGCCCGCCCTCCGCATTGAGTTCACCGACGGCATGGATGAGCCGCATCGCGGCCTCTCCCCGGTTGACGATCGCGACACGACTGAACACCGAAACGAGCCTCACCTGGTGGACGACAGACGACCGTGGCTACGTTGCCACATCTCCAGCATCTCGGTTACCGGCCAGTAGGGTGATCGTCCATCGCATGACGCCCTGAAGCGGGATTTTCGTGGGAACCCCCCAAACAGCGGCTGGATCGGCGCGACCTGCCGGGCTTCGCGCGGGCCGTGGCAGAGAAGTGCGTCGGCGCCGTTCGCGCCCGGATATGGTGGGCACATGAGGTTCGGGGTGCTCGGGCCCTTGGCGGTGTGGTCGCCGGATGGAATCCCCGTGACCATCCCCGGGCTCAAAGTCCGGGCGCTGCTCGCCGATTTGCTCGTCCACGAGGGGCGGCCGGTGTCGGCGGACCGGCTGATCAACGATCTGTGGGCGGAGGACTATCCAGGCAATCCGGCCGGGGCGCTGCATGCCAAGGTGTCACAGCTGCGGCGCGCGCTCGATGAGGTGGAGCCAGGTGCCCGTACCCGGGTGGAATTCGGGCCCTTGGGATACCGGCTCAAGGTCCCGCCGGAAGAGGTCGACGCGGGACGGTTCAGTTCACTCGTCGAGCAAGCGCGGACTCTGCGGGACGCGCACAGCAAGGTTTCCCTGCTGACCCAGGCGCTCGCGTTGTGGAGGGGTCCCGCTCTCGGAGAGGCCGGGGAGATGGAGTTCGCCCGGGGATGGACCGTCCGGCTGGACGAGCAGCGGCTGGTGGCGTTCGAGGACCTCGCCGAAGCACGACTCGAACTGGGCGAACACACCCTGCTCGTGGGGGAGCTGGGCGACATGGTCGAACAGCACCCGTTGCGTGAGCGGTTACGCGCCGCGCAGCTGCGCGCCCTGTACGGTTCCGGCCGGCAGAGTGAGGCGCTGGACGCATACGAGCGGTACCGCCGGCGGCTGCGGGACGAACTCGGCCTGGATCCCGGCACCGAACTGGTCGAGCTTCACCGAGCGATCCTGCAGCGGGATCCGGCGTTGGGGTCTGGAACGGTCTCGGCGACGGCTGCGGCGATGGCCGCCCCGCCCACGACGAACCTGCCGGTCGCCATCTCGACAGAGCCCGACGGAGGACTGGTGGGCCGGGCGGCGGCGATCGCCGAGGTGAGGAAGGCCCTGGAAGCAGGCCGGCTGGTGACCCTCACCGGACCGGGCGGAGTGGGCAAGACCCGCCTCGCCGTCGAGGTCGCGAGGGCTGCCGCGGATCTGTACCCGGACGGCAGCTGGATCGTGGAACTGGCCGGGGAGACACCGCACCTCTCCCGGCCCGACGACGTCGACGACGTCGGTTCGATCGCCACCGTCGTGGCCGCGACGCTCGGTGTCCGGGAGGACTCCGCGCTGGGTGTCCCGGCCGGCGAATCGCACCTCGGTGTGACCGACCGACTGGTGGCGGCGCTGCGTTCCCGCCGGTCACTGCTCGTGCTGGACAACTGTGAGCACGTCATCGAGCCGGTGGCCCATCTCATCGAGCGGGTGCTGGGTACGGCGCCCGGCGTCTCGTTGCTGGTCACGAGTCAGGAGCCGGTGAGGTTGCCCGCCGAGGTGATCGTTCCGGTATCGCCGCTCGAGCTGCCGGAGCCGGATTCATCCTTGGACGAGTTGTCGCAGGCCGCCGCGGTACGCCTGTTTCTCCTGCGCGCTGCCGCCGCGGCGCCGGGTTTCGCCCTGACCGCGGACAACGCGAAGGCTGTCATGGAGATCTGCACCCGGCTCGACGGCATTCCGCTCGCGCTCGAACTGGCCGCCGCCCGGGTGCGTGCGCTGGACGTGCGCGATCTCGCCGCTCGTCTCGACGACCGATTCCGGCTGCTCGGTCCCGGGCATCGAACGGCGCCGCAGCGGCAGCGGACGCTGCAGGCCATGATCGATTGGAGCTGGCAGCGGCTGTCGGCGGTGGACCAGACGGTGCTGCGCCGGATGGCCGTCCACGTCGGTGGATGCACCCTGGAAGCGGCCGAACAGGTCTGCGCCGACGACGCCATCGCTGGAGTGGACGTCGTCGATGGGCTGGGGCGGTTGGTCGACCGGTCCCTGGTGACCGTCTCGCAGGAGACCGACACTCGACGTTATCGACTGCTGGAGTCGGTGGCGGAGTACGCGCGGCAGCGGCTGGAGGAGGCCGGCGAGGCAGCGGTGCTGCACCGTCGGCATGCCGCGTACTACGCGGATCTGGCCGAGCGTGCCGGACGCGCGCTGCGCGGATCCGGTCAGCGACAGGCGTTGCGCTGCCTGGACAGCGAGGCCGCCAACCTGCGTGCGGCCCTGGACACGGCGGCGCACGTGAACGCGGCGGACATGGCGCTGCGCCTGGTGAACTCCCTGGCGTGGTATTGGTTTCTCCGCGGGCGACATCAGGAAGCCCGTCGATGTCTGACGCTGGCTTTGGAGATTCCGTCCAGCGAGGGGGCCGTCGGGGCCGCTCGAGCCGAGGCATCCACCTGGCTGGCCGGCGTCGCCTTCACCGATCTTCAAGACGATCCAGTGGCCCGGCGCGATGCGGCGCTCAGGCTCTACGACCAGATCGACGATCCGGCCGGGCGAGCGCGTGCGCAATGGGTATGCGCGTTCACCATGCTCGGCTGGGGCGACAAGGCGGTGGGCGAACAACTCGTGTCCGACGCCTTGACCGGTTTCCGGGCGCTGGGTGATCGCTGGGGAACCGCGGCCGCGTTGTTCACTCGCGCCGAGCACGCGCTGATCGAAGGTGATCTCGACGCGGTCAGACGCGACAGTGAGCAGTCGCTCCAACTGTTCGACGACGTCGGTGACGACTGGGGGCGGCTCCAACCGATGCACCTGCTCGGCGTGTTGGCCGAGATCGGCGGCGACCACACACGTGCGGCGCAGCTGCATCGAGGCGCGCTGCGGATCGCGGAGGACCTCGAGCTGTGGCCCGCCGTGTCGATGCAACTGGCCAGCCTCGGCCGGACGGCGCTGCTCGTCGAGAACTTCGCCGAAGCGACGGAATACCATCAACAAGCACTGAACCTGGCCGAGCAGCAGTCGGACGGCGCCGCCGCTGCCTTCGCCGCCATCGGCTTGGCCCTCGGCGCACGCCGGCAGGGTCACCTCGATGCCGCCGAAGAACGGCTGCACGACCTGCTTGACTGGCATCGCCGTACCGGCCACCTGCCGGGTACCGCCCTGATCCTGGCGGAGTTGGGTTTCGTCGCTGAGCTGCGGGACGACGCCGCGTCGGCGCGCGAACTGCACGCGGAGGGGTTGGTGACCGCCCGCAAGACGGGAGACACCAGGGCCGTGGCGTTGGCGCTGGAAGGGCTCGCCGGCGCGGCCGCCCTGGCCGCGCGGTACCAAGACGCGGCTCGGCTGCTCGGTGCGGCGGCCGCCGCTCGCGAGTCCGCGGCCGCACCCTCGGCGGCGGCTGACCGCGGCGATGTCGAGCGGATCGCTCGGCGAGCGAGAGAGGCCCTGGGCGCGAGCGCCTTCGCTGCCGAATTCGCGCTGGGCGGACGGTTGGGCATCGACGAGTTGGCGTGATCGTCGGGCTCGCCTTCCGGTCGTGATGGTGGGCTGAGGACCGTTCCGCCGCACCATCACGACCGGCGGGAGGTCAGGAGAGCGTCACCTCGGCGGTGACCTCCTGCTGCTCGTCACTGACCAGGTCACCGGTCTCGTCGACCGGAGTCAGCGTGGCCTCGAAGATCACCGCGGCGTCCGTGCGGTACATGAAGTTGTCCCCGTAGGCGATCGACTGTCCCGGTCCGAGCGGGTAGACGCCGTCGTCCCGGCGGGCGCCGACCCCGTCGCTGTTGACGTCCATCTCCTCGTACAGATCGTTGTCCGTGATGCTGTCCATTCCTTGCAGGTACGGCCAGTCTTCATACTCGGCCGACACGGATACCAGGCTGGAGCTCATGGGGATCGTTTCGTCTGAGGTGTTGGTGATGACGTAATTGACGAACACGATGTCGTCTCCCTCCGCCAGGACGGGCTGATTGCTGTCCGGGTCGACCAGCAAGCCGTCCTTCGGCGACGGGGCAACGCCCACCTGATAGATCTCCACCTCGAAGTTCGCCCCTTCAAGGGTCGTGAGCTTCTCGCCGGGTGTGGTGACGGCGGCCGCCCACTCAGGGGTGTCGCCGCCGCCCTCCGCGGCGTCGTCGGGCTCGTCGTCGGCGGGCTCGTCCTCGGCAGGCTCCTCCTCTTCTTCACCCGCCGAGTCGTCGGCGTCTCCACCGAGCTCGCCGGCGTCGTCCTCGGCCTCGTCTGACTGAGCGACCGGCTCGGTGTCCGCGGCTTCCTCCCCGCCGTCGTCGTCGGAGGAACACGCCGTGAGGCCGAGAGCAAGTGCCGCGGCCGCCGTGGCCACGAGCATGCGACGCTTGGAAAGCGTCCTGCGCATAACAAGGTTCCTTTCATCAATGGTGACTGGACTTCCCCGGGATCGCGTGCTGCATCCCGGCGGAACGCTCAGTGGGACGGGTGCCTCCAGTCCTTGGCACCCGGAGCGAGCCCTAGCCGGGCCGGCGGTTCATGCGGCCGCCGGCCGGTTGGTCAGTGACGAGAGCACCGTGGCTGTCTCGGCGAGCCGTCCGCCCTGGTGCCGCGCCGCTTCCAGCACCGCTTTGAGGTAGTCATCGTCGTCGGCTTGCTCCTCGACGCAGCTGACCCCGTACGGGTTGCCGCCCGCGGCCGCCGCGACCTCGTAGTCGACGTAACCGGTCGGCAGAACGATCGCTCCCCAGTGGCACAAGGTGTTGTAGAGGGACAGCAGCGTCGACTCCTGCCCGCCATGTGCGAAGTGGCTGCTGGTGAAGCCGGTGGCCGGCTTGTTCGCCAACTTGCCGGCTTGCCAGAGCCCGCCGGTGGTGTCCAGGAACTGCCGAAGCTGGGAGCTGACGTTGCCGTAGCGGGTCGGCGTGCCGAACGCGTAGCCGTTGGCCCAGAGAAGGTCGTCGAGGCTGGCGGGCTTGATGTGCGCCGTGGCGTCCAGATGGGCACGCCAATCGGGGTTGGAATCGATGGCCGCATCCGGGGCGAGTTCGTCCACGCGGCGCAACCGCACCTCGGCTCCCGCGTCGGCGGCGCCGTCCGCGAACGCTTGGGCGAGACGGTGGACGTTGCCGGTGGAGGAGTAGTAGACGATGGCTATGCGTGCTTCTGCGGTACTCACGTGAGAGTTCTCCCGTCGGTGTCGGTTCGGCATCTACGGTGTGGTGCGGGTGAGGTCACCCGCGGGCTCGTTCTCATGTCCGAACGGCCGGACGTGGCGCAACACGGCCACGACGAGTACGGCGATCCCGATCAGGAGGACCGCGCTGCCGGCGGCGACCACGTTGAAGCCGGCGGTGAAGGCTTCGCGTGCGGCGCCGACGAGTTCATCGCCGAGCGGCGACGGCAGCTCGTCGGCGACGGCGAAAGCGTTGGCGAAGCTGTCCCGAGCGGTCGCTGAGGCGTCTGCCGGCACCGCAGCCGGCATCGCGCCGGCTAGTTCGCTGCTGTAGACGGCGGTACCGGCGGCCCCGAGCGTGGCGATGCCCATCGCCATCCCCAGCTCGCTACCTGTCTCGGACGTGGCGGCTGCGGATCCGGTCTTCTCCGGCGGCGCGGAGCTCACCACCATGTCGGTCCCGAGCGCCAGCAGCGGTACCACGCCGAAGGCGAATGTGGTGCAGCCGGCCACCAGAATCGCCAGGCCGGACACCGCCCCGAGCTGGGTGAGCAACACCAGCCCGACGACGGCGACCGACAGGCCGCCGACGATCACGCGGGCGGGCCGGACCCTCCGTGCCAGCAGCGGAGCCACGATCGAGCTGACGATGAAGGCGACCGCCATCGGGAGGAACCACAACCCCGCCCGTAGCGGTGACAAGCCTTCGACCAGTTGCAGGTACTGGGTGAAGAAGAGCATGACGGCCGTCAGGGTGATGGCGGCAAGGAAAAGCCCGGCCACCGCGCCGGAGAATCGGCGGTCGGCGAACATCCGCAGGTCCAGCAGGGGGTCGTCGAGCCGGCTCTGGCGGCGGACGAACAGCCACCCGATGATGATCGCGGCGGCGATGGCGGCGGCCGGTATCCCGTCGACGGCTCGATCCTTGGCGATCTCCTTGATGCCGTAGACGACGGGCAGGATGGCACCGAGTGACAGCATGACGCTGACGAGGTCCAGCCGTCCGGCGTGCGGGGCGCGATACTCGGGTAGCAGGAGGGGGCCGGTCGCCAGCAGAACGACCATGACGGGCACGCCCAGCAGGAACACCGAACCCCACCAGAAGTTCTCCAGCATGGCTCCGCCGATCGCCGGCCCGATCGCGGTGCCCAGCGAGAAGGACATTCCCCAGATGCCGATGGCCAAGCCGCGCTGTTTGGGCGCCGTGAACATGGTCCCGATCAGCGAGAGTGTCGACGGCATCAGCGTCGCTCCGGCGAGGCCCAGCAACGCCCTGGCGACGGTCAGCATCTCCGCGCTGGTGGAGTACGCAGCCAGGACGGACATGGCTCCGAACGCGGTGGCGCCGATCAGCAGGAGCCGGCGGCGCCCGATCCGATCCCCGAGTGTCCCCATCGTGACCAGGAGTCCGGCCACGACGAAGCCGTAGATGTCGGTGATCCACAACATCTGCGTGTTACTGGCGCCCAGGTCGGATCCGAGTTGCGGCAGGGCCATGTACAGCACGGTCAGATCCAGGGCGATCAGGATCGTGGGGAGCGCCAGGACGGCCAGGCCCAGCCACTCGCGTGGCCCGGCTCGCACGCCGGGCGGCGTCGTCGTGATGGCGGACATAAGACCCCTTAGCGCTCGTCGTCAGCGCCACGATGACGTACGGGGCTTACGCCGTTCTTACCGCGAACTTACGGCTGCACCGGTCATGTGCGATTCGCCAAGGGTTCGCGGAGACGCCAACCCCGCGTCGCGCGCCGGCTTCTCCTCCACGTCTAAAGTCCCGGCTATGAGAGCGCGCCTTGCTGTCCTCACCGGAGCCACGTCCCTCATCGCAGGGTTGGCGGCGATCGCCACGTCCGCCGACTCGGCCGGGGACGCTCGTCCGAAAGGCCGGGACGAGCTGCTCGTCTCGGCGTTCGAGCAGGTGGACCGCAACACCGAGTGGCTGCACGTCGACACCGTCGACCTGGACTTCGAGACGTTCCACCCACAGGCGATGGAGGTGGTGGGCGACCGGATCTACCTGTCCTCGGTGGAGGTGATCGAGCGGCCGGAGCGTTATCCGGAGCCGATCGACGGCTACGACCGCAGTCCGGGCCGGGGTGTCGGTCACGTCTTCGTGCTCGACCTCGAGGGCAACCTGCTGGAGGACATCGAGATCGCCGACGGCCATCGCTACCACCCTGGCGGAATCGACGTGCACGGTGACGCGCTCTACGTCCCGGTCGCCGAGTACCGTCCGGACAGCTCCTCGGACATCTATCGCATCGATCTACAGACGTATCAGGTGACCCGGCTGTTCGGCGTGGACGACCACATCGGTGGTGTGGTTGTGGACCAGCTGTCCGGGCGCCTGGTGGGTCAGTCCTGGGGTTCGCGACGGTTCTACGAATGGAGCCTTGCCGGGAAGCAGAAGGACTTCTGGCTCAACGAGAACCACTTCCTGGACTACCAGGATTGTGAGTACGTCGCGTCCCGCAAGACGCTGTGCTCCGGGGTGACCGGACTGGCGGCGCCGCCCGGCATCGAGGGCAGCTACGAGCTGGGCGGCTTCGCCATGATCGACCTCCGCGACGAGCACCGGATCCTGCACGAGGTGCCGCTGCAGCTCTGGTCGACGGCCGGTCACGTCATCACCCGCAATCCGACGGACCTGGACGCCGAGCCCACCGCCGACGGTGCGCGGCTCACCCTCTATGCCGCCCCCGATGACGCTGACGAGGGAGCCGGTACACAGGTGCTTGTCTATACGGCCGACGTCGCTCCCTGAACTCGAGCGCAGCACGATGGCCGGCCGCGGGCAGGTCCCTGGCCGTGCGGCTGCAGAGGCTCATGTTTCGACGCCTGTCACGTTGCCTTGCGTGTCCGTGGTGTATCGACCCTTGGAGAGTTCGATCAGCACAAAGGGGTTGCCGAACGGATCGTGCACGACGGCGACGCGGCCGACTGGGATCTCTATGGGGTCTGACACGCAGGAACCGCCGGCTGCCTCGATATGTTCGAGCGCCTGGTCCACTGATTCAACGAGGAGGTCGATCTCGTGTTCTGGATGCTCCGTTTGCAGCACGAGTTCCGCGTCCGACTCTGGAAATCGTAGGCCAGCTTGTGTCGCAGTCCGCCAGATAAGTTCGTGGCCTAGCCGCGAGCAGTAGAAATCGAGGCCCTGGTCAAGGTCGGGAACGGGTATCCGGACGCAATCTATCTTTCGGATGAATGCTGCATCCTTCATGCCGCAACCATAGCGCCGTCGCGCGACACGCGGACCGCGCTGGGTCAGGGCGTGGGTTCCATCTGGTTGACCAGGTGCACCACGCCGGCCGGGTTGGCGATCCAATGCGCGCTCGACGGGTCCGGCAACGGTTCCAGCTCGTCCCGTGCTGGAACGCCCGCCGCCTTCAGGTGTTCCATGGCAGCGTCGATGTCGTCGGTGTTGAGCTGCAGCCATACGTCGGTCTGACTGTAGGTCTCGACTTCGTCCAGCCAGAGCGTGCTGGGGCCGAAGGCGCACCGGTAACTGCGTGACACCCCGGTGGCCACATCGGACCCGCTGACGTCCTCGGTCGGGAGGCCGAGTACGTCGCGGTAGAAGGCGACGGTGGATTCGAAATGGACGCGGGGGATCTTCATGGCGATGTTGACGCCGCCGTCGAATGTCGGCTGGTTCATGGTTGTGTTCCTTCCTCAGGGGTCTCGGCAAGGCGTTTGATTGCGGACAGTCGGGTTTCCCAGACGGCGGCGAGGGCGCTCATCCGCCGCGCGGCGTCTTCGAGCCGTTCCGGGCGTGCCTGGTAGAGAACCTCGCGTCCCATCCGTCGACCGGTGACGAGGCCGGCGTCGTCAAGCACGCCGAGATGCTTGACCACCGCCTGCCGGGTCACCGGCATTGCCTGGGCGAGCGCACTGGCGCTTGCCTCACCGCGCTCGGTGAGCAGGTCGAGCAGCGTTCGTCGAGTCGGCTCGGCCAGCGCGACCAGCACTGCGTCGAGGTCCGGCTGGTTCATGCGCCGGCGGACTCCGCGTACACGCGCAGTTCGTCCAGCTCGGCGCGCCAGCCCTGGGTGTTCTCCTCGATATGCTTGGCGCGGCCGGCAGCGTCGACGGCGAGCGCGGTGAACCCGCTCTCCACGACCTTGAGCCTGGTGCTTTCGCCTTCAGCCGAAAGGGTGAACACCACCAGCGTGGAGTTGCCGTCGGTGATCGGTTCGCCGGTCCGCAGCGCCCAGCGGAAGGCGAACGTGTGGGGTGGCTCGACCGTCTCGACCCGGCCGTCGTGGGCGCCGTATTCCTTCCAGGTCAGTGTGAGAACCCCGCCGGGGCGCAGGTCGATCTCAGCGCCGGCATCGGCGAACCACGTGCCCAGATGCTCGGCACGCGTCACGATATTCCAGACGCGCGAGAGCGGAGCCTCGATGAGGATCTCGCGCTCGATGGTGTCGACGTCCGTGGCCATGCGGGTCCTCCACGAAGAGCGAATGGAATGTGCAACTACAGAGTTGCACATTGTATCGAGAAGTGCAACCCGGTGGTTGCGGATCGCGGCGAAGTGGCCGAGCGCCGGACTATCGTGCGGTGAGCGGCAGCCTGGCGGTGAAGGTGGTGCCGTCGGATCCGGTGACGAAGGTGAGCGATCCTCGGTGCCGCCGCTCGATGATCCGCTTGGCGTTGTCCAGACCCAGCCCGCTGCCCTTGCCGGCGGCCTTGGTCGTGACGAAGGCGTCGAAGACCCTGCTCCGTACCTCCGCCGGAATGCCGGTCCCCGTGTCCTGCACGTCGACCGCGACCGCATCGGCGTCGCGGTAGGTGCGCACCGTCAGCACCCCCGTACCGTCCATGGCGTCGACGGCATTGTCGATGAGGTTGGTCCAGACCTGGTTCAGCTCCGCGGCGTAGGCAGGGACGCGTGGCAGCGCGTCGTCGTAGTCCCGGCGGATCTCGATGCCGGCCAGCTTGTGCCCGAGCATGGTCAGCGTGCTGTCGATGCCCGGGTGGATGTCGATCTCCTGGTGCGCGGCCTGGTCCATATGGGAGTACTGCTTGACCGACTCGACCAGCGTCGAGATGCGTGCCGACGCCTCTTCGATCTCGTCCATCAGCGCCTCCGTCTCCAGCGTGTATCCGAGCCAGCGCAGCGCACTCTCCAGATCGGGGCCGACGTCGGCGGCCACGTCGTCGACCCAGGTGGGATCGAGGCCGGCGGCCACGAATACGGGCGCGAGGTCGATGGCGCCGGTGACGCCGAGGCTCTCCAGATGGTCCGTGAGCTCATCCTCGAGATCCGTCACCTGGATCGGGGTCAACGGATCCCGCTTCTTGGACGCACGCTCCACCGCGGCCTCCTGGATGGCGATCAGCCGTGCCAATGTGGTCGGTTCGACCAGACCCTCGGCGATCATGCCGAGCTTGTGTCGCATGTGCGCGACGCGTGCCCGCAGCTGCCCGCTGGCCCGCACCGTGGCCGCGGCGGGATTGTTGAGCTCGTGTGCCAGACTCGCCGAGAGCCGGCCGAGCTGCGCGAGGTGTTCCCGCTGCCGTACCGTGCCCTCCGCGGCCTGGATTCCGACGTACAGGCCGTCGAAGAGGTGCTTGGCCATCGGAAACCAGCGCTGAATGAAGGCAGCGAAGTCGTCGGCTGGGAAGCGCAGGAATCGGCTCGGCCGGACGGCGATGAGCGAGCTCTGGTATGTCTGCGCGGCCGAGCTGGCGAACGCGCGGACCGCGCCCGCGTAGGCGCCCCGGTGGTCGGTCTCGTTGACCAGGACGTCGTCGTCCTCGGAGTGGCGGATGAGCCGCAGCGTTCCGTCCAGTAACACCCACAGCGCGTCGGACGGCTCCCCTTCGCGGAAGACCACGCCGTTCTCCGGATAGGCGCGGACGCTGGACCGATCGGCGACGAACCGCAACTGTTCTTCGGTGAGTCCCTCGAAGAGGAACAGCGTGCGTAGTTCGGCCAGGTCGATGCGTGCTTCTGCGCTCACGTGGCCTCCAGGTAACGGTGGATGAGGGTGATGGCCATGGCGCCCTCGCCGACCGCGGAGGCGACCCGTTTCACCGATTCCGCACGGACGTCGCCCGCGACGAACACGCCGGGAACGCTGGACTCCAGGTGGTAAGGGGAACGTGACAGCGGCCACGTGCGTGGCGGACGCCCGTCGTCGTCCAACAGCGCCGGGCCGGTCAGCAGGAAACCGCGATCGTCCCGGAGGAAGGCGTCGCTCAGCCAGTCGGTGGGTGGTTGTGCGCCGATGAAGACGAACAGCCGGTCGGCGGGGAGTTCCTCGGTCCGGCCGTCTCGGGTGTCGGTGACGGTGATGCGCTCCAGGTGGCCGTCGCCGGCGCACGTGGTGACCTCGGTGCAAGTGCGCACGTCGATGCTGGGATGGGCTTCGATCCGGGTGACCAGATACTCCGACATCCGGCGACGAAGGTCCGGCCCGCGGACGAGCATGACGACGCGCTTGGCGTATTCAGCGAAGTGCAGCGCCGCCTGACCGGCCGAGTTCGCCGCGCCCACGATGTAGACGTCCTGATCCTTACAGCCGGCCGCCTCGTGTGCGGCGGCGCCGTAGTACACGCCCAGGCCGGCGAGCTGTTCGGCGCCGTCGGCGGGAAGCCGGGCCCACCACACACCGGTGGAGAGGACGACGGCATGCGCGGTGACTTCGGTGCCGTCGCTGAACCGCACGACGCGCCCGTCGCCGCGTGCCTCGAGCCCGACCGCCTCGGCGGTGGTGATGACCTCTACACCGAAGCGGAGCACCTGTTCACGTGCCCGTTGGGCGAGATCTGCGCCGGATACGCCGTGCGGAAATCCGAGGTAGTTCTCGATCCGGCTGCTCCTGCCTGCTTGGCCGCCGACGCCGGCCCGCTCCACCAGCAGTGTGCGCAGCCCCTCGCTCGCCGCATAGACCGCCGCGCCAAGGCCAGCCGGCCCACCGCCTACCACCACGACGTCGTAGAACGGGCTGCCCGCGGTGGTGGCCAGGCCGCAGCGTTCCGCGACGTCGCGCAGGCTGGGGCGGCTGAGCACCACGCCGTCATCCATCACCAGCACCGGCAGCGCGGCATCGTCTCCGATCCCGGCGGCCTGGGCAAGGGCTCTGGCGTCCTCACCCTGGAGGTGCCGATAGGGAATCTGATTACTCGCCAGGAATTCCTTCAACGCCTGGGTGGTCGCGCACCACTGATGCCCGATGATGTTGATGCCGTCGAACCCGGGGCGGCTGCCTGCCGCCCACGTCTCGAGCAGCTCGTCGAGCACGGGGTACAGCTGTTCTTCGGGTGGATCCCATGGCTTGAGCAGGTAATGGTCCAGGTCCACATCGTTGACGGCCCGGATCGCCGCGTCTGTGTCCGCATACGCGGTGAGTAGCACGCGGCGTGCGCGCGGAGCGAGGTCCATGGCTCGTTCGAGAAAGTCGATGCCGTTCATGCCCGGCATGCGATAGTCCGCCAGGATCAGCGCGGTAGCCTCGCTTCGCACCGTGAGTTCCCGGAGCGCTTCCAGCGCCTCTGGGCCGTTCTGTGCGCGAACCACGCGATAGGCCTGGCCGTAACGGCGGCGCAGATCGCGCGCGATCACCCGGCCGACCGTGGGATCGTCCTCGACAGTCAGCAGTACCGGCCTGCGGCTCACCCGGCCTCCTGGTGGGGAATGTGCACGTTCGAGTTAATAGTCGCACCACAGCCAGGGTGAGTAGAACTCAGTACTCCGGCGACGCACCGTCCGTGTCGGAGTCGGACGAGGCGGCGACCTCGGTCAGGCCGAATTCCTCCCGCCGGGATTCCGGCACGAGAGCGACGTAGGCCGGATGGCCGATGATCCAGTCTCGGACGAAAGGACACCATGGCAGGACTGCGAGGCCGCGTCCCTGGGCTTCGTCCAGGACATGCCGGACAAGCCTTCCGGCGAGGTGTTTGCCCTGGAAATGCGGGTCGATCTGGGTGTGGATCAATGAGATGGCGGCCGACTCCACGCGGTATTCGAGGAACCCCGCCAGGTCTGCGCCGTCGTAGATCTCGAAACGACGGCGATCGAGGTTGTCGATGATCTCCACATGGTCCATCGGCGCGTCCTCTCCCTGACCCAGGTCTGAAATTGTAGTGATCGCCGGGCGGGATCGCGCGGTGGCCTGCTGGTGTCGGGCCGTCGTTGGAACCGGATCAGGCGGCGTGGAGATCGCGGCGGCGGAATCCGGCGAGGCCGGCAAGGGCCAGCCCGACGGCTATGGCGCTGAGGATGACGACCGGCATGATGCTGAACTCCGCCCCAGGCAGCTCTGGGACGTGGTCGAAGGGGGAGAGATTGCGCAGCTGCGACTCCTCCAATCCGATCGCGGGTCCCAGCAGGCTGACAATGACGCCGTATCCGAGCACCAGCCATGCGGCTGGGGCCAACCTCGGCAGCACGCCGAAGAGTGCCACCGCGAGCATGGCCACCACCCAGATCGCCGGCATGTGTACCACACCCGCTGCCAGCAGATTGAACACCAGCGCCGGGTCGCGCTGGTCGATGGACGCCGTGACGCCCAGTGTGAGCGAGCCGGCGAGCATGACGATCATGCTGCCACCCAGCATGACGATGAGGTATCCGGCCATCCATCGGTGGCGGGGGAGCCCGGTGGCGAGGAGCGGCTCCAGTCGGCCGACGGCCTCCTCGTTCCGCATCCGGAGGGCCGAGGAGACCGCGAAACCGGTGGCGAGCAAGGCGAGCATGCCGGTGATGGTGCCCAGGAACGACTCGATGATCGTCGCACCCTGGGCTGCGGCGACGATCTCCTGAACCCGTTCGTTCTCAGCGACGAACTCCTCGATGTCGCTGAGCAGTGGGCCGAAGGCGGCGCCGAGGAGGGCGAGGCCGGCCGTCCAGGCGAGCATGCCGGCTCGCTGTTGCCGGAAGGGCAGTCCACCCAGTCGGGTCAGCCGAGGGGATGCGTGTGGGCGCCCAGGACGTGCGGGCATGAGTCCCGCAACCACGTCACGGCGCGCGTTGAGCATGATGGCCGCAGCGGTCAGGACGACGGCGAGCGTGAGGGACAGCAGCAGCGGCCACCACCGCTCGTCCACGTACGCGCGGGTGTGCAGCGACCAGGCGAAGGGGGATAACCAGGACAGGCCGGTCTCGCTGACATCGCCGACAGCGCGGACCGCATAGCTGGCTCCGAGTACCGCGACGCCGATGCCGACGGCTCCTCTGCTGTACTCGGTCACCTGGAGTACGACGGCGGCCACCGCGGTGAAGACCAGTCCGGCCGCGATCATGGAGATACCGAATGTCAACGAGCCGCGACCGTCTAGCCGATCGATGCCGGACAGTCCTGCGGCGGTGAGCAGCCCGACGACGACGTTCAGGGCAGAGACCACGACCAGGCTGGACGCCAGCATGGCATGGCGGCCTGTGACGGCTGACCTCACGAGCTCCGCCCGGCCACTCTCTTCCTCCGCGCGCGTGTGCCGGACCGTCAGGAAGACGCTCATGAGCGCGACGAGGATGATCGCCAGGTAAAGCGTCTCGTGGGCGACCATTGCGCCGAGCGTGTAGTTGTCGAGCCCGAAGCCAGGGCCGTTGAAAGCGACGAAGACCGGCGTGCCGGCGAGTTCGGCACGGCTATCCAGGTCGGTCTGGGTCGGGAAGGTGTCTGCGTAGCTCAGTGCCGTCCCCACGATGGAGCCCCCGACGGCTACCGTCCACACCGGAATCCTCACCCGGTCGCGACGGAGGATGAAGCGGATCAGCGTCCAGGTTCCCGCCAGAGTGCCTTCCCGGCTCAGCGGCATGTCGCCGGCAGCTGGCCGGGCGGCGCCGGAGTTCGCGTGTCTCATGGCGACATCACCCCGATCACGTTCGCCAGGCGGCTGTGCCAAAGTAACTTACCATTGAGTCAGTTGTCTACCGACGGGTTGGTAAGTTACCGGCTGTATAGGATGAGTCCTTGCGGGCGCATCAGCGGTGCGTCACGCATGCGGGACAGGGAGGAGCGCATGGAGCTTGAGCAGCCGCAACGCCGACGTGACGGACGGGTCCGGGATACCAGGCAGCGGATCCACGGCATCGCGCTCGAGCTGTTCGTGAGCCAGGGCTTCGCCAACACCACGATGCAAGACATCGCCGATCGTCTCGGCTTGACCAAGGCGGCGCTCTACTATCACTTCCCGACCAAGCACGATCTGATCCGCAGCGTCCTGCAGCCCGGGATCGATGACGTCGAGCGCTTTCTGAGTGAGATGTCGGCGGAGGCGCCTTCGTCACAGCGGGAGATCCTGGAACGCTTCTTCGACCTCAACTACGCCCACCGCATGGCTTTCCTCGCCCTCAGCCTGGACCCGTCGGGTTTGGCCGAGGTGGATGCCGAGAATTGGATTCCACGGCTGGCCAGCACCTTCCAGCTGCTGCTGTTCGGCGCTGACGCAACGAACGAACAGCGAATCCGTGCCGTCATCGTCGCCAATGGTCTGAGCAGGTGCGCCACGCTGTTCACCGACATCCCCCATGACGAGCTTCGCGCAACCGCCGTCAACGTGGCCCTTCAGACTTTGAGCGCTGACCTTCCCCGCTAGGGTCAAGTGGTTCAGCCATGGGTGCGGCGGCCTCTCATCGTGATTCTCACATCCGTTCCGGGGCGGTGATGCCCAGCAGCCCGAGTCCGTGCTCCAGGGTGCGGGCGGTGAGCCGGCATAGCGCGAGCCTATTGCGACGGACCGGCTCGTCGGCGGTCAGCACTGGGCACGTCTCGTAGAAGGTGGTGAAGTCGCGAGCCAGGGCATAGAGATAAGCACACAGGTGATGCGGCTCCAGCGTGTCGCTGACCTCGGCCAGCGTCGTGCCGTAGTCGTCGAGTCCGAGCGTGAGCGCCCGTTCGGCCGGTTCGAGCCGGACTCTCGGGTCCACGGAGACCTCGGCGTTGCCGGCCTTGCGCAGGATCGACCGGATGCGGGTGTGCGCATACTGCAGGTAGACACCGGTGTTGCCGGTGAAGGACACCATCCGGTCGACGTCGAGGAGGTAGTCCTTGACCCGCGACGTCGACAGGTCGGCGTACTTGACCGCGCCGACGCCGGCCACCTCGGCGATCCGTGTGAGCTCTGCCGGGTCCAGATCAGGGTCCTTCTCGGCCACCACCGCGCGGGCCCGGGTCACCGCGTCGTCGAGAAGAGCCATCAGCCGTACGGTGCCGCCCTCACGGGTCTTGAACGGTCGGCCGTCGGGGCCGCGTACGGTGCCGAAGGCGACGTGCTCAGCTGGAACGTCGTCGGTGAGCCATCCGGCGCGGCGGGCGGCCTCGAAGATCAACCGGAAGTGCAGCGCCTGACGGGAGTCGGTGACATAGAGCAGGCGCTCAGCGTTGAGCTCTCCGGTCCGGTACCGGACGGCGGCGAGGTCGGTGGTGTCGTAGCCGTAGCCGCCGTCGCGCTTGCGCACCATGAGCGGAACCGGCTCGCCGTCCGGCCCGGTGACCTCCTCGGAGAAGATCACCAGCGCGCCCTCGCTCTCGACGGCGATCCCGGCGTCGACGAGTTCGGTGACGGTGCCGTCGAGCAGGTGGTTGTAGAACGACTCGCCGACGGAGTCCTCCGGGGTGATGAGCACATCCAAACGGTCATAGATATCGCGGAAGGCCTTCTCCGACTCGGCGACGATCTCCCGCCACATGGCGAGCGTCGCGGCGTCGCCGGACTGCAAGGCGACGACGCGCGCCCGAGAACGATCGGCGAAATCCGGGTCGGCGTCGAACTGCCGGCGGGCGGCCTTGTACACCGCGTCCAAGACGGAGACGGCCGACGTCGAACGGCCGGTCACCTCGCCGTGGTGCCAGGTGAGTTCGGGGTGCTCGCCGAGGTATTGGATGAGCATCCCGAACTGGGTGCCCCAATCGCCGAGGTGGTTCTGCCGGACCACCTCCGCCCCGAGGAACTCGAGCACGCGAGCGAGGCTGTCGCCGATGATCGTCGTACGCAAGTGCCCGACGTGCATCTCCTTGGCGATGTTCGGCCCGGAGTAGTCGATGACCGTCCGCTGCCCCGCGTTCGGGACGCCGACACCCAGACGCGCGTCGTTCAGCCGGGAGGACACCTGCCGCCAGATCGCCTCGTCGGGAACGGTGAGGTTGAGAAAACCCGGCCCGGACAGTTCCGCCGCGCCGATGGCGGAGTCACCGAGGTGCGCGATCAGCTCCGCGGCCAGCCCTCGTGGCGCGGTGCGTGCGCGCTTGGCCAGGGCGAGGGCTGCGTTGGACTGGAAGTCGGCATGCTCGGACCGGCGTACGACGGGAGCCGCTCCCGCGAGCTCGGGGCGGGCACGGTCGATCGCCCCGGAGACGGCGTGGGCGATCTGACCGAGCAGCGGCGGCACCTCGTGGTTGGTCACAAGCCGATCCTGGTGGTTTGTGTCCCGGGTGTCACATCATTTCTCCAGGTGAAGCTCAGGGACGGTGCTGGGCGGGCGTCGCGTGGTCGGCACTGACGACGGCGTCGAGCAGGCCCGGGAAGCGGTCGTCGAACTCGTCGCGGCGCAGCGAATTCATCCGGGACGTGCCGACGTAGTACTGCCGGATGAGCCCGGCCTCGCGCAGGACCCGGAAATGGTGAGTGGCGGTGGACTTGCTCACCGAAAGATCGAACGCACCGCACGCGATATCGGCCGGGGAGCCCGAGAGCTGGGTGATGATGCTCCGTCGTACCGGGTCGACCAAAGCCTCGAGCACCTGCTGGACCGTGACGCTCCTGACGTCGGGATGCTCCGGGACTCGATCCGTGTCCATGGCTCAATAGTACGACGGCTATCAAAGTTTGACACTCATCGTACTTTCGTCTTCAATGAGCCTCGGCCGCAGCGAAAGGGTGGTGCCATGTCCAGGACGGTGTTCTTCCATGAGCTCGGTGACCCCGAGGTGATGCGGCTGGAGGAGCACCACGTCGCCGAGCCCGGCCCTGGCGAGGTGCTGATCCGGGTGGACGCGATCGGCCTGAACCGGGCCGAGGTGCTCTTCCGTACCGGCCGTTACATTGAGCCGGTACGACGGTTCCCCGCGACACTGGGCAACGAGGCCTCAGGTGTCGTCGAGGCGGTCGGCGACGGGGTCACCGGAGTCCGGGTGGGCCAGCCGGTCAGCACCGTGCCCGCGTTCTCCCAGAACGACTACGGGGTCTACGCCGAGCGGACGGTGGTACCCGCGGCGGCGCTGATCCGTCGCCCGGATGAGCTGGGTCCGGTCGAGGGCGCGGCGGTATGGATGCCGTACGTGACGGCCTACGGCGCGCTGGTCGAGGTCGGAGGGATGAAGCCGGGCGACACGGTGGTGTTGAACGCCGCATCCAGCAGCGTGGGCCTAGCCGCGATCCAGGTGGCGAATCGCGTCGGCGCCACGCCGATCGCCGTCACCCGCACGGCCGACAAGAGGGAAACCCTGCGCAAGGAAGGCGCGGCGGCGGTGATCGTGACCGAGTCGGAGGATGTGGCGGAACGGGTGCGTGCCGTGACCGGCGGCCGGGGCGCGGAGTTCGTCTTCGACGCCGTCGCCGGGTCGGGCGTGCGGGATCTGGCGTCGGTGGTCGCCGACGGCGGCCTGCTCCTGATCTACGGCGCGCTGAGTGGTGAGCCGACCCCGTACCCGGCGATCGACCTCGGCATGCCGCCGCTGAACATGCGCACCTACACCATGCTGGAGACCGCCCGCGATCCCGAGCGGTTGCGCCGGGCCGAGGCCTTCGTGTTGTCCGGATTACGCTCCGGCGCGCTCCGGCCGGTGGTGGACCGCACATTCGAGCTGGAGCACATGGTCGAAGCGCACCGCTACATGGAGTCGAACGTGCAGATCGGCAAGATCGTCGTCACCGTATCCCACTGATATCCGCGGCCGGCGGGCCAGATCGGGTGATCACGCCGAGGCTGTGCCGCCGGTGCCGACCGGGACGGCGACGATGGCCTGCACTGTCGCGACGATGACCCGCCCGGCGTCGGCGCTGTCGAGACGTCCGGCACGGATCTCCTCCGCGGCACCGTGGAGGACATAGTGGACGGTATTGATCAGCCAGAACACCGGCAGGTCGGTCCGGAATACGCCCTGACGTCGGCCCCGCTCGATGAGCTCGTTGAGACGTTCGGCCGGCGCCGCGTGCAGCTCGCGCATACGCCCCGCGGGAAGTACGCCCTGCGCGGCCTCGACCAGCGCCGCCGATTCCGCGACCAGCGACCAGCTCGACTCCAGTAGCCGGGTCAGAGCGTCGCGTGCGTCGCCGGTGAGATCGACGTGCGCGAGCGTCTCCTCGCCGGCTCGCAACGCATCCGCGAGTGCGGCCTCCACCAGCTCCTGGCGGGTGCGGAAATGCCCGTACAACGTCATCCGCCCCACGCCGGCGGCCTTCACGATGTCGTCGACGGTCGCGTGTGGGTCCGTGCTGAGAGTCGCGCGGGCTGCGGTCACGATGCGCGCGATGCTGCGCTCGGCATCGGCGCGGCGGCGGGGACGGGCGGTGTCGGCGGACATGAAGAAAAGTTTACTCGTATGGGAATGTACGAGTTAGGCCCTGGGTTCTAACTCGTATTCATACATACGAGTTAGCTGGGGAGGCTGACCATGACATCGAGCGAGATCCGCGAATCAGCAGTTCAGGAGAGGACGCCGCATCCGTGGCGATGGCGCATCCTAGGGTTTCTGGGGGTGGCGCAGCTGATGCTCATCCTGGATGTCACCGTCGTCGCTATCGCTCTGCCGCACATCGAGACCGACCTGGGAATGGGACGCGAGGCGCTGACGTGGACGGTCAGCGCTTACACGCTGACGTTCGGCGGACTGATGCTCCTGGGAGGACGGATAGCAGACCTGCTCGGTGCCAAGCGCGTCGTGCTGGCCGGCCTCTTGGTGCTCACAGCGGCGTCACTGGTCACTGGCCTCGCCGATACCGGAGCGATCTTGTTGAGCGGCCGCGTCGCCCAGGGCGTGGGGGCGGCGCTGCTGTCGCCGTCGGCGTTGTCGCTTGTGGTGACGCTGTTCGACGGCGATGAACGGAACCGGGCCCTCGGCGTGTGGTCGGCGCTCGGCGGCGGTGGCGCCGCGCTAGGTGTGCTCCTCGGAGGGTTGTTGACGGCCGGCCCGGGCTGGCCGTGGGTGTTCTACGTCAACGTGCCGATCGGGCTGGCGATCGTCGTCGCGCTGGCTGTCATGCTGCCGCGCCAGGGCGGCGCCGTGCCGCGTGCGCGCGTGGACGTGCTCGGAGCGGCCCTGGTCACCGCATCGTCCGGTGCCGTGATCTACGCGCTGATCAGCGCCGGGGATCATGGCTGGCTGACGGCCACCACGGGATTGCTTCTGCTGCTGGCGGCTGTGGGCTACGCACTGTTCGTGGTGTGGCAGCGCAGGGCACGGTCCCCGCTGATGGACGTCATGCTGCTGGCTCGGCGCCCGGTGGCAACCGGTACGTTCCTCATCCTGATGGCGACAGCGCTGATGATCGCCGTGTTCTTCCTCGGCACGTTCTACTTCCAGCATGCGCGCGGGTACGGTGCCCTGCACACCGGTCTGCTGTTCCTGCCGGTGGCGCTGGCGACGATGATCGGGGCGAATGCCACAGGCCGCGTTATCGGCCGGTGGGGCGCCCGCCCGCTCGGTGTGGCGGGCCTGGCCATCGCCGCCGTCGGTATGTCCGCGCCGGCCGTGTCGATGCGCCCGGTGGTGGTCGTCGTGAGCGTGGCGGTCGCGGCCGCGGGGACCGGCGCCATGTTCGTGGTGGCGTCGGCCACGGCACTCGGCCAGGTGGCTCCGCACGAAGCCGGCGTCGCTTCCGGGATCGTCAGCACGTTCCACGAGTTCGGCGCCTCGATCGGGGCGGCCGTCATGTCGAGCGTTGCGGCGGCCAGCCTGGTGGGGGACACGCTGAGCGGATTCACCGACGGCTTCGTGGTGGCCGCCGTCGCTGCCGGATTGTCGGCCGTCGTCGCCGCCCTGCTGACTCCCGGGCGCCCGGGACGCGTCCACTGAACCGCCCACCGCCCGGCCTCCTGGCCCCTTGTTGCGCGTGGCCTGCCGACAGGCTGCCCATGCACAATGCAGGGCCAGGAAGGCCGGTCCTCTTGGCTACCCAGAACCGGCGGGGCCGAGGAGGTCCCAACGGTTGCCGGCGACGTCGAGGAACACGACGACACGTCCGTACGGTTCGGTCCGGGGTTCGGTCACGAACTCGACACCGGCCGCCACCATCCGTTCGTATGCGTGGTCGAAGTCATCGACCCGGAGAAAGAACGCTACCCGCCCGGCGGCCTGGTTCCCGACGGCAGCGGCCTGAGCAGGGCCGTCCGCCTGTGCGAGGAGGATGCCGGTCTGCCCGCCCGGCGGCCGTACGACGACCCAGCGTTTCGGCCGCCCGTCGTTGGTCAGGGACGGCGAATCCTCGACCAGATCGAACCCGAGAACGTCGACGAAGAACTCGATGGCCGGGTCATATTCGTCCACGACGATGGTGACCAGATGAAGGAACGACACGTTCGCTGACGATACCGTCGACTTTCGTCACCGGATCCGGCCTTGGTAGACGTCCGAAGTCGCGGTTCCATGACATGTGCGGATGTCGCGGAACCGCGACACCGCTTGGTGGTCCGGGCACACGTGCGCGTGGAGCGGTCCGGCACGAGACGGGCCTCTAGAGTGTTGTGACATGGTTGACGACAATCCCACCGTTGCCCGGGTTCGGGCCGCGCTCGTGGACGGCGGGGCTGCTGGCGAGATCAGGGTTCTTCCCGACGCGGCCCGCACGGCCGCCGATGCCGCAGCCGCTCTCGGCTGCGAGGTCGGCGCGATCGCCAACAGCTTGATCTTCGATTCAGGCGGCGAGCCGGTCCTGATCCTGACGTCCGGCGCACATCGGGTCGACACCGATAAGGTGGCCGCTGAGCACGGTCTCGCCGCCCTGCGTCGCGCTCAGCCGGACTTCGTGCGTAGCCATACCGGGCAGGCCATCGGCGGCGTCGCGCCGGTGGGTCACCCCACCCGGCTGCGCACCTTCGTCGACCGCTGGCTCGACAAATACGACGTGGTCTGGGCGGCGGCCGGTCATCCGCACACGGTCTTCTCCACCACGTACGACGAGCTTCTGCGGCTCACCGGCGGCGAACCGGTTGACGTCGAATGACGCACGTCACCGAGGATTCAGCCTGACTGGTCGGCTCAGGCGGCATTGACGAAACGGCTGCCGCGCAGGACGGGCACGCAGATGCTCGCGTCCAATTCGGACGCGATGCGGACGTCGTCGCTGAAACCGGCCTCACTGAGTTCGCGGCCGCTGCTGCATCGGGCCAGCACCGCTGAGAGTGAGGGTTGGACAGCGCGGAATGCGCCCGCGGCCGTTGCTGCCTCCGGGCTTAAGGGTCCGGCGCCGAGATCCTCAAGAGCGGCGACGACTGCGCCAGCACCCCACATGTCCTCGACCGCCGGTCGAAGCGACCCGTCGCCGGGCCACCGTTCACCCGCCGCGACTACCGTGATGGCGGTACTGGAAGGCGAGTCGAGCTGTGCGGCCAGCCATCGCGCCACGGCAGAACGATTGCGCAGGCAGGCGCCGAGCACCGTGGCGCCAGTGTCTGCCAGCTCGGAGCAGATCGTTGATCCGTTCGGCGAGGGAAGCACCAAACGGCCGAGACCGTCGGCTTCCCTCACCGAGAACGGAGACAGACTGACTGCTGAGTACCCCGGCTGGCGTTGCGCTTCCAATCGTCCGACGGCGAGCGTAGCCGAGTGCGCCTGGGCGAAGTCGATAGCGCCGTTGTCCTTCCACCGGTAGGGGAAGACGTCGATCCCTCGGTCCACGGCGACGCTGAGTGTAGTGGTGAAGCTGAGGACGTCGACGACGACGGCGAAGCCGGCACCGGCCGACGTCTCCGATGCGCCTCTCGGACCCCACTCCAACCGAATCCGTGCATCGTCCTGACTGAGTGCTCCCGGCATGAAGATCAGCCTGCCAGAAGCCCGCGACTCGTCGATCGTTCTATCCGTCGGCCGAGGCTCGTTTGCGCGCGCGATAAGCGGCGGCTTTGACTCGATTGCCGCACTCCTCCATTCCGCACCACGTGCGCCGGGCGCCACGGGAGCGGTCGAGATAGATACGGGTGCAGCCGGTGCGGCCGCACTCCTTGAGGCAGGCCCGGGAGTCGGCGAGCACGGCGATTCCGGCTCGGGCGATGTGCGAGAGTACCGCGGTCATGTCGCCTGACATGTGTACTCCCGTATCGCTGAGTCTGATCGTCAGCGCTGGTCCGGCGGCCGCGTTGTTGACGATCTCCACGCTGGCCGGATCGAAGGGCCGGTCGAGCACACGATCGAGAGCGAGCTGGTAGATCGCTTCTCGCAGTGACACGGTGGTTCCGAGGGCGGGGGCGTCGACGGTCACGTGGTCGGGAAGTTCATGGCAATCGGCCACCCACCGCTCGAGGTCGGCCGGTGTGAGCAAGGTATCGACAGGCTTATCTCGGCGAGACCCCACGGTCGCTGCCAGGTCGAGTGCGGGGTTGCCGCTGACGAACGAAAAATCCACGTCACCATCTTGACCGGTGACGGCGGCCATGACAATATCGTCACCGGTTTAACTAGTGACGGTACGACGAGGGGAGACGGTGTGGCCGAGGTCCGCGGCATCGAGGCGGTCGTCCTCGACGTGCTCGGCACGCTGGTCGACGAACCCAGCGGACTCCGGGCCGGGATTCGTGACGCGGTGCCCACGCTCGACGATGCGTCGGTCGATGAGTTGTTGGCCATGTGGCAGAGACATCGCGATCTCGAGCAGCACCGCATCGCACGAGGCGACCGCCCATACGCCAACACCGAGATCATCGACGCAGAGGCCGCTCGTCGGGTGGCGGCCCATGCCGGGCTGGCCGACCCCGCGGCCATCGCCAAGCTGGCCGCGGCGGGGCAACGCTTGCCCGCATGGCATGACTCGGTTGCGGGTCTCGATCGGCTCGGGCGGCATTTCCCCGTGCTAGGACTCTCCAATGCCAGCCGCACCGCCCTGTTCCGGCTCAACGCCCATGCCGGCCTGCGCTGGCATCAAGCGCTGTCCGCTGAAGACGTCCAGGCCTACAAGCCGGCACCGGAGGTGTATCAGCTTGCCATCGACACCGCTGGGTGTGCGCCGGAGCGCGTCCTCATGGTGGCCGCCCACGCCTGGGACCTCCGGGGCGCGCAGGCGAACGGCATGCGGACCGCCTACGTGCGGCGACCGGTCGGTGATCCGCCGGCACGCTCCGATACGTTCGACTGGCGGTTCGATGGGCTAGATGCACTGGTCACCGCGCTGAGGCCCAGGGCAAAGCCGCTGCGTGATGAGCGAGACCATCCCCCGTGAGCGTGCTATAGGGACGTCATCGGGACCATCGTGGACGGCCAAATCGGCCTTGGGTCGACACCAAGCGGCTCTGCCATGTCAACGACCGCCACGGAGCGCAGGACCAGGTAGCCAACGGATGTTGAGCCCGCGTGCTGGGCCGTCGGGGACCGTCGGCGATCGCTTGCAAGGCAGCTTCGACAGGAGCGAGAGTTTATATCTATGTCACTGCTCACGCCGTATAAACTCCCCGATAAACTGCGACGCGCTGAAGGCCGCTCGCCGCACGCGGCACTGTGCATCGACGGTGACGCGATTCTCCGAGTGCGACCGGTCAACGGCCCAGTTGCGAGTTGAGCCGAGTGGCTTGGCGCATGAGGTGGTTGCGCTCGGCGAGGTTGGGTGCGTGGTGAGCTGCCTCGGCGTACAGCCGGGCCGCGAAATCATGCATGTATGCCATGTGGGCCGAGACCTTCTCCGGCGTCCATTGATCCATCGGTACGTCGTTGACCGCCGCCGGTGCGCCGCGGTGGTGCTTGAGCAGTAGGTACTTGGCCACGGTGGTACTTCTCGGTGCTGGTGCGTCCATTGTCGACGCGTTCACTGCGGGGACGGAGCGGGGCGCAGGATCTCGACATCGACGTCTGAACTCTTTCCGGACGAATGTCGTCCGGAACGCGGCGTACCGTCATCGACATGGCTATCGCACGCTTTCCCAGCTTCGTCATCGACTGTTCTGATCCCGGTGCACTCGCGCGGTTCTATGGCGCGATGCTCGACTGGAAGGTCGACGTCTCCTCCGACTGGGCCGACATCCGCGCGGACCACGGGCAATGTATCTCTTTCCAGCAGGTCGAGGGCTACACGCAGCCCAGGTGGCCGGACCAGGAGTTGCCGCAGCAGATGCATATCGATGTGATCGTCGACGATCTTGATGCCGCAGAGGCCGCAGTGCTCGAGCTCGGCGCGACCAAGCACGAGTACCAGCCGGGCGAGACCTTCCGGGTGTTCCTCGACCCGGCAGGCCATCCCTTCTGCCTGTGCGTGGACTGACGTTGTCCGTGTCGGCCGGGCACGCAGGTTGCTGGTTCTACGCTGCTGCTCAGCCGATACCGACGATCTGCCGCTCGGGCACGATCAGGGCTACGATGCGTTCCTGTTCCCGGGGATAGGGCGCACCGATGTACTTCGTGGAGATTCTGTCGATGATCTCCCACGCAGCGTCACCCTCGATCCACTCGACGACGTGCCCACGGACGACGATCGGCTCGAACGGGTTGTCGACTGGCGCGATCGAGACTGCCACTCGCGGGTCGCGACGCAGGTTGCGTGCCTTGCATGCATCCGGTCCGGTAAGGAAGGCGATGCGGTCGCCGTGAGTGCCGATCCAGACGGGCACGGCGTGGGGCGCGCCGTCGGGGAGGACGGTCGCGAGGTGGGCGATCGAGGTGCCGTCGAGTACGCGGCGGACATCCGGGTCAATCATGGGCGTGCTCCTTTGAGTCGGTTCATGTCCGGTCCTCCGATGACCAGGATCATCGGAGGACCTCGTAATGCAGGTGGGTCACACCAGGCGCCGGCACGAGCTCGATCAGTCGCAGCCGCACGTGCTCCGGGAGCGTCTGGAAGTACGGTCGCCCACTGCCCACCAAGACCGGCACCTGGTGCAATACGATCTCGTCGACGAGGCCGGCGTTGAGCGCCTCGGTCACCACACCCCCGCCCATCAGGCCGACATCCTTGTCGCCTGCCGCCTCCTTGGCTGCCGCGACGGCGTCGTCGATGCCAGTGGTGATCAGTGTCTGGCGCCCGTACATCCGCGGTGCCGGCCGGTGACTGAGCACGAATAGGGGTGCCGTCGGGTGGGGGCTGCCGTCGTCGCCGAAGCGATCGGAGTCCTCATAGGTGTTCCGTCCGCAGATGACCGCACCCGCACGGGCGGCGAGCGCATCGAAGAAACGGGCACTGGGCTCGCTGAGCTTGAAACCGTCGAACACCTGGCTCGGCGTGTCACCGTTGAAGTACCAGTCGAAGAGGAACCCGGCGTCGCCGAGTCCGCGCCCGGGACCCGGGTCGCGGCCGGTGATATAGCCGTCCACCGAGACGGATAGCGCGCTGATGACCTTGCTCATGTCACTCCTTCGCGGTTGATCAGATGGCTTGCGGGAAGCCGAAGAATCGGTGCGGGTCGTAGGCGTACTTGACTGCTGCCAGCCTGGGGTAGTTGCGCGCGTGATAGGCCGTGGCCCAATCGTTGAGTGCGGGGTCGGGGAAATTGGGATAGACGCGTCCCGACCCGTCGGCGTGGGCGGTTGCCCATGAGGCGTCGACCCAGGGATCACTCTCGTCGGCGATGTGCTCGAGCAGGAAGCGTTCGCTGCGGTGGGCGAACGCGGTGGCGTCCTCGGCGACGCTGTTGTAGGCCGCACCCATCGCGGTGAATGTGATCTCCCGTCGGCCCGGCGTCGGCCGTGCCTCGTCGAGCAGTGTCAGAAGCGATCCCAGTGTGTTGTGGGCCATCGGACGGGAGAAGAACTCCGACCTCAACCGCGGAGCACGGACGGGCGCATCTCTCGGGTCGGCGAAGGTGTCCTTCAGGTGGTGGTACGGCAGCCCGGGACGCACGTCGATCGCCGGCGCCGTGCCAACCTGGTCGACGAACCCGCGCAGCAGGTCCCTGGTGGATTCCTCGGTGAGCGTAGACGCGCCGAAGAGGGTGGCCCGGATGGGCGCGCCGGCGTCCGACACGAGGGTGAGGTTGAGCGTGAGCCCGGCCGGGACATCCGGTGCCCAGGCCTGCCAACCCGAGACCAGTTCGTGGAGCGCGAAGTCCGGCCAGTGCGCCTGGATGCGGGTGGTGATCGGCTCGCCGACGGTGTCGAAGCGTAGGGAGGTGACCACCCCGAACTGGCCGCCGCCCGCACCACGCAGACCCCAGAACAGATCCGGTTCATGGTCATCGTCACAGTCGACGACGCTGCCGTCGGCGAGCACGACCTGTGCGCCCACAAGGCGGTCGCAGGTCAGCCCGTAGATTCGTCCCAGCAGGCCGATTCCGCCACCGAGGGTGAGGCCCGTGATGCCCACAGTGGGACCGCATCCGGCCGGCAGGGTCAGGCCGTGAGCGTGCAGCGCCGCGTACACCTGCCTGAGGCGGGCCCCCGCTCCGATCGTGGCGGTCCCGTCGTCCGCCACCGATACACCATCGAGACCGGACAGGTCGAGCACGATGCCGTCTGTCGATGAGCGGCCCGCGAAGCAGTGTCCGCCGCCACGAGAGGCGACGCGATCCCCGGTGGCGGTCGCGTAGGTCACGGTACGGGCGACGTCGGAGACCGAGCGGCACAGAACAACGAGCCGGGGACGCACATCCCCATAGGCAGAGTTGACCGGGCGGCGGACCGCCTCGTAGCCCGCCGAGTCCGGCCTGAACAGCTGGCCGTCGAGTGAACCACTGAGCTCGGATAAGTCTGGCACAGGGCCGAAGCTACGGGCGGCGCGACGGCGGGGTCTTGAACGAATCGCGCACCTTCAGATGCGAAGCGGTGGCCTGCCGCGGGTGGCGAGGAAGGGCATGTAGGAGGCGGAGTGGTCATGGCCGCAGGCGCACCGCTCGACGTCGCCGCCGAGAAGCCGGCGCGGGGTGAGACCGGTCAGACGGAGGCACTCTCGGCTGAGGTGCGCTTGGTCGGCGTACCCGGCGTCTACCGCCAGGCCGGCCACGCCGTCCGCACCGCGCCGGCCCGTGGCCGGGATGCCTGCCTGAGCCAGCGCGAGAAAGCCCTGAAATCGCAACGTCCGCTGGAGGACCTTGGGGCTCACCCCCAGTGCGTGCAGACAGCGGCGACGCAATTGGCTCGCGGAGAGGGCGAGGTGGACGGCGAGGGCTTCGATGTTGACCGCCCGCCATGGCATCAAGGCTCGGACCGCCTCGTTCACCAGTGGATCCACTCGAGCTGAACGACGATACTCTCGCAGAAGGTGGGCCTGCAGGAATATGAGCGCCCGCTCGGGTGTCTCAGCCCCGGCCATCACCTCCGCGAGATGGTCCACCGAGCTGCCCCACAGCTCCGTCAGCCGCAGGCGCTGATCCACCAGGTCGTCGAGCGTCGTCGGAATGGGCGGTGCGGCGCCCGGGTGGAACCGCACACCTACGATCGTGGTGTGTGCGGGGATGACCTCTATCTCGGGGCCGGTCAGCGGGCCGACGAGCTGAGGATGGCGGCCGAGCGGAAAGTGGATCTCTATCCCGCCGGTAGGCAGATGCCGTTGCACGCATGCCGCCTCGCCGGTGCGCTGGATCCAGACGGTCCGCACCACGCCCGCCAGCTCCGGCCGTGGCGCTCGCTCGACGTAAGACTCCATTACGGTCATCCTCACCCTGAACGCAGCGCTCCGCGGAGGGTTGCCGCCAGGCGCGTCAATATACGCAATCTACATATTCATGGCAGGTCGAGGCGCGTGAGCGCGCGGATCCACCGGAGACCGCTCGGCCGCGGGCCCTCCTGACCTGTTGCGGTGCTGGACCGGCTGGCTCTGAGCGCTTGCACCCGAACCAGTAGCGTTGGCTTGTGCACTTCACGGAGTACGACACCCGGCTTGCCGCCTACGCCGTCATCGTGGACGACGCCGATCGGATGCTGCTGACCTGGTACAACGGCTTTGGGGGAGGTACGCCAGGATGGACATTGCCCGGGGGCGGCGTCGAATACGAGGAGTCTCTGGAGGCAGCGGTCGTCCGCGAGGTGCAGGAGGAGACCGGTTATGTCGTGGCGGTAGGCGCGCCGCTTGCATGTCATAGTTTCACCGCGCCCGACGGCCGTCATGGTCGTCCGTTCAAGTCGGTGCGTCTCGTCTTCGCTGCCACGGTGACCGGTGGAGCACTCGGTACCACCGAGATCGGCGGTTCTACGGATGACGCGGCCTGGATCCCGAGGGCGGAGGCCGCGGTCAGGACACCTCGGGCGGACATCATCGACGTCGCACTGGCCGCGGATGTCAGCGCGACGCCGACTCGACCATGACGGCGAGTGACGATCGGCGCCGGCCCTTCTTCGCAGACCTGCCCGCCCAATCCGCCGCCGCGGGGATGTTGATCACCGACGAGAATGGGCGCTCGCTGCTGGTCAGAACCGTCGATCGAGAAGGTCTCGTCCTTCCAGGTGGGGTGGTCGAAGAGGGTGAATCACCCGCTGCCGCCGCCGAGCGCGAGGTACTCGAAGAGACAGGACTCGTATTGCCCGTGACTCGTCTTCTTGTGGTCCAGCACAAGCCGGCGACGGACAGCACTCCGGCGAGCTTGATGTTTGTCTTCGATACCGAGCGCGTCGCCAGCGGTGTTGTTCTCAGGCTGCAAGAGGAAGAGATCGCCGACGCCTTGTGGCTCGATCCCCCAACGGCGATACGACAGCACACGGACGGAGGCCGATCAAGACTTGCCGCTGCGTTGCGAGCACGAAATGAAAGCCATACCTTCTACATGGACGCGACACGGATACTCGACGTCCAGCACGATGGATAGCGGCGCAGTGCGCCGCAGAGGTCGCCATACGAATTTCTCTTGATCGATCAGTGTGCCGTCGGCGATTGTCGTCTCAGGTTCCAACGCAGAGTATTGCGGTCGTGACTGCATGCGGCCACGACCAATACTCGACTCAACTCATGACCACAAGACGATGATCCGCGGCTCGGCGCCTGTCGACGGCTCGGTTGGAGCCGTCGCCCGCTCAACGTTGAACATGACTGGGTCATATTCAAGGTTATGCCGTAACCTTGAATATGGGAGGTCGTTGTTGGGACGTTACGAGGAACGAGTCTGGCCAGGCGATCCCGCGGGAGCGACGCGCGCGGAGCGCACACCTTGCCGGTTCCGAGCATATGTCGCCGACACCCTCGTAGGCGCTGACCTGGAACTGAGAGCTTCTGTCGCGGCCGACCTCGCCGACATCGAGCAGCAGGTGCGTCATCTCAACGACGCGCACCCGGGCCTGGCGAACCTCGAACCACTTGCACGATTCTTGCTGCGGGCGGAGGCGGTTGCTTCGTCGAATATCGATGGCCTGGTGGTGAACGTTCGCCGACTCGCGCGTAGCGAGGAGACCGAACGCGAAGGGTTGCCAGTCACGGATACCACCGCGCGCGCCGTCCTCGGCAACGTTCGGGCGCTCGATGAAGCACTCACCTTGGCGGCGGACCCGGCTAGACCGGTCAGCGTCGACGACATCACAGCCATCCACAAGGCCTTGCTCGCGGCTACGCGAGAAGAGGCTTGGGCTGGCATCGTGCGCCGTGAGCAGAACTGGATCGGCGGAGCCAACCCGTGCTCGGCCGCCTTCGTGCCGCCGCCCGCGGAGTTCGTTCCCGAACTCCTCACTGACCTGGCTGCATACCTCTCAGGAGACGAACATCCAGCGCTCCTGCAAGCCGCGCTCGCCCATTCTCAGTTCGAGACGATCCACCCGTTCGCGGACGGTAATGGGCGTACGGGGCGAGCACTGATTCAGTTGGTTCTACGCCGACGCGGGGTTGCGACGCGGGTTGTACCGCCGATCTCCTTGGTGCTTGCGACGCAGGCCGATAGATACGTGGATGCACTCGACGAGACCCGGATCGACGGTTCGCCGATGGCGGGTCAGCTGGCGTGGGTGGAACTGTTTCTCTCGGCGACCGGGCGCGCGTGCCGAGACGCCTCGCAGTTTGTCACCGATCTGGTCTCGTTGGAGAGGTCGTGGAGGGAGAGACTTGGGCGCGTACGCGCGAACTCGGCCACGGACTTACTACTCACGGCGCTGCCGTCATTACCCGTCTTCTCGATCACCACCGCGGCAATCCACATTGGACGGACTTTCCAAGCGACGAGTGACGCTGTCAACAGGCTTGCCGATTCAGGTGTTGTGCGTCAGGTCTCACTGGGACGTCGTAACCGTAGGTTCGAAGCGGTCGGCCTGTTCGAAGCGTTCACTGGGTTCGAGCGCGTGTTAGCCAGCCCCGACTCGGACACGCAGGTCTCGCCGCCGACACGACCAGTCCCGCAACGACCAGCGCAACAACCGTAGACATGGGAGTCGGATCGCCCGGCCAACGTGTGGCGAGGCGCTTCGCGAGTACGAAGCGACACCAAGCGCGTGGCGGTGACGGATTCAGATCAGATCAGGCCGGCGTGGCGGCGGTTGAAGTCGATGGTCCGAGGGTCGAGGGCCGTGTTCCGCTCGTGCAGCTCTCGGGAGATGCGGTTGGCGGTGAGGCGGACCTGGTCCGCGAGGCGGCGGGGATCATGCTGATCCGCGACGTACACCATGCCGACCGCTGTCTCGACCGTGCCATCGACGCCCATCACGGGCGCGGCCACGGAGCCGACCTCCATCACCACGAACTGGTGCGCGATGGCGTATCTGTTTCTCCGTATCTCGCGCAAACAGTCCTTGAGCGTCGGCACATCGGCGATGGTGTTCGGGGTGTAGCGCTTCAGCGGCTCGCGGAGATACTCGTCCAGCACGTTCTCGTCCGCGTAGGCGAGCAGCACCAGTCCGGTGGCGGTGATGTGCAGGCGGAGCCGCCCGCCCATCTTGTTCGCCCCGGTGTAGTTCGGGTGTGACCGGAGCGCCTCGAGGTACATCACATCAAGGCCGTCACGGACGGCGAGGTTGACGTTCAGGCCGGTACGGCGGTGTAGATCCATCAGGTGCGGCAGTGCCGTCTCACGGAGCTGTAGCGCCTGCGTGGAGGCGGAAGCGAGGTCGAGGATCTTGCGACTGAGCCGGTAGTGGCCCGTGTCGTCGACCTCCAGGCCGCCCCACTCGAGGACCTCCCGTACCAGGCGATGGGTCGTCGTGAGAGTCAGGTCCGCGTGCCGACTGATCTCGGAGAGTGTCATTGATCCGCGCCCGTTGGCGAATGCGCCGAGCAGCGCCAGCACACGCCCGGCGGCGGTGCGCTTGCTGCCCGACGGCACGTCCGACCGGACCGGCTGAGCGCCCACGTTCTGGTGGGTTTCGGCTTGCTTCGCGTCTGTCTTCTCTGGCATCAGCAGCCCACCTCGAACCTCGAGGCGGCACCGCCCTCGGCGCGGCGCCGCGACCGTGTTCCGACACCATAACCCTCACCGCCGTACATGCCTATGCCCCGTTTTCCGCTCAGCGGGAGGCGAGCTGTGTTCTCCAGGCCGGGGAAGGGACTATGTCAACATGGTCGAACGTCGTCACGCAGCGAAGGAGCTTCGTCATGATCGGCCTGCACACGCATGAGACGGTATCGGCCACTGGAACACTGACGGGCGACGGTGACGATGCGACCGGGTTCGCGAGCGGGGAGTACACGACGCCGGACGCCTTTCCGCAGGCTCGTCGCTCATCGGTGGAGCGAGTCCACCGGCTGCTGTCGTCGTTCGACTACGAGCACACCCGGCTGCGTCTCTCCGAGCTCAGCCGCCGCGCCGGCCTTCCACTGTCGACGACGCACCGCATGGTCACCGAACTCCTGGAGCTCGGCATGTTGGAGCGTGACGAGGACAACTTCCTGTGCGTCGGGGTGGCGGTCTGGAAGTTCGGGCTGTTGACACCGAAGACGTACGGCATCCAGCGGGTGGCGCTGCCGTTCATGCAAGACCTCTACGCCACCACCCGGCTGCCGATCCATCTCGGCATCCCGCAGGGCAATCAGACGACGATCGTCGAGAGCCTCCGGCCGCAGGGAACCGGACAGGAACGCCCGCGCATCGGCCAGCGTGACCCGTTGCACGTGACCGCCGTCGGCACGGCCCTGCTGGCGTTCTGCGACAGCGGCTTCCAGGAGAGATACCTCACCGACCTGAAAGATCACCAAGGCGCGGACGCACCGGAGATGATCCGCCGGGAGCTGGCACAGACCCGAGCAACCGGCTGCGCCATCAGCAAACGGAAGACTGCCCCGAACATCGCCATCGGCGCCCCGGTGCTGGACCGGGCCGGTCGCCCGTTGGGTGCCGTCTCGCTGGTCGTGCCGGAGGGAACCTCCACACCTCCATACGACCACCTCATCAGGTGCACCGCCCGTGCCGTGCAGCGCACCGCGTGGGAGCAAGGCGTGGCCTGACTCCTCTCGGGGAACTCCCAGTTCTTGTCGTCAGCCTGTAGCCGTTGCCGTTCCTTCTTTCTCGTGTGGCTGATAGAGATCGTCGATGGTCCATAGGTAAACCTCATCCCTCGAAGCGGTCGCGGCTTGGCGGAAGCGGTCGGTGAACCCGCCGGCGGCAACGTAGAGCAGTGGAGAGTCTGGTCGGTTCGCGTCGTGTGCCCACCCGATGCCGGCGTCTACGAGGCGGTCGAGCATGCCGAGGTGTTTGGAGTGGACGTCCACGTCGACAGGTTTGGTGTTCCACTTGATGGCGCCGGTGAGAACGCGATCGTCGAGGAGAGGACACGCGATGTCCATCTCGAGTGACGTGCGTTGACGGTCGACACCTTCCCAGCGTCCCCATTCGCGCACAAGGGGCAGACCAAGCACATCAGCGAGGCGGTAATAGGCCTCTTCGACCATTCCTTCGAAGATAAGCCCCATATAGCCGTCGAGCATTGGAGCTACGCGCTGTTCCCAGATCGCCCGGGGATTCTGGGTGGCGAGCATGCTCTCGATTGGAGCGATCGCGTCGTAGTAAAAGCGCATTGCGGGATCTGACACGTCATAGCGGTACGGCTCTTTGGGTTTGGCGCCGAGGCGACGGCCGGCCCGGACGTAGTCGAGTTCGATGAGTCGTTCGATCTTTTCCCGAAGAGACGAGTCAGCGTCGACTCCGGCGCGCTGGGCGATCTCGTTGAAGTTGGTGCGTCCGCCGCCTATTGCCCGCAGGATGGCCACGTACTTGGAGATGTCGCGCAGACCCTGCTCCTGCAGCAGGGCAGTCTGAACGAGCTCTCGCACTTCACCTGTAGGCTCGAGCACCAAATCGATGACGTTCTCAGCGAGGTGCTTGGTGGCGTCGACTGGCGCGAGGTAACGCGGTGTACCTCCGAAGATTCCGTACGCGCGTGCCCGGTCGCGGACGTCATCGAACGACGCGAGCTCGCCTGCGTGCCAGTAGTCGAATGGGCGCAGGCGTGTCTGCCAGGCGAAGCGCCCATAGAGAGGCGAGCCACCGTCGTTGAGGCTCTCGAGTGTTCTGACGGCGGAGCCGGCAAGGATGAAAAGGAGGGGCCGAGGCGGACGACGCATTTCCCAGGCGGCGTTGAGCTCGGACGCCACGGCGTTCAGGTCTCGATGGTCCTCGCCGAGGTATTGGAACTCGTCGATGGTGATGACAAGAGGTTGCGTGGACACATGGCCCAGTAGGAGGCGGAAGACGCTTCGCCAGGTCGGGTAATCCTCCGGATGGACCTGCTCGCCCGACCATGCGGCGTATGTGTCGAGCAGAGCCGCGCGGTTCTGTGCCGCAGTCGTCTCGGACGCGGTGAAGTAGAACGTCGAGGCTCCAACGGAATCCCATGCCCGATTCAACAGGTAGGTCTTCCCGACCCGGCGCCGTCCATACATCAGCACGAGCTGGGGTTCTGACCTCGCGAGGAGTCGGTGAAGGCGGGCGATTTCCTTGTCTCGATCGATGAGCGTGTCGCTGGTGTGCATGGTCAAGGATTCCGGTCGAGTATTGTGGTTGTAACCATATTAGGCCACAGCCCTATATGGTCAAGACCACAATACGTCACCCACGGGCGCGGCCATCCCACCCGGCCACCTGACCTTGTGCACCGACCGGGCCGTGTAACGCACCGCGTGGGAGCAGGGCGTGGCCCTGACTCCCGCCACCCGGAAACCTCTCTTGTTCGTCGTCCGCACGGGTGGAAACGTCGGCTCCCAGCTGAACCGACTGAGGAGGACGTGTGGAGTTGCGCAGCAACTTTGCGGCGAACAGTGCCCACGCGGTGACCCGGCGCGCACAGTGGGTCTCGCTCGGGATCGAGCCGGCGGACCTGGACCGTCCCAAGGTGGCGATCGTCAACACCTCGAACGATCTCGCCGCGTGCTTCGCGCACCTGGACGACATCGTCGCGATGCTCAAGGAGGAGCTCCGGTCGCTCGGGATGCTGCCCTTCGAGATCCGCACCGCGGCGCCGTCGGACTTCATCACCAGCGCCGGGCGGGGTGGCCGGTATGTGCTGCCCGCCCGAGACCTGATCGCCAATGACATCGAGGTGGTGGTCGAAGGCGCCCAGCTCGACGCCATGATCTGCCTGAGCTCCTGCGACAAGACCACCCCCGGGCACCTGATGGCCGCCGGCCGGATGAACGTGCCCACCGTGATCGTGCCCTGCGGCTATCAACGCAGCGGGCTCGCGGAGGGCGGCGAAGCAGACGTCGAGGAGGTGTTCCTCCGCGCCGCACAGCAAGCCCTGGGCAGCGGGAAGACCGACGAATCCCTGATCGACCTGGCCGACGGCGCGATCCGCAGCCCAGGTGTGTGCTCCGGCCTCGCGACCGCGAACTCCATGCACATGGCGGCGGAGGCACTCGGCATGGCGGTGACCGGTTCGGCTCCCGTCCGGGCGCTCAGCGACCGGATGTGGGACGGGGTCCGGCGTTCCGCGCGGGCCGTCGCGGACCTGATTGAGCGCGACATCCGCCCGCGGGACATCATCACCGCGGGTTCCATCACCAACGCGGTCCGGCTGATGCTTGCCGTCGGCGGGTCCATCAACACGGTCAAGCATCTGCAGGCCGTGGCCGTCGAGGCCGGGCTCGGCATCGACGTCTGGGAGACCTATCGGGTGCTCGGTCGCGAGACCCCGACGCTCTGCTCGATCCGCCCGAACGGCACCGACTTGATCGAGGATCTCGACGACGCCGGCGGGGCCGCCACGGTGCTGCGCGAGCTTCTCCCGCTGCTCGACGGCGACCAGCTGACCGTCGACGGGCACACTCTCGCGGAGAACGCCGAAGCGGCCCGTCCCGGCGACGGTACCGTCATCCGCGGCCTGGACGACCCGTTCTCGACCGACCCGTCGATCGTGGTGCTACGCGGCAGCCTCGCCGAGCAGGGGGCCGTCGTCAAGCGACCCATTCCCGATCCCGGCCCGCGCCGGTTTCGTGGACCCGCCAAGGTGTTCCACTCCCGCGAGGAAGGGGTGGCCGCCGTCGTGGAGAACAAGATCCAGGCGGGCGACGTCGCGATCATCCGTGGTATCGGCGTCACCGGCGGACCCGCGATGGGGATGATCTCCGCGTTCATCTTCGCCCTTGACGGCCGCGGTCTCGCCTCCGAGGTCGCCGTCGTCACCGACGGCCAGATGAGCGGGCTGGTCAACCACGGTATCGGCGTGGGCGAGGTCTCGCCCGAGGCCGCGGCCGGCGGCCCGCTCGGGCTGGTCGAGGACGGCGACCTGATCGAGATCGACCTCGCCGACGGCCGGATCGACCTGCTGGTCGACCCGGAAGTGCTGGCCACCCGGCCGCCGTTCACCCCGCAGCAGCAGGTCGAGACCACCGGGTTCCTCGACCAGTACCGCGCCACTGTCCAGCCGCTCGCCTGCGGCGCCGTCCTCGGCCCGCGTGCCGGCCTGACTCCAGGAGGGGTTCGATGACCGCCACCGTCCACGAGCCCTCGCGGGAGGTCCCGGTCATCGGCGAATACGACGTCGTGGTGGTCGGTGGAGGACCGGCCGGACTCATGGCGGCCACGGCCGCCTCTCGGGCGGGCCGGTCGACCTTGCTGGTCGAGCGCTACGGATTCCTGGGCGGTGCCGGCACGATGGGCGGCCTGTCCACCTTCTGCGGCCTGCACGCTCGCGTCCACGGCGACGACCGCCAGGTCATCCACGGTTACGCCGACGAGTTGCTGGACCGCCTGCGTACGCTCGACGGACTCAACGACGTCCACCTGACGGTTCAGGACCGCATCGCCGCGCAAGCGTTCGACATCTCCGCTTACAAGATCGCCGCCGATGAGCTGGTGCTCTCCGGAGGCGGGGAACTCCTCTTCCACGCGATGGCCGTTGGGCTCGTACTGCACGACGGACCGGACGGCGGCACCGAGATCGATGCGGTGATCGTCGAATCGAAGTCCGGGCGGGGCGCGATCCGCGGCCGGATCTTCATCGACGGCTCGGGTGACGCCGATCTCGCCCACTGGTCGGGTGCCCCGACCGAGACGTCGGAGCGGCTGCTGTACCCGTCGTTGATGTTCCGGATCAACGACGTCGACCCCGTGCGGGCCGGCGAGGCGTGGAAGACGGTTGCCCGGCTCATGGAAGAGGCGGAGACGGCCGGCACGCATCGCTTTCCGCGGAAGAAGCCGATCGTGCGGCCGCAGCGCAACCCGCGCGAATGGCGTTCGAACCTCACCCAGCTCAGCAACGACGACGGCTCGCCCGTGGACGGCACCGATGTCCACCAGCTCACCCACGGGGAGATCCAGGGCCGGCGGCAGGTGCGCGAGACCTTCGGCTTCATCAAGGCCGTCACCCCCGGGTTCGAGAACTCCTACGTCGTCGACATCGCCCCGCAGGTCGGGATCCGGGAGACCCGGCGCATCGTCGGCCCCTACCGGTTACGGGAGGAGGACATTCTCCACTGCGTGGACTTCCCGGACGCCATCGGGGTCAACGGTTGGCCGGTGGAGGCGCACGTCGAAGGCACCGTCGAGTTCCGTTTCCCGGTGGCCGAAGATTCGCGCGGTTTCAACCAGCTGCCCTTCCGGATGATCGTTCCGCAGGGTGTGGACAACCTGTACGTGGCAGGCAGATGCGCGTCCATGACACAGGGCGGCCAGTCCTCCGCGCGGGTGACCGGGCCGTGCTTCGCCATGGGTCAGGCGGCGGGCACCGCGGCCGACCTAGCGCTCTCGGCGAAGGTTCCGGTCGGAGAGATCGACGTCGCCGAACTTCAACGCCGTCTGATCGCCGAAGGTGCCTATCTTGGCACCGAGCTGGCACCCGACCCCCAGCCGGCCGGTGTCGCGTCACAGCAGTGAAGACCGACGGCCGGGCAGCATGAACAGTCGATGGAGGTGGCGATGCTTCTGACCGACGACGAGAAACGCATGCGGGACGGCGCGGAGGGCGCCGCGGTCGCGGCCGCCATGGATCTGCTCGTGCGGTACGGGGAGGCCTTGGGTGCGGAACGCCTCTGCGAGACGCGGAACGTCGCCGGAACGATGACGCAGCCGTCGCCGGCGAAGGCGAAACTCGTCGAGGAGGGCGGATGGGCGAAGGCGTTCGCCGTCATCAATCTCGACTGCGACGAGGACATCGACATTCCGCCGATGAAGGTGCCCACCTGCCAGCTGCAGCACGGCTTCGGTGCCGACGCCCGCGGCTTGACCGGTTATCCGGATGCGAGCATCGAGCTGCAGCGCGACGCTGAGGCGTACTACAGCGACAAGGGCGTCAACATCCTCGCGACCTGTACGCCCTACCAGGTGGGAAACCTGCCCGTCCGCGGTGAGCACTGCGCCTGGATGGAGTCCTCCGCGGTGGTGTACTGCAACTCGGTGCTCGGAGCGCGCACCAACTGTGAGGGAGCGGCGTCCACAGGCGCGGCGAGCCTGACCGGTCGCATCCCGTACTGGGGCAACCACATCCCTCAGAACCGCTTCGGCACCCATCTGATCCGCACCGACGTCGAGCTGACCACGTTCGCCGAATGGGGCTTGTTCGGGTACTTCGCCGGTGAGGCCGTCGGTGAAGGGCAACCCGTCGTCACCGGTAGCTGGAGCCAGCCGGACCTCGCCGACCTGAAGCACTTCGGTGCCGCCGCCGCGACCAGCGGAGGGGTGGAGCTGTACCACATCCCGGGCATCACCCCCGAGGCGAGAAGCGTCGAGGAGGCCTTCGCCAATCGTGCGCAACCGGATGCGATCGGCTACGGACCGCGCGAGCGACGGCAGGTCTACGAGCGACTCAACGATCAGGGAACCTCGACCGACGTCGACTTCGTGTTGCTCGGTTGTCCGCACGCGTCGCTGGAGCAGATCGAGGCGGTGGCGCGCCGCCTGAAGGATCAGAAGATCCATCCCGATGTCCAGTTGTGGATCATGACGCCTCCGGCGTTGCGCGCCGCCGCGGCGCGCAGCGGGTACGACCGGGTGATCAGCGCTGCCGGCGGCAGGCTGCTGACCGACTCCTGTCCGGCTATGTCCAAGGCGGCGCCGGACGGGACGCGGGTCTTCGTCTCTGACAGTGCCAAGCAGGTGCACTACCTGCCCGCCATCCTCGGCATTGAGGGCTGGTTCGGCACCCTGGACGAGTGCGTCGATGCGGCGATCACCGGCGTCTGGCGTGGGGAGCTCTCCCCGTGCTGACCTTCTCCGGACGAGGCATCGTGCCCGGCGTCGCCTCAGGGCCCGCCCTGGTCTCCACGGAGCCGATCTCCGGTTTCGGAGGGATCGATCCGGCCCGTGGGGTGGTGATCGAGCCACGGCACGAGCTGTTCGGGGAATGCTTCACCGGCACGGTGCTCGTCTTTCCGGGAGCGAAGGGGTCCTCCGGCTGGGCCGGCTTCTTCCAGAGCACCCGCCTGATGGGTACGGCGCCGTTGGCGATGGTCTTCACCACGGTGACCACGAAGGCGGTGCTGGGCGCCATCGTTACCCGGGTACCCACCGTCGTGGAGTGCGACCGGGACCCGACCTGCCTGATCCGCACCGGCGACCGGGTCCGGGTCGACGCGGACGCCGGTGTGGTCACCGTCCTCGGCGGGTCATGAGTGCTGTGCGAAAGTGGGCCTTGTCCTCTTGGTCGCGAGGCGGACCCCGATCACAGCGCTGAGGATGTAGCCGCTAAACCGGCCGATCGGAATCAGCCATCCGGTGGGCTCCCACCGGAAGTACGCGGGTGTGACCAGGTTGGCCGTCGTCGAGAGCACGCCGAGGACCGCGCCGGTCCTGCGGAGCAGACCCGTGTTGTGCGCCGCGACCGCTGTCGCTGCGGTGAAGGCTCCGTATGCCACGCCGTGGACCGGCCCTCCCGCGACGAACACGCGTCGTGTCGTTGCCAGAACCTCGTTGTCGGTACGGTCGTCCTTCGGCACGGTCAGGCTGGCTTGGAAAGCGGCTGATGTCGCAAGCGCGGCAACCGCGGCGCGTCCGGCGACCAAGACGGCACCGGTGAGCAACCGGGGATGCGTCCGATGCCGCGACGCGACTCGCGCCATGGTGACCACATACCGCGACTGCGCCAGGATTGACAGCGCCTGGCAGGCCACGTTGAAGCGAGCCGCCCGGGCGCTCCTGCGATAGTAGGTGCGGATGACCTCGGCCGACGAGCCCGGCGCTGGGAAGGGGTCCTTTGCGAGCCGGCCGGCGCCGGCGATTGCCGTTGTGAAAAGGAGTCCCGCTGCCGGGCCGGCGAGCCCGCCGACATCGCCTATGGCCGTCGACGACGGCGCTGGCGCCTTGGTGATCATGGTGTCGTCCTTTCGAATCGAGGAGCGCGTGCCTGCACATAGCTGGGCAGCTAGCCACGTCTTACCGCTGCCACCTTCGCCGGTCAGGGTCACGCGACGGTGATCGGTCAGTCGCACACGCAGCAGGTTCCGCACCAGGGCCCTGCTCGGGTGGCTGACGTCGGGGCTGGAGCTCGCGTAGTCGTGGTATGGCTGTGCCGAGGATGTCGATGGTCTCCGGCGTCCAGGCTTGCGACATCACCATCGCGACGTGATCGAATCCGAGTGCGGCCTGGGCTTCGACTCGGTGGACGAGGTCGTCGCTGGTCTCGCCTGGGGTGAGCCGGGTGGCGAGCGTCTTCTCGATCTCCTCGAACGGTCGGCCGAGGTCCGCACAATGCTGAGCCAGCACCGTGAGCTTGCGCCGTACGGTTTGGCCACCATCGGGGATGTCGAAGAGGTTGCAGGCGGCCGCGTACTCCGCCACCAGACGCAACGTCCGACGTTCGCCATCACCGCCGATCAGGATCGGGGGATGTGGAGCGCTGATCGGCAGTGGCCGGCCGACTGGTCGGGAGAGTCCGTAGTGTTTGCCTTCGAACGCGGACTCCTCGCCACGCCACATCTGTAGGGCGAGCTCGATGGTCTCCTCCAGCCGTTCGAATCGTTCGGCTACCGGAGGCATCGGTAGGCCCATGCGGTCGGCTTCCTCGCCGTGGTATCCGGCTCCGATGCCGAGCCAGGCCCGGCCGCCGGACAGCACATCCAGGCTGGTCACCGCCTTGATCATCAAAGCGGGCGGGCGGAACGTGACGGCGGTGACCATCGTGCCCAGCTTGATCCGCGCGGTCCGTGCCGCCAGAAAGCCGAGCGTGGTGTACGCCTCGAGCATGTCGGTGGCCTCAGCGGCCACCGTCGGATCCGCCTGGAGCAGATGGTCCGGAACCCAGAGCGTGTCGACGCCGGCCCGGTCGGCCGCCTCGGCGATGGCGATGAGGTTGTCCCGCAGCCCGGTTGGGCCATCGGGCCAGGTCTGATTGGTCAGGCTGATGCTGATCTTGACCCCCGTCATGGCTCAGCCCACCTTGGCCGGCCGCGACGGATCGATGTGCGCTCCGATCAGCGTCCGTTGATCATCGGTGCGGGTCGCCCGTGGCTCCGCGACGTGTGCTGCCGACATACATCTCCACCTGGGGCTCGTGCGGCGGATGGCCCTCGCCGTGTAATTCTAGAGTAACTCTAAGATTAGAGTTACCCTAATTATGTTGATAGGTTTGAACCGTGGGACTGCGGGAGCAGAAGAAGGAGCAGACCAGGGCGCGGCTGACCGAGACGGCGTGGCGTCTCGCCGCGGAGCGCGGGTTCGAGCGAGTCACAGTCGCCGAGATCGCGCGTGCCGCCGAGGTCTCCGAGGCCACCGTGTTCAACTACTTCCGGACCAAGGAGGACGTGTTCTACGCGCCACTTGAGGCGTTCGGCGATCGCCTGATCGAGGCGGTGCGCACCCGGCCCGCGGAGACCTCGCCGCTGGATGCGGTTCGCGACTTCCTGATGCAGAGTCATGGACTGCTAGGCCGACTCGAGCCGAACGAGGAGGAAGCCCGTGAGCGGCTGCACAGCATGGTGCGGGTGATCAGTGAGAGTCCCGCGTTGCTCGACCGAGAACAGCGGGCCTTCGCCCGCTATACCGAGGATCTCGCCACACTGCTCGCCGAGGAGGCCGGGGAAGGGGATCCTGTGGCCTCGGCCGTCGTTGCTCATGCGCTGATAGGGGTTCATCGCAGCCTCGTTGGCTATGTCCGGCAGCGTGTTCTGGCCGGAGCATCGCTGCCGCGGGTCGCTGACGAGGTCCGCGACCACTGCCGTCGATCCTTCTCCTTGCTGGAGTCCGGCCTCGGACGCTGACCCAGCGCCGGTGCCTAGTGCGTCGCACAAGCACTCGCGTGGGGTGGGGAAGTAATCGACGAAGCTCGGTAATGGTGCGCTTGGAGGCCGAGCGACGCGTCGATCGAGAACCGTCGGAGAGGCTTCACCCCACCGACGCCCCGACGCGCTCGTCCTCCGTGACGTCGTCTTCCGCTATTCACCTGCGCGCGACGGGTGAGTTTCACCATTTCCCGACACGATCACATGGCCGTCGTGGGTATGCACATCGTCAACGGTCTGCACAGGTTCCTGAAGGACGCCGAGTTCATTGCCATACTCCGGCGCTCGTCTTGCGGGGAGGAGCCGGCGATCCGCGGCTGAATCCTCATCGACTGCTCGAGCGACGGCGACCTCGCCCACTGGCCAGGTGCGCTGGCCGAGACATCGGGGTAGCCGCTCTACCCGTCGCTGATGTTCCTCGACGGGTCATGACCGGAAGCAGCGCCGCCGCCGACCTCGCGCGCCAGGCTCCATACCAGACACCTGCGCCGTAGGCCAGATCGTCAAGCCGCTTGGCGACGGCGAACCGCGCCGGGTCCAGATCGGGCCGTAGCCGCGCGTACTCCCAGACCGCATCGGCGACCGCGGCCACGGCGACGACCCGTCGCACCCGCGCGGAGCGCAGCGCCGCGAGCGCGAAGGCGGGCCACGAGTGACGTACGGCGAGTGCGAATCCCTGAGCGGTCGCCCAGGTGAACCCGTAGCCGGCGAGCCGCGCGGCGAGCGCATGCGGGTGCTCGGTCCGGCCGACGCGGCGGGCGATGCGCAGCGCGGTCGCGGCGGTGACGGTGCCGGCGACCGGGATCGACCAGCGACGCTGAGCGGCGAGGGCCACCAGCACGGTGGCGGTCCAGGGGGAGAGCACGGCGGGCGCGGCGAGGCCCGGGTGCCGCCTCGCCAGCGTCGCCGCGCCGGTGCCGTAGAAGAACTTGCGGCCGAGCCAGGCACGCGCTGATCCTCGATGCTCGTGTTCGACCACGGACTGCGGCTCGTACCGCACCCGCCATCCTTCGGCGACGAGGCGCCACACCAGATCGACGTCCTCGGCCACCCGCAGCCCCGCCCCGAAGCCGCTGCCCAGCGCGGCCGTGCGTGCTAGCAGGCAGGTCGTGGAGACCCAGGCCATCGGTGAGTGCGGCTGGACCAGGGACGCGTCGGCACCGTGGTCGAGGGACGACCGGGCACTCTCGTAGCGCAGGATCCAGTTCGGATCCGGCGCCGTCAGTCCGGCGACGCGGGGGGCGACCGCGGCGAGCCGACGGTCGGCGAAGTGCCGCAGCAGCAGCGCGACGGCGCCCGGGCGGAGCACGGCGTCGGTGTCGGTGAAGAGCACGAACGGGGTCGTCACCAGCGCCAGTCCGGCGTTGCGCGCACCGCCCGGACCGCGGTTCTCCTCCAGCCGGACCAGTTCCGCCTTGTTGCGGTAGGTGACGTCGGCGATCTCCGACGCCTCTGCTGGGCACGCGTCGTCGACGACGATGACCCGAACGTGACCGAGATCGTCCCGAATGCTGCGCAGCAGCCGGTCGAGCTGCCGCGAACGCCCGTACGCTGGGATCACGACGGTGATCTCCGCGACGTCCCCGGGTGGGAGTGATTCGGGCGACGGGTCGGCGAGGCCGGCCTCGATCAGATACTCGGCGAGCGCGCGAGTCGCGGCGTCGGTGACCGTCAGGCTGCCGCCCTGGATCTGCTCCGCCACCGTCGGCCGGAGCCGGCTGACGCGCGCGGGCACGCCGCCGAACAGCACCGCGCCACCGTCGGTGACGTGCGTATGCCGGTTCAGTCGCAGCACCGCGCCGTCGGGCAGACCTGCATCAGCTCCACGGTCACCCGCCGACATGGGTCACCTCAGTGGAGCCGGTTCGTTGTGATGAGTCGGCTCGTCGTGCGACGGCTCGTCGTGCGACGGTTCGCCGCCAGGCGGTGTCGATCATGGAGTCGAGCAGGCGCGCACCCTCCGCGGCGGACGCGCCGTGCGGGTCACCGAGCACACCGTTGGCGGCGACGGCGGCCACACCGCCACGGCGCAACGCGGGAAGGATCTCGCTCAACGGTTGCAGGTTGCCGGCCTCCGCGCGGTCGAGCAGCACACGTTCGGGTGCCAGATGCAGCATCAGGGAGGTCTCAAGCCGGCCGGCGTGCGCGTCGAGAACGCGTGGCACCGTCACGTCGGGTGTGGCGGGCTCCGTCGCAGGGGATGTGGGCGGTGCCGGTCCGTCGTCTGCCTGCGTGTCGTCGTCGGCGATGAGGCAGGGCGTCCAGACGGCGTCGCGGCCCTCGGACACTAGCCGCCGGACGGCGCGGTCGAGGGCGTCGACATTCCCGCCGTGGCCGTTGACGATCACCAGCCGCTCGGCCCAGCGGCATATCGAACGGCCGTACTCGATCAGCAGGAACTCGAGCGCGTCGCGCCCCAGTGAGACCGTCCCGGCGAACTGCTCGTGCTCGCCGCTGGCTCCATACGCCATCGGCGGGGCGACGACGCTGTCGGTGCCGTCCGCGGTGATCCGCTCCGCCAGGCCGCACGCGACGGCCGTCGCGATGACGGTGTCGGTGTCGAGCGGAAGGTGCGGTCCGTGTTGCTCGGTGGAGCCGAGCGGAAGCACGACGACGGGTCGGCCGACGTCCGGCCACGGCCGATCGGCCAGCCACTTCTCGGGTCGTGTTCGCGCTCCGCGACGTTCCTCGCCGGCGCTCGGATACGCCGCGGAGCCCGCGTCTACGCTCGGCCGCGACTGCCGGACCGGTTGGCCTTGGGGGGACATCGCCGCGGTCAACCGGTCACCGCACCGGCCGGGGCATCGTCGGCGATCTCGCCACTGCCGCGGGCGGTGCCGTCGCCGAGCCGCAGGAAGAAGCCCTCGGGTATCACCAGATCCTCGGCGCCGAGCTCGGTGACCGAGCTGTGTCCCAGGCCGAGAACGGCCGAGTCCAGGCCGCTGCGCAGCAGGTCCAGGACGTTCTCGACGCCGGCTTGCCCGTTGGCGGCGAGGCCCCAGAGGTAGGCCCGGCCGATCATCACGGCCCGTGCACCGAGGGCGAGCGCCTTGGCGACGTCGCTGCCGCGGCGCACCCCGCCGTCGAGCAGGACCTCGACCTGATCGCCGACGGCCTCGGCGATCCCTGGGAGCACCCTGATGGCCGCGGGGGTGGTGTCCAGGTTGTTCCCTCCGTGGTTGGACACGGACACGGCGGTGACGCCGATATCGGCCGCCCGCTTGGCGTCGTCGATGCGCGTGACCCCCTTGAGCAGGAAAGGGCCGTCCCACTGCTCGCGCAGCCAGGCGACATCCTCCCAGGTGGGCGGCGTCGTCGTCATCCACTCGTGGTAGGCGCCGAAGAAGGTCGGCGCCTCGCCCCCGGGTGGTCGCAGGTTGGGGACGGTGAGATCGGGCAGCTTGCGCGTCTTGAGGTAGGCGAGTAACCACCCGGGCCGGCGCAGCGCCTGCGGCGCGAAGCGGGCGGCCACCTTCGCTGTGATCTTCTCGGGGATCCACGGGCTGCCCCAATCGCGGCCGTTGGAGAAGGACCAGTCGAGGGTGGCGATGAGTCCGCACGCGCCGGCCGCACGGGCGCGTTCCATGCGCTGCAGCATCGCCTCGCGCGTCCCGGACCAGTACATCTGGAACAGGGTGCGCGGATTGGCCGCGATGACCTCCTCCACCGGCTTGGACGCGAACGAGCTCAGGCCCATGATGGTGCCCCGGTTGGCGGCCGCGCGGGCGACGGCGACCTCGCCGTCGGGGTGGACGGCCTGGACACCGGTCGGCGAGATCAGCACCGGCAGCTCGGTCGGGATCCCCATGACGGTGGTGGACAGGTCGCGCTTGGCCTGGTGGCCGACGACGTGCGGGGCGAGCCCCAGGTGGGCGAAGGCTTCCTGGTTGTCGGCGAGGGTGACCCCCTTCTCGCTTCCGGCGATGAGGGCGCCGTAGACCGACCGTGGCAGCCGCCGCTGCGCCCGTCGCTGCGCATGGGCGACCGTCTCGAACCAGCCGCCCGCCATCAGCGCGCCTCGCTCGGTTCGAATCCGGCGAGTGGGCTCTCCTGGCAGGCCGAGACGGGTGGCGCGGCGACGTCCTCGCGGCGGCGGACCAGGGTGATCGGCACCGGACCCGGACGGGGACCCTGTCGGGCCGAGGGTGGGGTGGTGCGATGCGAATGGTCTCCGGTCGGCCTCGGGAGGGCGGCGTCGTCGTCGGCGCGTCGTCGGAGGGCGTCCTCACCGAACCCGCGCACACACTCCGGGTCGGGGCCGTCCAGCGGCAGACCGGTGAAGAACTTGGCCGCCATGCATCCGCCCTTGCAGCTGTCGTAGAACTGGCAGGACGAGCACGCCCCGCCGTGCTGGGGCGTACGGAGCCGGCCGAACAGCTCGGACTTGCGCCATACCCGCTCGAAACCGCCTGGATCGCGGACGTTTCCGGCGAGGAACTCGTCGTGGATGGCGAAGGGGCAGGCGTAGACGTCGCCCACCGGGTCGATCAGGCAGACGACGCGGCCGGCGCCGCACAGGTTCAGGCCGGGCAGGGCCTGGCCGTACGCGGACAGGTGGAAGAACGAGTCACCGGTCAGGACGTTCTCGCCGTGGGCGACCAGCCAGTCATACAGCTCACGTTGCTGCTCCTGGGTGGGGTGCAGCTCGTCCCACACGTCGACGGCGCGACCGGAGGGCCGCAGCCGGGTCAGCCGCAGCTGCGCACCGTAACGGTCGGCGAGCGCCTTGAACTCGTCGAGTTGCGGGATGTTCTGCCGGGTGCACACGACGGAGATCTTGAAGTCGCTCATCCCGGCGTCGGACAGGTTCTGCATCGCCCGCAGCGCCATGTCGTAGGAGCGGCCGCCGCGCACCGCGTCGTTGACGTCCGCCGTCGCGCCGTCGAGAGAGATCTGCACGTCGACGTAGTCGTTGGCGGCGAGGCGCTCGGCGGCTCGGCGGGTGATCTTCACCCCGTTGGTGGAGAACTTCACGCCCACGTGGTGTGCGGTGGCGTAGTCGAGCAACTCCCAGAAATCGCCGCGCACCGTGGGCTCCCCGCCGCCGATGTTGACGTAGAAGACCTGCATGCGCTCGAGCTCGTCGATGATCGCCTTGCACTCGTCCGTGCTGAGTTCGCGGGGATCGCGGCGTCCGGATGCCGACAGGCAGTGCACGCATGCCAGGTTGCACGCGTAGGTGAGCTCCCAGGTCAGGCAGATCGGTGCGTCCAGGCCGGACTCGAAGTGATCGACCAGGCGCATCGGCCCCTGGTGGGTGGTCGGCTGGCGTTCGGCGGTCAGTTGAGCCGTCATTGGCTGCTCCTCCCATCGCGGCCACCGGCGGTGGTGACCACTGAAAGCCGCCCGCCCCGGCGGCTGACGTGATGGCACCACATTAATGGCACTGAGTGCCGTTGGGAACCGGTGCGTCGTTCCGATCATGCATTGCACCAGTTCCGGCGGATGCCGGAACAGGATCTCTTCTGCTGGATGGAAGACGCGCTGCGCGGTGCTGAGTGGGCTGCTGACATCGACGGCATGCGAGACGTTCACGGCAAGGTCGCCGTCATCACCGGAGGCTCCAGCGGCATCGGGCGGGGGATCGCGCTGGCGTTCGCCCGAGCCGGCATGCGGGTGGTCGTCACCGGACGGCGTGCGGAACACCTGAAGGAGACCGCGGAGGAATTCGCCCAGCATGGATGGGACGTCGACGCGCGACGCGTGGACGTCACCGACCTGGCGGCGATGCGGGAGGCCGCCGACGACATCGAGCTTCGGCACGGGCGGATCGATGTCCTGGTCAACAACGCCGGCATCGGCCTCACCGGGCCGGTCGCCGACGCCACCAGCAGCGATTGGGACTGGGTGATCGACGTGAACATCCGCGGCGTCGGCCACGGCATCCAGGCGTTCCTCCCCAAGATCCGCGCGCACGGCAACGGCGGGCACATCGTCAACACGTCGTCGATGGGCGGCCTGCTGCCGATCGTCGCCGGCCTGTACTCGATGACCAAGGCAGCCGTCATCGCGCTCTCCGAGGCGTTGCACATCGAGTTGCAGCAGGAGGGGATCGGCGTGTCCGCGTACTGCCCCGGTCCCACGCACAGCAACATCGCCGTCGGGACCGCGGACCGGCCCGCGAAATACGCCGGCTCGGGTTATGCCGCACCCGACCCGGCCCGGGCCGAGTTCGCCAAGCAGCAGCCGTACATGTCCGCGGAGGAGGCCGGCGAGCGGGTGCTGGACGGGATGCGCCGTGGTGACCTGTTCATCCTGACCCATCCGGAGTTCGCCGACGGGGTGGCGGCGCGGCACGCGACGATCGAGGCCGCCTTCCCCGACGAGCCGATCGACACCGAGCGCGCCGCCGCGATCCCGTTCCTGCTGTCCTCCCCCGTCTACGCCCCGCCACCCATCGATCCCGCGAGCCCTAAATGAGGCTCTTCTGACTTATCCGTGGGTGGGTTGAGCGTGTCATAGCAGCGCACGCCGTTCTTTCCGGCCTAGGTTTTTGATTGTCGAAGATCAAAACTAGGTGTGGGAGAACGGCGTGCGT
>NZ_JAAGOA010000007.1:222000-309670 GCF_010550675.1 Phytoactinopolyspora halotolerans | reverse complement strand
GGGTGCAGCGTTTCACCAGCCCCACCGGACGCCAACACACCGTCAAACTACCCGGACTCGCACCCCCAGCACCCGAACCCGACCCACCACCCACCGACACACCACCCGAACCCGACGACCCGCCGTTTTAGGAGTTGAACCTCATGGGATGGCATAACCCCCATATTCCGTGGCGGGAGTTCGAGCGGGCCCTGTCGTGGGGGAGCGGCTGGCGCAGCGACGGCGAGAAGCTGCCGCGTGAAGTGGAGACGACCCCCAAGCTACCCGAGTACACCGGGCCGGCCTGGGCGGAGCTGCACTGTCACTCCGCGTACAGCTTCCTGGACGGAGCGTCTGAACCCGAAGCGCTGGTCGTCGAGGCGATCCTGCAGGGTGTGGAGACACTGGCCATCACCGACCACGATGGTATGTACGGCGTCGTGCGTTTCGCCGAAGCGGTACGCGACGCATCCGCGCAGGCGGGACGGGAACTGCGCACCGTCTTCGGGGCCGAGCTCAGCCTGGGTCTGCGGTCGCGGCAGACAGGGGTGCCCGACCCGGAGGGTCACCACCTGCTGGTCCTAGCCCGGGATCCGGACGGATACGGTCGGCTGGCCGGCGCCATCACCGACGCGCACATGCGCAGTGGCGAGAAGGGGCGGCCGAGCTATGACCTGGACGAACTGGCCGAGCGGCATGACGGGCATTGGGCGATCCTCACCGGATGCCGCAAGGGACCCGTTCCGGCCGCACTCGAAAGGGACGGCGCCGACGCCGCCGAGAAGGAGCTGCGGCGGCTGGTCGACATGTTCGGCCGGGAGAACGTCTTCGTCGAGCTGGTCGATCATGACCAGCCGCTCGACGACGAACGTAACGACACGTTGTTCGAGCTCGCCCGGCATGTGGGCGTCGACGTGGTCGCGTCGAACAACGTGCACTATGCCGGACCGCACGACGCTGACCTCGCCCAGGTCCTCGCGGCCGTCCGTGCCCGCAGCAGCTTGGAGGAGATGGCCGGCTGGCTGCCGGCGAACGGCACCGCGCACATCCGCAACGGTGTGGAGATGGAGGAACGCCTCCGCAGGTATCCCGGGGTTCGGGAGTCCACGGTCGAACTGGGGCGGGCGTGCGCGTTCGACATCAAGCTCATCGCGCCGAACCTGCCGGAGCGGGAGGTCCCGGAGGGCCATACCGATGCCAGCTATCTGCGGCTGAAAGCCGAGGAAGGCGCCGGCGAGCGGTACGGCCCCCGTGGTCCGGACACGGAGAAGGCATACCAGCAGATCGAGCATGAGCTGGACGTCATCGAACGTCTCGGCTTCCCCGGGTACTTCCTGATCGTTTACGAGATCGTCAAGTACTGCAAGGACGAAGGCATCCTCTGCCAGGGACGGGGTTCGGCCGCCAACTCGGCGGTGTGCTACGCCCTCGGCATCACGGCGGTCGATCCGATCAGGTACGGGCTGCTCTTCGAACGCTTCCTCACCGATGACCGCGACGGCCCGCCGGACATCGACATCGACATCGAGAACGCCCGACGTGAGGAGGTCATCCAACACGTCTACGACAAGTATGGACGGCACAAGGCTGCACAGGTGGCCAACGTCAACACGTACCGGCTGCGGATGGCGCTGCGCGACGTCGCCCGGGCGCTGGGCTACAGCCCAGGTCAGGTCGACGGGTGGTCGAAACACATCGGTCACCATGAGCCGATCTCCGAGGACATCGGCATCCCCGAGGACGTCGTCGAGCTGGTCTATCGGATGCTGCGGCTGCCGCGGCATCTATCCATCCACTCCGGCGGCATGGTGCTCTGCGACCGTCCGGTGGGGGAGGTCTGCCCGGTGGAGTGGGCGACCATGCCTGGTCGCACCGTCCTGCAGTGGGACAAGGACGATTGTGCGGCCGCCGGGCTGGTCAAGTTCGACCTGCTGGGGTTGGGCATGCTGTCCGCGCTGCGGGAGTCGTTTCAGCTCCTCGCGGCGCATCATGATCTGCACTACTCGCTGCATGACGTTCCCGGTGAGGACGAGGCCGTGTACGACATGCTGTGCGATGCCGACACGGTCGGGGTCTTCCAGGTCGAGTCGCGGGCCCAGATGGCGACGCTGCCCAGGCTGAAACCGCGCAACTTCTATCACCTGGTCATCGAGGTGGCGCTGATCCGGCCGGGGCCGATCCAAGGCGGGTCGGTGCACCCGTACATCCGGCGCAAGAACCGCCAGGAGGAGATCGAGTATCCGCACCCGAGCATGGAACCGGCGCTGGAACGGACCCTCGGTGTGCCGCTGTTCCAGGAGCAGATGATGCAGCTGGCCATCGAGTGCGCCGGGTTCAGCCCGCGGGATGCCGACCAGTTGCGGCAGGCCATGAGCTCGAAGCGTTCCGAGGAACGCATCGAACGGCTCCGGGACCGTCTTCTCGGCGGCATGGCGGAGCGAGGCATCCCGGACGAGGTCGCCAAGGACATCTACGGCAAGCTGTTCGGCTTCGCCAGCTATGGCTTCCCCGAGTCACATGCGTACAGCTTCGCCTACCTGGTCTATGCCAGCGCCTGGCTGAAGCGTTACTACCCGGCGGCGTTCACCGCGGCGCTGCTGAACAACCAGCCGATGGGGTTCTACTCGCCGCAGACGCTGGTGGACGACGCGCGCCGGCACGGGGTGGTCGTGCGCGGCGTCGATATCAACGCCAGTGATGTCAAAGCCACTCTGGAAGACCACGTCCCGGTGGAGACCGATAATCCGCACGCACCGGACGGCGACCAGCCGGCCATCCGGATGGGCCTGTCGACGGTCCGTGGCGTCGGGACGGACGTCGCCGAGCGGATCGCCGCCGGCCGCCCCTATGTCGACATCGCCGACCTGGTCCGTCGAGCGAAGGTGCCGCTGAGCGCGCTCGAGTCGCTGGCCACGGCCGGCGCCTTCGGCTGTTTCGGTCTCGACCGCCGGGAGGCGCTCTGGGCGGTCGGAGCGCTCGCCCACGACAAACCCGGTCAGCTCCCGGGAACGATGCCGGGGGTCCAGGCTCCGCCGCTGCCGCAGATGACGGCCGTGGAACAGACCTTCGCCGACCTATGGGCCACCGGTGTCTCCCCGGACAGCCACCCGGTGCAGCACGTCCGCCAGCAGCTGGACGAATGGAAAGCGGTGCGGGCGAGCGACCTGCGCGAGCTCGACGACGGCAAGCGGCTGCTGGTCGGCGGGTTGATCACCCACCGGCAACGCCCACCGACGGCCGGTGGGGTCGTGTTCATGAACGTCGAGGACGAGACCGGGATGGTCAACGTCATCTGTCCGCCGGGTGTCTGGCAGCGGCAGCGGAAGGTCGCGCTCGAGTCGACCGCCGTCGTCGTCGACGGAAAACTGGAGCGCACCGACGGCGCGGTCAACCTGCTGGCGATCCGGCTGGCGCCGCTGAAGGTGACCGGCAGCACCGGCAGCCGTGACTTCCGCTAATCCGGGTCCTGGTCGTCCTCGGCACCGTCATCGGCGAGTTGCCCCGGCGACGCTATCGCGAAGACACCCAGGCCGATGAAGGCGAAGATCGCCACCACCCCCGCGACCCGCGTCGCGGCGGAGTCGAACGGAATCAGCAGTCCTGCACCGAGCAGGCCCAGGGCCAAAGCGATCCAGGTCAGTCTGCGTTCGGGGTTCATTCCTCATCCCTCGACGCGGCCGTGATGGGACGGAACTCCGTATCGAGCCGTCCGCGGAGGCTGAGCCGGAACAGCAGCCAGAGCGAAGGCCCCAGCACGAGAAACGCGATCCCGATCGAGATGAGCAAGGCGATCAGCGTGGGATCTCCGGCCGCGGCCTCGTCGAAGCTGAGCGCCCCGGGAAGAAAGTCCGGCCGCTGGGCGAATCCCCATCCGGCGACGACGGCGCCTACAGCTACCGCCGACGTGTACCGGGCCGCCTCGTAGCGTCCGCGCCAGACCAGGACCAACGTGACGAGCCCCGCGAGCGCCGATCCGGCGACCGCAGCCAAGCCCGGTCCGGACGTCAGGCCGTCGTACAGGCCGGGTGCCTCGAAACGGATGATGACCAGCCCCGCGATCGCCAGCACGCCGGCGACCACTGCCGCCCCCAGCGCGCGTGCGCGGAACGCCCGGACCATGTCGTCGAACCCGGACCGCGCGGCGTCGCCGGCCAGGAACATCGCCGCCATGTACGCACCGATGGCGACCGCAAGCACACCCGCGAACAGCGGCACCGGGCCGGTCCAGCTGCGCCACGGATCACCACCCCCGACGGGGACCCGGCCGTCGGCGATCGCGCCTATCACGGTGCCGAAGAAGAACGGGATCAACACCGAGGCGAACGCGAACGTCGCGCCGAGCGCGCGGGCCTCGGCGATGGTCGCAGCCTCGCCCCGCAACGCGAACGCCGCGCCGCGGAAGATGATCCCGATGGCGGCGAGGAACAGCGGGATGTACAGCGTCTCCATCACCGGTCCGAACGCCCGCGGAAACGCCGTCCAGAACACCACGAGCACGAAGATCAGCCAGACGTGGTTGGCCTCCCACACCGGGCCCATGGAACGCTTGATCATGCCGCGCAGGCGCGCGCCTCGCTGCGCTCCGCCCGCCGTAAGGTCCCAGAATCCGGCACCGAAGTCGGCCCCGCCCAAGACGGTGTACGCGGTCAGGCCCAGCAGCAGAATCGTGCCGGCGAGGTCGGCGAGCCACATCACCGATGCTCCTCGGGTGTCTCGACCTCGAGTGGCCGACGGGCCAGCCTGCGCAGCAGGAAGAGCACGATCGCGGCGAGTCCGGCGTAGACGAGCGCGAGCGTCACGTAGCCGACCGGGATGCCGCCCGCTCCCGTCACCGCCTCCTCGACGCGCATCACCCGGTAGACGATCCAGGGTTGCCGACCGACCTCGGTGACGATCCAGCCGGCGATCAGCGCGACGAGTGCGAGCGGGCCGGCGGCGACGACGGCGCGGTAGAACCACGCGGACCTGGGCAGGCGGCGCCGCCATACCATCGTCGCCAGGTAGACCGCCGCCAGGACGGCCAGAGCCGTACCGATGCCGACCATGGTCTGAAACGCCGTCTGCACCACCGCCACGGGCGGGCGTTCGTCCACGGGGACCGCGTCGAGGCCGGTGATCACGGCGTCCGGATCGTGCTGGGCGAGCAGGGACAGCCCGTCCGGAATCGTGAGGATGCCGCCGATCGTCAGATCGGCACCGGCGGTGGTCTCCTCGAGCCCTTCGATCGCGGCCAGCTTCGTCGGCTGCACCTCGGCCACGGTTCGCGCGGCCCAGTCGCCGACGACGATCTGCACCGGTGCCGCCAGGCAGGCGAACGTCAGCGGGACGACCATGGCTGCCCTGTGGAACCGGTCGCGTTTGCCCCGCAGCCAGCCGAATGCGTAGACGCCGGCCACGATGAATCCGGCCACCATGATGCCGGCCAGATACATGTGCACGGTCTCGTGCCAGACGTTGGAGTTCACGAACGCCGCGAACGGGTTGACGTCGGTGACGTTCCCGGCGGCGTCGAGTTCGAAGCCGCCTGGGTCGTTCATCCAGCCGTTGACGCCGATCACCATCAACGACCCGGTCATCCCCGCGACGACGATCGGGACGCCGGCGAGCAGATGCGCCCGGGCCGGAAGACGGTCCCAGCCGTAGACGTAGATCGCGATGAAGATCGCTTCCACGAAGAACGAGACGCCTTCCAGCGCGAACGCCATGCCGAACACCTCGGCGAACCGCTCCATGAAGCGCGGCCACAGCAGGCCCAGCTCGAACGACAGGATAGTGCCGGTGACGACGCCGACGGCGAACAGGATCAGCATGACCTTGGACCACCTCTTGGCGATCGCTCGGTACAGCGGATCACCGGTGCGGAGGTGGAGTCCCTCCATGTACAGAACCATCGCCGGAAAGGCGATGCCGAAGCAGACGAGCGGAATGTGCACGGCGAGTGACAACGCCTGCATCTGCCGGGCCTGGAACAGGTACGGCTGGTCGACGTTCGCCGTGATCGTCGCGGCGAATTCGGTCAGCCCGTCGAGCGGCAGTACAGGCACGGCGAGTGGGGTACCCACCCTGCAGACGAGCACACCATGACGTCGTACGACGCACGCGCCTGGTCACCTGGACGCGCCTACCCGCCGATAGCGATGGATGGCGAGCGGAGCGAAGACGGCCACGATGATCGCCGACCAGAGCAGCGTGTAGAGCTCGGCATTCTGCAACGACCACACCTGCGGCGCCGGCGTGCCCGCCGGGATATTGCCGAACAGTTCGCGCGCCGCCTGGGTGACCGCGGACACCGGGTTCCACTCCGCGAATATCCGCAGCGGCGTGGGCAGGTTGTCCGACGGGACGAATGTGTTCGCGATGAAGGTCAGCGGGAAGATCACGATGAACGACGCGTTGTTGACCACCTCGACGCTCGGCACGAGCAGTCCGACGTAGGCCATGATCCAGGAGATGGCGTAGGCGAACAGTAGGAGCAGCCCGAAGCCGAGCAGGGCGTCGGCGACGCCGGTGCGGATCCGCCAGCCCACCACCAGCCCGGCTCCAGCCATGATGGCCAGCGACGCGACGTTGTAGATCACGTCGCTGGCGGTGCGACCGAACACCACCGCGGATTGGGTGATGGGCAGCGACCGGAACCGGTTGATGACGCCCTTCTGCATGTCGTCGGCGAGCCCGACGCCGGTGAACGTCGCGCCGAAGATCAGCGTCATGGCGAAGGTGCCGCCGATGAGGAACTCGCGGTAGGAACCTCCTGGCACGTCGATCGAGCTGCCGAAGACATAGGCGAACATCACGACCAGCATGAGTGGCGTCACCAGCACCGCCACCAGGATCTCCGGTACACGCCTGATCTTGATCACGTTCCGCCGCGCGATGGTGAAGCCGTCGGCGAAGGCATAGCCGATCCTGTCCATCAGACCGCCACCTCCATGGATTCGTCGGAACGCCGATCGGGTGTCGGACCGGCGTTGCTCGCCGCCGCCGCGTCGTCCTCGGCGACGTGGCCGGTGAGCACCAGAAACACGTCGTCGAGCGTGGGACGGCGCAGGCCGACGTCGAGCAGCCCGACCCCGGCCGAGTCCAGGGCGCGCAGCGCCTCGGTGAGCGTCTGGGCGCCCCCGGAGATCGGCGCGGCCACCGTTCGCCCGTCGATGTGCGGCTCGCCATGGCAGAACCGGGCGACGACGCGCCGCGCGGTGTCCAGGTCGGCGTCGGTGTGCAGCGATATCTCCATCCGTTCGCCGCCGACCATCGCCTTCAGCTCGTCAGCGGTGCCGCGGGCGATCTCCCGCCCGTGGTCGATCACCACGATGTCGTCGGCCAGTTGCTCGGCCTCCTCCATGTACTGGGTGGTGAGCAGCAGTGTGCTGCCCCGCCTCACCAGTTCGCGGATCACGTCCCACAGCTCGTTCCGGCTGCGCGGATCGAGGCCGGTGGTCGGTTCGTCGAGCACCAGCACCGGCGGCTCGGCGACGAGGGCGGCGGCGAGGTCGAGTCGTCGGCGCATGCCGCCCGAGTACGTCTTCACCGGCCGGTCGGCGGCGTCGGTGAGGGAGAAGCGTTCCAGCAGCTCCCGCCCGCGCGCGGCGGCTCGCCGCCGGCCCAGGCGATAGAGGCGGCCGATCATGTCCAGGTTCTCGAAGCCGGTCAGGTGTTCATCGACCGCGGCGTACTGACCGGAGAGGCCGATGCGGGCGCGGACGGCGCGAGGATCGGCGACGACATCGGCCCCGGCGACGACGGCGGTCCCGGCATCCGGTGCGATCAACGTGGTGAGGATCGACACGGCGGTGGTCTTGCCGGCGCCGTTCGGCCCGAGTAACCCGAGCACGGTGCCCGGCGGCACGACGAGGTCGAGACCGGCGAGCGCGACCACGTCGCCGTATCTCTTGACCAGGCCGTTCGCCTCGATCCCACCCGGGCCTGCGGACGCCGCGGATGGATGGGTGGATGGGTGCATGGTTGCTGTCCTCTCCCGGCGCCGATGGCACCTTACGATGTAAAACTTACAAGGTAAGGTAGCCATACGTTGTAAGGTTGTCAATGGCCGTGTGTTGTCGCCGAGGAGAATCGCGTGGCCGCGGTCTCAGAAATGCGCAGGTGGGTGCGCGGGCCACACCGGCGGGTCAAGACGCCGAGTGACTACGGAGTTCCTGGTCAGCGCTCCGAGCGCAGGCGGTCGAGGCCGTCGAGGACGATGTCCAGGCCGAACTCGAACTCCGTCTGGTCGTCGCACCAGCCAAGGGTGGAGTCGGGATCGTCGTGCACGATCTCCATCAGCATCCCGGCCAGGTACGGGAATTGGCCGGCCATGTTCTCCATCATCGCGGCCGAATCGTCGCTGTTCGCGTCGTCGCCGGGATTGAACAACTCCTGGCTGAACCCGAGGGCACGGCTTCCGAGCGCGTGCAGGCCATGATGGGCCAGGTCGTACGAGAAGCCGCCGTCGCGCATCAGCCTGAGGAGTCCGTCGAAGTATTTCGCCACGGCGACGGGCGCGGTGGTCCGAGTCTGGAGGAGCTCGGGTGCCCAAGGGTGGCGGAGCAGGACTTCGCGAGCGGCGAGAATCCGCTGGCGTGCGGCCTTCTTCCAGTCGGCGCCCGCCGACGGTAGATCGATCCGATCGACGACGTCGTTGATCTCCTGGACGACGAACTCGGCGACGCCGTCCAACAGCTCTTCCTTGTTGGCGACGTGGTAGTAAAGCGACATGGCCTCGGCGTCGAGCGATTCGGCCAAGCGGCGCATGGTCAGCGACTTCAGGCCGCCCTCATCGGCGAGGCTGACGGCCGCCCGCAGCACCCGCTCCCGGCTGAGGGGGAGTCGGGGCTGAGCTCCGGTTTCGGTCTCGGCGGTCACCAGCAATCAACCCTTCGTCAGACCACTATCGTACAAGGTAAGCCAGGGCGCGAAGGTGTGGAGCGCTGCCCGTCGCTCGGTGCCACGCCGCGCCGTCCCGTTCCCCGGGTGCGTCGGCACGGCGCGGTAGAGTCACGTCGTCGCGATCGTCACGGCGGTCGCCGTCGAGCGGTGGAACAGCTTCGGAGGTGCGGTATCAGGCTCGTCATCGCCCGTTGCCAGGTCGACTATGCCGGCCGGTTGACGGCTCACCTGCCGTTGGCCACGCGGCTGATCCTCGTCAAGGCGGACGGCTCGGTGTCCATCCATGCCGACGACCGGGCCTATAAGCCGCTGAACTGGATGAGCCCTCCGTGTGCCCTCGTCGAGGATGAGGACGTCTGGACGGTGCAAAGCGCGAAGACCGACGACCGGCTCGTCATCGAGATCGAGGAGATCCTGCACGACTCGACGCATGATCTCGGCGTCGATCCGGGGCTGGAGAAGGACGGCGTCGAGGCGCATCTGCAGCGGTTGCTCGCGGACAACGTGGAGACGTTCGGCGCGGGCTGGCGCCTGGTGCGACGCGAGTATCCGACACCGATCGGCCCGGTGGATCTGCTCTGCCGGGACGCGTCCGGTCAGACCGTCGCGATCGAGATCAAGCGTCGCGGTGAGATCGATGGGGTCGAGCAGCTGACCAGGTATCTCGAGCTGCTCAACCGGGATCCGCACCTCAGTCCGGTGCGCGGTGTCTTCGCCGCACAGGAGATCAAGCCACAGGCCCGGACACTCGCGACCGACCGCGACATCACCTGCATCACGGTCGACTACGACGCGCTGCGCGGCCTCGACGACCCTTCCACGCGTCTCTTCTGATCCGTTCCGCTGCGTTTGGTGCCGCTGAGCTCACGGCGGATGTCTTCGACGACGTCGCACGTGTTGACCACCGGGTCGAGGTCCTGCACCCGCTCGGCGACCTGACGCAGCAGCGTGCGCAGCGTCGACCGCTCATCGTCGCTGAGTGATGAGAGCAGGTGGTCCTCGGCCGCCGCCAGATGACTCTCCAACCGGCGCTGCAGCTCTCGGCCTTCGTCGGTGGCGACGATGCGGCGGGCACGACGATCGGCCGGGTCCGGCTGGCGCTCGACGAGACCCGCGGCGACGAGATCGTCGAGCAGATAGGTCATCACGGTGCGGTCGACGCCGAGATGCTGAGCGAGCGCGAGCTGGCTGCGCGGCGCTGACTTGGTGGCCGCGGTGAGGATGTGGAAGCCGCGCGGTCCGCCGGGAAGCTGGTCGAAGGCGGCGTCGAACATCTTGATGTAGGCCCGGAAGACGCGGCCGATCGCCCAGCCGAGATCGGACTCGAGGCCGCTGCTCTCGGTGGTGATGATCGGGTCGTCGGTCGCGGTAGCCATGAGTACGAGTCTACGCGCTGCGGGGAAGGTCTGCGGGATGCCAGATGTTCAATCTGACATATGATCTGTGCGACAGATCAATTATCGTGGTGGATGTAGCGAGAGGATCGATATGACCGACTATGGGCATGACCTGCTCTTCGGGACGTTCGTCACGCCGGCCGCGGCACAGGCCGGGCGGGTGGTGGAGCTGGCGCAGCTCACCGACGATGTGGGCCTCGACATTTTCACTGCTCAGGACCACCCGTACCAGTCGGCGTTTCTGGACACCTGGACGCTGCTGTCGGTGGTGGCGGCCAAGACCTCGCGTGTCCGGGTGATGCCGAACGTCGTGAGCCTGCCGTTGCGCCCGCCTGCCGTACTCGCGAAGAGCGCGGCCAGCCTGGACATCCTCAGCGGCGGGCGCGTCGAGCTCGGCTTGGGTGCCGGCCCGTTCCTGGAGCCGATCGCGGCGATGGGCGGCCCGGCGCGGACCGTCGGCGAGAACATCGACGCCCTGCAGGAGGGCATCGAGATCATCCGTGCCATGTGGCGGCCGGAGGCTGGGGCCGTGCGGGTGGACGGGAAGCACTACCGAGTGTGGGGTGCCAAGCCGGGTCCGGCACCCGCGCATGAGATCGGTATCTGGCTCGGCGCGGTGAAGAAGCGGATGCTCGGCATCACGGGCCGGCTCGCCGACGGCTGGTCGGTCAGCTCGCCGTACGCCGCGCCGGAGTCGCTGCCCGCGATGAACACCCTGATCGACGAGGCGGCGCAGTCGGCCGGCCGGGATCCGGCCGCGATCCGCCGGCTCTACAACCTGATGGGAAGCTTCAGCGGCTCCGGATCCGAATTCCTGCAAGGGCCGCCGGCGACGTGGGCGGAACAATTGGCTGAGCTTGCCGTCACCGAGGGGATGAGCGTCTTCATTCTCGCCGCCGACGATCCGACGACGATCCGCCGGTACGCGGCCGAGGTCGTGCCCGCCGTGCGCGAACTCGTCGAGCAGGAGCGTGCGGGCGGGCCGGTGTCGGCGGTGCGTGAGGCGGCCGCGGCGCCATCGCGGCCGGAGATCGCCGGCGTCGGCGACTCTGTCCCGGCAGGTCTGGGTGTGACGCCGACGCCCGACGACGGGACGCGGTTGAGCAGCGAACGCGTATGGAACGAGGACGACCGGCCGAGCGGACCGGTGCCGGACCCGGAGCAGACCTACACCGCACAGCAGCGGGCCTCCGGACAGCACCTCATCGACGTACACGACCATCTGCGCGCCGAGCTTGCCGAGATCCGCGGGCTGATCGACCAGGTGGCGGCCGGCACGATCGACGCCGGCCAGGCGCGCTCACACATCAACACGATGACGATGCGGCAGAACAACTGGACCCTCGGCACGTACTGCGAGTCGTACTGCCGGGTGGTGACCACCCACCACACGCTCGAGGACCAGACGATGCTTCCGTACCTGCGCCGGGCTGACGGTCGGCTGGCCCCGGTGGTCGACCGGCTGCAAGAGGAGCACCTCGCCATCCACGACGTCCTGGAACGCGTCGATGCGGCGCTGGTCGGCCTGGTCAGCGGTGAACACGGCATCGACGGCCTCCGGCGGGCTGTGGACTTGCTCACAGACACGCTGCTGTCGCACCTGTCCTACGAGGAGCGGGAGCTGGTGGAACCGCTCGCACGCTTGGGCTTTCAGTGATGCGGACCCGCCGAACGTGACGGATGAGAACGGATAGGCTGTCGTCTATGAGTGCGCACTTCGATGTCGTCGTCCTCGGCGCGGGTCCCGGCGGGTATGTGGCCGCCATCCGCGCCGCGCAGCTGGGCAAGTCCGTTGCCGTGGTGGAGTCCAAGTACTGGGGCGGGGTCTGCCTCAACGTGGGCTGCATTCCGAGCAAGGCGCTGCTGCGCAACGCGGAGCTGGCCCACCTGGTCAAGCACGAAGCGTCCACGTTCGGGATCAGCTTCGGCGGAGACGTTCAGGTCGACTACGGCAAGGCGTACGAGCGCAGCCGCCAGGTGGCGGACGGCCGGGTCAAGGGCGTCCACTTCCTGATGAAGAAGAACAAGATCACCGAGTTCGACGGCTGGGGTACCTTCACCGACGCGAACACCCTCGACGTGGCGTTGAACAGCGGCGGCAACGAGACGGTGACGTTCGACCATTGCATCATCGCCACCGGTGCGACCACCAAGCTCCTTCCAGGGACGCAGCTCAGCGAGCGGGTCGTCACGTATGAAGAGCAGATCATGCAGAGCGAGCTGCCGGGCAGCATCGTGGTGGCCGGTGCGGGCGCGATCGGCGTCGAGTTCGCCTACGTGATGGCGAACTACGGTGTGGACGTCACCATCGTGGAGTTCCTGGACCGGATGGTGCCGCTGGAGGACGCGGAGATCTCCAAGGAGCTGGCCCGGCAGTACAAGAAGCTCGGCGTCACGGTGCGCACGTCGACCCGAGTGGATGCCATCGATGACAGCGGCGACAAGGTCAAGGTGACCGTCACCAGCGGTGACAAGCAGGAAGTCATCGAGACCGACAAGGTGCTGCAGGCGATCGGCTTCGGCCCGCGCGTGGAAGGCTACGGTCTGGACAAGACCGGGGTGCAGCTCACCGAGCGGAACGCCATCGGCATCGACGACTACATGCGCACATCCGTGCCGCACATCTTCGCCATCGGCGACGCGACCGGCAAGCTGATGCTCGCGCATACCGCCGAGGCGCAGGGTGTGGTGGCCGCCGAGGCGATCGCCGGTGTGGAGACCATGCCGATCGACTACGACATGATTCCCCGCGCCACCTACTGCCAGCCACAGATCGCCGCCTTCGGTTACACCGAGGAACAGGCGAAGGAGATGGGCTACGACGTCAAGACGTCGAAGTTCCCGTTCATGGGCAACGGCAAGGCACACGGCCTGGGGGAGACCGCCGGGTTCGTCAAGATCGTCGCAGACGCGAAGTACAACGAGATCCTCGGTGCGCACATGATCGGCCCGGACGTGACGGAGTTGCTGCCGGAGCTGACGCTGGCGCAGAAGTGGGATCTGACCGCCGACGAGGTGGCGCGGAACATCCACGCGCACCCGACGCTGTCTGAGGCGATCCAGGAGGTTGTCCACGGCATCGCCGGCCACATGATCAACATGTGATCTTCGACCGTCGCCGGGGCCGTCGTGCCGCTTCGGGCAGTCGTGGTGAATGTCCGCTGGACAGCGTGACGCCGGGCGGCGCTCCCCGCGAAGGAATGGCGCTCAGCGCCTCGTTTCGTACCTGGTCATGATCACGCCGCCGGGAAAGGTCCGCGTCTCGACCAAGGCCAGGTTCACCCAGCCGTCCAGCGCATTGAAGAAAGGTGTGCCGCCGCCCACCAGCACCGGATGGGTGACGATCTCGTACTCGTCGACCAGCCCGGCACGCACGGCCGCCGCAGCGAGCGTTGCGCCACCGACCCTCATCGGTCCGCCGTCCTCGGCCTTGAGCCGAGTGATCTCCGCGACCGCGTCACCGGTGACCAGACGGGCGTTCCAATCGACCTTGTCTATCGTCGAGGAGAACACCACCTTCGGTGTGTCCCGCCAGTTCCGCGCGAACTCGATCTCCGCCGGAGTAGCGCCGGGTTGCTGGTCGCCGGTCGGCCAATGGGAACTCATCGCCTCCCACAGCTTCCGCCCGTACAGCATCACGTCGATCCCCACCTCCTGGTCGAGCCACCACTGGAACAGCTCGTCGCTCGGCGACGAGTCCGGTCCGTCTCCCGCACTCCAGCCGATGTCGTCGCCCGGTGCGGCGATGTAGCCGTCCAGAGTCACGTTCATGCCGTAGACCAGTTTCCGCATAGTGCCATGCCTTTCATCCGTGGGTGTTGAAGACTAGACCAGCCACGCGCACGAAACTCATCGGTGCGCAATCTGCTTATACGGACTGGTTCCAAGCCCTCGCCTATACTTTCGCGACGGTCTCATCGCACACGCACGGAGGGTGGGAGCTAGACGGATGAACCGGATATTTCAGACTACGGTGGGCTCTGCAGCGGCGGCCATTGCTGTGGTAGGTGGCTGTGCTGCGGAGCCGGGCGATGCGGGAGTGCAGGACCGGACGTCGCCAGCGCCACCGACACAGGGATCGGCTGAACCTGACCGCCCTGAGATGAGTCCTCTCGATGAGTATCTGGGCGAGGGTGCTGTGTCATTCGATAATGGAATGGCGATAAGCCTCGGTGGCGCGGATGACTCGGGTGGATTGCCCGACTGGGGAGATCCCGACCGCGCTCAGCGGTACCAAGAGCTCACGGCCGGCTGCATGACCGAGGCGGGGTTCGAATATGTGGTGTGGGTGCCGACCGTAGATGATCTGGATGATTCGATACGTGAGGCGTATGCGCTTCCTGCGGATGAATTCGCTGCGCAGTACGGCTATGGGATTTCTACGATCGATCACGACGGACGTGCGGAGCCCAACCCCAATCTGCTGATCCGAGAGCGGATGTCGGGTGCCGAACGGCACGCATACGACACCGCTCTCTATGGCGGCGGAAACGGAGCAGATGAGACCGGCGGGGATGACGCCGCGCTCGACACCGGCTGCTCCGGTGAGGCCCTGGAGCAGATCGCGCGTGAGCGCAATCCCGAACTCTCCACGCTGGACCGCGGCCTGCTCGAAGAAGAACTCAGTGTTCTGCAAGGTCAGATACAGTACGACGGGCGCATCGCTGGAGCAACCAAGAACTGGTCGACGTGCATGCATGATCGAGGCTTTGCGGGTCTCGCCGACATCGGTGATGGACAAGTGACAGTGATGAACCGATGGGACGAAACGACCGGAAATGCCGAAGGTCAGGAGCCCGTGGATGTCGCCCCGAGCGATCTGAGCGAGATGCGGGAGTTCGAGGTCGAGATCGCGGTAGCCGATCACGAATGCCGCACTCAGCACTATCAAGAGACCTTCGAGAGGGTCGTCTACGAGCATGAGAGAGACTTCGTCGACGAGCACAAAGACCTGCTGGAGACGGTCCGCGATGCGCTCGTGGCCGACTCAGAGCGGGCGGGTACGTGAGCCGCTGAGTTCAGTCCAGCTACTTCTCGAACTCGGCACCGCTCACGTCGTCGTCGATCGCTTCCCGGAAACGCCGGAGCTGGTTCCTGGCCATGGCCATCGCCCCATAGCCGGTGACCATCTCCGTCGCCGATATGTGAAGGTCGTTCGACGGAGAGCTCGTCCAGGAGCGCCAGCATGGGTGCGCGGACGTGCTGTTCCCAGGCCGTTCGGTTGGCACTCCAATAGGCCTTGGAGTTGTCGTCACGAAGGCCTGCGAAGAAGGCGAACAGCTCTGGAGGGAAGCCCTCGAAGGCCCTCATGAGGAGGCCTTTCGCGTGTGGGTGTGGTAATCCCACGCGACGTCGATCCAGAAGGAGAGGTCGGCGTCGGCGGCGATCGCCTCCCGGCCGACACGTATCCAGCTCGGCCCCATCGGCCGGCCGGTGCCCATCTCTGCCTGCTGCGCTCCGGGACGCGCGAGTAACTCGCGGTGGCGCCCCGGATCGATGCGGACGAGCAGGTCGTCGTCCTTGCCTGCGGCGACGAGCATCTGCTCGTGGACCATGAAGGCGAGGCTGTCGAACATCCGCACCTCGCGGGTGGACGGCTCGTCTTCCAAGGCCGCTCGGATCCGGTCGACCAACGGCGCATGGTCGGAGGTCATGATGGCTTGCCCGTCACCGCTGGTTCGGCGGGGCGAACGACAGCCGATCGAAGACGAGCACGCTCTCGGTGATCAGGTCGTCTCGTACGGTGAAGTGCTCGGCGGCCGCTGCTGTGCTGGTCACGGCCGTGTGCGGATAGTAGAACAGCGCCACATGGTCACCGTCGGCGAGATTCCCCACATCGGTGAGTCCGGTCAGCATCGGCGCGAAGGCAGCCAGGTAGTCCCGGTACGCTTCCTTGCCGTTCAGCTCCTCCCCGGGCGCGCGGCAGACGATGTCGTCGGCCACCATGGTCATGGCCCGGTCGATATCGCCGCTCGTCCACGCCTGGTGGTAGGCCAGGACGGTGTCGAGGGCGGTGGCGTCGGTCGTCTGTGTCACGGTGTGGCTCCTTCGCGAGGGTCGGTTCCGGTGGTTCCGGTGGTTCGGGTGTCGAGCGGTGTCCAGTCGTCGTCGCCGGCGTCACCGCCGAGTGCGACGACGCGCAGCCGGGGCAGGAAGTGCGTCCACCCGTCGGCGTGGCCGGCGAGCTGGTCATCCGGCAGGCCGGAGTGGGTGAGATCGACGCGGGTGCCGCCGGCGGTGGGTGTGAGGGTGAACTCCACCTGCGACGTGCCTGGCGGCAGGTCGGGGCTGCCCGCCACACCCCAGGAGACGACCACCCGACGCGGCCGGTCCACCTGCACGTACTGGCCCCGGACGGCGTAGCCGGCGATGTCGACGGCGAAATCGCCGCCGGGGCGCGCGTCCAGCGACGCGTGTTGCCCCATCCACGCGGTCATCCCGGCGTCCGTGACCAGGAAGTCGAAGACCTCCTCGGGTGCCGCGTCGATCTCGATCGACGTCGTGTACTCAGCCATCGTGGTCGTCCGTGTTCCTCGACTCGACGGCGGCCTTGAGCGCCGCCAGCGTGGTCGGCCAGAAATCGTCGAGGTAGGCCCGGACGGCCGCCAGCCCGTCGGTGTTCACGGCGAACAGATGACGGGTGCCGACCTTGGTGCCGGTGGCAAGCCCGGCGGTTCGCAGCACCCGGAGGTGGTGCGAAGCCGTCTGCTGCGACAGGCCGACCTCGTCGGCGATCTGGCCGACTGATCGTGGGCCGGAGCGCACGGCCGCCAGGATGGCGCGTCGATTCGCATCCGCCAGCGCGTGTAATGCCTGGTCGAGAGCGAGGTCTTCAGCGGGGTCGGCGGTCATGACACCTCCTGGGCGAGATAGCGACTCCGACTATAGCACAAGTGAGCGTTTGTACTTAAGGCCACTTGTGTTCGCGTGCGACAACCCGGCGCAAAAAACACGCCGACGCGAGAGGGTGCGCGGGATGTCACTCTCGGTGGAACGACTGGCGCGCTACCGATCCGCTCACGGCCTTCCGGTATTGGCCCGGTGACTTGCCGGTGTACTTCTTGAACGCGACGCTCATGTACTCCGAGTGGCTGAAGCCGAGCCGGTCCGCGATCTGCTGGAGCGTCCAGTCGGTGGACGAGAGCAACTCGGCGACGTGGCCCATCCGGATACGCAGGATCTCGCCGTGGACGGTGCGCCCCAGGGTCTGCATGAAGCGATAGTCGAGTGCGCGCCGGGAGAGCCCGACATGCCGGAGCACGGCGGCGACGCTGATGCTCTGATCGGAACGATCGCGGATGAAGCGCAGCGCGCTGGAGACGAACGGGTCGTCGACGGCGAGGATGTCGGACGACTGCCGGGTGACGAGCCGGAGTGGCTCGATCAGGCGCAGGCCGGGTTCCAGGGCCTCGCCGTCCATCATCTGGTCGAGAAGCTCCGCGGCGAGGTACCCCGTCCTGGTGGTGTCCGGCTCGATGCTGGACAGAGGGGGAGATGTGAGGTTGCCGATGAATTCGTCGTTATCGACCCCGATGACGGCGACCGAGTCCGGCACGGGCAGCTCGGCGATCTTGCAAGCCTCCAGCACCTCCTGGCCGGCGATGTCGTAACACGCGAGCACACCTACCGGTTTGGGTAGTCCGGTGAGCCATTCGGCCAGGAGTTCCCGGTCGGCTGCGCGCATTCCGGACGGCTTCATGCGGAATTCGAGCGGAGTCGAACCGAGCTTGCGTACATGCTCGTTGAACCATGCACCGCGCATGAGCGACCAGCCGAATCGTTCGTCTCCGCAGAATGCGAAATGGCGCAGTCCGCGCTCGGCGAAATGTTCGACCGCCCACCGGGCGATCGTGTTGTCGTCCGTTTCCGCACCCGGCAATTCGGGCACGAGCCGGGCGGCGCTGAGATCGACGGTCGGAAGGCCGAGTTTCCGGATGAATTGTGCGGTCTCCGCGTTCTCGATACGCGCCAGCACCCCGTCGCCGTGCCACCCTTCGAGCCAGGAGAAATCGGTTTCGTGGCGGCTGTGCTCGGCCAGATACATCGACCAGTGCGGGTGCGCTTCGACGTACTTCTTCACGCCGACCAGCACGCCGCGTGCGTACGCGTTCGACGTCTCGACCAGCAAGGCAACGTGACGAGTCGGTCCGGGAGCCATGTAAAGAATCTAACCTATGATGCTGGATCTCGCATGGTTTGTCCTGGTTCGCCCTCCGTAGCCTGTCAGGCAACACAGGAGGTCAACGATGACTCACAAAGTACGGATGGCAATTGCCGGACTGGGATTCGGAGCCGAGTTCATCCCCATCTATCAGGCCCATCCTGACGCGGAACTGGTGGCTGTGTGCCAACGTTCCGAGGCCGCGTTGAACAAACTCGCCGATCAATTCGAGATATCCGGTCGGTACACGAGCTACGACGCGATGCTGCAGGATCCGCAGATCGACGCTGTCCATATCAACACGCCTATTCCGGATCACGCTGAGCATACGATTGCCGCTTTGCGTGCGGGTAAACATGTCGCGTGCACGGTGCCGATGGCCACCACGCTCGACGAGTGCCGAGCCATCGTGGATGCGGTCGGTGAATCCGGCAAGAAATACATGATGATGGAGACCGTCGTCTACTCGCGCGAGTTTCTCCACGTCCAAGATCTGGTGCACAACGGCACGATCGGCCGGATTCAATTCCTCCGCGGAGCGCACTACCAGGAGATGGCGGGCTGGCCGGGCTATTGGGAAGGGCTCCCGCCCATGCACTACGCGACGCACGCCGTGAGCCCGGTGCTGACGCTCGCCGGGTCGCTGGCCGAGAGCGTCGTCTGCATCGGTTCCGGCCGCATCGCGCCGGACCTGGCCGGCAAGTACGGATCGCCGTTCGCCGTGGAGAGTGCGCTGCTCACGCTGGCCGATTCACCCGTCGGGGCGGAGATCGCGCGCTCGTTGTTCGAGACGGCGCATGAATATGTCGAGAGTTTCACCGTGTTCGGCGACCGCGCGACGTTCGAATGGGAGCAGACTCAGGGGTCGGGCCACGTGTTGCACGTCGGCGAGGTGCCCAAGAACGTCGAGATCCCGGATTTCGCGGACCGGCTGCCTGCCGAGATCGCGCCGTTCACCACCCGCGGCGTCTACGACGACGAGAACGAGCATCTCTCCTTCATCCAAGGAGGCGGGCACGGCGGCTCACATCCGCACTTGGCCCACGAGTTCGTCCGCAGCATCGTCGAGGATCGTGCCCCCGCGATCGACCACGTGACCGCGGCCAACTGGACGTCGGTCGGCATCTGCGCCCACGAGTCGGCGATGAACGACGGGGCACGGGTGACGATTCCGGATTACACCGCGCCGGCCGGCTGACGCCGATCGCCCGCGCGGTGGTTCCGCACACCCGAAAACCGCAAACCCTGCTGAAGCCGCTCTTGCGCGGCCCTGCCTACGCACTCCTGCCCGCGTAGCGCGCCCTGAGCAGATACGCGCGCCGACTCTCGGCGCCGAAGACTGGGAGGAATCGATGACGCTTACCCAGATCGATCAGCACGCGAGAGCCCGATGACGGCGACACTGCAACGGGCGTCAGCGGGACCCACCACCAGACGGCGCCGAGCGGAGCTGCGCCGGCTTCCGGCGTGGGCGGTGGCCGCGGCGGCGGTGGCCGCGGCGGTCTGGGTGGCGTTCCTCGCGGACGGCACTCCGGCCGGTGCTGCGGTCACCGACCCGGGGAACTTCGTGGTGACCTTGCTCGACGCGGTCACCTTCGCCGGCCTGCTCTTCGTCGCCGCGTCCGGGTTCACGCTGATCTTCGGCCTGATGCGTACAGTCAACATGGCGCACGGATCGCTGTTCCTGCTGGCCGCTTACGTCGCCATCCGGGTTCAGGAGGCCATGGTCGGCCGGAGCCGCAACATCGACGCCAGCGACGTCGGCCTGCTCGACTGGGTGGTGCCGATGCTGGTGGGCGCGACCGTCGCCGCCGTGCTGGGCCTGGTGATCCAACAGGTGTTCCTGCAGTGGAACGAGGGCCAGGAGCTGCGTCAAGCGTTGATCACACTGGCCATCACGGTCGTGCTCGCCGACCAGATGCTGCGCGAGTTCGGCGGTCTGGCCGGGCGGATGGTGTGGCCGGGCGCGGTGACGCACTTCTTCACGATCATGGGTGAGCGCTACGCGCTGACCCGGGTGTTCATGCTGGGTGTCGCCGTGCTGGTCGGTGTGCTGCTGTGGCTCTGGCTGAACAAGACGAGCCTGGGCATGGTGATCCGTGCCGGGGTGGACGACCGGCAGATGGTGCGCGGGCTCGGCATCAACATCAAACGGGTCTTCGCGGTGACGTTCTTCGTCGGGTCGTTCCTGGCCGGACTGGGCGGCGTGCTCGGGGCGTCGTTCGCCGGCGTCGCCCCCGGCACGGACGGGGACTGGCTGCTGAACGCCCTGGTCGTCGTCATCATCGGCGGGCTGGGGTCGATCAAGGGCGCGGTCGCCGGCTCGCTGCTGTATGGCACGGTGGTGGCCTTCGCACCCGCATACCTGCCCAGCCAGTACTCGTTCTACGCGATCATCGTGACGTTCGCCCTGCTGGCGATGGTGCTGGCGGTGCGGCCCTACGGCTTGTTCGGGAGGCCCGCATGACCGCCCGTCGTCTGCTCACCCGCGGCAACATCGGGCTGGCGCTGCTGGTTGTCGTGTTGCTCGCCATGCCGAATCTCGCGTCGGCGTTCTTCGTCAACTTCGTGCTCACGCAGACCATGATGCTCGGCGTCGCCGCCGCGACGATCGTGTTCCTCGCCCGCTACGGCGGCATGGTCTCGCTGGCGCAGTTCCTGCTGGTGGGGGTCGCTGGATTCATGTTCGGCAACGCGGCCGTGGAGGGTGGCGCCCGCGGTCTCAACCTGGGGATGAACCCGTGGCTGGCGGTGGTCTTCGCGATCGTGATCACCACCGCCGTCGCGTTCGTGCTGGGGGCGCTCGCCAGCCGGACCACCGGGTTGTACTTCCTGATGCTCACCCTGGTCTACGCGGTGATCGGGTTCTTCGTCTTCGCGCAGATCGTCGAACTGTCCGGGCCCGGAGGGATCACCAGTATCCAGCGTCCGGACCTGATGGGGCCGCCGGTCCGCCTGTACTACGCCGGACTCGTGCTTTCCGTCCTCGTGTACCTGGGATTCAAGGCGCTGGGCAGGGCCACGTTCGGCCTGACGCTGCAGGGGGTGCGGGATGATCCGATCCGGATGGCCTCGCTGGGATACAACGTGCCGATGCACCGGACGTTGGCCTTCACGCTGGCCGGCTTCGTCGCCGGGCTCAGTGGGGTGCTGCACGTCTGGTGGAACGGGCAGATCGATCCCGCGTCCATCGCCATCGGACCCAGCCTGATCCTGCTGATCATGGCGGTGATCGGTGGCATCTCCTACTTCGAGGGCGCGTGGCTGGGCGCGTTCGTGTACGTGTTGGCGTTCACCTACCTACGAGACCTTCCGCTCATCGATCAGATCGGAATCACCGAGGCCAGGTTCAACACCGTCATCGGCGCCGTCGTGCTGCTGATCATGGTGTTGTCGCCGGAAGGGCTGGCCGGAATCGCTGCACGAGTCTGGCGCCGGGTGAACAAGCCCGCATCTGCGGCGCCGACCGCACCGGCCGGCGGACCGTCGTCCGCCGCCTGACACACACAGACCGACTGGAGGATCACGACCATGACTGGACTGAGACGCCGGGCGACATTCGCATTGTCCCTGGCCACCGGGTTGGCGCTGTTGACCGCGGGATGTGGGGGCGACGGTGACGACACCGCCGGCCTTCCCGCCGAGGAGAACGTGGACGAGCCGGCAGACGCCGGCGACGACGGCGACGACGGCGACGAGGAGGCTCCGGACGCGAGCACCGGGGACGACAGCACCGTCCGCCTCGGCATCCTCGGCCAATGCGAGGGACCGTTCGGCGGTTTCCACGAGGACGTGGTGGGCGGCACGGCGCTGGCCATGGTCAACCACGCCGGGGCCACGGTGAACTCGACCACCAGCGCGCTGGACGGATTCAGCGGGGCCGAGGTGGCCGGGACCCCGATCGAGCTGGTCGGCATCGGCTGCGGCGACGACACGCCGGACCGGATCCTGCAGGAGGTCCGCCGCCTGGTGGAGCAGCTCGACGCCAACGTGATCATCGGCCCGCTCTCCGGCGACGAGGGACTGGCCATCGCCGAGTACGCGAAGGCCAACCCTGAGCTCACGGTGCTGGCCGGGATCTCCGGCTCGCAGGAGCAGACGCTGCACGTGCAGGCGCCGAACTACTTCAGGTTCTACGGCGACGGCGCGATCTGGAACGCCGGCCTCGGCGACATCCTGCACAACCAGGAGGGCTGGGACACGGTGGCCGTGATCGCCGACGACTACAGCTTCGGCCACACCTCCGCGGGCGGCTTCATCGCCGACTTCTGCGCCGTCGGCGGCGACGTCACTCACCGGGTGTTCCCGCCGCTCGGCACGACGGACTACTCGTCGTACATCGCCCAGCTGCCGGACCCGGACGAGGTCGACGGATACTTCTGGGCCGTCGGCGGCACGGGTACCCAGGCGTCGCTGGAGGCCTTCGTGAACGCGAAGGGGGACCTGACCGGTGACCAGCACGCCGGCAACCTGTTCTTCAACCCGGACCTGGCGCAGGCCCTCGGCACCGACATCGCCGGTGCTTACATCGGCGGCTTCGCCACACTGCCGGGCGACGTGCAGACGCCGGCGATCGAGGAGTACCTGGCCAGCGCCGACGACACCTGGGAGACGTTGCCCGGATCGCTGAGCGGAAACGAGCCGGCGCCGCCGTCGGTCGCTGCCGCGTTCGGGTTCTTCTACGGGTACTACACGGCCGGCGTCGCGCTGGTCGAAGGGCTCGCGGCCGTGGACGGCGACATCTCCGACAAGGACGCGCTGCACGCGGCGATCGGCGGCCTCACGCTCGAGCTGCCCTACGGCGACATCAGCCTGGACGAGAACCGCAGCGGCATCGTCGACGTCGGCCTGTCCCAGCTGGCCGTGAACGACGACGGCGAGATCGTGCAGGAGACCGTGGCGATCGTCCCAGGGGTCGACCAGACCTTCGGCGGCACGTTCAGCCCGGATACCCCGTCTCCGTCCCGCGATTTCCCGGAGTGCGAGGAGCGCGACCTTCCGTGGGAGGGCAACGCCATCCCGGTGGTCGACGGCGTCCCGCAGCAGTAGCCGCAGGTGAGGAGAGGACAGCCATGACCCAGACCACGCCCGCACCCGCCGTCCCGGCGATCGCGGACCCAGTGATCCAGGTGCGTTCGGTGGTGGTGGCGTTCGGAGGCCTGCTCGCGTTGAAAGGCATCGACCTCGACGTCACCCGTGGTGAGCGGCTGGCGATCCTCGGCCCGAACGGAGCCGGCAAGACGACCCTGTTCAACGTCATCGCCGGGGACATCACCCCCACCGACGGGACGGTTGCCATCAAGGGGCGGGACTGTACGTTCCTCCCCTCCCGGCACCGTCCCCGGTTGGGGATGGCGCGGACGTACCAGAAGGCCCGGAGCTTCGACGGGCTCACCATCCGGGAGAACATCTACCTCGCGCTCGCCGGGCACCGCGGCCGGCACTGGCCGCTGTGGCGCTCACCGGTCGACCGGCGGCTGGACGAGGAAGCCACCGAGGTGGCCGAGTCGGTGTGGCTCGGCGACCACCTCGACACCGCCGCGGGTGAGCTCGCACACGGCCAGAAACGCCAGCTGGAGCTCGGCATGGCCATCGCCACGCAGCCGGACGTGATGCTGCTGGACGAGCCGGCCTCCGGCCTCTCCCGCGGTGAACGGGAACGGCTGGTCGAACTCCTGGACTCGCTGGCCGGGGAGGTGACGCTGCTGCTGATCGAGCACGACATGGAGGTGGCGTTCAGCCTGTCGCAGCGGGTGGTGGTCATGGCCGACGGCGCCATGGTCACCGCCGGCACCCCGGAACAGATCCAGAGCGACCCGGATGTGCACGAGATCTATCTCGGTGTGGAGGCGTCGTCATGAATCAGACCGGGGAACCCCTGCTCGACGTCCGCGGCCTGTGCGCCGGCTACGGCGCGTCGATGGTGCTGGAGAAGCTCGACTTCAGCATGGGCGTCGAGGCGGTCGCCATCGTGGGCCGCAACGGCATGGGCAAGACCACCCTGTGCGACACGTTGGTCGGCTTCCTGCCGTCGTCGGACGGGCAGATCTCGTTGCGCGGCCGCCGCGTCGACGGCCTCGCACCGGAACGGATCGCCCGGATGGGCATCGCCTACGTCCCGCAGGGGCGCCGGCTCTTCCCATCACTCACGGTGGACGAGCACCTCGCCATGCTGGCACGCGGCACACGGAACAAACGGTGGACGCCGGAGGCGGTGTACGAGCTGTTCCCGCGCCTGGCCGAACGCAAGCGGCACAGCGGCGGGAACCTGTCCGGCGGCGAGCAGCAGATGCTCGCCGTCGGCCGGGCGTTGCTGCTGAACGCGGACCTGATCGTGATGGATGAGCCGTCCGAAGGGCTGGCCCCGACCATCGTCGACGTCCTCGTCGACGCCGTGCATCACCTGGTCGACGAGGGGGTGGCCGTCCTCGTCGTCGAGCAGAACCTGCGCGCCGCGGTGCGGATGGCACACCGGCAGCTCGTCATGGTGTCCGGCGCCATCGAGGCACAGTTCGCCGGGGACGAGCTGCTGACCCGGCCTGACCTGCAACGCCGGTACCTGGGTGTGGGCACCGCTAAGGAGGAGATCCAGTGACAGAACCGATCAAGGCAACGAGGACGTTCGGGGTCAACGCGTGGGTGTGGGCCTCTCCGGTGACCGATGACCGGATCGCCGAGCTGGCGCCGCGGGTCCGGGACTGGGGTTTCGACACGATCGAGCTTCCGGTCGAGAACGTCGACCATTGGGACCCGGACCGCACGGCGAAGCTGCTCGACTCGCTAGGCCTGTCGGCGACCGTGGTACTGGCGATGGGGCCGGGCCGGGAGCTCGTGGCCGCCGACCGGGAGACGGTCGCCGCCACGAGGGACTACCTGCGACGTGCGGTGGACATGGCGGCCGGGATCTCGGCATCGGTGGTCGCCGGCCCGGCCTACACGTCGGTGGGGCGCGCGTGGCGGATGTCGGACACCGAGCGGCGCGCGTGTTACCTGCAGCTCCGGGACAGCCTCGCCCCGGTGGTCGAGCACGCGAAGGGCGCCGGCGTCACCGTGGCCGTCGAACCGCTCAACCGATACGAGACCAGCCTGATCAACACTGTCGACCAGGTACTCGAAGCACTGGAGGGCCTGCCGACCCAGGCCTGCGGTGTGGCGCTGGACATCTACCACATGAACATCGAGGAGCAGGACATCCCGGCGGCCATCCGGAAGGCCGCCGGACGGATCGCGCATGTGCAGGTGTGCGCCAACGATCGCGGGGCGCCCGGCGCGGACCATCTCGACTGGCCGGGCATCGTCGGGGCGCTCGACGCGGCGGGTTACCAGGGGCCGCTGGTGATCGAGTCTTTCACGGCGGAGAACGCGACGCTCGCGGCGGCGACCTCGATCTGGCGCCCGTTGGCGCGGAACCAGGACGCGATCGCCGTCGACGGATTGGCGTTTCTCGCCGGTCTTGTGCAGGGAGGAGGTGCGACGAACCGCTGACCATGATTCTCCGGCAACACACGAGTGCTCGACGTTCTTCGAATTCCCATCCGAAACGAGCGACGGTGAGAGGACTATGCGACGACGTTATCGGTCCATCCTGTTCCCGGTGGTGACGGCTCTTCTGGCTTCGGCCCTGCCGGCGGTCACCCTCAGTTCCGCACAGGCAGACGAGCATGAGTACGACGTGCTGTTCTTCCACAAGACGACCGGCTTCCGGCACGGTTCGATCCCGGCGGCCATCTCCGCTGTCGAGGAACTCGGCGCGGAGAACAACTTCTCGGTGACCGAAACCCAGGACGCCTCGGTTTTCACCGACGAAGGCCTGGCCGAGTACGAGGCCATCGTGTTCTTCACCGACGGCGAGAACACGCTCAACACCGACCAGCGGCACGCGTTCGAGCGGTACATCCAGCGTGACGGTGGTTTCGTCGGGCTGCATTCGACGTCGAACATGGACAAGACGGACTGGCCCTGGTGGTCAGATCTGATGGGTGACGCGTTCTTCATGAATCATCCGTCCGGGGCGGACCAGTTCCAGGAAGCCACCGTGCGGATCGAGGACGCCACGCATCCGTCCACCGCCGAGCTGCCGGCCGAATGGGTCCGCACCGACGAGTGGTACAACTTCACCGCGAACCCGCGGGAGAAGGTGCACGTCCTGGCCACCCTGGACGAGTCGACGTACAACCCGGGGCCGGGTGCGATGGGTGAGGACCACCCGATCGCCTGGTGCTCCAACTTCGACGGCGGGCGCACCTGGTACTCGGCGTTGGGCCACAACGCCGAGCATTACGACGAGCCGCTCATGCGCGAGCACATCCTCGGCGGCATCGAGTGGGCGGCCGGCGTCGCCGAGGGCGACTGCGGGGAACCGCGCGAAGGTCTCCCCACCGAGGCGTCGTTCGAGAAGGTGGCGCTGGACGACAACACCGCCAACCCGATGGAGCTGGCCGTCGCACCCGACGGACGGGTCTTCTACGTCGAGCTGGGCGGCACGGTCAAGATCTACGACCCGGAGTCGGGCGCGGTGAAGGTGGCGGGCGAGATCCCGGTGCACCGGGGCAATGAGAACGGCCTGCTCGGCATCGCGCTGGACCCCGACTTCGAGGACAACCAGTGGCTCTACCTGTTCTACAGCGCTCCGTCGCCGCAGGTACAGCACGTCTCCAGGTTCACCGTGGACGGAGACAGCCTGGACATGGAGTCCGAAGAGGTCATGCTGGAGATACCGCACCAGCGGGAGGTGTGCTGCCACTCGGCGGGTTCGATGACGTTCGGCCCCGACGGCAACCTGTACATCTCCACCGGCGACGACACCGCGCACTTCGCGTCCCAGGGCTTCGCCCCGATCGACGGACGCATCTACGACCAGTACCAGAGCGAGGACGCCAAGCGTTCCTACGACGCGCGTCGGACCTCCGGTAACACCAACGATCTGCGCGGAAAGATCATCCGGATCCGTCCGGAGGACGACGGTTCGTACTCGATCCCGGAGGGCAACCTGTTCGAACCGGGCACCGAGGGCGCCCGTCCCGAGATCTACACCATGGGTCACCGCAACCCGTTCCGGATCGCCGTCGACGACGAGACCGGCTGGGTCTACGCCGGCGAGGTCGGCCCCGATGCGGGCAGCGACAACCCGAACCGGGGCCCGCGCGGATACGACGAATGGAACCAGATCCGGGAGGCGGGCAACTACGGCTGGCCGTACTGCATCGCCGACAACCAGGCGTACCGGGAATGGGACTTCGCCACCAGCACGCCGGGCGAGTTCTTCGACTGCGAGAACGGGCCGCGCAACGACTCGCCGTTCAACACCGGTCTGGAGGTGGTCCCGCCGGCCCAGGACGCGTTCATCTGGTACCCGTACGGTACGTCGCCGGAGTTCCCGGAGATCCCCGGCGGTGGTGGCCGCTCCGCGTTCGCCGGAGACGTCTACCACTACGACGCGGATCTGCTGGGCGACGGGCAGTTCCCGGAGTACTACGACGACGCGGTGTTCGTCATGGAGTGGTCGCGGAACTGGATCGGCATGCTCCGGCTGGATGAGAACGGCGACTACGACAGCTTCGAGCAGTTCATGCCGAGCACGCTGTTCCGTAGCCCGCACGACATGGAGTTCGGGCCGGACGGCGCGATGTACCTGATCGAGTGGGGCATCGACTTCAACTACGCCGGTGAGAACGTCAACCCGGACTCGGGCCTGTACAAGATCAACTACACCAAGGGTGCCCGCACCCCGGTGGCCGAGGCCGGCTCCGACCGGGACTCCGGACCCGCTCCGCTGGAGGTCGCGTTCTCCAGCGAGGGCAGCCACGATCCGGACGGCGACGAGCTGACCTACTCGTGGGACTTCGGTGACGGCACGACGTCGGATGATCCGAACCCGACGCACACCTTCACCGAGCCCGGTGAGTACCTGGTGCGGTTGACCGTCACCGATCCGTCCGGGCGGTCCAGCAGTTCGAACCTGACCATCACGGCCGGGAACACCCGTCCCGAGGTGACGATCGAGCTACCCGCCAACGGCCAGGTCTTCGGCTGGGGAGACGAGATTCCGTACCAGGTGTCCGTCTCGGACGCGGAGGACGGCTCCGGCGACGATATCGACTGCGAGCGGGTCACCGTCCAGCAAGGCCTGTACCACGACGAGGGCGGCAACGCCCACGTCCATCCCGGCCAAACCCAGACCGGGTGTGAGGGCGTGCTCGTCACTCAATCGGACGCGGAGCACGGCGACGCCGCCGACATCGCCCTGACGGTCACCGCCAGCTACACCGACCTCGGCGGCGAGTCCGGGGCGCCGCAGCTGACCGGTGGCGTGACGCACTTCCTGCAGCAACACCGCAAGGAGGCGGAACACTTCAGCGATTCGTCGCAGATCGGCGTCAGCGACGCCAACGATTCGGAGACCGGCGGCGGCGAGGCGATCACGGGTCAGGGCGGCGCGTGGGCGTCGTACGAGCCCTACAACCTCGACGGCATCGGTGAGATGACGCTGCGCGCGGCGGCAGCCACCGACGCCACGGTCGAGGTGCGCCGCGACTCGCCGGACGGCGAGCTGCTGGGCACCGCACAGATCGAAGGCCAGGTCGAGGTCGGACGGACCGACGGTCCGGACGGTTTCGGCAGCGCCGTGCAGCTCAACAGTGGCAGCCCGCTGGAGTACGTGGAGCTGCCGCAGGGCATCGTCAGCGAGGTGGAGGACTTCACCATCTCCGCGTGGGTGGATTGGGACGGTGGTCAGACGTGGACCCGGGTCTTCGACTTCGGCTCGGGCACGACCAACTACATGTTCCTCACGCCCAGCGCCGGCGGTACGAACAACCTCCGGTATGCGATCACGACCGGCTCCGGTGAGCAGCAGATCAACGGCTCGCAGCAACTGCCGACCGAGGGCTGGCACCACGTCGCCGTGACCCTGTCCGGCACCACCGGCACGCTGTATCTGGACGGGGAGCCGATCGGAACCAACACCAACATGACGCTGAGCCCGTCCGATCTGGGGGAGACCCCGCAGAACTGGATCGGCGAGTCGCAGTGGTCCGCGGATCCGCTGCTCAACGGAGCGGTCGACGATTTCAACATCTTCGACCGGGCCCTGACAGCAGACGAGATCCAGTCCCTGGTGGCCGAGCCGGGCGGCGGCGACGTCGGCGGCGGTAACCTCGCCTGGTATCGCTTCGACGAGGACGGCGGGCCGGTGGCCGTGGACTCGTCCGACCAGGGCAACGACGGCACCATTGTGATCGGCGACGACGTCGCGGCCTGGCAGAACGTCACGTTCGATCTGAGCCAGACCGAGGGCACCTTCCCGCTGCACCTGGTCTTCCCGGACGCTCCGGTGCGGGTCAACTGGATGGAGCTGGCCGCCGGCGAGGTGTCCGCGTGCCCCGACTCGGATCAGCGGGAGACCGTGTTCGTCGGTGACGTCGACAGTGGTGTGCAGAACTACGACGTCGGCGATGGCTGCACCGTCAACGACCGCATCCTCGATGACGAGGAGTGGGAGAACCGCGGTGCGTTCATCCGGCACGTCCGCGAGGTGACCGACCAACTCGTGGACGAGGACGTCCTCACCCGGCGCGAGGCAGGTGATATCAACCGCGCCGCAGCCCGTAGCGACGTCGCCCGCGGCGGCGCGCCTCGCTGATAGCTGAACCACACCGCGAAATCCGGGTGGCCCGGGGACTCGTTCCCGGGCCACCCGGCTGCGTATGGTCCCGGCCGGGTCGGGCCGCCCGCTGAATCGCTCGCTCTTCACGCAGCATTTAAACCGGTATAGACTCTGAGCTCTAAACCGGTTAAAGTGCCGGGGTGAACCTCAGTGCGGAGGGCAACGTGGCAAGAGCCAGACCCACCATCGCCGACGTCGCGGCCCATGCGGGCGTCAGCAAGGGACTCGTGTCCTTCGCGCTGAACAATCGTCCGGGCGTGGCGCCACAGACCAGAGAACGCATCCTGGCGATAGCGGAGGAGCTGGGATGGCAGCCCAGCGTCCGCGCGCGTTCGCTCAGCGTCGCCCGGTCGTTCGCGCTCGGCCTGGTCATCACCCGGGATCCGGAGATCATCACCTCAGACCCGTTCTATCCCTCGTTCATCGCCGGCGTGGAGCGGGAGCTCTCCCCAGCGGGCCAAGCGCTGGTGCTGAGCGTGGTGTCGAACGAAAGGGAGGAGCTGGCCAGCTATCGCAAGCTCGTGGCCGACGGCCGCATCGACGGCGCATTCATCACCGACCTCCGCCACGACGACTTGCGTCTCGGCCTCGTGCAGGAGCTCGGCCTGCCTGCGGTCACGCTCGGCCGCCCCGAGTCACGGCCCGGCGTGTCGAGCATCCCCGCGGTCGCCATGGAAGACGCCGCGGGCATCGAGGAAGCCGTCGACCACCTGGCCGGCCTCGGTCACCGCCGGATCGCCCACGTCGCAGGGCCGGCCCGCATGCTGCACGGCAGTCACCGGCGGCAGGCCTTCGATACGGCCATGCGGCGAGCCGGCCTGGAGCCCGATCTCGTGATCGAGACCGATTTCAAGGCGGCCGACGGAGCGCGCGCCACCCGCCACCTGCTCGCCGGGCCGGACCGGCCCACCGCCATCGTCTACGCCAACGACCCGATGGCCATCGCCGGGCTGGGGGTGGCGCAGCACGCCGGCTTGAACGTGCCGGGTGATCTGTCCATTACCGGGTTCGACGGCACCGACATCGGCGAACACGTGTACCCGGCGTTGAGCACCATCGTGGCCGACCCGGTCAGGTGGGGCTCGGCCGCGGCCCGTGTGTTGCTGCGGATGATCGCCGGGGATCCGACCGAAGACGTGGATCTCCCACCCGCACGGTTCGTGCGGCGGAAGTCCTCCGGTCCGGCTCCGAGGACCCCATAGCAGAGGAGACAACAGTGCAACGACGCACCACAGTCAACGTTCACAATGCCCGGGAGACCACGGCACGGCCCGCCGCGGCCGCGGGAATGGCGCTCGCCGTCGCGGGCGCCTTGGTCCTGGCCGCATGCGGTGGCGGCGACGGAGACGGCGACAACGACGACGCCCAGGCCGGCGAGGCCCGTGGCGACATCACCATCTGGTACTCGAACAACGAAGCCGAGATCGCCTGGGGCGAGCAGATGGTGGAGGCGTGGAACGCCGGCCATCCGGACGAGCAGATCGAGGCCCAGGAGATCCCGGCCGGCGACAGCAGCGAGGAGGTCATCTCCGCCGCCATCGCCGCCGGCAACGCACCGTGCCTGATCTTCAACACGGCACCCGTGGCCGTGCCGGACTTCGAGAAGCAAGGCGGCCTGGTCTCGCTCTCCAGCTTCGAGGACGGGGCGACCTACATCGAGGAGCGCACCGGCGATGTGGCCGCCCAGTACCAGTCGGCCGATGGCGAGTACGTCCAGATGCCGTGGAAGTCGAACCCGGTCATGATCTTCTATAACAAGGAGATGTTCGCCGAGGCCGGCCTCGATCCGGAGAACCCGCCGCTCGGCACGCACGACGAGTTCCTGGACACCGCGCGCAGGCTGGTGTCCAGCGGCGCCGCCCCGAATGCGATCCGGCCGGCGCCTACCAGCGAGTTCTTCCAGAGCTGGTTCGACTTCTACCCGCTCTATGCCGCTGAGACCGGGGGTACACAGTTGGTGGAGGACGGCTCGGCGACGTTCGCCGGCGACGCCGGACTCGCCGTCGCCGAGTTCTGGAAGACGCTGTACGACGAGGAACTGGCCGGCCGCGAGCAGTATCAGGGCGACGCGTTCGCCGACGGCGAGGCCGCGATGGCGATCGTCGGCCCGTGGGCCATCTCCGTGTATGGCGAACAGGTCGACTGGGGCGCCGTGCCGGTCCCGACGTCGGGCGGCACCCCGCCGGAGGAGACCTACACGTTCAGCGACGCGAAGAACATCGGCCTGTACACCGCATGCGAGAACCGCGACACGGCATGGGACGTCCTGAAGTTCGCCACGAGCGAGGAGCAGGACGGGAAGCTGCTGGAGATCACCGGACAGATGCCGATGCGCCAGGACCTCGCCGAGACCTACCCGGACTACTTCGCGGAGAACCCCGCGTACGAGGCCTTCGGCGAGCAGGCGTCCCGCACGGTCGAGGTGCCGAACGTGCCGAACTCGGTGGCCGTCTGGCAGGCCTTCCGCGACGCCTACTCACGAGCCGTCATCTCCGGCGAGGGTGAATTGGGCCAGACGCTGCAGGATGCCGCCGTGGAGATCGACGACCTCGTCGGTCAGTCCTGAGCCGGCGTCCGGCGTCCGGCATGACCACCGTCCCCGCTGGCCACCGGGCGGGAGCCCGATACAGGTCTCCCGTCCGGCGGAGACGTCGTGGGCTGCTCGGCCGCCAGCCGCTGGGTCTGCTCTTCAGCTCTCCGTACCTGGCGTTCGTGCTGGCCGTGTTCGCCTTCCCGCTGGGTTTCGCGGTGTGGATCTCGTTCCACGACTACTTCTTCGCCGCTCCCGGCGCCGAGGTGGACCGCCCTTTCGTCGGGCTCGACAACTACCGCGACGTGCTCGGCGATCCGGACGTGTGGCGCTCGTTCCGCAACGTCGCGGTGTTCCTGCTCATCAACGTGCCGCTGACGGTGGCGCTGTCGCTGCTGTTGGCCACGGCCCTGAACCAGGCCACGCGGCTGCGCACGTTCCTGCGTGTCGGCTATTACGTGCCGTACGTGACGGCGTCGGTGGCCGTCGTCGGGGTGTGGCTGTTCTTGTTCAACAGCAATGGCCTGGTCAACCGGGTGCTGGGACCGCTCGCGCCGGACCCGTCGTGGCTGATCAACTCGACCTGGGCGATGCCGGCCATCGCTCTGTACGTCACGTGGAAACAACTCGGCTTCTACATCCTGCTGTACCTGGCGGCGTTGCAGAACGTGCCGAGGGAGCTGTACGAGGTGGCCGCGACCGACGGCGCGGGAAAGATCCGGACCTTCTTCTCCATCACCATTCCTGCGGTGCGGCCGGCCACCGTCCTGGTGCTGCTGTTGTCCACCATCATCGGCGCCAACCTTTTCACCGAGCCCTACCTGCTCACCGGCGGTGGTGGCCCGAACGGCGCGTCGATGTCGCCGGTGTTGCTCATGTACCAGCTGGGGATCGAGCAGAACTCGCCGGACGTGGCCGCCGCCATCGGAGTGATCTTGATCGTCTTCGTGCTACTGATCGGCTGGCTGCAGCGCCGCTTGGCAGGCGGTGATGAAACATGAGCGGCGACGGGACGAGCGAGCGGAGTGGTCGGTGGAGCGAGGGACGAGTGGAGCCGCCCGCGGAGGGAGCGAGGAGCGGAGCGCGACCAGAGAAGTTGAGCGGCGACGGGACGAGCGAGCGGAGTGGTCGGTGGAGCGAGGGACGAGTGGAGCCGCCCGCGGAGGGAGCGAGGAGCGGAGCGCGACCAGTGAAGTTGAGCGGCGACGGGACGAGCCGTGCGCAGACGGTATTGCGCACCGTCGTGCTCGCCGCCGGCGCGATCGCGTTCCTGTTTCCGTTCTACTACATGATCATCGGTTCGTTGCAGGCCGAGCCGGACCCCACACCGACCGGCGCATTTCCCGACCCATCGAATCTGACCCTCGACAACTACGCCGACATCAACAGCCGCATCGACCTCCTCCAAGGTCTGGTGAACTCAGGGATCTTCACCGGCGGCGTCATCGGGTGCACGGTGGTGTTCGGCGTGCTCGCCGGCTATGCGCTCGCCGTACTTCAGTGGCGGGGCCGCGGCCTCACGTTCGCGCTGGCACTGCTCGTGCAGGTGGTGCCGTTCCAGCTGCTCATGATCCCGCTGTACGTGCTGATCGCTCGTGACTACGGGCTGGCCGACACCCACCTCGGCATGATCCTTCCGTTCGCCATCAACTCGACTGCGGTGATCGTGTTCCGGCAGTACTTCCTGCAGCTGCCGCGGGACCTGTTCGACGCTGCCCGCGTCGACGGCGCCGGGGAGCTGCGGCTGTTGCGCAGCGTCGCATTGCCGCTGGTGCGGCCGGTACTGGTGACGGTCGTCCTGATCACGTTCATCGGGCCGTGGAACGAGTTCCTCTGGCCGTTCCTGATCACCAAGGACGCCTCGAAGCAGCCGCTGGCCGTGTCCCTGGCGAACTACATCTCCAACGTCGCCGCCACCGCCGCGAACCCCTTCGGCGCGGTGCTGGCAGGCGCGGTGGTGCTGGCGGCGCCGGCCGTCGGGCTCTTCATCGTGTTCCAGCGCTACTTCACCTCCTCGAATATCGGCTCAGGCGTGAAAGGTTGAGAGGCTCACCCATGCCCGTCTCTACTGCAATCCCGTACACCCTCACCCGCGTCGGCGTGGTCATGACGCCCGAAGACGGCAATCACCTGGAGGAGGAGGGCGTCCTGAATCCCGCGTCCGGCCACGGCCCGGACGGCGTCCTCTATCTGCTTCCAAGGCTCGTGGCGCGGGGAAACGTCTCGCGGGTGGGGCTCGCGCGCGTCGTCGTCGACGACGGTGTGCCGGTGGGCGTCGAACGTGAGGGTGTTGTGCTGGAGCCGGACCGCAGCTGGGAACGGGGCGCGTCGCATGCCGGGGTGGAGGATCCGCGGGTGACGTTCATCCCGCTACTCGGCGTGCACGTGATGACCTACGTCGCCTACGGCCCGCTCGGGCCGCGCACCGCGGTCGCCGTCTCGGATGATCTGCGGAACTGGCGGCGGCTCGGCCCGGTGCTGTTCGCCTACGACGACGAGCTGAACATCGACCTGAACCTGTTCCACAACAAGGACACTGTTTTCTTCCCCGAGCCGGTCACCGCGCCCGACGGCGTGAAGAGCCTGGCTGTCCTGCATCGCCCAATGTGGGACCTGGGCGAGATCCGGGACGGCCAGGGCGTCGTCGTGCCCGCCGGTGTGACCGACTCCCGGCAGAGCATCTGGATCAGCTACGTGCCATTAACTGCCGTGGCCGCCGACATCCGCAACCTCGTCCACTGGCGCGGGCACCGGTTCCTGGCCGGACCGGAGTATCCGTTCGAGCAGATCAAGATCGGTGGAGGCCCGGCGCCACTGCGCGTACCGGAGGGCTGGCTGCTATTGCACCACGGGGTGACCGGCACGCTCGCCAAGGGATTCGCGCAACAGCAGAAGGTCAACTATGCCGCCGGCGCCATCCTGCTCGACGCCGACGACCCGTCGAAGGTGCTTGCCCGTACCGCTGAGCCGCTGCTGCAGCCGGAGACCGACGACGAGCGTGCCGGGACAGTCCCCAACGTCGTCTTTCCCACGGCCGTCGAGGAGATCGACGGAGTGCACTACGTGTTCTACGGCATGGCCGACAGCAAGATCGGCGTCGCTCGCCTGGACCGCACCAGCTGACCAGCGAACCCGCGAGTTGCGCACTACCTGCCCAGCTAAGGAGTGTTCAATGAGGAGCATCATCCGTTCGGTGACGGGCGCCGTCCTGGCCGCGTTCGTCCTGGCGCCGGGTGCGGTCACGACGTCGACCGCATCGACGTCACTGTCCGGCCCGTCCTCGTCGGCGTCTGAGGCGGCGGACGGCCGGACCGATCTCGCCCATCTCGCCCATCTCGACTTCCTGCTCGACCAGGCCGCGCCGCCTGAGTTGGACGATCACACGACGTACCGGCTGGGCGAGGAACCGGACCTCACCTTTCCGTGGACCTATGCCGAGCCACGCGCGGACGGTACGTTCCAGCGCGTCGGGGGCGGCCGGCTGGATCCGGAGACCGGCCACTACTCGCAGGGCGCGTACAACGCCGACGACATCTCCCGGGCGGCCGTGGTCTATCTGCGGCACTGGCAGCAGACCGGCGCTCCGACGAGTCGTGAGAACGCCTACGAGCTGCTGCGCTCCCTTGCCTACCTGCAGACCAGCAGCGGCCCCAACGTGGGCAACGTGGTCCTGTGGATTCAATCGGATGGCACGCTCAACCCGAGTGCCGAACCCATCGAGCTGCCGGACCCGTCGGATTCCGGTCCGAGTTACTGGCTGGCCCGAACCATCTGGGCGTTCGGCGAGGGATACGCCGCGTTCGAGAGGTCGGACCCGGAGTTCGCGGGCTTCCTGCAGGACCGGCTGCGCCTCGCCGTCGACGCGGTCGACCGGCAGGTGCTCGACGGTTACGGGCAGTTCGTCACCGTGGACGGGGAGCGGGTGCCGTCCTGGCTGATCGTCGACGGCGCCGACGCGACCGCAGAGGCCGTGCTCGGACTCTCCGCATACGTCACGGCGGCTCCCGGGGACGCAGCGGCGCGCGACGCGCTGGTGAAGCTGAGCGAGGGCGTCGCGGCTATGGGTGCCGGAGACGCCAGGTCGTGGCCGTACGGCGCGATCCTGCCGTGGGCACAGTCCCGCTCGGTGTGGCATGCCTGGGCCTCGCAGATGCCCGCCGCTTTGGCTCAGGCATCCGGCGTGCTGGACGACGCGGCGCTTCTCGACCCGGCAGTCACGGATACGGCGACGTTCACGCCTGTGCTCATGAGCGCCGGCGGCCCGGACAACGGCTGGCTACCCACGCCCACCGAACGTGTGCAGATCGCCTACGGTGTCGACTCGCGCCTGCAGTCGCTGCTCGCCGTCGGGGAGGCCACCGGGCGCGGCGGCTTCGGGGAGTTGGCGGTGCTGATGGCCGCCTGGTATTTCGGGGCCAACCCGGCCGGGGAAGCGATGTACGACGCGACCACCGGCCGCACCTTCGACGGTGTACAGGCCGACGGGAGCATCAACCGGAACAGCGGCGCCGAGAGCACCATCCACGGTCTGTTGTCCATGCTCGCGCTCGATGCACACCCCGATATCCGTGATCGGGCCCTGGCGCTCACATCGGTCGCCGGCCGGGACGGCCTCTCCGTCGTCGAGGCCGAGGACGCGGTGGAAACCACGGGTACGGTCGCCACACCGGAGCCGGCGTGGACCGGCGAGTCGCTGTGGAGCGGCGAGTACCTGCGGCTCGAACCTCGCCAGACGGCCCGCTTCGATCTCGCGCCGGGTACCGGTGACCGGCTCGTCGAGCCGGTGTCGTGGCTGACCGAGGACGGCACGGCGGCACGTTCGCAGTGGTGGTCCGGTCGCCGTCCGCTGGGCGCTCTCCACCACACGGTCGGCGAGCAGGGGATCAGCGCGGTGCCGGGAGCGTTGCTTCCGCAACCGCTGAGAATGCGGGTACCGGCGGGATTCGACACGGTGTCGGTCACCGCTCGCGGCGACAGCGTGGCGTTCGACGCGCTCTTGGTGCGACCGGTGATCTCCAGGGTGGCGCTGGCCGGGGACGGCGTCTCGGCCGAGCTGATTCACTCGGCGGCGCGTACGCCACGGCGCGTCGGTGTCGGTCAGGCGGGGACTTCCAGCGTCGTACGGATCTACGACACGTCAGGCGCACTGGTGGCGGACCGGACGATCAGCGGACCGGCGTCGGTCACGTTGCCGCCGGCCGGCTTCGCGATCGTCGCCACTTGAGCGCCTCGGCTACCTCAGGCACCGACCATGAGCGCCGAGGGATTCGGCGCCAGGAAATGGTCCATGACGAGTTCGGCGGCGCCCAGTGCGGCTACCGGCTCGCCGACCGCGGAGCCTTCGACGACGATGTCGCGTGCGACGACGAGTTCGCGCGCCACATGCTGGGGGAGCACCGGAAGGAACGCGCCGCTGAGCCGGGTCCAGAGCGGGCCGCCGAGGACGACGCGGGGCACGTCCAGCATGTTCACCAGCACGCCGAGTCCCACGGCTACGCGCTTGGCGGCGCGCTCCAGGATCCGTATCGCTCCGCCGTCTCCGCCCGCGGCGAGATCGCACAGTGCCGTGCACGAGTCGTCGATGGCGAGGTAGTCGTTCAGGTTCGGCAACGGCAGCAAACCCAGGCGCGCGGCCTGAATGACCAGTGCCTCGGGCACGCACGCTGCGGCCAGGCCGCCACGACGACCGCTCCATTCGAGCTGCTCGGCGTCGGGGTCGACGATGAGGTCGCCGACCTCGCCGATGTTGTTCGTCGTCCCCCGGAACACCTGATTATCGATGACGACGGATGCGCCGACGCCTGACCCCAGATAGAGGAAGACGAACGCGTCGGGAGGTTCTGCCGACGAGCGCAGCTCAGCGGTGGCGGCAGCGGTCACGTCCTTGTCCAGGAGGACGGGAAGGCCGGTCGCGTGATGAAGGTCCGATCGGAGCTTGACGTTACGCCAGTTGGGGAGCTGTGGCGGATCGAGGATGACACCCGCCTGGACGTCGAGCGGCCCGGGCGCAGCGATCCCCAAGCCGAGCACGCGTTCGCGGTCGACGCCGGCATCGGCGATCAGCGCGTCAACGGAGTCGGCGATGAGCGCGGTCACCTGGGGTGGGTTCGTCGCCTGCGGCGTGCGCTGCTGCCGCTGATGCCGTACCTCACCCTCGAGATCCAGCAGCACCATGGTCAGCCGCGCGGGATCGATGTGCACCCCGACGGAGAACGCACCGTCCCGGTCGATCACGAGGGGGATGCTCGGCCGGCCACGCGTGCTACCGCTGGGGGTACTCTCCCGGATCAGGCCGTCGTCGATCAACCGGCGAGTGATGTTCGAGATGGTCTGCGGGCTCAACCCGGATGCGCGCTGCAGGTCGGCGCGGCTGGCACCCGGGGAGCGGCGGAGCACGTCGAGAACCACGGCCTGGTTGAAGTCCGCCAGGCGGAGTTGGTTGCTGCCTCGCCGCATGCGACTCCTTCCTGATCAAGGCATGTTAGCCAGCCCAGCGGCGCGTCGTGTCGACATTTATTCTAGCAGATTGATTAATCTTCGACGCCTGCGCGCTCGCCACAGCATCTCGGGGTGAGTCCGCACTGTGCTGCGTATGGCTCGTGGTTCGTCGACATTGGGCTTGACGCTGACCGAAAACTGAGCCTAGCATCAGACCCGCTTTTATCTATCCAGTAGACAAAGTTCCCACCCGGGAAGCGTGCGGAGAGGTGACGCAATGCAGCGCAAACGTGTCTTCCTGGCTGTGACGGCTGCCACACTCGTGGTCGGACTCGCAGCATGTTCGGACAGCGGCGAGCAGACCGACGCCGAGTCGGGGCCGGTGACCATCACGCTCCTCGAGTACCAGCAGGCCCGTGCCGACGTCGCCGAGCAGCTGATTCCCGAGTTCGAGCAGGCCATGGCCGAGCAGGGCAAGGACATCACGGTCGAGCTCGTCGCCGACATCCTCACCGACGAGCAGTTCCGGACCAAGATCACCCAGCAGTTCCATTCGGGGACCGGGCCGGACGTCGTCGACATGGGCGGGAGCCACGTCACCGGATTCGCCGGGGCCGGTTATCTGCTTCAGTTGGACGAATACCTCGAGGAATGGTCCGGCTGGGACGACTACTACGACTCCGTCAAGGAGCAGGCGGTTCAGGTCGACGGACACATCTACTCCCTCCCGCATGAGGCGGGCGTGCAGAGTCTCTTCTACCGCAAGGACGTCCTGGAAGAGCTGGGCGTCGACACCTCCCAGCCGCAGACGTGGGACGAGCTGATCGACCGGCTCACGCAGGTCACCGCGGAGACGGGCGAGCCGTCGATCGTGATCCCGGCCGGTACCGCCTGGGGAGGCGGAACCTGGTCCGAGGGCTTCCTGCCGCTGGTCGCCGGCACGGGTAGCACGTTCTACGACCAGGAATCCGGTGGATGGAGGCTGGAGAGCGAAGGCCTGTCGGCGACATTCGATCTCTACGCCGAGCTCACCGAAGCCGGCCTGCTGCCCGTGCAGGACCTGCTGAACCCGAACCCGTGGGAACCGACCAAGTACGTGCAGTTCCCGGAGGGCACACTGCCGGTCGCGGCCCAGGGGACCTGGGGCTGGCGGTACGACTGGGGCCCGGAAGGCTCCGCACCGATCGAGAACGTCCAGGAGAAGGTCGCGACCTGGGACTATCCGGCGCTGGTGCCGGGCACCGACCCGTACTCGGTCAGCGGCGGCGGTTTCGCCTACGGCGTCAACGCCGACTCCGAGCACGCCGACGCCGCCGCCGAGCTCGCCATGTGGCTCAGCTCGGGTGAGGCGATGGCCGAGCAATTGGTCGCCATCGGTTCCGCGGCTCCGCGCGCGGGTATCGCGGACGTCGCACCGTACAAGGACGAGCCGTCGCTGCTCGATGCGGAGGAGAAGCTCAAGACGAGCGTGGCCCCGCCGACGGGCGACGGCGCCGACCAGGTATCGCAGGCGGTACAGAGCGCGACGGAGAGCATTCTTCTCGGCAACGCCGACGGCGCGGAAGCGGCCGCCGCGTTCGCCGAGGACGCGGCGGAACTGCTCGGCGACAGTCTGGTCGCGCAGTGACATCGACCCGGGCCTTGGCTGCCAGGCCGAGCCGGCGGCTCCAGGAGCGTGGCTTGTTGCCACTGTTGCTGGGGCCGTCGGTGGTGCTCATTGCCGTGTTCGTCATCGCGCCGGCGATCTACGGCGTCTATCTCAGCCTGACCAACACGCAACTCACCGGTTTCGCCGCCAGGGACCCGCAGTTCGTCGGGCTCGACAATTACCGGAACCTGCTCAGCTCGGACGAGTTCCTCGCCTCGCTGGGGCACACCGGACAGTTCGTGTTCTTCTCCGCCATCATCGGTCAGACGGTGCTCGGGATGGCCGCCGCGCTGCTGCTGCGACGCACGTGGCTACGCGGCAAGGGACTGTTCGGCGCCGCCATCCTGCTACCGATGGTGGTACCCGAGGTCGTCGCCTCGCTGACCTGGGCGAGTGTGCTGTCGCCACGCGAGGACGGCACATTCAACCGGCTGATCGGCCTCTTCGGTGGAGCGGCGGCGGCACCCTTGCAAGAGTCCCCGATGCTCTCCATCATCATCGTGAACATCTGGCGTGGTATCGCGTTCGCGATGATCATGTTCCAGGCCGCCCTCGAGGACATCCCGGACGAGCTCATCGAGGCCTCCCGCGTGGACGGTGCCGGCGCCGTCCAGGTGTTCCGGTACGTCACGCTGCCGCTGATCCGCGGGCCCGTCTTCCTCTACCTGCTGCTGACGACGATCACGACGGTCGGCGTGTTCGGCCTGGTGTACTTCCTCACCCAGGGCGGGCCCGGTTCCGCGACGCAGCTGACGTCCATCTACATCTTCCAGCACGCGTTCCAGTACTCGCAGATCGGCCTCGGTAGCGCGGCCTCCGTCATCCTTCTGGTGATCCTCATGGTGTTCGGTCTGACCTACGTCCGGCTCGCGAAGGTGGACGTCTGATGGCCACCACGACGATGCGAGACCACGCGAGCACGCGCAGCAGGAGGCCGCAGCGGCGCATGACGTCCGTGCGGGCCATCCAGCGGGGCATGCAGTATGTCCTGCTGATCATGCTCGCGCTGTTCTGCCTGGTGCCGTTCGCGTGGGTCGCGCTCAGCGCGGTGGACGCCCACGCCGGCCCCACGGTCGGCGCCCCAGCGTTCACCATGGGCAACTTCGTCGACTTCTTCACCGAGGCCGACACCCCGCGCCTGCTTGCGAACAGCCTCATCATCTCCGTATCGGCCACGGCGCTCAACCTCGCCTGCGGCATCCTCGGCGCCTACGCGCTGTCCCGGTTCCGCTTCCGGGGGCGCAAGTTCTTCATGTTCTCGATCTTGCTCATCCGGGTGATCCCGCCGCCGGCGACGATCGTGGCGCTCTACCTGATGATGGTCAAGATGCAGCTGGACAACAGCTACCTCGGCCTGATTCTGGTGGAGGCGGCGGCCGCTCTGCCGATCACGTTGTGGCTGCTGAAGGGGACGATCGACGCGATACCGTTCGAGCTCGAGGAAGCCGCGTGGATGGACGGCAGCACCCGCCTGGGAGCCATCCACAAGGTCATCCTTCCGCTGGTGGGCCCTGGTCTCGGGGCCGCAGCGATGCTGACGTTCATGGCCGTGTGGGGCGACTTCCTCACCCCGCTGGTGCTGCTGCAGGATCCCGACCTGTACCCGCTGTCCATCGGCCTGTTCCGCGCCTTCACCGCGTTCAACCAGGTGGACTGGGGCGTGCTCGCCGCCAGCGCGATGGTCTACATGGTGCCGCCGGCGATCCTCTACGGGTTCCTCCGGCGACACCTGCTGCGATCCAGCCTCGGCGGGGCGCTCAAGGGCTGATCGATCCGTCCCCAACCAGCCGTAGGCAGCGAGCACAGCGCCGTGCCGCGAGTACGTTCACTTCCCCCGGGAGATACATCTTGGCTGACGACTTCAATCCCCACGGCCGCGTCCAGCTGGACGCGACCGCGCTCGCGATGTTGCGGGTACGACGGTTCACCACGTTCCGGATCAGGCCCGCGGTCTACCGCGATTCCCGCTCCGTCCAACTGGCGGCGTGGACGGTAGGCGGCGAGCCGGTCCCCTTCGAGCATGCCGTGGCGCAGCCGTTCGAACCGTTCTCGATCGGTCAGGAGTGGGGACGGCCCTGGGACACGGTCTGGTTCGACGTCCGCGGCGAGGTCCCGGCGGACTGGGACCCGGCCGAGACGGAGCTCGTGGTCGACCTCGGCTTCACCGACGAGCAGCCCGGTTTCCAGGCAGAGGGGACGGTGTATCGACCGGACGGGACGGTCGTCAAGGGACTCGAACCACTCAACGCCTGGGTTCCGCTGCCCGAGCCGGGGCCGTTCCGGCTGCTGATCGAGGCGGCGGCGAATCCCGTCGTCCAGGTGCCGTACGAATACGAGCCGACCACGCTCGGGGACAAGGCCACGGCGGGCGACGCGCCACAGTACCGGCTCGCCGAGGTGTCGGTGTCCCGGCGTGACCGGGTCGTCTGGGAACTGCTGCAAGACATCGTCACCCTGGACGGGCTCGTTGACGTGCTGCCGGCCGCCGGGTCGCGTCGCGCCGAGATCGTGCACGCGCTCGAGCGCATGGTCGACGTCATGGACCCGGACGATGTGCCCGGCACCGCGGCGCTCGGACGCCAGGCGCTCGCTCCGGTGCTGGCCAGTCGCGCGGCCGAGAGCTCACTGATCGTCTCGGCGGTGGGACATGCGCACATCGACTGCGCCTGGCTGTGGCCGACCCGGGAAACCGTGCGGAAGGTCGCGCGGACCTTTGCCAACGTGCTCGACCTGGCAGAACGCCATCCCGGCTTTGTCTTCGCCGCCTCCTCCGCCCAGCAGTACGCATGGCTCAAGGAGAGCCAGCCGGCGCTGTTCGAGCGCGTCCGCAAGGCGGTGGCCGCCGGCGTGATCCGTCCGGTCGGCGGCATGTGGGTCGAGTCGGACACCAACATGCCCGGCGGTGAGGCGCTGGCGCGGCAGTTCGTCCTCGGCAAGCGGTTCTTCCTGGAGGAGTTCGGCGTCGACAGCGAGGAGGTCTGGTTACCCGACTCGTTCGGGTACAGCGCCGCGCTCCCGCAGCTCGTGCGGGCCGCGGGTGCGCGCTACTTCCTCACCCAGAAGCCGTCGTGGAACGAGACCAACCCGATGCCGCACTCCAGTTTCCACTGGGAAGGCATCGACGGCTCCCGCGTGTTCACGCACTTTCCGCCGGCGGAGACCTACAACTCCGACCTCGGGGCCCACGATCTGGCCCGTACCGAGCGGTCCTTCCGGCAGAAGGGCGCGGCGCGGCACGTCCTCGGCCTGTTCGGCTGGGGCGACGGCGGCGGCGGACCCACCCGGGAGATGCTGGCCGCCGCGGAGCGCAAGCAGGACCTCGACGGCTCGCCGCGGGTCCGGCTGAGCGACCCGCACAGCTTCTTCACCACGGCCGAGGAGGAGTTGTCCGACCCCCCGGTGTGGGTGGGCGAGATGTACCTCGAACTCCACCGCGGCACCCTGATCTCGCAACAGCGGAGCAAGCGCGGCAACCGGCACAGCGAGGCCCTGCTCCGTGAGGCCGAGCTGTGGGCGGCGACCGCGGCCGTGCAGCGCGGCGCCCCCTACCCGTACGACGCGCTGGAGAGTGCGTGGCAGACGGTGCTGCTGCAACAGTTCCACGACATCCTGCCCGGCACCTCGATCGCCTGGGTGCATCAGGAGGCGGAACGCAACTACCAGCGGGTCGCCGCGGATCTGACGCGGTTGATCGACACGTCGCTGGACACGCTCGGCGGCGACGGCGACACCCCGCTCGCGGCGAACGCCGGCCCGTATGCGCGGCACGGCGTCCCCGCATGCGGTATCTCGGTGGCGACGGAGATCGCGCCGGCGGCCCCGTACGCCGACGGTGACCGGTTCGTCCTGGAGGACTCGTCGTTGCGCGTCGAGGTCGACCGGGACGGCACGCTCTCCTCCGTCGTCGACCGGACGACCGAACGCGAGCTGCTGCCCGGCGGCGTTCCGGGCGGCGTCCTCCAGCTCTTCCGGGACACGCCGCGCGAGTGGGATGCGTGGGACATCAACGACGAGGACAAACGCAGCGGGCGCGACCTGCGTGAGCCGGTCTCCGTCGGTATCGCCGACGATGCGGTCCTCGTCCGGCACGAGCTGGGTGCCACGTCGATCGAGATGACCATCCGGTTGGTGGACGGGCGCGTCGAGTACGGTTTCGAGATCGACTGGCACGAGTCGGAGAAGCTGCTCAAGCTCGCGTTCCCGCTCGACGTCAGGGCCGAGCGGGCAACGTCGGAGATCCAGTTCGGTCATCTGCACCGGCCGATCCATCAGAACACGTCTTGGGACGCGGCGAAGTTCGAGACGGTCGCGCATCGCTGGATCCATGTCGGGGAGCCCGGTTACGGTGTCGCCATCGCGAACGACGTGGTCTATGGGCACGACGTTCGCAACGGCCAGGCTCCCGACGGACGGCCGATGACGACCGCCCGGCTCTCGCTGCTGCGGGCGCCCCGCTACCCCGATCCAGGTGCGGACCAGGGACGGCACTCGTTCACGGTGAGCCTGCGCCCCGGCGGGATACCCGAGGCGATCGCCGACGGCTACGCACAGCATCTGCCGTTGCGCGTGGCCAGGGGCGCTCCGGTCGAACCGCTGCTTCGGGTCACGGACCCCGCCGTCGTCGTCGAGAGTGTCAAGCTGGCCGAAGACCGTTCCGGTGACGTCGTCGTACGGCTCTACGAGGCACACGGCAATCGCTCCGCGGCGACGGTGCACACGTCCTTCGCGTGGAGCGACGTCGCCGCGACCGATCTGCTCGAGCGCGAGAAGCCGAGCCAGACCGTGCGTGGCGTGCGCACTGGCTCCGGCGTCGATCTGCTGCTGCGCCCGTTCGAGCTGCTCACGCTGCGGTTCCGCAACCCTGCCGCGTGACCCCCGACCCGGAAAGGACACCCATGCCCGATCAGCAGCCGCCCACGCCCCGCGGCGAGTATCCGCGGCCACAGTTCCGCCGGGAACGATGGCTGAACCTCAACGGCCGCTGGGGCTTCGAGATCGATCGGGCGGACAGCGGGCTGGAGCGCGGCCTGCGCGACGCCGACCTGGCGGGCGAGATCCTGGTGCCGTTCGCGCCCGAGGCCGCACTCTCCGGAGTCGGCGAGCGCGACTTCATGCGCGCCGTCTGGTACCGGCGCATGATCGAAGTCCCGGAGGACTGGGCCGGCAGCCGAGTGCTTCTGCATTTCGGCGCGGTCGACCATGACGCGACCGTGTGGGTCGGAGGTATCGAGGTGGGGCGGCATCGCGGCGGGTTCTCCGGGTTCACCGTCGACATCACCGACGCCGCACCCGCGGGGAAGCAGGTGCCCCTGGTGGTGCGTGCCCGGGACGAGCCGCATGCGCCGCAGGCGCGCGGCAAGCAGTCCCAGGAGTACGCCCCCCGGGCGGCGAAGTACTGGCGGACGACGGGCATCTGGCAGACGGTCTGGATGGAACCGGTGCCGCCGACCGCCATCCGGCGCCCGCGGATCACGCCGAACATCGCGGCCGGATCGTTCGACGTCGAGGTGCCCCTCTCGGCGAACCTGCCGGGTGGCGCCGTCCGGGTCGTCGTGTCCGACAACACCGGGGTGGCGGCTCGGGCCGAGGTCCGTGCCGATCTGGACCTGGCGCCCCGGCTCAGCCTCGTCCTGCCGGACGAGCGGATACGCCTGTGGTCGACGACCTATCCGTTCCTTTACGACATCCGGTTCGAACTGCGGGACGCCGACGGGCGGCTGGTGGACGGGGTGGACTCCTACGCCGGGCTGCGCAGCGTCGGGATCACCGGCAGGGAGATCCGGCTCAACGGAGAGGTGGTGTTCCAGCGGCTCGTCCTCGACCAGGGGTATTACCCGGACGGCCTGATGACCGCACCCAGCGATGACGACCTGGTGCGCGACATCGAGCTCTCCCTCGCCGCCGGCTTCAATGGGGCGCGACTTCATCAGAAGGTGTTCGAGGAGCGATTCCTTTACCATGCCGACCGGCTGGGTTACCTGGTCTGGGGTGAGTTCGGCGACTGGGGCTGCAACACGTGGGAGGGAATGAGCACCAATCAACAGCCGGACGCCTCCTATGTCCAGGAGTGGCTGGAGGTGCTGGAGCGGGACTACTCCCACCCATCGATCATCGGCTGGTGCCCGATGAACGAGACCTGGCAGGCCTACGGCGACCGCATCACCCCGCTGGACGACGTGATGCGCGGGATGTTCCTGGCGACGAAGGCGTTCGACACGTCGCGCCCGGTCCTGGACACGTCCGGTTACGCGCACCGTATCGCCGAGTCGGACGTCTTCGACAGCCACGACTACGAGCAGGATCCGCAGGCCTTCGCGGCGAACTACGCACGTCTGGCCGAGGGCGATCCGTATGTGAACCGCTCCGACCTCACCGGTGAGTCCTGGTCGATCGCCTATCGCGGGCAGCCGTTCTTCGTCAGCGAGTTCGGCGGCATCTGGTGGAACCCCGACGAGGCGGACCGGCCGCAGTCCGTCCGCGAGTCGTGGGGGTACGGCGACCGGGTGCGGAACATCGAGGAGTTCTACACCCGGTTCGAGGGTCTGGTCGCGGCCCTGCTCGACCACCCGGACATGTTCGGGTACTGCTACACCCAGCTGACGGACGTGTTCCAGGAGCAGAACGGCATCTTCGCCTTCGACCGCAGCAGTAAGTTCGACCTGGACAGGATCCGCGCCGCTCAGAACAGGACCGCGGCGATCGAGAGGAGGAGCGCCGAACGCGATGAGACCTAACGTCGTGATCATCTACGCCGACGACCTCGGCTTCGGCGACGTCGGATGCTTCGGGGCCGACGACGTGGCCACGCCAGCCATCGACCGGCTGTGCGACTCGGGCGTGCGGTTGCCGCAGTGGTACTCGAACTCGCCGGTCTGCTCGCCGTCGCGGGCGTCGCTGCTGACCGGGCGGTATCCGGCTCATGCGGGCGTGGAGACGATCCTGGGCGGGACGCGTCGCACCGCCGGCCTTCCGCAGCAGGAGACGCTGGCGAGCGAGCTGCGTCGCCGGGGGTATGCGACGGGGATCTTCGGTAAGTGGCACCTCGGGGCGGCCGAAGAGTACAGCCCCACGCGCTACGGGTTCGACGAGAGCTTCGGATTCCGCGCGGGCTGCGTGGACTACTACTCGCACATCTACTACTGGGGTGCGCACAATCCGGTCCACGACCTCTGGGACGGCGACGACGAGGTGTGGCTCAACGGCGAGTACCTGACCACGGTGATCGGCGATCGTGCGGCGGAGTTCATCGAGAGCAACGCCGACCGGCCGTTCTTCTGCTACGTCCCGTTCAACGCGCCGCACTATCCGATGCACGCTCCCGCGGAGTACGTCGACCGGTACGCGCACCTGCCCGGCGGCCGCCGGCTGCAGGCCGCCATGGTGGCCGCGATGGACGACGCCATCGGACGGATCATCGACACGCTCGACCGGCTGGGCCTGCGGGACAACACGCTGGTCTTCTTCTCCTCCGACAACGGTCCCTCGGCGGAGAGCCGCAACTGGCTCGACGGTGAGGAAGTGTCGTACGACGGCGGATCCACCGGCGGGCTCCGGGGAACGAAGGGCTCCGTGTTCGAGGGCGGTATCCGCGTGCCGTCGATCGTGTCGTGGCCGGGGCAGCTGCCGTCCGGGGTCGAGTACCAGGGCGTGGGCATGATGATGGACGTGCTCCCGACCGTCCTCGACGCCGTCGACGGAGAACCCGGCGCACTCGATGGGGTCGACGGCCGCTCCGTGCTGGAGGGTTGGCAGACGGCCGCGAGCGGAACGGAGAACGACGAGCGTTCGGTGTTCTGGACCCACGATGGGCAGTGGGCGGTGCGCCGCGGCCGGTTCAAACGCGTCCATCACGGCCAGGAAGGGATGACGCCGCCGTACGTCGTCGATCGCGCGCTCTTCGACGTCATCGCCGATCACGCGGAGACGACCGACATCTCCGCCGACCACTCCGAACTGGCCGACGACCTTGACCGCGAGCTGGAGCGGTTCCGCCGCCGGCACACGGAGTGGACCGCGGACGTCGGCGGCTGACCCGTCTCGGCGGGGCCGCTAGGGCCGTGCGGGCTGACCGTCGTCGAAGTACGAGACGAGATCGGGGGGCAGCGGCGGAACGTCGAGCGGAACCGCGCCGGAGCGCAGGGAACGAGCGGCGAGCACGCCGGTGGCGACGCTGTGGCGAGCGGCGACGGGCGAGGTGTTGGTCGTACCGCCGTGCCGGACGAAGCCGAGGAACTCGTCCAGGATGGCGGCGTCGGCGCCGCCGTGCCCGTCTCGGGCGGTGCCGGGGACGGGCACGGGCACGGGGATCTCCTTGTCTCCGCCCGGTTTGAAGCCGGTGCGGGAGTTCCATACCCGTACGACGGCGCCCGGCTGGGTGTCGCCGAAGTTCTCCAGGCGGCCCTCGGTGCCGATGACGGTGTAGTTGCGCCAGTAGTCGGGTGTGTACTGGCACTGCTGGTAGGTGGCGAAGACACCGTTGTCCAGCGCCATGGTCACCATCTCCAGGTCCTCGACGTCGATGGTGGGGTTGAGCCCGGTCTGCGCCAGCGGCGGCCACCGGTCGAGCCGGCGCAGGTCGGCGGCGGCCAGGCCGGTGTTGTCGTGCCGGTCGCTGATCCGGCCGTAGAGGGTGAGCGCGCCCATGGCGGTGAGCCTGCTGGTGTATCCGCCGGCCAGCCAGTGGATGACGTCGATGTCGTGCGCGCCCTTCTGAAGCAGCAAACTGGTGCTGTAGCGCTGCTCGGCGTGCCAGTCCTTGAAGTAGAAGTCACCGCCGTGTCCGACGAAATGCCGGCACCAGACGGCGGTTACCTCGCCGATCTCCCCGTTCTGGATGAGTTCGCGCATCAGCAGCACGACCGGCATGTGGCGCATGTTGTGCCCGACGTACAGGCGGGTGCCGTGCCGCCGCGCGGTCTGCAGGATCCGGTCGCAGCCGTCGACCGTGATCGCCATCGGCTTCTCCAGGTACACGGCGATCCCGGCCTCGAGGAACCTCACGGCGAGCTCCTCGTGGGTGTGATCCGGCGTGAGGATCATGACGGCGTCGAGCCCGGCGTGGAGGAGGTCGCGATGATCCGCGACGGTCGTGAGCTCCTGGCCGAACCAGTTCCGGGCGGCGGAGAACGTGGCCGGGTTGGGATCGGCCGCGGCCACCACCCGGGCGCCGTCGCCGGGCCGATGGGCGTGTCGGGCCAGCCGTCCGCGATTGCCGAGGCCCAGGACTCCCACGCGAAGATCCGTCGTCGTTGACTCGCTCATCGGACCAACGTACTGGCCGCTCCTGCTGTTCGCCCTTGCCGGTCGCCCTGGCCTGACCCTGCGGCCGGTTCCGGCCGCCTGGGATCAGGCGCGGGTGAGCCCGGGGACGCCGTCCTCGGCCACAAACGACACAGCCGTCCGCGCGCCGGAGGTGGGCTGCTCCACGGTGTCCACCACGCGGAAGTCACCGCGACACGCCTCAGCGGTGACGTGGAACGAGACATAGCCCCGGCCGGTGCCCTTGAGGCGGATGTGCGGGTTGTCGGGGTCGGGATCCAGGTCCGCGGACTGATTCGTGTCGCCGCCGCTGCTGATCGAGGTGCCGGTGAACTCCGTGCCCACGGTCGCGGACTCCGGGTCCTGGAAGTCGGCCTTGATGTCCGCGGCGCGGTTGGCGTGGATGTCGCCGGAGAGGACGAGCGGATTGCGTGCCCGGCCGGAGGCCAGTTCGTCGAGGATGCGCTGACGTGCGACGCGGTAACCGTCCCACTTGTCGCTCTCCAGCCCGACGTCGGGATCCTCGAAGAACGGTACCTGCTGAGCCAGCACGTTCCAGCGGGCCGTCGACGTCGCCAGGTCATCGAGCAACCACTGCATCTGGGCGTCCCCGAGCATCTTCCGGTCCGGATCCCAGGCCTCCGGGGAATCGGCCTCCGGGTCGCTGACCTGGTCACTGCGGTATTGGCGGGTGTCCAGGAGGTTGATCGTCGCCAGCTCGCCCCAGTGCAGCCGCCGGTACAGCTGGATGTGCGCGCCGGATGGACGCTGTGCCTCCCGCAGCGGCATGTGCTCCCAGTACGCCTTGAACGCCTCGGCCTTGCGGCGGGCGAACTCCTCGGCCGGCACGTCCGGATCGGCGTCCTCGGCGCTCCAGTTGTTCTCCACCTCGTGGTCATCGAAGGTCACCGCGAACGGCGCCGCGGCGTGCATGGCCATCAGGTCGGGGTCGCTTCGATACTGCGCCAATCGCACCCGGTAACCGGCGAGATCCCGTACCTCGTGCGAGGGGACGTGACCCCGGCCGAGGCTGCCTTGCGCGCCGCCTTCGTACATGTAGTCGCCGAGGTGGAAGACGATGTCCGGGTTCTCCTTGAGCATGTTCTGGTACGACGTGTAGTAACCGGCCGCGTAGTTCTGGCAGCTGGCAATCGCGAACCGCCACGAGTTCGGCGTCTGGCCCGGCGCGGGAGCGGTACGCATCATGCCCACCGGGCTGATCTCCCGTTGCGTGCGGAACCGGTAGAAGTACCAGCGGGCCGGCTCCAGGCCGGCGACGTCGACGTGCACGGAATGCGCGTCCTCCGCCGTGGCTCGTGCCACGCCGCCCCGCACGACGTCGGAGAACCGCTCGTCATGGGCGACCTGCCACTGCACCGGCACGTCCCATGCGGGCATACCGCCGGAGCCGTCGAGCGCGAGCAGATCCGGAGCCAGACGCGTCCAGATGACCACCCGATCGGGTAGCGGATCGCCGGAGGCTACGCCCAGCGAGAAGACACCGTCCGGAAGCCTCCGCGACCGGGCCGGTGCCGCCGTAGCGATGGCGGCAGGCGTCAGCGCCGCGGCCGCGGTGACCCCGCCCAGCTGGAGAAAACGTCGACGTCCGAGGTGCAGGTCCATGAAGGCACTCCTCCCACGACTGCAAGTGCCGGCAACGCTAGAGCGACGACATAGCGGCACGATGACGCCAAGGCGGCGATCAGTGGACCGGCTCGCTACTCGGAGATGACCCGGCTGATACGGGCGTGGTCGCTAGCCGGCGTGCGGGGTGCTGAGTAGCCTGATGGTCGTGCGAGGTTTCGGAGCGGTCGCGGCGCGGGTGTACGGGTGGCTGTACCGCAGGTCACCGTCGAACGCGGTGGTCATCGAGCTGCTGGAACTCCGCGACGGTGATCGCGTCCTGGAAGTCGGCTGCGGCCCGGGCACGGCTGTGGCACTCGCGGCGGAACGTATCGGCGCCGATCGGGTCGCCGCCGTGGATCCGTCATCCACCTTCGTGGATATGGTCCGTGATCGGGTGCCCGGCGCGGACATCCGGGAGGGTAGCGCCGAGAAGCTGCCATTCGACGACGGCACGTTCACCGCCATCTGGTCGATCGCATCGATGCACCACTGGCCGGACCGCGAAGCCGGCCTGGCCGAGCAGGCGGCCAAGCTCGCTCCCGGTGGACGGCTGCTGATCGCCGAGCGCCTGCTCAAGCGGCCCGGTCATGGGATCACCGCCGCGCAGACCGCCGAGGTGATCGCGCATCTGGAACGCCTGGGCCTGAACGACGTCCGAGCCGTCGAGCGCCCGAGCGGGCGCAAGACGCTGCAGGTGATCCACGCGTCCCACTGAGCTCAGCGGACACTCCGCACGCGGGTTCGAGCGGCGCGATCGTGGATCCCGCGGCCGGAACCGACCGCCACCCCCGCAGCCAGCACACCGATCATCGGATAGGTGACCGCGGCGGCGGAGACCGTCAGCGGGTCCCGTCGCTCGAAACCACCGAAGGCGGCGCCGACGGCCACTACATGGCCGGTCTGCCACGGGATGCCGATCTTGATGGCGTTGCGTATCAATGCGCGTCCGAACGACGGCACCCCGTGGTGCGGGTTCGTCACGTGCAGCCCGTAGTGGCGCTTCCCCTCGGTGGCTCCGGACGTGGATTCCTGGCGGGCCGCCCGCAGCGTCGCCAGGATCGGCGGAACGGCGCTGACCGCCAGGACGAAGGCACGGCTCCTGCCCCGCCCGGCGTTGCGCATCGCGACGCCGAGCGGAGCCGTGGCCGCGGCGATCGCCGCATAGCCGATGCAGTCGCGTGCGTATGCCTTGAACCGGCGGGCCGCCAACTCGTTCATCGAGCCACCGTAACGCGCCTCGCACCGCGCGACGATCGGTACCGCGACACGCGTCGTCAATGCACCGGCAGGTCCGTGGTGTCGTGCGCCGGACGGGCGCCGAAGATCCGCCGCTGGTCCGATTCGATCCGCACGTCGTTGATGCTTGCCTCGCGGCGCTCCATCAGACCGTTGGGCGCGAAGCTCCATTGCTCGTTGCCGTAGCTGCGCCACCACTGGCCGCTGTGGTCGTGCCACTCGTACTGGAAACGGACGGCGATCCGATTCTCCGTGAACGCCCAGAGTTGCTTGCGGAGCACATAGTCGAGCTCGCGCTCCCATTTGCGCCGGAGGAAGTCCTGGATAGCGGCTCGGCCGGTGATGAACTCGTCGCGGTTGCGCCAGACAGAGTCGGGTGTGTACGCCTGGGCGACCCGGTACGGGTCACGCGTGTTCCACGCATCCTCGGCCGCCTGCACCTTGAGCAGCGCGCTGTCCAGCGTGAACGGGGGAAGTGGCGGACGGTTCATGGCAGCTCCTCGCAGGTAGGTCGCGGTAGGTGGTGGTCAGGTCTCGGATGTATCCGTGGGTGATGGCGCCGACGAGTCGCCCCGCGTGGCGGTATTCGGCGAGCATGCGCCCGCCCGGGCCCTCCTTGACGACGTGCAGGCGATAGTTCTTGCCGGTGAAACCCACGGAGTGCAGTCGCATGTCGTGGATATGCGTGGAGAACGCGAGCGTGTGGGCGTAGGGTGCCGGGTCACCCAGCAAGGTGCGGGCGACGTGCGCCCCCTGGGCGACGGCTTCGTCGTGGTGCTCGGCGCGAACACTCTCGCCGGCGGGCCACGGATGCGGCCACCGGGCGACGTCGCCGGCCGCGACGATCCCCGGGGCTGCCCTTCCCGTGTTGTCGACCCGGACACCATCGTCGAGCACCAGTCCCGAGCCGGCGAGCCAGCCGGTCTCCGGTATCGACCCCAGGGCGGTGATCAGCAGATCGGCCGGCAGTGTGGTTCCGTCGTCGAGACGGACGGCGTCAAGACGGTCTGTGCCGTGCAGTCGGTCGACGGTTCGCCCGAGGTGGAGACGGACGTCATGGCGGCGGTGTTCGTCGGCGATCCGCTGTGCCAGCACGGGACCGAGCGGGCCCAGGAGAGGTAGCCGATCGCGCTCGACGAGGTCGACGGAGCAGCCGAGCCTGCGGATCGTGGCGGCGAGTTCGGAGCCGAGAAAGCCGGCGCCGAGGATGACGACGCGCGTCACTCGCTGCAGGCGACCGTGGAGCCGCGCCAGATCGCCGAACCCGCGCAGCGTCATCACCTCCGGCCGGCCCTGGTGCAGGCGGCCCGGGAGCCGTCTGGCGCGGACTCCGGTAGCGATGATGAGTCCGTCGTACGGGATCTCGTCGCCGCCGTCGAGCAGGAGGACCCGGTTCTGCCGATCCAGGTGGTGCGCGGATCGGCCCAGCAACCAGGTGGCCTCGGCCCGCCCGGCCTGGTCCAACGCCAGCTGCGCGTGGGACGTCGGCAACGGGTGTTTGGACAACGGCGGCCGTCGGTACGGCATGTGCGGTTCGGCCCCGATCACCAGGATCGATCCCTGGTAGTCCTGCCGCCGAAGCTCGGCGACCGCGCTCATGGCGGCCGGGCCCGCTCCCACGATGACGACGCGGCGCATCGTCACCGCTCGCTGATGCGGATGGCGGCGACGGGACAGGACGTGGCGGCGCGCTCGACGGCCGGCCGGTGGACTGCCTCCGGTCGTTCGTCGTAGACGAGCTCGTCGTCATCGTCGAGCTGGAAGACGGCGGGCGCCTCGAAGACGCACTGTGCGTGTATGTCGCACCGGCCTCGATCCACGGTCACATGCATGTCGAAGAGTCCTTTGCAGGAAATGGGCAGCGGGCGTGCGTCGCCCGGCGCCGAGGTCAGTGGGGATTGAACCGCGAATATTTCTCGAATGTCCAGGTCAGAGGGGTGCTGTGGTCGACTTGGACGACTCGGTCCAGGTCGAAGTCGATGTGTCGCTGCGCTCCAGGCGTGCCGGCCGCGCGCGACGGACTCCAATCGATCCGTGCCCGTCCGGACAGGTGCAGCGAGTGGCCCTGCTCCCAGTCGAGGAAGAGCAGGCCGGCTCTGCTGTCCAGCTCCAGGTTCCCCAAGGTCATGTACATGGAGTTGCCGACGTAGTCGGGCCAGCTGAGGCGGGAGCCGTCGACGTGGACGAATCCGGGGTTGCCGCCGCGGTGCGACGCGTCCAGCCCGAGATGCGGCGAGGCGGTGCCGATGAAGAACGTGTCGGCGCGGGAGAGCCAGCTCCTCTGATGCTGGGTGAGATCGTGGGATTCGTGCCGGATCGGCCTCGACCGCTGTGGGGTGAGCAGCGGTCTCGGCCTGCGAGTCTGTATGTATTTCGGGCAGTTCGAGTACACCTGCTCGGTGCGGACGATCATGCGGTCGCCGTCACGGTGCGCGGTGCCGTTGACCCGCATGCGGCGGCGGGTCGACGGCTCGAGCGCGATCAGCCCGACGTCGGCCGGTTCCGTGCTGGACGTGGCGTTCAGGGCGTCGTGCAGGGGATCGGTCGGCGGCGGCACGGCGCGGATGTGCACCTCGTCCTCGGCCGCAGCGTGGACGAATCCGGGTTCTCCGGTGAGCTGCGTCGTCCATAACGCGCCGGATCTGTCGGCAGCTGAGATCACCACGAACACCTGCGCCTGGAGGAACTCGGCGGCGATCGGCGGGACGGTGCCGCCCACACCGGCCGAGCCCCAGTCAGCCGCGTCGACGCCGGCGCGGATCTGGACCGCCTTCTCACCGGGATGAAACATGTCTGCCTCGATTCAGTCCACGCGGCGTCAGAAGAATCCGCAGGTCGGCGCACCCTGCGTGGGCGCGGAACTGCCGTCGGCGCCGGACGGTGCGTAGATCTCCAGACGCATGCCGTCCGGGTCGAAGAAGAAGACACCGCCTGACGACGCGCCTTCGCCATGCGGTACGACGCCGTCGTAGGCGAACTCCACCCCGAGCTCCTTGAGGGTCGCCTCGGCGCGGCGGACCGCTTCGATGTCGGCGACCTCGAAGGACAGGTGATGCAGGCCGGGGAGCCCGGCGGGGAAGGTCCCCGAACTCTGCTGCCAGAGCGTGATCTGCAGGGCTCCTCCGCTGGCCAGGAGTGCGAATGCGCGGTCGCCGTCGGGCTCCTGGGCGATGACCTCGAAGTCGAAGAGGCGGCTGTAGAAGTCGATCGAGCGGCGGAGGTCGGTCACGTTCAAGGCGACGTGGCCGGTCCTGAGTGCGGGTGCGTTCACGGGGAACTCCGTCCAACTAATGGATAATGTGGCACGATACATTAGCACTCTAGGCATGCGTTCTAACGGTTGTCAACTGACTATCTGTTAGTGTGGGGTGAGATGTGCGGGAGAGGGGAGTTCGGATGGCCGACGTGCCCGATCTTTATCCGGGCGAGCCGCCCTCCGTGCGCCTGATGAACACGGTGTGGGCAGACCGCTCCGGGGTGCACGACAGCCTGCTGACCACCGGGCAGCTTGCGGCCTGGTGGTCGCTGATCGGCTTCGAGCCCGCCGTGCCGGCCACGGACGACGCTCTCGGGCAGTACCGGCAGCTCCGCGGTGCATTGCGACGGCTCGCCGCTCAGGCGACCGATGATTCCCGAGGGCGCACCCGAGTGGACGAGACGAGCCTGGAAGACGCGCTGGCGATGGTGAACGCCTGGTTAGCCAGTGGGAGCCCGAACCTGCGGTGGGATGCAGGGACCGGATTCGTGCTGGCCTGGGCCGAGCCTGCCTCGAAATCGGTGCAGGATCATCTCGCGTCACTGGCGCGCGAGGGCGCCCAACTGCTCACTGTTCCGGACGCCAAGCTCCGTGCCTGCTACGGCCCCGGTTGCGTCCTGTACTTCGTGCGCGAGCACAGCCGCCGCGAATGGTGCTCGCCGGGTTGCGGCAATCGGGCGCGGGTGGCCCGTCACTATCGCCGGGTCCGATCTGGGGAGGGTGGGACGGTCGCCGCCGAGTAGCGGCTAGCTGTCCTCGGTGGAGGCCACCAGCACCTTGACGCCTGCCTCGTCGAGTGCGTCCGCGACCTCCGGCGGTGGCTCACTGTCTGTCAGCAGATAGTCGGCGCGGCCGAGATCGGCGATCTGCGCGAACAGGCGCCTGCCGAACTTCGAATGATCGGCCAGCACCGCCACCGTGGTGGCGTGGTCCATCATCTCGGCCATCATCGCCGCCTCGCCGAGATTGCTGGTCGAGAACCCGCCCTCGGCATCGATGGCGCCCACGGCGATGATCGCGAGATCGAATCGCACCTCGACATCACCGCCGGCGGATGCCGTCTTGAAGCTGACCGGACCGACCGTGGCCTGCGCGCTGAGCCGGACCTGACCGCCGAACACGTACAGATCCCGGTACACCTCCGGTGAGATCTCCGCCGGTATGCGCAGACTGTTGGTCGCGATGGTCAGTTCGCGCTGTTCGCGTAGCTGGCGCACCACGGCCAGCGTGGTGGTGCCGGCATTGATCACCACCGCGGTGCCGTCTTGCACCAGGCTTGCGGTGAGCGCGCCGATCTTCTCCTTCGCCGTGGTCTGCAGCCGCATCCGGACGTCCAGGCCGGTATCCGGTCGCGGCACGGCCGAGAGGCTGACGGCTCCGCCGTGCGTGCGGATGAGCAGGCCGTCCGCGTCGAGCTGATCCAGGTCCCGTCGGATCGTGTCGGCCGAGACGGCGAAGCGTTCGGCGAGCTTGGCGACCGTGACCTGACCGACCTCCGCCACGTAAGCGGCGAGCTCCGCCTTGCGGCCCGCCGGCAACCGTCGGCTCTGTCCCGTGCTGTCGCTATCCGGCGTGAGATCATCCGCCATACCGAGATTTCTAGCACACACCCGCACTTTCTTGCACGCCTGCCGATCGAGGTGTGTGTCGTCGACGCTCGTCGTCGGTGTGCTCCTCTGGGAAAGCGTCGCTGCTGGTGGGAGGCGAGTCTCTGGCCGCATTCCGGGTGCTTTCGGGTGTCGTGCCGGTGCGTGCGTGTTCTGCGACGTGCTTGACGAGGGCGGCAGAGAGGGCTATGTTTGCGGCGACGTCGCAGAAACACGCATTAATGGGCATGATCTCGCAAACCACCCGAGGGAGAGTGGAGAAGATGGGCACAGGTGCTCGTGCAAGGCGGCGAGTGGTGGTGCTGGTGGGCGCATCCGCCCTCGCACTGACCGCGGCATGCGGCGGAGACACGGACGAAAGCGCAGCCGGCGGCACGGTCACGCTCGAGTTCGCGCAATGGTGGGAGCCTGAGCTGCCGGAAGGTTCGCTGCGCGCGCTGATGGACGAGTTCGAAGAGCAGAACCCGGGGATCACCGTGGAACTCCTCAGCGGCCCGTACGCATCGACCAAGGAACAGGTCGTGGCCGGGGCCGCCGCCGGGACCATGTCCGATGTCGTGGGCCTCGACGGTGCCTGGGTGAACGACTTCAGCCGGCAGGGGTCGATCACCAGCCTGACCGACCTCATGGCCGAGGCAGGCTACGACGACGGCGAGCTGGCGTCCCAGATCCAGATCGACGGTGCGACCTACATGATCCCGGTGGTCAACTTCGTCTATCCGCTCATCACCAATGACGCGCTCCTGACGGAGGCGGGGGTGGACGCGCCGCCGGCCAACCGCACCGAATTCGCCGATGCCGCCCAAGCCATCACCGACCTGGGCGATGACGTGAGCGGATGGGCGCTCCCACTGTCGCTGGAGGCGCCGAACGGAGTCCAGAACGACGTGATGTCGTGGGTGTGGGCCTCCGGCGGAAGCATGCTCGCCGACGGCCAGCCCGACCTCACCAACGCGCAGGTGACCGGCGCCGCCGAGTACATCCAGCAGCTATGGGACGCGGGCGTCGTCGCGCCCGGGGCGTTCACCATGAAGGAGCAGGACAAGGTCGAGGAGTTCACCAACGGCCGGGTCGGCATGATGATCAGCTCGCTGGCGCACGTGAACACGATCCGGGAGTCCAATCCAGATCTCGAGTTCAGCATTGCGGCCATACCGGCCGAGGATTCCTACGACGGCGAACGGGGCATCCCGTATGCGTCCTGGGGGATCGGCGTCGCCGAGAACTCCGAGCACAAGGCCGAGGCCTGGAAGCTGGTCGAGTTCCTCATGAGTGAGGAGGTCAACTCGGAGCTCTCCTCGCTGGCCAACGCGTTCCCCGGCAACACGTCGTCGGTTCCGGACTTCGTGGCGGACGACGAGATGTTCGCCACCGCGTTCGAGATCTACCAGAGCGGCTATCCGGCGAACGAGTTCACCGGACTTCCGGTGGCCGAGGAGCTGATGCGCATGTTCGGCGAGGAGTTCCAGCGCGCGCTCGACGGCGACCAGTCCGTGGCCGAGGCGCTCGACGCCGCGCAGCAACGTTGGCTCAGCGAGTTCTAGAAGGGTCGCCTTGTCCAGACTGAATGCACCGCCGCCGGTGACGGTGGAGGCTCCGGCCCCCACCGTCCCGCCGCGGGGGCGGAGACGGCGCTTGCGGCGGCATCTGACGCCGTACCTGTATCTGGCACCGACCCTCGCACTGATGGTCCTGTTGATGGTCGTGCCGATCATCATGGTCGTCGGCTACTCGGTGATGGACAACGTCATCACCAATCAGAACCCGCAGCCGGTGGGGCTGGAGAATTACGTCGAGGTCGTCACCGACCCGGTGTTCCACACCGCGGTGCGCAACACGATCTATTTCACCGTCGTCAGCGTCGCCGCACACCTTGTCCTAGGTCTGGCATTCGCGCTGATGCTCAACAGCGGCCTGGTCAGTGGTCGGATCCGGGCCGTGTTCCGGATGATCTACGTGCTTCCGTGGCTGTTCACGGTCGCGATCATCGCGGTGTTGTGGCGGTTGCTGCTCAACCCGAACGGTGTCATCAACTACCTGCTGGACGTGGCCGGGTTCATCGACTCGAAAGTGGAATGGCTGGCCAATCCGGATACCGCCCTGCACGCCATCACGTTCATCAATATCTGGGCCGGCTATCCGTTCTTCATGGTCAGCCTGCTGGCCGGTCTGCAGGGCATACCGAAGAACCTGTACGAGGCGGCGCGGGTCGACGGCGCCGGTGCCGCCCACCAGTTCTGGCACGTGACCATCCCGCAGCTCAAACCGATCATCATCAGCATGGTGCTGCTGGATTTCATCTGGACGACGCAGCAGTTCGCACTGATCTGGATGACGACCGGCGGCGGCCCGATCAACGTCACCGAGATGCTGAGCACATTCACCTACAAGCTCGCCTTCTCCAGGTACGAGTTCTCGTTGGCCTCGGCGAGTGCCGTGGTGGTCTTGGCGCTGTCGATGATCCTGGCCTTCTTCTACGTCCGGCATCAGAAAGCACGGGACTGACATGAACCAGAGCAATACCAGGGGCTCGGTGGGGCGGGACGTAACCGGGGGTTCGGTGGGGCGGGATGTAACCGCGGGTTCGGTGGGGCGGGATGTCATCACACGGCGCGGCCTGAAGCGGGCCGGAGTCATTCTGGGTCTGATGTTCGGCGCGGCCTTCGCCGGCTTCCCGGTGGTGTGGATGGCGCTGAGTTCGGTGAAGTCCAACACCGAGATCTTCGAGTTTCCGCCGCGGATCATCACCGAGAACTTCTCGTTCGATGCGTACGCGACGATTCTCACCGACCCGGTGAAGCTGCGCTTCTTCTTCAACAGTTACGTGGTCGGATTGTCCGTCACCGTGCTGACCTTGATTCTGGCGGTGTTCGCGGCGTATGCGTTCAGCCGGTACGACTTCCCGCTGAAACGGCTGCTGAACGTCGTCGTGATCAGTGTGCAGGCGTTGCCGCCCATCACGCTGCTGATCCCCTACTTCGGGCTGATGGTGACACTCGGGCTGTACAACACCTATCCGGGTCTGATCTTCACCTACATGGTGTTCACCCTGCCCTACGCCATCATCATGATGACCGGCTACTTCAATACGCTCCCGCGCGAGCTGGACGAGGCGGTCAAGGTGGACGGCGCGGGACCGTTCTCGGCGTTGTGGCGGATCTTGGTGCCGCTGTCGGTTCCGGGCCTGGTCTCGGTCGGCCTGTACACGTTCATGATCGCGTGGAACGAGTTCCTGTTCGCGCTGACGTTGACCCGGACTCAGGATATGCGCACTGTTCCCATCGGAATTCAGTTGCTGATGGGGCAGCACTCGTATGAGTGGAACGAGATGCTGGCGATGAGCGTGCTCGGCTGCATTCCCATCCTGGCGCTCTTCCTCTTCTTCCAGCGCTACTTCATCGGAGGGATGACCGCTGGTGCCGTGAAGATCTAGACGCTTTGCCCCCATCCCTGGCTTCCGCATATCAAGGAGATTCGAGACATGCTCATCAATGGCCGCGATCTGCTGGCTGTGGCGAACGAGAACGACTTCGCCGTTCCCGCGTTCAATATCAGTGACTATGCCATGCTGAACGGTATCTTCGACGTCAGCGAGGAACACCACGCGCCGCTCATCGTGGCTATCCACCCCGATGAGCTCCGCCATACGGGAACGGACATCATGGCGTCGATCATCGCCCGCGCGCATCGTTCGACGGTGCCGGCAGCGATCCACTTCGACCATGGCACCACGTACGAACAGATCCTGCTGGCCATCCAGACCGGCTTCACCTCGGTGATGATCGATGGCTCGATGCTGCCGTTCGAGGAGAACATCGCCATCACGCGGAAGGTCGTCGAGGCCGCGCACGCGGTCGGCATCTCGGTCGAAGGAGAGCTGGGCACCATCGGGTCGACCGACTCCGAGGCGGAGTACGGCACGTCGACCATCATCTACACCGACCCCGACGACGCGGTGACGTTCATCGACGAGACGGGCGTGGACTCGCTGGCCGTGGCGATCGGGACCCGGCACGGCATCTACCCGGCCACGCTGAAGCCCGAACTCAAGCTCGACCTGCTGGAACGGATCAAGGCGAAGCTCGATATGCCGTTGGTCCTGCACGGTGGCTCGAACAACCCGGATGCGGAGATCGCGCAGTCGGTGAAGCTCGGCATCAATAAGATCAACATCTCGTCTGACATCAAGGTGGCGTATCACCAGAAGATGCGCGAGGTCCTCGCCGACGTCGGCCTGCGCGAGCCGAACACGATTCAGCCGCCGTGCATTGAAGCCATGAAGGTGACCGCAGCGCAGAAGATCGCATTGTTCGACGCCGCGGGCAAGGCTTCGCTCTACTGAGCTCCTCACCATGAAAGAACGCATCGTCCTCGGGCTCGGCGACAACGTCGACTACGAGATCGTCTGGGACTCCGCGACGATCGAGCGGCTCGTCGTCGACCATGGCATCCGGTCCGAGGATCTGAGCACCGACGTGGCCGTCGACAGCGAGCGGAACCTGCTCTGCTCGCTGCTGGCGTTCCTGCGCGACGGCGTGGGCGGCGAGCGTTGGGTCGCGTCCTCCGAGCTTATCGAGCGGTTCGCGGACAGGTTCGACAAGGAGATCACCCTGGGCGGCACCGGTGTGCGGTGCGCTCTGGCGATGGACAAGCTGGGCGTGGGCAGCACGGTGCACCTGGTCAGCATCGACGATCATGTGCGCCGGCTGCTGCCGGCGAGCGTGTCCTCCGTGTGCAGTGCGGAACGGGACAGCCTGGACCCGCACCTGATCGTGCAATATGTGGCAGGTGTCCGCATCCGGGCCAATGACCTCGATCTGTGCGCACCGCATTCGAACCGGATCATCTACGTGCACGATCCGCCGAACCGGGAGTTACGCCTGCACCCCCAGCTGGGGGACGTGTTGAGCAACGCCGAGATCTTCCTGGTGTCGGGCTTCAACTCGATCCAGGAGCCGGAGGCGCTCGCCGTCCGGCTGGAGGAACTCCGCGCGCATATGCGCCGGCTCCCGGAGTCCGCGCTCGTCTTCTACGAGGACGCCGGCTTTCACCAGCCGGTGTTGCGGCGGGTGGTGCACGACGCGCTCGGCGATCTGTTCACCGTGTTGTCGATGAACGAGGACGAGATGCAGGGCTATCTCGGACGGCAGGTGGATCTGCTGGACAGCGCCGACGTGGCTCGGGCGTTGCGGGACCTGCGCACCATCGTTCCGGGGCGGACGCTGGTGGTGCACACCACGTACTGGTCGGTGGCCGTCGGCGAGTCGGCGCCCGGCTTCCGTGCGGCGCTGTGTGGCGGCGTCACCATGGCCAGCGCACGCTACCTTTTCGGGGACGACGCCGACGCCGACCGCTACCGCGCCGTCCAGCGATACCCCGTCCACCAGCAGGGCGCGGCCGTCGTCCACGCCCTCGAAGCCGGGCTGGGTCCGGCGGCCTGTGGCGTTCCCGCCTTCCAGCTCACCACGCCGTACCCGACCACCATCGGTCTCGGCGACGCGTTCGTCGGCGGATTCCTCGCCGCGCTCGCGCAGCGTTGACAGGGGTGTCTGGGTCTTACACTGGCCTCCGTGTCGAAGATCCGCATGCGCACCGGACGCCTTGACCTGCGGCACCTGACGATCGACGACGTCGGCAAGCTCGTCGAACTCAACGCCGACGACGGCGTGATGCAGTACCTGGCCTGGGAACCGCCGACGCGCGAGCAGATCGTCCACGAGGTCTCCGACCTCATCACTGCCGCCGAGGCGAACCCGGGCCACGGTCGCTTCATCGCCGAAGGCGCCGACGGACGGTTCGTCGGATGGTTCAGCCTGACCGTCGGCGCCGCCGGACCGGCCGCGCCTGAACTCGGGTACCGGCTCCGGCGGGAAGCGTGGGGCCGCGGACTGGCCACCGAGGGCTCTCGCGCGCTCATCGACCATGCCTTCATCAACCTCGGCGCCGAGAGTGTCACGGCGCAGACCATGTTCGTCAACACCGCTTCGCGCCGGGTGATGGAGAAGAGCGGGATGCGGCATGCCAAGACCTTCCATGTGCATGTCGACGACCCGTTGCCCGGTACCGAACACGGCGAAGTGTGGTACGAGATCACGCGCGATGAGTGGCTCACCGCGAGCATGAGGCGCTGACCCGCGTCACGACCGCATAAGGAGCATGCATTGTGGTCGTCATCGTGACCGCGATGTCGTTCCTTCGCCAGCCGCCGGTTGTGTTTCGGTGACCGGCGTGGCATTGACCGAAGGCCCTGGACATCTGATCCGGAGAGTCACCAATCCGGAGCCGCGACAGTGGCGAATGCCTCGTGACAGCCCGTTCAGGGACGTCTTCCGAGGAAAGGTACACCACCATGCGACCACGTCGCCCGCTCCTTGCATTACCACTGGCAATGGCATTCTCGGCGGCCGCGGTGGGATCCGCGTTCGCGGACGAGTCTCATGCGGCCCAAGGCGACACCAGCCAAGGCACAGCTGGGGATTACAGCATCACTGTGGAACAACTCAACGGCAGCGGTGTCGAGGGCTCCGCCGTCATCACTCTGGAGGAGAACGGCGATCTGGCCGTCCATGTGGAGGCGTCCGGCCTGGTGCCTGGGCAACCACACGCACAGCACATCCACGGCAGCACCGATCTCGACACGGACTTCACCTGTCCTGGACCCGACGCCGACGAAGACGGGGATGGCATCGTCAGCACCGCCGAGGGCCTGCCCGCTTATGGTGACATTCACATCTCGCTGACGACTGAGGGTGACTCGTCCCCTGACTCTGGGCTGGCCGTGGAACGCATGCCGGTCGCCGACGACAACGGCAACCTGGAGTACTCGCGGACGTTCTCGGCCGACGAGCTGCCCGACGGAACGGCGGCAGCGATCCGGAACCTGCACATCGTGCAACACGGGATCGACGTGAACGGCAACGGTGAGTACGACGCCGATGCGGGACAGAGCTCGCTCGATCCCGAACTGCCGCTGGAAGCGACTGCTCCGGCGTCCTGCGGCATGATCGAGGGCTCCAACATCAGCGACATCCCTGGCGGTGGAGTCGACACCGGGAACGGGCAGCTGGTTACAGCTGATGGCCCTGCCGTCGACCAGCAGGGCATCGTCCTGGTGGCGGGTGCCGGGCTCGGCATGGGGGCCGCCATCGGAGCTGTCGCGTACCGCCGTTTCCGGACCGAGGCCCGGTGACCGGGATATCACAGACACCGGTTCGGGTCGGACGCATTCCCGGCCCGAACCGGCCATTCTTGGTTCCGGTCGTCGTTGTGGTCCTGATCGCCGTGCTCGCCGGGTGCTCGGCGGCCCCAGGCGCGTCGACCGACCGGAGGCCCGGGTCCACCCCCCTCCCGGAACCGGGCATCGTCACCGACGCGAGCCCGTCGCCCACCGCCGAGCGTACAGAGGATCCGCCACCACGCGCGGAGACCACGGCGGCGCTCGACGCCAGTCCGCCTGAGCGTGTGCGGATCGATGCGCTCGGCGTCGACCAGGAGATCATCCCGCTCGGGAAAGCCACGGACGGCTCGATGGAAGTGCCTCAGGCGGCGGAGCCAGTGGGCTGGTACCAATACAGCCCGACTCCCGGTCAGACCGGTCCATCGGTGCTTGCGGGCCATCTGACCTGGAACGGTGTCGATGGCATCTTCCGTAACCTGGACACCCTTGTCGTGGGTGATCCGATCGAGGTCATCCGAGCCGATGGCAGCACCGCGCGGTTCGCCGTCAGCCGTGTAGAGCAGTACGGCAAGGATCGGTTCCCGACCGCACGCGTCTACGGCAACACGGAGGGCCCCGAGCTTCGGCTGATCACGTGCGCAGGCGACTACGACCCCGAGAGCCGTGGGTTCAGTGACAACGTCGTCGTCTACGCCCGGATGCTTCCGCCGAGTTAGGTAGGACAATCCGGGCCCTTCTGGCGGCGACTCTTCTTGGTGCGGTTTCGCTTCCCGGGAGCGGGTGTGGTTGCCGCGTTGGCACACGCCGCGTCCGTTGGCCGGCATGGTGTCTCCGCCGTCGGCGTAGGGGCGCACGTGGTCGTACTCGTGGATGTCGGCGTCGCAGTACGGGTTCCGGCGGACGCCGGCACCGCGGTAGTGCAACAGCTTGGCGAGCACGCCGTCGAAGCGACGCCGGCGGGGGTCGCAGTCACGCACGATCCCGGTGGCGGGGTCGGCCTCGATCGCCAACCTGCGCGCCATGGCGGCGGCCTTCGTCGGCCCCAACCCCGCCAACTCCTCGGCCAGCCGCGCGTCGACCGCCCGGCGCTCGTCCGCACCCAAATGGGAGGTCTCGTTCACCACCAGGGTGGCACGAACTCCGAGACCTCACCCCGGCGCAGCAACGCCAATGTGGCAGGCATGTCCCGGATGAGCACCCGCGCGTTGGTCAGCTGCCTGGCCGCCGAGGCGGGGGAGAGCTGACGCGCGAGCCCGACCTGCTCGGCGATCCCCCGCCTGGCCCGATCCCCACGCAAACCCCTCGCCTGGTTGATCGCCTGCTGCGAGGCGTCGAAGTCGACCTGCTCACCCACCTGCGCCGCGAACACCGCGGCCTTGAGCTTCTCCAGCACCGCGATCCGGTCGATACGTTCCGCATCGTCCACCGCACCAGGCAGCCCGGCCAGCCGGTCGATCAGACCAGCCAGCTCGGCAACCACCCCAGCGGGCGCTACGGAACCGCTCGTACGTTCGAGCATAAATGATCATCCACAGTTATTCGAGTGCAATCAGTGACAAACAGTTTGTTACTTGCGTAAGCGAAGCTTTATGGTAGTTAAAAGTGTGATGTTGCAGGCAACTGGCACCTCGGATTGCCGGTCAGCGCCGCGGGTAGTGGTGCTGACAACAGAGCACGCTGTGACGTCGTCAGTGAAAGGTGAACGCGGTGATCCGTTTCGGATACTTCTTGTCGTGCGAAGAGTGGCGGCCGACGGAGCTGATCCGCCAGGCCAACCTGGCTGAGCAAGCCGGGTTCGATGCGCTGTGGATCTCTACCCGTTACCACGGCGGTCACCTGCCCGACCGTCCGGATGCACCCGGTGATCAACGCGCAGGCGGCGGCGACCGCATCGGTGATGATGGACGGCCGGTTCACCTTCGGCTTGGGTAGCGGTGAAGCGTTGAACGAGCAGGTCACGGGCGCTTCGTGGCCGCCGGCCGCAGTACGGCTCGACATGCTGGAGGAAGCCGTCGAGGTGATGCGCAGACTGTGGACGGGCGATGTCATCACCCACCACGGCCGACACTACACAGTGGAGCACGCTCGTCTGTACACGGTGCCCGAGGAGCCGCCCCCGGTATACATCTCGGCGCTTGGGACGAGCTCCGCCGAGGTCGCCGGCCGGATAGCCGACGGCTACATCGCCACCGCGCCGATCGGCCAGGCCGTCGAACGGTTCGACGCCTCTGGAGGCAAGGGCAAACCGAAACAGGGCGGGCTGAAGGTGTGCTTCGCTCCGACGGAAGACGAAGGGCTCGACGTCGTGCATGAGCGCTGGCCCAACGAAGGCCTGCCCGGCGAGCTTTCCCAGGTCCTGCGCACGCCCGAGCACATCATGCAGGCGTCGAGCCTGGTCCAGCGCGACCAGCTCAAGTCTGCGGTGACCTGTGGCCCGGACGTCGACGCCCATGTGCAGGCGTTCCAGTCGTATCGTGACATGAGCTTCGACGAGATCTACGTGAATCAGATCGGCCCGAACCAGGACGACTTCTTCCGCTTCTACCAGCAGGAGGTCCTGCCCGCGCTGCGCGAGCGAGATCAGGCGACGGCCAGCTGAGCCCGGCCCATACGGCGCACTTGAGCGACCGTATCGGTCAGCGACTCCGGCTCCCGCGTGGCCGAGACGATGACGTCGTCGACCGCACGCAGGCCGGAGCGGTCCAGCAAGGTCTTCTCGTTGGTGATCCACTCGCCGCGCGACGCCAGGATCGCGTGTGCGTACTGTGACGCGGCGACGGCGAGCATCCCGGCGCATTGTGCCGCACGTCCGGCCGGCGCATGGTTGTGTTCCGCGTAGGTCAGGGTCAGCTCAGCCTGTCCGGACCACACCTCGCGTGCTCTGTGCCGTAGCGGATCTGGAAACGCCACCTCCGGGAGCGAACCGCGGAGCACCCGGTTGATCGCCAATTCGCCGACGACGAGGTAACTCGGGATGCCGACGAGATGGAACATCAGCGGCTCGATGTGGAACTGTCCCGCCCTCGACCGGACGATCTGTTGCTCCACCACATCGAGGTCTCGATAGTGCACGTCTACCGGCCTGTCCTCGACGCGCAGCCAGGCGCCCCCGTTGAACACGCCGCCGCCCCATTCCCCGAGTTCGGACACGGTGCCGTCCCACCCGAGATCGCGGAGCTCCTGCGGCTGGAAGTCGCCGCGATAGTAGATCGCCATGTCCCAGTCGCTGTCAGCCCGGTGCGTTCCCTGGGCTCTGGAGCCACCGAGCGTCACGGCCTCGACGTTCCGCAGGCTGAACAGCGCGTCGGCGATCGGATCGAGGAAACGGCCATCGTCCATAGGTGATCATCGTAGCGATATCGCGAGGAGCGCGAGCTGGTCGGTTTCGGGAGAGACGTCAGTGCGCCAGGGCGCGGTCACCACCGAGTATCGCCTGCCGTTGCGAGGGGCCGTCACGCACGAGTGACGACCCCTCGATGGTGCGCGCTATTGCTGGTAGAAGCGCACGTAGCCGAACTCCGCGGTGAGACTGTCCTCTCCTTCGATACCGAACGCCGCCAGCCCGATCCGGGGCGATGACCCGGCAGGCAGCGTCCGCACGCCGTGCCACACCCAGTTCTCGCCGTCGACGCTGGTGGCGGCGCGATAGCGGTGCTCGCCCGTGCCGGCGTCGACGGAGTGCTTCAGCCGCAGCCACACCGTGTCGGAAGTGGTGGGCCCGAGGCGGGCGTCGGCATAGACCAGACGATCCTCCCAGGGCATCTCCTTTCCGAATGTGACGTGCCGGGTGCGCCGGGCGGCGGCATAGCCGAGCGTGACGAACTCGTCGTCGTTCGCGTGAGCGACGAATCCGGCCTGCGGCCACGCGAGCGGATACGTGTCGCCGAACGGGATGGTGACACGGGTCTCGGCCGTCCAGTCGCCTTCTGGGGCGTCCCGGAGCAGGAGCGCCGCCCCGTCGTCGGCGAGCGGGCGCTGATCGATCAGCTCCGCCTGCTGGATGGGAAGAGTCAGCTGGCCGTCCTCGATGGTGGCGTCGGGCTCGCGGATGCCTGTCCAGCCGGCCCCGAGCTCGCCCTCGAACTCGTCGCTCGACTCCGGATCGAGCTGGCCGACCTGCGGGTCCGGCTCCTTCGTCGTCACCGGTGTGTACAGGTCGGCGACCGTGATGTCGTCGAAGGAGGCCGACGCGTGGTCCGAGAGCAGCGCGAAGCGGCCGCTTCTGAGGCCTTCCGGAACGTCGATCGCCGCGACGGCGAGCGGGTCGTCGAGCCCGGCGTCGGTGACGGTCGCCTCGAGCGCATCGTCGCGGACACGGAGATCGAGCTCGTGCCAGTCGTCGTACTGGAAGTTCGCAGGCAAGGGTTGTGTGTCCCGGTCGACGGTCTCGCCTGAACGCCGTGCCTCGACGACGAGGGCCTCGGCGTCGGCGTCGATGAACGCGCGTACCTTGCTCTGCGGCCCCTGCTCGAACGCGACGTACCCCGCCGAGCCGCCACTCTCGGAACCGAGCCGGACGGCGCCCCTGATTCGAGAGTCGCCCGCCACGGCGTTGCGCGCATACAGCGCATGGGTCCCGTCCGCCTGGGGGCTCTGGAGATGGCCGCCCGCGGGTTCGGTGTCGATCTGCCAGCCCGGCGACCGTTGCCAGACGCGTGGGGAGAGCGAACCGCTCTCGAAACTGTCCGATGTCCGGGCGTCCATGGCCGGAGCGGTCTGCGGTCCGTCGAGGAGGCCGCGTCCGGCGTTGGCCGTCGGCCAGCCGCCGATCCAGTCCAGCCGGCTGATGGCCAGCGCCCGTGCGCTGAGGGTGGTGCCCTGCAGGTACGGATCGTGCCGGTCGATGCCGTGGGTCACCAGCCACTGCTGGCCGGACAGGTCGGTGGCGACGGTGTTGTGACCGACGCTGACCCACCGGTTCCCGTTCGGTGCCTGCACGGGCGTGCCGCCGTTGTGCCGGCCCAGGACGGAGTTCCCGTCTCGGTCGAGGAAGGGCCCGAGCGGGCTCTTGGAGCGGGCGACGTGCACGGGGTAGGCCGAGACCGGCCCGGCGCAGCAGCCACCGATGACGGAAAGGAAGAGGTAGTAGTACCCGTCGCGGTAGACGATGTGGGCGCCCTCGTACTTGTTCTCGAGGGTGATGGGCGTCCGTTCTCCCTCGGCGCGCAGGCCGTCCTCGGACAACGGCACCACCGTGACACCGCCGAGGACCGAGCCGTAGTAGAGGTAGCGGGAGCCGTCTGGGGCGGACGCCACCTCGGGGTCGATCACATTTCGCCAGGCCTGCTCGCCGGGCCTCGGCTCCCAACGCTCCGGACCGGTCACGAAGGCCCCGGAGTCGGTCCATGGTCCGGCCGGACTCGGCGCGGTGGCCACCCCGATCGCGGTCCAGTTCTGGCCTCCGCCGGGAGGGTTGACGACGTACGAGTAGTACAGGTGGTATCGGCCACCGAAGTACTCGATATCGGGCGCCCAGTACATGCGGCGCGCGTCCTCGCCGAAACCGTCGTAACGCGGCTCGGTTTCGGGCGTGAACACGTCACCCACGTACTCCCAGTCGACGAGGTCGTCGGAGCGCGCGATCTTCATCTTGCGGTAGTCGTCTCCGGGAAACAGCGGATCAGCCGTGGCGTATGCGTACCAGTAGCCATCGCGCCCGCGGATCACGGTCGGGTCGGCGAAGTTGGGGATCGTATCGCCGCCGACCGGGTTCGTGAACGACGCGACTGCAGGGGATCTGTCGGTGCTGGGCGGCGGGGAGCTGTGGACCACGGCCGGGACTGAGAACGAGACAGTGAGAAGTGCACTGATCAGGATTCTGGACAAGGGCCTGTGCATCAAGCACAACCTCCGGAGGTCTGGGCGGCTGTGGCAGCGGCCGTGCGTCGTTCGGACCGACGGGGCCTCCGCTCGTGAAGAACGATGCCGCAGCGCGCCGTACGCGAGGGGCAGAACTCGGTGGTGCTCCGGGGCCTCCCTTCAGCGGACAGGTCTGCCTTTACAACGGATGTACGTGGCTGTCATGTTTGCGCTAACTCGCATCGCTGTCAAGGGTCGACCGCCCGTTTGCGCCAGTTCAAAGGCGGCCCGAGCGGCCTTCGCCTCGGTGTTGGTGGTTATCGCAAACATTTCCCGTGACGACGGCGCCGCTGGGCGCACGGTGCTCATGTCGAGCCGGCGCGCGGCCGCCGCGTACAGTGGCTGGCAGACATTCCGTGACCGGCAGGCGAGGTAACAGAGCATGGCCGACGACGCACTCGAGCGCGCCCTGGCGACGTTGCGCGAGGGCGGGCACCGCGTCACCCCGGCGCGCCACGCTGTCATCGCGACGCTGGCCGGCGTCGACGGTCATCCCGGTGCCGAAGAGCTGTGCGACCGTATCCGTGAGCGCCACCCGGCCATTCATCGTGCGACCGTGTACCGCACGCTGGAGACGCTGACCGACCTCGGCATCGTCACCCACGTGCACATCAGTGGCGGCGCAACCGCCTACCATCTCACCAGCGACGTCGGTATCCATCCGCACCTGCACGCCAGCTGCCGGGTCTGTGGCAGCATCATGGATCTTCCGGACGGCCTGCTCGACGCGGTGAGCAAGGAGCTACGCGACCGGCTTGGATTCGAGCTCGATCCGCGCCACGTCGCGCTCTCCGGCACCTGCCGGGCCTGCCGCGATGCCGGCTGAATCGCCCGTCGGGCGAATGGCACGCCGGCTGAATCGTACCCCGGCCGAACCGGCTCGTCCGGCGACGTCGGGGATGCCTGCCGTTCACGCGTTCGACCTTTGACGCGACCTAGTCGCATGTGCGACATTGTTGTGCGACCTGGCTGGGCATAGCTTGGGCAGGGCAGGACTGCGGGGGAGGGAAGGCGACGGTGACGGTCGAGACGCGGGCCGAACCCCCGTTCCTCGCCGAGACGACGCCGGACGACGACCTCGGCCACGCCGACCGGCGCCGCCGCACCGTCACCTGGATCGCCGGACTGGGCCTCGGGCTGGTCGTCAGCCTGCTGCTGGCCGTCGGTATCGGCGCGGTGGCCGTCAGCCCCGCCAACGTCGCCCGGATCATCCTGCATCACGTGACCGGCGTCCCGGAGCAGGTGACCTGGAGCGCGGCCGAGGAATCGATCGTCTGGCGGGTCCGACTGCCGCGGGTGCTGCTCGCCGCGGTCGTCGGCGCTGCTCTCGCCGTCAGCGGCGTCGTGCTCCAGGCGATGGTGCGCAACATGCTCGCCGACCCGTACCTGCTGGGCGTCACCTCCGGAGCGTCCACCGGGGCCGCCGGGGCGATCCTGTTCGGCTTCGGCGCCGGTCTCGGGGAGAACGCCCTCTCGGCGAGTGCCTTCGCCGGTGCGCTCGGGGCGTCGATCGTCGTCTTTGTGGTGGCCCGTGCCGGTGGCCGGATCACGTCGCTGCGGCTGCTCATGGCCGGGGTGGCGGTCGGCTACGCGCTGTATGCGGCCACCAGCTTCCTGATCTTCGCGTCGGACTCCGCCGAGGGTGCACGTTCGGTGTTGTTCTGGCTGCTCGGCTCGCTCGGGCTGGCTCGCTGGTCGGTCGCGTTCGTGACAGTCGTCGTGATCTCCGCGGCGGCGATCGGGCTGTTCACTCTGTGGGGCCGGCAGCTCGACGCGCTCGCCATCGGCGATGACACCGCGCGCACCCTCGGGGTGCCGGCCACGGCGCTGCGGGTGCGGTTGCTGGTGGTCGTCTCGCTCTGCGTCGGCGCCGTCGTCGCCGCAGCGGGCGGGATCGGCTTCGTCGGCCTGGTCATCCCGCACATCGCGCGACGGTTCGTCGGAGCGGTGCACCGGCGCGTGATACCGGTCGCCGCGCTGATCGGGGCGATCTTCTTGGTATGGGCGGACGTCGTCGCGCGGGTCGCACTTCAGCCGCAGGAGCTGCCGATCGGCATCATCACCGCGCTCGTCGGCGCTCCGTTCCTGCTCATCCTCGTCCGCCGGTTCCACGCGTTCAGTGGTTGACCGAACCGTCCTTTCGATCTTGGGGAGACGCACAGCATGCAGTCCACGACGCGACGACGGAGCCGAGTTCGGATCACCCTGCTGGCAGCGGCCGCGGCGTCGACGATCGCGGCGTGCGGCGGCGCCGGCGCGGCGTCGACCGACGGCGAGAGCGCCGAAGGGTTCCCGGTCACAGTGGAGAACTGCGGCATCGACGTCACCTTCGACGAGCCACCCAGCCGGGTGATCCTGCTGGAAAGCGCGCCGGTGACGATCCTCGAGGGTCTGGGCGTGCTCGACTCGGTGGTGCTGCGGGCCGGTGCGTTCCCGCCCGCCTATTACGATGCCGAGACCAATGCGGCGATCGAGAAGATCCCTTCCATGGGCGACGAACTCGACGACAAGGGGCACCTGCAGATCTCGTTGGAGACCATCATCGATGCCGAACCCGATCTGGTCTTCGGGCTGCCGGACGGCATGAGCCGCGACGGTCTCACCGACGCCGGCATTCAGGTCCTCGAACAACCGACATTCTGCGCCGACGCCGAGGGCGCCACGACGTTCGAGAACATCTACGAGCAGGTGGAGACGTACGGGCGCATCTTCGACCGCACGGACGAGGCGGACGCGTTCGTCGACGAGCTGAACGGCCGGGTCGAGGACGTGCGAGCCACCGCGGAAAAGCAGGGCGGCGGCCGCACCGCGGCCGTGCTGTATCCGACGGTCGGCGGCGGCAGTGGCTACGCCTACGGCAATAAGAGCATGGCGCACCCGCAGCTGGAGGCGGCCGGGTTCGAGAACGTCTTCGACGACGTCGACGAGCGTGTCTTCGAGGTGACGCTGGAACAGCTCATCTCCCGCGACCCGGACGTGCTGGTGCTGCTGCACGTTGACGGTGAGCCGGGGCCGGTGAAGGATGCCGTGGTCAACCTCCCCGGAGCGGAGTCGCTGACCGCCGTCGCCAACGACGACATCCTCGTCCAGCTGTTCAACTTCACCGAACCGCCGACGCCGGTCTCCATCGACGGCCTGGAGCGGATCGCCGAGCACTTCGGTGGTGGCGGATGATCCGCGCGGACGACGTCTCGTTCGCCTACGGCGACGTCGACGTGGTCAGCCGCGTTGCGCTGACCGCGGATGCCGGCCGGATCGTCGGTCTGATCGGGCCCAACGGCAGCGGCAAGACCACCATGCTGCGGACGCTCTACGCCGCGCTGGAACCGCGGACGGGGACAGTCCAGGTGGACGACGAGCCGGTGGCGTCGATGAAGCCGCGTGAGCTGGCGCTGCGGATGGCCGTGGTGGCGCAGGAGGGCGATACCGAACTGCCGTTGACCGCCGCCGACGTCGTGCTGCTCGGCCGGGCTCCGCACCTGTCCACGTTCGCCCGGCACACGCGCGAGGATTTCCGGATCGCCGCGGAGTCGCTGACCCGGGTGGGAGCGCGCCACCTGGCCGACCGTGCGTTCGGCCGGCTCTCCGGGGGCGAGAAGCAGCGGGTGCTGATCGCTCGTGCGCTCGCGCAGCGCGCCCGGCATCTGCTGCTCGACGAGCCGACCAACCATCTGGACATCCGGTATCAGCACGAGATCCTGCAGCTGGTACGCGAGCTGGAGGTGACGACGGTGGTGGTGCTGCACGATCTGAACCTGGCCGCGCGGTACTGCGACGAGCTGATCCTGCTGGACTCCGGACGGGTCGCGGCTGCCGGCCCGCCGGATGTGGTGCTCCGTGCCGAGGTGCTGGAACCGGTCTACCAGATCGGCGTGCAACGGGTGGAGACCGAGGACGGCTTCCAGCTGCTGTTCAGTCCCGCGTTCGTCGCCGCCGGATCGAACGGCAACCGGAAAGAAGAACGGACGAGGACGGGAAGCACCACGTGATCGGAGAGTCCGCGTCGGCGACGAACGTCGCAGCCGACGTGCAGCACACCATCAACCGTTACTGGGACGACCGGGCCGCGAGCTACAACGCGAACCATGTCCGCCAAGTCTCCAACGCACAGATCCGTGCGGCCTGGGTGGACGTGTGGAGCCGGGCGTTGCCGCCGTCCCCGGCGCGGATCCTCGATGTGGGCACCGGCACGGGGCACGTGGCGCTGCTTCTGGCCGAGCTCGGGTACGACGTGGTCGGTATCGACCTGGCGCCGGGCATGCTGGAACAGGCCCGAGCCAAGGCCGGCGGGCTGGAGCGGCCGCCGGTCTTCCTCCCGGGCGACGCCGTGGATCCGGATGTCGAGCCGCGAAGCTTCGATGCGGTCACGGCGCGCTACGTACTCTGGACGCTGCGCACTCCGGAGCTCGCCGTCCAGCGCTGGCTGCGCCTTCTGCGCCGCGACGGCACGCTCGCCGTGGTGGACAGCACGTGGTTCCCGGACGGCATCCAGGAGAGCCGGGTGGCCAGCGACCCCACCCGAGCACTCCCGGAGTTCGCCGAGCGCTACAACCGCGCGGTGGTAGCGGCGCTGCCGTTGGCCGAATCGGCGACGATCGACGACTCCGCGGCCCGGATCCGCGCCGCCGGGTTCGAGGCGGTCACCGTGCAGCCGTTACCCGAGCTGCTGGAACTCGACCGCCGGTTCGGCGTCGCGGACGGCCACGACGTGCGGATGCAGTACCTCATCACCGGTCGCTCTCCTGCCCGGTGATGAGGCCCTCGTAGATCCGCTCGAATGCCTCCATGCCGTGCCCATCGGCGACCTGCTGGTCGACGAGCGCCTTCACCGGCCCGATCACGTGCGGCGCGACCCCGCCATCCCGGCTGGCCCGGACGATGGCATCGACCGCTGACTTGGTGAAGACCAGCGTCTGCTCGTCGGAGGTGGAGTAGTCGCCGCTGTCCATGCGGACAGCGTGCTCAGCGAATGAGCCGGCCACGGTGGTGAGCCATGCCTCCGCCCGGCCGGCGAAGTCCTTGGCGGACATTCCGGCGCTGCGGACCATGGCCGCGCCGTGGTAGAAGCCGGCGAACATGATGTACATGCCGGCCAGCAGTGCGAAGTCGCAGAGTGCGGCGAGGCCGGCGTCGTCGCCGAAATACTCGGCCGTTCCGAGCAGCTCCAGAGTCTGGCGATGCTCTTCGAAGACGTGCGTCGAGCCGCTGTACAGGATGGAGGCATGCGGGCCGCCGATCATGTCCGGCGTGGCCATGATGCCGCCGTCCAGGTAGTCGATGCCGTGGTCCGCGGCCCATGCGGCCAGCTCGCGGGCTTCCTCCGGCGTGGTGCTGGTCAGGTTCACCACCGCACGTCCGCGCAACTCGTGCGCGGCCGGGTCGAGTACCTCGTGTATCGACGCGTGGTTCAGCAGGCAGACGATCACAAGCCCACCGGTGGCCGCCGCATCAGCGACGGTCGTGGCGCGTTGCGCGCCCGCGTCGACCAGCTCCGTGTCCTTGCCGACGGAGCGGTTCCAGACCGTGGTGGAGAGGCCGGCGTGGACGAATGCCGAGGCCAGGGCCCGGCCCATCGCGCCAAGGCCGAGAACTGTGACGGAGGCGTCCGGGGAGTGGGTCATGAGTGATGGCTCCTGAGTCGAGGGATGTGGAAGGTGCGGCACCGCGCTTGCGGCCGCAAGGTGCTGAACTCGAGCGTGGACCTGTGCCGCCCATACGGCAAGTACCTACTTTCTCGTGCAATACTTACCGTCAGGTATGTGTCGAGGCGGCAGGGGTGTGCGGTGCAGAACGTGCGATGCGGACCATATGTGTGTGGTATCGATGCGGCGATGGACGTCGTCGGCGGAAAGTGGAAGTCGCTGATCTTGTGGGAGCTGGACAACAAGGGCACGCGCCGGTTCGGTGAGCTCAGGCGCGGCCTGCCGGGTGTCTCCGAGAAGGTGCTGATTCAGCAGCTACGCGAACTGGAAGAGGACGGGATCGTTCACCGCGAGGTCTACCGTGAGGTGCCGCCCCGGGTCGAGTATTCGCTGACCGAACTCGGGGTCTCGCTCAATGCGGCTCTGGAGCCGCTCGGGGAGTGGGGGATGAAGCGTATGGAGCTCATCGGTGCGCAGCGCGTCGAGCACTGAGCCGCTCATCCGGCGCCGATCACGGATCGTGCGCCCGCGACACCTCCCCACCGGCGCATACGCGGCGCATAATGAGCAGGTATCGGCCGGACAAGGAGTTCGTCATGGGGACCCGTCTCAATCCGTACCTGAGTTTCCGCGACACAGCGCGGCAGGCGATGGAGTTCTATCAATCGGTTTTCGGCGGCGAGCTCAGGATGAACACCTTCGCCGAGTTCCAGGCCAGCGATGACCCCGCCGAGCAGGACAAGATCATGCACTCCATGCTGGAGACGGAGAGCGGCCTGGTCTTGATGGCGGCCGACACCCCGAACAGCATGGAATACGTGCAGGGACACAGCATCTCGATCTCGCTCAGCGGCGACGACGAGGCCGAGCTCCGCGCCTACTGGGACAAGCTCTCCGCAGGCGGAACCGTGACCATGGAGCTGGAGAAGGCGCCCTGGGGTGACGTGTTCGGCATGTGCGTCGACCGCTTCGGGGTGGCCTGGATGGTCGACATCGTCACATCCGACTGACCGGTCGCTCGCGTTTCGGACTCGCCCGGCGGGGAACATCCTGCCCATGCGCTGGGCGAGATTGGGACAGGCGCGCGAATCCGTGCAGCGGGCATGGAGACGGCGCGGTGATGAACGCAGCGCGCTGATTCAGGTCATCAAAGGGATCATTGCCAGCCTGACGTCTTACCTGTTCGCGGTGTATGTGCTCGATTCGCAGGTGCCGAGTTTCGGACCGTTCGCCGCACTGCTGGTGGTCCAGGTGACCGTCTACCGCTCCGTGCTGCATGCACTGCGCTACATGGTCGCCGTCGTGGTCGGGCTGGCGTGTGCCGGGCTTATCGGTCTGACTCTGGGGGAGACGGTGTGGACGCTGGCCGTCCTGGTCACCCTGACGCTGATCATCGGTCAGTGGCCCCGGCTGCGGGAGTTCGGCCCGCAGGCGGCGATCGTCGGGATCTTCACCTTCGCGGCCGGAGGCGGCAACGATATGGATTACCTGGTCAGCTTGCTGCTGACCGTGGTGTGCGGTGCCGTGGTGGGGACCGTCACCAACCTCGCGTTCGTGCGACCGATCCGGTTCGCCGACGCCGCGGAAGCCGTGGACAACGTCTGCTCCGCCATCGCCGACATGCTGGACGAGATCGCGGGCAGATTGCGCGAGGATGATCCGCTCACCGACGCCGATGCGTGGCGAGAGCGTGCCGACCGGATGACCGACACGGTGCAGCGGGCGCGCACGGAGATCGATTTCGAGGCGGAGAACGCTCGCCTCAACCCACGGCGCCTGAGATACCGCGAGCGGCCGGTGTTCACCGACTACCGGGATGCGATCGACGCGGTCAGCCGGTCCGCCGGGGAGTTGCAGGGCGTCACGCTCGCGCTCCGGTTCGCCCGGCAGCGCGAAGACGGGGATATCAAGGAGACGTTCCTGGGCGAGTTCCTGCCGCAGTACGCCGACCTGTTGGACTCGGCAGCCGAGGCGGTGCATCTGTTCGGTCAATACCACCGCCTTCTGGAGGAAACGGACGGCGACCTGCGGGGGGCGCTCGAGGCGGCCTTCGACCGCCTCGACGACCTGTCTGGCATGCTGCGAGACTCTCACCCGTCCGACGCCCGGACCATCGCCGACTGCGGCACTCTCCTGATCGAGGTGGACCGGCTGCTCAGCCATCTGCTCCGATCCGGATCGCGGCAGATACCCGATCTCTCCGACCTGGACGGCGAGGCGGAGGCGGAGGCGGCGACCGGCGATGCGGACGGCCGCCGTCGCGGATGACAGCATGTCCATCCTGGTGGCTGCCCGCCACCAAGGGCTCGGTCACCGCCCGGCGCCCAGCAGCCCGTCGTCGTGGGGAAGATCGAATGCCGCTGCGACGGGCGCGCTGAGCAGCCGGCCGTCATGCGTACTCAGTCCGCGGGCCAGCGCGTCGTCGTGTCGTACCGCCTCTCGCCAGCCGAGGTCCGCCAGCCGGAGTGCGTACGGCAGCGTCGCATTGGTCAGCGCGTGCGTGGAGGTCGCCGGGACGGCGCCCGGCATGTTCGCCACGCAGTAGTACACCGTGTCGTGCACGGCGAAGGTGGGCGCGTCGTGCGTCGTCGGACGGGTTCCCTCGAAGCAGCCGCCCTGGTCGACGGCGATGTCGACCAGCACGGCGCCGGCCTTCATCCGCGCCACCGTGTCGAGCGTGACCACCCGTGGCGCGTGTGCCCCCGGCACCAGGACAGCCCCGATCACTAGGTCCGCCCCCAGGACGGCCCGTTCGATCTCGTACGCGTTCGCGGCGACCGTGCGCACTCGGCCGGTATATCTGGCATCGACCGCCCGGAGCTTGTCGACGTCGAGATCGAGCACGGTGACGGCGGCGCCCATACCGACCGCGATGGCCGTCGCGTTCATCCCGGATACGCCCGCGCCGATGACGACGACCTCGGCGGGCCGGACGCCCGGAATCCCGCCGGGCAGCACGCCGCGCCCTCCGGCGGACCGCATCAGGTGATACGCACCGACCTGCGGTGCCAGCCTGCCGGCCACCTCACTCATCGGGGCGAGCAGCGGCAGAGCGCCGTCGGCGCGCTGGACCGTCTCGTAGGCGATGCCGGTCACGCGGCGTTCCAGTAGCGCATCGGTGCAGGCGCGCGAGGCAGCCAGGTGCAGGTAGGTGAAAAGTACCTGGCCGGCGCGCATGCGTGGGTATTCCTCGGCCACCGGCTCCTTGACCTTGAGCACCAGTTCCGCTTCGGCCCAGACGTCGTCGGCGGTGTCGAGGATCTTGGCGCCGGCGGCCAGGTAGTCGTCGTCGCCGATCGCGGACCCGGCGCCGGCGTGCCGTTCGACGTACACGTCGTGGCCGCGTTCGGACAGCTCGCGCACGCCTGCCGGTGTGACGGCGACGCGGTACTCGTGGTTCTTGACCTCGCGGGGGATACCGACCTTCATGAGAGTTCCTCAGGCTTGTGGGGGTTCGACGGGGCGGCGCGCGTACTCATCGAACAACTTGCCTGTGGAGCCGGCAACCGGCATTCTGTCGGCGTTACAAGCAATTCACGACAGACTGTCAGGAGACTCCTGGATGTTACCGACGGTGGCGGAGGTGCTGTCGCTGCCCGCCGTCCGCCAGGGGAGACCACACGTGGTGGCCGGGGTCGATGGATTGAATCGGCGCGTACGGTGGAGCCACTCCGCCGAGGTGTCGGACATCGCGCGCCTGCTGCGCGGCGGTGACCTCGTCCTCACCACCGGCATCGCGCTGCCGTCGGATGACGCCGGGCTCGCGGCGTACGTGGCCGATCTGGTCGAGGCCGGTGCCGCCGGGCTGATCGTCGAGCTCGGTCGCCGCTGGGAGTCGGAGCTGCCGGCACCGATGCTGGACGCGTGCGACGACGTCGACCTGCCACTGGTCATCTGGCGGCGCGAGGTGCGCTTCGCCCGGGTCACCGAGGCGATCGGCGAACTGGTGGTCGATGCGCAACTCGGCGAACTGCGGGCAGCCGAACAGATGCACCAGACGTTCACCGAGCTGAGCATCGCCGGCGCGGAACCCGGCGAGATCCTCGCCGAGATCCGCAGGTTGGCCGGCTACCCGGTCGTGCTGGAGTCCACCCGGCACCACATCCTCCACCTCGACGCCGGCGACGACGACATCGACGTCGACGTCGACGAGTTGATCTCCGGCTGGGAACGCCGGTCCAGGTCGGTGGCGCCGGTGGAACGCACCGCCTATGACGAGGCGACCGGGTGGTTGGTGACCGTGGTCGGAGCCCGCGGCGACGACTGGGGCCGGTTGATCATCGTCTGTCCGGACACGCCGCCGCAGCGGCTCGTCGTCCTTGCCGAGCGCGGCGCGTCGGCGCTCGCGTTGCAGCGCCTGGCCGCCCGGGATCGGGAGAGCCTCGAACGGCAGACACACCGGACGCTGCTGGCCGCGCTCACCGCCGAACGCCCGTGGGACGACGCGGTGCTGGCCCGCTGTGCCGCGGCGGGCGTGCCGTTGCCGGACCGGCAACTGGTCGGTTTGGTGGTCCTGCCCGCCGACGACAACGCGCCGTCCGCGCCCAAGCTGCGCGACCTCACCGAAGTGGCTGCCGCCGCTGCCCGGGCCGCGGAGTTGCCCATGCTCGCCAGTGTGGTGGACGACGAGGCGGTGCTCTGCCTGCTGTCGTTGCCGCGCACCGCCGACGGCACCGGCACCGTCGACGGGCTCGCGCGGCGGATCCGCCGGGCCGCCGCGTCCGCGCCACGCCCGGTACCGGTGCTGGTGGCCGCCGGTACGACGGTCAGTGCGGTGCAGGCCGCCCGCAGGACCCTCAATGAAGCCCGGCAGGTGGCCGCCGCAGCGGCGCGGGCCGCGACCCGCGCGGATGTCGACTGCCACCGGCTGGAGGACGTCCGGCTGCCCGGGTTGCTGCGATTGCTCGGTGACGACGAGCGCATGCTGGCCTTCGCGGAGCGGGAGCTAGGGGCGCTGCGCACCTACGATCAGCAGCACGGCACCACACTGATGAACGTCCTGCGCGGATATCTGGATCACGGCGGACGTAAGAGCGCGGCGGCGGCTGCGTTACACCTGTCCCGGCCCGCGTTGTACGAGCGCCTGGCCCGGATCGAGCAGGTGCTCGGTGTCGGCCTGTCGCATGCCGAGTCGGTCACGTCCCTGCATGTGGCGATGCTGATTCTGGATGGCCGCTCGCGGACAGGGTCGTAGGGCGGTGGCCACCGGGCGGGTCGTGCCTCGCACAATGGAGCCATGACCGAGCGCAAGCCCGGGGGCATGAGCTTCGAATCGTGGATCGACAAGCAGATCCGCGAGGCGGAGGAGCGCGGGGAGTTCGACGATCTCCCGGGCACCGGCAAGCCGCTCACCAACCTCGGCCGGTCCGACGACGAGATGTGGTGGATCCGGCAGAAGATGGAGAGCGAAGGGCTCTCCACCGAAGACGCGCTTCCGACGCCGCTGCGGCTGCGCAAGGAGCTCGCCCGGTTGCCGGAGACGGTGCGTGACCTGCGCACCGAGCAGGCGGTGCGGGACGCGGTGATCGCCCTCAACCAGCAGATTAAGGAGCATCTGCGCGCCCCGTCCGGTCCGCGGATCATCGTTCCGCTGGCCGACGTCGACGAGATCGTCGAAGGCTGGCGTGCGGCCCGGGGCGTCACGGCCACGCCCCGGTGTGAGGTGAGCTCCGACGCCACGGATGCGGGCGTCGATGCTCTCCCGGCTGGAGAACGTCGCCGCAGGTGGTGGCGGTTCCTCCGGCGGCGCGCGAGGTAGCGCCAGGGGGCGGCGCATACCCGAGCCGGTACCGGGTAGGGCCCGGGGCAAAGCGTCGTCAACAGGAGCAAAGCGTCTCCAAGAGGAGGAGCCATGCGTGCCGTCGTGTATCAAGGACCGAACGAGATCGAGGTCCAACAGGTCGACGATCCCCGTATCGAGGATCCCACCGACGTCATCGTCCGGATCACCACCACGGCGATCTGCGGCAGCGATCTGCACATGTACGAGGGACGGACGGCCGCCGAGCCGGGAATCGTCTTCGGACACGAGAACCTCGGCGTCGTCGAGGAGGTCGGACCGGGTGTGGCCACCGTCAATCAGGGTGACCGCGTCGTGATGCCGTTCAACGTGGCGTGCGGGTTCTGTAAGAACTGTCGCGGGGGCAACCCGGCGTTCTGCCTGACCGTCAACCCGCCGGGCGCGGGCGGTGCCTACGGCTACGTCGGCATGGGCCCGTACCGGGGTGGGCAGGCGGAGTACCTGCGGGTGCCGTTCGCCGATTACAACTGCGTCCAGCTTCCGCCGGGCGAGGAGCACGAGCAGGATTTCGCCATGCTGGCGGACATCTTCGCCACCGGCTACCACGCCACCCAGCTCGCCGACGTACGTCCTGGAGAGACCGTCGCCGTGTACGGCGCCGGACCGGTCGGCCTGATGGCGGCGTACTCGGCCATCATCCGCGGAGCGGCCCCCGTTTACGTGGTGGACAAGGTGCCGGACCGGCTCCGGCTCGCCGAGCGGATCGGCGCGGTGCCGATCGACTATTCGAAGGGCGACGCCGTCGAGCAGATCAAGGATCGCAACGGCGGGCAGACGGATAAGGGCATCGACGCCGTCGGCTACCAGGCCACCGTCGCCGAAGGCGAAGAGCAGCCCGCATTGGTGCTGAACAATGTGGTGGACACGGTGCGGCCGACCGGGACCCTCGGCGTGGTCGGCCTGTACCTGACGTCCGATCCCGGCGCGCCGGACGAGAACGCCGCGCAGGGACGGCTGCTGTTCGACATCGGCAAGTTCTTCGAGAAGGGCCTGCGGATGGGTACCGGCCAGGCCAACTCGCGCATGTACTCGGATTTCCTGCGCGATCTGATCATCCAAGGTAAGGCGGAGCCGAGTTTCGTGGTCTCCAAGGAAGTGCCCCTCGACCAGGCGGCGGACGCGTACGCCCGGTTCGACCGGCGCGAGGAAGGCTACTCGAAGGTCGTGCTGAAGCCCGCCGCCTGAGAACGGGCGGGGCCGCCGCCCGGTGCTCGTCCACAAGGAGGTGGTTGAGATGAGTGACGAGGCGGCCACGGAACCACAGACGACGGAGCGACAAGCAGCTGCACGCCGAGCTCCGCCGGTAGCGGCGCTGGCTTCGGTAGGCGCCGAGATCGTCGGCACCTTCATCCTGGTGTTCTTCGGTGCAGGCACGGTGGTGGCGCTGCAGGAGCCGGTCGGGGGTCCGGTGGACCTCCCGCCGCTGGCGGCGCTGGCCATCGGGATCGCCTTCGGTTTCGCCGTGCTGATCTGCGTCTACGCATTCCTGCACGTCTCCGGTGCGCACATCAACCCGACCGTCACCGTGGGGCTGGCCGCGGTAGGGAAGTTCCCGTGGCGGCTCGTTCCCGGTTACCTCGCCGCACAGCTGGCCGGAGCGGTTCTCGCCGCACTCGCGCTGTGGATGATGTTCAGCGGGGTCGCACGGGAGGATCCGGTGAATCTCGGAACCACCGCGGTCGGTGATCGAGGCTGGGGCGCCGCCTTCGCCACCGAGGTGATCCTCGGTGCGATCCTGGTCATCGTCGTCATGGCGACGGCGGTCGACGAGCGTGCGACGGCGGCAGGGACCGGACTGGCCATCGGCCTGACGATCGCCGCCGGCGTGATCGTGACCCTGAACGTCTCCGGCGGATCGTTCAACGCGGCGCGGACGCTCGGACCGATGATCGTGGCGGCCGATTTCTCCCACTGGTGGCTCTACCTGATCGCGCCGACGCTGGGTGGTGTGCTGGGAGCGTTCTGTTACGACAAGCTGTTGCAGCGGGGTGAGTTGCCCGCCTGACGGGGGCCGGCAGGCAGGTGGGCGGTGCGCCGCCGCCGGGAGGCCGACGGCGCCGGGTCGTTACTGCGGGAGCTCCGGTTCCCGCGCCAGGGCGGCCCGGCCGCCGTCGACGGGGATGACCGTGCCGCTGACGAAGCTCGCCTGCTCGGAGAGGAGATACGCGATCGTGCCCGCGACCTCGTCCGGTCGTCCGACCCGCTCCAGGGCGTGCAGCATCTCCGTCTGGCGCGCCCAGGCCGAGCCGTGTTCGGCTCCGAACCTGGCGACGTCGTTCACGTAGCGTTCGACCGCGATGGTGCCGAGAGCCACCGCGTTGGCGCGGATGCCGTGGTGTCCGTAGTCGACGGCGACGGCCCGGGTCAGCCCTTCGATGGCCGATTTGGCGGTGGCGTACGGCAGGCATCCGGGCACGGGCCGCTGCGCCTGATGCGACGAGAGGTTCACGATCGCGCCGGCGGTGCCGGCGTCCAGGAACGTCCGGACCGCGACGGCGCAGCCGGTGACGGCCATCCGGAGGTTGACGTCGATGGCGCCGAGCACGGCGGCGAGGTCCCCGTCGTGCAGCGAGACATCCTGGAACACCGCCGCATTGTTCACCCAGCCGGACAGGGTGGCGCCCTCCTGGGCACGCTCCGCCGCCCGGTTCGCGACGTCCTCCTCGGCGGCGCTGCCGATGACGGCATGGATGCGATCCTTGGCCGGATGATCGTCGACCCAGCCGAGCAGCTCGTGCTCGACCTCCACGACGACGACGCGGTCGCCCCCGGTCAGCAGCCGCTCCACGACGGCACGGCCGACACCACGCCCGCCTCCCGTCACCACGTGCGATGCCACAGCCATGCACATGCTCCTCTCGATGTTGTGTGCGGCATGTCGGCGAAACGACCCGGAGTCAGAGCTCAGTAGGGAGCCGACAGCCCGTCGAACATATGGATATCAATGCCGGAGGGCGAGGCGGCGCTGGATCCGGCGGAAGGGTCCCGGCGCCCACCAGTTGGCCGGACCCATCAGCTTCAGGACCGACGGTACCAGCAGCATGCGGATCACCGTCGCATCCAGCGCCAACGCGAAGATCATGCCGATTCCGACGAATCGCATCATCTGAATGCTGGAGAGCGAGAACGCTCCGGTGACCACGATCAGCAGCAACGCCGCGGCGGTGATCACCCGGCCGGACTTGACCAACCCGATGCGGATGGCTTCCTCCGTGCCGGCGCCACCGGCGTGCGCCTCGACGATCCGCGACAGCAGGAACACCTCGTAGTCGGTGGAGAGCCCGAAGATGACCGCTGCCATCAGCACCACCATGCCGAGCACCATCGGCTGGGGTGTGACGTTGAGCAACCCAGCCCCGTGCCCGTCGACGAATATCCAGGTCAGCACGCCGAACGTGGCGGAGAGGCTGACCGCCGCCATGATCGCCGCCTTGATCGGCAGCACCACGGAGCCGAACGCCAGGAACAACAGGACGAACGTGGCGCCGACCAAGACGAGCGCCATCAGCGGCAGCTGCTCGACGATCGCGTCCAGGCTGTCGGTGTCGAGTGCGGTGATGCCGCCGACCAGCACCTCGGCGTCTGGCGGCGGCTCCAGTGCCCGGATGTCGTCCACCGCGCGCTGAGCGGGGCCGCCGGTCGAATCACCGTCGTACTGCGCCTCGAACACCACCAGTGACGCCTGCGGCGGACTGGTGCGTTCGACGGCTGTGACGTCCGGCAGGGCCTGAACGCGTTCGGCGAAGGCGGCGGCCGCGTCGTCGGGAACATCGCCGTCGTCGGCGTGCATCACCACCTCGATGTTGTCGCCTCCGATGGCCGGAAACCCGGCCTCGAGTTCCTCCACGGCGACGCGCGCCGGGCTGCCGTCCGGAAGCACCCGCTCGTCCGGGGTCGCGAAGGTGGTGTTCAGGAAGGGTGAGATCAACACGGCCAGGACGGCGAGGATCGGCACCGAGATGAGGATCGGTCGCCGCATCACGCCGTCGGCCAGCCGCGACCAGAACGCGGTCCGCTCGGTGCGCTCGGCCCTGAGCACGCGGACCCGGCCGGCATCCACACGGTGTCCGAGCAGGGCGAGCATCGCCGGCATGGCCGTGAGCGCCACCACCGCCGCCAGCGCGACGGCACCCATCCCGCCGTAGGCGAGCGACACTAGGAAGTTCTGTGGGAACAGCAGCAGCGTGGACAGCGCGACCACCAGCAGGGTCGCGGAGAACGCCACCGTGCGTCCGGCCGTGCCGACGGTGCGTGCCACGGCGCTCTCGGTGTCGTTCCCGGCAGCCAGCTCCTCCCGGAACCGATTGACGATGAACAGCCCGTAGTCGATCGCCATCCCGAGGCCGAGCAGGCCCGCCACGTTCACGGCGAACTCGTTCACCTCGGTCGCGGCGGCGATCAACCGGAGAACTCCGAACGCGGTCGGAACCGTCAGCACGCCGATGAGCACCGGCAGCGACGCGGCGACCAGGCCGCCGAAGATGATGATCAACAGGATCATCGTCGCCGGGAGGGCGATCGCCTCGGCCCGGAAGAGATCCTCCCTGGTCTGTTCCGACATCGCCGACTCGAGCGGTACCGGGCCGGTCAGCGTCGTGCGGGCACCCTCGACCTGGAGGATCTCCTCGACCGCGTCCAGCTGCTCTTGTTTCTCGCTGGAGTCGGCGCCGGCCAGTGTCACCAGCGCCAGCGCACTGCGACCGTCGTCGCTGATCAGGAAGGTCGCCCCGGAATCCCAGTAGGTCGTCGCGCCGGCGACCGCATCCTCCGGCAGACGGTCGATCGCCTCCTGGACCCGTGAACCGAACGCCTCGGTGTCGACACGTCCGCCGTCCGGCGCGCGGTAGACGGCGACCACGTCGGCGGACGTCACGGCCGGGTCGGACTCCATCAACCGCTCGGCCTGGACTGCCTCACTGTTCGGATCCTCGTATCCGCCCTGGACCGTCGCGTCGAAGACACCGACCCCGAAACCTCCACCGACGATGGCGATGACGACGGCCACCAGAAGCACAGATCGGCGACGCCTGGCGACGGCCCGGCCCCAGCGATCAAACATATGAGAGACGATATCCAGGTGCACGAGAACGTTGAGTCCTGGCCCGACGGAGACTGGGTGGTCCGCCGCATCACCGGCAGCGCCTCCACCAAGCCGTACCGATGTCCGGGCTGTGACCAGCTGATCAGGCCCGCGACACCGCACATCGTCGCGTGGCCCACCGAGAGTTCGACGTTCACGGGTGCGGGGATCGATGAACGGCGGCACTGGCACACCGGCTGCTGGAACGCCCGCGCCCGCCGTCGTCGGCGCTGAGCTCACGGCCGCGACCGCGGCAACGCGCGCGCTTGATGAGTGTCCGTTGCGTATACGGCGGCTTTGATGGCTCTGAAACGACGCTGAGGCTCAACAAGCACGCGAGCCACACGAAAAAGGTCGGGCGCCCCGCACCACCCGGCGCCCCCCCCGTAACAATGGGGACCCGCCCGACGTGTGGGGGGGGCCCAGAT
>NZ_JAAGOA010000007.1:0-221990 GCF_010550675.1 Phytoactinopolyspora halotolerans | reverse complement strand
GCCACCCCAAACAGGTCGGGCGCCCGGCCGCCCCGGGCGCCCGACCTTTCACATGTGCGACGCGCCTTACTTGTCGTCGTCGACCAGTTCCGCGTCCACGACGTCGTCGTCCTTCCGGCTCGACTCGACCGCCGCCGGGGTGGAATCCAGCCCGGCCGCACCGCCGACACCACCGAGCAGGCTGCGCAGCTGGTTCAGGTGCGAGCTGATGCCGTCGCGCTGACGGGTCAGCTCCTGGACCTCGCGCTTGGCCGCGGCCACGCTCTGGTTGGCCTCGGACTTCGCCTCCGAGAGCAGCTTCTCGGCCTGGTGCTTGGCGTCCGCGATCAGGTTGTCGGCGTTCCGGCGAGCGCTGGAGAGCAGCGCCTTCGCCTGCTCGTCGGCGTCCCGCCGGACCTTCTCGGCACGCTCCTGCGCGGAGCGGGCACGCTCCTCGGCCTCGCCGGCGCGGGCCTCGGCGTCGGCCACCAGCTTCTGGGTCTCGCTGACGGCCGTCTCGTGCCGCTCGCTGATCTCCCGCTCCAGCTGCTCGCGCTTGGCGACCAGGGTGAGTTCGAGATCGGTGAGCTCCTTGTCGGCGCGGGCGCGAGCGTCGTCCAGCCGCTGCTGTGCCTCGGCCTTCATCTCCTCGACCTCGGCCTGCGTCGTCTTGCGCAGCTCGTCGACGTCGCGCTTGGTGTTCGCGCGCAGCTCCTCGGCCTCGCGCTTCGCCGTGGCCCGCAGCTCGGCGACCTCGCGCTCGCCGGCGGCGCGGATCCGGTTCAGCTCCCGCTCGGCGTTGGCCTTGCGCTCGCTGGCCTCGTGCTCCACCTGGGAACGGATCTTGGACGCCTCCCGCTTGGCGCTCTCCACGAGGTCCTCGGCCTCCCGGGTCGCGCTGGAGCGCAGCTCTTCGGCCTCCACCCGGGCGTCGTCGACGAGTTCCTCAGCGGTGCGCCGTGCGTTGACGCGCAGCTCGGACGCCTCGCTCTCCGCCGCCGTACGCATCTCCTGGGCTTCGGCCTGCGCCGCGGCCCGCATCTCCGCGGCCTCCGTGTCGGCCTGCGCCACCAGCTCGCTCGCCTGCTCCTCGGCGAGTCTGAGCAGCTGCTCGATCCGGGCGCCGAGTCCGGAGTAGGACGGACGCTCGACCTCGCGCAGCTCGGTGGTCGCCTCGGCCAGCTCCTGCCGCAGCCGGACGACCTGCTTGTCGAGGTCGGACGCACGGCTGCGCACCTGCGCCAGCGTCGCCTCGAGCTGCCGCACGTGTTGCTCAACTTGGATGCGGTCGTAGCCACGCATCGCGATGGTGAACCCGCCCGTGGGCGATCCGTCGAAGATCGACAGGCCGTCCGAACCTGTCTCGCTCATGGCTGCTTCCTGTACCTCGCTCATGGTCTCCCTCGTCGGGCGTGCGGCCTCGAGTACGGCTTCGCACGTAGTTGCTGATCGACGTGTGTGTTGATCTCCTTGAGTGTGCTACCCGGGAGCCCCCGTCGCTCGTCGCCTCGCCGCCCAGGGCAACAATACTCGCCTACCGTAGTGTGCCGCGTGCACTGCTCACCACCCCTGAGGGGATAGATATGTAAATATCTCACGCGTTCTCCGGCCGCTCTTAGCTTGAGGGATCATGGTAGCCATGTCCGTTTTCTCCACTCTCGACCACGTCGGTATCGCCGTACGCGATCTGGACGAGGCCATCGCCTGGTACCGGGAGAACCTCGGTATGGAACTCGTGCACATCGAGACCAATGAGGACCAGGGCGTACGCGAGGCGATGCTGCGGGTGTCCGCCGGCGACGACGGTGCCCAGATCCAGTTGCTGGCGCCGCTGACGGATGAGTCGGCGATCGCGCGTTTTCTCGACCGGTCCGGTCCGGGGGTGCAACAGGTGGCGTACCGGGTCGACGACGTGCGGGCGGCGGCGGCGACGCTGCGCGCACGGGGGATGCGCCTGCTGTACGACGAGCCGCGCACCGGCACCGGTGGCTCGCTGGTGAACTTCGTCCATCCGAAGGACGCCGGCGGGGTGCTGATCGAGGTGGTGCAGCCGCCGCCCGCTGCCGAGCTACCCTGAGACGCATGTCGGTCATAGTTGGCGGAGCACGCACGGGAATCGGAAAGCTGCTCGGATCCCTGTCCGGGTTCACCGCCATGGAGCTGGGCGGGATGGCGATCAAGAGCGCGCTGGAGCGGGCCGGCGTGGCGCCGGACTCGGTCCAGTATGTGATCATGGGGCAGGTGCTGACCGCGGGCTGCGGCCAGATCCCGGCGCGGCAGGCGGCGGTGCACGCCGGAATCCCGATGACGGTGCCCGCCTTGACGGTCAACAAGGTGTGCCTGTCCGGGATCGACGCGATCGCGCTGGCCGACCAGCTGATCCGGGCCGGGGAGTTCGACGTCGTCGTGGCCGGCGGCATGGAGTCGATGAGCCGCGCGCCGCACCTGCTGCCCGGATCGCGGGAGGGACACAAGTACGGCGATGCCGCCCTGGTCGACCACATGGCCTACGACGGCCTGTACGACATCTTCACCGATCAGGCGATGGGCGCGCTCACCGAATCCTGCAACGCGGCCGGGCTCGGGCTCAGCCGTGCCGAACAGGACGAATTCTCCGCCCGCTCGCATCAGCGCGCGGCGCAGGCGTGGAAGGACGGCGTCTTCGACGACGAGGTCGTGCCGGTCGAGATCCCGCAGCGCAAAGGGGAGCCGGTGGTGTTCCGCCAGGATGAGGGCATCCGCGCGGACACGACCGCCGAAGGACTGGCCCGGCTGCGCCCGGCGTTCGACTCCGAGGGCACCATCACCGCGGGATCGTCGTCGCAGATCTCCGACGGCGCATGCGCCGTCGTCGTGATGAGCGAGGCCAAGGCGAGCGAGCTGGGACTGCATCCGCTGGCGTCGATCGGCGCCCACGGCGTCGTCGCCGGGCCCGATTCCACACTGCAGAGTCAACCCGCGGCGGCGATCCAGGCCGCGTGCCGGCGAGCCGGGATGGATCCGGCGGCGCTGGACCTGGTGGAGATCAACGAGGCATTCGCGGCGGTGGGCATCGCCTCCACCCGCGAGCTGGGGCTCGATCCGGACCGGGTCAACGTCAACGGCGGCGCGATCGCGCTGGGGCACCCGATCGGTATGTCCGGCGCTCGGCTCGTGCTCCATCTCGCGCTCGAGCTCGGCAGGCGGGGCGGCGGCGTGGGAGCGGCCGCTCTGTGCGGTGGCGGCGGTCAGGGCGACGCCTTGCTGATCCGGGTCTGACCTTGGGTTCCTCCGTGGCGACGAGCTCCGCCGAGGCGATGGTCGAGCGCGCCCGGACCGGTGACCCGCGGGCGGTGGCCCGGCTGATCTCCCTGGTGGAGAACCACTCCCCGCAGTTGCGCGCGGTGATGGCCGCGCTGGTGCGGCACACCGGCTCGGCGTCGCTGATCGGTGTCACCGGCTCGCCGGGCGTGGGCAAGTCGACGACGACGTCCGCGTTGGTGACGGCGTACCGGGCCGCGGGCAAACGCGTCGGCGTGCTGGCCGTGGACCCGTCGTCGCCGTTCACCGGGGGTGCGCTGCTCGGAGACCGGGTGCGGATGCAGGAGCACGCCACCGATCGCGACGTCTATATCCGGTCCATGGCCGCACGCGGTCACCTGGGCGGATTGTCCGCGGCTACGCCGCAGGCGGCACGGGTACTGGACGCGGCCGGCTGCGACGTCGTGTTGATCGAGACCGTGGGCGTCGGGCAGTCCGAGGTGGAGGTGGCGGCGTTGGCGGACACCACGATCGTGCTGCTGGCGCCCGGGATGGGCGATGGTGTGCAGGCGGCCAAGGCCGGCATCCTCGAGGTCTCGGACGTGTTCGGGGTGAACAAAGCCGACCACGACGGCGCCGACCACGTCGTCCGGGACCTGAAAGCGATGACGCGGATGGTCGAGCGGGACCCCGGCGACTGGCGACAACCGATCGTCGCGACCGTCGCGTCGCGCGGCGAGGGCATCGATGAGCTGGTCGAAGCGGTGCACAAACACCAGGTCTGGTTGGCCGAGAGCGGCGAGCTGGAACGCCGGCGGCGCGCCCGGGTCCGGGGTGAGATCGAGGCCATCGCGCTGGGCACGTTGCGCGAGCGGTTTGCTGACCTGCACGGAGACGAACGGCTCGACGAGCTGGCCGAGAAGGTGCTGCTCGGTCGGCTCGATCCGTACGCTGCTGCTGAAGAAGTCGTGGATGCTGTGTCATGATCGAGGTAGTCATGATCGGCGTGGCGGCAGGGTCGCGGGTGGATCATGGGGTACAAATACAAGATGGCGGTCCTATGACCCCGGAATTCGGCGAAGGATGGAACGCACCATGACGGGCCAGCGGAAAGGAGGTCGGCGATGAAGAAGGCTCTGATCATCCTGCTCGTTGCCTTCGTGGTGTACTTCCTGCTGGCCGAGCCGGACGGGATGGCGGACATCTTCTCGACCATTTTCGACTTCTTCGGTGACCTCTTCGACGCCATCATCCTGTTCTTCGAAGAACTCTTCTAGGGCGGTCTCGCGTGCGCACGCCCAAGGAGATGGTCGACGGACTGACCGACCGATTTGTCCGGTGGCTGGACCGCGTCGCCGAGGACGGCCTGATCCGGCTGCTCTGGTGGAGGATCAAGTCCTGGTTCGGGCACCGCATGGTGGCGCGCAAGCTCGTCTCCGGAGAACGGGTCATCATCGAGGTGGCGCACAGCTGGATCGTGCACGTGCCGTCGATCCTGATCGCGCTGGTGGGAGTGGCCCTGGCGGTCTTGTGGGTGCCGTTCGTCTCCGCCCGGATCGCCTGGTTCGCCATCGCCGTCGTGGTGGGGTTGATCGGTTACGCCTTCTTCAGGTCGCTGTACTGGTCCCGGGACCGGTTCGTGCTGACCGATACCCGGGTGTTCCGGGTGTGGGGTCTATTCTCGCTCCGGGAGGCTGAGATGGAGGTCGTCCGGCTGCTGGACATCACGGTGTTGCGGCCATGGTTTCTACGGCCGTTCAACTCCGGGCACCTGGTGCTGGAGAACGCGGCACAGCAACAGGGCATCCGTGACATTCACTATGTGCCGCGGCCCGCGGACATCGCCCGGCTGATTCACAAGCGGCGGCGGGAGATGACCGGTGCCGGCCCGAAGCCCCCGGAGAAGAAGAAGCCCAATCCGCGCCGGCCCGACCATCCGGCCACCAACCGCCCGGTGACGGCACGCCGGCAGGCGACGCTACGGCACCGGTGAGGAGTTCCCGCGATGCCGGAACCTCTTGATCTGAGCTTCGACCCGATCGACCGAGCCGGACTGATCTGGCGAGAACGGTTCGGCCCGTCCGAGGCCATGCTCGCAGCCACCTCGATCATGCGTGTCCAGCAGCTGTTACTCGGTGAGTATGACCGGATCTGCCGGCCGTACGGCCTGACGTTCGCCCGTTACGAGGCCCTCGTGCTGCTCAGCTTCAGCCGGACCGGAGCGCTGCCGATGGCCAAGATCGGGGAGCGGCTCATGGTCCACCCCACCAGCGTGACCAACACCATCCAGCGCCTGGAGACAGCCGGCTTCGTGGTGCGCGAGCCCAATCCGCGGGACGGGCGGGGCACCCTGGCCCGGATCACGGATTCCGGCCGGGACGCGGTGAAGAAGGTGACCTCGGAGTTGATGGACGCCGACTTCGGTCTGCGCGCGCTGGACGAGGACGAGCGGATGGCGGTGTTCGACCTGCTCCGCGGTATCCGGCTGGCCGCCGGCGACTTCCGCGAGTAGCCGTGATCGTCGCTGGCGTCCACCGTGCCATGCTCGGCACATCGGATCCGGCGGGTGCAGCAGCCTCGATCGCCGGTTCGACTATCGACGACCGTGGGCGAGCGCGGCGAATCCGTTGACGTACTGTTCGGCCGAGATGTCCCCGACCAGGTTTCGCTGGGCGATGTACCCGACCATGACGCCGTAGAGGAAGCCGGCGACGTCGTCCGGGTCCACGTCGGTACGGATGTAGCCGGCGGCTTTCCAGCGTGCGACGATGTCCAGCCAGCCCTGGCGGATCCGGCTCGCGATCTCTTTGACCACCGCACCGACCTCGGGCTCGCGGATGGCCTCGGACCAGGCGTGCATGGCGATCTTGCTCAGGTCGGGCTCTCGTGCCATCGTCAGCCGGTTGATGGTGTCGACCACCATGTCCAGCGACTGCGCGGGGGTCGGTACCGGGTCGGCGTGTGCGATGGTCTCGAAGATCTCCCCGACGCCTTCGGTGATCGTGCCGGCGGTCGCCTTGACGAGTTCGAGTTTGCTGGGGAAGTACCGGTAGACCGCACCGGCGGACAACCCCGACTCGGCGAATATGTCCTGCATAGAGGTGGCGTGGAAGCCGTTGCGCGCGAAGCACCGCCAGGCTGCTTCGAGGATCTGCTGGCGTCGTGCGACCAAGTGGGCTTCGGATACGCGGGGCACGGGGTCACCTTAGCCGCTCGTGGCGGGCGGCGTCGTGTTGCGCGGCCGAGAGGGTGTGTGGCATTGTAAAGAGAACGGACATTCGTTTTGGAGGATTGCGATGAGTCGTGGGCGCATGAGTGACCCGGACGTGCAGGTGGACCAGCTCGCAGCGGCGGAGGATCGGAAGGAGGCTGCTGCGCCCGTATCCGGTTGGCATCTGGTCATCAGGTTGGGCGTCGGTGTGTCGCTGCTCGTCGGCGTCCTGCTGACGATGTTCGCCTGGCCGAACTCGGAAGTCGCACCGCGCGACGTACCGATCGCCGTGGTCGGGCCGGCCGGTGCGGTGGATGAGGTGGAGCAGCAGCTCGATACGGCTATGCCGGGCGCGTTCGCCGTCGAGCCGGCGGCGGACGCCGGGGCCGCGCGTCAGCTGATCGAAGACCGGGAGGTGTATGGGGCCATCGCCGTCACCCCGGACGGGCCACCGCAGGTCTTGGTCGCCTCTGCGGCGAGCCCGGCGGTGTCGCAGCTGATCGAGACGGTGGCGGATCGGATGACGCAGCAGCTGACGGATGCGCCGACGCCGCAGGTGGAGGATGTGGTGGCGCATCCCGCGGACGATGCACGCGGTTCCGGATTCTCCTCGTCCGCCCTTCCGATGGTGATGGGCGGCATGGCCATCGGTTACGCGATGTCGCTGGCGATCACGGGCGTCTGGCGGCGGGTCACGGGTGCACTGGTGGCCGCCGTGGGTGGCGGGTTGGTGGCCGCGCTGGTGGCGCAGACCTGGCTCGGGGTGCTCGACGGCGCGTACCTGGCGAACGCCGGCGTCTTCGGCCTGACCTTCGCGGCGATCTCATTGACCATCATCGGCCTGGGTTCGTTGCTGGGCAGGGTCGGGCTCGGGCTGGGCGCTCTGGTCATCCTGTTGCTGGGTAACCCGCTCTCGGGTGTGACGACATCACCCGACATGCTCCCCTCGGGATGGGGGACGCTGGGACAGCTGTTGCCGCCGGGCGCCGGCGGTACGTTGCTGCGCTCGACCGCGTTCTTCGATGGTGCCGCCGCCGGCGGACCCGTCCTGGTGCTCGCGTCGTGGCTCGTCCTGGGTCTTCTGCTCGCCGCAGCCGGGTGGGCGAAGACGGAGCGGGTTACCGCCGGGTCCACGAATCAGGCCGTGCCAGCAAGCTCCTGACCTGCTCCGGTAGCTCGCCGGTGAGAATGCTGGCGACGGTCGTCGTCTCCAGGACATCACGCAGGCTCGCGCGCACCGCCACCCACACCTGGGTGAGCGGTGCGGCGTTGCCCGGGTAGAGCGTGTCCTCCGGTGGCATGCCGCGGACCGCGGCGAGCGGGCCCTCCGCGGCCCGGACGATCTCGGCCAGGGTCAGCTGCTCCGGGTCCCGGGACAGCCGGTAGCCACCCGAGGCTCCGCGCTGGGCATCGATGATCCCGGCGCGGCGCAGATCGCCGAGGATCGTCTCCAGGAATTTCCCCGGGATGTCTTGCGCCTCCGCCAGCTGCTGGCGGGTCGCGGTGGCCGGCCGGAGCGAAGCGAGTTCGATCACGGCTCGGACGGCATAGTCGGCGCGGGCGGTGACGTGCACGCTTAGATACTGCCATCGATCGGCGCCGGACGCGCCCAACGGCCCACCCCCCTTCCATGATCATGAACACTTCCCGTGCCATTTGAACGGTAAGTGTTCATGATCATGGGTGGGATGGCTGGTTCGCACTGTCCGGCGGGGCGCTGTCATACTTACTAGGACGTCAAACAATCGGACGTCCTAGTACATGTTGGCGATCCCAACATCAGGAGGCAGCGGTGCGAGAAGACGAGATCGAGGACGGGCGACGGCGCTGGCAAGAGCGGATGCGTACGGCCACGGAGCAGGGCCAGGTCCGCGATGCCGACTTCACCACTATCTCCGGTGTCGAGGTCGATCCGGTCTACGGCCCGGAGCCCGGCGTCGACGATCCGCGGTTCGAACGGATCGGTTGGCCGGGCGAGTATCCGTTCACGCGCGGTCTATACACCACCGGATACCGCGGGCGGAGCTGGACCATCCGGCAGTTCGCCGGTTTCGGGAACGCCCATCAGACCAACGAGCGCTACAAGATGATCCTGCGCTCCGGCGGCGGCGGGCTCTCGGTCGCGTTCGACATGCCCACGTTGATGGGCCGGGACTCCGACGACGCACGCAGCATCGGCGAGGTCGGGCACTGCGGGGTGGCGATCGACTCCGCCGCGGACATGGAGATCCTCTTCGACGGCATACCGCTGGGCGAGGTCACCACCTCGATGACGATCAGCGGGCCGGCGGTACCGATCTTCTGCATGTACGTGGTGGCAGCCGAACGGCAGGGCGTCGACCCCGGAGTGCTCAACGGCACGCTGCAGACGGACATCTTCAAGGAGTACATCGCGCAGAAGGAATGGCTGTTCGGCCCCGAGCCGCATCTGCGGCTGATCGGCGACCTGATGCAGTACTGCGTGGACACCATCCCGGACTACAAGCCGCTGTCCGTCTCCGGGTACCACATCCGTGAGGCCGGCTCCACCGCCGCGCAGGAGCTGGCGTTCACCCTTGCCGACGGGTTCGGATACGTGGAGCTGGGGATGTCGCGCGGCCTCGACGTCGACGTGTTCGCCCCCGGGTTGTCCTTCTTCTTCGACGCCCACATCGACTTCTTCGAGGAGATCGCCAAGTTCCGCGCTGCTCGCCGGATCTGGGCGCGCTGGATGCGCGACGTCTACGGGGCGACGACCGAGCGCGCGCAGTGGCTGCGCTTCCACACCCAGACCGCCGGGGTGTCGCTGACCGGGCAGCAGCCGCACAACAACGTGGTGCGCACCGCCGTGGAGGCGATGGCGGCGGTCCTGGGCGGCACGAACTCCCTGCACACGAATGCGCTGGACGAGGTGCTCGCGCTGCCGAGCGAACACGCCGCCGAGATCGCCCTGCGTACACAGCAGGTCATCAATGAAGAGACCGGCGTGGCCAACGTCGCGGACCCGCTGGGCGGTTCCTGGTACGTGGAGGCGCTGACCGACCGGATCGAGGCGGAAGCCGAGCAGATCTTCGAGCGGATCCGCACGATGGGGGAGCGGGACGTGCGCTGGCGGGATCAGTACGGCCCGATGACCGCCGGCATCCTCCGCGGCATCGAGGACGGCTGGTTCATGTCGGAGATCGCAGATGCCGCATTCGAGTACCAGCAGAAGGTGGAGAAGGGCGAGAAGCGGATCGTCGGCGTCAACTCGTATCAGGACACCGTCTCCGGGGAGCTGGACATTCTCCGCGTCTCGCACGAGGTCGAGCACGAGCAGCGCGAGGTGCTGGCACGCCGCCGCGCCGAGCGGGATGACGACGCCGTCCGGTCCGCGCTGGCCGATATGGTCGAGGTCGCTCGGACCGAGGGCAACATGATTCCGGCGATGCTCGACGCCGTCCGTGCGGAGGCAACCCTGGGCGAGATCTGCGACGCCCTGCGCGACGAGTGGGGCGACTACACCGAACCCGCCCGCTTCTAACCCTCGCCCTAAATGATCATGTGAAGTGGGTTTTCTCCAGCACTACCATGTCTGCAGACCTGTTGGTGCACGAGAAAACCCACTTCACATGATCATTTAGGGCAGGCGGGGTTGGTGGGGGGCCGCCTCGCATATGTGTGGCCGTTCGGAGAGGATGGGGGTATGAACTCGAAGAGCTTCAGCCGTCCTGGTGCTGTTGACTTGTCGTCGTTGCAGAATGCGCCGCGGGGTGGTGCTTCTGCCAGTGCGCCGCCCGCCGGTGCTGCCGGTCAGGCGCCCACATCGGATGCCGCCTCTACCGGTGCGGGCGGTGGCTTCCTGGTCGACGTGACCGAGGCCACGTTTCAGGCGGAGGTGATCAACCGGTCCGCTTCGGTGCCGGTGGTCATCGACTTCTGGGCCACCTGGTGCCAGCCGTGCAAGCAGCTGTCGCCCATCTTGGAGAAGCTGGCCGCCGAGTACGGTGGCCGGTTCGTCCTGGCCAAGATCGATGTCGACGCCAACCAGCAGATCGCCGCTTCAGCGCAGGTGCAGAGCATCCCGACGGTCCTGGGCGTGGTGAAGGGGCAGGCCATCCCGTTGTTCCAGGGCGCGTTGCCGGAGGCCGACGTGCGCCGGGTGCTCGACGAACTGCTGAACGTCGCGACGCAGAACGGCGTTGCCGGCCGCGCCGAACCGGTCCAAGGCAACGGGGCGGAAGCCGCGGAAGAGGTCGCCGATACCCGATTCGACGCCGCCTACGAGGCGCTCGAGGCGGGAGACCTGGACGCCGCGGCCGCCGCCTACCAGGCCGTGTTGAACGAGTCGCCGGCCGACGCCGACGCGAAAGCGGGCTTGGCCCGGGTGGAGCTATTGCGCCGTACCCATGGGGTGGATGCGGCAGCGGCCCGCGCATCGGCTGACGCCGATCCGGCGGACGTGGACGCTCAGTTGGTCGCCGCCGATCTCGAGCTCGCGGAAGGGCAGGCCGAGGCCGCCTTCAATCGCCTGATTGAGACGGTCCGCCGCACGGCGGGGGACGAACGCGAGCAGGTGCGCACCCGGTTGGTCGAGCTCTTCGAGATCATCGGACCGTCCGACCCGCGGGTGGTCAAGGCTCGGGCCGCCCTGGCCAGCGCGTTGTTCTAAGTCAGATCAGTTGCGGTGCGGCTTCGCATGCGGAGTCGCACCGCTGGCCTGCCGCGTGCCACCGGCTGTTGCCTGTGCCGTGATCGATACCACGGCGACGTGACCGTTATCACTGCACCGTCCTGCGCAGGGGGTGTTGTCCTGCCCTCGACAGGTGATACAAAAAGAACGGATATTCGATTTATGCCGAGGTAACGGGACCTTTCATGCTGATCACAGAGGTCGTGGTAGACGGTCGGACCTGGTGGATCAATGCGGACCAGCACGGTCACATCATCGCCATGGCGGCCGCACGTGAGCAGGTGCAGAACGTCGACATCGCGATCGCGTGGCGGCGGCCGTTCCGAACCAGGTAAGCCGACCGCCGCCGTCCGCATCATCCGTCGGTACTCGACAGACGGCTCACGAAGACGTCGCCGGCACCGTTGTTCGACCCGCCTGTCGTGCTACCGAAGGTCAGGCCGGTGACCCACACGCCGCCGTCGGCGTCGCCGGTCAGGTACAGGTTTCCCTCGTCCCACTCGTCGGCGCCGTCGCGCTCGGCCGTCCCGAACTGATCAGAGTCCTCGATGCTTACCCGGCCCTTGGCGGCATGGCCCGCGGTGCCGAGCGTGTAGGTGAAGACGTCCCGCCCGCCGGCGCTGATACCGATGGCGCCGTCGGTGTGCCCGGCGACGACGAGCCGGCCGTCTGGCATCTCGACGACGCCGGCCGCCCGGTCATCACCGGCGCTTCCCGCTTGCACGCTCCAGCGCGTCCGCCCGTTGGGCCGCAGCTCCACGACGAACGCGTCCGTTCCGCCGGCGGACGTGCTCGCGAGCTCGCCGCCCGTGTGTCCGGCGGCGATCACACCACCGCCGGAACGTGTCAGAAGAGCGGACACCTGGTCGGTCTCCGCGGTCCCGAGCTGCCGGGTCCACTGCCGTTCCCCGTCGACGGAGAACTGAGCGACCCAGCCGTCCAGGCCGCCGCTCGACTCTCCGCCCGGCATCGACTGTGACGTGACGCCGCCTGCGTGCAGGGTCCCGGCGTCGTCCACCGCCAGCGCCAGCGTCTTGTCCTCGCCGGAGCCGCCGAACTGATGGGTCCACACGAGTTCGCCGTCGGGGGAGATGCGGGCGATCACCGCATCCTTGTCGCCGGCGCTGGGGGAGGCGGCCTCGCCACTGGTGTAGCCGCCGACGTAGAGACCTCCGTCGGGCGCGGGGGCCGTCGCGTAGATGCGGTCCGCTGCGTCCGGGTCGCCGAACTGCGTCACCCATTCCACGTCGCCGGACGCCGAGACGCGGGCAGCGTATGCGTCGTCGCGAGCGTTGCCCGGATGCTCGCCGTCCAGGTCGCCGCCGGTGTATCCGGCCACATAGACCGAACCGTCCGGACCCGGCTGCATGCCGTAGGCGCGGTCGTTCGCGGGCGTGCCCACCGACGTCGCCCAGGCGGGAGTCCCGTCGTCGGCGCGCCGGAGCACGACCGTGTCCAGGCGGCCGGAATGTGTCGTGCCGAAGATCTGATCGGCGGCGTTGATCGCGACGACCGGGCCGTCCGTGGTGTGGACCATGCCGCCGGCGCGATCATCCCCGCTGGTGCCGTACAGATCCCCGGCGAGCGGTTCCGGGTCGACGGTACGCAGGTAGCCGTCGAGGTCAATGATGCCCTCGCGGAAGGCGGGTCGCCAGACGTCCCAGTCGTGCCCACCGTCCAGGATCCGCAGCTCTGCCGTGATCCCACCAGTGCGTCGCACCTGGTTGTAGATGCGCGCGGTCTCGAAGTCGATGTCGTGCTCGGCCTCGGCGGGGTCGGGGTTGGCCCACTCGTCATCGCCGACGGCCAGGAAGAGATGCGTCGTCAGCTCCGGATCTATCGACGGCAGTAGCGCGGGGTAGCTGAGGGTGGCGTAACGGTCCTCGTCGAACAGGGCGTCGCCGACCCCGAAGGCTCCGTAGTGTCGGGCGGACGAGTCCGCGGGCGGCTGTGGCACGTAGACCGCTGGGCTCAGGACCATGCCGGCGCCGAAGACGTCCTGGTGTGCGAGGGCGTAGCGCAGAGCGCCGTAGCCGCCCATCGAGTAGCCGCCGACGGCGCGCGCGTCCCGGTCGGCGACGGTTCGGTACTCCTGGTCGATGTGGGCCACCAGGTCGGAGCTGAGGGCGGTCTCGACTGCGGCTCCCGCCGGGGCTTCGTCGCCGGTGTACGCGGAGTCCACGTACCAGTTGCCCCGGTCGCTCCACGGCGCGTCCGGCATGACAGCTATCAGCGGATCGATCGTCCCGTCGCTGATCAGTTCGTCGAGGTCGGCGGCGATACGTTGCCACGCGTCCATGGTGTCGCCACGGCCGTGCAACAGGTAGATGGTGGCATAGCTTTCGTCGCTCTGCTGGTATCCGGGCGGAAGATATGCGGCATAGTCCACGGCGACGCCGGCCTCGCCAGCCGGGGCGGTTCCGTTGACGACGGTTCCGGCGGCGGTGCCGTCGGGGCGACCGGTGGGTGCCGTGGCCGTGGCGACGTCGTCCGCCGCCGATGACGAGGCGTGCAGGGCGGAGAGCAGGATCGCGGCCGTGCCGATGCGGGCGAGCATGCCGGTGGTCCGGGTGCGCTGACGGGATGAGCTGGTGAACATCGGTGTTCTCCTCGATCCGGATGGCGGGGCATCGGGAGGGTGGAAACGTTTCCGAACGCGCCCTGGGGGATGGGCGTGCGGGTTCGGGCGACGATTCGGAAACGTTTCCGCAACCAGTCCACCGGGTAGGGCTGCCGACGGCTGGAAGTGGGACGTACTTCAGCACGAGGTGTCGGCCCATGTCAAGGGTGGCGGGGCGGCGAGGGCACGAGGGCGACGAGGCGGGCGGTAGGCGGCCGCCCGGATGACGGTTTGATGACGCCCGCTTGACAGCCGCGTGTCCGAGGCCGTCCAATGGGGGCACTCCCGGAAACGTTTCCTGCGGGAGTCGCGACGATACTCGGAAACGATTCCAGCCGTTCGGAGGTGTCCATGGCCGCGTCGTCCAGACCGACGATCCACGAGGTGGCGAAGGCTGCCGGTGTGTCGATCTCGTCAGTGTCGCGTGCCCTGAACGGCAACACGTCCAATCCGGAGATGGTCGCCCGGGTGAAGGCCGCGGTGAAGCAGGTCGGCTACGTACCCAGTGCCGTGGCGCAATCGCTGAAGACGCAGCAGACCGGCCAGGTCGCCTTCGCTATGGAAGACATCGGGAACGCCGCCTACCTGGCCATGGTCCGCGAGATCCAGCCCCTCCTCCGCGAGGACGGCTACCGATTGCTGCTGCATGCCACCGGGGCGGACGTTCAGGACGAGATCGAGGTGCTGGAGAGCCTGGCGCAGAAGTACGTCGACGGTCTGATCCTCTGCCCGATCCGGGTGACCGACCGGCATCTCGCCGCGTTGCGCTCGCCTGCCGTGCCCGTCGTCGTGATCGGGCAACTGCCGGAGGAGGCGGACGTCGACAACGTCCGCACCGATTCCCGGCAGGGGGCCCGGCTGGCCGTGGAACACCTGTACGCGGCCGGAGCGCGGCGGATCGCGTTCATCAACGGCCCCGCGGATACGGTGCCGGGACGGCTGCGGCACGCCGGATACCAGGACGGCCTGCACGCTTGCGGGCTTGAGGTGGACGACTCGTTGGTGGAGTTCGGGGGCTTCCAGGTGTCCGCGGGCCGGGAGGCGGCACAACGACTCCTGGCCCGGACCCAGCCGGACGCCGTGTTCGCGGCCAACGACCTCATCGCGCTCGGTGCGATGCACGCCATCCGGTCGGCAGGCCGCTCGATTCCGGAGGAGATCCAGGTGGTCGGCATGGACGACACCACGCTCGCCGAGACCAGCTTCCCTCCGCTCACCAGCGTCTCGCTGGGTTCCCGCGACCGTGGCCGGCTCGCCGCCGACATGCTCCTGGCCCGGCTGCACGGCGAGACCGGTCCGGCCCGGCGCGCCACGGTCGCGCCGTCGCTGACCGTCCGGGAGAGCACCAGGGAGGCCGCGGCATGAGCAAAGCGCGACCAAAGGCGACGACGAGCGTGCTCGCTGCACCGCGGGGACGGCCGAGGAAACCGCAACCCCGGCGGTCTCGGCGCAGATTCCTGGGACTGGACCGGGACGGCATGCTGCTGGCGGTTCCGGCGCTCATCCCGGTCGCCGTGTTCAGCCTCTACCCGTTGATGCGTGGCATCTACCTGGGTTTCACCGATGCGCAGGCAGGCCGGGCGACCGAGACGTCGTTCACCGCGTTCTCCAACTACGCCGACCTGCTCGACGACAGCTACTTCTGGGAATCCTTCCGGGTCGGCCTGATCTGGGCGTTCTCCGTCACCATTCTGCAGTTCGTCGCCAGCCTCGGGCTGGCCATGCTGCTGAACCAGAAGATCCGGTTGCGGTGGCTGGCGCGCACCCTGTCCCTCGTTCCGTGGGCGATGCCGCCCGTCGTCATCGGGATCATGTGGCGGCTGATCTACCACCCGAACGCGGGACTGCTGAACAGCGTGCTCATGGACCTGCGGATCATCGACAGCAACGTCGACTGGCTGTCCTCGTTCTCGCTGGCGCTGCCGGCCATCATCGTCGTCGGTGTCTGGACCGGCATGCCGCAGACCACGGTGGTCATCCTGGCCGGTCTGCAGAGTGTGTCGAAGGAGCTGCAGGAGGCGGCGTCGGTGGATGGCGCCGGGGCGTGGCAGCGGTTCCGTGCCGTCACGTGGCCGGCGATCGCGCCGGTGGTCACCGCGATCACCACGTTGGACTTCATCTGGAACTTCAACCAGTTCGGCCTGGTCTACGTCCTGACCGAGGGCGGACCCGGCGGCGCTACCCGGTTGCCGATGCTGTTCGCGTACGAGGAAGCGTTCCGGTACGGCAATTACGGCTACGCCGCCGCGCTCGGCAACGTGATGGTGCTGATCATCGCCGTCTTCGTCGCCTTCTACCTCCGGCAGCGGTTCAAGGAGGCGCAGAAGTAGATGGAACGCACCACGTCGTCCGCCGTCACTGGCCTGAAGTATCTGGCGCTCTGCGCCTACCTGGTCTTCCTCGCCTTCCCGTTGCTCTGGCTGCTGTCCACGGCGCTGAAGACGCCGCAGGAGATCGCGCAGATCAACCCGACGATCATCCCGAACGACATCACCTTCGCCAACTTCCGCGCCGCGTTCGACGAGCAGCCGATCGCCCGGTCCCTGGTGAACACCGCCTTCGTCGCGAGTGTGTCGGCGACGCTGACCGTCCTGCTGTCGATCCCGGCGGCCTACGTGATGGCGCGCTACCGGTCCGTGGTCAGCCGGGCGGTGATCGTCTGGGTGCTGCTCAGCCAGATCTTCCCGTGGGTGCTGGTGATCATCCCGCTGTTCCTGCTGCTGCGCGACGCCGGCCTGTATGACAGTCGCCTCGGACTGATCATCGTCTACGTCGTCTGGAGCATGCCGTTCGCGCTGTGGATGCTCCGCAGTTACGTCGCCAGCATCCCGTATGAGCTGGAAGAAGCCGCGGCGATGGACGGCGCCACCAAGGTGCGGGCGCTGCGCAGCGTCGTCGCCCCGCTGCTCGCGCCGGGCGTCGTCGCCGCCGGCCTGTTCGCCTTCGTGTCCGCATGGAACGAGTTCTTGTTCGCGCTGGTGCTGATCCGCGACCCGGATCTGCAGACCATCTCGCTGACGCTGGTGAAGTTCATCGGCGCCGAGGGGGTGGCGCGCCTCGGGCCGCTTGCCGCGGCGTCGCTGGTCGCGACGATTCCGAGCCTGATCTTCTTCGCCTTCATGCAACGGCGCCTGACCGGCGGGTTGCTCGGCGGAGCCGTCAAGTCGTGAGTTCAACCAAAGGAGGATGAGCATGACCATCAAGAGACGATGGAGCACGGTGGCCGCCGGCCTGACCGGTATCGCGCTGCTGCTGACCGCGTGTGGCGGCGACGATTCGGACGACTCGGACAGCTCCACCGAGTCGAACGGCGCCGAGGGCTCGGGCGGCGACGCCGCCGAGGAGCCAGCGGAGCCGGAAGAGCCGATCACGCTCGAATTCCAGACGCTCGCCTGGCAGACCGCCTCGATGGAGGCGAACGAGGAGATCGTCGACGCCTGGAACGACGAACACCCCAACATCCAGGTCGACCTGCTGCAGGGCGACTGGAACAACGTCAACGACCAGCTGCTCACCGCATTCGAGGGCGGCACCGCGCCGGACGTCTTCCACTACGAGTCGACCGTGCTGCAAGAGTTCGGCGACCGCGGAAACGTTCTCGACCTGTCCGGATATCTCTCCGACGAGATCCGCTCGGACATCCGCGAGGGTGCGTGGGACACGGTCACCTACGACGACGCCGTGTACGGCGTGCCGTTCCTGCAGGAATCGCAGGTGGTCTTCGCCAACGCCACAATCCTCGAGGACGCGGGGATCGAACTCCCCACCGTCGACGACCCGTGGACGTGGGACGAGTTCACGGAGGTGGCCGCGGAACTCACCACCGACGACCGGTACGGCGCGGTGTACCCGTTGAAGTCGCCGACCAACCGCATCCTCAACCTGTCCCGGAACTACGGCGCGGAGTTCTTCGAGGACCCCAGCGGCGAGGCCACCGCGGTCTTCGGTGACGCCGAGGCCGAGGTGCTCGGCCGGATCCACGACATGATCTACACCGACGAATCGGCCTCGCCGGACGGGTTGGGCATGTCGTCGACGGACGCGCTCCCGGCGTTCTTCGACGGCCAGTACGCGATGCTGCCGGGCGCGATCTGGCTGCGTCAACAGCTGATGGAGCAGGCGCCGGACGACTTCGAGTGGGTAACCCTGCCTGCGCTGGAAGGGGACAGCCAGCAGCAAGGAGCCGTCTCGCAGACCTTGTCGGTCTCCGCCGACACCGAGTACCCGGAGTACGCCGTCCAGTTCATCGAGTACTTCCTGAACGCGGAGAACCAGGTGAAGCTGGCCGCCGGTGACTGGCTGCTCCCCACCAGCCAGGAAGCCGCCGAGGCGCCCGAGCTCAACGACCCGGAGACGGGCTGGGATGTCGCCGTCGCCACCGCGGACGTGCTGGAGATCGCGCCGTTCCAGCTGGTGAAGGGGTTCGAGGAATGGAAGGCCAAGGTCTCCGAGCCGAGTCTGCAGCAGTTCTTCGCCGATGAGATCTCGCTGGACGAACTCGGCGCGAAGTTGACCGGTGAGGGCAACGACGTCCTGGAGCGGTACCGGCGGTGACTTCTTCCCTCGACCGTGCCCGCGGCTGCCTGGTGGGGCTGGCCATCGGTGACGCGATGGGCGCCCCGGCGGAGAACATGACCGCCGAGGCGATCGCACACCGCTGGGGCCGGGTGACCGGCTTCCTCACCGATGCGCGATCCGGCACCGACGACACCGAGTACGCTGCGTTCAGCGCGATCTTGCTCCTGGAGCATGGATCGGCGCTGACCAGCGATCATGTCGCCGACGCCTGGATCGAGCACCTCACCAGGCGCACCGAGGGCTTCCCCGGCGCCGGGTTCAGCGAGCTGGGCACGGTCGAGAACCTCCGCGCCGGGCTCCGGCCACCCGCCAGCGGCGAGCACCTGCATTCGTGGAGTGACGGTCTGGCCATGCGCTCGGCAGTGCACGGTGTCTTCGCCGCCGGCGATCCGGCCGAAGCGGCACGGCTGGCGGCGATCGACGGTGCCGTCAGCCACGCCGGTGAGGGAATCTACGCCGGCCAGGCCGTCGCTGCCGCTGTGGCCGCGGCCATGGCCGGCGCTGACGTCGATGACGTGGTGGCCGCGGCCGCGCGTACCGTCCCCGCCAACAGCTGGACCGCTCGCTCGATCCATCAGGCACGCGAGCACGCCGGCGACGCGGGTAGGTCCGGCCGGCCACTGGACGTCCCGGCGCTCCTCGACACCTTGGTCACCCGCCGCTACCCGTGGACCGACCTTGCGCCGGAGGCGGTCGGGATCGCCGTCGCCGCCTTCATCGCCGCCGGCGGCCGATTCGCCGATGCCGTCCCGCTTGCCGTGTCGATGGGACGGGACGCTGATACCACGGCCGCGATCTCCGGCGCGATGGCCGGCGCACTCGGCGGCTACGAGGCGATCCCGGCGGACTGGACCGACATCGGCCCGGTCACCGGCCGCTGCCTCGGCGACGTCGTGCGCGGCCTGCACCTTTCCGGCCTTGCTGAGCGACTGGCGGAGGCACGCGATGCCCGGTGAACACCACAATGCCCGGCACGACGAGCCGAACGGCGCGAGCTCGGCAGGCCGTCACGTGCAGGATGACCGAGCGGTCGGCGCGGTCGTCGGGCTCGCGATCGGTGACGCCGCCGGCTGGCCGGCGCGTCAGCACCGTTCGCATGCGCTGCCGGCTTGGACTCGGCGTCTCCGCCGCGAACTCGACACGTTCGCCGAGGAGCACAACGTCACTTCACTCCCGGTGCCCTTCGCCTTGAACCAGGACGTGACGCCACTCCGTTTCGGCCCCAGCGACGACGCCGAATGGGCCGCCTGGACCCTGACCTGGTTGAACACCGCGCGTCCGGCCGGCGGGCTCGGGCAGCGACCCGGGACAGGCGAGAGCGACTGGTCCCGTGAACGTGTCCACGCGATGTGGCTCAAGGCGGCCGAGTCCGATGGCGTTCCCCGCGGCCGGATCAGCGTGGCCACGGCCGTCGATGCGCTCCGCCGCGGCGTCCTGCCGCCACGCACAGGCCACGACAACCCGCATCACTTCGACGACGCCGCCGCTATCCGCGCGGTCGCGATCGGCGCGATGATCGGCGACCCCGACCCCGACCACGCCGCCGACGTCGCCGAGTGGGACGCCGAGGTCACGAACGCCGGCGACGGTGTGCTGGCTGCCCGCGCCATCGCCCGGACCATCGCGTCGCTCCCTGTGGACCCCATGCGCCCGCGTCGGGCGTTGCTGTCCGAACTGCCCGAGCACACGCTGATCGGGCGCACCACGCGTACCGCACTCGACGCGGTCACCACCACGTCGTCGCCCGCCGAGGCGATTCCCCTGCTCGACGACGTCGTCGACCGGGTCTACTCGTACGGGACCGCGGCCGCGCAGACCGTCGCCGTCGCCGCGGCACTCGCCGACGTCGCGCTCCGTGCCGGCACCCCGTCGATCGAGGCGGTGACGGCGGCAGCGTGCCTGTCGTCGCTGGCGGACAGTGCACCGGCTTTGACCGGCGCGCTGGTCGGCGCCGCACGAGGCGCGTCGTCGTTCCCGGACAGCTGGGTGCAGCGCTGCCGCACGCTGGTCGGGTGCTGCGCACCGTCGCTGGCGCGTGCCGACCTGCTAGAACTGGTGAAAGGGAGTATGGGTGAGCAATGAACCTGGGCTGACCAGCAGGGCCGTGGGGTGTCTCCTCGGGGCCGCGGTCGGCGATGCCCTGGGCGGAGCGACGGAGGGCTGGTCTCCGGCGCAGATCGTGGACCGGTGGGGCGGCTGGGTGGAGGGCATCGTCAGTCCGTACTACGCGGACTGGCAGACAGCTCGCCCGATTGCCCCGTACCACAAGGGCGACGGACACATCACCGACGACACCCTGATGACCCATCTGATGGTCGAGGTCTACGCCCAGGCGCGTGCTCATTTGACGGCGTATGACATGGCTCAGCGGTTCGTTCCGCTGATGCTCTCCGAACAGGTCTGGATCCCGGAGCTGGAGAAGGAGGCGCTGCCGCTGCAGCGCGTCTTCCTGGCCGAGAAGTACATGGCCTTGCGGCTGCACTGGGGGCATGCGGATCCGCGCGAGGCCGGTGTGGGCAACGCCGTGAACTGCGGCGCGGCGATGTACATCGCACCGGTCGGCATCGTCAACGCGGCCGATCCGGATGCCGCGTACGCCGAGGCGCTGGACGTGGCCGGGGCGCACCAGTCGTCGTACGGTCGGGAAGCGGCGGGGGTGATGGCCGCATGTGTGGCCGCGGCTGCGCGGCCCGGTGCGAGCGTCGACGACGTCATCGACGCGGCGTTACGACTGGCCAAGGACGGCACCCGAGGCGCGATCGAAGCGGTCACCGAGGCCGCGGCCGGAGTGTCGCATTGGGCGGAGGCCGTCGAGTCGGGTGTGTTGCGCGCGGCGATGCGACCGTTCGACACCGTGGGCGAGAACTACCGCGACCAGGGCCTCGGTGCCCGCCGGCCGAGCCGCCTGCACAGCATCGAGGAGTTGCCGATCGCGCTCGCGATGCTGGTCATCAGCAAGGGCGAGTGGCGCGACGCGGTGCTCGGCGGGGTCAACTACGGCCGGGACTCGGACTCGATCGCCTCCATGGCCGGAGCCATCGCCGGCACCCTGGGCGGGCGCGACGTCGTACCGACGGACCTGGCGAGCACGGTCAGCACGGCGAGCAGGACCGACCTGGTGGCGCCCGGAGTCCGGCTCGCCGAGGTGACCGCGGAGATCCGCGCTGCGGATCGGGCACGTCGGGACGCGGCGGACGCGGCGCTGCGGGAGCTGACCGAGCGATGAACCGGACGCCCGTAGCGCAGGAGGTGCCGGCACCGTGCGTCTGACCTGGGTGCAGCCGGAGGATCTGGTCGGACATGCGCTGCACCAGGCCCGCCAGGATCGCGTGGACGTGGATGACCTGCGGGAACAGTGGGTGGCGGCGGGTGGAGACCCGGCGCCGCTGCACTCCGGTGCCTCCGATGTGCCGGCGCCGGATCCGCTGCGCGCAACCGCCGTAAGGATCCTCGATGAGATCGATCAGCGGCCTTCACCGTTCGACACGGTGGAGCCGACCGGGCTGGCGGAGATCCGCGCGGTTGCGCCGGCGTGGGCACAGGCCACGGAGCCGTCCGGCGCCAGGCCCCGGTCGCCGTCGCCGTGGCCGTCGCCGTGGCCGTCGCCGTCGCCGTCCGACGAGCTCATCGATCGGGTGCACGGTGCGTGGCTCGGCCGGGCGGCGGGCTGCCTGCTCGGCAAGCCGGTGGAGAAGATTCCGCGGCGCGGCATCCGGGAGATCCTGGAGGCCACGGGGCGGTGGCCGCTGGCGGGCTGGTTCACGGCGGAGGGATTGCCGGACGACGTGGCGGCACGCCGGCCGTGGAACCGGCGCAGCGCGGTGACCAGCCTCGCCGAGAACATCGACGGCATGCCGGAAGACGACGATCTGAACTTCCCGATGCTGAACCTCTCGCTGCTCCAGGCGCACGGCGCGGGACTGGGCACCGAGGACGTGGCTGCGGCCTGGCTGGCGGAGCTTCCGGCCGGCCGGGTGTTCACCGCGGAGCGGGTCGCCTATCGCAACCTTCTGCTCGGCATCACGCCACCGCGGACGGCTCGGGTGCGCAACCCGTTCCGGGATTGGATCGGCGCGCAGATCCGGGGTGACGTGTTCGGCTGGGTCTATCCGGGCGATCCGGCGCGCGCCGCCGAACTGGCCTGGCACGACGCCGTGCTCAGCCACACCCGCAATGGCGTGTACGGCGAGATGTTCGTCGCCGCCGCCTGCGCCGCCTCTCTGGTGGCGGACTCGGTGGACGAGGTGCTCGACGCGGGGCTGTCAGTGATCCCGGCGTCGTCCCGGTACGCGGAGGCGGTACGGTTCGCGCGTGCGCTACCGGGCGAGTACCCGGATTTCGAGGACGGCATGGACGCGGTCGAGCGGCGGTACGGGGACCTGCACTGGGTACACGTGCTGAACAATGCCGCATTGACGGTGGCTGCCCTGGTGTACGCGGGGCAGACCCCGCCGTCGGTGACCGGCGATCGGTTCAGCCGCGCGATCACCCTGGTGGTGAGCGGCGGCTGGGACACGGACTCCAACGGCGCCACCGTGGGTTCGGTGCTGGGCGGGCTGCTGGGAGCGTCGTCGTTGCCGGAGTACTGGATCGCGCCGCTGCGCAACCGGGTGTCGTCCACGCTCAGCGGCTTCGACGGCATCGGGTTCGACGAGCTGGCGCGGCGCACGCTTGCCGTGGCCCGAGACATGTGAGGTCCGGCGCAATGTGCGAGATGTGGCGTGCCTCGTGGGCTCAGGTAACGCTTGGAGCGGCATCCGGGCCCGCAAGCGTTACCTGAGCCCACGACGTACCGCCGGTGGCTGGGCGAATGAGAAGTGAAGGAGACGTGAGGCGGAGATGAGCGGCGAGACGCCGAGCGAGCGGAGTGGCCGGCTCCCGGGTTGGGTTGGCGGAGATCGGGCGGAGCCGTCCGCGGAGCGGGCGAGAAGTCGAGCGCGACCAGGGGAGTTGAGCGGCGAGACGCCGAGGAGAACGGGGATCGCGGTCCTCGGCAGCGCCAACATGGACCTGGTGGTGACCACGGAGCGCGCGCCGGAGCGGGGTGAGACCGTGACCGGCCAGACATTCCGCACCATCCCGGGCGGCAAGGGCGCCAATCAGGCGCTCGCAGCGGCCCGGGCCGGAGGATCGGTGCGGTTCCTGGGCGCCGTCGGCGACGACGAGTTCGGCCGGCAGATCCGTACGGTGCTCGGCGGCGACGGCGTCGACACCGGCGGCCTGATCAGCGCCGACGAGCCGACCGGCACCGCACACATCGTCGTCGACGGCGACGGCGACAACTCCATCGTGGTGGTGCCCGGCGCCAACGGCACCGTGACCGCGTTGACCGACGCGCACCGGACCGCGATCGAGTCCGTCGGGACGCTGCTGCTCCAGCTTGAGCTGCCGCTGAGCGTCGTCGCCGAGGCTGCCGCGTTCGCCCGCTCGGTGGGGGTGCGGACGGTACTGACCCCTGCCCCGGCGGTTCCGCTTCCGGATGAACTGCTCGGGGAGATCGACCTGCTGGTCCCGAACGAGCACGAGGCCGCGATCCTGACCGGTGGCCACGGCGCGGGCGCTCGCGGTGGAGGTCGCGGTCGCGTGGCCGCGCACGCACCGGCACCGCCCCCGGCACCGGCGCCGACGCCAGGGACGGGTGCGGGTACGGGCGACGACGTCACGGACGACTCGTGGTCGCTGGCCAGGCAGTTGGCGAAGCGGTCGCGCGCGGTGACCGTGACGCTGGGCTCGCGCGGCGCGATCCACCTGGCCGAAGGTGCCGCGCCGGTACACGTCCCTGCGTTCGCCGTCGATGCCGTGGACAGCACCGCCGCTGGTGACACGTTTGTCGGTGTGCTCGCCGTGGGGCTGGCCGAAGACCTCCCGATCGACGACGCGCTGCGCCGGGCGTCGGCGGCGGCCGCCATCTCGGTCCAGCGGTTCGGCGCGTCGTCGTCGATGCCGACCCGCGCGGAGATCGACAGCTTTCTGCTGGACCGAACCCGGTGAGGACACGCGCCATGCTCAACCCGTACGTGCCCCGGCCCATCGACATGTACACCACGGTGCCGCTGGACCCGGCGGCGGACCTCTCGGTATTGGACGAGGCGAAGATCCTCGCCGCGCCTGACGACCCAGCGGACTGGCCGGCGTGGCGGGAACAGCTGGCGCGCTGGCGCGCCGAGGCCCGCCGGCGCGTCGGCTACAACGGCTCCCGATACGACGACGAGCCGGCGGACGCGTTCGTGGTCTGCCTGACCTGGCTGTGGGACGAATTGCTGTACGACCACGACCGCGGCGCGTTCACCGTCGACGCGTTCCTGGCCGCGGCCGAGCGCGACTTCGGCGGATTCGACGGCGTCGTGCTCTGGCATGCGTACCCGAACCAGGGGATCGACGACCGCGACCAGTTCGACTACTACACGGACGTGCCGGAGCTGGCGGACGTGGTGACAGCGTTCCGCGAGCACGACGTCCGGGTGTACCTGGCCTACTATCCGTGGGAGGAAAGCGAGCCGGAACGGGTGGCGGACCTGGTGGCGAGCACCGGCGCGGACGGCGTCTTCCTGGACAGCTCCAAGGAAGGCAGCGTCCACGTCCGCACGGCCCTGGACGCGGTGCGGCCCGGCCTGACGATGGAAGGCGAGTCGCGGCTGCCGCTGGCCCGCGTGCACGACCACGCGATGTCCTGGGCGCAGTGGTTCGCGGACTCGCCGGTGCCGGGGGTGCTCCGGGCCAAGTGGTTCGAGCGGCGGCACATCCTGCACCACACCCGCCGCTGGCATCGCAGCCACCTCGAAGAGTTGCATTCCGCCTGGCTGAACGGCTCCGGGATGCTGGTGTGGGAGAACGTCTTCGGCGTCTGGGTCGGTTGGAGCGAACGGGACCGGTCGGTGCTGCGGGCGATGCGACGCGTCCAGGCCACGCACCGGGCCTGGCTGCAGAGCGAGCACTGGACGCCGCTGGCCGACCATCCCGGCGGCGACGTGCCGGTGTACGCCTCCCGGTGGGAGCATCGAGGTGTGGTGCTGTGGACGGTGGTCAACACCGGTGGTGACTACGACGGGCCCTGGCTGGCGGCCGAGGTGCCGGGCGATGCCGGTTTCGCAGAGCTGGCCACCGGCGCGGCCCTGACCGTCTCGGCGGACGCGGGCGGGCGGACCGTCGTCGGTGGACGGTTGCCGGCCGGCGGGATCGCCGCGGTCATCACCGGCGACGTGGGGATCGGCGCGGCGCCGCGCGGGAGCGAGATGTCGCTGGCCGATGACGTGTCGTTCCCCGCCCGGGCGGCCGTGCGGACGTCGGTGCCGCGCGCGACCTGGACCGCGCCGACCGTCCCGGACGGCATGGAGCGCGTGCCGTCCGGCCGGTACGAGCTGGTCGTGCACCACCGGGTACGGGAGACCGGCGTGTACGGCGAGGCTCCGTACGTCGACGAGTGGAAGCCGCTGCCGCCCCGGCTGCATCACACCGGCACTCTGCACCGCGTCGTCACCATCGGCGACGTCGCGATCGGACGGCGTGAGGTGACGAACGCCGAGTTCGCGGCGTTCGTCCGTGCCACCGGGTACCGGCCGGTGCGCGCCGAGCGGTTCCTCTCGCATTTCGTGGACGGCGCACCGCCCGCAGGGCGGGAGGATGAGCCGGTGACACACGTCGAGCTGGACGACGCGCGTGCGTACGCCCGTTGGGCCGGGCTGCGGCTACCCACCGAGGACGAGTGGCAGGTGGCCGGCGAGGCCGGACTGCTGCAGCGTGGAAGCCCGGCCGTGTGGAACCTCACCGAAAGCGAGCACACCGACGGCCGGACGCGTTTTCTCATCCTCAAGGGTGGGTCCGGCTGGCGAGCGGACGGGTCGGACTGGTATTTCGACGGCGGGGTGCGGGCGCCGGACTTCTCCGTGAAGTACCTGCGCTGCGGCGCCGGCCTGGACCGCTCGCCGTCGGTCGGTTTCCGCTGCGCCGTCGACCTAGCGAGAGGAGATCAGCGATGACGGGCGAGCCAGCCTCGCGAGGGCCACTCGAAGGGCTATGCATCGTCGACGCGTCGACCCTGTTCGCCGGTCCGCTGACCGCGATGCACCTGGGTGACATGGGCGCGGACGTGGTGAAGGTGGAGCACCCGCGCCGCCCCGACCCGGCGCGCGGCCACGGCGCCGCCAAAGACGGGCACAACCTGTGGTCCAAGACGCTCGGCCGGAACAAACGGTCGATGACCCTGGACCTGTCCTCATCGGGAGGGCAAGAGGTGTTCCGCCGGTTGGCCGCGGGTGCCGACGTCGTCATTGAGAACTTCCGCCCGGACACGCTGGAACGCTGGGATCTGGGATATGACCGGCTGAGTGCGGAGAACCCGGGTCTGGTATTGGCCCGTCTCACCGGCTTCGGGCAGATCGGGCCGTACCGTCGTCGTCCAGGTTTCGGCACCCTGGCCGAAGCGATGAGTGGATTCGCCGCCATGACCGGGGAACCGGACGGGCCGCCCACCCTGCCGCCGTTCGGGCTGGCCGACGGGATCGCCTCGCTGGCCGCGGCGTATGCGGTGATGACGGCACTGCATGCGCGGCAGACGACCGGGCGCGGGCAGGTGGTGGATCTGGCCATCGTGGAGCCGATCCTGGCGATGCTGGGTCCGCAGCTGACCCAGTGGGATCAACTCGGAACGGTGCAGCCGCGGACCGGGAACCGCTCGGTGAACAACGCGCCGCGCAACACCTACCAATGCGCGGACGGCCGCTGGGTGGCCGTCTCGACCAGTTCGCAGAACATCGCCGAGCGGGTGATGCGGCTGGTCGGCCGGCCGGACGTGGTCGACGAGCCGTGGTTCGCCACCGGCACCGGGCGGGTGGCACACGCTGACGAGCTCGATGCCGCGGTCGCGGCGTGGGTGGCGGCGCGCACCCGGGACGAGGTGGTGGCCGAGTTCGAGAAGGCCGAGGCAGCCGTCGCCCCGATTTACGACGCGTCCGACATCGCCGCCGATGCGCAGTTCGAGGCGCTCGGCACCGTGCTCCGCGTCGACGACCCGGACCTAGGCGAGGTGGCCATGCAGAACGTGCTCTTCCGGCTGTCCGACACGCCGGGCCGGGTCCGGTTCGCCGGCCGAGGTCACGGCGCGGACACCGACGACGTGCTGGCGGAACTCGGCTACGACGAGGTGGATGTCCGTGCGCTACGCGAGTCCGGTGTCGTCTGAGCGAGGCGGGCGAGCTTGTCCGGGTTGGCGATCCAGTACACCTCGGCGACCTTGCCGTCGGCGAGTTCGACCGACATCACTGTGATCGGCTTGCCGTCCGACCAGGCGATGGCGCCGGGCATGCCGTTGATGGTCTCGTAGGTCACGACCATGCCTTCCGGTATGCGCGTGGCGGCGCCGCCCAGGAACCGTGCCACCTTGTCGGCCGTGTGGACCGGCTGAGGTATGCCCCGGACCTTGCCGTCGGTGTCGACAGTGATGGTGACGTCGGGTGCCAGCAGCCTGAGCAACTCCGCCACGTCGCCGCTGGTGGTGGCGGTCATGAACTGCTCGATGACGGTACGGTGGCGGGCCGGGTCGGCGTCGTAGCGGGCGCGTCGTTCGGCGACGTGGGCGCGGGACCGGCGCGCCAGCTGCCGGACGGCTTCCTCGGAGCGATCCAGGATCGTCGCGATGTCGGCGAACGGCAGGTCGAAGGCTTCGCGCAGGACGAAGACGGCCCGCTCCAACGGTGACAGCGTCTCGAGGACGACCAAGAGGCCGAACGACGCGGTGTCACGGCGCTCGGCCTCGTGGGCTGGGTCGGCGTCGACCGCATCCCGGACCGCGCCCCCGGTCACCTGTCCCTGGACGGGCTCCGGCAGCCAGGGGCCGACGTAGTTCTCCCGCCGTACCCGGGCGCTGCGCAGGTGGTCGAGCGCCAGCCTGGTCACGATCTGAATAAGGTAGGCACGGTGATCTTCGACGTCGACCTGCCGGCGCATCGCCGAATGCCAGCGCAGCCAGGCGTCTTGAACGACGTCCTCGGCGTCGGCGAGGCTGCCGAGGATGCGGTAGGCGACACCGATCAACGTTGCCCGGTGTTGGGAGAAGACGTCGTCAGACATGGGTGACCGGCCTCCCGGGCGTCGTCGGTACCTTCGTCTTCCGCCACGGCAGGATCGGACCGGGGCGACGGAATACCCACGTCCCGCTGTTGAGCACGATGTCCTTGTACCACACCGCCGCACGACCGGTCAGGATCCTCCGTCGCGGCGACTCGTCGTTCTGGTGAACGAACTGGATCACCGCATCCCGCCGGCCCAGGCTGATGCACTGGTGGATGTAGCGGAAGCCGAAGGCCTTCGGGTCGCGTCCGGTGAGCGCGGCCATGACGGCGCCAGGGGCATACAGGCCGAGGAAGCCGCCGGTGCGGCACCCGTAGGCGATCGCGTCGCCCCATGGGCCGCGGGCAGCCGCGGCGTCGCCGATGACGTAGACCTCCGGGTGCGATACCGAGCGCAGCGTCTGGTCGACCAGCGCCCGCCCACGCTCGTCGACGGCGAGCCCGGCATCCGCGGCGAGCGGGGAGACCCGGAATCCGCCTGCCCACAGGCAAAGATCGAACGGGATCCCGGATCCGTCGCCGAGGCGGACGACCCCGTCCTCGACGGCGGTGATCTCGCGGTCGGCGAGCACCTCGACGCCGAGCCGGTCGAACGCGGCCTCGACGTGTGCGCGGGCCCGGTCGGACAACCAACCGCCGGGACGACCCCGCGAGACCAGTCGCACTGTGAGCTGCGGGTACCGCTCGGCGAACTCGGTGGCGGCTTCGATGCCGGTCAGCCCGCCCCCACAGACGATGACGGTGCCCCGGTCAAGGTCCGCGAGCTTGCCGGCGATGCGTGCGGCGTCGGCCGGATCGAGGGTGTGCGCGTACTCCTCGATGCCCGGAACCGTCGTGGTGTCGATGCTGGTTCCCAGCGCGTAGACGAGCGTGTCGTACTGCAGTGAGGTCGTTCCGCCGGTGGTGGCGATGTCGACCCGCCGGTTGTCCAGATCGATCTCGTGTATCCAGCCGACGGTGAGGTTCACGGGCGCGCGACCGAACGGTTCCGCGAGGGAGCGTTCCCGGATGTGCTGGCCGGTGGCGACCTGATGCAGGCGCGGCCGCTGGACGAAATGGTCCCGTGCGTTGACCAGGTGCACCCTGGCGGTGTCGGGATGCAGCCGCTTGGCCAGCCCGGTGGCGGCGGACATCCCGGCGTAGCCGGCGCCGAGGACGACGACACGGTGGCGAGTGCTGCGTGTGGTGGTGTTCATGTGGGCCTCCGTAGCGGTATGGGCGTACACGACGGGGACGAGGCAGCCACTGAGTTCCGTTACATCGGGTCCGGAGCCGGTGCTCACCGGCCCGTGTACGTGCGAGAAGCTGTATGTATGAGCATCGTGTTGACGCAGCTGTACGTGCCGGGGGACCGGCCGGACCGGGCGCGCAAGGCGTTGTCCGGCGACGCCGACGTGGTGATCCTGGATCTGGAGGATGCCGTGGCGGCGCCGCACAAGGAGTCGGCACGAGCCGGTATCGGTGCACTGATCGACGAGTACCCCCAGCGGCCCGTCCAGGTTCGGGTCAACGCGCCGGGCACGTCGTGGGGGCGCGATGACCTGGCCATGGTGGCCGGGCTGCCGCCGCACGTGGAGGTACGGCTGCCGATGGTCACGTCGCCGGACGACGTCGCGGTGGCGGTCGGCGTCGTCGGGGAGCGCCCGGTGCACGCGTTGCTGGAGACCGCGTCCGGCATCGAGGCGGCGGCCGCGATCGCCAGGGCTCCCGGCGTCGCGTCGTTGGGACTGGGTGAGGCTGACCTGGCGTCGGACCTGGGTGTGACCGACGACGCCGCGCTGATGTGGTGCCGGCAACGCGTGGTGGTAGCTGCCCGGGCTGCCGGGCTTCCGGCCCCTGCTGCGGCCGTGTATACGAACGTCCATGATCTGGACGGGCTGGCGGAGTCCACCCGGCAGGCACGTCGGTGGGGGTTCGTCGGGCGAGCGGCGATCCACCCGCGGCAGCTGCCGATCATCGAGGCGGCGTTCGCTCCAGACCCGGACGAGGTGGAGCGGGCCCGCGAAGTGATCGCGAGTGTCGACGGTGCGCAGGCTCGCGGCGACGGCACCTCGGTGCTGCCGGACGGCAGTTTCCTCGACCTGGCCATGGTCGAGCAGGCCCGGCATGTGCTCGCGTTGGACGAGCGGACGCGTACGCGTACGCGTCAGTGAGCAGGATGGCTGCGCAGCACCGCGCCGCGCCTACTGGGCCGCGACCTTGATGTGCCAGAGCGGCGGGTAGGTCACCGACACCATCGACACCTCTTCCTCCGCCCGGACGCGTGCCCGCGCGCGCAGCGGCAAGTGGACGACCTCACCCGCGCGGACCCGGATCGTCTCGTCGTCCGTGTCGATGGCGAGCGTCCCGTCCCTCACGATGTGCACCTCGTCGTACGGGAAGAAGTGGTCACCCGCCACATCCCGGCCCACCTGCTCGAACCGGACGCTCAACTCGAACTCGGGGTCATCGACGACGGCGGTGGAGAAGTAGTCGATGTCGGCCACCCGTTCCAGCGGCTGGTCGTCGAACCTGCGCACCAGCGCCGATCCGGACGGACGAGTGGCCGATGCCTCGCCCGCCGACGGTCCGGCGCCCGTCGCCTGATGGGTCGTTCGCCAAGCCGGTGGGAAACACACATAGGCTGCCTCGGTGCGTCCCACGGCACGACCTTGCATGTGCGCACCAGCAGGACCGTAGACGAGGTCGCCGGTCCGTGCCGTCACGGTCTCGTCGTCGATGTCGAACGTCAGTGCGCCGGCGATCGGGACGATGACCAGGTCGTAGGGGAATGCGTCGGCGATCGTCGCTCCGTCGTCGCCACGCAGGAAGCCCACCGAGAGTAAGCCGTCGCGGGCGTCGTCCACCACGTCCTGCAGGTAGAACCGTGTATCGCGCAGCCGTTCCCACGGTCCCGATTCAACCGAGCCCAGCAGCCGGATGCGCGGCCCGTTCTCGCTCATGGTCGTCCCCACCTCTTCCTATCCACGCGAAACCTCCTCGTGGCCGTCGAACGTGTGGAGTGGAGTCGAAGCGACGTCAGCGGTCCTGCTCGGCTGGGGAGAGCCAGAGCGTGGCGAGCGGGGGGAGCCGGAGCGTGGCCGACGCCCGCCGTCCGTGCCACGGCTCGTCGACGGCGTTGACGCGGCCAAGGTTTCCGACGCCTGACCCCGCGTAGATCTCGGCGTCGGTGTTGAGCACCTCGTCCCAGGGGCCGGAGCTGGGCAGACCCAGCCGGTAGAGCTCGTGCGGCACCGGTGAGAAGTTGGCGATGCACGCGAGCACCGACCCGTCCGAGCCGTAGCGCAGGAAGGAGAACACGTTCCCGCCGGCGTCGTTCGCGTCGATCCATTGGAAACCCCGTGGATCCGCGTCCTGCGTCCAGAGCGCAGGGGAGCGCTGGTAGGTCCGGTTGATGTCGGCGATCAGGCGCTTGAGCCCCGCATGGTCCGGCGAGTCGAGCAGCCACCAATCCAGCTCCCGGGACTCGGCCCACTCCGTCTCCTGGCCGATCTCGCCACCCATGAACAGCAGCTGTTTGCCCGGATGCGCCCACATGTAGGCGAAGAAGGCCCGGAGATTGGCCAGCTGCTGCCAACGGTCGCCGGGCATCTTCTGTAGCAGCGAACCCTTGCCGTGCACCACCTCGTCGTGGGAGAGCGGCAACACGTAGTTCTCGCTGTAGGCATACATCATCGAGAACGTCATCTGGTGATGGTGATACTGCCGGTACACGGTCTCGTGCGACATGTACTGCAACGAGTCGTGCATCCATCCCATGTTCCACTTCATGCCGAAACCGAGCCCGCCGACGTGGGTCGGCTTGCTGACGCCGGGCCACGCGGTGGACTCCTCGGCGATGGTGACGATGCCGGGCACGGCCTTGTACGCGGTGGCGTTGGTCTCCTGCAGGAACGTGATGGCGTCCAGGTTCTCGCGGCCGCCGTGCACGTTCGGCAACCAGGCTCCGTCCTCGCGGGAGTAGTCCAGGTAGAGCATGGAGGCGACCGCGTCCACGCGCAGCCCGTCGATGTGATACTCGATCAGCCAGTAGAGCGCGTTGGCCATGAGGAAGTTGCGCACCTCGTGCCGCCCGTAGTTGAACACGTAGGTGCCCCAGTCCGGCTGCTCGCCGCGTCGCGGATCCTCGTGCTCGTAGAGCGCCGTGCCGTCGAAACGGGCCAGCGCCCATGCGTCCTTCGGGAAGTGCGCGGGCACCCAGTCCACGATGACGCCGATACCGGCTTGGTGCAGCGTGTCCACCAGGTATTTGAAGTCGTCGGGCGTGCCGAATCGGGCGGTCGGCGCGTAGTAGGAGGTCACCTGGTACCCCCACGAGCCGCCGAACGGGTGCTCGGCCACCGGCAACAACTCGACGTGGGTGAATCCCAGCTCGCTGACGTAGTGGGTCAGCTCGTGGGCCAGGTCGCGGTACGAGCGGCCGTACCGCCACGAGCCGAGGTGCACTTCGTAGATGGACATGGGGCGGTCATGCGCGGTGTACGTCTCGCGCTGGCGCATCCACGCGTCGTCGTTCCAGGTGTAGTGGGACCGATGCACGACGGACGCGGTTGACGGCGGAACCTCGGTGCGCCGCGCCATCGGGTCGGCCTTCTCCTGCCAGACGCCGTCGGCGCCGAGAATCTGGTACTTGTACAGCGTGCCGTCGCCGATTCCGGGGACGAAGCCGGACCAGACGCCGCCGCCGACGTGCTGCAGCGGCGTGGTGAGTCCGTCCCAGTGGTTGAAGTCTCCGGCGACGCGCACCTCGCGGGCGTTCGGCGCCCACACCGCGAACGACGTGCCGTCTCGCCCGTCGTCGGTGGTGACATGTGCGCCGAGGACCTCCCAGAGGCGCTCGTGTCGTCCTTCGCCGAACAGGTGCAGGTCAACGTCACCGATCACGGGCAGTCCTCACATCAGAGCCGTAACAGGGTTCCTCGTGCCGCACCATGTCTGTAGACCTGTTGGGGCAAGAGAAAACCTACTTAACATGATCATTTAGGGGTGGCCTCCGCGAGACGTTCGACGGCGGCCAGAGGGATGGGGAGCCAGGCGGGGCGGTATCGCGCCTCGTAGACCACCTCGTAGACGGCCTTGTCGATCTCGTACGCCGTCAGCAGTACGGGCACGTCGCGCGGATCGCCGGCGCCGGTCTTGGCGTAGCCGTCGCAGAAGGCCTCCCGGTTCCGCTTCGCCCACTCGTTGGCGCGGTAGGTGATCTGGTCGTACGCCGGGTGTTCGTGGTCGTAGTCGGTGATCAGCAGGTACCGCGCCGCGTAGTCGAAGGAACGCAGCATCCCGGCGACGTCGCGGATCGGCGAATCCAGCGCGGTCCGTTCCTCCAGGGGCTTCGCCGGCTCACCCTCGAAGTCGACGATCTTCCAGCCGACGGCGGTGCGCAGGACCTGTCCGAGGTGGAAGTCGCCGTGCACCCGCTGCGTGGGCACCGGCTGTTCCAGCCGGCGCAGCTCGTTCACCTGCTCGCGCAGGTTCGGCAGGTACGGTTCCAGCTCGGGGACGACGGTGACCGCTTCGTCCAGCCGTTCGATCAGCCGGTCGGTCCGGGTGGCCAGGTCCGCAGCGTCGAACTGCCCGGTGGGGAGCGCATGAGCCATCGATTGATGCACATGTGCGGTCGCCTCGCCCAGCCGGTGCGACTCGGCGGCGAAATCGCCCCCGACCTCGTCCGCGTGCAGGTCGCCCTCGGCGTACAGGTCCCGCACACTGGCGGCGGCGAGCGCCCAGCCGTCCGATGCGGTGGTCAGATACGTCTGGAGCATGGCCAGGCTGGCCTCGTGCGTGACGCCGTCGGACCCGGTCCACCGGCCGTCGATCCAGCCCAGCAGCGGGGCGACGTAGGCGCAGCCGTCCCGGGTAAGGGCGGCGTGCACCTCGACGTCCGGGTTCAACCCCGGCTGGATACGCCGGAACACCTTGAGCAGCGCGACATCCCCGTAGGCCAGCGACGTGTTGCTCTGCTCCACCGGCATCGCCAGCGCCGTCTCACCGACCGGCAGCTCGGCCCCGTCCTCGGCACGGAAGACCAGGTCGCCGAGGTCGCGCCCGCCTTCGGTGAAATGCTCCAGGATGGCCGTCGACGCATCCTTATCGTGCAACGCGTCATAGACGTGTCCGCCGTCGGTCTGTCCGACGTGCACGTACTCCAGTCGCTCGACGAGCTCGGGCCGGATGGACAGCGGAACCTGGTACACGTCGCGCTGACCGTTCCGGCTGGTCTCCACGAGCACGTGCCACACCGCCGGATCGCTCTCGCGCAGCAGCGTGGCCGCCACCAGCCGGACCTCGTCCGCCGACGAACGCCCACTGAACCAGCGCTGGTTCGGCAACCAATCCCGCAGCAGTTCGGTGGCCTGCGCCAGCGTTGTGTCCGGCTGTTCGATGCTCACGGCGTCCCCTCCTCCGGCATGGGCTGCAGCCGGAACCAGTAGAAGCCGTGCGACCCGATGGTCAGCAGGTAGGGAAGCTCCCCGATCGGGGGGAACCGGACGCCGCCGATGAGCTCCACCGGCTGCATGCCCTCGTAACGCCGCAGGTCCAGCTCGACCGGCTGCGGAAAGCGGGAAAGATTGTTCACGCACAGGACGATGTCGTCGCCGAACTCCCGCACGTACGACAGCACGGTCGGGTTGGAACCGCCGAGGTCGGTGAAGTCACCCAGGCCGAACGCGGGGTTCTGCTTGCGTACCTCGATCATTCTCCGGATCCAATGCAACAGCGACGACGAGTTGGTCATCTGCGCTTCCACATTGGTGACCTGGTACCCGTAAACGGCGTCCATGATGACCGGCAATGTGAGCCGGCCCGGATCGGAGGTGGAGAATCCCGCGTTGCGGTCCGGCGTCCATTGCATGGGGGTGCGCACGCCGTCGCGGTCACCCAGCCAGATGTTGTCGCCCATGCCGATCTCGTCACCGTAGTACAGCACCGGCGAACCCGGGAGGGAGAGCAGCAGAGCGGTGAAGAGTTCGGTCTGGTTGGTGTCGTTCTCCAGCAACGGGGCGAGCCGCCGGCGGATCCCGATGTTCGCCTTCATCCGGGGATCCTTGGCGTACTCGTTCCACATGTAGTCGCGTTCCTCGTCGGTGACCATCTCGAGCGTCAGCTCGTCGTGGTTCCGCAGGAAGATGCCCCACTGGCAGCCGGATGGGATGGCCGGGGTCTGCGCCATGATCTCACTGATCGGGTAGCGCGACTCGCGCCGCACGGCCATGAAGATGCGGGGCATCACCGGGAAGTGGAACGCCATGTGGCACTCGTCGCCGCCGACGCTTGGGTCGCCGAAGTACTCGACGACGTCGGTCGGCCACTGGTTCGCCTCGCACAGCAGCACCGTGTCCGGGTACTCGTCGTCGACGACCTTGCGGATCTGCTTGAGAAACTCATGCGTCGCTGGGAGGTTCTCGCCGTTGGTGCCCTCCTGCTCGTACAGGTAGGGCACGGCGTCGAGCCGGAGACCGTCGACCCCGAGGCTGAGCCAGAACCGCAGCGCATCCAGGATCGCCTCCTGCACCGCCGGGTTCTCGAAGTTCAGGTCCGGCTGGTGGCTGAAGAACCGGTGCCAGAAATACTGCTTACGCACCGGGTCGAACGTCCAGTTCGACGGCTCGGTGTCGACGAAGATGATGCGTGCGTCCGGGTAGCCGGTGTCGTCGTCGGCCCAGACGTAGAAGTCGCCGTACGGGCCGTCGGGATCCTCGCGGGACGCCTGGAACCACGGGTGCTGGTCGCTGGTGTGGTTCATGACGAAGTCGATGATGATCCGGATGCCGCGCTGGTGTGCTTTCTCGACGACCTCGACGAAGTCGTCCAGCGTGCCGAACTCCGGCAGCACGTTCTTGTAGTCGGAGACGTCGTAGCCGCCATCGCGCATCGGGGACGGGAAGAACGGCGGCAGCCACAGACAGTCGACGCCGAGCCACTCCAAGTAGTCCAGCTTCTCCATCAGCCCACGCAGATCTCCGACGCCGTCGCCGTCGGAGTCCTTGAAGGAACGGATCAGCACCTCGTAGAAGACGGCGCGCTTGAACCATTCCGGATCGGTGCCGCGTGCGGGCAGGGCAGGCTCGTTGAACGTGGTTCCCGTCATGACCGCCACCGCCTTACCGTGAGCACGTGCGCCGACTCCACGGCCGGGTCCAGGCGGACATAGTTGTGCTCGCCCCAGTCGAAGGTCTGCCCGGTGAGTTCGTCGTGTGCGGCGAACCGCTCGTGCCAGTCCAGGCCGAGTCCGGGCATGTCCAGAGAGAGTGTGGCCTCCCGAGGGGTGTGCGGATCGAGATTCACGACGGTGATCACCGTGTCCTCTACCGTGTTCTCCGGGTTCCGCGGATCTACCGGTTCCCGCTTGGAGAAGCAGATCATGTCGGGGTTGTCGACGGCGTGGAATCGCAGGTTGCGCAGCCGGTGCAGGGCCGGGTGCGCCCGACGGATCTCGTTCAGCCGGCGCAGGTAGGGCGCCAGGCTCTGGCCTTCCAGGTAACCGCCCGGTTCGTAAGCGGACCAGTCGCGGGGGCGGTACTGGTATTTCTCCGAGTCCAGATACTCTTCACTGCCGGGGCGCACGGCGACGTGCTCATAGAGCTCGAAGCCGGCATAGATGCCCCACGTGGGGGAGAGCAGAGCCGCCAGGGTGGCCCGCACCTTGAACGCCGCCGGGCCGCCGTACTGCAGGTAGGCGTGCAGGATGTCCGGGGTGTTGGCGAACAGGTTGGGCCGCATGTAGTCCGCCGCGTCCCGCAGCTCTTCCATGTATTCGCTGAGCTCGTCCTTGCCGTTCTTCCAGGTGAAGTAGGTGTAGGACTGCTGGAACCCGATCTTGGCCAGGGTGTGCATCATGTCGTGGCGAGTGAACGCCTCGGCCAGGAAGATCACGTCCGGGTCGGTGCGACGCACGTCGGCGAGCAGCCGCTGCCAGAAGCTGACCGGTTTGGTGTGCGGGTTGTCGACGCGGAAGACCCGGACGCCGTGCGCCATCCAGTGCCGTACGATCCGGCGGATCTCGCGGTAGATGCCCTCCGGGTCGTTGTCGAAGTTCAGCGGGTAGATGTCCTGGTACTTCTTGGGCGGGTTCTCGGCGTAGGCGATGCTGCCGTCGGCGCGGGTGGTGAACCATTCCGGATGCGCGGTGACCCACGGGTGGTCCGGCGAGGCCTGCAACGCCAGGTCGAGCGCCACCTCCAAGCCCAGTTCCCGGGCGCTCTGCACGAACTGGTCGAAGTCCTCGATGGTCCCCAGGTCTGGGTGCACGGCGTCGTGGCCGCCATCCGGTGAACCGATCGCCCAGGGCACGCCCGGGTCGTTCGAGCCGGCGACGAGGGTGTTGTTCGGGCCCTTGCGGAACGTCGTCCCGATCGGGTGGATCGGCGGCAGGTAGACGATGTCGAAACCCATGTCGGCGATCGCGGGCAGCCGCTTGGCCGCGGTGGTGAACGTCCCGGATGTCCACGATCCGTCGTCGTGCCGCACCGCACCCTCTGAGCGGGGGAAGAACTCATACCAGGAGCCGTACAGGGCGCGCTCGCGCTCGATCAGCAGCGGGAAGGGACCCGACTCGGTCACCAGCTCGCGCAGCGGGTGGGTGGCGAGGATCGCGCTGACCGCCTGATCCAGCGCGGCGGCGAGGCGTACCTCCGCCGGGCGGGAGCGGTCCCGGACGGCTTTGGCGGCGCTACGCAGCCGCTTGCGCTCCTCGGTTGTCCCGCGGGGCAGGTTCTTGGCGGCTCGTTCCAGCAGCAACGCGCCCTCGGTCAGCATCAGCTCGACGTCGATGCCGGCCTCGATCTTGATCTGGGCGTCGTGCCGCCAGGTGGTGACCGGATCGCCCCACCCCTGAATGGTGAACGACCAGTTGCCCGGGGTGTCCGCGACGAACTCCGTGCGCCAGCGGTCGAGATGCGCCGGGCCGGACCTACTCATGTGGATCCGGCGGTGTACCCGCCCCTTGGGATCGAGCAGCACGGCGGTGGCGGCGACGGCGTCGTGGCCCTCGCGGAAGACGGTCGCGGAGACCTCGAAGGTCTCACCCACGACGGCCTTGGCGGGGTAGCGCCCACACTCGATCACAGGGGCGACTTCGAGGATCGGGATTCGTCCAGTCATCGGGGATAACGGTACCCACTGTGCGGATTTGATGTTGCGGCGGAGCGACTTGTCCGCGACGTCCTGAATCGCGGTATGCACTGGGACATTACCTCCTCGTCACGGCCCTGACCAGGGTGTGCGAATTGGTCTCGATCTCGGGCTGAAAATGCGCCCGGACGCCGACCTGAATCAGCGCGCGAGCCCGTCGCCGTCGGGTTGATCCATGTGCCTGGACGCGGGTCTGGCGGAGCGCGAGCCCGTCGCCGTCACTGACGACGCGCCCTACTTCAGGCGGCGGGCAATCCGCCTGGTGAACCTCCCGTGGCGCCCCGCGCGGCTTGCTCCGTGGAGGCTTGGTGTCGTTTGTGCGACCTCAAGTCTCCTTGGTGCCGGTGGGACTGTGCTCCATGGAGGCATGGTGCAGGTGGGCCGTGCTCCGTGGAGGCTTGGTGTCGTTTGTGCGACCTCAAGTCTCCTTAGTGCGGGTGGGGACAGTGGTTCATGGAGGCTTGGTGCAGGTGGGCCGTGCTTCGTGGAACTCGATGCCGTAGTTGAACCGACTGAAGGCGGCCTCCGCATGTGATTGAAGAGCGGGCAAACGATCGCGAGACGGACCGTCGTCCACGCCAACTCCCTGGTCGCGGTGAACATGTGCCACGCACCTCATCGAGGTCATTGCGTGCGTCTATGTGTGCGCGTGTGAACAGCCCTGGGATTCCACCGTTGCCCTAGCTTGTGTGAAGAGTCGTGCGGATTCTGGCCGGGGTTCGGACTCGTGTGACCGGTCGTGGTGATTCTGACCGCTCGGCGCGGCTCGAGGTGACACGACACCTGACTCGGCACGCCACACAGGGTGAAGAGCGGCGGTTCTTCACACGGGTGTTGGCACGACTGGTGGTCGGGCGGTGGTTCTTCACACGGCTGTCGCCACAGGCGGGACCAATCGGGTCATCGTCACGTGGCGCCGCGAACGACGCCAGTCCGAACGGCGGAACCGACCCCACAGTGGGGCCGCTGCATGCAACTGACGGCGCGGCCAGGCTGTCTCACCCCTGGTCGACGTCAAGTAGTCAGGATGGTCCACTCGGCCGACGCCGCAGTCGGCCCGCGGCGGGTTGTCACTGCGCGTGTGCGAATGCCCGACCACCGACCGCCTTGTGACGTGGCGCGTCTCACACTGGGGCCTCGGGCGTTTGTTTGCGGTGAAGATGCGACTAACGTTGCCGGTCGTGCGAGCTATTCGACGACTGACCGTGCGTACCGTCCTGCCCGAGCCGCTGGCTCCGCTGGGCGAGTTGGTGACCAACCTGCGTTGGTCCTGGCACCTGCCTACCCAAGAGCTGTTTGCCGAGGTAGACCCGCTGGTATGGGAGTCGGTCCAGCACGACCCGGTCGCTCTCCTGGGCGAGGTTCCCCCGTCGCGGCTGAAGGAGCTGGCCGAGGATCCCGTATTCCTCGGACGCGTCCAGGCGGCCCACGATGACCTGCAGCGTTACCTCACCGAGCCGCGGTGGTACCAGAACAACGACGGCGACAACCCGGCCGCCGTCGCCTACTTCTCGCCCGAGTTCGGCATCACTCACGTCTTGCCTCAGTACTCCGGCGGCCTGGGAATTCTCGCCGGTGATCACCTCAAAGCCGCCAGCGACCTCGGTGTGCCGATCATCGGTGTCGGCCTGCTCTACCGGCACGGTTACTTTGTGCAGTCGCTGTCCCGCGAAGGCTGGCAGCAGGAGCGCTACCCGGTGGTGGACCCGGACAACCTGCCGCTGACGCTGCTGCGGGAGTCCGACGGAGCTCCGGCTCGGGTGCGCATCGGCCTGCCCGGTGGGCGCACCCTCGTCGCCGCTGTCTGGGTGGCGCAAGTGGGTCGCGTGCCGCTGCTGATGCTCGACTCCAACGTCGAGGAGAACGGACCGGTGGAGCGTGACGTCACCGACCGGTTGTACGGCGGCACCGGTGAGCACCGGCTGGTGCAGGAGATGTTGCTCGGTATCGGCGGGGTCCGCGCGCTGCGCACGTACAGCCGCATCACCGGCGCCCCGGCTCCGGAGGTCTTTCACACCAACGAGGGGCATGCGGGCTTCCTCGGTCTGGAGCGGATCCGGGAACTGACCGAAGGCGAAGGGCTGGAGTTCGACGCCGCGCTGGAGGCCGCCCGCTCCGGTACGGTCTTCACCACGCACACCCCGGTGCCGGCCGGCATCGACCGCTTCCCGCGGGATTTGGTGCACCAGTATTTCGGCGGGGACAACGCGAGCGCCGGTGTGCCCGTGGAGCGCATCCTGGCCCTGGGAACGGAGGACTACGAGGGCGGCGACCCCAGTGTGTTCAACATGGCCGTGATGGGACTGCGGCTGGGGCAGCGCGCGAACGGCGTGAGCCGGTTGCACGGCGTGGTCAGCCGAGGCATGTTCAGCGGGCTGTGGCCGTCGTTCGATGCGAACGAGGTGCCGATCGGCTCGATCACCAACGGCGTGCACTGGCCCACCTGGGTGGCGCCGGAGATCATGCGGCTGCGCGAGGAGAACGGCGCGGTACGGGACGCCGCGGACTGGGACTCCGCGATCGCGGCCCTCTCGGACGAGCACATCTGGTCCACTAAGCGGATCCTGCGGGAGCGGCTGGTCGCCGACGCGCGGCGCCGGCTGCGCGTGTCCTGGCAGCAGCGCGGCGCGAGTGAGGCTGAACTCGGCTGGATCGACGACGCGCTCGACCCCGACGTGCTGACCATCGGATTCGCCCGCCGGGTTCCGTCGTACAAGCGGTTGACGCTGATGCTGCGCGATCCGCAGCGGCTCAAGTCGCTGCTGCTGCACCCGGAGCGGCCGATCCAGCTGATCATCGCCGGCAAATCCCACCCTGCCGACGACGGCGGCAAGCGACTCATCCAAGAGATGGTCCGGTTCGCGGACGATCCGGAGGTACGGCACCGCATCGTGTTCCTGCCCAACTACGACATGGGCATGGCTTTCCCGCTGTACCCCGGGTGCGACGTGTGGCTGAACAACCCGCTGCGCCCGTACGAGGCGTGCGGCACGTCGGGAATGAAGGCCGCGCTGAACGGCGGCCTCAACCTCTCCATCCGGGACGGCTGGTGGGACGAGTGGTCCGACGGCGAGAACGGCTGGGACATCCCGTCGGCACAGGGTGTCGAGGACACCGACCACCGCGACGATCTGGAGGCCACGGCCCTCTACGACCTGATCGAGGAAGAGGTCGCGCCGCGCTTCTACGACGTCTCCGACAACGGCGTGCCCACCCGCTGGGTGGAGATGATGCGGCACACGCTGACCTCGCTTGGGCCGAAGGTCCTTGCCACGCGGATGGTGCGGGACTATGTCGAGCAGCTCTACCGGCCCGCGGCACAGTCCGGACGGGCACTGAACGCCGACTACGACGGTGCCGTGTCGCTGGCCAAGTGGAAGCAGCGGGTCCGCTCGGCGTGGAGCGGTGTGGCGATCGAGCACGTGGAGAGCGCCACCGCCGACGTGTTCGAGATGGGCGAGCGGCTCCGTCTGCGGGTGTTCGTCTCGCTCGGCGAGCTGACGCCGGGGGACGTCGACGTGCAGGTCGTGCACGGTCGGGTGGACGACTCCGACGAGCTGCGGGACCCGGAGGTCACGTCGCTGGAGGTCACGGAGGACTACGAGCAAGGCCGGCATCGGTTCGAGGGAGAGGTCATGCTTGACCGCACAGGCGCGTTCGGCTACACGGTACGCATCGTGCCGAAGCACGAGCTGCTGGCCAGCGGCGCCGAGCTCGGCCTGGCGATCCTGCCGTCCTGACGTCGTCGACCTACCTGCAGGTGTAGAGCGACAACGGCTTGGCCGCTGATCTACGTCTCTAGATCGGCGATCGGGATGTCCATCTCGAACGGCTCCGTCAGGTGGGCCGTCTGGCCCACCCTCCATGTTCCAACTGTTGTGTACACGGATGAACCTGGGGTGAGCTGATATGCCGTGAGGCTCGTCTCGGGCTCGGTCTCAATCCGCCAGTAGGCGGGAATGCCTGCGGCGGCGTACTTGGCGGGCTTGAGGATCCGGTCACTGGACACCGAGCCCGGGGAGACGACCTCGACGACGAGTAGCACCTCAGCTGGGCGCAGTCGGTTCTTCCGACGCCGTACATCCTCGGCCCGAAGCACAGCCAGGTCGGGCACCAGGTACGTGGGGTGCATATCGACCGCGAGCGGCCCCAGCGCCCGGTAGGCGGAAGGTAACCGGTTCCTGAGGGCCGTACGGACGGCGTCGGACACGCCTTCGTGCCAAACTCCCGGCGGCGGACTCATGATCAGACCACCGTCGACGATCTCGAATCGCCACGGCGATTCGGGCAGCTCGAGGAGGTCGTCGAATGTCCACGGCTCAAGCCGTTCGACGGGCATTTCGGGTGCTGCCATTTCAACCACCATATGCCTCCTCCGGTCTTTCTCCAGTGTGCACCATGTTCGATCACGATCACGAGTTTCCCGAAATCGTCTGTCCGCGTCCTTGAAAGGACTCTTGTTGTGGATATCTTGCGTCGAGCGGCGATGACGGCCGATTCCCTGTGGATAATGGTGAGAGAGCTGTGATTCCGGAGGAGCGGACTGGCCTCGACGTGCCCGGCGCTTGCATCGCAACGGCGAGTCCCGGTTCTACGTCGGCATCCGCTGACGTGCGGATCGGTGTCGAGTGCCGTCGCCTGGCCTACAACTGAGACGACGTTCCGTGGCTTCAGCTTGCTCGTAGCAGGAGGCAGCTGCGGCTGCGCAGCGTCACCGTCGCGCCGGCCGGGTACGTTGTCGTTCCGGCGGTCGTCGTGGCGTCGTGGCCGGATCCGTCGTCGGTGGTGTCGACGACGACGTCGTAGCGCGACGCCCACGGCAGCCCCGGGAGGACGACGTCGATGTCCTCGGCGCCCGAGTGCAACCACAGCAGGAACGAATCGTCGATGATCCGCTCACCGTGCTCACCGCGGGAGCGGATGCCGTCGCCGCTGAGGAACATGCCGAGCGTGCACCGGTTCTCGTCGTGCCAGTCGGCGTCGTCCATCTCCTCGCCGGTGGGAGCGAACCAGCCGACGTCCTTCCGCCCTCCCGGCTCGATCGGCCGTCCCTCGAAGAACCGCCGCTGCCGGAAGACGGGGTGTTCGGCGCGGAGCGCGAGCAAGCGCTGCACCAGGCCGTGCACATCCGCGAACTCGTCCCGCAGCGACCAGTCCACCCATGTGGTCTCGTTGTCCTGGCAGTAGGCATTGTTGTTGCCGAACTGCGTCCGACCCATCTCGTCCCCGGCCGTCATCATCGGCACGCCGGTGGACAGCAGCAGCGTCGTCATGAAGTTGCGCAGCTGGCGATGGCGCAGCCGGGTCACGGAGGCAGGGACCGGACCGGCATCCGGGTCACCTTCGACGCCCTCGACGCCGTGGTTCCAGGAGCGGTTGTCGTCGGTGCCGTCGCGGTTCTCCTCGCCGTTGGCGTCGTTGTGTTTCTCGTTGTAGGAGACCAGATCGCGCAGGGTGAACCCGTCATGTGCGGTGACGAAGTTGATCGATGCGAACGGACGACGGCCGTCATCGGCGTACAGATCGGACGAACCGGACAGCCGGAACGCCAGGTCGTGCACCCCGCCGGCCATGCCTCGCCAGTGATCACGCACCGTGCCGCGGAACCGGTCGTTCCACTCGGTCCACAGGTGCGGGAACTCGCCCACCTGGTATCCGCCGGGACCGACGTCCCACGGCTCGGCGATCAGCTTGACCTCGCGCAGCACCGGGTCCTGCTCGATGACGGTCATAAACGAACCCAGCATGTCCACGTCGTGCATGGAACGGGCCAGCGCCGAAGCGAGGTCGAACCGGAACCCGTCGACGTGCATCTCGGTCACCCAGTATCGCAGCGAATCCATCACCAGGCGCAGCGCGTGCGGATGACTGGCGTTGAAGGTGTTCCCGGTGCCCGTGTAGTCGAGGTAGCGGGACGGATCGTCGGGGTCCACAAGGTAGTACGCCCAGTTGTCGATGCCGCGGAAGCACAGGGTAGGTCCTCCCGCGCCCTGTTCCGCGGTGTGGTTGTAGACGACGTCGAGGATCACCTCCAGGCCGACCTCGTGCATCGCCTTGACCATGGACTTGAACTCGGTCACCTGCTCGCCCCGGGTGCCGCTGACGCTGTAGTCGGCGTGCGGGGCGAAGAAGCCGAGCGTGTTGTAGCCCCAGTAGTTGGCGCTGCCTTGCGTGAGCAGGTGCGACTCGCTGATGAACTGGTGTACCGGGAGCAGTTCGACGGCGGTGACGCCCAGTCCGGTCAGATGCTCCAGGACGGCCGGGTGGGCCAGGCCGGCATAGGTCCCGCGCTGCTCCTCGGGCACGTCCGGATGGCGCATCGTGTAACCGCGGACGTGCAGCTCATAGATGACGGTGTTGTCCCACGGCACCCGGGGCGGCGCGTCGCCACCCCAGTCGAACCCGTCGTCGCCGACCACCACCGAGCGCGGGACGAACGGTGCCGAGTCGCGTTCGTCCGGGTCATCCGGGCCGCCTTCGGGGTCGACGTGGATGTAGTCGCCGTCGATCGCCTTCGCGTACGGATCCATCAGCAGCTTGGCCGGGTTGAACCGTAACCCTTTGGCCGGTGCCCACGGCCCGTGCACCCGGTATCCGTAGCGCTGGCCGGGGCCGACGTTCGGGAATCTGCCGTGCCATACGTCGAACGTCCGGTTCAGCAGCGGCACCCGGGTCTCGTCGTCACCGTCGTCGAAGAAGCACAGTTCGACCTGTTCGGCGTCGGGTGCCCACAGCGCGAAGTTGGTCGCACCGTCGCGGTAGGTCGCGCCGAGCGGATTCCAATGGCCGGGCCACGGGATGGTCTGCATCGGCCGAGGCGTCGTCGCTTCGCTCACCGAAGCATTTTGCCAGCAACATCGGCGTCTCGCCCAATGGGCCACGCGGTCAGCCCGGTGTTGAACCGCCATCACGCTCGGCGATCTCGAAATGCGAGAAGTCCGGCGGGGTGGATGGGACACTGGCGACGTGTGAAGCCGTCAGAACCATGCGGAAGGAGCGTGCAGGACATGGGGGAGGAGAGACGCTTCGTCACTCAGAAGGACGACGACGGCGGCTGGCGGATCTACGATAGGCATCGGAACGAATTCGTGAGCAGTGTGTTCGATAGCCGGCGGCAGGCGGTTGCACGGGCGCGGATCTATCAGGAGCATGTCGAGGAACTGCAGAACAAGCGCTGATCGCCGCGTGAGCGCCGCTATCACAAGGGGACGGATTGACCGCATCGGCTGAGGACGTCGAGCGGGCCTGGCATGACACCAAGCTCGCCCAGGTGCTGTATCACGACTGGGAGTCGGAGACCTACGACCAGAAGTGGTCGATCTCGTTCGACGAGCGATGCATCTCCTACGCGCGGGACCGGTTCGCCGCCGTGGCCGGGACCAGCGGCTGGCCGTATCGGAAGGCGCTGGAGGTCGGCGCCGGCACCGCCTTCTTCTCGCTCAATCTCAAGCAGGCCGGCGTGCTCGATGAGGTCCACGTGACCGACATCTCCCCGGGGATGGTGCGGACGGCACAGCGAAACGCGGCCCAGCTCGGGTTCGAGGTCTCCGGCCGGGTCGCCGACGCGGAGCGGCTGCCCTACGACGACGGGACATTCGACGTGGTGGTCGGCCACGCGGTGATCCACCACATTCCCGACGTGGAGCTGGCGTTCCGGGAGATGTTGCGCGTGCTTCGCCCCGGTGGGCGGGTGGTGATCTGCGGCGAGCCCACGCGATACGGGGACCGGATCGCGCGGGCGCTGTCCCGCGCCACGTGGTGGGCGGCCACCCGGATCACACATCTGCCGCCGCTCGCCGGACGGTGGTCCCGGCCCCAGCACGAGCTGGACGAATCATCCAGGGCGGCCGCCCTGGAGGCGGTGGTCGACCTGCACACCTTCGACCCGGGAGAACTGGCGGAGACGGTTCACCGGGCCGGCGGCGAGCAGGTGCGGACGGTCACCGAGGAGCTGACCGCGGCCTGGTTCGGATGGCCGGTCCGCACGCTGGAGTATGCGATCAAGCCGGAGCGGCTCGGCTGGCGGTGGGCGATGTTCGCCTACCACGGTTGGCAGCGGCTCTCCGCGCTGGACCGGGCGGTCGCCCGCGTCGTGCCGGCTGAGCTGTACTACAACGTGTCGGTCACGGCGTGTCGCGGCGAAACGTGATCATAGGGCGCTCGCGGTGCGGCGCCGGACCAGTACGACGAGTACCGGCGCGCCGACGAACGCGGTGACGATGCCGACCGGCATCTCGCTCGGCAGCACCAGCACCCGCCCGAGAACGTCGGAGAGCAGAACGACGATGGGCGACAGGAGTAGCGAACCGACGACGATGCGCCGCTGATCGGGCCCGACGGTCCACCGCACCACATGGGGGACCATCAGGCCGACGAATGCGATCGGTCCGGCGATGGCCGTCGCCGATCCGGCCAGCAGGGTGACCGCGATCAGGACGAGTACACGGGTGCGGCCCACATTCACGCCGTGGGCGCGGGCCATGTCGTCGCCCAGGGCGACGGAGTTCATCGCGGACGAGACCGCGATGGCCATCGTCAGGCCGATCACCAGAAGAGGCACGACGGGGGTCAGCACGTCGAAGCCGCGTTCCAGCAGGCTGCCGGCGTTCCAGCCACGCATCCGGTCGAAGGCGTCCGGATGCGTGAGGGTGAGCCCGGTGGTGGCCCCGGACAGCACGGCGCCGACGGCCACTCCGGCGAGAGTCAGCCGGATCGGGTCGGTGCCGCCTCGGCCGGCCGCGCCGATCGCGTATACCGCAAGGGTCACGATGAGCGCGCCCGCGCAGGCGAACCAGACGTAGCCGGAGATCCCGGTGACGCCGAAGAACACGATCCCGACCGCGACGGCGAACGCCGCTCCGGAGTTGACGCCGAGAATTCCTGGATCGGCCAGCGGATTCCTGGTGAACGCCTGGATCAGCGCGCCCGCGACTCCGAGCGCGGTGCCGACGACAGTGCCGATCACGGTGCGCGGGACGCGCTGCTGCCAGACGACGTACTGGGACTCGTCGTCGCCGCCACCGGCGATCGTGTCGAGCACCGCGCGTGGGCTGATCGGGTTCGCGCCGACACCGATCGAGAGCACGACCGTCACGAGCAGCAGGACGAGCAGAGCGACGGCCCAGGCCGACCGAGCGGGAGCAGCCGAGGTCACCAGGTGGTTTCACGCAGGATGCGCTCGAGGTCGTCGAGCACGGTCTGCCCGCCGAGCGGACCGACGCCTGTGATCCAGAACGACTGGTCCACCACGTGGAGGTTCTCAAACGACGAAGCGTTGCCTGTGATCGACTCCGGGACCGCGTTCGGGTCATCCGGGTCGACCGCGGTGACCAAGACGAGGTCGGCAGTGGCCTGGAGGACCCGCTCCGGGGACACGTCTACGGAGATGTCCTCCCAGTCGTGTTCGGGGGTGCTGAACCCGGCACACTCGAGCGTGCTCCCCGCGAACGACGTGGGACCGTACAGGGACAGCACACCGTCGCGGGGGCGGATCAACTGCGCCGTGCGACCCTCGACATCGAACTCGGCGGCGATATCGTCACAGCGAGCCTGGTACTCCTCGAGCAACGCTTCGGCCTCGTCTGCCTTGTTCAGGGCATCGCCGACGAGCCGCACGTTCTCCGGCCACGGATCGGCCTGCGACGGCATGAACACCGTGGGTGCGATGTCGGACAGTTGGTCGTACAGCGCCGAATGGCGGGTCTCGGTCCCGATGATGAGGTCAGGCTCCAGCGACGCGATCTCTTCGATGTCGGGCTCCGGTACGGTGCCGACCATCTCGATGGCGGCCGCCTCGTCGCCGAGATAGCCGGGTACGCCGGTCTCCTCGCTGAGCACCGTCGTGCCGACCGGGACGACATCCAGCGCGACGGCCGTGTCGAGCTGTACGGGCTCCAGGACCACGATCTGCTCGGGCTCGTCCGGTACGTTGCTGACACCCCGGGCGTGCTCGACGTCGCGGCTGCCGGACGCGCCGCCGTCAGCGGATGCGGAGCCGTCCGAATCGTCCCCGGAGCAGGCGAGCAGCAGGGTTGACGCGCTCGCCACGACGGCGATCAGGCCGACGTACCTGTGGCCGGGGCGGCGGATGCGAAACGACACGGAGACTCCTCTACCTCTCGACAACGGAGCTGAACGTCAGCGTGAGATATGAGGATAGCCTTACCTACATACGGATCGGCGGCCGGGGGTACTCCGGACGAGACCGCGGCCCGGGCAGCCGCACATACAGGTACCATCCTGGCGTATATGGACCAAAACGGCGCACGCAGCGTATCGCTGCCGCAACCTGTATCCCGGGACGTCCTCCTCGGCCTAGATGTCGGCACCACGACCTGTAAGGCGATGGTGATGGACCCGGACGGTCGTTGCCGGGGACTGGGGCAGGTGGCCACGCCGTGGCGGACGACGGCGACGGGGGCGGAGGCTCCCGCGCGCCGCATCCTCGCAGCGGTCGTGGAGGCGGCGTCGTCGGCGATCGCTGAGGCCGAGTCAGGCGGCGACGGGCCGGTGCACGTGGCCGGCATCGGTGTCACCGGCCTGGCCGAGGCGGGGGTCCCGCTCGGTGCCGACGCGGAACCGTTGGCGCCGGTGTTCGCCTGGTACGACGAACGCGGTGCCGAGCTGGTCGGGGATCTGGAGCGAGACATCGGTGTGCGGACCTTCGCCGCCGTGACCGGGCTGAAGCTCAGCGGGCGGCCCAGCATCATCAAGTACCGGTGGATGGTGCGTGAGGAGGATATGGGTGGTCGTGGTGTGCGCTGGCTCAGCGTTCCTGAATGGGTCGCCTACGAGCTCGGCGGGGCGCAGGTCACCGAGCCGTCGCTGGCCGGGAGGACCGGCTTCTTCGACGTTCTGGGCGGCAGCCCGGCGCCCGAGTTGCTCGACTGGGCCAAGGCACCGGACCATCTGTTCGCAGACATCGCGATCGCCGGAGAAGCGACCGGGCGGGTGACCCCGGCCCGGGCCCGCGACCTCGGTGTGCCCGCACTTGCCGGGGCGGTGACCACTGTCTGCGGGCATGATCACCTGGTGGCCGGCATCGGCGTCGGGGCCACGCGGTCCAGCGATCTGCTGGATTCCTGCGGTACCAGTGAGGCGATGGTGCGCATACTCGACCGTCGGATCCCGCGTGAGCAGGTCGAGGACGCCGTGATGCGCGGCATCAGCGTCGGCCGTCATGTGGGCGGCGACCGTCTGCAGGTGATGACCGGGCTGCGCTCGGGCATCGGGTTGTGGCGTTTCCTCAAGTTGATGGGCCGTGACACGACGGACCTGACTGAGCTGGATCATCAGGCACTGTCCGTGCGGCCGCGGTCGGACGGTCCGGCTGTGGAGGGCATCTGGACCGAGCGTGCAGTCCTGACCAACATCGGGTACGAGCCGTCGGCCGCGGAGATCTGGCGTGCGGCCATCGAAGCCGTGCAGCGACGTGCCGTCGAGGTCAAAGAGATGTTGGAGACGGTGGCGGGCCCGACTGGACGGATCGTGGCCACGGGCGGTGGTCTGCGCAGCGTCGCTGTTCAGGTACTGAAGCGGGAGATCCTCGGTGCCTACGTCATGCCTGACGTCCAAGAGGCAGGCGCTCGAGGCGCCGCGGTCTTCGCGGCGGTAGCGGCAGGGGTCGCGAAACGGGTGGAGGATCTCGCCCCGTCCGGCTGAGGACATGAGTGGCGTAAGCCCGACATATATCCGGTGGCCGGTTGCGGAAATATCGCGGGATACGGCCGTTGCGGCGTATCTACACGTAGATAATTCCATATCTATGTGTAGATAACGGACATGCTCCGTTGAAGTTCTCTCATAGTTGTTGTCACAAGAAGCGACAATCAGTTAGTTTCCCTGTCAAGTAACGGTTTGCTGTGTCGTTCCTGGAATGCCGGGAACGGCCACGGGGGAGGAGTATGTCCATGGCAACATCGAGACGGAAATGGGCCCGAGCAGGTACGGTATTGGCGGTGGCCGTCGCAGTCCCGGCCGTCGTCGCCGGAACATCTCTGGTCCCGGCAACGGCAGCGGACGGGGATGAATCGCGGGCAGCCGCCCGGTTCCTCGCCGGGCAAGTCCTGAACCTCGACCTTGATGCGGTGCCCGAGCTGGGTGGCGCCGCAGTCGAGAACATCGGCGAAGACGCAGAGGTGGCCGCCTACGACCCACTCGATCTGGCGGTGCTGGAGACACTCGGGCTCGACCTGGGTGGAGTTGAGCTTCCACTGACTGATCTGATCGAGCTCGGCGCGGTCAATCAGTGGGCGTCCGCAGACCCTGGTGGCGCGTCGCACGCGGGCTCTGGGGCAGTGATGGACGGCGAGGGTATCGGCTCCGGAGGCGAGGACTTTCCCGGCGACGCCACGTTGAACCTCGGCGACCTGATCGGGGAAGGGATGGCCGAGGCGATCGCCGACGTCCGACTGGAGCTCGGCGCCATCTCGTCTGAAGCACACCTGGAGGCGTCGGCCTCGGCAGAGCCCGCAGTGGAACGCGCCTACGAGGTGGCGGGTGGCAGCCTGGTGATCGACGTACCTGCCATCGGTGATCTCGTCGCCGGTCTCGAGGACGCGATGGTGACCGTCGAGGACACGGTCAACCAGCTGGCCGGCCCGGACGGGGCCATCGCCGGCGCGCTGGAGTCGCTGGACGCGCTCGCGGCGATCCTGGACGGCCTGGCCGCGTTGCCGCTGGTCTCCGTGACCGGCCCGGACGTCACCGTCGAGGTGGACGCGGACCTTGCCGCGCTGCTGGACGAGATCCTCGGCACGCCGCTCGGTGAAGGTACGGGCGTCGAGCTCGACCTGGCCAATGGATCACTCGTCGTCGATCTCGACCAATTGGTCGAGGGCGGTCTCAACGGACAGGAACCGAATACCGATCTGCTCAGCCCGGAGGCCATAGCCGGCCTCACGGACAAGGTGACAGCGCTTCTGGAAGGCCTGACCGACCAGCTGGTCGAGGCGGTCACCGAGGCGCTGCGGTCGGTCGGGTTGAACATCAGCATCCAGGCCGAGGTCAGCGCGGCACTCATCAATGACATGCTCGACCTGAGCATGGAGACCACGCTCGGTGCCCTCGTCGACGGTGACGCGGAGATCGTGGACAACAGCACCGGCGTGGTGACCGGCGTCGTCGGACCGCTCGTCGCAGACCTGGTGAACCAACTCGTCGACGTCGTGGGCGGCTTGGTCGAGGAGACCCTGTTCGGCGAGACCGGTGTGACCGGCACTCTGGGTGAGACCGTGGCACCGCTGGTCGACACGCTGGCTGAGGCGCTGGCTCCCGTGGGCGAACAACTCGGGCAGTTGATCTCGATACAGGTCAACTCTCAGACCGAGGCTGACGGCGCGTACAGCGTCGCGGCGTTGACCATCGGCCTGTTGCCGGCTGAGGCGGACGGATCGTTCACGCTCGCCAAATCGGAGGTCGGGCCGAACGAGACCGGCGAGGACGGTGACGAGGAAGGCACCGAGGACGGTGACGAAGAGGGCACCGAGGACGGTGACGAGGAAGGCACCGAGGACGGTGACGAAGAGGGCACCGAGGACGGTGACGAGGAAGGCACCGAGGACGGTGACGAGGAAGGCACCGAGGACGGTGACGAAGAGGGCACCGAGGACGGTGACGAGGAAGGCACCGAGGACGGTGACGAGGAAGGCACCGAGGATGCGCGGTTGAGTTGACCTGACCGTCGCTCTACGGTCGAGGGATGCTCCATCGGCGACGCGATCCCCGGCAGGTCCGCTATCTGACACTGGCGAACCTCCGCTGGGTCCATCGCAACCGAGCGTGGACTCCCTTCTACCTGATCCGGTACGCACGATTGCTTCGGCTCCGGCTGTTCCATCCTGAGGTGGTCACCGAGGGAATGGTGTTCCTCGGACGTCGGACGAAGGTCTATGGACGGCGTGGCTTCGGCCGCGTCGTCCTTGGCCGTTGGGTGCACATCGGTGACGAGACGCACCTACGCGCCCATGAGGGCACCCTGCGAGTGGGCGACAAGACGGTGTTCGGACGGCACACAACCGTGAACTGTTACTTGGACATCGAGATCGGTGCACGAACGCTCGTTGCGGACTGGGTCCACATCACTGACTTCGATCACCGCTTCGACGATCTTGATACACCGATCAAAGACCAGGGCATCGTCAAGTCGCCCGTCCGGATCGGTCCGGACTGCTGGCTGGGCGTCAAGAGTTCTGTCCTGCGCGGGGCGGACGTGGGGAGAGGCTGTGTCATCGCGGCGCACGCCGTCGTCCGTAGCGTGCTGGATGACTTCAGCATCGCGGGCGGCGTGCCGGCCCGCGTGATCAAATCGCGGTTGGCTGGTCAGCGTAGTCGCCGCAGGCCGACTCCAATGCGTTGACGCGAGTGCCTCGGCCGCCGTCAGGCTTCGGGAACCCTTGGTGCGAGGACGTCGTTGACTCGTCGGCTTCACGTGTCTCGACATGATCAGTCACGGTGAAGTAACAATCTTGCGCGTCGTGGTTGCTGCTGCCGCGCTTGGTGGCGGGCAATTCGTCCGGATCTGTCCGCGTTCACAGCGCTTCTTGTGACCCAGTTTGGTGCTCGATGTCCCATACGTGTTAAAGGCGATTGCTCGTTCGCTAATGCGAGGCGACGCGTAGAAATTCCCATTCCCCGAAACCGCGTAACTCCATGACGAGCGCCGGGTGAACCGGTAACTTCAGGCCTCGGCATTCGTCAACGGATCCACGAGCTTCCTATGACGGTCATCTTGCGGTGATCTTGTAAGTCACGTGGATCATGAATTCTCTAGGGGAGATATAGAAATGGCTGGAACAATGCCACGGAGGCGAGCAGCGCGGGCACTGGTGTCCGTCGGTGTGGCCTCCGCAAGTGCGTTCGGCGTATCGCTGGCGCACGTGGCCGCCGAGCCGCAGCCCGCAGCAGCCCCGGACACCGAAGCGATGGGGCCGTGGAACGCCGGCGCCGATGGCAGCTATGGGCGCGTTGCTCTCGAGGTGGTTCCGGGCGGGGGCGATGTCCTTGAGGACCTGCTCCCGGACGATCTGCTTGGTGACCTGCTCCCGGACCTCGACCTGGACCTCGGTGTCCAGGCCGACGTGGGCGCCATCGACTCTCAGGTGAACTCGCAGGGCGTCGAGGGCGCCGATGCGGGCGTCTACAGCCGGGCCTACACCAATCTGGCAGCAGTCTCCGTCCTTGGAACAGAGCTGGATCTGCCATACGGCGCGGAGCAGACGGCTCCTCCGCAGCAAGACGAGTGGGACACTACGCCGCTCGAGATCGACGGCTCGGACATCTTCGACGCTCGAGTCTTCAGCGGCCGGGCCAAGGCCAACTGGGACGAAGAATTCGTCGTTCCCGAGACGTCGTCCTACCCCGAGACGCCAGGCGGTCTGACCCCGGAGATGGGCGGACCGCTTGCGATCGTCGACGACTCGGCCGGGGAAGTGAACATCGGCCTGCCCGGCTCGCCGCTGTTCGGCGTCGACGGCTTGGAGATGCAGACCGAGCAGGGCACGATTCCGAACGGTGACGGTACGTCGGCGGCCTACTCGCAGATCTCGGGTTCGTTCGGCGGCGTCGACATCCTCGGTGGTGCCGATGGCGGCGGTATCTCGATTGGTGCTGCCCCGGGCTCGGGCACCTCGAACCCGGTGCTGATTCGCGCCTTCGCGAACGGTAAGGAAGGCGGCGCGAGCATCGACGGCGGCGAGCCGGGCACCGAGCCCCAGCTGCCCGCCTTCGGTGTCTACGCCGAATGCGGTGGCCCGTTCGACCTTGAGGGCGAAGGGGAGCCGACCGAGGAGGACCCGGAGATCTGCGCGATCGCTGAGCTGCAGCCTGGCGTCAGCATTCCTCTTGATGCGCCAGGGCTCATCGAGGCGGACCTCACGTTCGTGGAGCTGACCAATGACCAGGAAATCGCCGAGGACGGAACGCGTGCCGCGTTCAACTTCGGCGGGCTTGCTCTGCAGGGTGAGGTTCTCGGCGCCCTGGACGGCGAGATCCACATCATGAGCTTCCCGAACGTCTGGGCAGAGGTCCCGGAGGGCGGCATCTGGCCGGACAACGAGCAGGATGCCGATGCTGACGCGGATGCGGATGCTGACGCTGACGCGGATGCGGATGCTGACGCCGATGCCGATGCCGATGCCGATGCCGATGCTGATGTCGACGCGGATGCGGATGCGGATGTCGACGCGGATGCGGATGCTGACGCCGATGCCGATGCCGATGCTGACGCGGATGCGGATGCGGATGCGGATGCGGATGCGGATGCGGATGCGGATGCGGATGCGGATGCGGATGTCGACGCGGATGCGGATGCGGATGCTGATGCGGATGCGGATGCGGATGTCGACGCGGATGCCGATGCGGATGTCGACGCGGATGCCGACGCGGACGCTGACGCTGACGCGGACGCGGACGCGGACGCCGATGCGGATGCGGATGCTGACGGTGGCGACCCGGGTGAGTTCGGTGACCGGTCCCTTGAGGCCGACGCCGAGGAGGTCGTCGAGCGTGGCGGCGTTCAGACCCTGACCGGAACCGGCTTCGAGCCGGGCGAAGAGGTCCGGGCCGAGGTGCACTCGGAGGTCTGGGAGGTCAGCAACACGGAGACCGCGGACGACGAAGGCACGGTTGTCTTCGAGTTCCGCATCCCGACCGACTTCGAGCTGGGGAACCACACTGGTTTCGTCATCAGCACCGATGAGCAGTACGAAGGCGCGGGCGAAGGCGTCGAGTACGCCACCGCCGGGTTCAAGGTCGTCGAAGCAGGTGACCTCCCTGACACCGGTTCTGACAGTGCGCTGCTGATCACGCTCGGAGCTGCCCTCATGGCGGCTGGCGGTGCGGCGTTCTACGTGGTGAACCGTCGCCGGAGTGTGGCTCAGCAGTAGCGGATCTTGCGGACCGCCTGATGGCCTGATCAGGCCTGATGGCGTTCGCATCCGACGAATGGACGGTGGGTCCACGCCGAACGGTTGGTGTGGACCCACCGGCGTTCGTGATACGAGTACTTGGGGCAAGGGCGGAAGATCGGTACACGCGGGGTGGATAGGGCGCTCCGGGCACGGACGACGGGTAATCCGTGAGAGAGATGAAGGGGCTGTTGATGCAGCAGACGCGGCCAGCATGGCTGAAAGCCTTGGCGGCGGTTCTGGGGGCGGCTGTGACGGCACATCTAGCTGCGACCGCGATCTTCGTCGGACCGGACAACGTAGCGAAGGACGCGTGGGATGAACCCCTTGATTCCTACATGGAGCCGTTCTTTCAGCAGAACTGGAGTCTCTTCGCCCCGAACCCGATCGACACGGAGCATCACCTCTACGTACGCGGGTGGTACGACGCCGAACGCCCGACCGAATGGGTCGACGTCACCGAGTTGGAGATTCAAGACGCGATCACGCATAACCTGACGCCGTCACGCGCCGGTAAGGTGACGACAAAGCTCGCGTCGCGCATCGGTCGACAACGCGCCAAGCTGACGAATGAAGAGCAAAAGGCACTCGAGGCCCACTACCACGACGACGCCTGGGATCGCCTGGAGGCGCGGATGCTGGAGGGCGATCACAGCCCGTCGGGCCGCATCTCTTATGTGCTGCGGTACGACGAAACGATCACCGCGTACGCGACGCAGTTCGCATACGCATGGTGGGGCGAAGATGCTGGCTTGCAATATGTGCAGTTCAAGATCGTCGAGCAAGATGCAGCGCCCTTCGCCAGACGGAAGGATGACTCCGACCGGCCGACGCGCGTCCGCGAGTTCGGCCGGCGTCCGTTTGTGGAGTTCGACGGGCAAGACCGGGAGTCCTTTGCCGCTGCCATCGAAAGGTTCGCGTCGTGAGCGACATGCGATCTGGGACAACCGATACGTCGAGGCCGGCCGACGAGCGTGCCGACCTCTGGGACAAGCACATCGGACGCAAGGTTCGCTTCGCGGAGGAGTGGCTCTTCGGCGGTCGGCGCGCCTCGTACGGGCTGGCCGTCGTGCGGATCGTCTTCGGCTTGACCGCGCTGGGCTTTTTGGCGGCGAACTGGCTCAACCGCCACTACCTGTGGGGCGACGCCTCCCGGTGGCTGGAGCTCATCGATGACAACGGGGACTTCGGTTGGCCGTTCACGATGTTTCACGGAGGCAGCGGCACCGTCGAGCTTGACCTCAAGCTTGGCCTGGTAGCGGCCGTCCTCGTCTTGTTAGTCATCGGCTGGCGAACCAGATTCATCGCGCCCATGGCCCTCGTTCTCTGGGTCAGCCTCATAGAATCGCAGCCGATCTACGGCGATCAGAGTGACAACATCTTCCGGATCGTGCTGTTCTACATGTGCTTCGCCGATATCTCCGGGCGCTGGTCACTGGACGCCCGGCGTCGAGCGAAACAAGCGGCGGGCGAGTGGCGGAGCCCGATTCGGTTGCCCATCTGGCCAGAGTTGCGAGAGAACGGCTCGAAGGTCGCGACGCTGCTGCACAACATGGCTGTGCTGGCGATAGCGGGCCAAGTCTTCATCATCTACGTCGCGTCGGCGATGTACAAGATTCAGGGCTCGGCCTGGCAGGACGGCACCGGTATCTACTATCCGCTGCAGGTTGACCTGTATGCGCCGTGGCCGGCGTTGAGCGACATGCTGACCATGAGCGCGCTGGGTGTGTTGGTAGCGACGTATTTTTCGGTGTTCATCCAGTTGTTCTTCCCGCTGTTGTTACTGCGGCGGACAACCCGGGTGCTCGCGTTGCTGAGCGTCAGCGCGATGCATGTGGGGATCGCCGTATTCATGGGATTGCCGTTCTTCTCTTTGTTCATCATGGCCGCCGACGCCATATTCATTCGTGATTCGACATACGAAGGTCTTCAGCGCTGGGTTCGCGGCACATGGAAGAATCGGTCACAGGGTCGCAAGGCGGGCGGAGCGGAAAATCCGGTGGGCCCATCGACGGATAATCGACGTGCGACGTCCATCGTGCCGGCGGACGGGGTCAGAGAAGTGGTCGGTGCCGCGCGTGGCGATGGTCCGCGCTCGACCGCGTGACTGACTCAGCTTTACCGCGTCTTACCACGTCCTGTGGACCTGTGGACGTCTGCCGCGCTGCGTCGTCGGTGGTGCGTGTGGCGGCGCTCGAACAGCGTCTCGTCGTACTCGACGGATGCCAGATCGTGAGCCGTATGGCCGGCCGTGAAGTCGACTCCAGCGGTGCGTCGGCGAGGCCGTAGGCCCGCCGTCAATGTGGTGACGTGACGGCCTCAACAATGCGATGCGGAATGGTGCCGTATCGGTATCCATCATGTGCGGTAATGTCCGAAATAGTCGTCTATATGTGCCATGTAGAGACTTACGATATTCGTCACCTGGGTAGTCCCTAACCGGACATAAAGTTCAGCCAAACGTATGATCATCCGCCCTGCGACAAGCGCGCTTCATACCGATAGTGTCTAGGTCATGTCGCGGTATGAGTCTGTGCTGAATGTTCCGCGACAGCCAATTTGGGTACTGCCTAGGGGAGAAGGCATGACGTTTGCAAGTAAGGGGCGTCGACGGCTGCTCGCGAGCACCGTCGCCGCAGGGGCGATCACCGCCCTGGCCACGACGAATCTGGCGATGCCAGCGTCGGCGGCCGAAGGAGACATCTCGCGCGCCGAAGCGCGCTTCCTGTCCGGCGAGGTTCTTGGCGCCGACCTCGACGACATCGCCGAGCTGGCCGGTGTCGAGGTGCAGAACGACGGCACGCCGGAGCCGGTCACCGAGGCCAACCCGCTCGAGGTCGAGGTGCTCAACGCGATCGAGCTCAATGTCGAGGGCGGTGTGCAGCTGCCACTCAAGGACATCATCGAGCTCGGCGCGGTGAACCAATGGGCCACCGCGGAGGATGAAGGCACGTCGAGCGCCGCTACCGGCGCCGTGGCCGACAACGGTGGCATCGGAACAGGCGTGGATGCCGGGTTCCCGGCCAACGCGACCTTCGACCTGACGAACCTCCTGGGCGAAGAGCTCACGGACCTGATCGCCGATATCGAGCTGGAGCTCGGCGCCATCTCGTCCGAGGCGTTCCTCACCGGTCCGGAGTCGGCCGAAGACGAGTTCGAGCTGACCCGGGACTACGAGATCGCCGGCGGCTACCTCAAGGTGACGATCCCGTTGCTGGCGGGCCTGGGGTCCGACATCGCGTCCGCCACGGCGGACGTCAGCGGGCTCGCCGAGGACGCGGGCCTGAGCCTGGACGCTCTGGGGTCCGAGTCTGAGTCCGAGGTGGCCGGCGACGTCCAGGCCGCGGTCGACAAGGTTCTGGGCAGCGCCATTGGCGGCGACGGCCTCGAGCTCGACCTGTCGACGGGGACGTTGACGATCGACCTGAACGCACTCCTCGACGGCGGGCTCAACGGCCAGGCGCCGAACACCGAGCTGCTGAGCTCGGAGGTGCTCGGCGGATTGCTGGGCAACCTCGGCGACCTGCTGTCCGGCCTGCTCGACGACGTCCTCAACGGTGTGAGTGGCGCGCTGGATTCCGCGGCGGCCGATGAGCTGGGAGTGGAGCCGGCCGGGCTGCTTGACGAGCTCGGCGACATCCTGGACGGACTGCTGGACGCTTTGGGGCTCGACGAGCTGACCGACGGTCTGCTTGACGTGCTGACCGACGTGCTGTCGATCAAGTTGAACTACCAGCCGGACCAGCCGATGGATAGCGGGCACACTCAGGCGTTGAGCAGTGAGAACGTGTCGCCGGCGGCAGTCGAGTCGGGCGGTCCGTACAGCGTGTCCGCGCTCTACATCGACGTCCTCCCGGGCGAGAACAGCCTGGCGACGATCGATCTGGCTCGCTCGCAGGTCGGACCGAACGTGGTCCAGGAACAGGACGCTGATGCGGATGCTGATGCGGATGCGGATGCGGATGCGGATGCTGACGCGGATGCCGACGCTGACGCCGATGCGGATGCTGACGCGGATGCCGACGCTGACGCGGATGCGGATGCTGACGCCGATGCGGATGCTGACGCCGATGCGGATGCTGACGCGGATGCCGACGCTGACGCCGATGCGGATGCAGACGCCGAGGCCGATGCGGATGCAGACGCCGAGGCCGATGCGGATGCAGACGCCGAGGCCGATGCTGATGCTGACGCGGATGCTGACGGCAACGGTGACCTTCCGGACACCGGTTCGAACATCATGTGGCTGCTGCTGGTGGTTGGACTGCTGGCTGTGGGTGGCTACACGCTGTTCGTCAGCAGCCGGAACCGTCGGATGACGACGCAGGGCTGATCTCAGCACTCCTTCTCAACTAAGGGCCCTGGCCCGCGAGGTGCGTCGTTTCGGCGACGTGCCCGCGGGCCGGGGCCGTTCTATGCCTACGGTGTCCATTTCCGATCCCGCCTGTGCTGCTGTACCTACGTCGTCTAATCTGGCGGGCGTGTCTGACGACGACGAGCGGCAGCGCGTTGTATCAGTGCCGCCGATAGCCCGCGGGGTCGCGTTCTTCCTCGTGGGCCTGTTGTGTATGCACTTCGCCTTGACATTCCTGTGGAACGCACCGTCGAACCCGATCAAGGACGCGGTCGGGGACGAGATGCGTGGCTATATGCGTCCGATGTTCATACAGAACTGGAGTCTCTTCGCTCCCAATCCGGTGAACGCTGAGGACGAGTTGTTGGTGCGGGCCCGGTATAACGACCCCTCGACGGGCGGTGAGAGAACGACCGAGTGGATCTCGGCGACGGAGGCGGAATGGACCTTGGTCACGCACAATCCGGCACCGTCACGAGCCAGCCGGCTCTCCTCCAACCTGCACCGGCGGTTGGATTCGGCGTGGGATGACCTGTCCAACGAACAGCAAGAGATCATGACCAGTGACTACACGGATATGGAGAACTGGAAGCCGCTGGCGGACGATCTGATCTCGGCGCAGGGCGGCGAGACGTCATCGCGGGTGGCGAACATGGTGCGTGCTGACCGGGTGGCCACGGGATACGCGACGCAGGTAGCGCGAGCGCTGTGGGGCGGCGAGATCGTCGCCGTGCAGTTCCAGCTCAGACGGACGCCGGTGCCGCGGTGGGATGTGCGCAACGAACCGGAGCCGGAGGAACCGTCACGGTCCTACCACGACTTCGGCTGGCGGCCGGTGCTGGTGAACGAGGGCCAGGACGACGAGGCCTTCGCCAACACCATGCGGGGGCTGCAATGACGGTTTTCCGGCTGCTGGACGAGGGTGAACAATGGCTGTTCGGCCGCAAACGTGCTGCCTACGGGCTGTCGGCGATGCGGATCTGCTTGGGTGTGGCCATTCTGGGTTCGCTGATCGTGAACTTTGCCGATCGGCATTATGTCTGGGGTCCGGGAGCCCGGTGGCTCGATCCCTGGCTCACGGTGGACTACTGGGGATTTCCGTTCACGGTCATCTTCGGCGTGGAGGACTCGTCGGCCGTCTTCACGTTGAAGTACCTGGCGTTGACGGTGGTAGCGGTGCTGTTCACGCTCGGATGGCGTACCCGCTTCATCACCCCCGTACTGCTACTCATGCTGACGAGCTTGATGCGGCTCAACCCGCTCGCCACGGACGCGGGCGACAATCTGATCCGTATCTCGCTGCTGTTCTTCTGCCTCGCCGATGTCTCCATGCACTGGTCGCTGGACGCGCGTCGTCGGCGCCGCGGGAGCGGGCCCGCGCCCCTCGAGGAGACAGGAGGCGCGAGCCCGGGCGAGCGCCCCCGCTGGACGTGGCCGGCCTGGCCGGGCGTGCTCTTCCACAACGTCGCGTTGCTCGGCATCGCGGGCCAGGTGTTCGTGGTCTATGTGGTCTCGGGCATGTCGAAGGTCCAGGGGTCGATGTGGCAGGAGGGCGTCGGGCTGTACTACCCGCTGCGGATCGACCAGTACGCTGCCTGGCCGGCCTTGAACGAGATCGTCTACGCCAGCGGCATCCTGGTGACGATCGGTAGTTACATCACGGTCTTCGTCCAGGTCTTCTTTCCCCTGCTGTTGATGCGTCGCGGCACTCGTGTGGTCGCCCTGGTGCTGGTGTTCTTCATGCATGTGGGGATCGCGGTGACCATGGCGCTGCCCTGGTTCTCGCTGGCGATCCTTGCCGCGGACGCCATCTTCATCCGGGACGAGACGTACCGGTCCGCCATCGCGTGGGTGGCCCGTCGTCGGGCCCGACGTCGTGGTCGAGGGCGCGTGGTCGCGGATGACGATGCCCCCGCTGACCTCGAACGGACCGAGGGCGACGAGCAGCTGGCCGACAGGCCGGAGACGACGGTGACGAAGAGCTAGGTGAAAAACCACACACGATTTGTTACTCGCGAGTAACCATGGGTACGATCGGGTCATTCGTTTCGAGACTGCGACGCCCTGCGCCGCACGTCCTCAAGGCTTTGGAAGGCAAGCTGAGGAGGTTGTCTGTCGGCCATGAAGATCGTCGTTCTAGTGAAGCACGTCCCGGACGCCGCGGCGGACCGGAAATTCGATGAAGCGGACTACACGACCGATCGGGTCAGCGTAGACAGCATCCTGTCCGAGCTCGACGAGTACGCAGTGGAGGAGGCGCTCAAGATCTCCGACGCCGGCGACGCCGAGGTCATCGCCGTCACCATGGGGCCGGAGCAGGCGCAGGACGCCATCAAGCGAGCGCTTCAGATGGGAGCGGACTCCGGCGTGCATGTGCTCGACGAGGCGCTCCACGGGTCGGACGCGCTGGCGACGTCCCAGGTGCTGGCGGCCGCGATCGAGAAGGTGGGCGAGGTCGACCTCGTGTTCACCGGCATGGCGTCCACCGACGGCGGGATGAGCGTCGTCCCCGCCATGCTGGCTGAGCGGCTCCAGCTTGCTCACGTCGGCTTCGTCGGCGAACTGACGCTCGACGGCGGCACCGTGCGGGCGCGCCGGGACGCCGACGTCACCGAGACAGTCGAGGCCGCGCTGCCGGCCATCGTCTCCGTCACCGACCAGATCAACGAGCCCCGCTATCCGTCCTTCAAGGGCATCATGGCGGCCAAGAAGAAGCCGGTTCAGACGTGGTCGCTGGCCGACCTGGGCATCGACGCCGGCTCCGTCGGGTTGTCGGCCGCCTGGTCCGTCGTGGCGTCGGTGACGGCCCGTCCGCCGCGCACCCAAGGCGAGGTCGTCACGGATGAGGGCGACGGTGGCGCCAAGCTCGCCGCCTATCTGGCCGACCAGAAGTTCATCTGAAGCGTTCGAGGGAGAGCACACAGATATGGCTGAGATCCTCGTCCTCGTCGACCATGCGGACGGCGCGGTACGCAAGACGACAACCGAGCTGCTGACCATCGCCCGCCGCCTCGGTGAGCCTTCGGCGGTCTTCATCGGCTCCGGTTACGACGCCGCTCGCGACACACTGGCGCAGTTCGGTGCGGCCAAGGTGTATGTGGCGGAGAACCCGGAGCTCGTGGACCACCTCGTGGCGCCACAGGCCGAAGTGCTGGCGCAGGTCGCGGCGACGGCACAGCCCGCGGCTATCCTGCTCGCCTCCAACCCGGACGGTAAGGAGATCGCCGCACGGCTGGCGATCAAGCTCGAATCGGGCCTCATCACCGACGCGGTCGATGTCGTGGCCGCGGACGCCGGCATCACGACGACGCAGTCCGTCTTCGCCGGTGGGTACACGGTGACCGCCCGGGTCACCCACGGCACGCCGATCGTCACGGTCAAGCCCAATGCCGCCACGCCGGAGCCGGCACAGAGCACACCGGTGGAGGAGAAGGTGGCGGTGTCGATCTCCGACACGGCCAAACGTGCCAGGATCGTGGAACGCGCCGCTCGCGGGGAGAGCGGGCGGCCGGAGTTGACCGAGGCCGCGATCGTGGTCTCCGGCGGTCGAGGAACCGGCGGTGACTTCGGTCCGGTGGAGGCGCTCGCCGACGCACTCGGTGCCGCGGTCGGCGCATCCCGTGCGGCGGTGGACTCCGGCTGGTACCCCCACGCCCATCAGGTCGGCCAGACCGGAAAGACCGTCTCGCCGCAGCTGTACGTCGCCGCCGGCATCTCCGGAGCCATTCAGCACCGGGCGGGAATGCAGACCTCGAAGACCGTGGTGGTGGTCAACAAGGACGCGGAGGCGCCGATCTTCTCGATGGCGGACTTCGGCGTCGTCGGTGATCTGCACACGGTCCTGCCGCAGGCGACTGAGGAGATCACCAAGCGCAAGGCGTGAAGCTGCGACCATCCTGGCGCTGGTGTCGCGATTATGGGATGCGGGTTTGGTGGGTTATAGCGCACCAAACCCGCATCCCATCGCCGATGCCCACCGATGGCGACGTTGAAATCTGAAGCCAGACGGCCGGCACGGTATTCTGGACGACGTATGTCGGAGCGGCGCGTTTACGTGGACCACGCCGCGACGAGCCCCATCTTGCCCGAGGTGATCGAGGTCGTCGCGGAGACGATGGCTACCCTCGGCAACCCGTCGTCGCTGCACGCCGCCGGGCGGCAGGCCCGCAAGCTCGTCGAGGAGTCGCGCGAGACCGTGGCGGCCGCATTCGGGGCCGGGCCGAGTGAGGTCGTGTTCACCTCCGGCGGCACCGAAGCCGACAACCTCGCCGTGAAGGGCTTGTACTGGTCCCGGCGGGCCGCAGACCCGCGGCGGGTGCGGATTCTGGCCTCCGCCGTCGAGCATCACGCCGTCATGGACACGGTGCAATGGTTGGGCGACGCACAAGGTGCCGAGGTCGAGTGGTTGCCGGTCGACCGCAACGGCCGGCTCGACTTGGACGCGTACAGTGCCGCCGTGCGGCGGGATCCGGAGTCGGTCGCGCTGGTCGCCGTCATGTGGGCGAACAACGAGGTCGGCACCGTGCAGCCGATGGGAGAGATCACCGCCGTCGCGCACGAACACGGGATCCCGGTGCATTCGGACGCCGTGCAGGCGGCGGGGCAGGTGCCGATCGACTTCTCCGCCAGCGGCCTGGACACGGTGACGATCTCGGCGCACAAGCTCGGCGGGCCGATCGGTGTGGGTGCTCTCCTCGTCCGTCGCGACGTCACGCTGACGCCGGTTCAGCACGGCGGCGGGCAGGAACGGGATGTGCGCTCCGGCACGCTCGACGCGCCGTCGTTCGCGGGCTTCGCGACCGCGGCCCGAGCCGCCACCCGAGACGTGGAGCCGCACATGCGGAGATTGAGCCGGTTGCGTGACCGGCTCGCGGACGGTGTGACCGCGGCCGTGCCGGACGCGATCCGCAACGCTGCCGGGGCGCGGACTCTGCCCGGGATCGCGCATTTCTCGTTTCCCGGCTGCACGGGCGACTCGCTACTGTTGTTGCTGGACGCCGCCGGCGTCTATTGCTCGACCGGCAGCGCATGCTCGGTCGGGGTGTCCCGTCCGTCGCACGTGCTGCTTGCGATGGGGATCGCCGACGACGTGGCGCAAGCGTCGCTGCGCTTCTCATTGGGCCGCACCTCCACCCCGGAGGACGTGGATGCCGTGATCGAGGCGATCGGTCCGGCGGTGGAACGGGCACGTGCGGCGGGCCTCGTGGACGCTACCTGGAAGAACAACCGGTGAGGACGAGAATGCGAGTACTGGCAGCGATGTCCGGAGGCGTCGACTCGGCGGTGGCGGCCGCGCGGATGGTCGATGCCGGGCACGACGTAACCGGCGTGCACCTGGCGCTGTCGTCCAACCCGCAGTCGTTCCGGTCGGGGGCGCGCGGGTGCTGCACGCTTGAGGACTCGCGGGACGCGCGCCGGGCCGCGGACGTCATGGGCATCCCGTTCTACATCTGGGACCTCGCGGAGCGGTTCCGGGCGGACGTGGTGGAGGACTTCGTCGCCGAGTATGCCGCCGGCCGCACCCCGAACCCGTGCCTGCGCTGCAACGAGAAGATCAAGTTCTCCGCCGTTCTCGAGCGTGCGCTCGCGCTGGGCTTCGACGCGGTCTGCACCGGACACTACGCGCGCATCCTGGACGGACCCCAGGGCCGCGAGCTGCATCGAGCCGTCGACCCGGAGAAGGACCAGTCCTACGTGCTGGGCGTGTTGACCTCGGAGCAGCTGGCACACGCGATTTTCCCACTGGGCGACACGGTGAAGACCGACATCCGGGACGAGGCGGAGCGTCGCGGGCTGGCGGTGGCGCGCAAGCCGGACAGCCACGACATCTGCTTCATCGCCGACGGCGACACGGCGGGGTTCCTCCGCGACCAGCTGGGCGAGGCGCCCGGCGAGGTGGTGGACACATCCGGCGAGGTAATCGGCGAGCACGACGGCACGTTCGGATTCACCATCGGCCAGCGCAAGGGGTTGCGGATCGGCCGCCCGGCGCCGGACGGCAAACCGCGGTACGTGCTGGACATCTCCCCGGTGGACCGCCGTGTCACGGTCGGTTCGCGAGAGGAGCTCGCTGTCGGCGAGGTCGTCGGCTCGGCGCCGCGGTGGTGCGGCCCGGCTCCCGTCGGCGTCGTCGAATGCGCGGCGCAGTTCCGGGCGCACGGTGAGCCGGTGCCGGCCCGGGCCGAGCTGGTGGATGACGTCCTCACCGTCTGGTTCGACGTGGCGCAGGAGGGCGTGGCGCCGGGCCAGGCGATCGTCCTCTACGACGGCGACCGCGTCATCGGCTCCGCCACCATCGACCGCGCTCACAGCCCCATGATCATGAACAGTTCCCGTGCCATATGAACGGTAAGTGTTCATGATCATGGGGAGTCGTGTCTATGGGGAGTCGTGTCTCAGGTAGGCCAGGACGGCGGATACTCGGCGGTTGGTCTCCTCGGTCGGCGGCAGGTCCAGTTTGGTGAAGATGCTGCTGATGTGCTTGCCGACGGCTGCCTCGGTGATGACCAGGTTCCGTGCGATCGCGGCGTTGGAGTGACCTTCGGCGATCTGTGCCAGCACCTCGTGCTCGCGTGGGGACAGCCGCGCCAGCGGGTCTCGGCGGCGACGTAGCAGCTGGCGGACCACCTGCGGATCGACGACGGTGCCGCCGTTCACCACCTGCCGCAGCGTGCCGACGAACTCTTCCACGTCGACGATGCGATCCTTGAGCAGGTAACCGACGCCGTGGCCGTCGGCCGAGTCGATCAGCTCGGAAGCGTAGCTCTGCTCGACGTACTGGCTCAGGGCGACGACAGCCAGGTCAGGGTGGCGACGCCGAAGCTCGACTGCGGCCCGCAGGCCCTCGTCGGCGAAACCCGGAGGCATCCGGATGTCGGTCACCACCAGGTCCGGGGAGTGTTCATCGACGGCGGCTCTGAGGGCGTCGGCGTCGCCGACGGCGGCGACCACCCGGAAGCCGAAGCGATCCAGCAGCCCGGCCAGACCTTCACGGAGCAGCACGCCGTCCTCGGCGAGCACTACCCGGGTGACCGATTGTTCCGGCTGCGCCACTGGGTCGGGCTGTGCTGGTGGTTCGGGCTGCACGGAAGCTCCACGCGTAGGACGGTCGGCCCGCCGGTCGGGCTGGACAGAAACATTCTGCCGTCCACGACGGCGGCCCGGTCAGCCAGCCCGATCAGTCCGGTGCCGCGTTCCGGATCGGCTCCGCCCCGGCCGTCGTCCCACACCTGGACGATGAGCAGATCGCCGTCGGGCGCATCCCGGCGCCGTTGGACAGTGACCCGCGCCTCGCTCGCCCCGCTGTGCTTCGCCACGTTCGTCAGCGCCTCGGATACGACGAAATACGCCGTCCCCTCCACGTGCTCCGACGGTCGCTCGGGTACGTCGACGTCGACCGTCACCGGGATCGAGGCCTCGTCGGCCAGGTGACGCAGTGCCGCGCCCAGGCCGCGGTCGGTCAGGACCTGCGGATGGATACCCCGGATCAGTTCTCTCAGCTCGGCCATGACCTGCTTGGCCTGCTCGTGCGCGTCCGAGACGGCCGCCGCGGCAGGCGACTGCGGCGGCAGGTCCAGGCGGGCCATGCCGAGCTGAAGGGTGAGGCTGACCAACCGCCGCTGCGCGCCGTCGTGCAGGTCGCGTTCGATCCGGCGTCGTTCGGCCTCGAACGCGTCCACCAGCCGAGCCCGGGAGCGCGATACGTCGACCAACCGAGCTCGCAGTTCTTCCCGGTCTTCTCCGTGCAGCAGCGCTCTCGCGACGACACCGTGCCCACCGGCGAGCACCGCGAACAGGTACGGGACCGCGGGGAGCAGGACGAGGCCGGCGAGCGCATAGGGTATCGCCTGAGCCGGAGAGTCGATCTCGCCGAGCCCCAGGCTGACCGGGCCTTCCTCCAGCGCGATCAGCAGGGGGCTACCGACCAGGAACATGACGAACACCAAGGCGACCAGCACGACGAAATAGGCCAGCGGCGCGACCGTGACCAGTAACAGCGCGTACCCGAGCTCCCGCCACGTCGCCGCCTCGGAGTAGCGGGTGCGCAGCCAGGACCACAGATCGGCGCCGGGAGGTTCCCGGTGCGCGGACAGCACCGTGCGGTCGTCGACCATCCGCAGCCGCCGCCGTTCCAGTTCCGCCAGCGGTATCGACACCAGCGGGCCGAGAGCCACCATGAGCACCAGGCCGGTGAACATGAGCAGGACAGACGTACCCAGGCCGGGCCGGTTGCCGGGCTCGGAGATCAGCGAGAGCAGCACGATCCACGGCAGGCCCGCCAGCACGAGCGGCGCCGCCCCGAGGGCGACCAGCCCGGTCGTCACCAGGTAGCCCAGTGACCGCCACGGCCAGCGGGTCAGCAGAAACCGGCGACGGGTGACGGACTCCAGTGCGGTCCGCGGATCCATGTCGTGCACCTGCACCACGCTAGCCGCCGCAGCCTCGATGACCAGCCGGTTGGCCGGAGAAGGCGGGTAGGCCTAGCCCTACCTCGGTTTCACCGATCATACGTAGTGACCGCGGAGCGGGTTGTCGGCTGTCCTGGAACGGTGACGATGCTGGCAACCGACCACGCCGCCGTTGAGCTGCGCGGCGTGACGAAAGACTACGGCAGGGGACAGGCGCGGGTCCGGGCGTTGGACGGCGTGGACGTCGATTTCCCCACCGGATCCTGGACGGCGGTGATGGGCCCGTCCGGGTCCGGCAAGTCGACACTGCTGCACTGCGCGGCCGGGCTGGAACGCGCGGACACCGGGCAGGTGGTCCTCCGCGGCACGGAGATCACGCGAGCACCGGACGCCGCACTCACCGAACTCAGGCGGGCGGACATCGGCTTCGTCTTCCAGAATTTCAACCTGATCGGCTCGCTCACCGCCGAACAGAACGTCGCGCTGCCGCTGAGGCTTGCGGGAGTGCGCGTGTCGAAGCGGGAGATACGGGCGACCCTGACCTCGGTCGGCCTCGGCGACCGGGCCCGGCACCGCCCGCGCGAACTCTCCGGCGGCCAGCAGCAGCGAGTGGCGATCGCCCGAGCCATGGTGGCCCGCCCGCCCGTTCTCTTCGCCGACGAGCCGACCGGTGCCCTGGACTCGTCGTCGGCGCGCGTCGTCCTCGATCTGCTCCGTGAGATGGTGACCGACACGGGCCAGACGATCGTGATGGTGACGCACGATCCGCTCGCCGCGTCGTCCGCCGACTCGGTGCTGTTCCTGTCCGACGGACGGATCGTCGACCGCGCTGCGCGCCCGTCCGCGAAGGATGTGGCCGACATGCTCGCCGGCCTGGAGGACGGCGAGCGGCATGGCAGGGAGGCGTGACGGGTATGGTCCGGCTGTCGTGGAGCGGTTTCCGTGAACGCTGGCAGCTGTTCGTCGGTGCGATCCTGAGCGTCGCCGTGGGCGTGGCGCTGGTCCAGGCGTCCCTGCAGATCATGGCCGCGGCGGGCGATCCGCCCATTCCCGAGGGCCTCGATCCTCTGGAAGAGGCGCAGATCCGCGACAACTACGACGGCGCCGCCACCCTCATGGGGATCGCGATGGTCATCGCCGCGTTCCTCGCGATCTTCATCGTGAGTTCCACGTTTGCCTTCGCCGTCGCCCAGCGGCGCCGTGACCTCGCGCTGTTGCGGGTGCTCGGTGCGCGGCGGCGCCAGCTGCGCAGGCTGCTGCTGTGCGAAGGGGTGCTGCTCGGCCTGTGTGGCGCCGCGCTCGGCTTTCCGGTCGGCTTCGCCGCGGTGCGGATCCAGCGGTGGTTGCTGACCGAGCTGGAATTCCTGCCGGACGGTTTCGCCACTCCATGGGCCGGCTGGCACACCGCCGTCGCGGCCGGCACGGGTCTCGTCGTCGCCCTGCTCGGCGTCCTCGCGGCGTCGCGCCGGGCGGCGAAGGTGCGCCCGCTCGAGGCACTGCTTGACACCGGGCGCGCCGGCCGAATGATGACGCTGCCGCGGTGGATCTTCGGGCTGTTGATGCTGGCATCCTCGGTGGGGCTGTTCACGGCCGCGCGGTCGGAAGGTGCGGACACGGACGTGGCGGTGGCGACGTCGATGGGGCTCGCGATCACCGGTGGGCTGGCGCTGAGCATGCTGAGCCCACTCGTCGTCCCGCTGGCGGGCAGGGTCTTGGGTCTGCTGGGTGCGGTGAGCGCCGTCGGGCGCCTGGCCGAGGCGAACCTGCGGGACGGCGTGCGACGCAGCGCCGCGACGGCGGCGCCGCTGATCGTGCTGGTCGCGTTGCTGCTGGGCCTCGCCGGCAGCCTCGGCTCGCTGGCCGTCGCGGCGGGCGAGGAACAACAGCAGATGATCGACGGCGACCTGATCGTGGAGTCGACCGGCGCGCGGACTGAGAAGCTCGCTTCCCTCGATGGCGTCGCCGTGGTGTCATCGCAGATCAGCGTGCCGATGATCGTGACGATAACGGTGGACATCGGCGATCCCGAAGAGTTAGAGGAGGAGGTCTTCAGTTCCGGCATCGTCGCGGTCGAGCCGGATGCCTACCGGCGGACCCACCGGCAGGAAGCGCTGGCCGGCTCGTTGGACGAGCTGAGCGGCTCGGCCATCGCCGTGACCACGAGCCCTGGCTACCGGGTGGACCTCGGTACGACGGTGACGGCACGGGTACTCGAGCAGGTATCAGAGCGGGAGTTCTCCCCGACCGTCGTCGCCGTCCTTCCGGAGACGCTGTCGGGCAGCGACGGGATTCTCGTCCCGATGGACCTGTTCACGCCGGAGGAACGGGCGAACTGGCCGGCGCATGCGGTGGTTCAGCTGGAACCTCACGCTGATCCCGATCAGGTTGTGGAGGCGATCCGGTCCGCTGATCTGGGTGTCACGCGGTCGGTAGAGGAGTGGGCGTCCGCCCAGACCGCCGAGCAACAGGACGAGAACGTCGGGGTGCTCGTGGTGCTGATGGGCCTGTCGGGTCTCTACGCGGCCATGGCCGTCGTCAACGCCGTGGTCATCTCCAGTGCCGAGCGGAAGCGCGAGTTCGCCACCGCACGGGTGACGGGCCTGACCAGGCAGCAGGTGGTCCGTTCAGCACTGATCGAGGCGTGGGCGGTCACCGCCATCGGTGTATGCCTGGGCGGTGTGATCGTCGCCGGGACGATGACCGGGATCGCGGGCGGGATCGAGAGGACGCTCGGTGCCGCCGTCGTCGATGTCCCGTGGGAACTTGCCGGTGCTGTCGCCGGCGGTGCGTTCGTCGTGATCACGGTCGCTACGTGGGCGTCCGTGCGGGCAGCGACCCGGATCGCACCGATCGCCCTGGTGTCCGCCCGCGAATAGGGACGCGTGGCACAGCAATACGAACATCGGATGCGCCTCTCAGATGTCGCGCGGATGACGGAACCGCCACGCGCCTGTGCCCGGCCCTTTCCGGTCACGACAGTGGGTCACCTCGCTGTCGCTGGGGCAACGATGAGGTGACCCACTGCGGCCGTGGCGTCAGGGCAGTGGCGCTACCGCGCGACGTCAGGGCAGCGGCTGCGACTGCGGCTGCAGTACCGCTCCTGCCAGCGGCCGCTCCGTGCGTGGCTTCAGGTAGGCGTCGGCGTTGCCCTCGACGTGCAGCTGTGGCAGGCGTCGCTCCAGCGCGCCGGGCAGCCACCAGTTGCTGCGGCCGAGGATGTGCATGACGGCCGGGACCAGCAGCATCCGTACGACCGTCGCGTCGATGAGGATCGCGGTGGCCATGCCTACCCCGAAGACCTTGATGAAGACCTGGTCGTCCGGGATGAACGCGGCGAACACCACGATCATGATCGCCGCCGCGGCCGTGATGACGCGTGCCGTGCCGGCGAGGCCCTCGGTGATAGCACGCCCGTTGTCGCGGTGCCGCACCCAGGCCTCGCGCACCCGGCTGATCAGGAACACCTCGTAGTCCATGGACAGCCCGAACAGCAGGGCGAACATGATCACCGGCAGGAAGGCGGCCATCGGTGTCTCGGTGTCGATGCCGATCAGCTCGCCGGCCCATCCACCTTCCAGGAAGTACGCCACGACGCCGTAGGTGGCGGCCACCGAGAGCAGGTTCATGACGGCGGCGGTCACCGCGATGACGACGCTGCGGAACGCCACCAGCAACAGCAGCACCGACACTAGGACGACGCCCCCGATGAGGAACCCGAGCCGATCGGCGATGGACGCGTTCATGTCGATCACGGAGGCGGTGACGCCGCCGACGTGGACCTCGGCGCCGCTGCCGCCGACGGCAGCCGGAGCCACCTCGTCCCGGATCGCGTGCACCACGTCTTCCGTGGCCGGGTCCTGCGGGCCGGTGGTGGGCACGACGGTCATCATCGCGGTCTCTCCGGTCTCGTCCAGGCGCGGCGGCGACACGACGGCGACCCCTTCGGTCGCCTGCATTCCCGCGTGCAGTTGCTCGACGGCCGCGCCGCCACTGCCGGTCTGCGCGCTCGACGCCTGGGACAGGTCGGCGACCACGAGCAACGGTGCGTTCGCGCCGTCGCCGAAGCCTTCGGCCAGCATGTCGTACGCCTGGCGGGTCGAGGAGTCCTCCGGGTTGTTGCCGGCGTCGGGAAGGCCCATATAGGTGCCGAGGAATGGGACGGCGAGCAGGAGCATCCCGGCGACGCTGACGATGGCGGCCGGGATCCGGTGCCTGCGCACGACGCCGCTCCACCGCACCCACCCCTTCGGCGGCACCATGTGGCCGTCTTCGGTGACCTGCGCCGGTCCGCGCTTGCCGATCGGCAGCCGGAGCCGGTCGATGCGCGGGCCGAGGTAGCCCAGCAGCGCCGGGAACAGGGTGACCGCCGCCGCCATGACGATCAGCACCGCGACCATGGCGACGACGGCCGCGCCGCTCATGAAGGACAGTCCCATGGCGAACAGGCCGAGCATGCTGACCATCACGGTGCAGCCGGCCACCAGGACGGCGCGTCCGGCGGTGTCCAGCGTGGCCGCCGTCGCCGCCTCGGGCTCCAGTCCCGCCGCCCGCCACTCGCGGAAGCGCGTGACCATCAGCAGGGCGTAGTCGATGCCCAACGCGATACCGAGCATCATGCCCAGCACGGGCGCCCACTCCGGGACGTCGACCAGGGCGGCGAGCAACCCCACCAGGCTGGCGCTGACCGCCAGACCACCGATAGCCATCGCCAGCGGCAAGCCGGCCGCGACGACGGAGCCGAACACCAGCAGCAGGATCACCGCGGCTGCCACCAGGCCGATCATCTCCGAGCCCACCTCGGACTCCTCGGCGAGCTGGATGGCCTGGCCGCCGAGGGCGACCTCCAGGCCGTCCCGCTCGGCGGACTCCGCGGCCGCGATCAATTGCTCGGTGTCCTCGATCGGCATGTCAGCGGGGTTGGTGACATCGAGGTAGAGGCGTGCGACGACGGTCCGGCCGTCTTCGGAGATGCTGCCCGGAGTCTCATACGGATTCTCGACCGCTGCCACGTGCGGCAGACTGCGCAGCTCGTCGAGCAGGGCCGTGATGTCCGTTTGCGCCTCCGGGTCGGTCGCCTCGCCATCGGTGTGTGCGACGACGTCCACGGGGTCGCCGGATTGGCTCGGGAACCGGTCCTGAAGCAGGTCCTGCGCCTGTTTCGAGTCCGAGCCGGGTGCCGAGTAGTCGGTGGCGAAGTCGCCTCCGAGCGTGGACGACAGACCGACCGCGACGACGGCCGCCGCGGCCCAGGCCAGGACGGTCCGCCCGCGCCGGCGGAACGCCAGCCCGCCGAGTCTGCCCAACAGCCCAGGTCGCGGCGGATCCGCCCGCGATCCGTCGGTGACGGGTACGGTGTCGGTCATCGGTACCTCCATCGGTTCTGCGTGCGCGATTTCTGCCAAGGGACTTCTGCGACCCGTGGTCATGGACCACGTTCCTGCCTCGAGCGCTGTCGCGTCTTCGGGCCGGAGGCGGCTTCGGCTACGTGATGGCGCGCGGCGCGTGCGGGGGCGACTACGTCCGTCGGCGTAGGCGATTACTCCTGCTGACGGATCCGCAGCGGTCCGACCCGCGACTATCATCACGTCATGACCCGCCCGGGACTCCCGCGTCTGCCTGCCCTGGTCCAAGATGTGCTGCTCGCGGCGTTCATCGCGTTCATGCAGATCCAGGGCACGCTCACGTCGGCGGCCAACGCGACCACCGACTTCCGGTCCCTCTCCGACTTCGGTCATCTCGGCTACGCCATGCTGTTCGTCAGCGGCGCGGTCCTGGTTGTCCGGCGCCGCTGGCCGACGGCGGTGTTCGCCGTCACAGCCTTGATCAGTGTGGGCTACTTCTGGGCGGACTTTCCCGACGGTCCCGGCTGGCTCGGGCTCTTCATGGCGTTGTACACGCTCACCGCGTACGGCGACGGTCGTCGATCAGTGCGCATCGCGACGATCGGTATCGCACTTCTCGCCACGTGCTGGTTGGCGGCGGGCGCCGATGTCGAGCCACAGGAAGCCATCGGTTGGGTGTTCTTCCGGATCGGCGCGGCCATCATGGCCGCCGCACTCGGGGAGTCGGCCCGATCTCGCCGGGTCATCGCTGCGGAGGCACAGGAGCGGGCCGAATGGGCCGAGCAGACGCGCGAGGAAGAGGCACGGCGCCGGGTAGACGCCGAACGGCTGCGTATCGCCCGGGAGGTGCACGACACGGTCGCGCACGCCATCTCGATCATCAATGTGCAGGCCGGGGTCACCGCACACGTGCTCGACAAGCGGCCGGAACGGGCGCGGGAGACCCTGGTCACGATCGAGCAGACCAGCGCCCAGGCGCTGCACGAGATGCGTGCCATTCTGGGCGTGTTGCGCGCCAACGACGACGGCCGATCACCCGGGCAGGGGCTGGGCCAGCTGGACGACCTGCTGACGATGGCGCGCGAAGCGGGGCTCGATCTCAAGGTCGAGGTCATCGGGTTGTCCGAGCTGCCCGTCGCGGTGGACCGTGCGGCATACCGGATCCTGCAGGAGTCGATCACAAATGTGATCCGGCATGCACCCGGCGCCCGGGTCACGCTGGTGTTGGAGCGTTGCCCAGACGCGTTGGAGATCCGCGTGGTCGACGACGGTCCTGGTCCCGACGGCTACACGCTCGCCGAGCGACCGACCGGCACCGGGCAGGGACTGGCCGGGATGCGGGAACGGTGCGAGCTGCTGGGCGGCGAACTGACCGCGGGACCGCGGCCGGAAGGCGGTTTCGAGGTGCACGCACGCCTGCCCGTGCACGCAGCAGGGACCATGGTGCGATGAGCCCACAGGACGGCGTGCGTGACGCGAACGGCACGTCCGGCGATCCCATCCGCGTCCTGCTCGCAGACGATCAGGTTCTGGTGCGGGCCGGGTTCAAGGTCCTGCTCGACGTGGAAGACGACATCGCCGTCGTCGGTGAGGCGACCAACGGCCGGGAGGCGGTCGAGTGGGCGCGTGCCACCAAACCCGACGTCGTCCTGATGGATATCAGGATGCCGGAGCTCGACGGGATCAAGGCGACCGCTCAGATCGCCGCGATACGCGGCCTCGAGCAGGTGAAGGTCTTGATCCTGACCACCTATGACACCGACGCGTACGTGTTCGACGCGTTGCAGGCCGGCGCCAGCGGGTTTCTGCTCAAGGACGCCGGCCCGGCCGAGTTGCTGCAGGCGATCCGGGTGGTCGCAGCCGGTGACGCACTACTGGCGCCGAAGGTCACTCGTCGGCTGATCGCACAGGTCACCGCCACGCGTACAGCACAGCGGCTGGCCGAGGACCGGCTGTCCGTGTTGACGCAGCGTGAGCGGGAGGTGGTCGCCCTGGTAGGTGAAGGGCTCAGCAACCCCGAGATCGGCGCGCGGTTGTTCCTCAGCCCGGCCACCGCACGGACGCATGTCAGCAACGCGATGGTGAAGCTCGGTGCGCGCGACCGAGCGCAACTGGTGGTCATCGCCTACCAGACCGGACTGGTCAGTCCGTAGGAGACCACCCGCGTGCACGGTTCCTTCTCCTGGCGCGGCGTCGCTTGCCGGGTGCGGGTGGGGGCGTGGATCGGTATCGGTGCCAGCATGAGTGTGAACTCGTCGGGTGGCAGCCGACCAGACGAGTGGTCCGTCACCGCAGACACCTAGTATCGACGCGGATGCCACAGCCACCGCTGAGGGTGCCCGGTCCGCAGACGGCAGCGCAGAAGGGAACCTGGTTGATGTTCGCAACCCGCCGTCGTCCCGTCCGGAGATACAACCGAGCGCTCATGTCGGCGGTCCTGGCCGTCTCGGCCATCTGCGCTGTGCTCCTCGCAACCGTGACCGTGTCCGCCACTGCCGTGGCGGTGCCGACCGTGCCATCACGGCCGGTGGCCGAAGGGTTGCGGTTCGAGTCCAACACGATCTACCGCCTGGATCCGGAGAACGAACGGGTTCAGGTGACGGTCGAGATGACGCTGACCAACGAGCGCCCGAGCCAGGGAAACACCTACTACTACTTCGACCAGGTCAGCGTTCCCGCACTGGTCGAGGCGCAGGGCGCCGCCGCGCAGGTTCCCGGCGGCGGTTCCCTCCCTGTCGACGTGGCGGAGCCCGCCGACGGATCCGGGCTGACCGTCATCTCCGTCGACCTGCCGTCGCAGCTTCTGTACGGGCAGACGCAGCGCGTCGACCTCACCTATGACCTGCCGAACCAGCCGCCCCGCTCGGACGGTCTGACCCGCGTGAGCGGCGCGTACGTGTCGTTTCCGATCTTTCCGTTCGGCGACCCCGACCGTAGCTCGGTGACCGTCGTCGTGCCGGACACGTATGACGAGATCACCGTGGGCGACGCGGTGACCGGATACGACTACGAAGACGGCAACGTCATCTACACCGAGACCCAGATCGCGGACCCGTGGACCTACTGGCGGACGGTCGCCGCCCGGAACGACGGCCTGCTGGAGGAGCGTCAGGTCGAGATCGGTACGGCGTCCGGGCTGCTGCGGTACTGGCCCGGTGACGACGAGTGGGCCGGCTTCGCCGAGGACGTGTTGGACGGCGGGGTGCCCGTGCTGGAAGAGCTCACCGGCCTGTCCTGGCCGTCGGAGGGCGAGCTGCAGATCATCGAGTCGGCCACGCCGCACGCGCTGGGATTCGGGGGGTGGTACGACGCCGATGCACACACCATCCAGATCGGCGACCAACTGGACGCGCAACTCGTCCTGCACGAGCTCTCGCACGTCTGGTTCAACCGCGAACTCGCCACAGACCTGTGGATCCTCGAGGGTCTGGCGGAGCTGTACTCGCACGAGGCGCTGGCGCAGCTCGAAGGAGACGCACCCGATCCGGAGCAGCTCCCGGACGACAGCGCGGGCGCTCAGCCGCTGAACTCCTGGGTGCAGACCGCCGAGAGCCGTGCCGAGGAGGACCCGTACGCGTACGCCATGTCCTGGTGGGTGCTCGACCAGATCTACGATGAGATCGGCACCGAGGCGATGGCCGAGGTGGTCGCGGCGTTCCAGGCCCGTGAGATCGCCTACCGCGCCGGGACGGAACCGGAGCTGTTCGAAGGCGAGGCCGGCTGGCACGAACTGCTGGACCTGCTCCAGGAGGTCGGCGGTTCGGAGCGGGCGGTGGAGGTCTACGCGGACTACGTGGTGACCGCTGAAGAGGCTGAGCTGCTGGACGATCGGGCGGAGGCACGTGCGACGTACGCCGCCTTCGCCTCGGACAGCGGTACGTGGGCGCCGCCGTTCGAACTGCGCCGGACCATGGCGAGGTGGGGGTTCGGCAATGTCGATGCGCTGGTGGAGGAGTCTCGCGAGGTTCTGGAGCGGCGCGATGAGGTGCTCGACGTGACCCGCGATCTCGGTGTCGATGAGCTGCCTGCGCTTCGGGACGCATATGAGCAGGCGGAGGAGGTCGAGACGGTGGCGGCCGAAGCCGACGAGTACGTCGAGGCAGCCCAGGCGCTGGCGGCGGCACGGGAGGCGCCCGACGGTGTGGCGGGCGCCCTCGCCGCGCTGGGCATGCTGGGTAGCGGCGTCGACGATGATGTGGAGGAAGCGGCGGCGGAGATCGGCCGCGGCGACCTTGACCGTGCACTCGACGCCGTGACCGCGATCGAAGAGGAGGTCGACGAGGCGAGCGTCATCGGAGGCGTGCTGATCGGCGAGGTGCTGCTCGGTCTGGCGCTGGCGTGGCCGCTGAGTCGCCGGCACCACCGGCGGGTGGCGATGGCCACGGTGACGACGGGCGCGGCGATCGCGTCGCCCGCTTCCGCGCCACCGCCTCCGCAGGCGTTCGAGTACGGATCACCGCTACCGGCTCCGCAGCCGCCCCCGCCCCCGCCGGCGCAGCAGGCACCACCTCCGCAAGCGCCGCCTCCGCCGGGACCGCCTCCGCAAGCGCCGCCTCCGCCGGAGCCGCCTCCGCCGGAGCCGCCTCCGCCGGAGCCGCCACGTTGAGAACGCCGATGGCCTGCGCTTGGAGTTGACGACGGCGAACGCGGAGTTGAGGACCTTTGCCTCTGCCGTGTTCACCCTCCTTCCCGCGAACGTGGATATGCGAGGGAAGGGGAACTCATGCGCGAAGAGATGGGCAGGCGATGACGATGCCGCTGCGGATCGGGATCATCGCACCGCCGTGGCTGCCGGTGCCGCCACCTTTGCACAGCGAGGCGGAGACGGCCGTGGACCAGCTTGCACGTGGGCTGACCGAGGCGGGCTACCAGGTGACTCTTTTTACGACCGGTGACGCGAAATGCCCGGTGGACGTCCGGTCGTACTTTCCGACGGCGCTCGGAACCGGTCGGGCGGATCGGCGTGCCGAGTTGGTGCACGTCGAGCACGCGTATCGCGAGCTCGCGCAGATGGACGTGATCCACGATCACACCCTCGCCGGACTGCAACGGGCAGGCTGGCGCAGCGGACACGGGCCGGTGATCACCACGATCCACGGGAAGGTCACGCCGGAACGGCACCAGCTGTACAGCGAGGCCTCCCGGCACGTCGCCGTGGTGGCGAGCTCGTGGGCACAGCGTCGCGACGTGCCCGACACACCGGTCACCGCGGTGGTGCATTACGGGGTGGATACCGCGGATTATCCGTCGGGGCTCGGCGACGGCCGGTACGTCATGTTCTCCGGGCGCTTGACCTGGCAGAGCGGGGCTCATCTGGCCATTGCGGCCGCGCGGCGGGCCGGCAAACGGATCGTCGTGGCGGGAGGGATGGCGGACGTGGCGGATCGCCGATACTTCGCCGAACGCGTCATGCCCGGGCTCGGCCGCGACGTCGTCTACGTCGGTGACATCGGCGGAGACCGCAGGAACGCCTTGCTGGCCGGTGCCGAAGCCCTGATCTACCCGTCCAGGGATACCGACCCGGGCGGGCTGTCGATGATCGAGGCGCTGGCGTGCGGGACGCCTGTGGTGGCGCTGCGAGACGGCGTCGCGTTGGAGATCGTGGAGTCCGGCCGGACCGGTTTCCTCTGCGTGGATCGGTCGGAGTTCACGAACCGGCTGCACCGGATCGGCGAGATCAACCGTGCACTGTGCCGAGCCAGTGTCGAGGTCAGATTCTCCGCCGACCGGATGGTCGCGACCTACCTCGCTCTCTATCGCCGTGTGACCGGCGTCAAGCACGTTCCGCGACGACGGGCGGCACGGCGGCTGCGCAGCATCGCGTGAGATCCGGCGTGTTGGGCGGTGTCTGTCCCGGTGCGGATCACGAACTGTGCGGAGACGTCGCGCGGTGAGATCGGCCCGCCTCGAGGAACCATCCGACCTCGGACTGATGGCTGGCCGGAGCCTGGCGGTCTGACCGTTCGGATGGCGCCGCCCATGCGACGCCGTTCGCGATCACCTGGCGGACATGCGGATGGTGATAGACGCCGAAGTCCTGGTCCCCGGGGCTGAAGTAGAAGATCTTCCCTTTGCCGCGGCGGAACGTGCAGCCGCTGCGGAACACTTCGCCACCGGAGAACGAACTGATGAAGACGAGCTCGTCGGGCTGCGGTATGTCGAAGTACTCGCCGTACATCTCCTGCTGGTCGATGACGATCGGGCTCGGGATTCCCGCCGTGATCGGATGGTCCGGTGCGACGGTCCACACCAGCTCGCGGTCGTCGCCGCGACGCCAGCGTAGCGAGCATGACGTCCCCATCAGGCTGGTGAAGATCTTGGAGTTGTGCCCGGAGTGGAGGACGAGCAGGCCCATCCCGGCCAGAACCCGCCGATGTACCCGCTCCACGATCTCGTCGTCGACCTCGCCGTGCGCGATATGCCCCCACCAGGTCAGGACGTCGGTGTCATCCAGCACGGCCGCGGTCAGGCCATGCTCCGGCTCGTCCAGGGTAGCCGTGCGAACCTCGGTCCGGCGCTCGGAGTCATCGCGGATGGCCTGGGCGATCGTGCTGTGCATGCCGTCGGGATAGATCTCCGCAACCTGCGGGTCGAGTCGTTCGTGTCGCCCTTCGCCCCAGACGGTCACTCGAAGCGGTGCGGTCGTCATCGATGCCTCAGTCCAATCTCCACGCGGCGTCTGTTGAGCGCGGCGTCGTGTCCGGCTCGCTCACAGGCTAGCGTTGGCGGACACACGCACGACACGTCCACGCGCGTGGCCGCGCGATGGGAGAGCGCATGAGGAACGACAAGCAGAAGGTCATCCTCGATCCGAGTTTCCGGCGCATGGACGAGATCTTCTCCCCGAGCGATCGGGAGCGCCTGCACGACCTGGTCGATGTGGTGTGGGGCCGAGACGAGCCGATGCCGGTGGCGGCGGCGCGGGCGGCGCTCGGGTCGGCTACCGCCATCGTGTGTACGGGTTGGCGATACGGCGAGGTCATCCCGGCCGCACCGCGGTTGCGCGCGATCATCGACGTCTCGGGCCATTTCCCCGCCGAGCTGGACTACCGGGAGTGCTTCTCCCGGAACATCCGGGTGCTGTCCGCGGCGCCGGGATTCGCGCGCCAGGTGGCCGAGATGGCGCTGGGCTTGGCGCTCAGCGCGACACGCGAGATCGTCGCGGGTGACGCGGAGATGCGGGCGGGACGGGAGAGATGGCTCCATGCCGGTAATGAGACGACGTCGCTGCTCTTCGACAAACCCGTCGGCTTCATCGGCTACGGAAGCATCGCCCGGTCGCTGCAGCCGCTGCTCGCGCCCTTCGGCTGTCCGGTGTCAGCGTACGATCCCTGGCTGAGCGACGGTTACCTGCGCAGCAACTCCGTGCGCCCGGCCGACCTGGATGAGCTGATCCGGACATCCGCGGTGATCTTCGTTCTGGCCGCGCCCAGTTCGGAGAACAAGGCGTTGCTCGGGCGAGAGCTGCTGGCGCAGGTACGCCCGGACGCTGTGGTCGTGCTGATCAGTCGTGCGCACGTCGTCGACTTCGATGCGCTGACCGAGTTCGTCCTCGAAGGCCGCTTCAAAGCGGCGATCGACGTGTTCCCGGATGAGCCGCTGGCGCCCGACCACCCGATCCGCGACGCTCGGCATGCGGTGCTGTCGGCGCATCGAGCGGGTTCGGTCCGGGAAGGCCTGTGGGAGCTGGGCGAACTGGTCGTCGACGACCTCGAGGCGATCATCGAGGGCCTGCCTCCGCAACGGCTGCAGAATGCGGTACCGGAGCTGATCGACCGTCTCACGGTACGGCCGGGATGACCCGGCGTTCACGCGGCGATCAGCCTGTGAGCCGGCGCCAGAACGGCCGCCGTCGGCGCTCGCCGGGTTCCGGGCCGGCGACGACGGGATGCCCGGCGGCGGCCCACGCCTTGGTGCCGCCGCGCAGCGAACAGGACGTGCGGCCCAGGGCGGCCAGCGTCGTCGCCGCCCGCCGTGACCGGTTACCGGTGGAGCAGACCGTGATGATCTGGCCGCCCGGCAACTCGGACTGGCGCACCGGGAGGTCGCGGATCGGGATGTTGACGGCACCGGCGATGTGACCGGCCGCGTACTCCTCGGGAAGCCGCACGTCCACCATGAGGTCACCCGCCTGCCACATCGCGTGCGCCGTCGGCACGTCGATCTCCTCGGCGGTCGCGTCGTCGAACATCGTTACCTCCTTTACCCGTCCGAAGCCTCGCGCAGCAGAAGGACCTCGTCGCTGACGGCGACGACCACCTCGATGATCGGCCCGTCCTGCCCATGCAGGCGGAGGCGGTCCGGGCCCGCGAGACTCCACTGACGCGGTTCCGACGGGTATGGCGCATCGGCAGCGCCCGGCTCCCAGGCGATGTAGGTCCCGTCGGTGCGGAACTCGATGCCGTCGCGGCCGCGGGCCGGCGGCAACGGTCGATCCGCCGGGCGGTAGACCCGCACGCCCGGGGTGTCCTCCTCGTCGACGTGAGCCCACCGCTGGAACAGCGCAGCCGGCAGATCGGCCATGACGGTCGGCCTAGATTCCGCCGGGTGTCGCCGCTGCCAGCAGACTCGCCCGCGGTCCGGTGAGGGTGGCGTCGATCCGTTCGACCTGTCCCTGGGTGAACATGGCCGTGCACGCGTCGTCCGTATAGTCCATGAAGTTCACGAACATATCTCCGTTCGGGCCGTTGTCGCAGCTCACAGCCGGGAACGTGGGACAGCCGCGGCTGGGACCGGCCTGGTTCGGCGTGTCATCCACGAAGTCGCTGCCGTGGCAGCCCTCGCCGTCGTCGCCCCAGATATGGCGGAGATTGAACCAGTGCCCGACCTCGTGCGTGGCCGTGCGGCCCAGGTCGAACGGCGCCGTGGCCGTGCCGGTGGTGCCGAAAGACGTATGCGTGACCACGATGCCGTCGGTACCGGACGGTCCGCCCGGGAACTGCGCGTAGCCGGCGATGCCGCCGGTCAGCTGGCATACCCAGATATTGAGATACGTCTGCGCGGGCCAGGCGTCCGAGCCGCCGGTGAGCGCGGACTTCACCGCGTCGTCGGCGCCGAAGGCCGGCACCGAGCTGTGCGTGCGGGTGATCCCGTCGGTGGGGCGTCCGTCGGGATCGCGGGTGGCGAGGGCGAACTCGACCCGTGCGTCGCCGATGAGTGGCTTCCACACGTCCGGCACCCGGTCGAGGTCGGCGTTGGCGGCCCGGAAATCGGCGTTGAGCACGTCGATCTGGCTGTGCACCTGCTCGTCGTCGATGTTCTGCTCCGCCGACGCCCAGACCACGTGCACCACCACCGGAATCCGCACCACGTCCACGCGCGCCGGCACCTGGCGGAAGAAGGTGCGGTTCTCGAACGCCGCGCACGCGTCCGCGTACGCCGGGACGACATCCAACAGCCGGTGGTGCACCTGCATCGTCGCGCACCGCCGCACCGCATCCGGGACAGCCGACTCCGTCATCGGTCTCGACTCTACCGGCCCGGCGTGACATGTCCGCTCTGCGCGCATTGATCGCTCATCATCTAGGCTTCCGTCGTGACCAGCATCGCCGCCACCGTCCAGACGTCCGTCGCCGACGTCGGCACGGTGCTCGGGCGTGCCGCCAGGCTGCTCTGGCGGCACTGGCCGGTGGTGCTGGCGATCCTGCTGGCCGGGGAAGCCGCCCGGCACGCCGCGCTGTGGGCGGCGGTCGAGCTCAGCGACATCAGCGGAACTCTGGGCGTGCTGGTCCTCGTGCTGGCTCCGCTGAGCGCCGTGTCAGCCTTGATCGCGGCACTGTACGCGTTACGGCATTCGCTGCGGTGCGCCCGGCTGCGCACACCGTTCGACGCGGTGACGCCCGGCACCGGCGGCCGCGGCACGGCGCGCGTGATCGCCGGCGTGCTGGTGCCGTTCCTGGTGATCTACGAGTCGTACGGTTATCTGAGCGAGGACATCTTCCGGTTCGTGAACTCCGCGGTGGCCGACGAGCTGTTCGGCGTCGACGCGTTCCTGGGCACGGAGACGATCGACACCGACCGCACCGCCCTGGCGACGGGGTGGATGGCGCTGCTGGTGGTGGCGACCGCACTCGTGCTCCGGTTCGGCCTAGGCGTGCTCGCCCGCCGGCGTCGCGGCACCGGCCTGATGTGGGCGATCGCCTATCTGGAGGCGTTGTGGCTGGTGACCTTGGCGCGCATCCTCATCGCCCATGTCGACGCCGCGGCCGTGCGGCTTCGGCAGAGCCCTGCGGTGCGGACGATCGTGGACGGCTGGCTGGACCTGGTCGCGGCCGCCGGGCCGGTCGGCGACGTGATCCATCGGGGTGTGCGCGGGGTGCCGGCACTCATGGGTTCGGTGGACGCCGTGATCGTCGCGCCGCTGGCCTGGCTGGCCGTCGGCGCCGTGGTCTACGGTCGCGGACTGGGCGAGCCGGTGCGGCCACCCGGCGCGCACCGTGGAGCGAGGGCCGACCCGTTGGCCGTGGGACTGCCCGCGCCGGTGCGGGCCGCCGGGCGGGAACTCGCGACGACCGTCACCGAGCCGTTCGGTGACGTGGGCGCCGCCCTTCGCCGGCTGGCGCGCACCGGGCCGGCGGTGATCGCCATGTTCGCCCTCGCGTTCATGGCGGCGCAGCGGCTGGAGTACGTGCTGGATCTGGCCTGGCGGGAGATTCTAGGGCCGATGCCGCTCGGGACGATGCTGGCCTTCTCGCCGCACACCTCGATGATCTCCCATGCCGTCGCGACCACGGTCGTGGTCTGCCTGCTGGCGGCGGCGGTCGACCACGTCCTCGAGCACGACGCCACTCCGGCTCGGCGGGAGACCCCCGGGGCGGGCGGCCCGGCTCACGGCGACGTGCGAAACGCCAGGTAGCGAGGGGCACCCCAGGTCAAGCGGACCTCGACGATCTCGGCGTCCGCCGGAACGACGACGACGGGGGCAGCGCTCCAGCGCGCCGGGCGAGGTTCCCCGTCGCCGGTGCCGAGGCCGTCGATCAGATCCAGGCTCGGTCCCGGCGTCTCGGGCGGGACACACGGCGATCCGGCCTGGACCATCGACGGCGACGTCGCTTGGTAGGCGTACTCCGTGCCGTCGGCGGAGACCACGCTGAGGCGGCAGCCCGTGAGGGGCGCGTCGGCATCGGCCCTCAGATCCAGCATGACCGCGGCGCCTCGCGTCCCGGCCGGGAGCTGAAGGTCGTCGCCGGGCCGGCCGAACGGCACGGCGGCATCCTCCACGCCGGCCAGCCGCACGCTCACCTCGATCGGCACCTCGCCGCTGCGGTCATACAGCGTGTCGGTGAACTCGACCCAGGCGCCGACGCCGGCATCCACGGCCTCGCGTGGGCGTGCCAGCCACCACCACTCCTCGACCCGGTATGAGGCGGTGAGCAGCGCCGCGGCCAGGACGAACGGCAGCGCCAGCAGACCCCACCGGTTACGGCGCCACCACCCTGCCGCGGTCACCGGCTACTCACCCCCGCCCCTCGGTGGCCGGCCGCACCCGGATGCCCTCCTCCTCGGCCGCCCACCGCTGTGCGTCCGCCCCGGTCAGGCCCAGATCGATCACGGCCACGTCGTCCCGCCGGTGATTGTCGTCGTCCGGTTGCAGGGCCAGGACCAGCTGGGCGCCGGCCACGGCATCGACGGGCAGCTCTACGGCCACCTGGGTGTGCCGCGGCACGCCGGGTTGCGCCGGGCCGTCCATGGAGAACGGATTACGTTGCGTCCCCGCCTCGAAGACCCGGCCGGTCGCATCGCGGATGGCTGCGTAGGAGAGGGACTGGGGCTCGTGCGCGGCGGTGAAGGTGACCGGAACCACCACGTAGACACCCGTGCTCAGATACGTGCCGCCGGCGGTGACGATCTGGGTCGAACCCTCCGGCCGGCCGGCCTCGACCGTTCCGTACCGCAGCCGGAGCTGCTCACCGACCACGCCCGAGCGCTCGAACCCTCGCGCCGCGTCGTCGGCGGCGGGCAGGACCCGATCCAGCGCACGACCGGTCATCAGCGTCGCCACCAGCAGCGCCACGACGCCGACGGCGCGCGCCGCTGAACGTCGCGCCGGTCGCCGACGGTGCTTCATCCGGACGCACCGTCGGCGTTGCCGTCCGGAGGCGTGACCGGGATCCGGCCGACGGCCATGGTGGAGCGATCCAGCCAGGCCTTCGATCGGTCGATGCTGCTCTCCCGTAGCGTCCGGCCGACGAGGGCCACCTCGAGCTCCGTGGGCGGAGCGGCCTCGGCCGACTGCTCCCAGGCCATGGCCACCTCGTACTCGATGCCGGGCTGCAGCGCGTCCAGCCGCGATCCGTCGGCGATCACGAAGACCCCCTGTGCGGCCACACCCAGGTCGCCGCCGTGGTCGAGACCGTCGCCCGGACCGTCGCCCACACCTGGCACACCGCGCAGATGCGCAGTGTCGGCGAGCATGGCACCGCCGAGCGTCGTCGAGCCGTTGCCGGAGACGACGGCCACCACGGCGATGACCCGGGTGGACTCGTCGCCTTCGGAGATGCCCGGCAGCTCGTCGAGCACCCGTGCGCGGTCGATGGTGACCCGGTAGGGGCCGGTGTCGATCTGCTCGCCGACCGCCAGCTCCGATTCGACCCCGGCTGACATGCCCGGTGCGAGTTCACCGGCTGCGACGCCCGCGGAGAGCGCGGCGACGAGGAGGAGGCCGCCCCATACCGTCACCGGCAGGTGCGCGCTCGCCCGGACGAATCGCCGGAAACCCCCATCTCTCGTCACGGCACTGGAGTCTAGCGGCGTGGGCCGACCGCGCCCGCGGGCTGCGCGGAGTCGCGAGGCTCGGTGCCCGGCTCGTCGTCGGCATGGCGGCGGACGAGTACCAGGACGCTCACGGCTGCGAGGACCGCTGCCAGCACGAGCGCCAGGCGCATTCCGTCGATGCCGTCACCGGCGATGCTCCACATCACGGTCGTGAGGGCGGGGCCCAGGGCGATGCCCAGCTGCCGCACCAGGCTGGTGGTGGCGCCGGTGGTGGCCAGCAGATGCCTCGGTGCCCTGGACATGGCCATGTTCTGGTTCTGGCCGGCGAACAGTCCGGCGCCCGCGCCCGCGATGGCCAGGCGCCACGCCAGCTCCACCGGTTCCCAACCCGCGCCCAGCGGGATCAGCAGCACGATGCCGGCGGTCACCCCCAACGTGCCGGCCACCGCGACCGGCGCCGGGCTCCACCGATCGGCGAGTGCCCCGCCGATCAGCCCGAAGAGCATGACTCCGGCCGGGAACGCCAAGACGGTCAGGCCGATGGTGGTGGGGGAGAGGTCGCCGACCTGGTGCAGGTAGAACGGTGCCAGGAACTGGACCGCCATCACGGCGGTCATCTCGGCCAGCAGCGCCAGGTGCGGTGTCAGCATCCCGGGGGCGCGCACCAGCTGCCGCACCTGCGTGCTGCTGGGCAGACGGAGCCATACCAGCAGGAACGGCACCGCAGCGAGGGCCAGGAACAGCCAGGACGGACCGACGTCGGCGGTCAGCGAGAGCGCCAGCAGCACGGCGACCGCCGCCCCGGTGAGGACAGCGGCCTCGGTCACCCACTCTCGTCCGGGCAGCCGGGGCGCCGCACCGGCCGGTAGCTGGGCGACGGCGATTCCGATGACCAGCAGACTGACCGGAACGTTCAGGTAGAAGATCCACGGCCATCCGATGGCGTCGATCACGACGCCGCCCAGGGCCGGTCCGCTGACCGCGCCGAGCGGGCCGAGAGTCATCACGATCGACATCGCCCGTCCGCGTGCCTGTGGCCGCACGGCGGTGGTCGCCAGCACCGGGAGCAGGGCGAACAACGCCGCCCCGAATGCGCCCTGAATGAGCCGCGCGGTGATCAGCCACCAGATGTTCGGTGCCATACCCGCCGCCACGCTGGCGATCGCGAATCCGGCGAGCGCGCCGACGAACGCCTCCCGCCGGCCCATCCGATCCAGCCAGCGGCCGGCGGGCAGGCTGAGCGCGACCATGGGCAACACGTAGCCGAGCACCACCCACTGGGTCAGGGCCGCGCTGATGCCGAACTCCTGCCCGATGGTCGGCAGCGCCACGTGCACCACCGTCACGTCGACCTGTGCCATGAATACGGCAAGACCGGCCGCGATGACCAGCCACCAACGGTTGCGTGGCGTTGCGCCGCCGTCGTCGTCGTCGTTCATGAAGGCACCTCCCAGACCAAGAACTACACAGTGTGTGTATTTGTTAAAGTACACACTAAGAGAAGTTCCGTCAATCGCGATCAGCACCTGGGGCATCATGAGATCCATAGACTCGCCACGGAACGCGCGCAGCCAGCGCACCCGGGACGCGCTTCTTGCGGCGACCCGGGAGATCCTGGAGCACGATGGGTTCGCCGCGCTGAGCATGGCGGCGGTGGCCGAGCGTGCCGGGGTCACCCGGCGCGCGGTCTACCTGCACTTCACCTCGCGCTCCGACCTGGTGAGCGCACTGTTCCCGTACATCGCGCAGCAGGAGGGCCTGGCGGAGTCAACGAACCGGGTCTGGGCCGCCGCCGACTCGGTCGAGGCGCTGCGTGAGTGGGTACGGCACCTGGCGCGTTACCATCCCAAGCTCATGGCCGTCGACCGCGCCATCGAGCAGGTGAGGGCCGACGATGCGGATGCCCGCCGACACCGGGACACGGTCAACGAGGCACAGCTCGGCAACTGTCGCCGGCTGGCGGAGTGGCTGCACCGCGAGAACCGGCTCGCCCACCCGTGGACGGTCGAGGAAGCCGCCGACGTCCTGTTCGGACTGATCTGCACCGAGCTCTTCGGCCGATGGCTGGAGACGCGCGAGTGGTCGACCGGCGACCTCGACCGGAATCTGTGGGCCATCTGCCGGGCCGTCCTCGTTCGGGATCAGGACGGCGGCGTTTGACGGTGCCCTGGGGGTTCACGTCCCGGCGGAAAGCAGGCAGGCTAGGGCCACACAGTGTCGGACGGCCTCAAGGGAGCATGCGATGACCTGGAAACGGACGTCTCGGGTAGGCGCCGTCCTGGTGGCGGCCGGTGCGCTGGGCGCGAGTCTGCTGGGCCCGGCGCACGGCAATATCGACGACGCGTCCGGCCGCGGGCCGAAGGAGCCGGCCAAGGAGCCGGTCGCCGTCGGATACGGCGGTGCCGTGTCCACGGTCGACGCCGAGGCGACCGCCGCCGGGATGCGGATGCTGCGCCGAGGCGGGACCGCCGCCGACGCGGCCATAGCCGCGGCCGCCGCGCTCGGCGTCACCGAGCCGTTCTCCGCCGGAATAGGCGGCGGCGGGTTCTTCGTCCATTACGACGCGGCCACCGGCGAGGTCTCCACACTGGACGGCCGCGAGACAGCCCCCGCGGCCGCCACCGACCAGCTGTTCATCGACCAGGCGACCGGTGAACCGCTGCCGTTCCAGGAGGCGAGGGTCAGCGGGCTCTCGGTGGGGACGCCGGGCACCCTGCAGACCTGGCAGGAGGCGCTGGACCGGTGGGGCCGTTACCCGCTCCGCTTCGCGCTCCGGCCGGCCATTCGGCTCGCGCGCGGTGGCTTCGTCGTCGACGAGACGTTCCGCGCCCAGGTCGAGGGCAATGCCGACATCTTCGCCGACTTCCCGGCGTCCGCCGAGCTGTTCCTCCCGGATGGTGCGCCCCCGGAGGTCGGAACGAAGCTGAAGAACCCCGCTCTGGCCGAGACGTATGGGCTCATCGCCAAGCACGGAACGGAGGTCTTCTACTCTGGAGAGATCGCCGCGGACATCGCCGCGACGGTGCAGAGTCCGCCGGTGGACGACGACGCGGACCGCACCGTGCGGCCGGGGGCGCTGAGCGTCGACGACCTGGCCGGGTACCGGGTCATCGAGCGGGAACCCACCCTGGTGGACTACCGGGGGTTGCAGGTCTTCGGGATGGGGCCGCCGTCGTCGGGTGGTTCCACGGTGGGCGAGGCGCTGAACATCTTGGAGAACGTCGACCTCTCCGCCGACGACGAGGCCTCGGCCCTGCACCATTACCTGGAGGCGAGCGCGCTGGCCTTCGCCGACCGCAACCGCTACGTCGGCGATCCGGACGTGGTCGACGTCCCGCTCGCCGAGCTGCTCTCCCAGGGCTTCGCCGACGAGCGCGCCTGCGAGCTGGATCCGGAACGGGCGGCCGCGAAGCCGGTGGCCCCCGGCAGTCCGGACGGCGACTACGCCGCGTGCGGCGAGGCCGGGACGGCCGGGACGGCGACGTCGCCGGACGGATCAACCACGCATCTGACGACGGCGGACCGGTGGGGCAACGTGGTGTCCTACACATTGACCATCGAGCAGACCGGCGGTAGCGGCATCGCCGTCCCGGACCGCGGCTTCCTGCTCAACAACGAGCTGACCGACTTCAACTTCGCTCCGACGCAGGGCGACGCACCCGATCCGAACCTGCCCGGCCCCGGCAAGCGCCCGCGTTCGTCGATGTCGCCGACGGTCGTCCTCGACGACGGCGAGCCGTTCCTGGCCCTGGGCACCCCCGGCGGTGCGACCATCATCACCACCGTGCTGCAGACGCTGCTCAACCGGCTGGAGCTCGGCATGGACCTCCCGGAGGCCGTCGCCGCGCCGCGGATGTCGCAGCTGAACAATCCGGCCACCTTCGCCGAACCGGCGGTGATCGGCTCGCCGCTCGCCGCCGAGCTGGAGGCGCTCGGGCACGTGCTCAGCGAGACCGGCGAGATCGGCGCGGCCACGGGCATCGAGTTCCTCGGCGACGGTCGGCTGCAGGCGGTCGCCGAGCCGGAGCGACGCGGCGGCGGCAGCGCAGACGTGTTGTTCCCGCTCAATCCGCCCTCGGGTGAACCGTGACGTGGTCGAACGTACCCGGTCTATCGACCTTGTCCAGGTCATGGCATCGACGATGTCAGGAGACTCGGGTCGCGCGTCGGGACCGGACCGCGGCGGCCAGCACGTCGAGCAGCTCCTCGGTGGTCTGCCAGCTCATGCAGGCGTCGGTGACGCTCTGACCGTAGGTCAGCTCGCCGCCGATGTCCTGCCTGCCCTCCACCAGGAAGCTCTCCAGCATGACGCCGGCGATGCCGTTCTCACCGGCGGCGATCTGGCCGGCGATCTCCCGGGTGACGGCTGCCTGCCGGACATGGTCCTTGCCGCTGTTGCCGTGGCTGGCGTCGATCACCAACCGTTCCGGCAGCTCCGCCTTCTGCAGCAGGGAGAGCGCGTCGCGGACGTCGTCCGGCCCGTAGTTGGGGCCGGTCTGCCCGCCCCGGAGGATGACGTGACAGTCCGGGTTGCCGACGGTGGAGACGGCGGCGGCCCGCCCGTCGTGGTCGACGCCGAAGAAGACGTGCGAATGCGCGGCGGCGACGCACCCGTCGATGGCGGCCTGGACGTCGCCGCTGGTGGCGTTCTTGAACCCGACCGGCATCGACAGGCCGGACGCCAGCTGGCGATGGACCTGGCTCTCCGGCGTGCGGGCGCCGATCGCGCCCCAGGAGACCGTGTCGGCGATGTACTGCGGGCTGATCGGCTCCAGGAATTCGCAGCCCACCGGCAGGCCGGTGCCGAGCACGTCGAACAGCAGCTCGCGGGCGATCCGCAGGCCGCGCTGGACGTCGTAGGAGCCGTCCAGGCCGGGGTCGTTGATCAGGCCCTTCCAGCCCACCGTCGTTCGCGGCTTCTCGAAGTACACCCGCATGACGATCCGCAGATCGCTGCCGAGCCGGTCGGCTACCGGCGCGAGCAGGCGGGCGTAGTCGAGCGCGGCGTCGCGGTCGTGCACGGAGCACGGGCCGACCACGACGAGCAGCCGGTCGTCCGCGCCGGTGACGATGTCGCGGACCTCGGCGCGGGTACGGCGGACCAATTCGGCGTGGGTGTCGTCGAGCGGCAGCTCGGTCAGCAGGTCGCGCGGCGGCGTGAGCGGCTGGAAGCCGGTGACGCGCAGGTCGCCGGTGCTGCCGGCACCGTGGGAGTGTGCGGCGTCGTCGCGTGACTCGGCGGAGGACTGCTGCGTTGGCTGGGACATGTCGCGGGTTCCGTTCCTTCTCTGATGGGATCAGACGGAACGTCCGCGAAGCTCACCCAGGCCGTCCGCCTGAAATGACGAAAGGCAGAGACGCGAGGTCTCTGCCTTCTGGCTCCGGGTGAGTGGTTGGTCAGCCTGCGCCGCCACCGGCTCCACCCGGAGCCGGCGTAAAGCGCCGATACCAACGAACTCTCACCACGCCGTGGAGTGTAGCACCCCGAGCAGCCGGCAACACGCGGCCGGCTGGGAGCGCTGGGGCATGCCGGACACAACGAACGCGGAACGGCCGGAACGAGCTGAGCCGGGTGGCGAAGCGTCGTAGGGTCGGAAGACGTGACCGAGATTCACGAGCTGACCGCGCTCGAGCTGGCCGCGGCGGTACACAGTGGTGAGACATCGCCGTCCGACGTCGTCGAGCACACGCTGAAGCGCATCGAGCGGCTGGACGCGCGGGTCGGCGCCTTCGTCACGGTGACCCCGGAGCTGGCGCGGGAGCAGGCCGCGGCGGCGGAACGGACGCTGGCGGAGCGACGCGGCGCCGGCGGCGATCTTCCGCCGCTGCTCGGCGTGCCCTGCCCGATCAAGGACCTCAACAGCGTCGCGGGTGTCCCGATGCGAGCGGGCAGCGCGGCGTTCGACGAGGTCGTCGCCCCGCTCGACGACGGCGTCGTCACCCTGCTGCGCAACGCCGGAACCATGATGGTCGGCAAGACCAACACCCCCGAGTTCGGACTGCCGGCCTACACCGAACCGGACGTCGCACCACCGGCCCGCACACCGTGGGATCCGCGGCGCTCCGCCGGCGGGTCCAGCGGCGGAGCAGCGGCCGCCGTCGCGTCCGGAATGGTTCCGCTGGCCCACGCCAGCGACGGCGGCGGTTCGATCCGCATCCCGGCCAGCGCCTGCGGACTGGTGGGACTCAAGCCGACGCGGGGACGGATCAGTCCGGGACCGTACGGCATCGACGGCGCCGGGCTGGCCATCAACGGGGTGCTCACCCGGGACGTCCGGGACACCGCCGCCGCGCTGGATCTGCTCGCCCGGCCGTGGCCCGGCGACCTCTACACCCTGCCCGGGCCGGAGGACACCTTCCTCTCGGCGTGTGACCGGCCACCGGGCCGGCTGCGGATCGGCGTGCTGACCCGTCCGATCATCGTCGACGACGCGCCGGTCGATCCGGTCGCGGTCGAGGCGGTCCGGCAGACGTCTGCGCTGCTCATCGAGCTGGGCCATGATGTCGAGGAGGCGCCGGTGCCGTTCGAGGCGGAGCGCTGGTCGTCCTTCGAGGCGTTGTGGGCGGTGATGGCGCTCAGCGCGCCCGTCGCCGACGAGGTGGAGGACCGCCTGGTACCGCTGACTCGCTGGCTGAGGGACCGGGGGCGGTCGGTGACCGGCCTGGAGTATGCCCGCGCGGAGGCCGCGGTACAGGTGACCACCCGCGAGGCGGCCGCCACCTGGGCGCCGTACGACGTGATCGTCACGCCGACGCTGGCCCGGCCGCCGGCGGCGATCGGTGAGCTGCGCGACGACGACGATCCGGCCGCGGATTTCGCCGCTCAGGCGGCCTACACCCCGTGGACGAGCGCCTGGAACCTCACCGGGTGGCCCGCCATCAACCTTCCGTTGCACTGGGCCGACGTCGACGGCGTGACGTTGCCGATCGGGGTGATGCTGGGCGGCCGGCACAGCGGCGAGGAGACGCTGCTGGCGCTGGCCGCCCAGCTGGAGCACGCCCGCCCGTGGCGGCACCGTCGTCCGCCGCTGTGGTGAGCGGACGGATGCCGGCCCAGTTCCCGGCGATCCCGGTGTGCCAGTGCGCGGCGATCCCGGTGTGCCAGTACCCGGTGATCCCGTTGTACTAGCGCTTGCTCCGGCCCTGCGGATAGGTGGCGACCACCTCGATCTCCACCAGCCAGCCGGACACCGGCAACGTCGCCACCTCCAGGTTGGTCCGGGACGGCCGGACCTCGTTGGCGAACTCGACCGGCTCATACGCCTCGATCACCTCGCCGGTGACCCGGTCCACGTTGGCCATCCACTTGCGATAGGCGCGGTTCCAGCCGTTGTAGTCGGCCCGGTCCGCGCCGGGCGGCGCCTGCAGGTAGATCCGCATGCTGGTGACGTCGGCGAGGGTCAACCCCTGCGAGGCGAGGTTGTCGGAGATCCGGGCCATGGCGTTCATACCTTGGGCTTCGGTGAGGGTCACACCGTCGGGCAGTTCGCCGCCGGGATACTGCTCCGGGTCGATATACCGTTCTGGTGTTCCGGCCGGTGCGTCGGTATTGAGGCCACCGGGCCCGACGCCGCTGGAGAAGTAGATCGGTACGCCGCTGCCGATGGAGACGCCGCCGGCAAGGAACGGGTCGGGCGCCGCCTCCGGCTCGGGCAGGTTGAACCGGACCTCGGTGGGGTTGACCGGCTTGAACCGCAGGTCGGCCGAGACGGCGCCGGCGATGCCGAGCGTGACCAGGCTGGAGAGCAGCGCGACGACGAGCAGCCGGGCGCGGCCGGATTTCAGGTAGGTGCGCATGTGGGTCGGCATCCTTTCATTCGGCGGTGGCGGCGAGGCGTTCGTGCAGGTTCATGACAGTCATCCGGGCGGACTCGATCGCTCCGGCCTGCCAGGCGATGTAGTGGCTGAGGTGGTCACCGGCGAAGTAGACGTTCCCGTCCGGCTTCAGCAGGTGGTCGTAGGCGTCGCCGCGGCCGCCGGGCCAGCTGACCCAGCCGCCGAGCGCTTCCGGAACCTTGGGCCAGGCGACCGAGAAGGAGGTCTCCAGCTCATCTCGATAGGCCGGGCCGTGAATCTTCACGCCCTGGGCGACGGCGCGCTCCTCGCGCTCGGCGACGGTGAGATCCGTGTAGGCGCCCGAGTAATAGCCGACGACGACGCCCCGCTCACCGAGGTAGCCGTAGGAGGGGTACCAGATCCCGGAGATGTCCATGTTGGTGGCGGTGATGCCGCCGAAGATGTTCGAGTCTTCCTCCCAGAACCGGCGCTTGTACTGCAGGCCGATCTTTCCGGTGTTGACGCCGACCGGTACCTCGAGAGCGGCCTTCGTCTCGGTGGACAGGTTCGACGGGATGCCCCGCAGCACCATCGGCGGGATCGTGCAGATGCAGTGGTCGGCCTGGATGACCCTGGTGCGGCCCGGACGTCCGGTGGTGTAGGCGACGGTGACGCCGTCGGCGGTGTCGCGGATCTCGGTGACCGGCGCGTTGTAGGTGATGTTCTGTTTGCCGACGGCGTCGGCGAACGCGAACGAGATGCGGTCCATGCCGCCCACGGGCTGCCACATCATCATCGCCTGGCTGAACCCGAACTCGAAGGAGAAGCGGTTTCCCATCTGGCTCTGCAGGACGGTGGAGAGATCCGGTGGCGGCCCGTCCACCACGCCGGCGTTGTGCCCCGCACCCGGGCTCTCGGTGTAACCGCGCCGGTCGTTGCCGACGTACCTGCCGCCCTGCAGCCCGCCGAAGCTCTGGGCGAAGGACGCGAGCCGTTCGGCGTCGTCGGCGCTGAGCGTGTCGTCGAGAGCGCCCTGATCCAGAGCTTGCAGGAGCAGTTCGGAGATGTAGCCGTAGTAGTCCGCCTTGGCCTGGCGATGTGTCACCGGGGTGCCGGCAAGCGGCCCGTAGTCCGTGGAGCCGGTGTTCTCGTGGTAGAAGAAGCTCTCCGCGTTGGCGTTGACCAGGGCCTGGATCTCGACGCCCAGCTCCCGGCAGTAGTCCAGGGTGACATGGTGGTTCGGGATCCGGGCCGGGCCGGCGTTGAAGTAGTGGCCGTCGGCGAACTCGGCGGTTTGAGTGACGCCGTCGGTGTCGGTCAGCGAGTCGCCGCCCCGGATGGTGCGGGCGCGGCCGCCGGGACGGTCGCGCGCCTCGAGGATGTGGCACTCGTAACCGGCCTTCTGCAGTTCGTACGCAGCGGTCAATCCCGCGATACCGGCGCCGAGGATGACGACCTTGGTGCGCTTACGCGCGCTCGGCGAGAGGTCGCCCTGGCGGGGTGGACGGAAGTCCACCGGCTGAGCGTTCGCGGGCGTGGCGACCAGGCCCAGCGCGGCCATCGATCCGTACAGGGCGCTGGCACCACCGGCGATCCCGACGCGGGTCAGGAAGGTCCGCCGGCTCAATCCATCCGGCGTTCCCGGTGTGGACCGTACTGGCGAGGATGTTCCCGGGGCTGTGCTCACTCGGCCTCCCGTAGGTATGCACGTGCTGGCGCGCCGGGGCGACGACGTGACGTCGGCGACACTCGTCATCCGGCGGTTTCGCCTGACGTGCGGAATTCGGTAGGCCGATCCTCATCTATCCGGATTGCCCGAATAATTTCGTTGGCGTAAGCGGTGGGTAACGAGATATCAGTAGCGTCTGGGGCGCTCGCGCATGACACTCGTCGTAGATGTGACTCACGTCACACCGTCACGGTGAAATAGCGGGGAGTCTCTCCCCGTTTAGCTCAATGTCGCGATCGAAGCGGGGAGTAAGTCCCCGGTTCGCACATCCACCGAAGGGAGACGCCGTGACCGGGACGATGACCGCGCCACGCAAGGCGGGCATGCGGGCAGATGCCTCTCGCAATCGGGAGCGGATCGTCGAGGCGGCGCGCGAGGTGATCGGCGAGTTCGGCCCGGACGTGCCGCTCGACACCATCGCGCATCGCGCCGGCGTCGGGAACGCGACGGTCTACCGCCACTTCGACAACCGAGCGGAGCTCCTGCGGCAGGTTGTCCTGCACACGATGACGCGGGTCGCCGAGCGGGCGGAGGTCGCCCTGGATGCCGACGGCGATCCGTTCGAGGCGTTGCGGGCGTTCATCTACGACGCGGCTGAGGAAGGGCCCAGCGCACTGTGTTCGATGATCATGGAAGACTTCGACAAGAGCGCCCCCGACTTCGTGGCGATCCGTCGTCGCGTGGAAGACGCCATCAACGCACTGATGGAACGGGCGCGACGGTCCGGCCAGCTGCGACCCGACGTCGCCCTCGGTGATCTGATGGTGGCGATCGCTCAGCTGAGCAGGCCACTGGCCGGGACCGGCTGCGATTTCGTTGAGCGATACGCCCGTCGCCACCTGCAGCTATTCGTGGACGGCCTGCACAATCCCGCCCGGTCAGTGCTGCCCGGGGTTCCCGTCACCATGGAAGACCTGGAGCGGCGCAACACCTGATTTAGAACACCACCGCACCCCTCATCATCCGTAGTTCACCCTCACGGGAGGCGTTCGCGCGGCGCGTCCCGCGGGGCGGTTCTGTCCTCATCTCTCACTTCTCAAGCAGATTGGTGATCACGCATGTCCGAAACATCCCAGCCTGCGCAGGATCAGGTTGCTCAGCAACCCGATCCACGGCGTTGGCGGGCGTTGGCGATCATCTCCATCGCCCAGCTCATGGTCGTGCTCGACGCGACCATCGTGAATATCGCTCTCCCGTCGGCCCAGGCAGACCTCGGGATCTCCGATGGCAACCGGCAATGGGTCATCACTGCGTACGCGCTCGCCTTCGGTAGCCTCCTGCTCCTGGGTGGTCGTATAGCCGACATGTGGGGCCGGAAGAACACCTTCCTCACGGGCCTCATCGGCTTCGCAGGTGCGTCCGCGATCGGTGGCGCCGCTGTGAACGAAGGCATGATGTTCGCCTCCCGCGCGCTCCAGGGCGTCTTCGGCGCACTCCTCGCGCCGGCCGCGCTGTCGCTGCTGACGGTGATGTTCATCGACGGCAAGGAACGCGCCAAGGCGTTCGGTATCTTCGGCGCCATCGCCGGTGGCGGCGCCGGTGTCGGCCTGGTCCTCGGCGGCCTGCTGACCGAGTACATGGACTGGCGCTGGGTGTTCTTCGTCAACATCCCGATCGCGGCCGTCGCGTTCGTGGGAGCCACGGCCTTCGTCGTCGAGCCCAAGGGCACCCGTAACCGCTCGCCGCTCGATATTCCGGGGACGCTGCTCGGCACGCTCGGGCTCGTCGCGCTGGTATACGGCTTCACCCGGGCGGAGTCCGAAGGCTGGGGTGACGGTGTCACACTCTCGATGTTCGTGGTGACCGCCGTTCTGCTCGCTGCCTTCATCGCGGTCGAGCGGCGGACAGCCGCGCCGCTGCTGCCCCTGCGAGTGGTGCTCGACCGTAACCGCGGAGGCTCGTACCTGGCGCTGGGACTGGCCATCATCGCCATGTTCGGGCTGTTCCTGTTCCTGACCTACTACATGCAGCTGGTGAAGGGCTACAGCCCGATCAGGACCGGTGTGGCGTTCCTTCCGATGGTGGCCGGCATGGTGATCGGGTCCACTCAGATCGGCGCCCGGCTCATGGTCCGGATTCAGCCGCGATACCTGATGGGGCCGGGCCTTCTGGTGGCTGCGGTGGGCATGTTGATCCTGACCCAGCTAGGTATCGACAGCTCGTACGTCGGCCTGATCCTGCCTGCGGAGATCCTTCTCGGCCTCGGCCTGGGCACCACCTTCATGCCGGCCATGAGCCTGTCGACCCACGGTGTGGAACCACGCGACGCCGGCATCGCCTCTGCGATGATCAACACATCGCAGCAGATCGGTGGGGCGATCGGTACGGCCTTGCTGAACACGATCGCGGCCAGTGCGGCGACGACGTACATCACCTCGAACATCGCCGGTGCGTCCTCGCCGGAGCTGGTGCAGATCGAGGGTCAAGTGCACGGCTACTCCACCGCCATTTGGTGGGCGACGGCGATCGTCGCGCTCTCCTCGCTGGTGGCCTTTGTCCTGATCAACGCCGGGAAGCTGGGTGGACAGACCGTGGCCGAGGGCGACGAGGAGCTGGCGCCGGCGATGGTGCACTGAGCGGGGCTGCCGGCGCATCGGCTGCGAAGCCGGCCGAGCACCGGAGAGGGGCGGACCGACGAAGCGCCGGGGCCGTGGCACCGTCTGTGCCGCGGCCCCCGGCGTCGTCGTGACCGTCTACTGTGGTGGCGTGAGTTCGTCGTCGCACCGAGCGGCCCCGGAGCGCAACCAGTTGCCGGCCGTGCAGAAGATGAGAGTCCAGTTCGCCAAGCGTGGCCGGTTGCGGTTCACCAGTCACCGCGATTTCCAGCGAGCGTTCGAACGTGCCCTGCGGCGCGCCGACGTGCCGATGGCGTACTCACACGGCTTCACCCCGCATCCGAAGATCTCGTTCGTCGGGGCGGCGCCGACCGGAGCCGCCAGCGAGGCCGAGTACCTGGAGATCTCCCTCACCGCTCGGCGCGACCCCGAGCAGGTCCGCGCGTCCCTCGATTCGGCTCTCCCACCGGGTCTGGACATCCTGAGCGTCAGCGAGGTGGAGCTGGAAGGCCGGGGGAGTCTCGCCGACCAGTTGCAGGCGTCGTCGTGGCTGATCGAGCTGCCGGGCGCGGCGGTGGACGACGTCCGTGGTGCCGTCGACGCGCTGATGGCGGCGGATTCGGTCGAGGTGCAGCGGTTGACCAAGAAGGGCACGCGCACGCTCGACGCCCGTGCGGCGGTACTGCATGCGCGCGTCGTCGTCGACGAGGATGATCGGCCGGCCGACGAGCCCGCGCTGCGCCTGGTCATCGAACACCAGACGCCCACCGTCCGGCCCGAGGAGATCCTCGGCGCGCTCCGCGAGGTGGCCGACTTCGAGCCGCCGACACCACCCCGCGTCACCCGCCTGGCCCAAGGCACCTGGAACCCCGCCCACCAACACCTGACCCCACCTAAATGATCATGTGAAGTGGGTTTTCTCGCGCACCCCCATGCCTGCAGACCTGTTACGGCACGAGAAAACCCACTTCACATGATCGTTTAGGCGCCGGCGGGTCACTCGTAGAGGACGGCTTGGATCTCGTCGTCGTCGATGTTGGACGTGTCGTACCAGAAGAAGCCGGTGTCGATCGTCTCCGGAACGTCTTCGCCGTCCAGCGCCATGACGGCGGCCTTGACGGTCTCGTAGCCGATCCCGACCGGGTTCTGCGTGATCGCTCCGGCCATGATGCCGTCGTTGATCGCGTCGATCTGCGCCTGGCCGGAATCGAAGCCGACGATCGTGATCTCCCCTTCGATGCCCAGTTCCTTGACGGCGTTGACCACACCGATCGCGGAGCCCTCGTTGGCGCCGTAGATGCCCTTGAGGTCCGGGTACGCCTGGATCATCGCCGTGGCGACGTTGGTCGACTCCAGATGGTCACCGCCGCCGTACTGGATGTCGACGATCTCGACGTCCGGCGCGTTCTCCTCGATGTACTCGACGAAACCGTCACGACGTTCGACGCCGGTGACGCTGGTCTGGTCGTGGACCACCAACCCGACCTGGCCCTCGCCACCGATCAGCTCCACCATGCGTTCCGCCGCGAGCGCCGCGGCTGCCGTGTTGTCCGTCGCGGCCGTGGTGACGGGGACGTCGCTCTCCACACCCGAGTCGAACGCGACCACCGGAATGTCCCGGCTGGCGGCTTCCTCCATCAGGGGTGCCGCGGCCTGGCTGTCCAACGCGGCGAACCCGAGCGCGTCCGGATTACGGTCGATGGCGGTCTGCAGTTGGTCGATCTGCTGGGCGACCTCCGCTTCCGAGTCGGGTCCCTCGAAGCTGACGTCGACGCCGAACTCGTCCGCGGCCTGCTCAGCCCCGTCCCGGACGGCCTGCCAGAACTGGTGCTGGAAGCCCTTGGAGACCAGGGCGATGTGCCGCTGGCCGCCGTCTCCGCCGCCGTCGCCGCCGGAGGCGGTACCGGCGTCATCGTCGGAACACGCGGCGAGCGCGAATCCCAACGCCAAGGTGCCGACGATCCCGAGGATCCGCCTTCTCATCGCTCGCTCTGTCATGATGTGCTCCGGTTTCTCGCGGTTGTGCTGGACGAAGGGTGTGCCGGACGGGCATTCGACGACGTTCGACGACGTCCGACGACGTCCGACGACGGCGTGCGCAGCCGAACTAGCCGCCCTTTCCTCGGCGCAGGATGTCGGTGTAGACGGCGACCAGGATCACCAAGCCGATGATCACGGTCTGCCACTCCTGCGGGACGGACATGATGCGCAGGCCGTTGGTGACGGTTCCGACGATCAGCGCGCCGATCAACGTGCCGACGATGCTGCCCTTCCCGCCCTGTAGCGACGTGCCGCCGATGACCACCGCGGCGATGGCCTGCAGTTCGTAGCCGACGCCGAGCGAGGGCTGCGCCGAGTTCAGGCGAGCGGCAAGCACCACGCCGGCGATGCCCATGAAGGCGCCGGAGAGCGTGTACACGATGATCTTCCATTTCCGGATGCTGATTCCGGAGATGCCGGCTGCCTCTTCGTTGCTGCCGATGGCGAACGTGTAGCGGCCGAGGATGGACTTGTTGAGGATCACCGCGCCGACGACTGTGAGCGCGAACAGGATGAGGACGGCGTTCGGCAGGTCCAGGCCCGGGACGAGGTTGCCGCGGGAGATATCGTTGAATCCCGGCACGTCGGTGAAGTAGATCGGCGCGGCGTCCGAGATGACCAGGGCCAGGCCCTCGGCGATGAGCATCATCGCCAGGGTCGCGATGAACGGCGGGATCTTCAGGAACGCGATGTTGACGCCGTTGATGAAACCGATCAACGCGCCGACGAGGACGCCGCCGGCGACGCCGACGGCCAGCGGCCATCCGAGGTTGACCAGGAAGACACCGGTCATCACGGCGGCCAGGGTCATCCCGGTGCCCAGCGAGAGCTCGATCCCGCCGGTGATGATGACGAATGTGGTGCCCAGCGCGAGGATCCCGATGACGGCCGTCGACAGCAGAATGCCGCTGATGTTCGACCAGGTCAGAAAGTTGCTGCTGGCGATGGAGAAGAATCCGGCCAGAACGATCAGGCTGGCGAAGGCGAGGATCTGTTGCAGCTGCCGCCGCAGCAGGCCCAGTGGCGAGCGCGTGCCCGCTTCGGCCGGTGCCCCCGGTGTGCCGCCGGAGGCGTCGCCGCCGGAGGCACGTTCGGCGGTGTCGACTGGCTTCATGTGGCGATGCCTCCATGTACTCCGGACCGGGTGGCGTAGTCCATCAGCACCTCCTGATCGGCGTCGGCGTTGTCCAGGATTCCGGTGACGCGTCCTTCACACATGACGACGATCCGGTGCGCCAGGCGCAAGACCTCCGGCAGCTCGGAGGAGATCATGATGATCGACTTCCCCTGCTCGGCCAGGGAGTTGAGGAGGTCGTAGATCTCCTCCTTGGCCCCGACGTCGATGCCACGGGTGGGCTCGTCGAAGATGAGGATCTCGCAGTCGCGCAGCAGCCACTTGGCGATGACGACCTTCTGCTGGTTGCCGCCGGAGAGGTTCTTCGTCCGTTGCCGGATGGACGGCGTCTTGATCTTCAGGGTGTCGACGTAGCGCTGCGACTCCAGCCGCGCCTGTTCGTCCCGCACCAACCCGGTGGCGTTGGCGTACTGCTGCACCGAAGAGATCAGGATGTTGAAATGGACATCCTGGTCCAGCATGAGCCCGAACCGTTTGCGGTCCTCGGAGAGATAACCGATGCCCAGCTGTGCCGCTTCCGCCGGGCTGTTGATGGCGACCGGCTTGCCGTGCAGGATGATCTCGCCGGCGTCGGCCTTGTCCGCTCCGCAGACGGCCCGGGCCACCTCGGTGCGTCCGGCCCCCATGAGTCCGGCGAATCCGAGGATCTCACCCTTGCGCAGATCGAAGCCGACATCCCGCAGCAACCTCTTCGTGGACAGGCCTCGCACCTGGAGGACGGTCTCAGTGGCCGACGTCTTCGGCCGCGGGCGCGTCTCATCCCTGATCTGGCGGCCCACCATGAGGGAGATGACGTGGCGCAGATCGGTCTCGGCGGCGGGGAGCGTGTCGATGTAGGTGCCGTCGCGCATCACGGTGATCCGGTCGGCGACGGCTTTGAGCTCCTCCAGCCGGTGTGAGATGTAGATGATTCCGGTGCCGTGCTGCTTCAAGTCACGGATCAGCCGGAACAGTGTCTCGGTCTCGGACTCGGTGAGCGCGGCCGTAGGCTCGTCCATGATCAGGATCCGGGCGTCGAACGAGAGCGCCTTGGCGATCTCCACCACCTGCTGTTGGGCGACGAGCAGGTCACCCACCCGGCTGCGGGGATCCAGGACGATGCCGAGGCGTTCGAAGAGCTCACCGGCGCGTCGGTTGAGGTCCTTCTCGTCGACGAAGAATCCGAGACCCCGGCGCCGTTCCCGGCCGATGTAGATGTTCTCGGCGATGGTGAGATCCGGCATCAGCGACAGCTCTTGGTGGATGATGCTGATGCCGAGGTCCTGCGCCGCCTGCGGTCCGTCGATCTCCACCGTGCGGCCGTCGACACGGATGGTGCCGGCGTCTGGTCGATGGATGCCGGCGAGTACCTTCATCAGGGTGGACTTGCCCGCTCCGTTCTCGCCGACCAGGGCGTGCACCTCACCTGACGTCAGGTCGAAGTTCACCTCGTGCAGCGCCCGGACGCCTGGGAAGGCCTTGCTGACCCCGTTGATCGTGAGCAGCTGCTGGTCCACGTCCGCTCCCTGTCTGATCGGTAAGCTGGGGCCGTACTGCCTCTGCCGTCCGCTATAGGTCGGATGAATCCGATCGTAGCTTTGTTACAAGTCATGTCAATGGCTGTAACCGCACCGAAATCATCGGCGTAACGTGTGACCTGCGATCTTGTAAATCCTCGGAGGGATTCGCCGCAGATCCGGCCTTGACGAGGCCTGAGTGACACCATAACTTTCCAGACATCCGACGTATAGGTCGATTGCTGGGAGACGTCATGGACGACGAGCGAGCAAGACGACGACCTTGGGACTCTACGACTCATCCGATGCCCTCACCATGGGCCGCAGACGTGTGCGCGCCGCCGAGCGCGGTGTCCCGGCGCCGCTTCATCTCCGGGATAGCGGCCGGCGTGGTCGCTGCTCCGTTCGGCTGGAGTGTGGGACACGCCGTCGCCGCCGGTCATCCGGCGGCCACCGACCGGGAGACCTCCGAGCCGCCGGATCTGATCCTCCGGTACGACGAGCCCGCCACCAGCTGGGAGAGCCACGGACTGCCGATCGGCAACGGTCACCTCGGCGCGGTGATCTTCGGCGGGATCGGCACCGAACGGATCCAGTTCAACGAGAAGACGTTGTGGTCGGGTGGTCCGTCCGACGACTACGACTACACCTATGGCAACTGGACGTCTGAACGCCCGGACGCCCTCGGTGAGGCCAGGCGGCTGGTGGAGGACGACGTCGAGGTGGCGCCGGAGCGGATCGCATCCTTGCTGGGTCAGTCGAAGGTGGGCTACGGATCGTACTCGACCTTCGGCGAGCTGCGTCTCGATTTCGGCGACCCGGAAGGGCCGGTGGATTACGCCCGCGAACTCGACATCCGCAACAGCGTCGCCTCGGTCCGCTACACCGACAGCGGCGTCGGCTACACCCGCGAGTACCTGGCGAGCCATCCCGATGGCGTACTGGTCGTCCGGCTGACGGCGGACCAGCCGGCCTCGCTCACGTTCGATCTCTCGCAGACGATTCCACCGGGCCGGAGTAATACGACGGTACGCCGGGAGGAGGTCGGCGAGCGCGACGCGCGCCTGACCGTCGCCGGAAACCTCGACGACAATCAACTGCGGTTCGAATCCCAGCTGCGCGTCGTCGCCGAGGGCGGCACCGTCGGCGGGACGGATACGACGGTACGGGTCGCCGGCGCCGACGCCGTGACCATCCTGCTGGCGGCCGGCACCGACTACGCCCCCGCATACCCGGACTACCGGGGCGAGGACCCACACGATCGGGTGACGGGAACCGTCGACGACGCTGCCCGCACGCCCTACCCAGAGTTGCGCGATGCCCACGTGGCGGACTACCGGGAGCTGTTCGACCGGTTCCGGCTGGATCTCGGCCAGCAGGCTCCCGAGCTGACGACAGACGAGCTGCTGGCCGCGTACGGCGCCGGAGAGCTCGATCCGGCCGGCGCGCGATACCTCGAGGTGTTGTACGCGCAGTACGGACGCTACCTGTTGATCTCGTCGTCGCGGCCGGGCACGCTGCCGGCGAACCTGCAAGGCGTGTGGGCACAGGGAGTGTCCAACCCGTGGAGCGCGGACTACCACGTCAACATCAACCTGCAGATGAACTACTGGCCCGCCGAGCTGACCAACCTGGCCGAGACGGCGGAGCCGCTGCACGACTTCATCGATGCCCTGCGCGCGCCCGGTGCGGCCAGCGCCGAGGAGATGTTCGATGCCCGCGGCTGGGTGGTGCAGAACGAGACCAACCCGTTCGGCTACACCGGCGTGCACGACTGGCCGACCGCCTTCTGGTTCCCGGAGGCCAACGGCTGGTTGTGCCGTCACCTGTGGGAGCACTACCTGTTCACCCGGGATGAGGAGTTCCTGCGCGAACGGGCGTACCCGATCATGAAGGGAGCGGCCGAGTTCTGGCTGGACTTCCTGGTCGAGGACCGCCGCGACGGGTCGCTGGTCGTCTCGCCGAGTTATTCGCCGGAGCACGGGCCCTACACCGCCGGCGCCGCGATGTCGCAGCAGATCGTCTGGGACCTGCTGACCAGCACCATCGAGGCCGCCGAGACGCTCGACGCGGATCACGCGTTCCGGGCTGAACTGCACAAGGCGCTCGATGCGCTCGACCCCGGACTGCGGATCGGCTCTTGGGGCCAGCTGCAGGAGTGGAAGACCGACATCGACGATCCGGACAATGATCACCGGCACGTCTCCCACCTGTATGCGCTGCACCCGGGCAACCAGATCTCCCCGGCGACGACGCCGGACTACACCGCCGCCGCCGAGGTGTCATTGAACGCCCGGGGCGACGGCGGAACCGGGTGGAGCAAGGCATGGAAGGTCAACTTCTGGGCCCGGCTACTCGACGGCGACCGCGCCCACAAGATGCTGCGCGAGCAGCTGGTGCACTCGACGTTGCCGAACCTGTGGGACACCCACCCGCCGTTCCAGATCGACGGCAACTTCGGCGGCACCGCGGGGGTGGCGGAGATGCTCGTGCAGAGCCACACGGACGCGATCGAGATTCTCCCCGCGGTGCCGGACAGCTGGCCGGACGGGGCGTTCGACGGGCTGCGCGCCCGCGGTGCCGCGACCGTCGGCGCAACCTGGAGCGCGGGTGCGCTGGTGGAGGCTCGGATCACCGCCGACCGCGACGGTGCGCTGTCGGTGCGCCACGCCCAGTTCGACGGGCCGGTCAGAGTCTATCGAGCGAACGATCGCCCGGAGGACTTCTCGCTCGACGACGGTGTGGTGACGGTCGACGCTCTCGCCGGTGAGACCTACCGGATCGTGCCGCTGGCCCGCCTGACCATGGATGTGCCGGCGGAACTCCAGCGGAGCGGGGCGGACGTCCCCATCACCGTCACGCTGGCCGCCAACGAGCGGACGCTGGGCGTCACCCAGGTGACCCTGGAGGTTCCGGACGGATGGTCGACGCAGCCGGAGTCGATCCGGCTGGCGCCGGTACGCCCCCGGGTGTCGCGGACCGCGGAGTTCACGGTGCGCATCCCACCGGACGCGGCCGACGGTACGTACCGCCTGGCCGCAACGGTTGCGACGGACGAATGGTCGCTGTCGACGGACGGCCGCCTGCAGGTGGGGCGGCTCAATCACGCGCTCGGCCGGTCGGCGAGCCAGTCCAGCACCGCGCACGGCGGGGCGCCGCAGCGGGCGGTGGACGGCGACACCAGCGGCGTCTACGGTGCCGGGTCGGTGACGCATACCGACTTCCAGCCCGAGTCATGGTGGCAGGTGGACCTGGGCGAGTCGCAGGACATCTCGGAGATCGCGATCTGGAACCGGACCGACTGCTGCTCGGATCGGCTGACCGACTTCTATGTCCACGTATCCGAGGAGCCGTTCGCCTCGGCGGCGCTGGAGGACACGCTGGCCGACGATGCGGTGTGGTCCTATCACCATGCCGGACAGGGCGGAACGCCGTCGATCGTCGACGTGGACCGGTCGGGACGCTACGTGCGGGTGCAGCTGGCGAGCGACAACGCGTTGTCGCTCGCCGAGGTCCAGGTCTTCGGCGCCGATTGAGCCTCGCCGCCAGCGACCGACGACGGAACGGTGGCGGCGAAAGCGGTCGATGTTTATCTCTTTCGCAAACCGGACATGATCATGGCAGGCATGCGAGTTTGCCACGCAGCGGTTGCGTCGGCACCGGGGAGCCGGCGCAACCGAGGCGCTCCCAGTGTCCAGCGGCGATGAGACTCCGCGCGGCCGCTGATGTGGGGCTTTCCGGTGCGGTCAGACCTTTCCGGCCAGTTCAGGCAGGGCGCCGTTACGGGCGAAGACGGGGATGACGTCGAGCGGCGCCTCGGCATCGATCCACTGGCTGCCGGCGGCGGCGTTCCCGGAGCGCAGATCCGTCCACGACGCCCCCGCGGGCAGATAGACCCGTCGGGAGGTCGCGCCTTCGACCATCACCGGGGCGACGAGCAGGTCGGGTCCGAAGAGGAATTGGTCGGCCAGCTCCCAGGCGACCGGGTCGTCCGGGAACTCATGGAACATACCGCGCATCACCGGCTGGCCGTCGGCGTGCGCCTGCCGCATGAGGTCCCGGGTGTAGTCCCGCATCGCCTCGCGTAGGCGGGCGTAGCGGGAGAGGATCTCGAAGACGTCCGGCCCGTAGCTCCACAGCTCGTTGCCGGCGCCCGTGTGGCGACGGGGCGAGCCGTCGGCGGCGTACACCTCCGCGCTCGGGGCGCGATCGCCGTGCATCCGCATGACGGGGAGGAAGGCGCCGAGCTGGAACCACCGCACCAGTAACTCCCGAAACGCCGGGTCGTCCACGTGGCCGCCGCCGAATCCGCCGATGTCCGTGGTGAACCAGGGGATGCCCGCCACGCCCATGTGGATTCCGGCGGTCACTTGGCGGCGCATGGACGGGAACGACGAGTGGATGTCGCCCGACCAGACGAGCGCGCCGTAACGTTGGCTGCCCGCCCAGGCACAGCGGACGAGGTTCACCACGCCCGTGCGGTCGGAGCCGCCATCGCCCCCGTCGCGCGCGCCGCTGCCCTCGTCGTGCGCGCCGCTGCCCTCGTCGTGCGCGCTGCTGTCCTCGCCGTGCGCGCCGTCGTCCGTCATGCCGTTGTAGAAGGCGCGGGAGAACAGCTGCGGGTAGAGATTGCCGACCTCGATCGCCTGCCCCAGGTGGTACCGGTAGGCGGCGTAGTCGTAGCTGCCGTATTCCGGCTCCGCCTCGTCCAGCCAGAACATGCGGATCCCGTGGCGCGCGTAGTTCTCCCGGCACTTCTCCCACACGTACGCACGTGCGGCGGGGTTGGTCACGTCGACGAACCGGCTCGGGCCGCCGAACTGCATCTGGATGTCGACGCCGCGGTTGGTGAGGGCGAGCAGACCGCGGCGGGACATCTCCGCGTAATTCTCCGACTCGTGCGACACCTGCGGCCAGACCGACACCATCAGTTCGACGCCGAGTTCCGTCAGCTCGGCGACCATGGCTGCCGGATCGGGCCAGAACTCCTCCTCGAACCGGAAATCGCCCATCCGCGGCCAGTGGAAGAAGTCGGCCACGATCACGTCCAGGGGCAGGTCACGCCGCCTGTACTCGCGCGCGACGTCGAGCAATTGCTCCTGGTCGACGTACCGCAGCTTGCTCTGCCACAGGCCGAGGCCGTATTCGGGCATCATCGGGACGTGCCCGGTGGCGGCGGCGTAGGCGCGGGTGATCTCCGCCGGGCTGGATCCCGCCGTCACCCAGTAGTCGATCTGGCGGGCGGACTCGGCCTCCCACTCCGTCCGGTTGGCGGCGAACGTCGCGCGACCGATCGCCGGATTGTGCCAGAGGAACCCGTATCCGGCGCTGGAGAGCACGAACGGCACGCTGACCTGGGAGTTCCGGTGTGCCAGCTCGAACGTGCAGCCCTTGATGTCGAGGATGTCCTGCTGATACTGGCCCATCCCGTACAGCTTCTCGGCGGGATCGGAGTCGAGAAGCACGCGCGTACGACAGGTGCCGCCGGTCTGGGCGTCGTAGTCGCGCGCCCGGATCTTCAGCGCCCCGCCGTCGCCGGTCTCGCGCAGCAGGAGCCGTCCGTCCACGTCGTAGAACGAGAGCCGGCAGGAGAACCGCGGATAACCGAGCTGGGCGTCGAAGAACTCCCGGGCCTTCGCCTCGACCCGGATCCGGCCGTTCACCAGGACAGCGGTGTCGCCGTCGAGCTCGAGCCGGGCCGCGGCGTGCGTCCCGGGCTCGGGCACCAGTAACGCCCAGTCGGTGTCGGCGACGTCCGCGCCGAGTGCGGATCGGACCCGCACGCTGTCCTTTCCCCACGGCTCGACGACGACGGTCTCCCCGCCACCGCGCCAGGTCAGTCGCAGGCCGTCGACCTGGAACGGTCCGTCCGCCGGCAGAGTCTGTTCGATCATGTGTGCTAACCGTGCCTTTCGCCGTCTGCGAGTCGTGAGATGAGATGTGTGCGGACGTCACCGGCCGCCGCTCCGGGCGGGTGACGGGGTGATCGTCCGCGACGTGGTGCTGGGAGCGTGCCGTGTGCCGTTCGGCAGGATGCCGGTGCTGAAGATGTAGACGAAGGAGAAGTACGCCGGCACCACCAGGCCGAACACCGGTACCAGGCCGGGGATCAGGTAGTACACGCACAGCACCACCGCCACCACGACGGCGTTGACCGCGGCGTAGACCGGCCGCGCGAGGACGAACACGGCGCTGCGCCGTACCAGCGCGGGGACGCTCTCGGAGAAATGCGCGGACAACGTCCCGACACATGCCGTCATGCCGAACACGAACACGGTGAGCAGCCACAGCAGCCCGGCCAGCAGTGGGCCGAGCGCGCCCAGATCGACCGTGGTCAGCAGGTGGCGGTCGAAGAGGAGCAAGGACCAGATGGCCACGAAGGTATACCCGAGACAGTTGGCGGCGCGGAACTCCCGCCTCCACGCCGCGCGGAACTCCGTACGCAGCCGTGCCCGCGGTGCGGCACGCGCCCCGCCTTGGCCGCCGCCGTCGTCGCCGCCACGCATGAGGTCCTTGCGGAGCACGGCGTAGACGGCCGCCGTCGCCGGGAACACGCCCAAGACCACTCCGCCGACGAGTGTCCAGCCCAGCCAGAGCAGGTGCAGCTGGAAGAGACGTAGCCCCGTCTCACCGAGGCCGATGTGCCATCCGAGCAGCCGGTTCATCTCATCAGCCCTTCACCGACCCGATCATGACGCCCTTCTCGAAGTAGCGCTGCAGGAACGGGTAGAGCGCGATCACCGGGAGGGTGGAGACGATGATCACGCCGTATTTGATCTGATCCGCGTACTGCTGGGCATAGCTCGTGCCTGAGCCACCGGCACCACCCGATCCGCCGGCGAAGGCCTGGTTGGAGATGAGGATGTCGCGCAGCACGATCTGCAGAGGCTGCAGGCTGTAATCGCGGATGAAGACCAGGCCGGTGAAGAAGTCGTTCCAGTGATACACCAGGTAGTACAGGCCGATCACGGAGATGATCGCCTTCGACAGCGGCAATGCGACCTTCAGGAAATACTGGAAATACGACAGCCCGTCGATCATCGCCGCCTCGAACAGCTCCTCGGACAAGGAGTACTCGAAGAACGCTCGGGTGATGATCAGGTTGTACACGTTCACCGCCGACGGCAGGATGAACACCAGCCAGTTGTCCAGCAGGTTCAGGTCGCGGTAGAGCAGGTAGGTCGGGATCAGCCCGCCGTTGAAGAACATCGTGAACGCGAAGAACAACATCAGCGGCCGCCGCGGGCGGAACTCGCGGCGGGAGAGCGCGTAGGCGGCGGGCAGCGTGACGCACAGGTTCAGCGCCGTACCCACCACGCTGTAGAGCAGCGTGTTCCGGTAACCGGTCCAGATCCGGCCGTCGCTCAAGATCTGCTCGTATCCGAACAGGTTCACGCCCTGCGGGATGAGCCAGACCTGGCCGGTCGCGACCTTCGAGGGATCGCTGATCGACGCGATCGCCACAAAGTAGACGGGGTAGACGACGGCGAAGAGGATCAGGAAGCAGACCACGGCGAGCGCGATCGAGAACGCGACGTCGCCCGCCTTCCGCTTTCGGACGGGCATGTTCAGCCTCGACATGTGACTCGGGCCCTCCTCACCACAGGCTCGTGTTCGACACGCGCTTGGCGATCTGGTTGGCGACGACCAGGAACGTGAAGTTGATGAGCGTGTTGAACAGTCCGATCGCCGTGGAGTAACTGAACTGGTTGTTCAGGATGCCGATCTTGTAGACGTAGGTCGAGATCACTTCGGAGACCGGCAGGTTCAGCGTGTTCTGCATCAGGAACACCTTCTCGAAGCCGGTGTTCAGCACGTTGCCCATGTTGAGGATGAGCAGGATGATCATCGTCGGCGTCAGTGCGGGAAGGTCGACGTGCCGGATGAGCTGCAGCCGGTTCGCGCCGTCGATCTTGGCCGCTTCGTACAGCTGCGGGTCGACGCGGGAGAGCGCCGCCAGATAGATGATGCTGTTCCATCCGCAGTGTTGCCAGACGTCGGAGATCACGTAGACCGGTACGAACGTCCGGGTGTCGCCGAGCAGGTTGACACCCGAGATACCGAAGAGTTCCAGGAACTGGGTGAGCAGCCCCGACGACGGGGACAGGAACACGTGCAGCATCCCGACCACCACGACGATCGAGATGAAATGCGGCAGGTAGGTGGCCGTCTGCATGAACCGTTTGTTGCCCGCGTGGGCGATCTGGTTCACGATCAGGGCCAGCACGATCGGGGCGATGAATCCGACCACCAACGTCGCCAGGCTGATCGCGATCGTGTTCCGCATCAGCGTCCAGAACTGCGGGCTGTCGAAGAACTGCTGGAAGTACTTCAGCCCCACCCATTCGCCGCCGGTGAGGCCGCTGGCGAAGTCGAACTCGCGGAAGGCCAGCTGGATCCCGTACATCGGGATGTAGGCGAACACGGCGACGAAGGCCACCGCCGGCGCCACCATCGCCCACAGCTGCCAGTACAGCTTGACGTGTCGTGCGAGGCCGTGCCCCCGCCGCTGCACGCGCGGTCGGGGCGGTGCGGCGGGGGCGGCCTCCTTGGCTGCGACTGCCATGGCGTCAGCCCTGGTCGGCCATGTACTCGTCGTAGTAACGCTGGTGGATCTCGATGTTGTCGCCGAGCCCCGAGCCTTCGACCTGGGAGACGTAGCTGTCCCACTCGTCCTCGACGCCGCCGGAGGTGATCCACTCGGCGAACTTCGTCTGGGTGATGTTGAGGATGTTCGTGTCGTTGAGCGCGAGCGTGTTCTGGTCCTCCTGGCTGAACTGGATGAACTGCGACGGGTAGACGTCCTGCTCGAGATCCATGTTGTCCAGGGCCTCCTGCAGGGGCTCGGTGTCGTCCCTGGCCTCCTGCAGGTCGGTCGGCAGCGTCACGTCGATGTCGTCGCGGATCCACATGGGACCGAGGTCCGCGATCGTCGTCGTCCATTTCCAGGTCGACGGGTCGGTGGTGCCGTCAGCAGGGGGCAGCACCTCGTACTCGGTGTCGCTGACCTTCTCGATGTTCTCGCCGAACTCTCCCCACAGGACCTGCAGCGAGATGTCCTGCTCATAGAATGCGTCGACGACGCGCAGGGCGGCCTCCTTGTCCCCGGCGTTCGCCGACATGACGATCTGATTGGCCGGATAGTTCTCCCCGTAGCCGTCGTACGTCCAGGTCACCGGCTCGCTCTGGCCGGCCTCGGCGAGCAGCGGCGCGGTCGCGACGTATTGTTCGGCCAGCTGGGCGCCGAACCGGTCGCTCGCCGTCCATCCCCAGCTGAAGCCGACCCGTGCGGTGTCGCCGTCGCCACGGCCCACCGACTGGTACGCGGAGTAGTCTTGCGTCATCACGTCTTCGCTGATCAGGCCTTCGGCGTAGCAGCGGCGGAGGAACTCGATGACCTCCCGGTAGCGCTCGTCGACGAGGAAGTTCCCCACCTCGCCGTCCTCGAGGAAGTAGCCCTGACCGCCGCCGCTGGAGATCGGCAGGCCGAGGCTGCCGAGCAGGACACTGGGCTGGAAATAGCCGAAGCCGTCGGTGCCTACCGGCGACCAGTCCATCGGGATCTCATCGTTCGGATCTCCATTGCCGTTCGCGTCCTGCTCCTTGAAGGCGACCAGCACGTCGAACAACTCGTCCCAGGTGGTCGGAACGTCGAGGCCGACCTCGTCCAGCCACTGCTGGTTGATGTATTGGTGCGTGACGGTCTCCGGCCAGAAGCGCCGGTATCCGCCGATGGCGTAGACCTCGCCGCCGGTCTGAGTAGCCATCGACTCCAGTTCCGGGTTCTCGGCGAACATCGCCTCGACGTTCGGCATCGCCGCCAGATCGTCGCTGAGGTCCTCGAAGAGGGTTCCGAATGTCGCGAGGTCGGAATCGGTGATGGCGTTGGTGCCGACGATCAGATCAGGGACGTCGCCGGCAGCCAGCATGGTCGACTTCTTCTGGTCCCAGTCCGACGAGACCTCTTCCCATTCGATGGTGACGTCGGCGAGCTCCTCGAGATCGGTGACCCATCCCATCTCCTCCACCGGCCCGGTGAGCGCGTGCTTGGTCACCAGGATGCTCACCCGGCCGTCGCCCGAACCGTCACCACCCCCGCCGTCGCCGCCGGAACACCCGGCGAGGATGAGTCCGGCCGCCGCGACGGTGGACGACGCCGTACGTAGCGCCGTCCGTGCTGGTGTGGTCCGCGCCGGCTCTTGCCGGCCGTTGTTCCTGCTGGCCATGGACTCCTCCTTGAGTTCAGGTCTGACGCGCGCCGGGCGGCGCCGTCGGGTCAGTCGGTGGTGTCCGGCTTCACGTCGCCGGGGTCGAGGTCGTGGAGGGGGTATCGCGCAGCCGGCAGCCAGACCCGCATCGCTCCCGACGTGCGATTCCCCCAGCTGCCGAAGGGGATCGCCGACACAGTGAGGCGCCGTGTAGCTCGCCGAGCCGCCATGGCGTCGTCGGTGTGGCTGGCGCCGGCGGCGTCGGCGTCGGCGTCGGGGTCAACGTCGTCGGCAGCGGCGCGGTAGAGCTCGTTCTCGGGTTCCATCAGCTCACCGGCCACCTCGAGCACCGGGGGAGCCGGTACGGCGTCGGCGCTGCCGGGGATGCGGACGCCGGTGCGTTCGGACGGCGCGACGCTCGGATCGGCCGCCACGTCGTCGAGGTCGACGCCGGGCGGCAGGTCGGCCTGTTCCACGCAGTAGACGACGGGGCCACGCTCCAGCGCGACGCAGCCGCGCACCGCGTCGACACGTGGATGGGCGCGCGTCCACCGGGGCTTGACGTCGAACTCGACCCGCCACCGCCACTGCTCGTCCGCCTGGCCTGCCGGTTCGGGTCGCTGGTCACCGGCGACCGGAGGAGCGGCGTGGCCGGGTTGGAGCCGGACGAATCCGTCCGCGTCCGCCGGCATCCGGCCGTCGTCGCTGGTCGCGCCGTTGGACCAGCGCGGAACACGCAGTGCGAGCCGGAAACCCGGCGCCAGCCGGCCGTTGAGCGTGATGTCGACGACGCCGCTCGCCGGGTAGGTCGAGCGGACGTGGACGACTCCGTCGCCGACGTGTTGCGGGAGCTCGATGTCGCAATCGGTGTACTGGCAGATCCGCAGCTCGTCGTCGCCGAGTGCGGCGGTGTACGAGCTGAGCTGGGCGATGAGGCGGGCGACGTTGGGCGGGCAGCAGGCGCACGCGTACCACTCGGCGCGCTCGCGCGGGGCGTTCTCCTCGTCGTACCGGTCCGGGCGGAGCTGCAGCGGGTTGGAGTAGAAGAAGCGGGTGCCGGTGGCGTCGACGGAGGCCGCGATCGCGTTGTAGAGCTCGCGCTCGATGGTGTCGGCGTACCGGGCGTCCCCGGTGGCGAGCAGTATCCGCCAGCTCCAATGCAGGTCCGCGATGGACGCGCAGGTCTCCGCGTAGGCGCGGTCGGAGGGGAGTTCGTAGTCGTCGCCGAAGGCCTCGTCCCGGTGGCGGGAACCGAACGCGCCGGTGATGTACTGCTTCCGCTTGTGAGCGTTAACCCACTGCGCCAGCTGCGCCTTCATCAGTGCGGGTTCGCCGGTTTCCAGGTAGAGGTCGGTGACGCCGCAATTGAGGTAGAGCTGGCGGACGGCATGTCCGACCGCGGTGGTCGCCTCCCGCACGGGCGCATGATCCTGGAAGTAGCGCGCTCCGAGCCGACCGACCGGGAGCAGGCCCGTGCCGCGCAGATCTATCATCCGCTGGGCCAGGGTGAGGTATCGCCGCTCGCCGGTGTGCCGGTACAGCTCGACGAGCGCGGTCTCGATCTCCGGGTGCCCGCAGACCCCCTTCTGACCCTCGGGCCCGAACCGGCTGTCGATCAGGTCGGCGAACCGCCGCGCGATCCGGAGCAGATCGTCCCGGCCGGCGGCCCGGTCCAAGGCGACGGCGGCCTGGATCATGTGGCCCAGGATGTACATCTCGTGGGTCCACTCGAGCTCGGCGAACCGCTTCTCCGGGCGCACGCCCTGGATCCAGGTCATCACGTAACCCGTGGCGTCCTGTACCCGCGCGACCAGGCCGATCACGTCGTCGAGCCAGGTGTCCCAGCGCCGGGTGCCGGAGCGGGCGATCTCCCAGGCCACCGCCTCGATCACCTTGTACAGATCGGAGTCGGCGAAGACGAACCCTCGATACTCGGCGTCCGACTCACCCACCACGCGGCGAAAGTTGTCCAGCACACCAGACGCCTCCAGCTGGGCGACGCAGTGCGGAATCGTGGCGTCGGCGTTGCGCTCCTGCCACGCGCCGAGCGCACCCGCGGTGCCGAGGCGGACGGCGCGTACATCCAGCGGGCGGAGAACCGCGATCCGTGCACGCGGGATGGCGGGGCCGGCCGGTATGCGCGTGTCGGTCGCGCTGGTCGCGCCGGTCGCGTCGGTCGGGTTGGCTGCGTCTGTCGGGCTGGTCGCATCGGTCGCGCTGGTCGTATCGGTCGGGCTGGTCGTGTCGGTCGCGCCGGTCATTTCTGTCGCGCCGGTCGTGTCGGTGGGCATCCGCTGGGCGAGGGGTTCGGCCAACGCTGGCTCCCTTCGGCGTCGAGGTTGCAGGAGACGCTAAGCGCCTAGTTCAGCGTTGTCAATAGGTGGACTCGGAGCGGTCGGGCGGCACCTGTGTGAGCTGTCGTGGTGATTCTGACCGTGCGGCGTGTTCGTGTGTCGGGTCGTGGTGATTCTGACCGCGTGGAGCAGCTCGGCATCACACGACGAGTCACTCAACGGGCCAAAGGCGGCGAGAGGCGGCTGAAATGCGCACGACCGGTGGCACGACCCGCTTTGGAGCGGTTGGATTCCGCACGACGGGCGGCACGACCCGCTTTGGAGCGGTTGGGTTCCGCACGACCGGTGGCACGACCGCCTTGAGGCGGCCGAAATCCGCACGATTGGCCACGCGACCGATGGCTCGACCGTCCCATCGGCGGCTGTGGTCCAGGCGGCCGTCCGCGCAACGCTGTTCTACTGCACGTCGTGGGCTCAGGTAACGCTTGCGGCGTCGCCGGGGCGCTCAAGCGTTACGTGAGCCCACGACGTCGTGGCGCGCGGCGTGGCGTCATGACGCAGGCGCGGACGAGTCCCGGATCACCAGGTGTGCGCCGGTGCGCACCTCGCGGCCAGCACCGTCGTATCCGCCCAGCCGATCGACCAGCATCCGCACCGCGGCGTCGACCATCTCGCCCTGCTCGGGGCTGACCGACGAGAGCGACGGCGTGGTGAACTCGCCCTCATCCGTGTCGTCGAATCCGGTGACCGCGACGTCGTCCGGTACCCGGACACCACCACTGCGCAGCGCCCGCAGGACGCCGATGGCCAGTGCATCGTTCATGCACGCGACGGCGTCGAACGTCGCGCCGGTGCGTTGCAGCCCCACCATCGCCTCGTAGCCGGATGCGCGCCGGTCCCAGTCCGACCCGAACGCGACGAGCGCCTCGTCCGGGTGGACGCCGAACGCCTCGTGCGCCGCGAGGTAGCCGGCGTACCGTGCGCCCTGCGGATGCACCCCTTCGGGACCGTTCCAGACGAGGGCGATCCGGCGTCGCCCGGTGGCCAGCAGGTGCCGGGTCACCGCCTCGAAGCCGATGTGCTCGCCCATGACCACGCAATCGAGCACAGGCGTCGGCGCGCCGCCGAGCTGGACCACGGGCCGGGACACGCCTCCCGCAAGGAGCATCTCGCCGGTGAAGTGATGCGGGCACACGATGACGCCGTCGACGTCGCGGGTCGTCACACCGAGCGCGGCATCCCGCTCCGCCGCACGGCCGTGAGCGATGCGCAACGTGCTGGTCAGGCCCCGGTCGGAGAGAGCGAGGATGAGCCGCTCCGCCAGCTCGGCGAAGTACGGCTGGTAGAGGTTCGGCACGACGACGGCGACCCGCCCGGTGCGCCCCGACACCAGCCCTCGGCCTGCGGGGTTGACCGCATACCCGACCTCCGCCACGGCCGTCTGTACCCGCTCCCGAGTCGCCGACGAGACGTTGGGCCGGCCGAGCAGCACGTTGGAGACGGTCTTGGCGGACACACCGGCGCGCGCCGCGACGTCGTCGAGCGTGGCCCGCCTCATGTCGCTCCCGCGCCGAGCGTCGATTCGCGACGCACCAGCCGTACCGGCACCACCGCGGAGCGCGCATGCGCGGACGCCTGGCCGGAGAGCCGGTCGGCGAGCAGATCGAGCGCCGCCCGGGCGAGCGGTTCCCGGCCGGGGTCGATGGTGGTGAGCGACGGGGTGGAGAACCAGCCGTCGTCGAGATTGTCGTAGCCGACCACCGCGACCTGCCCAGGGACGTCTACCCCCGCGGCGGCGAGGCTCGCCAGCGCACCGAGCGCGACCTCATCGTTGACGCAGATCAGCGAGTCGACCCCCGGATGTCGATGTAACACGTCGGCCGCTGCCTGCTGACCCGCGCGACGGTCCCACGTCCCGCCGAGCGGCACGTGCTGTACCGAGTCGACGTCGAAGCCGGCGGCGAAGAGTGCGCTCCGCATCGCCGCTGACGGCGCGGATCCCGGCTCGCCGGGCGTGCGGGCACGGTCTGGCCCGAGGATCGCCGGGTGGGCACGGCCCATCACGGCCAGGTGTCGCGCGATCAGCGTCGCGGCGTCGGCGACGTCCTCGGCGACGTGGTCGACGGCGCCCGAGATCCGCGGCGCCTGCACCGCGACGACGGGTCGCTCGCCCAGCCCGTCCGGTACGACGGCGGTGGCGTCGTCGTCGCCGATGAGGACGACGCCGTCGAAGGTCCGGCCTCTGGCGTCGAGAACGGCGTGCACGTTCTCCGGATCGCGGTGCGTCGGCTCGACCGCGGCCTGCATTCCACGCCGATCCGCTTCGGTGACGAGCGCCTCGACCAGACCGGCCAGATACGGCCGCCGCAGTTCGGCGACGGCGATCCCGACGACGCCGGTGCGCCCGGTGCGCAGGGCGCGGGCGCTGCCGTTCGGCACCCATCCGAGCTCCTCGATCGCGGCCCGTACCCGCTGCACCATCTCGGGCCGGATGTGCGGCTCGAGGTTCACCACGCGAGAGACGGTTTTGACCGAGACTCCGGCGTGCTCGGCCACATCTCGCATGGTCACGCGCATGCGGACAGTGTATGCGGCGACCTCGCGGCGCCCCGCTGCCGCACGTTCCGGTGCGGGGTGCCCGATCAGCTCACGGACGGTTGTACAGGCCCAGGAACGTCACACGTGGCGTCGACCGCGCCTGCAGGATGTGCACCCGGATCCGGTCCGTGCTGACCGCCTCCTCGAGAGCGAGGATGCGGCTGTAGCCGATGGTCGTCGCCGTCAGGTCGCCGTCGGTGTCGGTCAGCCGTGTCCACGCCTGCGCGTCCGCATCCCAGGCGTCGACGGCGAACTGCTCCACCTGTTGCCCGCGGGTGATGTCCTCGCCGAGCCTGATCCGATCGAACGTCCGCGTGGCCGGCAGCTCAACCTCGAGAGTGCCGGTCGTCGCCTTCCGCGGCGGTGACCAGGCAGTGGCCAGGGCGTCGTCGGTGAGCGTGGCGACGAGCTTCGGATCGCCGGGCGGCTCGGTATCGTCGGGCTGCGCTTCCAACAGGTTCGTCCGGTACGTCGCCCGGATCGCGTCGCCGAAGGCCGACAGCTCGGCGACGTCGCGTCCGTCGACGCGGCCGTCCGGCGCCGGCGGCACGTTGAGCAGTAGCACCGCATTGCGGCCGACGGACTTCTGGTAGGTGTCGACCAGATGTTCGGCCGTCTTCGGGTTCTCATCCGGGTGGTAGAACCAGCCCGGCCGGTTGGACGTGTCGGCCTCCGCCGGGTACCACTGCAGGTACTCGATGCGCGGATCGGCCAGCACGGTGCGGGAACCGATGTCCTCGGCCCATGCGCCGCCGGGGATCAGGCCCTCGTTGTGGGTGCTGTCCGGGTCGCCCGTCATCGGTACGACGCTCCACTCGGTGGTGCGCGCGACACCGGCTTCGTTGCCCACCCAGCGGGTGCCCTGCGGCCCGGCGAACACCAGAGTCTCCGGGGAGAGCTGCTCGATCAGCCAGAACCAGGTGGTGAAGTCGTAATCTTGGGTGATGCCGGAGTCCGCCCACGGGTTCGCGCCGTCCAGCCAGAACTCGTCGATCGGGCCGTACTCGGTGAGGATCTCGTAGATCTGGTTCAGGTAGTAGGCGTCGTAGTCGTTGGCCACGACCTCGAAGCTGGGCAGTTCGCCGGAGGCGACGTCGTCGGCGCGGTCGTCGTTCGGCACCAGGGTGGGAATGGTCCGCTCGGTCGGCTCGCTGCCGTTGCCGAATCTGCCCAGGCCGGCCGGCGGCGCGGGCGCGTCCTCCAAGGTCGCCCGTTCGGCGCTGTTGCGCTGGTCCGCCGGTTTGTCTTCGACGTACGGCAGATACGTGTCGGCGTGCCACGCGTGCGGCAGCTCGGCTCCGTCGGATGGGGAGAGGTAGACACCCACCCGCTTGCCGGCCGCACGCGCCGCGTCGACGTAACTGCGCAGGATGTCGCCCTGCGGGTTCCGGCAGCCGGCGTCGCGGATCTGCCAGTAGGCGTCACCGAGACCGGAGCCGCGGTCCTGTTCGGCCTGTTCGCGTGCGTCGACGACGGCGGCCGCTTCGGCGTCGTCGCAGTTCTCCAGGTCGACCCACCACGGGCTGGCGATCACCGAATGCGGCGTGTAGCGGGTGGGGTAGAGGACGAATCCGTCGTGGTGCTTGGCGGTCAGCATCGCCAGGCCGGCGTCGATCGCGGTGAACGTCTCCATCCACTGGTCAACGTCGACCCGCGGCGGCTCGAACACCTCCTCGGACTCCATCCCGGAGCCCCACTCCCGGTCGGTGAAGGTGTTCATGCCGAAATGGGTGAATCCAGTGATCTCGTGCCGTTGCCAGCTGATGTGCCGGGCTTCGGGGACGGTCTTCGAGGCCTTGTCGAGGACGCGGTCGAACCCGTCGCAGTCGAGCACCGGTAGGACGGATGCGGGGCGGACGGTCGACACGCACTCCGGGTCGTGCCCGTTCCCTCCGGAACGGGGTGCCGACGCGGACGGCGAGGTGGTGGCGGCGATGGATGCGGTGATGGCGAACACGGTCCCAACGGTGACTGCCGCGGTCGCGCGGCGGGGCGGTGACTGGCGCAACTGTCCTACTCCGATCTGGCCGAGTGGACTAGACGTATGACCCCATAGTGGTCGGATAGGCACACGTTGTAAAGGGCTTTAGTCTTCGTGTATCTCGGTGTATGGTGGGGCACTCATCCGACGTATGGGTCCCGATCGGAAGGACCGTTGAATGCGCACTCGGCCCGCTCCTCGAATTCCCGCACGTGTCCATGCCACGTTGATCATTATCGTCGCCGTGTTCGCCCTGCCGCTCATGCCGGCCAACGCCGAACAGCCGAAACCGGTGACGGCCGCGCCGGAGAGCCCGGACGTGATCCCGACGTTGGAGAACTGGGAGGGGGACGATCGGGAACGCCACGGCGGTGAGTTCGAGCTGACCAGGCGGTCGCGCATCATCGTCGACGCCGGTACGGATCGGGCCCTCGACGACGCGCGGCGACTCGTCCATGAGATCTCCGCACAGACCGGCCGCCGGCTCCCGGTCGTTCCCGGTTCGGCCCGGGCACGCGCCGGCGACATCGTGCTCACGCTGGACACGCGTCGCGCCGACCCCGACGACCTCGGCGACGAGGGTTACGAGCTGGAGATCGACGACGTCCTGCGCATCACCGGGGCCACCGAGACGGGCGTCTTCTACGGGACCCGGACCATACTGCAGATGCTGGCCACCGACGACGCGCTCCCGATGGGCCGCAGCGTCGACGTCCCGGAATACGCGGAGCGAGGCGTCGGTGTCTGCGCCTGCTACATCCACATCTCCATGGAGTGGTTCGAGCGGTTGATGAAGGACATGTCCTACCTCAAGCTCAACCAGCTCTGGATCGAGGCGAAGGTCAAGAGCGACGAGTACCCGGAGACGGCGTTCTGGGGCTACTACACCAAGGACGAGATCCGGCAGCTTTCCGAGATGGCGGAGAAGTACCACATCACGCTCGTCCCGGAGATCAACTCGCCCGGTCACATGGACCCGTACCTGGAGAACTACCCGGAGTTGCAGCTAGAGGACCGGAGCGGTGAGCGTCAGCCCTCCCGGCTGGACATCACCGAAGACGCCGCCTTCGACTTCCTCACCGGACTGATCGATGAGGCACTTCAGGTGTGGGATGCGCCGTACTGGCACATGGGCGCCGACGAATACATGCTCGGCTCCGAGTATGCGAACTTCCCGCAGATCCTGGAATACGCGCAGGAGAGGTTCGGGCCTGACGCTACGCCGCAAGACGCGTTCGTGGACTTCGTCAACCGCATCAACGCGCACGTCCAGGGCCAGGGCAAGAAGCTGCGTATCTGGAATGACGGGCTCGCCGGTGAGAACACCGTCCCGCTCGACCCCGATATCGTCGTCGAACACTGGGACGGGCGGGAGCGGATCCTGACGCCGTCGGAGCTGCTCGATCAGGGGCACCGGGTGATGAACGCCTCGTATGCCCTGTACCTGGTGCGCGGCGGGTTCATGACGGACACCCAGGCGCTCTACGAACAGGACTGGACCCCGCTGGTCTTCGAGAACGAGACGCTGACCGAGCCGCACGACGACGTGACCGGCGCGAAGATCACCATGTGGCCGGACAACGGCCGCGGCCACACGGAGAACGAGGTCGAGGAGCAGGCCTTCATGCCGTTGCGGCACATCGCCCTGGCGACGTGGGGCGGGCCCAAGCCGTCGGAGACGTATGCGGAGTTCGTCGCGCTCGCCGAGGCGATCGGCCGGGCGCCGGGCTGGGACGACGGTGATCGTCAGCCGCTGCCGGAGGGCACGTACGCGCTGGCCGATGCGGTGACCGGTGACCGGCTCGCGCCCGTCGCGGCGGAGGACGGCGGCCATGTGGTGTTCGCCTCCGGATCCGCGGCGACCTGGGATCTGCTGCCCACGGACGACGGGTACTACCGGTTGCGGGCGGACGGCACGGAGCTGTGCATGAACATCACCGAGGGCCGCCGGTACCTGAACGTTCCGTTGGAATCCGGCGCGCCGTTCACGCTGACGCCCTGCTCCACGGCGGCGGACGCGAAGACGCAGCGCTGGCAGGTGATCGATGACGGGAAGGGCGAGCTCCGGGTGGTGAACGCGATCTCGCAGCTGCCGGTGGCGCGGAACGGCGACGGGCTGGCCGTCCAGGTGCCACCGGACGTGCAGGAACCCGTGGTGTTGAGCGCTTCCGGGTGACATCGGCATACCCTGTGGGGTAGACATCCGATGTTTTCGATGGAGGCGTGGGCATGGCCGTCACCGATGAGGCGATCCTCAAGATCAAGGAGATGATCGTCGGCGGGGAGCTCAAACCGGGAGACCGGCTTCCGCGTGAGGCGGACTTGGCGGCGCGCCTCGGCCTGGCACGGAACTCGCTGCGAGAGGCCGTCCGGGCGCTGTCGCTGATGAACATCCTCGACGTGCGTCAGGGTGACGGGACCTACGTGACGAGTCTCGAGTCGCCACTGCTGCTGGAGGCGATGAGCTTCGTCGTCGACTTCCACAGTGACGACTCGGTGCTGCACTTCTTCGAGGTGCGCCGGATCATCGAACCGGCTGCGGCGGCGATGGCGGCGACGCGGATCAACGATGACGAGCTGGCGGGTCTTCGCGACCTGCTGGACCAGATCGACTCCGACGCGCCCGTGGAGAAACTGGTCGCGAACGACCTGGAGTTCCACCGCAGGATCGGGGAAGCCTCTGGCAATCCTGTGCTGACGTCGTTGATCGAGGGATTGTCGGCCCCGACCCAGCGCGCGCGGGTCTGGCGCGGCCTCACTGAGCAGGGCGCCCCGGAGCGGACGCTGAGCGAACATCGCGCGGTCTACGACGCGCTGGCGGCCGGCCAGCCGGACGTGGCGCGGTCCTGGATGACCGTGCATGTCGCGGGCGTCGAGCAGTGGCTCCGCCAAGCGCGTGCCTGACCGTGTGCCGCAGGCGAGGTGTGCCGGCGTCGTCCTAGACTGAGTATGTCATGGGACGCGCGAACGATGAGGTCGCGGAGCTGCTGCAAGAGTACGCCGATCTCGTCTCGATCACCGGCGGCGACGCCTACAAGGTGCGTGCCTATGAGAAGGCCGCCCGCGCCGTGGCGGGCCACCATGAAGATGTCTCCGACCTCGACCTCGCCGGTATCAAGCGCATCCCGAACGTCGGCACGTCCATCGCCGAGAAGATCGTGGAGCACATGACCACCGGCAAGGTGGGGGCCGTGGAGGAACTGCGGGCGAAGATCCCGGCCGGTGTCCGGCAGCTCACCGCGATCCCGACGCTGGGTCCGAAGCGTGCCATGGCTCTGTACGAGGAGCTTGAGGTCTCCTCCGTCGACGAACTGGCCGAGGCTATCCGGTCCGAGCGGCTCCGCGATCTGAAGGGGTTCGGCGAGAAGACCGAGGCGAACCTGCTGCACGGGATCGAGCTGCTGCAGGCGTCCGGTGGACGGGTGGGCATCGACCTGGCGACTGAGGCAGCCGAGACGATGGTGCGCGAGCTGTCCTCGGTGACCGGTTGCCGGCGGTGTGCGTACGCCGGGTCGCTGCGGCGCATGCGGGAGACCATCGGCGACATCGACATCCTGGCCGCCTCTGATGATCCCGGCCCGCTGATGGAGACGTTCGTCGGACTCCCGGACGTCGCCGAGGTGATCGCACACGGGGAGAAGAAGACGTCCATCCGCACGGCGAAGGGCCTGCAGGTCGATCTCCGCGTCGTGCCGCCGGCGTCATGGGGCGCGGCGATGCAGTACTTCACCGGGTCGAAGGCACACAACGTCCGCACCCGGGAGATGGCCGTCCATGCCGGTCTCAAGCTGTCCGAGTACGGGCTCTTCGACGCCGAGACCGACGAGCTGCTGGTCTCCGAAACAGAGGAAGAGGTCTACCAGCGGCTCGGCCTGCCGTGGATCCCGCCGCAGCTGCGCGAGGACCGCGGCGAGATCGAGGCTGCCCAGCGGGGCGAGCTGCCCGACCTGGTGACCGAGGACGACCTCCGTGGAGACCTGCATACGCACACCGACCTCACCGACGGCCTGAGTGCGTTGGAGGAGATGGTGGCCGCCGCCGCGGAGCGCGGCTACGAGTACTACGCCGTGACTGATCATGCGCCGAATCTGTACATGCAGCGCATGTCCGACGAGAAGATGCTGCAGCAGCGCGGACGGGTGCGCGAGCTGGACCGGGAGCACGGCGGCATGCGGCTGCTGCACGGCACCGAGCTCAACATCGATCCGGAGGGCGGCGTCGACTGGCCCGCGGAGTTCCTGGAGGCCTTCGACCTCTGCGTCGCGTCGGTGCACTCACACTTCACTCAGTCGAAGGCGGAGATGACGCGGCGACTGGTGCGCGCCTGCGAGAACCCGCATGTGCACATCATCGGACATCCCACCGGGCGGATGATCGGACGACGGGACCCCATCGACGTGGACCTGGACGCCGTGTTCGAGGCATGTGCCCGTACCGGGACCGCATTGGAGATCAACTCGTTCCCGGACCGGCTGGATCTGCGCGATGAACACATCCTGTGGGCGCGACGGCACGGCGTGAAGTTCGCGATCAACAGCGACTCGCATTCCCGGATCCATCTGCCGTTCGTGCGGTATGGGATCGGGACGGCGCAGCGTGGCTGGCTGAGTGCTGACGAGGTCATCAATACCTGGCCGCTGGACCGGCTGCTCGCCTTCCTGGGTCGGGGCTAGCCACGTGAGCTGATGGGATGCGAGTTTGGTGGGTCATGGCGCCCTAAAGTCGTCTTCGATCCGGGAACGACGGCTCGTGCCGGGCTCGATCGGCGACCTTGAGTCTCAGCGCCGGGCCGCGTTTGACCATCGGGGGTGTGGCTTCGTATCCTTGGACGTCGGCGTGCTTCGCGCCGATGACCCGCATGCCCACCTCGCGGTGGTGCGTGTGTGCCCGAAACGCCCGACGAGCTATCAGGCCTGATTGAGAGAGTGAGACCGCGGTGTACGCGATCGTCCGTAGCGGCGGCAACCAGCAGAAGGTGTCCGTCGGCGATGTCGTCGATGTCGACCGCCTCGACAGTGAGGTCGGTTCGACGGTAACCCTGCCGGCCGTGCTTGTGGTGGACGGCGAGACCGTCACCAGCGACCCGAACAAGCTGTCCAAGGTTTCGGTGACCGGCGAGGTCCTCGACGAGGTCAAGGGTCCGAAGATCCACATTCTCCGGTACAAGAACAAGACCGGGTATCGTCGGCGCCAGGGGCACCGGCAGAAGTACACCCAGGTGAAGATCACCGGTATTGAGACGAAGTAGGTAAGCGCGATGGCTCACAAGAAGGGCGCCTCGTCCAGCAAGAACGGGCGCGATTCCAACGCACAGCGGCTCGGTGTGAAGCGTTTCGGCGGCCAGCTGGTCAACGAGGGCGAGATCATCGTCCGCCAGCGTGGCACCCACTTCCACCCCGGCAACAACGTCGGCCGCGGCGGTGACGACACCCTGTTCGCCACTGTCGCCGGGACCGTCGAGTTCGGCCGGCGGCGTGGCCGCAAGGTCGTCAACATCGTCCCGCCCGCGGGGGAGTGACCCCCGCTTCAGGGATCTAGACAGAGCAGCGGGCCGGTCACCATGACCGGCCCGCTTTTTCGTGTCGCCGTAGGCCCCAGGGCGGCGGCGACTAGCGTGAATGTGAGAGGGAGGTGACGGACCGTGGCGATACCGTCGTTCGTCGACCGCGTCGTGCTGCACCTGGCTGCCGGGAACGGCGGTCATGGCTGCGCGTCCGTGCATCGGGAGAAGTTCAAACCGCTCGGTGGCCCGGACGGGGGTAACGGCGGCCGCGGAGGTGACGTGATCCTCGTCGTCGATGCGAATACGACGACGCTGCTCGACTACCACCGTGCGCCGCACCGGAAGGCCGGCAACGGCACCGCAGGCGAGGGCGGGCACCGCAATGGCGCCGACGGCGACGACGTGGTGCTGCCGGTCCCGGACGGTACGGTCGTCTCCACCCGCGACGGCGAGGTGGTCGCGGACCTGGTGGGCGTGGGGACCAAGCTGGTCGTCGCGCGCGGCGGCCGGGGCGGCCTCGGCAACGCCGCGCTGGCCAGCACCCGGCGCAAGGCACCGGGTTTCGCGCTGCTCGGTGAGCCCGGCGAGACGCTCGACGTCATCCTGGAGCTGAAGAGCGTCGCCGACATCGGGCTGGTCGGCTTCCCCAGCGCCGGAAAGTCGAGCCTCATCGCCGCGGTCTCCGCCGCCCGGCCGAAGATCGCGGACTACCCGTTCACCACTCTCGTCCCGAACCTCGGCGTCGTGGAGGCCGGTGAGGTGCGGTTCACCATCGCCGACGTTCCCGGCTTGATCGAGGGAGCCAGCGAGGGCCGCGGGCTGGGGCACACCTTTCTCCGGCACGTCGAGCGCTGTTCGGCGCTGGCCCACATCATCGACTGTGCCACCCTCGAACCAGGGCGGGATCCGCTGAGCGACATCGATGTCATCGAGGCCGAACTGGAGAGGTACGGCGGCTTGGCGGAGCGGCCCCGGATGGTGGTGCTGAACAAGATCGACGTACCGGAGGCACGCGAGCTGGCCGAGTTCGTCCGCGACGAGGTGCGTGCGCGCGGCTGGCCGGTGTTCATGGTTTCGGCGGTCTCTCGCGAAGGTTTGCGGGAGTTGACATTCGAGATGGCGAGGATCGTCAGCGCCGCACGCGCGGCCGCGCCGCCGGCCGAGCCGACCCGATTGGTGCTGCGGCCGACCGCCGTCGACGACGAGGGCTTCACCGTCACCAGGGAACGTACGCACGACGGCGAGCGCTACCGGGTGCGCGGGACGAAGCCGGAGCGCTGGGTACGCCAGACCGACTTCACCAACGATGAGGCTGTCGGCTACCTGGCCGACCGTCTCGCCCGGCTGGGCGTGGAGGAGGAACTGGTGCGCGTCGGCGCGCAGCCCGGTGACGAGGTGGTCATCGGTGGCGAGGACGCGGTGGTGTTCGACTGGGAGCCGACGATCCAGAGCGGTGCGGAACGGCTGGGCCCCCGCGGGACGGATACGCGGCTGAACGGCTGACGAGGAAGGCGGACGATGGGATCATCGGGACGACGTGAGCCCGTGGCCAAGGCTGCCCGTGTGGTGGTCAAGGTCGGCTCGTCGTCGTTGACGACGGCTCGCGGCGGACTGGACGAGAGCCGGCTCGAGGGGCTGGTGAACGTGTTGGCCAGAGCGCGGGCGACCGGTCGCGAGGTGGTGCTCGTCTCCTCCGGGGCCATCGCCACCGGGCTGGCGCCGCTGAACATCCCAACCCGTCCGCGTGACCTGGCGCGTCAACAGGCCGCGGCGAGTGTCGGGCAAGGTCTGTTGATCGCGCGCTACACGGGCGCGTTCGCCGCGCACGGACTGCAGGTGGGGCAGGTCCTGCTCACCGTCGACGACGTGACCCGTCGCTCGCATTACCGCAACGCCTACCGCACCCTGCACATGCTGCTGAAGCTGGGCGTGGTGCCGGTGGTCAACGAGAACGACACGGTCGCCACGCACGAGATCCGGTTCGGCGACAACGACCGGCTGGCCGCGCTGGTGGCGCAACTGGTGCATGCCGACGCGCTGATTCTGCTCTCGGACGTCGACGGTCTGTACGACGGCGATCCGCGCCGGGCCGGGACGTCACGGGTGTCCGAGATCCATGACCTGTCCGAGCTCGACGGTCTGAAGATCGGCGGTACCGGCGCGTCAGGCCTGGGCAGCGGCGGTATGCAGACGAAGGTGGAAGCCGCCTCGATCGCCACCGGGTCAGGAATCGATGTGGTGCTCACCTCGGCGGCCGACGCGGGCGATGCGCTGCGTGGCGAGGAGGTGGGAACCTGGTTCCACTCCCGCGCCCGGCGTCGTTCGACCCGGTTGCTGTGGCTGGAGCACGTCGCGGACAGCCTGGGGCGGCTGCACCTTGACCCGGGGGCGGTGCGGGCGGTGGTGGACCGGCGCAAATCGCTGCTGCCGGCCGGCATCACCGCCGTCGACGGGTCGTTCACGGCTGGCGATCCGGTGGATGTGGTGGATCCGTCGGGCGTCGTCGTCGCTCGCGGGCTGGTGAACTACGACGCCGCCGAGCTGCCCGCGCTGTTGGGACGCTCGACGCGTGAGCTGGCCCGAGAACTCGGCGCGGAGTACGAGCGCGAGGTCATCCACCGCGACGACCTGGTCGTCCTGCACCACAGCTGAGCGCCAACTCGCCAGAGCGCCGGATGGGCTCACGACGGTAGGCGTACGACGGTCCCGCACGACCAACCGCACATGTGGCCGTTCACCGGGTGCTGGATGGGCTCACGACGGTAGGCGTACGACGGTCGCGCACGACCAACCGCACATTCGGTCGTGTATCCGCTTCGTGTGCCCGGTTGTGGGAATTCTGGCGGTTGTGACGGCTCGTGCATTCAGCCGTGGGAGTTCCAGCCGCGTGGAGCGGCGATTCCTCGCACGGCTCGGCACACGACATCCGAATCCGGGCTTTTGGCGGCTTGCAGTCACACGACCGGTATCACGACCCTGCTGGGAGCGGCCGGGCTCAACACGGCTGGCCGCACAACACGTCGGAGAGCGGCCCAGCTCAACACGACAGCCCTCACAGCACCTGAGTCGCTCGGTTGACGTCATCCGAACCGGGCTCCGCGACTGCGGCGACGCAGTCCGCATCGACATGACCGTACGTGTCAGCGGCCACGCGGCCATGCCCGGTATGGGGCCACGTCAGGTAAGCGGCAGTCGCACGGGTGAAGAGGCCGTGGCGCTGAGGAGCGCAGAACACTGAGTGAAGAATGATTGTATCTTTAGCCTAAAGGTGCTACTTTTCTCGAGCCTCGTCGACTGGAATGAGAAAAGGAGCCGCGTTTATGCCTGCGAGCGTGCCGTCCGAACGGCCCAACGTGATCGTGTTCGTCGGGGACGATCACGGGTATGGCGACCTGTCGTGCATGGGCTCGCCGACGGTGCGCACGCCTCGGCTTGATGCTCTGGCCGCGTCGGGGGCCCTGTTGACAAGCTGGTACTCGAACTCGCCGGTGTGCTCGCCGGCGCGGGCTGCGCTGCTGAGCGGACGGTATCCGGGCAACGCCAGCGTCCGTTCCATCCTGCAGGGCTACCGCACCACACCGGGCCTGAGCCCGAAAGTGCCGACGCTCGCCACGGCCCTCTCCGACCTCGGCTACCACACCGAGCTGATCGGCAAGTGGCACCTCGGGCTCGCATCCGAGTCGCGTCCGGAGAACCATGGGTTCGCCCGCACCTTCGGACATCTGGCCGGTGCGGTCGATTACTACTCGCACATCCACTACAGCCCGAATAACCGCCGGGTCACCATGAATGGCCAGACCTACCTGGGTACGCCGCTGCATGACCTCTGGGAGGATGGGGCGGAGGTGTACCGCGACGGCGAGTACCTCACCGAGATCATCGCGGAGCGCGCTGTGCACGCGGTACGACGGGCGGCGTCGAGCGATGACCCGTTTTTCCTGTACGTGCCGTTCAACGCCCCGCATTACCCGCTGCACGCGCCGGACAAGTACAAGGAACGGTTCGCCCACCTGCCGTGGGAACAGATGATCATGGCCGCCATGATCAGTGCCATGGACGACGCGATCGGGGACGTCCTGGACGAGGTCGCGCGGCAGCAGCTCACGGAGAACACGATCGTCCTCTATATGTCCGACAACGGGCCGTCGCGGGAGATCCGCAACTGGATGAACGGCGCGCAGACCCCGTACCGCGGGAGTAGCACCGGCGGCTTCAAGGGCCACAAGTTCAGCCTCTTCGAAGGCGGCATCCGAGTGCCCGGCATCGTCAGCTGGCCCGCCGCCATCCCGGCTGGGCAGGTCATCGACGAGCCGCTGGCGGCCATGGACGTCTTCCCGGCGGTGCTGAGTGCGGCGGGCGGCGACCCTACCCGCTACGAACTGGACGGCGTGGACATCTTGCCATGCCTCACCGACGGCGCGCCGTCGCCCCACGAGTACCTGTTCTGGGAACAGGGCGACCAGACCGCCGTGCGGCGCGGGCGCTGGAAGCTGGTCCTGAACGGACAGCTCGAGGAAGGACTGCCCCCGGAGAAGGAGGTGTTTCTCGCCGACCTCGCCGCGGATCCTGGCGAGCAGCACAATTTGGCCGCAGACTACCCGGGTGTCGTGGATGAACTGACGGCGCTCGCCACGCGCTGGCGCGAGGGGATCGAATCGCGTTGGGCCGACGAGTGGCTGCCCGCGATCCCTGACGCCGACGTTCACGTCTTCCCTCCTGGTGTCTCCAAATGACGTGAACCAGCGCATTCACCCAGATCGACCACATACGTATGTCATCGAGGAGAGGGTTGAACAATGAAGTTCGCAACAGTCGCAGCCGTTGGCGCCGCCGCGCTCGTCGCAAGCTGTTCCGCGCTCGGCTCGGAGGGATCGTCGGACTACCCGTCCGGCTCCGTGTCGATCATCGTGCCGGTGCCGGCCGGTTCCTCCACCGACCTGTCCACCCGCGTGGTGGCGCCGTGCCTGGAGGAAGAGCTGGGCACGTCCGTCGTCGTGGAGAACCGCGAAGGCGGTTCCGGCGCGGTCGGCAACGGAGTGTTCGCGCAGGCCGAGGCGGACGGCTATACGCTCGTGTCCACGACCGCGGCGAATGCTGCGCTGCCTCCGATCCTGGAGGGAAACGTCGGCTATACGGTCGATGACTTCCGCCCGGTGGGAATGATCGGTGTCGCGCCGGTGGTCCTGCTCGTCCCAGCGGACTCACCCTTCCAGAGCGCCGAGGACCTGTTCGCAGCGGCCGAATCAGGGACGGTGACCGTCGGCGTCCCGGGAATGACGAGCGTCCCCGGTATTTCGGTCAATGCGCTGATCGACCGCACCGATCTGCAGATCGAGCCGGTTCCGTTCGATGGCAACGGCGGCACGATGGCCGCGCTGGTCTCCGGCGAGGTCCAGGCCGGGTACATGTCGGCCGACGGCGGCGTCGCCCTGCCCAGAATCGAATCGGGCGAGGTGCGGGTGCTGGCGACGGCGGTGACCGAACCGATCGAGACCATGCCCGACGTGCCGACGCTGGAATCCCTCGGCTACTCGGGTCTTCCCTACGCGGATTCGTTCTGGTTCCTTGCCGCACAGCCAGAAACCCCTAACGAGGTCGTCACAACCCTCGAGGATGCGATGGAAACCTGCATGACCTCAGAGAGCATCGCCTCCGAGCTGGGCGAAGGCGTCGCGCCCAGCTCCTTCATCGACGGTGCTGAGGTGAAGAAGCGGCTCGAGCAAGCCGCCGGTGACTACGCGGAGAGCGTCGGCTGAGATGACGGACCACACCGGTATGACGGACCGCACGGATGCCGACACCGACCGAGTGCTGTTCGCACGGATCGGATTCGGGGTTCTCAGTACGCTGGCCGCACTGACGACGCTCGCGGCGTTCACCACACTGGACCTCGGCTCGGCCGCTCAGCCGGCGCCCGGGTTCTGGGTGGCCTGCGTGTCGGTCATGACGTTGCTCCTGGTCGTTGCTGCGCTGCTCAACCCGCGGATCGTCCTCGACGAGGTCAGCCGGATCTCCAAGAGCGAGGCGAGCGTCGTCGCGCAAGCAGTTCCGTTACTCGTGCTCGCGCCGTCCTTGCTGACCACGCTGGGGTTGATCATCACCACCGCGATCGCCTCCTGCTACTGGTTCGCCGTCGTGACCAGGACCGGTCTGGTGCGCAGCTTGATCGGCGCTGTTGCGATCACCGTCGGTATCGAGGTGGTGTTCCTGGAGCTCCTCCAGGTGCCGTTCCCGGCCGGATCGTGGACAGGGGTGCGGTAGGCGATGGACGTGCTCTCGAACTTCGCCGGCGGACTGGAGCTGGCGCTGAGCGCCGAGAATCTGCTCTTCGTCCTGCTCGGTGTCTCGGTCGGAATGATGGTGGGCGTGCTGCCCGGCCTGGGGCCGGCGCCCACCGTCGCGCTGCTGCTGCCGATCACGTTCGGCTTGGATAGCACCACCGCGATCATCCTGCTCGCCGGCGTCTACTACGGCGCTATGTACGGCGGCACCATTACATCGGTGCTGCTGCGTATCCCCGGCGAGGCGGCATCGGTCGTCAGCACGGTCGACGGTCATGAGATGGCGAAGAACGGGCAGGCCGGCAGGGCGCTCGGCCTGGCGGCGATCGGTTCGTTCATCGGCGGGTTGGTCGCCACCGCCTGCTTGATCCTGTTCGCTCCGGCGCTGGCCGATTTCGCCCTGAGCTTCGGCTCTCCGGAGTACGCCGTGCTCGCGTTGTTGGGGTTGATCCTGGTCAGCTACACGTCGGCCGGAACCATGACGAAGTCGCTCATCGCGGTCGGGATCGGGTTGATCCTCGCGACCATCGGCCAGGATCCGATGACCGGAGGAAGCCGCTGGGCGCTCGGCGTCCCGGCGCTCCTGGACGGCATCGACGAGGTGGCCGTCATCATGGGGCTGTTCGGGCTGAGCGAGATTCTCAACAACGTCGCGGACAACCGTCGGCGACGGTCGTCGATCCGGAATGTGGGGCGGGTGTTGCCCACAGGGCGCGACCTGCGAGAAAACGCCGGGGCGATCGGGCGCGGGTCGGTGATCGGAACTGGGCTCGGCCTCGTCCCCGGAGGGGGAGGCGTGCTTGGCTCGCTCGTCTCGTACGGCGTGGAACGGAAGGTCTCGGCCACCCCGGAGCGGTTCGGCAGAGGGGCACCGCAAGCCGTCTCCGGTCCTGAGACGGCGAACAACTCGGCGAGCATCTCCACCTTCATCCCGCTGCTCACACTCGGTTTTCCGCCGAACGGCGTGCTGGCGGTCATATTCGGTGCGTTGCTGATCCAAGGTGTGACACCGGGTCCGACGCTGATCGCCGACCACCCGGAGATCTTCTGGGGCGTGGTGGGATCGATGGTGATCGGCAACGTCATGCTGCTCATCATGAACATCCCGCTGGTGCCGTTGTTCGTCAAGATCGCGGAGATCCCTCCCGAGGTCTTGGCGGCGTTGACGGTGGCGATCCTCATCGTCGGCGCATACAGCATCAACGGCAACGCCTTCGACGTCGGGGTCATGGTGGCCGCGGGTATCGCCGGCTATCTGTTGCGGCGGCTGGGCATTCCTCCGGCGCCGATCGTGCTCGCGTTCATCCTCGGACCGATCTTCGAGACCAATTTCCGCCGATCCCTGATCCTGTCCGATGGCAGTTTCGGCATCTTCGTTTCGTCGCCGGTGACGGTCGTGCTGCTGATCGCGGCTATGACCGTGCTGGCGAGTGCGGTCCTGCCTAAGGTCCGGCGTGCCAGAGAAACGATCGAAGCGGAAGACTAGGCGTATGAGCACTGTTGAGATTCTGCTGCCGACAACGATCGATACCACCATCCCGATGCCCGCGGGCGCTCGGGCCGTGCCCTACGACCCGCATGCGCCACTGGCCGAGTCGGCGAAGACCGCCGACGGGCTCGTCCTGTGGGGCGGCGCGAAGGACCTGCCGGACCGGGCGGCGCGAGAGCTGCCGAGCTTGCGGTGGGTGCAGACGCTCGGCGCGGGTTACGAGAACGTGTCGGCAGCCGGATTCGACGATTCGGTGACGATCTGCAATGGCGCATCGCTGCACGATGCGACGGTGGCCGAGCATGCCCTGATGCTCAGCCTGGCCGCTGCGCGCCGGGTCGATGTCTTCCTCCGTGACCAGTCCGAACGACGCTGGAGCGACCGGGGCGGGCTGCAAGACCTGGACAACGCGCGCGAGTTCACCACGCTCGCCGGTGCTCGCGTGCTGATCTGGGGGTTCGGCGGGATCGGCCAGACACTCGCGCCCCATCTACGGATGCTCGGAGCGGACGTCACCGGCGTGGCGAGGTCGACCGGCGAACGTGCCGGCTTTCCCGTGGTCGCGCTCGACGACGTCGACCGGCTGTTGCCGGAGACCGACCTGCTGGTGATGGTGCTGCCCGGCAGCGACGAGAACCGGCACGCGCTGGACGAGCGGCGGATCCGGCTCCTTCCGTCGACAGCCTGGCTGGTGAACGTCGGGCGAGGTAGCACGGTGGATGAATCCGCGCTGGCCCGCGCGCTTGCGGCTGGACGGATCGGCGGAGCGGCGCTGGACGTGTTCGAGGTCGAGCCGTTGCCGCCGGAGTCGCCGCTCTGGGATATGAACAACGTGATCATCAGCCCGCACGCGGCCGGCGGCCGGCCGCGCGGCTACTCGGACTTGATCGCGCAGAACGTCGAGGCCCTGCTCGGCCGCGGGCAATGGCGCAATGTCGTGCGGTCAGGTTCGGGTGCCGAGGCTGATGGATAAGGTGATGCCATGGTGAGCCCGACGCTGCACTCGGCGGTTCTCGATGCGCTGGGCTCGGACATCGTGAGCGGAGACCTCCCTGCCGGCTCGGTGCTGACGCTGGAGAGTCTGCAAGAACGCTACTCGGTTTCCCGGGGCGTCGCCCGGGAGTGCATGCGGATTCTGGAGTCCCTGCATCTCGTGCGTTCCCAGCGCCGGACCGGTATCCGCATCGAACCGGAGAGCGCCTGGAATGTCTACGACCGGCGCGTCATCAGGTGGCGGCTGGACAGTAAGCATCGCGGTGCGCAGCTGCGATCACTGACCGAGTTGCGGCTTGGCATCGAGCCGATCGCCGCGCACTTGGCCTCGCTCCGGGCAACGGACGAGGAGCGTGCCGAGTTGCGTGCCGCAACGGGGGATATGCGCCGGTTCGGCGACACGCACCGGCCCGGGCGCTACCTCTCCGCAGATGTCGAGTTTCACCGGATCATCCTGACGGCGTCGCGCAACGAGATGTACGTAGCCCTGTTCGAGCCGATCGCCGAGGTGCTCCAGGAGTCCCCGTCGCACGGACGACCGGAGTATCCGGTGCCGGAGACGATCGGCTACCACGAGGCGGTCATGGAGGCCGTCTGCGCCGGCGACCCGGACGGCGCCGAGAAGGCGATGACCACTCTGCTCAGCGACGTCCGAGCGGCGCTCAAGCTGGTGTGACGGTCTTGGCGATCGCCGCCGGATATCCGGCGGCGATCGAAGTCTGATGTGATCTAGGCTGTCGAGAATGCCCGACGCTCCCATCCGCTATCAATCCGCCGACGAGGACAGCGCACGCTGGCTCGAGTTCCCGTTCCGTGAGGGCGACATCGTCATCAGCACGCGCTCCAAGAGCGGTACGACATGGATGCAGATGATCTGCGCGTTGCTGGTGTTCCAGACACCCGATCTTCCGGCGCCGCTGTCGACGCTGTCGCCGTGGCTGGACTGGCTGATCGTCCCGCGCGACGAGGTCTACGATCGGCTGGCCGCGCAGCAGCACCGTCGCTTCATCAAGACGCACACGCCGTTGGACGGTGTGCCGATCGACCCGCGCGCTACGTACATCGTGGTGGCCCGGCATCCGCTCGACATGGCGGTGTCGCTGTACCACCAGGGCCAGAACCTCGACCGGAAACGCATCCGGGCGCTTGCCGGTGAACCGGAACAGGAGATGTCCTCAGACCGAGACGAGGCGCCGAGGCCGGTGCGGCCGCTGGACGAGTGGCTGCGGGCGTGGATTGAGAACGACGCCGACCCGCGCGCGGAGTTGGACTCGCTGCCCGGCGTGATGTGGCACCTCGCGGACGCATGGGCGCGTCGCGAGTCGGGCAACGTCGTCCTGGTGCACTACGACGACCTCACCGCCGATCTGGAGGGCGAGATGCGCCGTCTGGCCGACCGGCTCGGCTTTTCCGTCGCGGAGGAGACGTGGCCGGCGCTCGTGAAGGCGGCGAGCTTCGAACACATGCGGGCGAACGCAGAGCACCTCGCGCCGGACCCGGCCGGGATCATGAAGAGTCGGTCAGCGTTCTTCCGGCAGGGAACCTCGGGCTCGGGGCAGGCCGTGCTCTCCGCAGATGACCGAGCACGCTACCGCGCCCGCACCGAGGAACTGGCGCCGGCAGAGATGCTCGACTGGCTTCATCGCGCTGAGCGTCGTTAGGTGTCGTCGGAGAGGGCGGTGCCGTCCTCATCGACCAGGCGGTGGAGGAGCGACTCGATGGTGTGCACGCCCACCGTCAGTTGACCGAGTTTGCCGTCGATCGAGTCCAGCCGTTCGCTGTGTTCGGCGAGCATCCTGCCGTGTTCGGCGAGCGCCCTGCTGTGCTCGGCCTGGGTTTTCCGCAACGCATTGAGGAGCTCTATGTTCTGCTGATGCGCATCGCGGGCGGTCCGCGCATCATGGGCGGCTTCCACGGCGATGCCCGCGGTGTGCCCGTTTCTCGCGGCGAGGTCGTCGACGCGGGATTCGAGGGCAGTCACGCGTTCCTCCAGGCTGGACATCGGGCTCCTTCCCGGTTGGTGGGCGCTTTCAGGCTACCAAGGCCGCAGGGCTGGTTCAGAGTTATCCACAGGCTGGGTCTGCGGATTTCCGTCCGCAGGTACTTCACAGAGAAACATCGGGTCAATACACTCGGCGAATGGTCAACTTAAGCGCTTATGTAGCCGGTCTCTCCGCCTCTCTGCTAGCAGTCATGGGTGTGGCTGGGGCGCCTTCGGGCGGCGCCTCATCCGACGGGATACCGTCACGTGCGGATCGGGGTGCGGTGAAGGGCGACGCTTCGACGGACGACGCGCTTCCGGCCATCACCCCGGTGCCGCAGCAGATGACCGGCAACGGGCGTGAGCTCAGTGTGCGGGGACGGGTCCAGGTCGCCGTCGACGAGAACGTCAGCGATCCCGCACGGGACCTCGTCGTGTCCACGTTGCGTGCAGCCGGGGCAGGCAGCATCGACGTCGTCGGCCTCGACCGGCTCAGGGATCGGCCCGGCTGGCTGACCGTCGTCGTCGGGACCGCCGGAAAGCCGAGCGTCGACGATGCCCTCCGCGACGCCGGCGCAGCCGGGTCAGACCCGGAGCTGCCGGCCGAGGGGTACGTGCTCGCATCGAAGGAGCGGCGCACCGGTGGTCTGGTCGCGATCGGAGGGGCAGACCGGGACGGCATCTACTACGGCGTACAGACCTTGCGGCAGCTCGTCACCGACCAGGCGATCGCGGCCGTGTCGATCACGGACTACCCGCTGATGCGCTTGCGCGGATCGATCGAGGGCTTCTACGGCAGCCCGTGGACCCACGACGAGCGTATGGACCAGCTCGCCTTCTACGGCGACATCAAGGCGAACACCTACATCTACGCGCCTAAGGACGACCCCTACCACCGCGACCAGTGGCGCGAACCCTATCCGGCCGATCTGCAGGCGCAGCTGGGCGAGCTGGTGCAGCAGGCGCTCGACCACCACGTCCGGTTCACCTTCGCCGTCTCGCCTGGTGTGTCGATCTGCTACAGCGACCCCGCAGACGTGCAGGCGCTGCTCGCCAAACTCCAGGCGATGTACGAGCTCGGCGTACGCAGCTTCTCGATCGCGCTGGACGACATCAGCTACCAGGAGTGGAACTGCGCGGCCGATCAACAGACGTACGGCGATCCCTCGCCCGCCGCGGCCGGTCAGGCGCAGGTCGACCTGCTCAACAGGGTCCAGCAGGAGTTTGTGGACGCCCGCGACGGTGCGAACCCGTTGCAGTTCGTGCCGACCGAGTACGGCGACGTCGAGGACACCCCGTACAAGCAGGTCATCCGCGAGCAACTGGACGAGCGCGTCGAGGTGATGTGGACCGGGACCGACGTCGTGCCGCCGAGCATCAGCGTCGACGAGGCCGCCGCGGCAGCCGAGGTGTGGGGCCGGAAGGTCTTCATCTGGGACAACTACCCGGTCAATGACTTCTGGTGGACGACCGGGCGGCTGCTCATGGCGCCGTACGCGGAACGTGAGGCGGGCCTGCACACCCAGGTGTCGGGAATCGTGCTGAACCCGATGAACCAGGCTTCGGCTAGCAAGGTCGCCCTGTTCGGCGGGGCGGACTTCGGCTGGAACGACGGCGCCTACCAGCCGTACCGGACGTGGGAGGTCGCGGCGCGCTACCTGGCCGGCGGTGACGATGCCACGACGGAGGCGTTGCTGGCCTTCTTCGACCTTCAGCACCGTGCGCCGCTGTTCTCCGGCGAGCCGTGGCAGCCGCCGGCTCCGGAGCTGGACCGCAGGTTGACGGAGTTCCGCGCTACCTGGGACGACGGTGACCACCAGCAGGCGCTGGACGACCTGCGCCCGTACGCCGAGCTGCTGGCAACCGCGCCGGAGATCATCGGCGACGGAGTGGCGGACCCGCTCTTCCACGACGACGTCGGCCCGTGGATGGAATCCCTGACGCTCTGGGGCGGCGCGTTCGTGGCGACACTCGATGGCCTGCAGGCGCGGCTCGACGGGGACGAAGGACGAGCGGAGCAGCATTTCGCCGACGCGGCCGACTCGATCGAGGCGGCCGGCGAGATCGAGACGATCCCGGGCGAGACCCGGACCGAGGGTGTGATCCAGATGGGCGACGGTGTGCTGGACGTCTTCCTCGCTGAAGCGCCACAACTCGGCATGTGACTCAAACCATGCGGCAGGGGCAGCCGGCCGCTACGGCCGGAGGAGAACTGTTTGCGGGCGGAACGCATGTAGAGCTAGTTCTCCGCCAAACCGTAGATATCAGCGGCGGTCACCGTAAGTACGCCCTCGTCGGCGTTGGTGACCTCGTCTCGTGCGCAGATCGCGTAAGTGAGTGTGTCGACATCGTCTGTGAGCTTGCTGGCTTTGGCCGTGAGTTTGGCTCGGAGTCGTCGCGCATCGACCTTGCGGGACCATTTCGACTCTCCTACCAGAACCGGTACACGAGTGCGGTCTGGCTCGCTGAGGACGACCGCGTCAATCTGATCCTGGCCACCCTCGCTCCACCATGGGCCAACCGCGACAACGCGTCGCCCGAGGTCGCCTGCGGCAGCGAGCCTGCGCAAGTGGTTTCGGAACGCCTCTTCATAGATGCGGCCCATATGCTCGCTGAGTGAATCGATCAAAGCATCGACGATGCGTTCACCGAGACCCTGTTCGATCTCGGTGCGGTAGCGCTGCAGGGGACCAAGGAAGAAGGCAAGAAACGGGTCGCTGATCTGGTAGATCTTGCGCCGCGTCCGCCGCTCGGACTCGGTCACCGGGAGTAGCTGTTCCACTAGCCGCAGTTGGCGCAGTCGTCGGAGCGTGCGGCTTGGTTCGGCTCCGACAGCGTCGGCGATCTCATGGTGACGAGTCTTGCCGGTGGCGATGGCCTCTAATACCGCGGCCGGATAATCTCCGGGATCGACTTCGGTTGCCAGTACCAGCTCGCCTTCGGCAAGTAGGCGGGCCCCAGGGCGGCAGGCTAGCCGTAGCAGATTCTTCTGGATCGAGACGTCCTGCCGCCACCAGCTCAAGTAGAGCGGCGTTCCGCCCAGTACCCCATAGACGAAGGCGCGGTCAGCCGGGGACAGATTGGGAAGCAGCTGAGCGGCTTCATGCGGCCGGAACGGGTGCACCTGCATGACCAGATCGAACCTGCCGTAGAGCGGTGCTCGGTACTCCTGCATGGCTAGCATGGTCCGTACGGCCGAGCCACATATGAGGATCCGGAGTCGGCCTGTCCCTACGGGATGATCGAGGAATGCGCGCAAGACACCGGGCAACTCCGGCGAGGACTGGATGAGTTCTGGAAACTCATCCAGTACGAGCAGGACAGGTTCATCAGCGGCTTGTTCAGCCAAGTGATCCAGAGCATCGTCCCAGCTTTCGTAGGGCCGGTCCGAGGGGCTCCGTCGACCGCGACTCGTTACGGCGGTTGCCCTCTGAGACAGCGCGACCAGCTCGGCAGTTGCCGACCTGGTGCCGGCGATGTGGAAGACGGTTCGTGCTCTTGTACGGGCTGCAAACTCCGCGATTAGCGCGGTCTTCCCCACGCGGCGTCGTCCCCAGATGAGGGCGGGCCGAACCTCTGGCGTCTCCCACCACTCTTGCAGCTGGGCCAGCTCATCTACCCGATTGACGAAATCCATGGCGTACCACCCTTGCAAGGGACGTCACTGACGCGCTACGTCAGTGACGTCCTATGCTACCTACGCCGCCGTACCAGCTGCGAATCCGCAGGAGCCGAATCGGGGGACGTTCTCCCACCGATCCATCGATGTGTCGGTAGTTGCCCGTAGCATACGGCGTGGAGACCATGGGCTGAGGAGCCCGCAGCGCCCGCCCCGGAGTGATGAGCCGTCGGGAAAGAAATGCAGTTCGAGGACGTCGACGCGTTACGCAAGCACAGCCCTGCGTGGAGGCTGTTGCGCGCAGACAACGCGCCGCTCATCCTGAGCTTCCTGCATCGGATCTTCGTTGAGGACAACGTCCGTACCATCACCAGCACCGAGTTGGTCAGCCTGCTCGACGACGAGTTGTACGCGCTGAACGAGCGGCTGGGCGAAGGGACGTTTCCCAAGACCGCCAAGGCCTACCTCGATGACTGGTCCGCGCCCGAGGCGGGGTGGCTTCGAAAGTACTACCCGGCGGGTTCCGACGAGCCTCATTTCGATGCCACACCGGCGGTGGAGAAGGCGATCTCGTGGGTGCGGTCGTTGCAGGCTCGCTCCTTCGTCGGCACCGAGTCCCGCCTCAACACGATCTTCGAGCTGCTGCGGCAGATGGTGTACGGCGCTGAAGGCGACCCGGAAGTACGGCTCGAGGAGCTGCGTCGCCGCCGGCATGAGCTCGACGTGGAGATCGCCGAGGCCGAGCGGGGCAACGTCGACGTTCTCGACGCCGCGAGCCAACGCGACCGCTACCAGCAGTTCTCCAGCATGGCCCGCGATCTGCTGTCCGACTTCCGTGAGGTCGAGGCGAACTTCCGGATACTCGACCGGCAGCTGCGCGAGAAGGTGGCCGCGTGGAGCGGATCGAAGGGAGAGCTGCTCGACGAGGTGCTCGGCGACCGTGACGCGATCGCCGACTCCGACCAGGGCACAAGTTTCCAGGCGTTTTACGACTTCCTGCTCTCGCCGGACAAGCAGGACGAGCTCAAGGGCCTCCTCGACCGGGTTCAGCAGCTGGACGCGATAGACGAGAAGGACCCGCGCATGCGGCGCATCCACTTCGATTGGCTGGACGCCTGCGAACGCACCCAGGACACTGTTCGGCTCCTCTCCGATCAGCTGCGACGGTTCCTAGACGATCAGGCCTGGCTGGAGAACCGGCGTGTGATGGACCTGCTGCGCAGCATCGAGGCCACGGCGCTGGATCTCCGCGACCACGGAGCGCCGCCGATGACCTTCGAGATCGACGGCACGGTCCCCGCGATCGTCCTGCCCATGGAACGGCCGCTGTACACGCCGTCGGCGAAGACGCCGATCGACAGCAGCGTCGAGAGCGGAGACGAGGAGGTCGACTCGTCGGTCCTCTTCGATCAGGTATACATCGATCGTGCTCGGCTGGCCGTCGACGTCCGGCGGGCGTTGCAACAGCGCAGCCAGGTCGGCCTGCCCGAGCTGGTGGGAGAGCACCCGCTCGAGCACGGGCTTGCGGAGCTTGTCGGCTACCTGTCGCTGACCGACGACTCTTTCGGCGTCGTCTTCGACGAGACCAGCCGCGAGCGGGTGAACTGGCGCGACGCGGACGGCCGAGAGCGGGTCGCGACGCTGCCACGCGTCACGTTCGTACGGACCGGACCGGGAGAAGGGGAGGCGACATGACGACGGCCACCATCACCCGTGACGAGGAGCCGAACCTGTCGCTGGTCGTCACCCAGCTGATGAAGGGCGTAGTGTACCGGGACACGCACGAGGCTCAGTGGCGCCATCTGCTCCAGCTGCAGTCGCGGGTGCGCGACTACGTCTCCACGATCGGGCTGACCGTCGTCGTCGACGAGGCGGAGGGGTACGCGTTTCTCCGCTCCAGACCGGACCTGGAGGACGACGAAGGCCCCAGCATTCCGCGGCTGATCCCTCGCCGGGCACTGTCGTTCCACGTCAGCCTGTTGCTAGCGCTGCTACGGAAGAAGCTGACCGAGTTCGACGCCAAGGGCGGCGACACCAAGCTGGTGCTCACGCGCGAGCAGATCATCGACATGGTGCGGGTGTTCCTGCCCGAGGGCCGCAACGAGGCGCGTCTGGTGGACCAGATCGACACGCACATCTCCAAGGTGGTGGAGCTGGGCTTCCTGCGCCGTATCAAGGGCCAGGACGGACATTTCGAGGTGCGCCGCATCCTCAAGGCCTTCGTCGACGGGCAATGGCTGGCCGACTTCGACCAGCGGCTGGCGGAGTACGCGGCCCAGCTACGCGGAGACGACGCGGGTCAGCACGATGCGGACGATCGCGACACGGACCGAGACGAGGGAAGCTGATGGACGGCCTGTTCAGCGCGGTCGAGCTGGAGGAGGCGGTCGCCGGCCAGCGCGCGGGATTCCGACTCGACCGGCTAGAGCTCTACAACTGGGGCACGTTCCACGGCCGCGTGTGGACGCTCGACGTCCACGGCGACAACGGTCTGCTCACCGGTGACATCGGTTCCGGCAAGTCCACGCTGGTCGACGCTGTCACCACACTGCTCCTGCCGGCGAACCGCATCTCCTATAACAAGGCGGCCGGCGCCGAGGTCAAGGAGCGCAGCCTTCGCTCCTACGTCATGGGCTACTACAAGTCCGAGCGGAACGAGACGACCGGCACGTCCCGCCCGGTGGGGCTGCGCGACGCGTCGTCGTTCTCGGTGATCCTCGGCATCTTCCGGAACGAGGGCTACGACTCCACCGTCTCGCTGGCTCAGGTGTTCTGGATGAAGGACGGCAACGCCGGCCAGCCCGACCGGTTCTTCGTCACCGCCGACGCGCCGCTGTCGATCGCCACGGACTTCTCCGACTTCGGCAGCGACATCGCCGCGCTGCGCAGGCGTCTGCGGGGCACGAACGGGATCCGCGTCTACGATCACTTCCCGGAGTACGGCAAGGATTTCCGTCGGCGGTTGGGCATCGAGTCCGAGCAGGCCATGGAGCTGTTCCACCAGACGGTCTCGATGAAGTCGGTGGGAGACCTGAACGACTTCGTCCGCAGTCACATGCTCGAGCCGTTCGACGCCAAGGAGTGGATCGCCCGCCTGGTAGCGCACTTCGAGGATCTGACCAAAGCCCACGACGCCGTGGTCAAGGCGCGTGCCCAGCTCGAGGAGCTCAACCCGCTGCTGGCGGACTGTGACACGTACGACGCCCTGGCCGAGGAGATCCGCGGACTCGATGGAGAGCGGGCCGCGCTGCCGTACTTCTGCGCGGGGCGTAAGGCGCGCCTGCTGGAACGGCGCATTGACGAGCTGACCGAGCGGATCGCCGCTCGACGCGACGATCGTGCCGGCACGGACGACGAAATACGTGCACTCGAGGAGAAGCACCAGGCCCTCGTCATCGAGCGAGCCGGGCACGGCGGCGACCGACTGGGCCAGATCGAGCGCGACATCGACGACGCCGAGCGGGTCCGGGACGAGCGGCGCGCCAAGTGGGACCGGTTCAACGAGCAGCTGCGCCAGGCGGGTCTGGACGAGATCGAGCGCGCCGAGCAGTTCCAGGCTCGGCGACGCGAGGTCGACGAGGAGTTGGCACGGACCGAAAGCTCGGATGCCGGACTCGAGAACCGGCTGATGGAGGTGGCCGTCGACCAGAAGGCGCTCAAGGACGACGCCGACGAGCTCAACACGGAGCTGCGCAGCCTGCGCTCCCGGCGGAGCAACATCCCTACGCGGAGTCTGGAGCTGCGGGCGTGGTTGAGCCGGGAGATCGGTGTCGACGAGGCTCAGCTGCCGTTCGCCGGTGAGCTGATCCAGGTGCGGCCAGAGTGGTCCGAATGGGAGGGCGCGGCCGAACGGTTGCTGCGCTCCTTCGGCCTGTCTTTGCTGGTTCCGGATGAGCACTATCCGGACGTGGCCGGTTGGATCAACGACCACCATCTCGGAGCCCGCCTGGTCTATTACCGGGTGCCGACGAAGGTCGCACCGCGACCGGCGGCCGACGCGGGTAGCACGGAACGGCAGCTCGTGTCCAAGCTGGAGATCAAGGACTCGGAGTTCTATCCCTGGCTGGAGCAGGAGCTTGCGCGCCGGGCCGGCTACGAGTGCGTCGAGACGATGGAGGAGTTCCGCCGGGCGCACCGCGCGGTGACGAAGACCGGCCAGATCAAGGGGACCGGCGGCCGGCACGAGAAGGACGACCGCCGCCGCATCGACGACCGCAGCGAGTACGTGCTCGGCTGGAGCAACGAACAGAAGATCGACACGCTGCTGGAGCGGGCGGCGAAGGTTCAACGGCAGATGAACGAGTTGGACGCCGAGCGCCGCAGGCTCACCCAGAAGGCCGACGAGACTCGGCGTCGTCGCGACGTCCTGGTCAGACTCGCCGAGACCCGCGAGTACGTGGACGTGGACTGGCAGGCGATGGTCAAGCGCGTCGCCGACCTCACCGAGGAGAAGCAGCGGCTGGAGGCGGCGTCCAGCGAACTGGAACGGCTCGGACGAGAGATCGAGGCTGTCGAGCGTGCCATGGCGAAGGCCAAGGAGGCGCGGGACACCCTGGTCTCGGAGATCGGTGGCCTGGAGACCAGCCTGCGAAACGACGAGGACGAGCTGGAGCGGACCCGGCGGAGATTCGAGGAGCCGGGGTACGAGGCCGCGACGGAGTTCTTCGACCGGCTGGCCGGACGGGTGGACGAATCCACGATGGCCCGTGCCTCCGATTACGATCGCGTCCTGTCCGAGACGACGAGCACACTGACGTCCCTGATCGACGCGCGCGGCAAGAGACAGAGCACGGTCGGGAACCGCGTCGTTCAGAAGATGGCCGACTTCCGCCAGCGGTATCCGTTGGAGACGGCGGAGGTGGACAACTCTATCCAGGCCGCCGGCGAGTACCGGGAGATGCACCGCCGCCTGGTCGACGACGACCTGCCGCGGTTCGAAGCGCAGTTCAAGGACTATCTGAACACCAACACCATCCGCGACATCGCCAGCTTCCAGGGCCAGCTGTACAAGCAGGTCGAGCTCATCAAGGAGCGGGTCCACACGATCAACGACTCGCTGGTCGGCGTGGACTACAACCCGGGCCGCTACATCCGTCTCGAGCACCACTGGACGCCGAACACCGACATCCGGGAGTTCCGGGAGGAGCTGCGGGCCTGCACCGCGAGCACGGTCTCCGGCGACGCCTCGGAGCAGTACTCCGAACAGAAGTTCGTGCAGGTGAAGCGGATCATCGAGCGTTTCCAGGGCAGGGAGGGCCAGACCGAGGCGGACCGAACCTGGGCCAGGCGCGTCACCGACGTCCGCAACTGGTTCCTCTTCTCCGCGTCCGAGCGGTGGCGGGAGGACGATTCCGAGCATGAGACGTACACCGACTCCGGCGGCAAATCGGGCGGGCAGAAAGAGAAACTGGCGTACACGATCCTGGCGGCGTCGCTGGCGTATCAGTTCAAGCTCGAGTGGGGTGCGGTGCGCTCCAAGGCCTTCCGGTTCGTGGTGATCGACGAGGCGTTCGGCCGCGGTTCCGACGAGTCCACCAGGTACGCTCTCGAGCTCTTCCGCCGCTTGGGGCTTCAGTTGCTGATCGTCACACCCCTGCAGAAGATCCATGTGATCGAGCCGTACGTCTACAGCGTCGGATACGTGGACAACACCAAGGAAGGCAACTACTCGCGCCTGCAGAGCATGTCCATCGAGGAATACCAGGAACGACGGATCGCCCACGAGTTGCTGCGCAGCGAGGAGACGGCGTGACCGAGTGGACCACCCCGGCCGACGTCGAACGGAGACTCCGGCGACGGTGGGACTCGGGCGCGGCGCTGGCGGCGCTCGGTGGCGGTGTCGCGTGGGAGCCGCTCACCGTTCCGCTGCGTGGGCCGGGTTCTCGAGATGTGGCGTCCGACCTGGAGAGGGTCCGGTCATGGGTCCAGTCCTGGGAACGTGCGGCGGGCCGGCTGGGGCGGCTGGAATACAAGCGCGTCGGCGGCCGGACGGTCGGCGCGAACGAGCTGCCGGCGAGGGTGTGGGTCGACACCTACGAGCAGCTGTGGTCGGCCCTGGGTGTGCGGCGAGAGGCGGCGCGGTTCGTCGAGCTCCTGGACGAGACCAGGACCCGTGCGCCGAAGCTGGTCGCCTGGATGCTCAAGCGGCCGCTGCGCGTCCTCGATCTGGCTGCCGAGTGGTGGACGATCGTCGATGTCGTGCTGTGGGTCGACCAGTACGGCGCGGGCCGCCCGTACCTCAGGCAGGTCGACGTGTCCGGCGCGGACACCAAGTTCATCGAGCGGCACCGTGGCGTCGTCGCCGAGTTGCTCGACCTCCAGCTGGACGAGCAGCGCATCGATCACTCGCGTACGAGGTCCGACTTCGTCGCCCGGTACGGCTTCCGCGACCGCCCGGTCTACGTCCGTCTGCGCGCCTTGGACCCTGACGTGCGGCTGGCGGGTGGATTCAGCGAGCTCTCGGTGCGCCTGGAGGAGCTGGTCGAGCGCCCGCCGGAGTGCTCCGTGGTGTATGTGATCGAGAACGACGTCACGTACCTGGCCTTCCCTCCCGTCGAGGATGCCGTGGCCATCTTCGGCGGCGGCTATGGGGTGTCCAGCCTCGAACACCTCACCTGGCTCGCGGAGCGCGACCTGATCTACTGGGGCGACATCGACACCCACGGCTTCGCCATCCTCGACCGGCTCCGCCGGCATTTTCCGCGGGCCCGGTCCATGCTGATGGACCGGGCCACGCTGCTGGCTCACGAGGGCCAGTGGGTCAAAGAAGACAGCCCTTACGTCGCGCACCTGGACGGCCTGCGACCCGACGAGGCAGACCTGTACCGGGACCTCGTGGAGGACGCGTTCGGGCCGGCGGTTCGCCTGGAGCAGGAGCGCATCTCTTACTCGGCCATCCGTCGCATGCTCGACACGCTGTGACCTGGCCCCTGGGCGCGCGCGGACGCGGACACCGGCGGCGTGCGGTCACAGCCAGTCACGGCGTTTGAAGACGAGGTAGAGAGTCGTGCAGGTGGCCAGCATCAGGGCCAGTGCGAAGGGATAGCCGAAGAGCCAGTGCAGCTCCGGCATGTGGTCGAAGTTCATGCCGTAGACCGTGCCGATCAGGGTCGGCGCGAAGAGGATGGCCGCCCATGCGGAGATCTTCTTGACCTGCTCGTTCTGCGCTTGATTGACCAGCGTCGCGTTGAGCGTGAGGATCTCACCCAGCGCCTGGCGGAAGCTGTCGACCTGTTCGGCGACGACGGTGGCGTGGTCGGCGACGTCGCGTAGGTAGCGTCGGAGTTCCTCGTCCACGCCGTATTTCTCGAAGCCGGCGGCGAGTGCGTCGAGCATCCCGAGCAACGGACGGGCCGCTCGTTGGAACTCCACCACCTCTCTCGACAGCTTATACGTGCGCTTGGAGGCGCTCGGGTCGCCGCCGAACACCTGCGTCTCGATCTCGTCGATGTCGTTCTCCAGGCCTTCGACCACCGGCGCGTACTCGTCGACGACGGAGTCGAAGATGGCGTACAGAACCGCCTCGGGTCCCAGACGTAGCAGCTTCGGGTCCGCCTCCACCCGGCGTCGAACGCGGCTGAGGTCCGGGGCGTGACTGTGCCGGACCGTGAGGATGAACCCTGGGCCGACGAACGCGTGGATCTCGCCGAAGTCGACCTCCTCGGTGTCATCCAGATATCGCGCCGACCGCACGACGGCGAACAGCGTGTCCCCGTAGCGTTCCAGTTTGGGCCGCTGGTGGGCGACGATGGCGTCTTCGATGGCGAGCTCATGCAGGCCGAACTCTTCCGCTGCGGCGAGCAGTTGGGCGTCGGTGGGGCGATACAGCCCTATCCACGCCATCGCTTCCCGGTCGTCCCGGACCGCACGGGCGGCTTCCGTCGCCGATGCCGGGCTGGCGACCCGTTGGCCGTCGCGGTAGATGCCGATGTCGACGATGTGCTCGGCGATGGCCGTCCCGCCTGCCGCGTCGACGATGTGGGATCTGTGCCGCTCATGACGGCCGCCGAAACGGGGTTCGCGGGTCATGGGCTACTCGTCGCACTCACGATGCACATAAGGGAATTGTGCCCCGTGGCGGCGCCGTGGCTCCGCGATCCGAGCCGATCTTGTTGATTCGCTCCGGGATACGTCGCAGGGTGGGACGAGATGTGGTGATGGCGGAATGGCCATACCGACTGACACGGGGAGCGGGAATGCGACGTCGAACGGTCGAGGTTCTGGTGACCGGTATTGCAGCGATGCTCGTGATGGCCGGTGGGGCATCCGCGGGTGCGCGGGTGGCGGCACCGGAGGCGCCGGTGCCGGAGACTTTCCGCGCGCAGGCGACCGCATGGACGTCTGACTCGAGCGGCTGGGTGCTGGGGACTGACGACGGCGCGGACGACGACGGTGATGGAGGCGACGACGGCGCCGAACGGTCGCCGGTGATCCGCACGGTCGACAGCGGACGGACGTGGTCCGAGATCGGCAGCGTACCGGCACCGCTCGCGCAGCCCGCGGAGCCGGGCGTCACCGAGCTGGCGTTCGCCGACGAGCGGCACGGATGGGCGTACGGACCGTCGCTGTACTCCACCAGGGACGGTGGACGTAGCTGGTCGGAAGAGGCCATCCCGGAGCCCGGCGGGCACGTGGTCGCCATGGCCACGAGCGAGGGCCGGATGTACATGGTCGTGTCGCCGTGTGAGGTCGGTACACCGCCGTACGACTGCGACCGGCCATCCACGGTGTGGCGTTCGTTGATCGGGTCGTCGACGTGGATCCGGGCGTCGGTCGAGTTACCGGTCGCGTACGAGGCGAGGGTCGCCGTCAGCGACGGCGCGGCCTACGTCGTCGTCCCGACGGAGCCGGGAGAGCCGGACGTCTTCTACGCGACCACCGACGGCTGGCGCTGGTCCGAGCGTTCCACACCGTGCCGCACCGGTGAGGGCGAGAGTCTGGTCGATGTCGCCGCGATGCCCGGGCAGCGGGTCGCGTTGCTGTGCATCGGCGGTGCAGGCTGGTCGAAGTCGGTCAAGCGGGTGTTCGTCTCCGACGATGCTGGACAGACCACGGCGCCTGCGGGAGTGGCACCGGAGATGGGGATCCGGACGCAGCTGGCGGCCGGTCCGGACGACACGCTCCTGCTGGCCTCGACGTCGAGCGGCAGCTGGCTGTACCGGAACGCGGGCGGCGGCGCCGAGTGGACGACCCCGCTCGAGAAGGCCGACGGTGGAGCGGACTGGAACGACCCTATGCTGCTCGACGACGGCCGTGGCTTCGTCGTCCACGCGCCCGCGGCGTGGGCCGACGGCGCCGGAACCCTGCTGACGACGCGCAACGGCGGACAGGACTGGTCGCCGGTCGCATTCCGGATCGGCCCGATGTCGGAGCGCGGCGACTGACCGTTGGCCGCCTCTCGACCGCGCCAGTCCGGTCACCGTTCATCGGTGAGGATCTCGACAGATGCTCGTGGCGCGTGGCCGGTGATGTTCGTCGGGGGAGTTACTCGCCGCCGGATCAGGGAAGTGGACTCGATATGGGTGAGTTGATCGTGGTCCGGCACGGCGAGACCGAGTGGAGCCGCGATCGGCGGCATACGGGCCGGACGGACCTGCCGCTGACCGCGCACGGTGAAGAACAGGCACGCCTGCTCGGGCCGTTGCTCAGTGAGTACTCGGTGGCACACACGTTGGTCAGCCCGGCGATCCGGGCTTGGCGGACCGGGCAGCTGGCCGGTCTGGACGGCGCGGAGGCCGATGAGGACCTGTGGGAATGGGATTACGGCGGCTACGAGGGCCGGGCGACGGCGGACATCCGGGAAGAGAGACCTGGCTGGTACTTGTGGACCGACGGCGTCATCCCCGGAGACGCTGAGCATCCGGGCGAGTCGGTGGAGCAGGTGGGCGCACGGGTAGACGCCGTTCTGAAGCGTGCGCGCCCGCTGCTGGACGACGGCGACGTGGTACTCGTCGCACATGGTCACGTGCTGCGCGTACTCACCGCTCGATGGCTCGGCCTCGAGCCTGCCGCGGGCCGGCTGTTCAAGCTGGAGACCGGGACCGTGTCGCTGTTGGGCACCGAGCACGGCCATCCGGTGATCAGCGCCTGGAACACCCGTGACGCCGGGCGCCGCGCGGACTGAGGCAGACGCGGCGTCGTAGACTTTCGGCATGACCGATGAGCTTGCCGCCTCTGTTCACGACGCCGCCCGGCGAGCCCGCGAAGCAGCGGCTGACCTGGCCATTCTGACGCGTGCGCAGAAAGACACCGCGCTGCTGGCGATGGCCGACGCGTTGGTGGCCAACTCCGCGCGGATCACCGAGGCCAATACCGATGACGTCGCCCGGGCCCGGGAGAACGGCACCAGCGAGGCGATCATCGACCGGCTCCGGCTGGATGAGAAGCGGATCGCCGGCATGGCGGACGGACTGCGCCAGGTGGCAGCCCTGCCGGACCCGGTCGGCGAGATCGAGCGCGGCTACACGTTGCCGAACGGCCTGGAGGTCCGTCAGCGCCGGGTGCCGATGGGCGTCGTCGGGATCATCTACGAGGCGCGCCCGAACGTGACGGCCGATGCCGCCGGCCTGGCGCTGAAGAGCGGCAACGCGGTGCTGTTGCGCGGCTCGTCCAGCGCGGCGGCGTCGAACGCGGCCATTGTCCAGGTGCTGCGCGACGCCACCGTCACCACCGACGTCCCGCTGAACGCGGTTCAGCTGGTGCCGGGCGACGGGCACGACGCGGCCAAGCACCTGATGCGGGCGCGCGGCTTGGTGGACGTGCTCATCCCGCGCGGCGGTGCCGGGCTGATCCGCAGCGTGGTTGAGGAGTCGACGGTCCCGGTGATCGAGACCGGCGTCGGCAACTGTCACGTCTACGTCGACGCCGACGCGGACCTGGACAAGGCGCTGGAGATCGTGCTCAACGCCAAGACGCAACGGCCCAGCGTGTGCAACGCGGCTGAGACGTTGTTGGTACACGCCGACGTGGCGGCGACGTTCCTGCCGCGGGTGCTGCCCGCGCTGCGCGAGGCGGGCGTCACCGTCCACGGTGACGAGCGCGTGCGGGCCCACGATCCATCGGCGGTGCCGGCCACCGACGACGACTGGTCGGCCGAGTATCTCTCCCTGGACCTGGCCGTCGGTGTGGTGGACTCGCTGGACGACGCGGTCGCGCACATCCGGCGGTGGGGCAGCGGCCACACGGAGGCGATCGTGACGCGCTCGCTCGAGGCGTCGCGGCGGTTCGCCGCCACTACCGACTCTGCGGCGGTCATGGTGAACGCGTCCACCCGGTTCACCGACGGCGAGCAGTTCGGGTTCGGCGCGGAGATCGGCATCTCCACCCAGAAGCTGCACGCGCGCGGGCCGATGGGGCTTCGGGAGCTGACCACCACCACGTATGTGGTGACCGGCGACGGTCACGTACGCGGCTAGGACGCGCGTGGGGCGCAGGTGCCGGTACGAGCAGAGCACGTCGTCGTCGGGCCTGGCCAGCGCATGAGATAGTGTGCTGCCCATGGAGAAGGTCGTGCTGCTGGCGGAAGAGGTCCACCACGAGAGCGAGGGTTTCCCGGCCGAGGGCTGGGGAATCGGTGCGCTGATCATTCTGCTCGTCTTGCTCTTCGTGACCTTGTCCTTCGGTAAGGGCCGCCCGCACGCGTGAGCTGATATCGGTGAGCGAGCACAAGCGCCTCGGCATCATGGGTGGGACGTTCGATCCCATCCACCACGGCCACCTTGTCGCCGCCAGCGAGGTCGCGCATTGGTTCGGCCTTGACGAGGTCGTGTTCGTCCCCACCGGTCAGCCGTGGCAGAAGGGTGATCGCGACGTCACTGCCGCCGAAGACCGGTATCTGATGACGGTCATCGCCACCGCATCGAACCCGAGGTTCTCGACCAGTCGGGTGGACATCGACCGCGGCGGGGTCACCTACACCGTGGACACGCTGCGCGATCTGCGCACGGAGCACGGGCCGGACACCGAGTTGTTCTTCATCACCGGTGCCGACGCACTTCACCAGATTCTGACCTGGCGAAATGCGGAGGAGCTGTTCGACCTGGCGCACTTCGTCGGGTGTACCCGGCCGGGCCATGAGTTGTCCGACGCCGGGCTGCCGGAGGGAAAGGTCACGCTGGTCGAGGTGCCGGCGCTGGCCATCTCCTCCAGCGAGTGCCGGGAGAGGGTGGCTGGAGGCGAACCCATCTGGTATCTGGTGCCGGACGGGATCGTCCAGTACATCAACAAGCGTCGACTGTACCGGCCGACGTAGGATCGTCAGGGAATCGTCCGCTCGAAAGGCTCAGATTTGCCCGCTACCGACCGCGCTACACAACTTGCCTTCGCCGCTGCCGAGGCGGCAGCCGACAAGCTGGCCGACGAGATCGTCGCGTTCGACGTCTCGGACCAGTTGGCCATCACCGACGCGTTCGTCGTCTGCTCCGCCCCCAATGACCGCCAGGTCAGAGCCATTGTCGAAGCCATCGAGGAACGACTGCGCATGCTCGAGGCCAAGCCGGTGCGACGCGAGGGTGAGCGCGAGGGACGGTGGGTGTTGCTGGACTATGTGGACATCGTCGTCCATGTGCAGCATGCCGAAGAGCGTTCCTACTACGCCCTTGAGCGGCTGTGGAAGGACTGTCCCGTCATCGAACTGCCGGAGAGCGTCCACGTGGGCCGCAACGGAGTGGGGGAGTGAGTCGGCGGGTCGTCCTGTGGAGACACGGCAGGACCGAGTGGAACGCTGCCGGCAGGTTCCAGGGTCAGACGGACGTCGACCTGGACGACGTCGGGCGGCAGCAGGCCCGGGAGACCGCGGCGCGGCTGGCGTCGCTGGAGCCGGATCTGCTGGTCGCGTCCGACCTGAAGCGCACCCAGGACACGATGGCGACGCTGTCGGCGCTGACCGGCAAGCCGTACGAGACCGACCAGCGGCTACGGGAGACGTTCGCCGGGGAGTGGCAGGGGTGCACGGCGGCGGAGATCGCGGCGCGCTGGCCGGACGAGTACAAGGCGTGGCGTTCCGGTGATCCGCTGCTGCGCGTCGGCGGTGGCGAGACCCGGCAGGAAGTCGCCGACCGGATGGTCGCTGCGGTGCAGGATGCCGCGGCCAGACTCGACGACGACGGGCTGGCGGTACTGACCACTCACGGTGGTGCGGCCCGGCTCGGGATCGCGTCGTTGATCGGCATGCCCCTGAAGCTGTTCACCAACATCGGTGGGCTGTCCAACTGCTCGTGGTCGATGCTGCGCCGGAACGACGGCGAGCACGGCGACGAGGGCTGGATCCTGGTCGAGCACAACGCCGGGACCCTCCCGACGCCGGTGGCCATCGAAGAAGGCTGAGCACGCGGGGTAAGGGGAGGCTCTCCCCGCCCGCGGCTCGTTCGTTCCTCACTCGCCGATGCCCGTCCGAACCCTGGAGAGCCCCCCTTACCCCGCTTTCCGGCGATGTGAGGGCTCATAGGGGGAGGCCGGCTTCGAGCTGGGCGATGGCGGCGTCGATGTACTCGAGGTAATTCCCGTCCGGGTCCTCTGTGGCGGCGAAGAAGGCCGCGTATATCGCTCCGACCAGGGCCCCTACCCAGATCCGGATGGCGAGGTCGTCCGGTCGGCGGCCGACGCGCTCGGCGACGGCGTTGGCCAGCATGGCCGTGCCCTGCCGGGTCCCTTCCGGTAGCGACGCGCGTAGCTCCGGTTCCTCGGCCACGAGCCGCCACCGGCTCTGCTCCAGCATCAACGCTTCGGGCTCGATCTCCTCGAACACCTCCCAGAGAGCCCGGCGGAGCGCATCGAATGGGGCGAGCTCGGCGGGCTGGTGCCCGAACTTCTCCAAGAACACGGGATCAAACCGGTCGTAGAGCACCGTCTCCGCCTTGGTGGAGAAGTATCGGAAGAAGGTGCTCTGCGAGACGTCGGCGGCTTCGGCGATCTGCTCGACGGTGGTCCGGCTGTACCCCTGTTTCAGATAGAGACGGAGCGCGTGATCCTGGATGCGGGAACGCGTGCGTTCTTTCTTGCGTTCCCGCAATCCTGCTTGCGGTGCGTGTCCACGCGAGCCCATAGCGGCTATTCTCACTGGTCTGGCCGCTGCTGTGAGGATCGCCCACATGGTGAACGTCCTATCTGACCTCGGTGGTGTCCGGGCTGCGTTCCTGCGCCTGGAGGTAGCGGGCGAGTCGTTCGCCCTCGACGTCGACGTTGGGCAGCAGCCGGTCCAGCCATCTGGGGAGCCACCATGCGCGTGCGCCGACCAGGGCCAGCACCGACGGCACGATGGTCATGCGGACGATGAAGGCGTCGAACGCGATGGCGACGGCTAATGCGAAACCGATCTGGACGATGTCGCTCACGTCGCCCAGGATGAATCCACCGAAGACGCTGATCATGATGATCGCTGCCGCAGCGACCACCCGTGCACCGTGCTGGAACCCCACGGTGACGGCGGACGTCGGCGCCGCCCCGTGGACGTATTCCTCACGCATCCGCGTCACCAGGAAGACCTCGTAGTCCATCGCCAGGCCGAACACGACGCCGATGATGAAGATGGGCAGCAGGCTGATGACCGACCCGGTCTCCTGAAGCCCGAGCAGACCGGTCAGCCAGCCCCACTGGAAGACGGCGACCAGAGCACCGAAGGTGGCGGCGATGGTCAGCAGGAAGCCGAGTGCAGCCTTCAGCGGCACGATGATCGACCGGAACACGATCATGAGCAGGATGAAGGACAACCCGACCACGACGCTGAGGTAGGGCAGCAGGGCGTCGCCCATCTTGTCGTTGAAGTCGATGAACACAGCAGTCGAGCCGGTCACGCTGAGCTCGGCGCCGGCCTGGTCGGCCTGTGCGTTGACGTCCGAGCGGATGGTGTTCACCAGCTGCTCGGTGTCCTCGTGGTCAGGGCCGGTCAGCGGCACGACACTGAAGACGGCGGTGTCACCGGCCTGGTTGAACTGCGGCGGCGCGGCCATCTGGACGTTATCCAGGCCGGACAGGGTCGCGTGTAGGTCCTCGGCCGCCTGCTCTGGCGCGGACACGTCGTTCATGTCGGCGACGACCAGCAGGGGCCCGTTGAATCCGGGACCGAAGCCCTCGGCGGTGAGGTCGTACGCCTGGCGTTGGGTGGTGTGTTCCGGGTACGTGCCCTCGTCAGGGAAGCCGAGGCGGAGGTCGGTGACGGGGAGGGCCAGGACACCGAGACCGACGACGGCGACGGTCAACACGGCCACCGGGCGGCGGACGACGAAACTCGCCCAGCGGCGGCCCATCGTCGGGCGGCTGTCGTCCTCGGGGTCGCGCACTTTGAGGCCGGGTATCCGCGTGGAGAGGACACGACGGCCGGCGAAGCCGAGGAGGGCGGGCAGCAGGGTCAGCGCGATGACGACGGCGATCCCGACGGTCAGCGCGGCGGCGAGGCCCATCTCGGTGAGGATCGGGATCCCTACGACGGACAATCCGGACAGGGCGATCATGACAGTGAGCCCGGCGAAGACGACGGCGGAGCCGGCCGTGCCGAGCGCGCGCCCGGCGGCCTCTGCGCCGTCGTGGCGGATCGCCAGCTCGTGCCGGTAGCGGGACATGATGAACAACGCGTAGTCGATGCCGACCGCCAGGCCCAGCATGGTGGCGAGAATGGGCGTCGTCGTGCCGAGGTCCAGGAATGCGGTACCGGCAGTGATGGCGGCGATCCCGATGGTCACCCCGGTAACGCCGGTGACCAGCGGCATTCCTGCGGCGAGCAGCGAGCCGAACGTGATGATCAGGACCAGGGCGGCGATGGCCAGACCGATCAGTTCGCTGCTGATCTCTGGCTGCTCTTCCAGGACGGGCCCGCCGAGTTCCACGGTCAAGCCCGCGTCACGGCCGGTATCGGCGGCGTCGTGCAGGACGTCGCGGGCCTCGTCGTCGAGATCGACGACGTCGTAGAACTCGACCGTGTAGGTGACCTCGGCGAGCGCGATCGTACCGTCCTCTGAGACCAGCCCGGTGTCGAACGGGCTGTCGATGCGTGCGACCTGCGGGCCGGCCGCGATCTCTTCCAGCACGGCTTCCACGGTTTGGCGGTTCTCGGGCTCCTGAACGGTCTCACCCTCAGGTGTCTGGAAGACGACCCGCGCCGATGCGCCGTTGAGGTCCATCTCAGGGAAGCGCTCGCCGAGCAGATCGAAGGCTTCCTGAGACTCGGTTCCGGGGATCGAGAAGGAGTCAGAGGTCGAGTCGGAGAGTGTCGCGGCGGCTACCCCGACCGCCACCACGACCGCTAACCAGATGAGGCCGACCAGCCGGCGGCTCCGGTACGAGAACCGGCCCAGTCGGTAGAGGATTGTCGCCACCGTTCGCTCCGTTCGCGCAATCTGTACAACGGCTGCGGGAGCAGCCGACGGGCTTGCGAGCGCTGCCTGGCATGTGGTCCGCGGGACCGAACCCAACCTGACAGTTACTCTCTTTTCACAGTAACTGCCACTTTTCTCGGGGTGCAAGGGGGTTCGGTGGCTTTTGTATGCGGACTCGACGTGCCGACGTGAAGCTGCTGCTCAGTGCGGTGACGGTAGTCGATTATGAACTTCGGCCGAGAGTCGGCTAAGCTAGCATCGCTGTCCACGAGGGGCTATGGCGCAGTTGGTAGCGCGCCTCCATGGCATGGAGGAGGTCAGGGGTTCGAATCCCCTTAGCTCCACCCGACGCACGAGGTTCAAACTTTCGCCTGATCCAACATTTGGCGGGTTTGGGCCTCGTGTGCTGCCAGGGTCCCGCCGCCGGCCCACGCTGCGGCGTCGGCTTGGACGCCGGGGTCGAGCAGCATGTCGAACGGGTGGGAGCGCTCGACCCGCAGCTCCCCGTCGTCGTCTTCTTCGAGGTAGATGCGGGTGAAGAACGCCTGGTTGCACAGGCGAGGGACTGCATTCGGTAGAAGCGCTCCGGGTGCGGCCCGTCGATGCTCAGCGCAACCAGCTCTTCCAGCCACGGCAACAGGTAACCGGTCCGGTCTTCTCCCAGAGCCAGAATCTGTGCCTGCTCGGAGAAGCGGGCGTCGAGGATCGCGCGTGCTTCAAGCCGGCCGTACAGGATCGGGGCGTTCTGCCAGAACACCTGATCCGCCACGTAGTCCCGATTGAGATTGACGGTGGTGAACACCGGCCACGCGACGCTTCATGCCAACCTCCAAAGGAACGAGTCGCCGCACGGGCGCGCGACTCCCAGCAAGTCGACGGCCTCCCGCCCCCAGCTCTGTGCCAAGGGTCATGGTTGCCGGCCGGGCTGGATGAGCCCACCTTCGTAAGCGAGGACCACGAGTTGGGCGCGGTCGCGCACCCCGAGTTTCATCATGGCCCGGTTGACGTGGGTCTTGACGGTGAGCGGTGAGAGGTGGAGGCGTTCGGCGATGTCGTCGTTGCTGAGTCCAGTTGCAACGAGCGTCGTGAGCTCGCGCTCGCGTGCGGTGAGGCTGTTGAACCGTTCGGATTCGGTCGTCGGGAAGGGCCGCTCGTGGTGGCGGAGCTGGGCCAGGAGACCGCTCGTCGCTCGCGGGGAGAGCAGTGCCTCACCGGAGGCGACGATGCGGATCGCGTCGAGGAGTTCAGCGGAGTCGACGCCTTTGCCGAGGAACCCGCTGGCTCCGGCCTGGACGGCGCTGATCACGAGGTCGTCGATCTCGAAGGTGGTGAGGATGACGACACGGACACCGGCCATGTCGTCGTCTGTCGTGATAGCTCGTGTCGCCGCGATGCCGTCCATGTCGGGCATGCGGATGTCCATCAGCACGATGTCAGCGCGGCTCGACCGGGCTTGCGTCACGGCCTCGGCGCCGGTTGCCGCTTCGGCGACGACGGTGAGATCGGGGGCGGAGTCGATCAGGGCCTTGAAGCCCGCACGAATGAGCGCTTGGTCGTCGGCGAGCAGCACACGGATCGTCATGGTTCGGCCTGTTCGGTGTGGAGGGTGGCATGGACGCGGAACTGGCCGCCTGCGGTTGGCCCGATCTCGATCGTGCCACCGGCGGCGGCGGCCCTCTCTCGCATGCCGACGGTGCCGTGTCCTCGTGGCGTTCCCATTGGTCGGTCGGTGTCGATGTCGTTGAGGATCTCGATGCGCAGCGTATCGCGCTCGTAGGTGAGTCGTAGGGTGGCTCGATGATGACAGCCGTAGCGATGGGCGTTGGTCAGGGATTCCTGGATGATCCGGTAGGCGGCGAGGCCGATCGTCGGCGCCACCGGTCTGCGCGTGCCAGCGGTGTGCCATTCGATCTCGAGGCCGACGTTGGCGAAGTCGGCGATGAGGCGTTGCAGGTCGTCGAGGGTGGGGAGAGGGTCTGTCGTCGAGGTGGCTTCGTCGGACTGGCGGATCACGCTGAGGATGCTGCTCAACTCGTCGAGCACGCTTGCGGCTCCGCGACGGACGTGCGTGAGAGCTTCCTGCGCACCGGTCGGGTCGTCCCGTAGCAGGTGTGCGGCGACCCCAGCTTGGACGTTGATCACGGCGATGTGGTGAGCGACCACGTCGTGCAGCTCGCGAGCGATGCGCATGCGCTCCTCGATCACTTGCCGCCTGGCTTCCTCCTCGAGCGCATGTTCTGCGCGTTCGGCGCGATCTTGAAGGGCTGTCGCTCTCTCCTGCCGTGCCAGGTTGTATGCGCGTCTGCTCCTCACTGCGTCGCCTGCCGCTGTGGCGAGACTGGCCCAGGCGATCAGCTCCAGGTTCTCACCGTCGTACCACGGGCCCGGTGATGTGACCGCCGCCGTCACATACAGCGCAGCTGCCGTCGCCGCGCCGGCCGTCCAGGCGGTCCTGCGGCCCGACGTCGACGCCACGGTGTACAGAGCGATGATCGCAGCGACCCGGAGCTCACCTGGGTCATCGTCCGGGATCAGCGACCACACGGCGGCGACCATCGCGACCACTAACACCGGCAGCGGGGCACGCCGGCGCAGCAGGATCAGGGCCGCTGCGCCAGCGCACGTGACGAAGTCGACGGCATCGAGGCTGGCGCCGACGTCGCCAGCGTCGACCGCCTCGTAGATCAGGCCCCCAGCGTAGACGGCGGCGGCGATCGCCAGATCGGCGACGGCGGTGCGCAGTGCTGGCCACGAGCGATCGATGCCCGAGACGTTAGACAAGGCAGACACCTGTACGTGCTGTGCGTTTGAGCCCCATCGCAGGTCGGCGATCCTCACGCGTCTCGGCGCTTGAGGGCGATCGTGCCTGCGGCGAGCAGGACCCCGATCCAGCCGATCAGCACGAGCAGAGCAACGCTCGGTGACATATCGCCCGATTCCCTGACGACAGCAATCATCGCCTGTCCCGCTTCGCTCGGGAGGTATTCGACAGCATCGCCCCACACTCCGCCCAGCGTCTCGAACAGCGTGGGCAGGACGAACAAGATCGCGACCAGGATGCCGATCGCTGTCGCGGTGTGCCGCATCAACGCGCCGAAGGCAACACCCATCACTGCGATCGCGGTCGGGAACAGCGCCGCCGCGAGCACGGCTCGGAGCACACCTGGGTCGGACAGTGACGCCGACGGCCCGCCACCGCTATAGACAGCCTGTCCGACGAAGAAGGCCACCGATAGCGATGCCACCATCGTGGCGAACGCAGCAGCAGCGACGACGACCACCTTGGCCCACAACACTGGCAGCCGCCGGGGCACTGCGGTGAGCGTCGTGCGGATCAGACCCGTCGAGTACTCCGACGTGACGACCAGCGCGCCCATGACGCCGAGCACGACTTGGGCGAGCGTCGCCCCGAACAGGCTGTTGCCTGCGGGGTCGTAGATCCCCTCGCCATCGGCAGCTATGGGGGCGCCGTTGCTGAGCATCGACACCAACACGCCGGTGGCGATGACGGCGGCGGCGGTCAGGGCCAGCGTGACGATCATCGAGCGGAGCGATCGCAACTTGATCCACTCCGATCGGATGACCCGAGGAAGGGTGACGTTCTGGGCCGACACGTCGTCGGCTCGTGGCGATCCGGCTGGTGGGACCAGTGTCGTGTTGGTGGTGCTCATCGCGGGTTCTCCAGTTTGTGCGTGCTGTTGGTGGAATCGGTGGCGCCGTGGTAGTCCACGGCGTCCTTGGTGAGATCGATGAAGATGTCCTCCAACGAGGCTCGTGCGGGTGTCAGCTCCTGGAGCTGCAAGTTCGCCGACCGCGCTCGAGCGCCGATCTCGTCGGCGTCCACACCGACGACGTCGAATAGGTCGTGGCCGCGGATCGCGATGTCGGTCGCGTCGCCGGCGAGCAGATCACGAAGCTGGCGGGCGTGCGGCGACCGGACGCGGACGCTGGTTGGCTCGGTCATCGCGGTGAGCTCGGAGCCCGACATGTCGGCGATCAAACGTCCCCGCCCGACGATGATGAAGTGCTCGGCCGTGAGCGCCATCTCGCTCATCAGGTGCGAGGACACGAGAACCGTGCGTCCCTCGGCTGCCAGCGACTTGAGCAGATTGCGGATCCACAGGACTCCCTCCGGATCGAGGCCGTTCACCGGCTCATCCAGCATCACCGTGTGCGGATCGCCGAGTAGGGCGGACGCGATGCCGAGGCGTTGTCCCATCCCGAGTGAGAAGCCGCCGCTGCGGCGATCGGCCACCTCGCTCAAACCCACGAGGTCGAGCACCTTGCCGACACGGCGCTTCGAGATGCCCGTGGTGGCGGCGAGCGCCGAGAGGTGATCGCGGGCAGGGCGGCCCGGATGGGTGCCCTTCGCGTCGATCAGCGCCCCGATCTCGCGCAGCGGCGCCCGGTGCTGCTCGAACGGTCGGCCGTTCACCAGCGCCCGCCCCGCGGTGGGCCTGTCGAGCCCGAGGATCATGCGCATCGTCGTCGTCTTCCCCGCGCCGTTGGGGCCGAGGAAGGCCGTGACCACACCGGGTCTGACGGTGAAGCTCAGGTCATCGACGGCGATGTGTCTGCCGTAGTGTTTCGTGAGGTTGGTGACGTCGATCATCTCGTTGGTGCTCCTTGAAGGTGGTTGTGTATGTCCCATCATCCGCATCACAACTGCGCCAGTCGTCGTCTCTGCGCAGGCAATCGCGGCTACTGCGTCTGCAGTAGGCACGAGCTCGGTTACAGGGCGGTGTGGGAACGGCCCCTTCCGATGCGACACGCTTCCCCGGGCGACGCATTTGTCAACAACGGTTGGAAACTGACCCCGTGGCGACGCGCGGTTCAGGGTCACCACGTCCTCAATGGATACCGCTTCGAATTTGTCTGACGGCACCTTCGTGCGCTGAATGCGTGTATTTTGGCTGTACCTTCACGGCACCGCCAAAGTCACCGCTGCTGAGCCGCCGTTGACTCGGGAACAAGCGGGATGCCTCGGTCGGGCCCGATGCGTCAGACCTTTATGCCGAACAGATTCTCGGCATTGCGGAACGCAATCTTTTCCTTGTCCTCACGCGGAAGATCGACTGCTCGGAACCAGTCGGTCCCTTCTTTGATGCCTGCGAAGGATAGTCGGTTGCGAACATCACTCGATCTATACTGATGTATTTCAGCAAGAGATGGAGCAGCTCATTCTGGAAGAACGCGCTGGTTGTGAACCAGAAGTTGTCCTGGAAGTATTGCTCGAAAGGCTTCTCGAGCGAGTCTTCGGTCGGCTCGCCCATGTCTCCGGCGATCCGCTCGTAGTAGAACGGAAGACCTTCGCCCATGTGGCCGACGATAATCTTCAGATCGGGGAATCTGTCGAAAACCCCGTACGCGATCATCCGGATGCATTGGGTCAGCACCTCCTGGTGCCAGCCATATCCAGACCCACTGAAAATGTAATCTTGGTACTCTTTCGTGTATTCCGACCGTGTCGTGCTGTAGTAGATCTGGAAAATCTCGTCAGCTGGATAGCCGGGATGCAGGTAGATCGGCACATCGAGAGCTTCGGCACGCGCCAGCACGGGCTCAAAATCGGGATGATCGAGATACTTCTTCCCGATGTGTCCGTTGGTCAGTGCGCCCAAGAAACCGTCGTCCCGAACCGAACGTTCCAGTTCGTCCGCCGCCGCCTCCGGGCTCTGCAAGGGCAAGGTGGCGAAAGCCTGGAAGCGGCCCGGATAACTGGCCATTGGTCCGTCGATGAGCTGCCGGTTGAGGCGATAGGCAAAGTCGATGCCCTCTTGCCCAGGGACATTTTGTACGGACGGCGTATGCGCAGAGAGGATTTGAACGTTGAGTCCCCCCTCGTCCATATCGCCGATGCGGCGTTCCCCTAGATCCGAAAGACCTATTTCCTCAAGGAACGCTATGTGATCCTCGTTGATGGAGTTCAACATCAACAACTCGGGAGTCGAAAAGGTCTCCTCCGTGCCGATAAATTTCAGATCTTGGTCACGAAGCGAGATATCCTGGTCATCACGCGAGATTTCCGGGTCTTTTTTGTCGTCGTCGAATAACGCGAATGCCGTCGCGGACAATCCAACGCCAGCGCCGAGTGCAGCCGCGTGAGTGACAAAACTGCGGCGCCCAATCAACGGTTGCGCTGGGCCTTGTTCGATCGGTTTCATGTCTGTATGTGCTCCTTTGTTGTGTTGTGTAGTGAGCGTCGGCGAGTTCGTGGAACAGGCCGAGGCGTCCATCCTCGAGGGGCATGACAGCTCCGTGCGGATCTCGGCGAGTGCGCGGGCGTGGCGCGACGTGACCGGCCCGGGGCGGGCCAGAGGTCAGGTGGTGGCGATCGCGTTCAGGACATGTTCCTTTGGGTTGGGGGATGCCCTGTCACTGTGAACGAGAACGCACGGGTCACTATCCGCTGGCAGGAGGGCAATCGGTACTCCTCCGGGAGTATCTGGGAGGTGCCTCGTGCATCCGTCGTCTTGGCCGGTGATCTCTTCGGTCTGGGATCGGATCGTGTGGGCTAGGCGCCCGTAGTTCAGTCGTCATGGCGATCAGGCTGTCAAGCCCGGGGGTTGATGCCCTTCGCGTCGATCAGCGCCCCGATCTCGCGCAGCGGCGCCCGGTGCTGCTCGAACGGTCGGCCGTTCACCAGCGCCCGCCCCGCGGTGGGCCTGTCGAGCCCGAGGATCATGCGCATCGTCGTCGTCTTCCCCGCGCCGTTGGGGCCGAGGAAGGCCGTGACCACACCGGGTCTGACGGTGAAGCTCAGGTCATCGACGGCGATGTGTCTGCCGTAGTGTTTCGTGAGGTTGGTGACGTCGATCATCTCGTTGGTGCTCCTTGAAGGTGGTTGTGTATGTCCCATCATCCGCATCACAACTGCGCCAGTCGTCGTCTCTGCGCAGGCAATCGCGGCTACTGCGTCTGCAGTAGGCACGAGCTCGGTTACAGGGCGGTGTGGGAACGGCCCCTTCCGATGCGACACGCTTCCCCTGGGCGACGCATTGACCCCATTCCCGGGCGGGACACAACCGTTCCGCCCGGCGCAAGCAACTCTATGGATATCCTCGTCTGCTTGCTGATCGATTGCTTCTCGGCGTTATAGCCGCCACGGTGAACCAGTGGGTGCCATCCATAGCGACGATCTACCCGAGTGGACTTTGGGGCGCGCCACTCAGGTGACTTGGCCACGACGAGGTTCTCCAGCGGGTGAGTCGTCGATGGACTCTGTCGCAGATGCTAGGGTCACGCCGCGCTTGCGGAGGTCATCCATGACCATTGCATCGTCGAGCCGGTTGCGCGCCATGCGTGACAGTTTTCTCATCGCTACTTCGCTTTCTCCGTGCTGTGCGTTCGTCGCAGAAGTCATGGCGCCGGGGCGCCTTGTGTGCTGGTTGCCAGGTGGGCGACCACTGGCTGGGCGCCAGGAGATCGCGACGGCGGATTCCCGCCAGCGAAGCGTGGTGTGATGATCCAGGGTGATCGTCATGACTATGTCATCGACAACGGCCGCCATGTCCGTGCTCAAAGGTATGTATGCAGCGGAGGCTGAGTATCTCGCCGCGGGTGGTCCGGGGAGTGCGTCGTTCGCGCTGCTCGTACCATACTTTGCCCCGGATGTTGTGCTGCACCAGGCAGACTCCCTGCCCTACGGGGGAATCTGGCGCGGCCATGAAGGTCTGAAGCAGTTCTTTCTCGCGATGAGCCAAGCGTGGGACGCCTTCGAGATGGTGGATCAGGAGTTCCTCAGTGACACGAGTCCACTCGTCGTCCTGACTCGCGTGCGCGCACGTGCCCGGGCCACCGGGCGTGAGCTGCGCTTCCCGATCCTGCAGACGATCACGGTCGAGGACGGGCGCATCACCGAGGTGCATCCGTTCTACTGGGACACCGCAGCGATTGCGAAGGCCTGCTCGACCGGCTGATGGCCCGCAGCGACCTCGGAGAGGCCACAAAGGCGGTGTTATCACGCCGCCGGTCGTTGCAAAGCGGGCCGGCGGCATTGATGCATCGCGGCAACAAGCTACGGCATCGGATGCCGAGCCGCCACGACTGTCCCCGTCCTGCGGTTCGATTCTCATCGAAACTGTGCAAGTGCAAGATAGGCGCAGAATCAATGAGAAAGCGCAATCAAGCATGAGAACCTACGTGTGCCACGAACGTGGAACGGAGTTCGGTTGTAGGTAGAGCTTCTTGCCATGGCTGTGTAGGAGATGGACGTCCGTGGGTGTCTCGCGTGGGGATGCCGCGTTCACGCAGCGTGTTCAGCACCTGCCGAGGTTGTAGAGGTGGATGGCGTGGTCAACCTGGTCGGGGGAGGCCGCGGCGGCGCATCGGTACGCCGTGTCGGTGGAGGATGTTGCTGACCGTTCGCCGTTCGATGCCGAATCGGTCACTGAGTTCGTACACCGTCGTGCCGGCCTGGCAGCCCGCGTTCAACTCCTCGACTTGATCGGCACCGAGTTGCCGGGCCCGCCGGGGCCGATCGCCGCTTGATCGACGGCGGCTCGGGCATATCGACCTAGGGGCGCCGCACGCACCGCAACCATCGAGCCGTAGGGGATCGTCGCGCACGGTGGCGCTGGTACGTCATGGGGCACGACCGCTTGAGCGAGGAGGTCCGTACCTTCCGACCTGACCGCGTGGCCAGCTGCCGACCCGAGCGAGGCAAGGCCGGATCTCAGCACGGTGCTGACTCTGAGGGCGACCCGCCGATCTCCTCAGCGGTGTTTGAGTCCGTCGATGAGGATGCCCAGCATGCGGTTTAGCTGGGGGCGTTGCTCGGGGGCGCCGGCTACCGAGAAGAGCCCGGCGAGGATGCTGCCGACGTCGACCGGGTCGATGTCGTCGCGTAGTTCTCCTGCCGCAGCGCCAGTCTCGAGCATCATCGTCAGGATCTGCTGGACCTCGTCGCAGACTGGTCCGGTGCCGAAACGGCCCGAGGCGCTCATGGCGACCAGGGCTTCGCAGATGCCGCGTCGTTCGCTGACCCAGTCGGCGAATCGAAGCATCCATGCGTGGAGGGCTTGCGCGGGTGGCTTGGTGGCTAGCAGGGCGTGCGCGTCTTCGCGTAGGGGCCGGATCTGGTCCCGGTAGACCTCTTCGACCAGGTCTTCCCGGGTGGGGAAATGTCGATAGAGGGTGGCGTTTCCGACCCCTGCGCGTTTGGCGATCGCGTCAAGTGAGATCGCGCGTCCGGATGCGAAGGCTTCGGTGGCAGTGGCGATGAGCTGCTCGCGGTTGCGCTGTGCGTCGGCACGCAGGGTGCTGCGGTGGGCGCCGAGCTGAGCGCCGTGCTGGGTGCTGGGTGGAGGTGTCATGGCCTAGGTGATCGGAAGTTTCTGATGAGACGTGGGAATTAAGTGGGGAGCTCCCCGGTTCAGTGTACCGTAAGTCAAACGGGGACATCCCCGTTTCGACTGGGTTCGCACTTCCTCAGCAACGAAAGGGTCCACCATGCCTACAGCTCTCATCATCGGAGGGACGACGGGGATCGGCCGAGCAACGGCCGAGCTGCTGCACGCCCGCGGTTACCAGGTCGCGGTTACCGGGCAGAATCCTGATTCCCTGGCGCGGGTACAGTCCGAGCTCCCCGACGACGTACTCGTCGTCCGGTCCGATGCGAGCGTTCTGGCCGAGACTGACGCGTTGATGGCTGTGGTGTCGGAGAGGTTCGGGTCACTGGACCTGCTCTTCCTCAACGCGGGGATCTTCCGTCCGGCACCGGTAGTCGAGGTGGCGGAGGACTCGTTCGACCAGCAGGTCGACGTCAACTTCAAGGGTCAGTACTTCACCCTGCAAAAGGCACTTCCTCTCATGAACGACGGCGGCTCGATCGTGCTGACCGTCGGCGTTGCGGCTCGCGTGGGCAGTCCTGGTGCCACGGTTGGTGCGGCGACGCGCGGCGCGCTGTTGGCAATGCTGCCCTCGCTCGCGCTCGAGCTGGCTCCGCGCCGAATTCGCGTCAACGCCGTGAGCCCGGGGGCCACCGACACGCCGCTGTTCGACAAGCTCGGGGTGCCCCAGGAGGGCCGGGACGCCATGGCAGCGAACATCCCGTTTGGGCGCTTCGGGTCGCCCCAGGAGGTCGCGGAGGCGGTGGCCTTCCTCGGCTCGGAGGCCGCTGGCTACGTCACCGGCCAGGACATCACCGTGGCAGGCGGCTACGGACTCGGCGCCTGAACTCGGGCGAGCTCTCACCAAGCCGCACCTCCCGAACGCCACGAAACAGCAACTACAGGAGAACACGATGGCACTCACACTCGACACCTATCGGCTGCTGGGCCGGTCCGGACTCCGAGTCTCACCGCTCGCACTGGGCACGGCGACGTTCGGTACCGAGTGGGGCTGGGGCGCCGAGCGTGACGAGGCGCGCAGGCTCTTCGATCGTTACACCGAACTCGGCGGCAACTTCTTCGACACCGCCAGCACCTACACCAACGGCAGCTCCGAGCAGATGCTGGGCGAGTTCGCCCGCAGCAACCGCGACAAGATGGTGCTGTCGACGAAGTACTCGACGCTGCGCCAATCCGGTGACCCCAATTCCGGGGGTACGCACCGCAAGAGCATGGTGGGGTCGGTGGAAGCCAGCCTGCGGCAGCTGAACACCGACTACATCGATCTGCTCTATGTCAACGTATGGGACTTCAGGACGCCGGTGGAGGAGATCCTGCGCGGCCTGGACGACCTGGTCAGGCGGGGCAAGGTTCTGTACGTGGGCATCTCCAGCGCCCCGGCCTGGCAGGTCTCGCGCATGCAGGCGATCGCCGACCTGCGCGGTTGGTCGCCACTGGTCGCGCTGGAGATCGAGTACAGCTTGATCGAACGCACCGGGGAGCGTGACCTCATCCCGATGGCCCGCGAGATGGGACTCGGCGTGGTCGCCTTCTCCCCGCTGGGCGGAGGACTGCTCACCGGCAAGTACAGCCGGGACGACCTGAACCCGATAGGCACCGTCGCTGGCGAAAGCGCGGGCAGCCGCAAGAGCCTCAACGCCGCCCTGGGAATGGTTACTGACCGCACCCTCGCGATCGCCGATGCGGTGAAGGAGATCGCCGCGGAACTGGACCGCACCCCCGCCCAGGTCTCACTCGCCTGGGCCCTGCACTCCCAGGGCGTGACAGCACCCATCATCGGCGCCCGCACCCTCGCTCAACTAGAGGTCAACCTGGGTGCCCTGGAGGTTGATCTCTCTGCGTCCCACCTGGCTCGCCTCGACGAGGTCAGCGCCATCGACCTCGGCAATCCGCACGGACTGCTCGCCAGTGACCACATCCGCGCGGTCACCTCGGGTGACATGACGATCGAGACCCGCCGCTGATGCGTCCTCGTCCGACGGACAGCGACATCCGGATACATATCACGACGTTAATAATGGAACGGAGCAACCAGACATGGGTAAGTACAGCGACAAGAATGTCGTGATTACCGGAGGCAGCAGCGGCATGGGGCTCGCCCTCGCGGAGCTGCTGGTGCAAGGCGGAGCCCGCGTGGTGATCACCGGCCGTTCCCAGGCCAAGCTCGACGCTGCGCGCGAGCGGCTCGGTGAGAATGCCGTGGCCGTCCAGGCCGATGTGGCCTCGCTGTCCGACCTGGACATGCTCGCCGACCGCGTGAAGATCGAGCTTGGGTCGGTCGAGGCTCTGTTCGTCAACGCCGGCATCTCACTCCTTACGCCGCTGGAGTCGACGACCGAGGAGATGTACGACGAGCTGTTCGCGATCAACGTCAAGGGAGCCTTCTTCACGGTGCAGAAGCTCGCACCGATGCTGAGCTCGAACGCTGGGATCGTCCTCACCACGTCGATCGCGAACGTCATGGGAATGGCGCAGACGAGTGTCTACTCGGCCGGTAAGGCGGCGCTGCGTTCGATGGCGCGCACCTTCTCCAGCGAGCTGCTCCCCAGCGGAATCCGGGTCAATGCGATCAGCCCGGGGCCCATCGACTCAGGGATTCTGGAAACGATGGGCTTGTCCAAGGAAGCCGAAGAGGAATTCCGGGCGGAACGGACCCAGAGCAACCCCATGAAGCGCTACGGCACCGTCGATGAGTTCGCCAAGGCGGCAGCGTTCCTCGCGTTCGACGCCACCTACACCACCGGCATCGAGCTGACCGTGGACGGCGGCGAAACCCAACTCTGAGCACGCGCTGCCATCCTGCCGCGGGCGTAAGGCCCGCCGGGAAGGTAAAGTCTCGCCCGAGCGGGGTAGGGGGCGCAACCGGTCCGTCCCCGCTACGGACCTCGACACCCTTGTCGACACAATCGCCGCGAACATGGCTGCCCTCCCTGACGGCGTCATCGAGAAGGCGAAGGCCGCGCTGGTCTCGGCTGACCTGACGGCTGGCTACCTGCAAGAAGAAGCAGCCTGGTCCCTGCTCGTCGGGCAGCCGGCCGCCCAGCAACTCATGCGCACGGCGCTCCAACAGGGCGCCCAGAGTTCCGAGGGCGAGGCCGATCTCGAATCGGTGATGCGCTCAGTGTCCCGGTGACGTGGTTTCGCGGATCGCAGTTGCCTGCTTCTCGAGCCGGAGCAAGGCCTGGACGGCTACTGACGCGTTTTCGGCGCCACACTCCCACCGAGAGCTGCTCGGTGCTGCGCGTGAGTGAGGCCAAGACCAGGGCCGGCCGTCCTCGCCGTCGGCTCCTAGTCGTCGAGGCCGCTCAGATCGGCGGGGACGTCCACGGCGTGCTCGCGCAACGCGTCCAACGGGATGATATCCAGGGCCCGGATGTCCGTGGCAGCCAGCACGACGGGTGCCGCCGCACCCATCTGGTACGCCTGTAGCCAGCGCTCCGCACACACGCACCACCGGTCTCCGGGGCTCAACCCGGCGAAGCTGTACTCCGGTCGCGCGGTAGTCAGGTCGTTGCCTATGCGCTGCTGCTGCTCGAGGAACTCGCGTGAGACCACCGCGCACACCGTGTGGCCGCCGATATCCTCCGGACCGGTACGGCAGCAGCCGTCCCGGTAGAAACCCGTCAACGGATCGGTGCCGCAGTGTTCAAGATCGCCGCCGAGAACGTTTCGCTCACCTGTCATACCACCAGCATTTTGCGCTGCGGACGCCTCGTCAACCGCGTGGAGGCCATCCGCTGCCAACTCGCGCGAGCTGTGGTGAGGCGCCGGTGTCAGTCGGGCAGTTGCCAGATGAAGACGAGATTGGTGCCCTTCGCCGCAGCCGTGGCCTGGAACGAGTGAAGTGTCCAGCCGTTCGCCGTTCCCGCTTCCAGGACGGGTTGGATCGCCTCCTCGATCTTGTCTTCGGCATGGTCGATGAACCCGTGCTTGACGTACTGGTTCTGCACCCGGTAGCTGGGCATGGCGTCTCCTGAACCTCACGCGTATCGTCTATATTCCGGATGAAAGTCAAGTCTACTTGACTCGGGAGACCGAGGGAGGCAGCCCGTGCAAGCACGCGATGAGGCCGCAAGCTATCGGGACTCGAACAGGGCGACCGCTCGGCTTGCGCTCTGGACACTGATCTGGGTCGCGACGCTTGCCGTGGCCAGATTCGGCCCCGAGTTCGTGTGGGACTCGCAGCGGGTGGCAAGCTGGGCCGCCGTCGCCGTCAACGTTCTCGCTGGTGTCGCCTGGATCATCGCCTTCGCCCGTTTCCTCCTTGCACTGGATGATCTTTGGCGCAAGATCATCCAGAATGCACTGGCGGTGGCATTCGGGACAGGTTGGGTCGCCGGGTTCGGATACGTCGTCGCGGACGACGCAGGCCTCGTCGCCGACGACCTCCACATCGCGATCTTCCCCGCCCTGCTGGGCGTCGTCTACGTGATCGCTGTCATCGTCGGCTGGATCAGGTACCGATGAAGAACCGCATCGCGGACCTGCGGGCCGAACGCTCCTGGACGCAAGCCGACCTGGCTCAGCGCATCGGCGTGTCACGACAGTCGATCAACGCGATCGAGACGGGCAAGTTCGACCCCAGCCTGCCTGTCGCGTTCCGTCTCGCCCGGGTGTTCAACCTGAGGATCGAGGACATCTTCGCCGACGACGAATGAGGTGCGGAAGCTGTCCAACTCTGTTACTAGAGATGGAACCTGGATGCCGCCGCGCGGCGGATCTCCTCATTGTCAGAGGTGCAGGGGCGGCTGATCACTTCTCCAGCTTGGTCCGGTACGACGCCATTGCCGAGGGCCGGAACAGGCTCACAACCGGTGCCGCACCCACACATTCGGCTCCACGTACACAGCGTGGTCGTGCGCGGGCGCACTGTGAACGAGAGTGAGCGCGTGCGGGACCTCGACGAGGCCGTCCACATCGAATGGGAGTCCGGTCCACGTGCGCCAGTTCGTGAGCGAGGACCCGACGACCATGGAGGCGGGCGCGATCTTTTCGATGACGCCGCCAGCGCGGACGTGTATGCGCAGCCACGGATCTTCGGGTAGCCCATCCGCGCGGGTTCGATACGCGTACTCGCTCATCGGTGTGGCCGGCTCGAGGTGCTTGCCGCTAGGGCGGACTGGCGCGAGCAAGGTGTCGAATCCCCTGGCCCGTGCGGCCTCGCGCATCGCCATGAGGATCAGCCTTGACATGCCGCGCCCCTGCCAGCCAGGGTGCACTGACACCTCGAGCGCGCTGGCCACGTCCGGCTCGATGCCCTTGCGCAGGTCGGAGTTGACCCACATGAGCACCTGGTCCCAGCCGGTGTCGGGAAGCTCGCGTCGGCCCTCCAGATTCTGCCGGAAAGCAGTGGCCTGGCCGTGCGCAACGACCGTCCCCTCGTCGGTGGCGACTACCGTCAATTCGGGGTAGGCGGCGGTGGCGACACCGTAGAGCGACCAGGCGACAGGGTCATGGTCCATGAATGCGGGCCAGGAGTCGGGCATCTCCCAGATGTCAGACCCGAACTCGGGCCTCTCAGCGCGGGTGGTGATCAAGGGGGCCATGCGGCCGAGCGTAGCCGTCCGAACGAGACCGCCACGACTGGTTTTGCAGGTCTGCGGCGGACCGACGAGACATGAAAGAACCGCTCCAGTCAAACGAGGTGACCTGCCAGAGATGATCGGCAGACTCCTGCTGGGAATCACGGCCGCAGGAAGGCACTGACCATCGGCAGCACTAGGTCGGGCCGGATGACCTGCAGGTGCTTGGTACCCGGCAGGATCGCGAGTTGTGCGTTGGGCAGCAGCTGCTTCATCTCGACGGCGTGCTCGAGCCGGACGAAGTCGGTGTCACCGAGGATGATCAAGACCGGCATGGTCAGCCGAGCCAGCTGATCATCGGGCCACCCTTCGAAGTCGTGCACCGCCGGCTGGATCTTCTGTATGGATGGGAAGAAGTCCTCAGGATTCGGCGCCACGTCCTCGTAGGCGCGCTGCATGGCCATGGACTCCTCCTCTGTCGGCATCCGAGGCGAAGTCAGCTCCAGTGCGGTGATCTCAGGGTAGTAGCCCTTGGAACGGGTCGGTCCGAAATGTGCGGCTGCCAGCACGAGCCGGCCCACCCGATCCGGAGCCAGCACGGCGACCTCGGTTGAGACCAGCCCGCCCAGGCTGTAGCCGAAGAAGCCGGCCTGCTCGATGCCGAGCTGGTCGAGCAGCGCGATCACATCCACGGCGCACTGCCGAATGGAGAAGGGGCGGTCGACGTCAGCCGTATGCCCGTGTCCCTGCAGCTCGACGCCGATCACTTTCCGCTCGGCGGCCAGCGCCGGCAGCAGCGAGTCGAAGCTCAGATGGAACGTGTACGCGCCGCCGTGCAGCATGATCAGCGGCGGACCGGGCAGGTCGGCGCCGAGGATTTCGTAGTAGAGGTCGATGCCGTTCACGGAGGCGTACGTGCCCTGAGCCATGTCGATTCCTTTCATCGCCGTCACGGACGCTACGCAGCGCCCCGGTGTCGGCATCCGTCACGTACGTGGATATCGGCGGGCGACAGATCGCCGACTACTTGGCCCCACCGGCTACCGACTCGGTGCATAGGTCAGCACCACGGTGCCGTTGCCAAGCTCGGTCACTTCCTTCAGGTCCATGGCGGTCGTGCGGATACCGGACAGCAGCGACTCACCGGACCCAGCGACGAAGGGGGAGATGCTCAGATGCAGCTCGTCGAGCAGACCCGCCTCGACCAGCGCCCGGCTGAACGGGCCGTTGCCGTACTTCACCAATGTGCCGTCGCCGGTCTCTTTGAGCTGGGCGACCGCATCTACCGCATCGCCGGCCAGTACTTCAGCGTTCCACGTGGTCGCGGTCAGCGTGGTGGAGGCGACATACTTGGGTAACGAGTTGATCTTGTCTGCGACGTCGCCGGTCATGTTCGGCCAGGTTTCGACAAAGCCCTCGTAGGTCACCCGGCCGAGCACGATGCCGACCGCTGAGGACAGCAGACGGAGCTGATAAGCGAAATGATTGTCGTTGGGTACGACATTCTGTTGTCCGGCCCACCAGGCGTCGCCGGACATCCTCCCGTCGATCGAGAGGTGGTCGTATTCGATCAGTTTGCGCATGTCCGGGAGTCAATCAGGCGGCTGACCGGTCCGTCTTGTATCGAACCGAAGCCGCATCACAACGCGAGAAACGGGATGCCGGCCCTCAACTCGCCAGGGGTGTGGCCGGTCGCCCACCGCATCGCCCGCGCGAGCTGCGACTGATCGTAGTAGCCGCTGGTGGTGACCACGTCGGCGATCGATCTGCCCGCCGTGAGGAGTTGCGCAGCGTTCCGAGCCCGCTCGATGCTGACGAGCTTGCGGTGCGAGACCCCGACGGCTCTACGGAACCGGATCTGCGCGATCCGTTCCGACATGCCGCGTGGTCGCTCGCCGTGCCGGATCTCGGCGACAAGCGGATCAAAGATCAACAATCCTGCGCGTACCAGTCGGTCGACGAAGACGTCGACGTTCTGCGCGGACGGCATCTCCCAGACCCGGTTGTCCAACGAGATCCGGTTGCCCGGCAGGGTCGGCAGCAATGCGTCTTTGAAGTTGGTCAGGTCGGAGGGCGGATACGGCGGCAGATAAGCACCGAGCCGTAGCTCCACCCCGAAGAACTCCCAGCCCTCCGGGCACGTCATCAGGGTGCCCGTCGTCTCCGGTCCTTTGACGTGCACCGTCACGCTGTCATCGCTGCGCGCAAAACAGATCATGGAGGAGGCTTTGGCTGCCGAGCTGAAGCCGGTCGTGGCCTCACAGGTCGCCGACCACACCCGTTGCACCAGCGGGAGTTCGCCGGCGACAGTGTTGAAGATCAGCCCCACGGCGTGATTCTAGACCTCGCGATGATCTGCTTGCTGCGTCGATGCGGTTCCAAGCGTCACGGGAACCGTCTCATCTCGGTGTTGCCCGCTCATGTCATACAAGCCAGAGCAGGACGGTTCCGGTCTTCCCGAGCTCGCTGGCGCGTGTGACGTGGCCGCGGGCCGAAGATCCTCACCTCGCCCCGATAGCTATGGCGACGATCAGCAGCCATGCCATGCGGCAGTTTCCCAAGGCTAGTAAGACCACGATTCCACACGCGACGATACCGAGCCGGGCCCGGCGAGCCGACGCAAGCTCGCGCGGTGGTGTCCGACTACTTCACGAGGGCTTTGCCCCGGAGACGTCCGGCGATTCGTTGTCACGCCGGCTCGGATTCCGGGTGGCCAGCTCAAACAAGGTCGTCAGCTCGCGGGCGCATGCCTTCAGGTCGAGGTCGACGTCGGTCACACGCGGCGCCATGCTGTCGATGACGCCACGAACCGAACGCGCCATGATAAGCGGATCGAACGCACGGAACTCGCCGTCGACCTGGCCACGGCGAAAGAGCTCCGCCAGCGGCATGAGCGACTCTTCCTCCGCTTGGATCGGGTCGACTCCAAGCGTGGCGAGACCGCCCCCAGAGATGATCTCCACTACGGCGGCGATTCTGCTGCGGTGTGCGTCCATGTAGGCGAGGTTCGACTCGATATAGGCACGCAACTGGCCGACCGCCGTGCGCTCCGCCTCGACCCGTGGCCCCATATACGCCGCCACCTCGCCGAACACGGTGACCAGCACCCGGGAGATCAACTCGTCCTTGCCGGCGAAGTGGTACGAGATCAGCCCTCGACTGATGCCCGTGTGCCGGGCGATCCGTGCCAACGAGGCATTGGCATAGCCCTCCTTGGCAATGACCTCGATCGCGCTCTCCACGACCTGGGCTCGCCGGGCCTGCTCGACGAACGTCCGCGTCTTTTGGCCGCCTGTCTCGGTTCCTGGCCGCATAGCCAGAATACTAACCAGCTTGCCGACGGGCTGCGAGGCTGACAACATCCCACGCATGAATGACACTGCCGCGCGCTCGAAACGGAGTCGTGCTCGCGTGCGGAAGATCGTCGTCGGAGTCACTATCGTCGTTGCGCTCCTGGCCGTGGCGTACGTGTTTCTCCACGAGCCATCGCCACCGTCGCAGTTGCAGGGGGCTGAACCATCGCCCTTGACAGCTGCGGATGCCAGCGGCGGTGGGGTGGCGCTTGCCGTGCAGAGTGATGACCCGGGGTTACGTGATATCGGTGCGCGCTGGTATTTCAACTGGGACTTCCGCCCGCACGAGGACGTTGACTTGGAGTTCGTGCCTCTTGTCTGCGGCTATCCCGGCGATGGGCAGGTATCGGACGAGCACCTGGCGGAGGTCGAGGAGGCGATCCGCGGCGATCCGGCCGCCTACCCCGACGGCACGATCTTCCTGATCGGCAACGAGATCGGATACGAGCATCAGAACGACGAACGATCTCCGAGCCAGTACGCCGAGGATTTTCACCGCTGCCGCACGTTGCTGATGTCTCTGAACCCCACGTTCCGGGTATCGGTAGGTCCCGCGATCCTGACGCCGGACGAGGGCATCACGGACGCGATCGTCGACGCGGAGGATGGGCTGGATTACCTCCGTCAGGTCATCGGCGCCTACGAAGAACAGCACGGAACGCCGATCCCCGCCGACTACTTCGCGGCGACCAACCATGTGATGCACGCCGAGGAGTTCGATGTGTTCGCTGAGCGCATCGTCGAGATGCGCCGCCTCCTCGACGCGCATGATCTGCGCGACAAAGACGTCATCCTGACCGAAATAGGCGTACCGACTCGCGGCTCGGCGTCCGAGGAGATCGAGGCGTTCATGAACGAAGCGCTCCGCTTCGTCGCCACGGCCACGGACAGCCGGTTCGGTCATCCCGACGACGATCGCCTCGTGCAACGGTGGGCATGGTTCATTGCACAACCGCTCTCGCCGTGGGACAAGCTGAGGTCAACCGGTTTCGGCGCGTTCTTCCTCCGCTTTGCACAGACGTCCCTGTTCGACCGCGACGGCGAGCTCACCCACCTCGGTCGGGTGTACCGAATGATGATGATCAATCCGGGAGCGGTCTGATACTCCACAACCCGACGTGCGGCCATTGATCACACTGACGGCTATGGCTCGGTGTCCCATGATCATGAACACAAACCGTTCACATGGCACGGTAAGTGTTCATGATCATGGTCGTCGACTCACGTCATGGAAGGTCGGCGTAGGCGGCGAAGCCGGTGAACACGTCGATGTCGCCGCCGGCCACCCAGAGCCGTCCGTCGTCGGTGTCGGCGCTTGTCAACACGACCGCGTTCGTCGTCGGGCCCGGCACCTCGACCAGGCGGGTATGCCTGCCGCTGCTCTTGGCCGTGAGCACCAGTGGGGTCGAGGCCCAATCACGGTCGAGCTTCTCGCCGACGATGACGGGTTGCCCATCGACGATAGTCACGTCGTAGGCCTGCGCCGAGATCCGCGGCGTGCGCACCTGGCTCCACGTCAAGCCGTCGTAATGCCAGGCGACCGGCTGGATGGCGCCGCTCCCGGTGTACTGGACGCCCGTGGCCCAGACGTCGGTGGCGTCGGCGGCCGCGATGCCGGTCAAGATCTGCAGTCCGTCAGCCGGGAACTCCTCGACCATGGTCCAGGATGTGCCGTCGAAATGCGCCAGGCCGGGGTTGAGGGCCAGCCACGCGTCGTCGGCGGCCAGTACCGTCAGGCTGTTGCCGTTGATCGCGCCCTCGAGGCCGTCGGAGTACTCGGCCCACTCGCCGTCGGCGTACCGGTATACGACGGCGGATTCGGCGGAGCCGACCCTGGCCCAACCGGTCACCCAGACAGTGCCTTCCGCGTCGACGACGACGTCATCGAACGCGCCGATTTCGGCCGGGCTCGGGATCTCCGCCCACGTCGTGCCGTCCCAATGCGCCACTAGAGGAGTGGTCATGCCGGTGTCGGCCGAACCGTCCCAGCCGACTGCCCAGACGTCGTCGTCAGCGGCGACGGCCACCTCGACGAGGTTGGCTCCCGAGATGTCCGGCGTCGCGTCGGTCCAGCTGTCACCATCGTGGCGCAGTGCCACCAGCCGCTCGTGGTGCTCGGTTCCCACGGCCCAGGCCACACCGTCGACGGCGTCGATATCTTCGATCATGAGACCTGGCTGACCGATCGGCGTCTCTGTCCAGCTGTACGGATCGGCGCTCGGTGCCACCACGCTCGACGCTGGTATCGCCGACATCGCGGTCGCGACGAGCGCCAGAGCCGAGGCACCGATCGCCCACCGTAGGCGTCCAGCGGACGGATCTCGGCTTTCAACTCGCCTTGCCCCTTGGTTCGACATCCACACTCCTGTTGATTCACAGCCACGCCACGCGACGGAGCTTCCTGACGTTGTTGACGCCGACGGAGGCTGTCACGTTGCATGCGCTCAGCGGATCGACGCCGCGGCATGCGTTCGTCAGCCTGCGGGCGCAGGCAATGCGGTGCTGCGGAGGCCGGCCGCGGTGCGGACGAGCGAGGCGATCGCCGGTGAGTGGCTGCTCGGCGACCACGCGATCACCGTGGTGACGTCCGGCGCGTCGACGACGGGTACGGCGACGTGGTCGGGCCACTGCCAGGCACGGCTGGACGCGGGGATGACAAGCAGCGTCTTACCCAGCGCTACGAGCTGAGCGAGCTGTGACTGGGTGTGCACCTCCGGCCCGGGCCCGTCCGGGTAGGACCCGTCGAGCCGGGGCCACCTCGCGATCGGTAGGTCCGGCACGTCGCGGACGTCCGCCATGGTGAGCTGATCACGTGCCGCGAGCGGATGCCCCGCGGGAAGCAGCGCGATCTGGCCCTCGACGTAGAGGTCCTCGGTGTCGAACCCGGCGAGGTCGTCGAACGGCCGATGCATGATCGCCACGTCGGCGCGCCCGTTGCGCAGAAGTCCCGCCTGCTCGCCGACCTCGCACAGGAGGACGTCGATCGGCGCCGCACCGGCTTCGTTCGCGTGCGCGTCGAGGAGCCGTTGCAGAAGTTCGTGGGACGCGCCGGCTTTCGTCGCGAGCACGAGCGACGGTTGCGGATTCCCGGCGCGCCGCGTCCGACGCGCAGCGGCGGCGACCGCATCGAGGGCGGCCCGTGCCTCGCGGAGCATGACCCTGCCGGCGTCGGTGAGCTCCACTCCGCGACGATCCCGGTCGAGGAGCTGGACGCCGAGCCGCCGCTCCAGCCGGCTGATGGCGCGGGAAAGCGGCGGCTGTGCGATACCGAGCCGATCGGCGGCGCGCCCGAAATGCAGGTCCTCGGCGACGGCGACGAAGTACCGGAGCTCCCGCGTCTCGAGATCGTCCACGGAACAAGCGTAGCGACTGATACCTGGCGAGTATCACGGCGTACTGGATCGGTCTTGGACACCGAGCGCGCGCTCGCCGAGCATGGGTCGTGTGAACAACACGAAGACCGCGCTGGTCACCGGCGCGAACAAGGGAATCGGCTTCGCCATCGCACAGGGCCTCGGGGCGATCGGCTTCACGGTCGCCGTGGGCGCGCGTGACGAGGTCAGGCGCAAGGAGGCCGTCGAACGTCTGCGTGCCGCGGACATCGACGCATTCGGGGTCGCGCTCGACGTCACCTCCGACGACAGCGTCGCCGCGGCAGCGGCGGCCATCGAAGAGACGGCAGGACAGCTCGACGTGCTCGTCAATAACGCGGGCATCTCCGGCCGGAGCGACGGTGGCGCGCAGGACCCGACGACGCTGGACCTCGACGTCGTCCGTACCGTCCTCGAGACGAACGTGTTCGGGGTCGTCCGGGTGACGAACGCGATGCTTCCGCTGCTCGGCCGCGCAGAATCGCCGCGCATCGTCAACATGTCGAGCAATATGGGTTCGCTTACGTTGCAGACCGGCCCGATCATGGCCGCGTACGCACCGTCGAAGTCAATGCTCAACAGCGTCACGGCACAGTACGCCCGCCGACTCGCCGACACGAACATCATCGTGAACGCCGCCTGCCCCGGCTACGTCGCGACCGACTTCACCGGCTTCAATGCACCGCGGACACCCGAGCAGGGCGCGGCGATCGCGATCCACCTCGCCACCCTCCCGGATGACGGACCGCGCGGAGGCTTCTTCGACGACGAGGGCGTCGTCCCCTGGTGACCCGGTGTTCTGCGGCAGGCTCGGCCACTCCCAGTGGCTGAGGGCGCATCTTGTGTCGAGCAGTCAATGGTTGTTACAGAGACCATTCTGGCAGCTCATGGTTATTGCGCTAACCATTAAGTGCCCGAGCGCCAGGAACTGCTTGACCTTGACACGCTGATAACCTCTTCACTTGGTGGGGGAGGTGGTCCAGATGAACGCGACACACACGAACTCACCGGACACCAGGCTGCTCCTCGGGTTGGGCGCCGACGACGCGTCGACGCGGCTAGCGGTCGCGCTGGCGATCGGAACGCACGTCAGACCTGGCTTCGTCGACGCACTGCTGGCACGGTGCTCCGTCGAGCCGGACTTCTTCGTGCGCGACATGCTTACCTGGGCGTTGACCCGCTACCCGGCGGAGATCACGGTACCGAGACTCCTCGTGGAGCTTCGGTCCCACGTCGCTCAGGCTCGCAGCCAGGCGTTGCATACCTTGTCCAAGATCGGCGACGGACGTGCGTGGCCGGCGATCACGCGATCGTTGCTGCACGACGCCGACCACGAGGTCGCGCGAGCCGCATGGCGCGCGGCCGTCGCTCTGGTTCCCGCGGGGGAGGAGACGGGGCTGGCCGCGGAATTGGCGTCGCAGCTTGGTCGCGGTGACCGGGATGTGCAGTTGAGTCTCACCCGTGCGCTCGTGGCGCTTGGCGAGGTGATCGTGCCGGCCCTGAACACGGCAATGACGAGTGACGACCCGGCGGTGCGCGTACACGCTCGTGCCACAGAGCTGATGCTCCGTGACCCAGACGCCGGATTCGACTCCGCCGTCGACGAAGCGCAACAGCTCGTCACGCCGACCGTGACGAAGCCTGGGAGCCAACGTGCTGATCGGTGAGGTGGCACGCCGCTCGGGAGTAAGCGCCCGGATGCTCCGACACTACGACTCCCTCGGGCTGGTGCGGCCGACCGGCCGCACCAGGGGCGGCTACCGCGAGTACTCCGCCGACGACATACGCCGACTCTTCCACGTCGAAGGTCTACGGTCTCTTGGCTTGTCGTTGCGGGAGATCGGACAAGCACTACAGGAGCCGGACTTCACACCGTCCGCCATGGTCGGTGACCTCATCCAGAGGACCGAGGACCGGCTGCGGCAGGAACAGGAACTGCTGCAGCGACTGCGGATGGTGGATGCTTCGGCCCCTTCCGGCTGGGAAGACGTTCTGCGCATCGTCGAGCTCATCCACGGGCTCGACTCACTCAGCGCCGCGCGGCGACAGCAGGCCGTCCTGGCGCCGGCCGAGGATGTGCCGCTTCCCGCCGAGCTGCTGGCCCGGGCGGTCCTCGCCGAATCCGACCCGAACGTCGCAGGTGCTTTGCGGTGGGCTCTCGCACGGGCAGACGGTGACGGCATGGCGTATTTGGCTTCCGGCGCGCACTCGGCGGACGTGGACGTCCGGCGGCGGGCGGTCCAGGCCATTGCGGAGATACCCGGCGACGACGCGACCACGGTGCTTGCGGAGGTGCTCGACGACCCGGACCTGACGGTGCGCAGGCACGCCGCACTGGCCCTCGGCGCGCGTGGTGAGATCGCGGCCGTGCCGGCGCTCGTCGGCATGGTGGTCGAGGGTAAGAACGACGTCGAAGCGGCCGAGATCCTGGGGCAGCTGGCACACGACCCCGGATGTGCGGACCGGATCATGACCGCGCTGGTCGACGCGCTTTCTGCGGCGGCCGCGGACTCCGCGGTGCGGATCCGTCTCGCCCAGGCGTTCGTGGAGATGCCGGGGACGATGGCGCAGGGCATCCTGCGGAGGCTGGCCGACGACGATGACCGGGCGGTCGCGCAGATAGCCTCGGCCTTCGCGGAGGCACTCGAGGAGTCGTAGCCCTGCGCGTCAGATCAGGACTGTGAATCCGGGGGCCCGGTCAGATCGGTCAGCCGCGGGCCGGCAGTACGCAGAACTCGTTGCCCGAGCCGTCGGCGTACACCCGCCACGGCAGCGTGCCCCACCCGTGGCCGAGTTCGCGTCCGCCGCGCTCGGCGATCCCGCGGGCAACCTGATCGGGGTCCTCGCCGCTCTCGAGCCGGACGTCGAGGTGCAGCCGGTTCTTTCCGGGACCCTTGGGCTCCGGTTCGGGACAGAGCTCAAGCAGCGGCCCACGTCGCGAGGGGTGGCGCAGGCTGACGGGAGCGACCCCTGGTGCGGGCGTCCAGCCGGTAAGCCATTCCCAGAGTTCGCCGTCGCGAGCGGGGTCGCGGGAGTCGAGCGGCAGCGCGGCGATCGGGCCGGTGTCGACGTATACCTCCCGCTCCTCCATCACACAGAAGGGGTTGGTCTCCACGTCGCCGAGCACCACCCACGGGACGTTGCGCTGGCCGATGTCGAGGTGGCGGGCACCGAGGCCGAGCAGCCGGTCGACGGTGTCCTGCTGGTGGTCGCCGCCGCGCACGTCGAGGTGGAGCCGGAGGGGTTCGGACGGCGGCTCGGGCACGCGCTGAAAGCAGAGGTCGAGATCCGGTCCGCCCTGGTGGCGGAGTCGGGTCTCGAAGCCGTCCGGCTCGTCGGTCAGCGTCTCGGCGTCGAGTGCCGCCTCCCAGAACCGGCCGAGTCGGGATGGGTCGAGTGCGTCGAAGACGAGGTTCTCCAGGTACACGCATCCACCCTAAGCACCGCCACAGACAGCACCGTGTAGGCATCCGGATGCGGCGGATCACGCCTGCGACGTCCAGAACACGAGCCTATCCTCAGCTGGCGCGGCCGTTCGTGTGTTCGCACAGGTCGAGCACGGCCTGAGTGACGGCCGCGGGGTCGCGCTTCTCGACTCGTGATCGGTTCGGGTTGACAGAGGCGCTGACGACCACGATGAGAACGGATCGTTCACGGTGGCTCCCGGGCGTGACCGCGAGCGCCTTATGGCCGGCCCAACCCCGGGCGGTCGTCCACGACCGCGGTCGTGGACGACGGCGGCAGCTCAGATCCTGGCGGAGAAGTCCTGGTGGCCCAGGACCGCGAGCAGGCGGATCTTCTCCTCCGCCTCGCTGCCAGGGGCGGGTGTGAGGACCAGGAGGGCTTGTGACTGATCCTCGGTGAACAGCGCCTGGCAGTCCACCTCGATCCGGCCGACCTCGGGGTGCACCAAGGTCTTGTGGTCCTCGAATCGGTGTGCGACCTCGTGGCGATCCCATACCTCGCGGAACTGGCCGGACTCCGCCAGTAACATCCGGACCAGTTCGGCTGCGCGAGAGCGTTCCCCGTACGCGCCGTACGCCGCGCGCAGGGCGGCGACCATGCTGCGGCCCTGCCGGTCGTGGTCTTCAGGCGGATACACCGCTCGGGAGGCGGGATCGGTGAACCAGCGGTAGATGTCGCTGCGCGCCCAGCCGGTCAGCTGCGTCCGATCACCGAAGATCGCGGTCGCCAGCCGGTTCGCGACGAGCACCTCGCTGAGCGGCGACAGGATCAATGCCGGGCTGTCCTCCAGCCGGTCCAGCACGCGCAGCAGCGCGGGCGCCACGTGCGCGTCATCCGCCGTGCGCCGCGGTACGTTGTGCCCCGCGAGCCGGTAAAGGTAGTCGCGCTCATCGGCCGTCAACCGCAGCGTACGGGCGAGCGCGCCGAGCATCTGCTCCGAGGGTTGCGGACCGCGCTGCTGCTCCAGCCGCACGTAGTAATCGACGGACATCCCGGTCAGCCCCGCCACCTCCTCGCGTCGCAGCCCCGGTGTGCGGCGGCGCGGACCGGGCGTCAGGCCGACGTCGGCCGGGCGCAGTCCTTCACGGCGACGACGGAGGAAATCGGCGAGCGCGGCACGGTTCATGTCTCCATACTGCGGTAGGGATTACCGGCCAGCCAGGTACTGCCGATCCCCCGATCGCCAGGTCTCTCCCGCATCCGGTGCGGGCCGCGCAGAGTAGAACCATGAACATCACCGGAAACACCATCTTCATCCCCGGCGCCACATCCGGCATCGGACTGGCCCTCGCTCAGCGCCTGCAGGAGAAAGGCAACACCGTCATCGTCGGTGGGCGACGCACCGAGCTCCTGGAGAAGCTGGCCGCCGAACACGGCTTCGGCACGGTGCACATCGACACCGCCGACGCGGCCTCGATCACCCGGGCCACCACCGACGTGGTCGCGCGGTATCCCGACCTGAACGTACTCGTCGCCATGGCCGGGATCATGCGCGTCGAGGACTGGCGCACGCCCGGCTTCCTGGCCGACGCCGAAGAGATCGTCACCACCAACCTGCTCGGCCCGATCCGCCTGATCGCAGCGCTCACCGAGCACCTGCAGACGCGGCCCGGGGCGGCGATCGTCACGGTATCGTCCGGCTTGGCGCACGCTCCGTTACGCGTCACCCCAACGTACAACGCGACCAAGGCCGCGATCCACATGCTCAGCGAGACGCTGCGCCTGCAGCTCGCGGAGACCGGCGTGCAGGTGGTGGAGCTGGTGCCGCCGGCGGTGCGTACGGCACTTCTGCCCGGCCAGGAGACCTCGGACTTCGCCATGCCGCTTGATGAGTACGCCGACGAGGTCATGGCTCTGCTCGACTCCGACCCCGAGGCCCACGAGGTGCTCGTCGAGCGGGTGAAGTTCCTCCGCCACGGCGAGGCGCGTGGCGACTACGACCAAGTCGTCGCGGTGCTCAACGCCGCCGACCCGCACGGAAGCTGAGTACCTTCGACCGACGACAAGGAAGCATCATGCCGTTCGCCAACCTCAAAGTGCCCGCAGGAACCCTCACCCCGGAGTCGAAGAAGAAGCTCCAGGACGCCGTCACCGATGCATTCGCCGACGTGTACGGAGAGCGTGCGCGGCCGACCACGCTCGTGATCCTGGAGGAGGTCGCCGACGGCGGCTGGAGCCTGGGCGGGACCATCCTCAACGAACAGAACCTCGGTCGCAGCTGACGCCCATCGTCTGTAGAGCCGTTGCTGTTCGATCCGTCGCTAGAGCGGCACACTCAGGGGCCCCATAGGGCCAGTGGGAGCACGGCGACGCCGTCCAGGCGGCGGTAGGCGCGGTCGCCTGTCGTGATGACCATGCGGTCGACTCGTGGCGTCTCCGGAGGACAGAATCAGATCGATTCATGGCTCCGCGAGGCATGCGCAGGTGCGACTCGTCGAGACCGAGCGTGTAGGCGCGTAGGCTTTGCGGCCGAGCGCGGCCAGGGACTCGCGAACAGTGCGCCGAACATCGGGCCGCAGGAACCCTCCCCCCGGAGTCGTTGCCCGGCACTTCTGCCTGATCAGGAGCCGCTCCCGGCTCGTTGCCGGCCGCGGTACAGCTGTCGCACCTTCGCCTCGTGGCTACTGGTGAAGTCAGGGTCCGTGTAGATGTGCACGGCACTGATGAGGTCGCCACGGAAGGTAAAGACGTTGCAGAACCGCCCCGTGGACACCTCGCCGTCAGGCCACGGCCGTCCATCTGCGGTGGTGCCCCATTCGCGCCCTTCCACGACGATCCGGTCACCGGCGACCATGATGTCCAAGCCGTCGATATCGTGCTCCAGACTGCCGAGATCCCGCGTAAGCCGGCGGGCGAACTCGACCATGTCGTCTTTGCCACGTCCGAGACCGAACTTCGGGAAGTACAACTCCACGTCGTCGGTGTACATATCGATCAGGGATGGATCACCTGCATCAACTTTGCGGAAATATTCGCGGACCAACTCCGCACGATCACGCGCATCACTCATGTCCGCGTCAACTCGGCGTTGTGGTGTGCATATTCCGACGTCAGAATCTGCGTGCTACTCCTTCACGGCCCCTGCGGTCAGTCCTTGCACGATCCATCTGCTCGCCATGGCGAACAGCACCATCGTCGGCAGGATCGTGAGCACCGCGGCCGCGGACATCGATCCCCAGTCGATGTTGAACGTCGAGATGAACGCGTTCAGCGCCGCGGGGATGGTGCGGTTCTCCTCCGAGTGCATGAGGACGACCGAGAGGAACAACTCGTTCCACGAGTTGACGAAGTTGAAGATGAACGCCGCGACGATGCCCGGGGCCATCACCGGCGCCAGCACACGGAACAGCGCTCCCAACCGGGAGCAGCCGTCGATCATCGCGGCTTCTTCGAGCGCGTCCGGGACGTTCTCGAAGAAGCCGCGCAGCATGACCGTCGAGAACGGGATGGAGATGGCGATGTAGACGAGGATGAGACCGAACTTGTTGTCGACCATCCCGAGGTCGGACATCATCGTGTACAGCGGTCCTAGCGCGATGAACGCCGGAATCATCTGGGTGAGAAGGAACGCGATCATCACCGCGCCCTTGCTGCGGAACTCGAACCGCGCGAGCACGTAGGCGCTGAACAAGGCGATGAGCGTCGCGGTCGCACCGGCCACGAGCGCGACGAGTGCGGAGTTGCCGAGGAACACCCCGAAGTTGCTGTGCGAGAACAGCCCGCGGTAGTTCTCCAGCGACGGCTCGCCCGGCCAGTACTCGAGCGGGAAGCGGTTGATCGATCCCGGCGCCTTGAACGACGTGACGGCGATCCAATACAGCGGGAAGAGGGTGAACACGAGCCACAGGCCGAGGCCGACCACCCGGGCCACGCCGCCGATCGTGATCCTCCGCGTCGAGGGCCCGCGCTCGGCCGACGCGGCAGTGGTCCCCGCCGGCGGCTTCTCGGAGAGCATCGCGGTCATCGGCTCGACCTCCGCATCGCGACGAGATAGAAGGCGCAGAAGACGAACAGGAATGCGACGACGAACAGGCCGATGGCGCTCGCCAGCCCGTAGTTCCCCTGCTGTGTGTAGTTGATCATCCAGGTCGTGATGATGTGCGTCTGATTGGCCGGCCCGCCGCCGGTCATGGCGTAGATGATGTCCGGGAAGTTGAAGATCCAGATCACCCGCAGCAGCACCGTGAGGTACAGCGTGATGGAGATGTAGGGAATGATGATCGAGAACAGCTGTCTCGCCTTGCCGGCGCCGTCGAGGCTCGCGGCCTCCAGGATCTCGTCCGGGACGGATTGCAGCGCCGCCAGGATCATGATCGCGAAGAAGGTGACGCCGTACCAGATGTTCGCGACGATCACGGAGAGCATCGCCAGGCTCGGGTCGGCCAGCCACGGCACGGGCGCGTCGATGACGCCGACCTTCATGAGCAGGTCGTTGATCACGCCGAACTCGGCGTTGAACATCCAACGGAAGAGCAAACCGATCAGGAAGCCGGACACCGCCCACGGGAAGAAGACAAGCGCCTGGTAGACGCCACGGAAGCGGAACCTCTTGCGCAGCCCGAGGGCGATCGCGAAGCCGATCAAGAACTGCGGCACCAGCGACCCGACCACCCACAGCACGGAGTTGGCGACCACCGTCGGGAAGACGGGATCGTTGATGACCGTCGTGAAGTTACCGAAACCGACGAACGGCGTGCTGGTCAGATCCCAGAGGTTCCAGTCGAGGAACGCCATCCGGGCGCCCTGCAGCATCGGGTAGTAGGTGAACCAGCACACGAACACGATCGCCGGGGCGAGGAACGCCAGGATCGTCAGCGCGTGCCGGCGGCCGAAGGCGCTCTGGCGTCCGCCGGGGAAGGCCCCGCCGGCACGTGCGGCGGGGCGCCTCCGGTCAGCGGTCACAGTGGTCACGTGGCTACCCCTCGGCCGCGTACTTCTCGGTCCAGAACGTGTCCCACGACTCGAGCAACTCGGCCGTGGTCATGTTGCCGAGCAGCACGTTCTGGATCTCCTGATCCGACTTCTGGATCCATTCGGTCCACCAGCTCACGCCGCGCGGCTGGGAGACGTTGACGTACGTGTCGGGGTTCTCCGTCATCGTGACGTAGCTGGTCCACGGCCCCTCGGCATAGAACTCGTCGTCGGCCGCCGACGCGATGATCGGAACCAAGCTGTTGGCCTGCGCGAACTCGGTCGCCGGCCCCTCGGAGGCGAGGAACTCGACGAGCGCGACCGCCTCGGCCTTGTGCTCGCTCGCCTCGGTCACTCCCCACCCGGCCACGGCGAGCGGCTGAGCGGCCTTACCTGTCGGTCCGACCAGCAGAGGCGCGGTATCCCACTGTTCGTCGGTGAGCGTGGTCGACTCTTGCACCGTCGCGATCACCTCCGGGTCTTGCAGCAGGAACGCCGTCGAACCGTTGGTGAACCCCTCGACCATCTCCGGGTATCCCCACGACACCGCCGACGGGGGAGACGCCTGCTCGAACAGCGCGAAGTAGTCGTCGACGGCCTCCTGCGCCTCGTCGGCGGCGAAGATGGTGCTGCCGTCCTCCATCAGGAATGCGTTCTCGGTGTCGAGCTCGTCGATGACGTACGCCTCGATCGCCACGACGACGTTGCTGTTGGCGTTCTGGCCGCCACGGAACGCGTAGCCGTATGTGTTGTTCGCCGGATCTTGGATCGCCGTCGCCTGTTCGAGCAGGTCCTGCCAGCTCTCCGGCGGTCCGTCGAACCCCGCCTGCTCGACCAGGTCGGTGCGGTAGAACAGCGACAGGCCGTAGAAACCGTACGGGAGGAAATAGCTGCCTCCGTCGCCCTCGGCGACGGCGCGCGCATTCTCGGTGAGCGCGTCCAGCCCGTCCCAGTCGGCGAGGTCGTCGCTGAGGTCGTACAACCAGCCGTTGTTCGAGAACGGCCCGACCGTGATGTCGCGCACCTCGAGCACGTCGACCCCGGAGCCGGATTGCAGCATCTGTTGGATGGTCCGGTCAGCCTGCTCGGTGGGCGGTGACACGAGCTCGACCGTGACGCCGGGGTTCTCGGACTCGAAGTCGTCGAGCAGGCGCCGGATGAGCTCGGTGCGCGCGGGGTTGGTGAGGCTCTCGACCATCTGCAAGGTCACATCGCCACCTTCCGCTCCGGTCGAGCTTGATCCGCCCGTGCCGGAGTCGCCGGAGCAGGCGGCCAGCACGAGGAGGGCGGCTGCGCCCGCCCCGGCGGCGATCGTCAGTCTGGTGCTCTTCACAGTGCGCCTCGCTTTCTGGATGGATGTCACTGCTTTCCGGATCGATGTCAGGGTGCGGATGGGGGTGGTCAAGACAGCTCCCGCCGGGCGGCGAGGTCGGCGATGAGCGGGATGCCTCGCTCGACGAAGGCGTCGAAGTCCGACGGCTCGGTGTACAGGTGGACGGAGAGCCGGAGGTACCCGATGCCGTCGAAGCTGGTGAACGCCGTCTCGACGCCGGCACGGTCGAGCATTCGGTTCCGCAGTTCGTCCGCGTCCTCCCGGGTTCGCCCGAGGCTGTCGGGCAGGCGGATCAGGCGCATCGACGGCACCGGCATGGGCAGAACGATGCGCGCGTCCGATGTGACGTGCGGCTGCATGGCCGCGGCGATCAGGTCGGCGCCGTGATCGGCGAGTTCGGCCATCGTCTCGCGAGTGCGGCTCCACCCGTGCTCGCGCTCGATGAACTCGACAGCGCGTGGCGCCGCGATGTAACTCGTCGCGTCGATGGTGCCTTGGACGTCGAATCGAGCGGGGAACGGATCGTCGGCGGCCCACGAGTCGATGAGCGGCCATAGATCCTGCCGGTCGGGGGCGGTCGTGGCGAGGATCGCGGTGCCGCGTGGCGCGCACGCCCACTTGTGCAGGTTCCCGATCCACCAGTCGCCGCCGGCTTCCGTCGCCGGATCCTCGATGAGACCCGGCGCGTGCGCACCGTCGACGAGGACGCGTGCGCCCTTGGCGTGGGCGACCTCGGTGATGCGCCTGGTCGGGAATCTGCGCGCCGTGGGTGAGGTGATCTGGTCGACGACGACGAGCCGGGTGCGCGCCCCGATTGCGTCGCTGACGATCTCGACCGTCTCGTCCTCGTCGGCGAGGAGCGGGATGCTGACCGGGCGCAGCCGAGCACCGAACCGGCGTGTGAGTCGTCGCGCACCCATGGTGACCGCGCCGTATCCGTGATCGGTCACCAGGACCTCGTCGTCGGGCGCGAGACGGAGGCTGTTGTAGACGACGGTGGCCGCCGCCGACGCATTGGGGACGAAGGCGAGATCCTCGGCCGCTGCGCCGATGAACGGAGCGATCTCTTCGCGGGCCCGCGCGACGTGCTCGCCGATGCGGGGAAACCACCCGATCGGGCTCCTGTCGGCCTGCCGGCGCAACCGCTGTTGGTAGTCCACGATCTCGGTGGGCACCGCGCCGAAGGACCCGTGGTTCAGGTGGACGATATCGGGATCGAGCGGCCATGCCTCACGGGCACGCCCCCACGTGGCCAGCCGTACGGCCGACGGGGCGGTGCCGAGGTGTTCCATTGCTCTCCTTGTGGACCGGACGCGGAGCGTCGCCGCGTAGTTGTCGGACAACCATGCCATAATGATCGGGACAAGCGCCTCTCTCGTGCGGTGATTCGGAGAGGTTGTCCAACAACTTTAATGACAGCGAAACATATCACGCGCCGCGGCGCTGGACTACCCGGCCACGAGGAGGGGTGCACATGAGCGCGGTCGAGACGGCTCTGCACGGCCTGCGATCGATCATCGCCGACGGAACGCTGGGCCCGGGGGACAAGCTGCCGAGCGAAGGCGAGTTGTGCGAGCAGCTGGGCGTGTCCCGGGGGTCGCTCCGAGAGGCCATCCGGATGCTCGCGGCGCTCGGGGTCCTCGATACGCGGCATGGCTCGGGTAGCTACGTCGGCGAGCTCAGGGCCGCCGACGTGATCGAGAGCCTGTCGCTGACGGTGGGGCTGCTGCCGCTCGAGGCCATCCTGGAGCTCTACGAGCTGCGTCGCGCCCTCGAGGCGCACACCGCGTCGCTCGCCGCCGCGCGCGCCGATGACGAGACCATCGTGGAGCTGGCGGCTGTGCTCGACGAGCTCGAAGACACGACCGACGGCGACGAACAATCCCGCCTCGACCACGCGTTCCACATGCGCATCGTCGAGCTAGGCGGAAACGATGCGTTCGTGGCCATGCTCTCGGTGCTCCGTTCGCGCTCGCGCGCCTACCGGATCTTCAGCACCGCGGATGCCGACGAGATCAAGAAGCTCTCCGACGCCGGGCACCGCGCCATCCTACGCGCGCTGGAGAGCCGAGATCCGGTCGCCGCCGCTGCCGCGGCCGCGGCACACGTCGCGCAGACCGAGGTGTGGTTACGCAAGCATCGGCCGCCGGCGGCGGGATGATCGCGACCCGCGGTCAGGAGGCCGGCCGGCTAGTGCCGGCGCCGTAGCGCAACCCGTCGATGAGCAGCGCGACCATGCGCTCGTTGTACGTGACTCCCTCGTCAGACACGGGCTGGCAGAGCAGCGCGACGGCGTACAGGAGGTCCTTGGCGCTGATGTCGGCCCGGATCTCGGCGCTCGCTGTCGCGGCGTCGAGCAGCGACCCGAGCGCGGGTCCGAGGCGTTGCATGAAATAGCCGGGCAAGGCGTCGAACGCCGGATCGCCCGAGTGCAGGGCGGTAGCGAGCCCACGTTTGGTCGCGAGGAATTCGGTGTACCGGCGCAGCCACTGCTCGACCGCCACACCGGGCGGGTGCGCGGCGGCGAGCGTCGGAGCCGCGTCGGCGCAGGCATCCACCTCGCGCTGAAAGACGGCCTTGATCAAATCCGAGCGTTGCGGGAAGTGCCGGTACAGCGTGCCGACGCCCACCCCGGCCAGGTCCGCTATCTCCTTGGCGGGTGCGTCCACGCCTGACGTGGCGAAGGCGGTCTTCGCCGCCTGAAGCAAGGAATCGACGTTGCGTTGCGCGTCCGCGCGCAGCCGGCGCGGCGCGCGTTGCCGTTCACCCGGACCACCCGCACGATCCGGACCACCCGCACGATCCGGACCATCCGGACGATCCGCACTGCTCGGACCGGCCGGTTCGGTCGAGCCGGTTTCGGTCGGCGCCGTGTTCTCGTGCTCGGTCACGTCTCTCCTTCACTTGCATAACCGGAACGCTATTCCGTATAGTACTGGAAGGGCGTTCCGCTTTCAGCCTCGAGGATACGGCAATGAATGCCGCCCCACCACGCCCGCACCACAGACTCCAGGAGAGAAGCATGCAGTACCGCGCCCTCGGCAGAACCGGCATCAAGGTCAGCCCCTATGCGCTCGGCGCCATGATGTTCGGCGCGGCCATCGGCAATTCCGACCATGACGACTCGATCAAGATCATTCACAAGGCCCTCGACGCGGGAATCAACCTCGTCGACACCGCCGACGCCTACTCCCGTGGGGAGTCCGAGGAGGTGGTGGGCAAAGCCCTCAAGGGTCGCCGCGACCACGTCGTGCTCGCCACCAAGGCGCGGCTTCCGATGGGCGATGACGCGAACCAGCAGGGAGCGTCCAGGCGCTGGCTGGTCCGAGCCGTCGAAGACTCGCTGCGTCGCCTGCAGACCGACCACATCGACCTTTACCAGATCCATCGGCCGGACCCCGAGACCGACGTCGAGGAGACCCTCTCGGCGCTGTCGGACCTGGTGCGCAGCGGCAAGGTCCGCGCCATCGGTTCGTCCGCGATGCCTGCCTCCGAGATCGTCGAGGCCCAGTGGGTGGCCGAGCGGCGCGGCTTGGAACGCTTCCGCACCGAGCAGCCGAGCTACTCGATCCTCAACCGCGGCATCGAGAGCGAGGTGCTGCCGGTCGCGCAGCGCTATGGGATGGGCACCATGGTGTGGAGCCCGCTTGCCAAGGGGATGCTCACCGGACGAGTCCGCAAGGGGCAGCAGACCGACCTCCGCCGCACCGCGCTACCCGTGCTGGCCGGTCAGTTCAGCGATGAGTACCGGCTCGACGTCGTCGAACAGCTCATTCCCGTCGCCGAGGCCGCCGGGCTGAAGCTGACCCACATGGCGATGGCGTTCGCCATCGCCCACCCCGGTGTCACCTCCGCGATCATCGGGCCACGCACGATGGAGCACCTCGACGACCTGCTCGCCGGCATCGACGTCGCACTCAGCGACGACATTCTCGACCGGATCGACGAGATCGTTCCGCCCGGCACCGATGTCGGCGCGCGTGACGGGGCTGCCTACCTCCCTCCGGCCATCGAGCGCCCCGGCCTCCGCCGCCGACCCGTCGGCGAGCGCTCTGCCGCATGACACACCGACAGCACCCCATCGGAACCGGATTCACCGCCGCGTCGACGGTCGACGACGTTCTCGCAGGAATCGACCTGACCGGCAAGAACGTCGTCGTCACCGGCGGGCACTCCGGGCTCGGTCTGGTGGCCACCCGGGCGCTGGCCACGGCCGGCGCCTCGGTCACCGTCGGTTCCCGAGACCCCGATCGCGCCGCCGCCGCGGTGGCCGGGATCGAGCACGTCGATGTCAGCCAACTCGACCTGATCGACCCGACCTCGATTGACGCCTTCGTCGCGCGCTATGTCGACTCCGGCCGACCGCTCCACATCCTGATCAACAACGCCGCCCTCCCTGCTCCCGCCCAGATCGTGCGGGACGCGCGCGGCTACGAAGCGCAGTTCGCGACCAACCATCTCGGTCACTTCCAGCTGACCCTGGGCCTGTACCCGGCGCTGCGCGCCGCCCGTGGCGCCCGGGTGGTCAATACGACGTCCGGCGCCCAGCGGATGTCCGACATCCTGTGGGACGACCCACACTTCGATTCCGGCGGCTACGAGCCGGTCCTCGCCTATGCCCAGTCCAAGACCGCCAACGTGCTGTTCACCGTCGAGCTGGACCGGCGGTGGACAGCGGACGGTATCCGTGCCTACGCCGCGCACCCCGGCGTGATCGCCAGCACGTCCTTCAACAGTTCGGTCGGCGCGGACGCGCAGCGCGCCATGGGGCTGATCGACGAGGCCGGTCGGCCGATCATCGACCCCGAGCGCGGGAAGAAGACCCAGGAGCAGGGGGCCGCCACGATCGTGTTCGGGGCGACCAGCCCTCTGCTCGCCGAGATCGGCGGTGTCTACCTGAACAACAGCGACGTTTCGCAGCTGAACGACGACCAACCGCCCGTGACCGCGGAGGAGGTCTCGGGCGACGTCGTGTCGCACTCGATCGATCCGCAGTCCGCTCGCCGGCTGTGGGACCTGAGCGAGCAGCTGCTCAAGCATGACGCCTATGGATCATTCAAGGAGTACGCATGAACACCCCCACCGAACGGCTTGCCGCCGAGGGTGTGAGCGTCTGGCTCGACCACGTGTCGCGTCCGGACATCCTCTCCGGCAAGCTCGCCCGACTGATCGCCACCCGTCACGTCACAGGCGCCACGACCGACCCCACGACCTTCGCGAACGCGCTGTCGACGGGCCAGGAGTACGAGGCCCAGGTCGACCGGCTCGCGAGGCGGCGGGTGCCGATCGACGAGGCGATCTTCTCGATCGCGACGGTCGATGTGCGAAGCGCCTGCGACCTGTTCCTTCCCATCTATGACGCGACGGCGGGTGTCGACGGCCGCGTGTCGATCGACGTCTCGCCCGAGCTCGCGCATGACACCGAGGGCATCGTCGCCCAGGCCAAGGAACTGTGGTCGCGTGTGGACAGCCCGAACGTGCTCATCAAGATCCCGGCGACGACGGCGGGCTTGCCCGCCATCACCGAGGTGATCGGGGCCGGCATCAGCGTCGACGTCACGCTGATCTTCGGCCGCGAACGTTACGGCGAGGTGATCGATGCGTACCTCGCTGGGTTGGAGAAGGCCGGCGAGGCGGGTATCGACCTCTCCGGCATTCACTCGGTCGCGTCGTTCTTCGTCTCGGATGTCGACTCCGAGGTGGACAGGCGCCTCGCCGCCATCGGCACCGATGAGGCCGACGCCCTGGCCTCGCGCGCCGGGCTGGCGAACGCGCGGCTCGCCTACGAGTTGTACAAGCAGCGCTTCGCCGAGGAGCGAGCCGCCGCGCTGCTCGCGGCCGGCGCCAACGTGCAACGTCTGCTGTGGGCGTCCACCAGCGTCGGAGATGCCGCCTGGCCCGACACGACGTACATCGCGGGCCTCGTCGCGCCGGACACGGTCTGCACGCTGCCGGAGAAGACACTCGGGGCCACGCTCGACCGTGCTGAGATCACCGGTGACGTCGTCACAGGCGGGTATGCGGAGGCGCGAGCCGTGTTCGAGCGACTCGCGGCGATCGGCGTCGACGTCGACGACGTGGCGCGGGTACTCGAACGCAAGTGCGTGCAGCGGTCCATCGCCTCCTGGTACGAGCTGCAACAGACGGTGTACGGCGTGCTCGCGCCCCTGAAAGCCGCCTAGCGATCTCAGCTGTCGGCGGTTGCTCGCGTCCCGGTCGCGCGGGACTTGAGCAGGTCCAGGACGTCGGCGAGCGCCATCTCGATGCGGCCGTGGACGCGGGGGTTCAGCAGTGTGACGCCGTCGAAGTCCCCGGAGGACGCGAAGATCGCGACGGGCACCGTCAACGCCTGGAAGAAGGCGAAGAGTGGTCGCATCGCGTGTTCGAGGACGAGCGCATGGTGTTCGCCGCCGCCGGTGGCCGCCAGCAGGACGAGCGTGTTGGCGAGCGCGTATTGGTCGACCAGATCGAAGAAGTGCTTGAACATCCCGGGGTAGGAGCCTCGATACACCGGTGCCGCCGCGATCAGGAGGTCGGCGTCCTCGGCCAGCCGGAGCATGGCCTCGACGTCGGGCGTGACATCGTCGCGCTCGGTGGCCGCGGTGAACCCCGGACCCAAGCGGTACACGTCGACCCGGGACACGTCGATGGGAAGCATCTTTCCCAGCGTGTCGAGGACGGCGTCGGCGAGTCCCAGGGTCTTGGACCGCCGGCTCGGGCTGCCGTTGACGACGACCACTCGCAGAACCGCGCCGGCCGTGGGGATGCCCGGGCCTGCATCGACGACGGGCGGGTTGGTGACGGTCATGCTGCGACCTCCTGCCGTGCGGTGATCTCCTGGCGCACGACGGGCGCCACCTCGGTTCCGAGCCGCTCGATCGCTTCCAGGTGTTCCTTCTGCGGCATCCCGCCGAAGCCCATCTGGATGATCGCACGGTTGATGCCGTACAACTCGTGGTAGGCGAGCAGCTTGTCGATGATCTCCTGCGGGCTGCCCACCAGGAGTCCGGCTCCAGGTGACGCCTGTGCGTCGAAGACCGCCCTCGGAAGCTCGATCCCCCGGCCCCGCTGGTGGTTGTTCTCCGCCATACCCTTCGCGAAGTACGGATACATCGCGTCCCGCGCCTGCCGGCTGGTGCGGCCGACGTATCCGTGCGTGTTGATGCTGACCGGCAGCGCACGCGCGTCGTGCCCTGCCTGCTCGGCGGATGCGCGATAGAGCTCGATGGTCTGCTCGTGGAAGGTCAACGGCCCGAGCAGGAGGGCCATCGCCATCGGCAGGCCGAGCCGCCCGGTGCTGATCGCGGACGCCGTGGAACCGCCGACTCCCACCCAGATGGGAATCGTCTCGCCGTCGGCGCGCGGCGCGATGTCGGCGTCGACCAGCGGGGCGCGGAAGCGCCCGGACCAGGTGAGCGGGTTGCGTTCGCGGATCTTCAGCAGTAGGTCGAGCTTCTCGCGGAACAGGTCGGAGTAGTCCCGCAGGTCGTACCCGAACAATGGGAAGGACTCGGTGTAGGAGCCCCGGCCCGCGATGATCTCGGCCCGGCCGTGTGAGAGCAGATCGATCGTCGCGAACTGCTCCCACACGCGCACGGGATCCTCCGAGCTGAGCACGGTGACCGAGCTCGTCAGCCGGATATGTTCGGTCGCCTCGGCAGCTGCCGCCAGCAGGATCGTCGGTGCGGATCCGATGAAATCCGTGCGGTGGTGCTCGCCGACGCCGAACACATCGAGGCCGGCCTCGTCGGCGACCTTGGCCTGCTCGATCGTCTCCCGCACACGTTGCCGCGGTGATGGCAGTCTCCCGGTGACGGGGTCCTGGGTCACTTCTCCGAAGGTCATGATTCCGATCTCGAACGCCATTGTGGTTCCCTTTCGGTCGTCGGCGCCGATGAAAGCGCCTGTCCTACTTGACTAACTTGTCTGCGCAGGCAGTTATTTCCGGATATTCCGGCGCTCGGATCATGTCCCGGTCGGCGGGGCGCGGGCGTGCGGGGGACTTGAGGTTATGCGGTTGGCAGCACGCGCGGCCAGAGGTCATCGATGGCCTTCTCGGCCTGTCGACGGCGCTCTTCGGCGAGTGGTACGAGGCCCGACATCTGCGGGACCACTGGTGCGAGCGTGAGGTCGACGCCGATGAACCGCGGTTCCAGGCCGGTCATGGCGAGCCCATGCGGAAGCCACGCGGTGGCGTGGTCCCAGCCCGCCTTCGGGGCGTCCTCGCTGTAGCCGCCGCCGCGGGAGACAACGACGATGAACTCGCGACCGCCCAGCAGGCCCTGTCCGCTTTCGGGGTCGTGGGACAGGCCGGGCGCGATGAGGTGATCGACCCAAGCCTTCACGGAGCTCGGCGGGCCGTAGTTGTACAGCGGGAGGCCGAGCACGATCGTGTCGGCGGCGGCGACCTCGCCGACCAACTCCTCGGTCAGGGTCCAGGACTCTGCCTGGGCGTGCGTGTGCTGGTCTTGCGGCAGGAGGCGAGCGAGGCCGCCGATGCTGTCGAGGTGGGGGACCGGCTCGGCCCCGAGGTCACGGTAGACGACGGCGCCGTCGGGATGAGCGGCGCGCCAGGTGCCGGCGGCGCGGGCGGTGAGCTGCCGGCTGACCGAGTTGTCGCCCTGGATGCTCGCGTCGATGTGCAATAGCTGTGGCATGGTTCAACTCTCCTTATAGTTGCCTGCGCAGGCAGCTATAACCAGTCTCGGGCGGCACCTATTCCCCCGGGATACAGTGCTGCCATGGCGACCGAACGACTGCGACCCCTCGAAGATGCGGCGTGGCGGGGATTCCTGCTCACTCACGACCGGATCTGGCGTTCCCTGGAGGAGGGGATCGCTCCGCTGAATGTCAGCATGGCCGAGTACGGCGTGCTGGCTCTTCTCGGTGAGGCCGGGCCGAAAGGTATGCGGATGTCGGAACTCGCCGAGCGGCGGCTGATGTCCACCGGCGGATTCACGCGTCTCGCCGACCGCCTGGAACGCCGCGGACTCATCGAGCGGCGCCCGTCGACCGTCGACGGCCGCAGTCTTGATGCGGTCTTGACGAAGGAAGGGCGGGCACTGCTGCGTCGGGCGTGGCGGCGGCACTATCGAGACCTCCGCGAACTGTTCTTCGACCGGCTTGACGACGACGATCTCCGCCGGCTCGCCGACATCTGGGATCGTCTCGACCCCACCCAGCCCCATGATCATGAACAGTAGCCGTTCACATAGCACGGCTACTGTTCATGATCATCGGGGGTGGGTGGGTCTGGGCGTCCTAGGCGGGCGTATCCCAGGTCGGACAGGGCCGTTGATGAGCTCCTAGAAGGCCGTTCCGGCGCCAAGACTGGACACGTACCGTCACCGATCGGTGGCGCGGGAGAACCTCACGAAGGAGTACCGATGTCCAGTGTCCGTTTCGCTCAGGTGGGCGAGACCGGTGGTCCGTTCCGCATCGTCACCGGCGAGATCGACAAGCCTGGCCACGGCCATGTCCGCCTCACCGTGGAAGCGGTCGGGGTCTGCCACACCGACTACTACTTCATCAACGGGGGCTTCCCCGTCGAGTGGCCGGCGGTGTTCGGCCACGAGATCGCCGGGCGTATCGACGCTCTCGGGGAAGGTGTCGAGGGCTGGAACATCGGCGACCGGGTCGCGGTCGGCTGGTTCGGCGGCAACTGCGGCGGGTGCGATGCCTGTCGCGAGGGCGACTTCATCCACTGCGCCCAGGTCAAGACCCCTGGATGGCAGTACGCCGGCGGCTATGCGGATGTGACGATCGTGCCGACCAATGCGCTGGCCCGCATCCCGGAGAGCTTGACCTCGGTGGAGGCCGCCCCGATGGGGTGTGCGGGTGTGGCCACGTTCAACTCGTTGCGCCGTAGCGGTGCTCGTCCCGGCGACCTGGTCGCCGTGCTCGGTATCGGCGGACTGGGGCACCTGGGCGTGCAGTTCGCCAACAAGATGGGATTCGAGACCGTCGCCATCGCCCGCGGCGAAGAGAAGGCGGAGCTGGCCACCGGGTTGGGTGCACACCACTACATCAACTCCAACGGCGGGGACGTGGCCGCCAGGTTGCAGGCCCTCGGCGGCGCCCAGGTCGTGCTTGCCACGGCGATGAGTTCCGCCGCCATGACGGCTGCCATCGACGGGCTGCGCCATAACGGCGAGCTGCTCGTCGTCGGCGCCACACCGGAGCCGATCGAGGTCAGCCCGTTCCAGATCCTCTCGACATCCAAGGGCCTGCATGGCCACCCGTCCGGCACTGCCAAGGACGTCGAGGACACTCTGCGGTTCGCCACTCTGGCCGGTGTCCGTCCGATGACCGAGACCTACTCGCTCGACCAGATCAGTGCCGGCTACGAGCGGATGCTGTCGGGCGACGCCCGCTTCCGTGTCGTGCTGACCACCGGCAACTGAGACGTACGTACCGCTAAGCCGCGGCGAGACGGCGGGCGGCGGTCACGACCGCCGCCCGCCGCGTGCCGGTGTCGTCAGCGCCGACCCCGGTCATCATGCGCGCGATGTGCGGGGAGGCATGCCACCAGGCGGCGATGGCGATGATCGAGAACAGGAGAGTCCCGGGGCCGAGATCATCGCGTAGGACCCCGTCGCGTTGCGCCTTGGCGAACGAGTCGACCTTGGCGCCGTAGTACGCCGCGCGGTTCGCCTCGTCAGGAACCTCGCCCGGAACGGTCAGACCCTCCCACAGGATGAGGCGGATCAGCTCAGGGTGTGCAGCGTGATAGTCGAAGATCCGTCCGGCGTAGTCGCCGACGGGGTCGTCGTGCGTGGGATCGAACACCACCGAACCGGCGATGCGCTCGCTTTCGACCGCGAGCACCTGCCTGAACAGGACGCGCTTGTTGCCGAAGTAGTTGTAGATCCGCTCCTTGTTGACGCCCGCTGCGGCGGCGATCCGGTCGATCGTCGTGCCGGTGGGGCCGTGCTCGGCGAACTCGGCGAGTGCGGCGTCGAGGATCTTCTGCTTCGTCGCTGCGGTGTTCCAGGCCATGGCTCCATCGTAATTCCAACTTGCACGTTGGAATTGGATCTGTCACACTTCCAACGGAAACGTTGGAGTTGGGTTTAGGAGAAATCGTGACCGCTCTCGTCCACAACGAGGCGTTGCCTCGCGCACGCGTCGAGCGGCCCGTCGCAGTCACGGCGGTCCTCATCGCGGCGGTACTTCTTGTCGTCTCGCACATCTACGTGACCATTCCGCTGGTGCCGCACGTCGCCGACGAGTACGGCACGACGCTGACCGCCGCCGCGTGGATCGGCAGTGGGTTCGGTTTCACGTTCGCGGTGGGAAATCTGGTGTTCCCGACGCTGTCCGACCATGTCGATCCGCGTGCTGTCATGGCGTTCGGGCTGGTGGCGCTCGCCGTCACCGGTGTACTGGCGGGGTTGGCGCCGAACCTGCCGGCGCTGATCGCCGCCCGTGCGGTCCAGGGATTCGTGGCCCCCGCCCTGCCGCCCGTCGCGCTGGCCTACCTGCCGCGTGTGGTGCCGGACCGGATCCGGCCGACGGCGATCGCCGTCCTGTCCAGTTGCTTTCTGCTGGCGGGGATCGTCGGTCAGGCGTGGGCGCTGTCGGTGCAGCCGGTCCTGGGCTGGCGCTGGGTGCTCTGGGGAATGGTGCCATTACTGACCGTTGTGGCTCTTCTGGTCGTCCGGCTCCCGGCAACGGCTCGTCCCGACGTTCCCGGGTCCTTCGCCGGGGTCTTGGGCACACTCGCCGGCATGGTACGGCGCCCGCAGATCCTCATCGCCTACACCGCGGCGTTGACGATTCTGCTGACATTCGTCGGTATGTATGTCGCGTTGCAGGACGCCAGTGCCGAGCTGGGCGCGTCCGGCGCCGTGACCAGCCTGCTTCTCCGCCTGCCGGGGCTCCCGGGCATCGTCGTGGGCTGGTTCGCCGGCACGTTCATCGGACGGTTCGGCCCGCACCGGACCGGAGCCGCGGCGTTCCTGCTGGCAGCGGCCGGCCTCGGTGTCGAGGCTCTCGGCGGGCCGTTGTGGCTCACGCTCGCCGGTAGCGCCGTGTTCGTCGCCGGTCTGGCCGTCGCTGTGCCCGCGGCCGTCACCGTCGTCGCCATGGCCGCCGGACCCGCGCGCGGGGCGGGCATGGCGGGCTACGCCTTTCTGATCGGTGCCGGCGCGAGCGTCGGCCCGCTCCTGGCCGGCGCCCTCTCTGGGGCAGGGTTCGCCGTGACGTGCGGCGTTCTCGCAGCCATCCTTCTGATCCCCGCCATCGCGTTCGCGGCAGGCTCCCGCATGAACACCTAGCGGGCGTCCCGTGCGAAGCGTCGGCTCCGCATGCACGGAGCGTAAGGCCACACGGAGCCGACGTGCGAAGCGGAGCCGACGTGCGAAGCGGAGCCGTTCGTTCCTCAGACGATGCCGGCGCGGATCTCCGCGTAGAGGCGCGCAGGGTCGTGGGCCAGCGACCGTTTGACGTGTGCGCTCCAGTCGTCGGCGATCACCTCGATGGCGCCCTTTCCGAGTCCGTCGAGGCCGGCACGAGCGGAGTCGGCAGGGTCGCCCTTGGGTCCGTCGTAGGCGGCGCTGAAGTCGGTGTCGATCGCGCCCAGGTGCAGGCCGGTCACGAGTGTTCCCTGCTCCTCCAGCTCGAGCCGGACACCGTTGGTCAGCGCCCACTGTGCAGCTTTGGAGGCGTGGTAGCCGTTGACGTTCGGAAACCCGAACCAGGACTGTGCGGACAGGACGTTGAGGATGGCTCCGCCGCCGTTCCTCGCGAGCACCGGCCCGAACGTGCGCACCATGGCCAGGGTGCCCCAGAAGTTGGTCTCCATCTCCGCACGGATGTTTTCGAGGTCGCTGGTCATGAGGCTCGTCCAGCGGCTGATTCCGGCGTTGTTCACCAGCAGCGTCACGTCGCTCGCGGTGTCGGCTGCCGCGCGGACGGCGTCGTCGTCGGTGATGTCGAGCCGCAACGGGACGACATCGGGCAGATCGATCGTCTCCGGGCGGCGTGCCGCCGCATACACGCGGGCCACGCCTCGTTCCAGGAGCTGCTCGGCGAAATGGCGACCGAGGCCGCGATTGGCGCCGGTGACGAGCGCGATCGCGCCTTCGATAGGGAAACCGGAGGTCGGGTGAGAGTTCTGCGCGTTCATGCGATGTACGCTAGAACCTGACGTTGACGTCAGAATCAAGTATGTGTGTTGATCGCGGGATATGAGGTGCGTCACATGCGGATAGGAGAGGTCGCTCGACGCTCCGGGGTGAGCGTCCGCGCGCTGCGCTACTACGAGGAACAGGGCCTCCTCACCTCGGATCGCACCCCAGGCGGACATCGTGAGTACGCCGCCGACGCCGTCGACCGCGTCCGTTTCTACCAGCAGCTTTACGCCGCCGGATTGCCGAGCCGGCGCATCGCCGAACTGCTCCCGTGCATCGACACCGGCACCACCACGGCGGAGCAACGCGCCATGCTCGACGCGGAGCGCGCGCGCCTGCAGGGCCGGATCGCGGAGCTGACCGATGCGCTGGCGCGACTCGACGAGCTCGTCGCCGCGGCCGAGGCGCGTCCCGCATGACCCGGCGCGCGGTGCGTCCCGCATGCCTAGGACTCATCGGTCCAGGCAGGACCGCGCGTTTCTTGGCACCATGGGGGAATGGCGAGCGTCAACCGTGAACTGTCCGATTTCCTCCGCCGTGCCCGGAGCAAGGTGGATCCGGCGCGGGCCGGGCTGCCGTACGACGGCAGGATCCGCCGCGTCCCCGGGCTGCGTCGCGAGGAGGTCGCTCTGTTGGCCGGCGTCTCGACCGACTACTACACGCGCTTGGAGCAAGGTCGGCGGATCACACCATCGGAGAGCGTGCTCGATGCGATCGCGAGGGCACTCGGTCTGGACGAGGCGGGCCGGACCCATCTGGGACACCTGGTCGGCGCGACGGCGGGCACGCCGCGCACCAACACGCCCACCGTCCAGCGGGTGCGACCTGGCCTGTACCAGTTCCTCGACTCGCTGGACGGCCACCCGGCACTGATCCTGGGCCGGCGGACCGACGTGCTGGCGAGCAACCGGCTGGCCCGGGCGCTGTTCACCGATTTCGACACGATGCGGCCGAAGGAGCGCAACTACGCCCGTTGGATGTTCCTTGACGAAGCCGCCCGGACGCTGTTCCTGGACTGGGACCAGCAGGCGCGGGCATGCGTGGAGAACCTGCGGCTCGATCTCGGCAACTATCCGGACGACCCGGCTGCGCGAGACCTCGTCGCCGATCTGGCACAGCACAGCCCGCAGTTCCGCGCGTGGTGGGAGGAACACGGCGTCTATCAGCGCACGTTCGGCTCCAAGCGACTGCGGCACCCCGTCGTCGGGGACCTGACCGTCCAGTACGAGACCCTCACCATGCCGGGCGACCGCGACCAGGCCCTCTTCGTCTACACCACCGAGGCCGGCACCTCGTCGCGGGAGGCGATGAACCTGCTCGCAAGCTGGGCGCGTGTGCCGGAGCTCGAACTCCCATGATCATGAACACTTACCGTTCACATAGCACGGTTAGTGTTCATGATCATCGGAGGCTGAGGGCTACGTGGCGGAGGGTCGCCACGACGACATCGATGACTGCCCCGCGTTCTTCTCTGGTGGCTGCGACGGCGGTACGACCGAGCCAGCTGGGGTCGTCGATCCGGATGGTCACTATCCCGGCAGGTAAGCCATCCGCGGCGATGCTCGGCACGACGGTGATCCCGAGGCCGGCGGTGACCAGGCCGAGGCGGGCGGGCCATTCGCGTGCGGTGTGGGCGATGCGTGGGTTGGGCAATGTAGGCCATGGACCGAATTGCGGATCGCCGCGCAGGCCTGTGCCGGCCACCCAGTCCTCGCCCGCGAGTTCGGTGACCGGGACCTGACCCCGGTCGGCGAGCCGGTGGTCGCGGGGGAGGGCGACGAGCAGGTCGCTTTGGGGTAGGCGGCTCGTGCGCAGCCCGTCCAGCTCATAGGCGGGCAGGTCGGGTCCGAGCGCGATCACGGCGACGTCGACGCGTCCGGACCGTAGCTGTCGTAGCAGCACCGGAGTGGACCCCTCCCGCAGTTCGACCGCCAGTGCCGGATGCCGCCGGCGGAGGTCAGCGACCGTCCGCGGGGCGAGTGTCCACATCGCCGTCGGGAATGCGCCGAGCACGACGCGCCCGGCCAACTGGTCCGTCAGCTCGGCCAGGTCACGGGCCACGGCGTCGATCTCACTGAGTGCGCTCGCCGCGCGTCGTGCCACCGCGGCCCCGGCCGGCGTGGGCTCGACTCCGCGAGGACCGCGGACGAACAGCGGCGTGCCCGCCGCCGCCTCGGCCGCCGCCACCTGCCGGGAGATCGCCGACTGTGTGTACCCGAGCATGTCGGCGGCAGCGGTGAACGACCCGGTCCCGACGACGGCTTGGGCGACGCGCAACGCAGTCACCGTCAGTTCGGCCATGCCCTCAGCTTGAGGCATGCGTTCTACTCATGTCTAGAGTGCGAAAGTCTCGCTTGTGGAATGTCTTCTGCCGCAGCATGCTCGAAGTGACAGCAGCACATCACGCACATGGAGACGACATGTACAAGACTTGGTTGATCACTGGCGCCTCGCGCGGCTTCGGTCGCCTGTGGGCTGAAGCAGCGCTCGAGCGCGGTGACCGTGTCGCCGCCACAGCCCGCGACAGGTCCTCGCTTGATCGGCTTGTCGAGCGATTCGGCGACGCTGTGATCCCTATCCAGCTCGATGTCACCGACCGTGCCGCAGTGCACGAGGCCGTCGCATCTGCGGCGGAGGCACTCGGCCGGCTCGACGTCGTCGTGAACAACGCCGGCTATGGGCACATCGGTATGGTCGAGGAGCTCTCCGAAGCTGAGCTCCGCGCCCAGATGGAGACCAACTTCTTCGGCGCGGTGTGGCTGACCCAGGCGGTCCTGCCCGTGCTGCGCGCACAGCGGGCAGGCAGGATCATGCAGGTGACGAGCGAGGGCGGCGTGCGCGCCTACCCGACCTTCGGTGCCTACCACGCCTCCAAGTGGGCGGTGGAAGGTCTCTCGGAATCGCTCGCTCAGGAGGTGGCGGCGTTCGGCATCCACGTCACCAACGTCGAACCTGGCCCGTACGCCACCGAGTTCGCCGATAACCTGCGCATCAGCGACGAGCTGCCCGACTACGCCGACGTCCGCGTGGCGACCGCCCCGCAATTCGACATCGGCGACCCGCAGGCGACGCGCGAAGCGATCCTGACTATCGCCGACGCCGACGACCCGCCGCTGCGGGTCATCCTCGGCAAGACGTTCGCCGAGATCGAGCAGATCTACACCGAACGCCTGCGTACCTGGCGTGAATGGCAGCCTGTCGCTCTCGCTGCGTTCGGGGAAACGGGCCAGGGCGTCGAGGCGGCATAGTCGGCACTGCGTGCGCGTGGTCGAGCAGGCCTGGCGGGCGGCCGGCTGTCTCGGCTTCGCACTCTCGGCCGACCTGATCGACCCCTGGCTGCATCATGGCCACCTTGGATCCAGGTGCTCTGTGCACCCGTCCGACGTCACCCATGCTCTGAGCATGTCGCCGTCGTGAGCGCTGCCACGTCGCGATGGCTGACCTGCTTGTGATCACGCCATCTGACTGTGCCGACCAGGACCACGCTCGTGTGCCGATCGGTAGCCACGACATCGAACTCGTGGGTGTTCGTACGGTTCCATCAGCTGCCGACCCGCTCCACCTTGCTGAGGCCCGGCAGGGTACCCCGCGCGTCGGAACGCAGCATCGTGGACGACGGGCTTGGTGGCTTTGCCGCGCCATGTGAGCCGATCCCGTTCGAACGGGCCAATGGCGAGGTCGGAGCGGCCACGTGACATCTGGCTGGTCTGGTCCTCGACGAACCGGAACCAGAACCGCAGATACGGATGGTCTATACGGTAGCGACGGAGCTTTGTGTTCTCGTTGCTGCCAAACCGGACGGTCGACGGCGAGTACGCCCTTTGTCTCCCTCAGTAGCTTGATGGCTGTTCTCGTCTCGAAGCTGGTCTCGGATGAATTCATGAACGTCCCCGAACCGCGCGAGTTCGGTGATGAGACGTGGATACCCGCCCGTGACCAGATAGGCATCGAAGATGTCCGCGGCACTCATGGCCGGGGCGAGCACTGACGCACACTCGTTCGGATCGAACGGAAGTCTCGACCAGTTGCGTGAGGGAGTCTTGATTTCCGTCTACCGACGTCCTCGTACGGTGAGCATGCGTCCTTCGCCCGATGCCTCGATGTCGCGGAGGTGCCGCCTGAACGTGGCCAGCAGGTTGGACCTGCCATAGAACGGTCGCACCCGGTTTGCCTCTTCTACCGGCAGAAAACATACGTGTTGCACGATACAAGTTCGTATGTTTCAGTCGCGCTTGTTTGCCCAAGCCCATCGGTTGAAACTGCCGTTACCCCGTCTCAGTTCGGACCAGGGTGTTGATCGCGGTGAGCCCTTGGCGCTGGAGCTCGACCAGGTCACGAGTCTCATCCGCGGCGACCCACCGGGCGAAAGCCGTGCTGAACACGGATACGACGAGGTCACCGGCCAGGCGTGCGGGTACGTCAGCGATACCGCGTTCGACGAGCGCGGAGGCCACGGAGTGAGAGAGCTTCGCTAGTTTGAGCAGCTCGCGCTCTTGGAGTTGCTCGTTTGCCCCAATGATCTCGTTTCGTGCACGGGCGAACTCGCGTCCTCGCATGTCCTGCAGGGCCGCTCCGCCGGCGTCGAGTGCCGCGACCAACAGGTCGGTCAAGGGAGCGTCTGCCGGTGCCCCTGCGATTGCGCTGACGAAGACCGCCTCAAGGTGCTGCTCGCCGGCGAACAGCACCTCGCGCTTGTCCGCGAAGTACCGGAAGAATGTGCGCTCGGTCACTCCAGCCCGCTCGGCGATTCCGGCCACCGTCGTCGCTTCGAAGCCATGCTCAGCGAACAGCTCCATCGCCGCTCGCTGTAGACGATCCGACGCTCCGGGTGCCCAACGTGCCATGTCCGCAATCGTAGCCGGACGAGAAATGTGATGACAGAAACTGACATCATTGCTAAGCTCATTGATGTCAGACACTGACATCACTAGGGAGTGAGCACACCATGCACGTTTTCGTCACCGGAGCATCCGGGTTCATCGGGAGCGCCGTCGTCGCCGACCTTGTGGCGGCTGGTCACGAGGTGACCGGCTTGGCCCGCTCTGCGGAGTCGGCCTCCGTCGTCACCAGACTCGGGGCGGCGGTCCGTCGTGGGGACCTGGACGATCTGGACTCGATCCGCCAGGGCGCGACAGCGGCCGACGCCGTGATCCATCTGGCGAACAAGCACGACTGGGACAATCCCGAGGTCTCCAACCGGGCTGAACGGGCGGCGGTCCAGGTCATCAGCGACACCCTCGATGGGTCCGGCCGGCCGTTCATGCTGGCATCCGGCACGGCCCTGGCCGGTCAGTCGGGTCTCGGCCGTCCGGTGACGGAACGGGACCGCAATGAGGCTGTCGGCCCGGATTCGCCTCGTGGTGGCGCTGAGAACCTCGCCCTGGATTACGTCGAGAAGGGCGTGCGCGTCATTCCTGTCCGTTTCGCCCCGACCGTGCACGGCGAGGGTGATCACGGCTTCATCTCCATCGTCGCGCAGGCCGCCCGGCGACGCGGTGCCTCGGTTTATCCAGGCGACGGCGGCAACCGCTGGCCCGCTGTTCATCGGTCCGACGCCGCACGCCTGGTCCGGCTCGGACTCGAGCATGCTCCTGCCGGCACGATCCTGCACGCTGTCGCCGAAGAGGGCGTGGCTGTCCGGCAGATCGCCGAAGCGCTCGCCGGCCGGCTCGGCGTACCGGCGAAGTCGGCCCCGGCCGAGCAGATCGCCGAGGAGATCCCGTTCATCGGACGATTTCTGGCAGCCGGCATACCGGCAAAGAGTGAGATCACCCGCGATCTGCTCGGGTGGCGGCCAGCCGGACCCACGTTGCTGGAAGACATCGCCGCGGGTCACTACGATCAGCCCTGACCGATCCGGCGGCGGCCGCGGCCACCGCCACCGCCACCTGCTGTCGTTTCCGTCCAAGACGATCGCGGCGGCGCGGTCTAGCGTTGGCGCGTGCGCACACCACGGTGCGCGGTAGTTCGCTCGATCATTGGAGGCAGCACCATGCGTGATCTGGTCTATACGGGGTTCATGTCGCTCGACGGCGTCGTGGACTCCCCGGGCGGCGGCCCGGGGGAGGAGCACCGTAGCGCTGGCTGGGTGTTCAAGGACCTCGAGTTCGTGCCCGAGGCCTGGTCGATCAAGGGCGAGGAGCTCGAGGAGACGACGGCGCTGATGTTCGGCCGCCGGAGCTACGAGATGTTCGCTCCGGTCTGGCGCGAGTCGGAGGACCACGCCGCATACAAGGAACTGCCCAAGTACGTGGTGTCGACCACGCTCTCCGACGACGATCTCGTCGACGGCTGGGGCGCAACGACGATCCTGCGCTCCACCGACGACGTGGCCGCGCTCAAGGAGGGCGACGGCGGAGCGGTCTTCATTCATGGAAGCGCGGAGTTGACCCGGCGGCTGTCGGACGCGGGACTGATCGACAGGTACCACCTGCTCCTGTTCCCGGTGCTGCTCGGGGCCGGCAAGAGCCTGTTCAGCAGGGAGGACAAGGAGAAGCAGATGCTCAAGCTCAGAGACTCCGCGGTCTATGCGAACGGGATCACCAAGCTGATCTACGACGTCGCGCGCTGAGCCAGGTCGAGCGCGATCGCCCCACCGGCGCCGTCGCGGAGCTGCCCGGCGGTCCGTCCCACGTACGTGCGCAGGGCCCGGGCCAGGTGTGATTCGTCGAAGTAGTCGAGCTTGGCGACGACGTCGGCGACCGGATCGCCGCCGGCCAGCATTGTGGCGGCCGTGCGGGCACGCTCGATCTGTCGGACCGCGCCTTGCGTCAGCCCGGTCGCCGTGCGGAACCGGCGTTCGACGGTGCGGCCCGAAACCGCCGGGCGCTGCCCGCGCAGAACCTCGGCGACGAGCGCATCACGGGCGACTATCCCGGACCGGACGAGGTGCCCTACCAGCGCCTCGGCGTCGTCGGGGCCCGGGATCTCCCAGCGCGTGCCGTCGAGCCGGAAGGTCCGACGCGTGGTGTCGGGGAGCTCGATGCCGCCGTCGACGAGAGTCTGCGTGCGCACGGCGCGGAGGGATGTGCCCAGGGCGAACTCGATGCCCGTAAAGGTGGCACCCTCGGGTACCGGCGCTGTGCCGGTCCTGGATTCCGGGCCGGAGACGCCTGCGTATGCCCTGCCTTCGTGCTCCCAGAACACCAGGCCCCAACGGGCAGCCGCCACGGAGGTCATCTCCGTGACCCGCTCACTCGTGCAGGTCCACACGATGTCGACCCATGGCGAGTCAGACCCGCGTGTCTCGAACCGCAGTTCCACGAGGCGAACAGTAGCGTGGCCGGGCAACTACGGCGAGCTCACCGGGAGCGCTGTTCCTCGTCCCGGGTGGCGACGAGAGTGCCGAGTAACCTCAGCGCGTCGGCGCTGGGGGAGCCGGGCTCGGCGTGGTAGACGATCAGCTCCTGCCCGGGGGTGGACTTCACGTCGAAGGCGTTCATGTCCAGCGTGAGGTCTCCGACCTCGGGATGATGCAGCGTCTTGTTCTCCAACTGCTTGCTCTGCGCGTCGTGGCGCTCCCACATCGCCGCGAAGTCCGGGCTCTGGATGCGGACGGTCTCCAGGACCTCCTGGATGCGTGCGTCGTTCGGGTACGCGCCGTACAGCACCCGGAAGCCTGCGACGGTGTTCAGCGCCGCACGGTTCCAGTCGGCATAGAAGGTCCGTGCTGCCGGGTCGAGGAAGACCTTCATCAGCAGGTTCGGGCCGTACCGAAAGCCATCGAAAAGTGCATACGCCAGCCGGTTTCCGGCCAGGACGTCATAGGCCCTGCCCAGCACGATCGCCGGGTTGTCCGGCCACATGTCCATCAGCCGCAGCAGCTGGGCATCGACTCGCTCGGGTGCGGAACCGCGGTATGGGGTCGGGGTCAGCCCGGCCACCTGGAACAGATGCAGGCGAGCGTCGTCGCTCAGTTGCAGCACCCGGGCGATGGCGTCGAGGACCTGGGCCGATGGATTGCGCTCGCGACCCTGTTCCAGCCGCACGTAGTAGTCGACGCTCATGCCGGCCATCGTCGCGACCTCCTCGCGGCGAAGGCCCGGGACACGTCGCGTCCCCATGGTGGGGATGCCGGCGTCCGCGGGGCTGACCTGCCCGCGCCGGGCCCGTAGAAAGTCACCGAGGAGGTTCTCCGACATAGAGCCCATGCTAGGCCGGAAACCGGCCGTGTTCCTGGGTGTGTGACTCCCAGGAACACGGTTGCCTTCCTGGTCGCCGCCGCGCCGACCAGATTTGTTGCCATGACTACCGACAACGACATGAACAGGCAGGAACGGCAGGTCATCCTGGTCACGGGTGCCTCCAGCGGCATCGGTGAGGCCACGGCCCGGCGGCTGGCGGCCGAAGGCCACCACGTCGTGCTCACCGCCAGGCGTACCGACCGCCTCGACGCGATCGTCGGGGATCTTCAGGGTGCCGGTCACAGTGCAGAGGGGCGTGCCTTGGACGTGACGGACCGGGCGGCGTTCCGGGCACTCGTCGACAGCGTGATCGAGCGGCGAGGGAGGCTCGACGTCCTGGTCGCGAACGCGGGCGTCATGCTGCTCTCCCGTCTCGACGCGCTGCTGGTCGATGAGTGGGACCGGATGCTCGACGTCAACGTCCGCGGGCTGTACAACGGGATCGCCGCAGTGCTGCCGCACTTCCAGGAACAGGGGACGGGGCACGTTGTGAGCATCGCGTCGATCGGCGCGCACGAGGTCGTCCCCACGTCGGCCATCTACTCGGCGACCAAGTTCGCGGCGTGGGCGCTGACCGAGGGCCTGCGGCAGGAATCCGATCCGGGCATCCGGGCGACGACGATCTCGCCGGGCGTGACCGAGTCCGAGCTGGCCGATCACATCACCGACCCGCACGCGGCCAAGGTCATGGTCGACTACCGCGCCGCCGCCATACCGGCCGACGCCATCGCACGAGCTGTCAGCTTCGCTGTCTCGCAGCCTGCCGACGTGGATGTCAACGAGATCATCGTCCGTCCGGCGGCCCAACGCTGAACCCGTGAAGGGGTGCGCGCCCGCGGGTGCCGGGGCGCGGGCGCACACCTCGCGTCAGTCCAGGATGGCGTACGCCTCGACCTCGACGAGGACGTCCGGCTCGAACAGGTAGTCCACCCCGATGGCCGACAGCGGCGGCAGCGGCCGCGGGATGCCGAGCTCGTCGGCGACACCCTCGATGCCGGCGACGAAGTCGTCGTACTTCTCCGGGCTCCAATCGGTGACGAAGAACCTGAGCCGCACCACATCGGAGAAGGTCGCTCCGGCACCGGCAAGACCGCGTGCCGTATTGCGCAACGCCTGCATCAGCTGGCCGGCGAGATCGCCAGTGGCGATGCGGTGACCTTCGGCGTCGCGGGCGATCTGGCCGGCCACATGCACGTGGCGGGTGCCGGTGCCGATCGACACGTGGTGATACGGCACAGGCTGGAACATGCCCTTGGGGGTCAGTGATTGCACGGTCATAGGGTTCCTCCGTCGCGTAGTAGGTATCCAATGTCTACTTGGTAGACGAAGGGAACTTCAACGAGACTAGGTGTCATGGCCGATACCTCCCGCCTCGACGCCGCGCCGCCTCAGCTCACCGAGGCACACCGCGAGCTGCTCGATCAGGTACTCGACAAGTGGTCGCTGCAGGTGCTGGACAAGCTGTGCGAGCGGCCCCGGCGCTTCAACGAGCTGCGTCGAGCGATCTCGGTGGTGACGCAGAAATCCCTGACCGCGACACTGCGACGGCTTGAACGCAACGGGATGATCGACCGAGTCATCACGAGCACGCGACCCCTCGCCGTCGAGTACCGCATCTCCGCCCTGGGGAAGACCCTTCAAGACCTCATTGACGCGCTTCTGCACTGGACCGCGGCCCACATGGCCGACGTCCAGCGTGCACGCGAGCGGTTCGACGACGAGACGCCGCTGTGAACCTCATCGGCGCGGTCTGGTTCCGCGGTCCCGAGTGCTCCGGTCCCCGGCGTGTCACGGTTCCGTCAGTTCAGACGGAGCAGGGCGAAATCTCAGGTTCGGTAGTACATTTCCCTCCAAGGTGAGGGCGTTTCGGAGCACGGTGAGCACGGCTCGGAAGAGCCGACCGATGCCGGGGGAGTTGTGGCCATGGCACAGGCATCTTCGGCCGCTGACGTCGCCGCCGCCCGCGGCCGCGAGGCGTACCAGCGGATGGCATGGCGGGACGCGTGCGAGCATCTGACCGCCGCGGACCGGCAGGACACCCTCGCCGCCGAGGATCTCGACAAGCTGGCCCGGGCTGCCTACCTGATCGGCCGCGTCGACGCGTCCGGCGAAACCTGGGAGCGCGCACATCATGCGTTCCTCGACCGTGGTGCGACGGCGGCCGCGGTGCGGTGCGCGTTCTGGCTCGCAATGACGCTCGTGCAGCGCGGCGAGCAGGCGCGAGGCGGTGGCTGGCTAGCACGGGCGCAGCACATCCTGGACGACGCGGCGCTGGACTGCGTCGAGCAAGGGTACCTGCGCATCCCGATGGCGCTGCGGACCTTGGAGGGCGGCGATCCAGAGACGGCGTACCGCTCCTTCGTCGCCATCACGGAGCTGGCAGACCGGTTCGGCGACGCCGACCTGCGGGCGCTCGGCCGGCTGGGGCAAGGCCGATCGCTGGTCACGCAGGGCCAGGTGGCAGAAGGCCTGGCGAGGCTGGATGAGGCGATGGTGGCAGTGACAACCGGAGAGGTATCGCCGGTCGCCGCCGGCATCGTCTACTGCACCATGGTCATCGTCTGCCGGGCGATCTTCGACGTGCAACGGATGCAGGAGTGGACCGTAGTACTGAGCCGCTGGTGTGCTCGCCAACAGGATCTCAAGCCGTATCGAGGCCAGTGCCTGGTGCATCGCTCGGAGATCATGCAGTTGCGGGGCGAGTGGCCGGCAGCCATGGAAGAGGTACGGCAGGCGCGCGAGCACCTGAGCGACCCGCCCGGTGATCCGGTCCTGGGGATGGCTCTGTACCAGCAAGGCGAACTGCTCCGGCTGCGCGGCGAGTTCGCCCGGGCCGAGACGTGCTACCGCGATGCCAGCGGCTGCGGGCATCCGACGCAGCCCGGCATGGCCCTGCTCCGGCTGGCGCAGGGCAGGCTCGACGACGCGGCCGCCGCCATCCAACGGACGCTCGCCGAGGCCGACGGTCCGGTGGACCGGTCCCGGGTGCTGTCGGCGTATGTCGAGATCATGCTCGCCGCGGGTGAACGCGACGACGCACGCTCCGCACTGGACGAACTCGACCAGATCGCGGCCGCGTTCGACACGCTCTACCTGCGCGCGATGGTCGAATACGCCCGTGGCTGTCTGCTCCTTGCCGACGGCGACGCAGGGGCCGCCCATGCCGCGCTGCGCCGTGCGTCGGCGGCCTGGTACGAGCTCAAAGCTTCCTACGAGTCGGCCCGAGTGCGGCTGCAGATGGTGCGGGTCTGCCGCGAGCTGGGCGACCACGACACCGCCGAGATGGAATTGGCCGCGGCCCGTCAGGCGTTCGAGCAACTGGGCTCGGCGCCAGGGCTGGAACAGGTCCGGGAACTCGCGGAGCGCACCGTGTCAGCTGTCCCCGGCGGCCTGACCCGGCGCGAGGTCGAAGTGCTGCGCCTGCTGGCGACCGGTGCGACCAACCGCGAGATCGCAGAGGACCTGGTGATCAGCGAGAAGACCGTCGCGCGCCATGTGAGCAACATGTTCACCAAGCTCGGACTCTCTTCGCGGGCCGCGGCGACGGCCTATGCCTACGAACACGACCTCGTCTGACGACCGGCTCGGCTACATAGAAATACCCACTCGGCATGCATCGGCCGAATTGGTCGATGCGACCGATGCGGACGCCGGTGCTGAACGCGGAGTCTTCTCTCATCGCCGTCATGCGAGAGAGAGGACCACCGCCATGACCATCCATACACCCACGCCCGAGCAGATCCGTGGCGCATGGGACGCCCTTGCGCCGCGGTTCGACGAGTTCACCACCACGGAGTGGACGCTCCCGTTCGGCGAGCGGGTCCTTCACCGGCTCGACATCCATCCCGGCGTCAGGTTCCTGGACGTCGCCTGCGGCAGCGGCGCGCTCGCCATCCCGGCGGCTCGCCGCGGGGCGGAGGTCGTGGCGGTGGACATCGCTCCCACCATGATCGAGCGGCTACGTGCGCGGGCGGAAGCCGACGGGCTGTCCCGCATCGAGGGCAGAGTCATGAATGGCGAAGCCCTCGAGCTGCCGATGACGCGTTCGACCTCTCCGCCTCACTCAACGGCGTGTCGCTGTTTCCGCACCTCAAGGACGGGCTCAGGGAGATCGTCCGGGTCACCAGGCCCGGTGGCCAGGTCATGATCGCCACGTTCGGCGCGCTGCAGAAGGCGGAGTTCCTCGCCCTGCTTGTCGGCGCACTCAAGGCGTCCGTCCCCGGGTTCACGCCGTCGCCGATGGATCCACCGCCGCTGCCGTTCCAGCTGGCCGATCCCGCTCGGTTCGGGGAGCACCTGGCCGACGCCGGCCTGACCGACGTCGTCGTTTACACCATCACCGAGGAGATGATCCACGCGTCCGCCGACCGGTTCTGGGACGTCGTCACCTCCAGTCATCCGATCGCGGTGCAGATGACTCGAGACCTGACCGACGAGCAGCGAACCGAGGCCAAGCAAGTACTCGACGGGATCTTCCGGGAACGTTCCGGCGGTGCCCCCGACGTCGTGGTACACACCGAGATGAATATCGGCATCGGAACCGTGTGACGGCCAGCGACCGCGGCGCTCAGCCGTCCCGTTCCGCCAGCGTGGCAAGGCGGTCCAGGGACGCCTGAAGCTTGTCGGCCGTTGTCGCACGAGCACGCGCAAACCGCTTCTCGTCGGTCAGCTCGGTCCAGTCATACGTGTGAGTGACGCGCGTACGCGACGAGTCGACCGGTTCCAGCGTCCACCTCCACAGGTGACCCGGCGGCTTCGTGCCGGGCTCGGCGGGCCTCCACGCGACGAGGCGGCCCTCATCGAACTCCACCACGTGGTTCTCCCTGACCGCGCCGGTCCGCGTGAGCGTCATGGTGAACATGTCACCGACGGCGCGGATCCGCTGCCCGCCGGGTGCCTCGGCCAGGTTGTCGTTGCCGTCCCATCGTGGTTGTTGTGCCGGGTCCGCGATGAGCTCGAAGATGTGCTCGGCAGGGGCCGAGATCTCGCGGCTGGCGGAAACGACACGCGGTGTGTCCTCATGACTGATCATGCCTCTATGGAAGCATCACGCGTAGGACCGGACCAGGCGTAGGGTGCCTGGAGTCGGCACGTCACGACCGTCGACGAACCATGGGCGCCCATAGAGGAGGTCTCATTGTCCGAGCCTGCCGCGCAGCCGCTGCTCGCATCCGCATCGCGCGCCGTCCAGAGACTGGCGGAGCTCGGTGATCCACTGCCGGCCGACGTGGCCGCCCAGGTGTCCAAACTGGTACCCGGCTCGTCGCCGGATGTTGAACTACGTCGCGAGCTGGAGTCGCTGTTGCGACCGTTCGTGCTCGTGGAGGCGGAGATCGACCGGTCCGGCATGATCGTCTGCACGCCTGGCGCGGCACCGCCTCGGTTGGTGCAGCACGGGTGGCGGAGTTTTCTGATGCGGGTGGCGAATCCGCACCGGATCGAGACGACGCTGTATCCGCAGGCGCAGGGTGTGTTCGGCATCATCGATCAGCGGAGCCACGCGGCACGCACCGCGCTGCCCGACGCCCTGACCAGCGTGCCGCGGATCGCGGGGTCGTGGCTGGAGGTGAAGCTGGCGTCGCCGGGCGATCTGTCCGGGCTGGAGGCCGAGTACACGGTCATCAGCCTGTACAGCCGAGACGGCGGTACCCGGTCCGGGGCGGTGATGTTCGCCGTCGCCGCGCCGGACGAGCCGGAGAGCCTGACCCGCCCGCCGGAGCGTCTGGCCATGCGCCGGACCATGTTCGAGGGCCGGTCGTACGCCGCATCGTTCGAGTTCGACTGCCGGCCGTCGCAGGAGATCCGCTTCGATGTCCGTGAGCCGGACGGCAGCAGTTGTGTCGCCACCATCACCGTGTGCGACGCCCAGGGCCGGATCTATCCGTCGAAGGCGATGCGGCTGGCGCCGGACATGTTCTTCCACGATCACGTCTACCGCGCGACCGGCGAGGTGATCCGGCTGCCCGAAGGTCACTACCAGATCTCGGCACGCCGGGGGCCGGAGTACCGGGAGACCCGGCGGGACGTGGAGATCACGTCCGGCACGGAAGCGGTCGCGATCGCGCTGGACCGTTGGGTCGACCCTGCACGCCGCGGGTATTACTCGGGTGATCCGCACATCCACGCCGGTGGTTGTTCGCACTACAACGTGCCGACCGAGGGTGTGACACCGGAGACGATGATCCGCCACGTGCGCGGCGAGGGTCTGTGGCTGGGTAGCGTGCTCACGTGGGGGCCGTGCTACTACCACCAGAAACAGTTCTTCAGCGGCGAGTCGATCAGTCCGCCCGCACTGCTGGAGCACGCTCAGATGCAGCAGGCACAGGGCATGACCTGGACACCGCGGCCCACTGATCGCGACCACGAGAGCATGCTCCGGTACGACGTCGAGGTGTCGGGGTTCCCCTCCAGCCATTCGGGTCATGCCATCCTGCTCGGCCTCACCGATCAGGACTATCCGAACATCACCCTGCTGGAGGACTGGCCGTCGTGGAACTTACCGATCATGCGCTGGGCACGCGCGCAAGGGGCGCTGGTCGGGTATGCGCACTGTGGGCTCGGACTCTCCGTCGGCACGGACGAGCTGCCCAACCACCTCGTCCCCTCGTTCGCGTCGATCGGATCGAACGAGATCATCGTCGACGTCCCGCTCGGTGCGGCGGACTTCCAATGTGGCGCAGAGGTCGCCCCGGCCGCCGAGCTCAACATCTGGTACCACCTGCTCAACGTCGGTTACCGCACGTTGATGCTCGGCGAGACCGATTACCCCTGCATCTATGACGAAGGCCCGGGCGTGGGCCGCACCTACGTCCGCCTGCCCGAGGCGCCACACGGTCCGCATGCGCTGGAGACGTGGATGGCCGGCCTTCAGAACAACGCGTCGTACTTCGGCGACGGGCGCAGCCACGTGTTCGATCTGGCCGTCGACGGCGACGTCGTCCGCGAGCACGCCATGGACGCAACGGGAACGGTGCGAGTGACCGCGACGGTCGCCGCCTGGCTGCCCGAGCAGCCACCACCACCGCCTGAACCGGGCCGATCCGCCTACAGCGCACCGGTCGGATGGCACCTGGAACGCGCCCGGATCGGGGACACCCGCGACGTCCTGCTGGAGGTGCTGGTCAACGGTGTCCCGGTCGCGTCACGGGAAGTGGCTGCGGACGGCGCCGAACACGCGGTCGCCTTCGACGTGCCGCTGGAGCGTTCGTCCTGGATCGCCATGCGGATCCTGCCAAGCGTGCACACGCAACCGGTCTTCGTCGAGATCGCCGGCCAGCCGATCCGTGCGTCCCGTCGCAGCGCGCAGTGGCTGCACGACTCCGTGGAGGCGCTGTGGGAGTCGAAGTCCGGATTCATCCGCGACGGTGAACGCGCCGCGGCGCGCGAGGCATACGATGCGGCGAGGGCCGCCTACCGGGCCCGGCACGACGAGTGCGAGGTGGACTGATGAACCACGGCGAACCGGCCGGCTGCTGCGCGCCGGTCGAGACCACGGCGCCCATCTCGGTCACCGTCAACCCCGAGGCGCGAGTCAACGTGGCCCGGACGCGTGCCCGTCTCGGTCCCATGTCGGTCGGCGATTGGCACACCGTCGACGTCACCATCGTCAACGACGGATATGTGACGGGCCCGCTGGCCATCGAGGCTGAACCCGTCCCCGGCGTCGAGCTCGATTTGCCGGTCCATCAACTCACCGGCGAGCATCGTCAGGACGGCATGTTCCGGGTGCGATTCGGGGTCCCGACCGCCGCCGACATCACGCTCACGTTCCGTGCGCTGGGTGCTCTCGGCGGGCTCGCTACCCACAGCACGATCCACCTGCTGCTGCGCTCCGACACCCGGGCCCTTGCCTGACGACGCCGGTTCAGTCCACGATCGCGCCGCAGGTGATGTTCAACTCCGAGGCCGTGATCGCGCCGGCCCGGTCCGAGGCGGCGAACGCGGCGGCGTTCCCGACATCTTCGAGGGTGGCCGTCCGGCCGAGCATGGTCGGCTGCACGAGTGACTCGACCAGAGCGTCGCGGCCCGGGAAATCCGCTGGGATGGTCTCGGGCACACCGCCGGTCTTCAGGCCGACGACGCGGATGCCGTGCGGGCCGAGTTCGGCGGCCAGTTGCCGGCGCAGCATGTCGACGGAGGCGAGAGCGACCTGGAATCCGCCGATGAAGTAGTCGTGCATCGGGTCGCCGGCGCCGCCGAACGTGAGCAGAACGCCAGACCGTTGCCTGAGCATGTACCGAGCGGCCGCCCTCGACGTCAGGAACGTCGTCCGTACGGCGCTGTGGATGGGCTGCTCGAAATCGCGCAGAGACATCTCCGCCAGCGGCGTTCCCTGCACGTCACCGACGGAGATCAGGTTGATCGAGACGTCGATGCTGCCCGACTCGGCGGCGACGGCGTCGGCGTGCGCGTCGACGGCCGCCTCGTCCAGCGCGTCGAGTTGTGCCGTGTGTACCGTCCCGCCAGCCGATCTGATCTCCTCGGCGACGGCGTCGAGGCGTTTCTGTGTACGGCTCGCCAGGTGCACCGTCGCACCTTCGCGAGCGAATACCAGGGCGACAGCGCGTCCGATTCCGCCGGCGCCATAGACGATCGCGTTCTTGTCTCGCAACAGCATGTCCGTCATCCCTTACTCATCGAATGCCCGTCGTACGTCGACGAGCCAGTTCTGCCATCTCGCCCGTTCTCGTTCCGCGACGGCCGCTGGTGCTCCATACAGCCGGGCCAGCAAGTTCGCGGAGAGCGGCGCACCGTCGGCCATCGGGAAACAGGAGATCGCGTACAGCGCGGGGTGCGGCGCGACGGCGCGTAGCAGCACGTACCCCTCGCTGACGTGCTCGACGGTTCCGGTCAGGTCGGGCGCGTCCAGAGGGGTTCGGAACGCGGCGCCGGCGGCCACGTCTGACAACCCCAGCAGCTCCATCAGGCGGGCGGAGACCGCAGCCCGTTGCGCTGCGGGACGGCCCAGGTCGACGATCACGTCGACATTGCCGGCGGGTAGCCCGGCGAAATGGGTCAGGTAGGCCCGTAGGACGGTCAACGCCATCCGCCAGCCCTCTCCGGCACCGTCGACCAGGTCTTCCCACCCGTCACCGTCGTGGTAGAAGCCGCTCACGACACGTACCACGCAGCTGCCGCCGCGCGTGGCTTCGACGAGGAACTCAGTGGTCAACGGCTTGCGGTCCGGGCCGATCGGCTCCCTGTAGCCGAACCTGTGCGGCGGTTGCCAGGTCTGCACCGTGGCGCTCGCCGCATCCGCGTACGGCTCGCGATGGATCACCATCGCGCCGCCCTCGTCCGGTTCGATGTCGGCCGGGAACAGCCAGGCCGCATGTCCCGGTCCGGTGGCGATCGCTCGCCACACCTCCTCCGGGGTACCCGGCACCTCGATCTCGTTGCTCCGGAGCCGGGCGGTCGGATCGTCGCTCATGTGGCTGTTCTTCTCATCCGTCACGTGTGTTCCTGCTCACCGTGGCGCCGGGCTCGACGCCCTTGGGCACGGGATGGGCGACGATCATCAGTCGCTGCCAGCGGCCGTCCGGTGTGCGCTCGTCGTGGTACTTGGAGACCAAGCGGTTCACCGCCGCCGTGAGTTCCTCGGCGAACGCGGCGCGGTCCGCAGGCGAGCCGAACCGGATGTCGGTGTCCAGGCCGAAGACCGGCAGTCGTTTCCGCTGTCGAACCGCGTTGCGGGCCATGCCGCCCACCTCGGCAACTACTCGTGCAGCGAGTGAGACGACGTACGCGGCCGACATTCGTTCGGCCGACGGCTGCGGGGTGCTGGCGGCGGCTCCGAGTGCCTCGGGGGAGACCACATAACCGGCCGCGGTGGCCACCAACTGCCGTTCGGTCAGCCCGCCCCATGTTCGGGTGCCGGCCACCTCGACGAGGCCGTGCCGCTCCAGCAGGCGCAGGTGGTAGTTGATCCGCTGCCGGGACACGCCGAGCCGGCCGGCTAAGGCAGACGCGGAAGCCGGTTCCCGCAACTCGGCCAGCAACTTGGCGCGTACCGGATCCATTGCGGCCGCGGCCGAAGCCGGATCCGCGATCACATCGACGTCCCGCATGGCCTCCAGCGAACCATTGACAAAATAATTTGTCAATGGTTCGGAGGCTTTATTACGATTCGGAGAGATATGGGCCAGCGAGCAGGTCCCGAAGCCTGGTGTGAGGAGGGGTGCGTGACCGAGGTGGCGCGCCTGGTGACGTTCGTCGACGTGAGCGGACAGCAAGCCGGCACCGTGTCGGTGTCGGCACGGCACGAGGTGGAACTCGTCGACGGACGTCGGGTGCTGCTGCTGGACGATCGAGGGTGGAGTTCCTCGCAGGGCTGGGCTGAGACGTCGGCTGAGGACATCGAGGAGACCGCACGCGTGGTGGTCGGACCTGACGAACCGTTCGGCGGCCGCACCCATGAGGACATGGAGGCAGACCATTGGGCTTACCTTCAGCGAAACCTTCAGCGGCAGGGGGTTGCGGTCGATGTGGCCGAGCTCCGGCGGGTGCCGCATGACGTCGTGCTCAGTCAGCGGGTACGCGGGCGTATCCAGAATACGTAAATCGTCCGAAAAGTTCGGTCCGCGAGGATTGACGCGGTGCGTGTGATCGCTTTCGATGTTGGTCAGTGTCGCATCGGCACTCCGTCCGAGTGGAGGAGTCCGTTATGTCCAGACCGCCGACGTCCACCTCTCGCTCCGTCAGCCGCCGTTGGCTGGTCGTGTTCACCGCGATCCCGCTGCTGGTCGTCGGCCTGCCGATGGGTTTGCAGGCATCGCCTGAGTCGAACGACGACGATCCCTTGCCGCCGCAGTCGGCCGGGCCGGCGGAACTGGTGCCGGTCATCGTTCCGGACGAGTCCGACGTGCACGAGCTCATCGCTGCCGGCGCCGACGTCACGGAGTACACCAAACCCGTATCCGGCGGTGTGGAGGTGCACGTCGTCGCCACCGAGGAAGAGCAGGAGCGCCTTGCGGGCCTAGGGTTCGACCTCGATCAGCCGGTGGTCACCGCGGACGAGATGGAGGACGTCGTCGATGAGCGCGAGGCGGCGTTGCGCCGCTCCGATGCGGTGTCCGCTCAGGCAACCGACGCCCTGAACGTCCTGCGTGCGGAGTGGTTCGAGAGCGTGGGCGGCGAGATCTATCTGAACGTCGAGGTGAAGACGTCGGCCGGAGCCGACAGCGAAACGGTCCTCACGGTGAGCTGGGACGGGAACGACTACACCATGAGCCGGTTCGTCGACGCCGGCCAGTACCTCTACCACCGGTTCAGCCAGCCGGTTCCGATCGACGACGTGCCCGACCAGGTGACCATCACCAGCAGTGCGGGAGGCGAGGTCACGGCGCACGTCGACGAGTGGCTCGGCGAGCCGCGCAAGCCACCCGGCCCGCACTACGCCACCGGATTCGTCGACCACTACATGGACCCGACCGAGGTAACGGAACGGATCGAGGCGCTCGCCGCGGAGTTTCCCGATCTTGCCGAGATCGTCGAGCTGCCCTACCAGACCAATGGCTACCGCCGGCACGCCCAGGCGCTGATCGGCAGTACCGTCGGCAACGCCTTCTATGTCACCTCGCACGCCTGGGGCCACGAGGGCGGGAACGACCTACGCCTGGCGACCGTCGATCCGGGCACCCCCGGCAGCTCTCTGGGCGTGACAGTGCAGGACGGACAGATCATCGTCACCTTGGCGACGGACGATTCGGGCGACCTGACCAGCACCGCAGCGGACGTGGTCGCCGCTATCAACGCATCTGACGACGCCGCCGGCCTGGTGACCGCATCGACGTACCGGGGTAACGCCGGAGGCGGCATCGCCGAGGTGGGAAGCGAGCAGCTGTCCGACTTTCTGGACGCGCCGGACTCGGTCTCGCGGGAGCCGTTCACGGTCAAGGCGATCCGCATCGGCAAGGACCGCGACGGGTCCAAGACCGGCGTGCTCGCGTACTCGCAGGAACACGCGCGCGAGTGGGTGACGCCGCTGGTGAAGGTGGAGACGGCCGAGCGGTTGCTGCGCAACTACTCCAACGACGCGCGCACCAGGAAGCTCGTCGACGATCTCGACGTGTTCATCATCCCCACGGTGAACCCCGACGGAGGGCATTACTCGATCTACGACTACAACTTCCAGCGCAAGAACATGACGAACCACTGCGGCCCTGAGTTCAGCGACCCGCTGGCCCGGGACGCGTGGGGCGTCGACCTGAACCGCAACTTCAGCGTAGGCTCGCGGTTCGACGGGTATGCGGGAGCGTCGGCGTCGTGCACCAGCGCGGTCTACTCCGGGCCGGCCGAGCTGTCCGAGCCGGAGGCCCGCAACGAGGTATGGCTCACCGAGCAGTTCCCCAACATCAAGTTCGCGATGAACACGCACTCCTATGGTGGCTACTTCATGTGGCCGCCGGGCGCGTACATCCAGGACGGTCGGGTGCCGCTGGAACGGCCCACCGTGGGTGAGGAGAACTACTTCTGGGCGTCGTCCAGCTACATTCTCGAGGCCGTCCAGTCGTGGCGAGGCACGGCGGTGTGGCCGGGACGGACCGGGCCGGTCATCGACGTGCTCTACTCCGCTGCCGGCAACTCCGCCGACGAGCATTGGTATGAGCGCGGAATCTTCGGTTGGGATTTCGAGGTGGGCGCCGACCTCTGGAATCCCGAGACCGGCGAATGGGAGGCCGTGGGTTTCCAGCCGCCGTTCGCGGAGGGATACGAGGAGGCGATGGAGTTCGCCAGCGGCACGATCGGACTGTTGGAGGTGGCGCAGGCATTCGGCAATGACAGACGCCCACCGCGGACGACGCTGGTCGAACAGGACGGCGCCATCACCTTCGAGGAAACGGAACCGGTCACCATCCACTACACGCTGGACGGATCCCGGCCGACGTACTCCTCACCCCGGGTGGAGTCGGCAGGCTTGCGCGAAGGCGCGGCACCGATCGAGCTCGAACCGGGCCGATACACCGTGCACTGGTTCTCGGTGGACGCGGCGGGCAACGTCGAAGGCAACTACGACCCCAACGGACACGCTCGCAACTACCGCCGCGGAGTGGTCCTGATCGACTAGTGTCGTGAGTCAATAATTCGTTGGCAAATGGGTAGACTCGGGTCGTGCCGAGTCCGAAGCTTGATCAAGTCGTGTTGTCCGATGAGGAGCGTTCCGTGCTGAGCGGCTGGGCGCGGCGGCGG
>NZ_JAAGOA010000065.1 GCF_010550675.1 Phytoactinopolyspora halotolerans | reverse complement strand
AACGCGGCGGCGGCGAAGCTCACGGCGGGTGGAAGGGTGCGAGTACGCCTTGTCGGCCAGCAGGTGCTCAGGCCGGTTGCCGGCCTGGTTCAACGTGTCGAGAAGAGGGGCGAGGTAGGGGTTGTCACCTGCCTGGCCGGCGGAGAGCAGCAGGGCCACGGGGCGGACCGTCGCGTTGACCAAGGCGTGAATCTTGGTGGTCAGCCCGCCTCGGGACCGGCCGATGGCGTGGTCGGCGGGCTCGGGAATCGTGTCATTCGATCTCGCCCCCTGTGCTCCTCGCTGATGGCGCGCCGGCGGCATGCTGGTGTGCCCGCACGATGGTGGAGTCGGCCGACACCAACCAGTCCAGCTTGCCCGCTGCGCCGTACTCGGCCAGGACACGTTCGAAGATCCGCTGATACGTTCCATCAGTTGACCAGCGCCGATGCCGCTTCCACGCGGTCTTCCACGAGCCGAACTCCTCGGGCAGATCACGCCACGGCGACCCGGTCCGAAACCGCCACGCGATCGCTTCCAGCACCAGCCGATGATCACGCCACCGACGCCCGCGCCGACCCACGTGGGATGGCAGCTCCGGCTCGATCAACTCCCACAACTCATCCGAAATCACACCAGTTCTGAGCACTCATCCATGATCAACCACACCAAACGAAAGAATTGGGAGACACGCCCTAG
>NZ_JAAGOA010000064.1 GCF_010550675.1 Phytoactinopolyspora halotolerans | reverse complement strand
GCGTCATCACCCGCACCGCCTACGGCTTCAAAGACCCCCACGCCCTCATCGCCCTGGCCATGCTCGCCCTCGGCGGATACCGCCCCGCCCTCCCCGGCCGCTAACCCACGGATCGGGACGGAGAGCCGAAAAAGAGCATGGAGAGCAGTGTGGGGACGGGCGCAGCGAAACTCGACGTGGAGACCTGGCGTCGGGGTGTCACGCGCGGAGAAGTCGAGCGGATTGTTGCAACTGTGTTCGACGCGAACGCCACGGTGGTCGCCATGCGCGCGTTGTCTGGGGGCATGTACAACTCGACGTGGGTTGTTGAGACGCAGGCGTATCCGGAACCGGTGGTGCTGCGCGTGGCGCCGGATCAGCACCTTCAGTTCCGCAGTGAATGGCAGCTGATGCGCAACGAGTACGCCGTGCAGCCTTTTCTCAGCGCGGCGCTGAGCGGATTCCTGCCGCGTGTCATTGCTGCTGACTGGTCGCTCCAGGTGATCGACCGCGACTATATGGTGTTGAGCATGCTGCCCGGGGTTCCGGCGCGAGAGGCGTTGGATCGCTATCCGCGGCCCACGTGGGCGGCCTACTTCGAGCAGATGGGCGGACTCACGAAGCGTGTGCACGCCGTGGCGGGCGACCGGTTCGGGACGGTGGCGGCACCCGCTCACGATCGCTGGAGCGGCGCGTTCTTGACGTCGCTGTCCCTGATCGCGCAGGACAGTGCGCGGTGCGGCCTAATACTCCAGCCGTAGATCGTGATCTTCATATTCGACCCGCTGTTCGGCGTTGATAGTGGCAGTGCCGGGATCTGTGCTGGTGTCTGCGGCGCCAGGTTGACCAGCGCATACAGCGCATCCGGTTGGCG
>NZ_JAAGOA010000063.1 GCF_010550675.1 Phytoactinopolyspora halotolerans | reverse complement strand
ATCGAGGAAGAGCTCAGCGAGAACCCGGAGACGGGTGGGTTGTCGGAGCTGCCGAAGCCGCGTGAGATCTACGAGTTCTTGGAGCAGTACGTCATCGGTCAGGAGGTGGCGAAGAAGGCGTTGTCGGTTGCGGTGTACAACCATTACAAGCGGGTGCGTGCGCGGCAGTCGGGGGCGTCTCGGTCGTCGGGTAAGGATGAGGCTGTTGAGGTGGCCAAGTCCAATATCTTGTTGATGGGTCCGACGGGGTGTGGCAAGACGTATCTGGCGCAGACGTTGGCGCGGATGTTGAATGTGCCGTTTGCGATCGCCGATGCCACGGCGCTGACTGAGGCGGGGTATGTCGGTGAGGATGTGGAGAACATCCTGTTGAAGTTGATCCAGGCGGCTGATTATGACGTGAAGAAGGCCGAGACGGGGATCATCTATATCGATGAGATCGACAAGATCGCGCGGAAGAGTGAGAATCCGTCGATCACCCGGGATGTGTCGGGTGAGGGTGTGCAGCAGGCGTTGTTGAAGATCTTGGAGGGGACGACGGCGAGTGTTCCGCCGCAGGGTGGGCGGAAGCATCCGCATCAGGAGTTCATCCAGATCGATACGACGAATGTGTTGTTCATTGTGGGTGGGGCGTTTGCTGGGTTGGATGAGATCATTCAGCAGCGGGTCGGTTCGCGTGGGTTGGGGTTCGCGGCGGATATCGGTGGTAAGTCCGAGCGTGATGCGGCGGATGTGTTTTCTCAGGTGATGCCTGAGGATTTGTTGAAGTATGGGTTGATTCCGGAGTTCATCGGTCGGTTGCCGGTGTTGACGACGGTGAGTCCGTTGGATCGGGATGCGTTGATCCGGATCATCTCCGAGCCTCGCAACGCCCTGGTCAAGCAGT
>NZ_JAAGOA010000062.1 GCF_010550675.1 Phytoactinopolyspora halotolerans | reverse complement strand
CCGTCGAGTTCGATGTAGGAGATGGGGTTGCCGCCGGTGTAGGCGTAGCGGTTGTTGTTCCACGGGGACGTGGTGAGGTTGAGGTCGGCGAGGGCGCCGGTGTAGGAGTCGCGGGACAGGAATTGGTTGATGCCGGGGTCGTAGTTACGGAACCCCATGTCATAGGTGCCGGAGGCTGAGTCCCAGCGTTTGGCGTTGTAACGGTAGACGTTGTACGCCTCAGCCGTGGGGTCACCCGGATCGGGTGCATCCACGCCGGTGAACTCGTCCTCGTCGTTGTTGCCGTAGGCGGTGTAGCCATACGTGGCGATGGCATCACCCGAATCGTCGGTGAGGGTTTCGACGTCGGTGCGGGGGTTGTACCCGAAGAACGCGTCCTCTTGGCTGCCGTCGGGGTTGAAGGTGACCTGGGACAGGCGTTTGCCCCATGGGGAGTAGTGATACGACTTCTGCACCTGTCCGGCGACTTCTTCGTTGAGGACTTCGCCGGACAGGCCGAGGTAGGTGAACTCGGTGGTCTCCGCGCCACTGGTGTCGGCGTCATCGGTGCGTGAGGCGGTGCGATCCAGCGGGTCGTAGGAGTAGCTGGTGGTGGAGGTGGTGCCGGTGTCGTCCATGCGGGTGTGCTCGGCGACGCGGTCGAACCCGTCATAGCTGTAACGCTCGATCACCTCACCCGCGGCCGTGACCGTGTCGATGCGGCCGAACGGGTCGTAGTTGTACGACGCGCGTACCCCATCGGTGGTGGCGTAGAGCAGCCGGTTGCGGTCATAGGTGTAGCTGGTGGTGACACCGTCCACGGTCTGCTCGATCACGTTCGAGGCCGCATCATGCAGATACGACTCCGTGGCCAGAGTGTCACCCGTGGCAGTGTCGGTCTTGGTCACCTGCGAGATCCGATCCCGCGGATCATAGGTGTAGCGGTAGGTCCGATCCGACGACAAACCCGGATTGTCCGCATCCATCGTGGACGCGACATCCCGGATCAGATTGC
>NZ_JAAGOA010000061.1 GCF_010550675.1 Phytoactinopolyspora halotolerans | reverse complement strand
CTAGATGAATGATTCCTTGAAGATTGTCAGTGGTCATAGGCGATCAGTGATCGTTTGGCTGTGAGGCCGAGGGCCCAGTTGTGCCAGATCCCGGCGGCCAGGGCCAGGAGCCGCTGGCTGATGCGGGTGAAGACCCCGGCCAGCGTGCGCCCGCCGTGCTTTTCCAGACCGAGCTGGGCTTTGAGGGTCTGGTTGACCGACTCGATCCACTGACGCACGCCGCCGAGGTTGCCGTTGGTGTAGGTCTCGTCTTTGCGATCCGGGCGCAGCAGACGTAGCCCCATGGCGTCGATGAGCTGTTTGAACTGCTTGCCGGAGAAACCCTTGTCGGCCAGCAGAATCTGCCCGAACCGGAGGAGGTGATGATTGTGCTCCAACAACGCAGCAACGACCTCGCGTTCGCCGATCTTCGGGTTGGCCAGGCACCACATGATCGGCATCCCGTCCCCGGTGCAGACCAGGTACAGCTTGAACCCCCAGTAGAACCGCGAATGCGACGCGCAGTAGCCGTAGCCGGCGTCTCCGGCCAGGTCCGAGCGTCGGGCTGTCTCCCGCGATGCGCCACACGGCACCGGCGTGGCATCGGTCATCCACACATCGTCGTACCACGACGGACACTGCTCGGCTATCAGCAACAGCGCCCGACCCAGCAGCGGACGGGCCTTCTTCAGCCGCTTGTGATACCCCGATTGCTCCGGCAGATACGGAAACATCTGTTGCCACTGCGGACTCGAACGGATGTGCCGGACCCAGCGGCGTTCGCAGTCGTAGCCCAGCAGCACCTGGGCCACCGCCAGGGTGACCAGCTCGGCATCGGACAACTCCGGTCGTCGGCCCCGGCCTGTCCGAGACGGTGCCACGTGATCGTCGATCAATACGTACAGTGCAGTCAGGAGGGTGTTCAGTTCTTTCGTCACACATTGATCTTGAACACCCTCCGTCCACTTCTCCGGTCACGACGCGCCGACCGTGATCTTCAAGGAATCACTCATCTAG
>NZ_JAAGOA010000060.1 GCF_010550675.1 Phytoactinopolyspora halotolerans | reverse complement strand
ACGGCGTTGTATACGGCGGGGACGTTGTTGGTGTTGGTTCCGGTGCCGTTCGTGTTGGCGGCGGTGTTGCAGTCCAAGCTGGTGGCCCGGCAGGCGGCGTTGCGTTCGGCGTTCTTCTTGCCGGTGTTGACCTCGTTGGTGGTTGTCGGCGTGGTGTTCTCCCTGTTGTTGACCACGAATGGTCTGGTGAACAGTTTCCTGGGGTTGTTCGGGGTGCCGGCGCAGGGCTGGCTGGAGACGAGGAGTCTGGCGATCCCGGCGATGATCATCATGGCGTTCTGGCGTTGGACCGGGATCAACATCATCTATTTCACGACCGGGTTGTCGAACATCCCGAGCGAGTTGTACGAGTCCGCTTCGGTGGACGGGGCCGGGCCGATGCGCAGGTTCTGGCACCTGTCGGTGCCGTTGTCCAAGCCGATCATCTTGTTCGTCACGGTGTTGACCATCTTCGGCGGGTTCCAGTTGTTCGTGGAGCCGTTGATCCTGTGGGGCACCGGGGGCGGGCCCGGTCAGGGCGGGCTGAGCGTGGTGGTGCACCTGTACCGCACCGCGTTCACCTCGTTCCAGCTCGGCTACGCCTCGGCCATCGGCGTCGTGCTCGCACTGATCATCATGACGCTGTCGCTGGTCACCCTGAAACTCTTCGGCTTCTTCAAGAAGGAGTGAAACGGCCGTGACATCTGAGCACGCCACGACATCGCCGGAGGTCCAGGTCGATCGACCGGACGGCGGGCACCCGCGGTGGCCGTCGACCCTGCATGCGGACGGGCGGCGCCGCCGGTTGCACGGCGGACCGAAGAAGGTGATCGCGACCGCGCTGGTCACCGCCGTCGCGATCCTGTTCATCATCCCGTTCTACTGGCTGCTGATCAGCGCGCTGCGCCCATCAGAGCGGATCTTCGCCGACGCCGGGAACTTCCTGCCCTCGGCGATCACCCTGGACAACTTCACCAACCTGTTCAACCAGACCCCGATCCTCACCTGGTTCGCCAACTCGGTCATCCTCGCCACCGGCTCCACCATCGGATCGATGATCGTGGT
>NZ_JAAGOA010000006.1:298340-335331 GCF_010550675.1 Phytoactinopolyspora halotolerans | reverse complement strand
ACCAACGACCCCGACAACGGCACCGGCGACGACCACGGCCACGGTGACGACCCCGACAGCCCCGGTGGTTCCGACGACCAGGGCAACGGCAGCGACCCCGACGGCGACGACGACGGCGGCGACGACGACGGCGACGACGACGGCGGCGACGGGCCTGGTGGTTCCGGCGACGGCAGCGACCCTGACGGTTCGGGCGGTTCCGACGGTCCGGGTGGCGGTAGCGGGCCTGACGCACCCGACGACGACAGCCCCGGTGACGACGGCTCCGGCGGCGGTGACGCCGCCGGCGACGGTGGCCCTGGCTCTGGCGGCGGCCCTGCGAGCCGTGACTCCGGCCGGCGCGGCGGCAAGGATGGTTCCTCCAGCGCTCGCACCACGAGCACGAACACGTCCGGTCCTCACGATGACGCGGGCACGACTGGCCCTGCCGGCCAGACCGATACGCCCGGCACGGGCACTGTTGGCGCAGGTGCGGCTGGCACGGGCACGCCCGGCGCAGGCGCGGGCGGTAGCGGTGTGACCAGCTCTCCCGCCGGCGACAACACAGCCGCGGCTGATGCGCATGGTGCGGGTGTGTCATCGTCGTGCCCTGGTGTGGGTGGTTGGTCGGTGCCGGAGTTGCGTATCGGGTTGGCGAGCCTGCTCGGTGTGGACGAGCACCCCGGTGAGATCCCCGCCTGGGACTTCGTCCCCGCCGCCGTCGCCCGCCGGATCGCCGCACGGATGCACTCCGCGCAGTGGCGGTTCGCCATCTGCAACGACGACGGGCAGTTGATCCAGACCGGGATCACCACCGCCCGGCCCCGCTCACCCGACGAACAAACCGTGCGTCGGGATACCCGCCGTGGCGGGATCCTCGAACTGCATGTCACCATCTCGATGCTGGCCCGCCTGGCCACCCTGGTGCACACGGACGCGGACGCGGACCCGGACACCCGGGCGGCGGACGAGCCTGCCCACGCCCAGATACCGGTGCAGGAGTGTGCCCGTTGGGCCGCGGTCATCACCGACCTCGCCCGCCAACACGCCGATGCCACCGCCGGCGAGACCACCACCGGCACCGAAACGGGTTCGAGTAACGGTTCCGACACCGCGACGGGCCCCGGCACCGAGACGAGCTCGGGTAACGGTTCCGAGATGGGTTCCGGCGCGGGGGCGGGTTCACGCTCCGGGTCCGGCGCGGGGACAGGCTCGGATGACGACGCGGACGCGGGGGTGCGTCGGCGTCGGGCCGGGGCGGGGCTGCGCCGGCATATCCAGATCCGGGACCGCTGCTGCACGCATCCGACGTGTCGTATGCCCGCCGTACGGGCGGATCAGGACCACGAACACGAGTTCTGCCTCGGCGGGCTCACCGTCGCGGGCAACCTGGCCTGCCTATGCCGCCACGACCACCGCCTACGCCACGACGGCGGCTGGAAAGCCCACCGCCCCGACACCGGCACCACCATCTGGCACAGCCCGCTCGGACACCGCTACACCAACCGCGCCCCAGCGATCATCCCCACCCTGCCCAACCCCCACCCCGCAACCACCAGGAACGACCACCACACCAACGACGACGACGGAGCCGGCGACGACGGGCACGGCAGTAAGGCGCGTGTGGCCGAGAAACTACGCCGCATCCGCCAAGCCACCGCGACCGCCGACCAACATGATCGCCACGCCGATAGCGCCGATCACACGGGAGAAACCACAGACCCCGGCGAAACCACAGACCCCGATGGCACTACGGAGCCCGATGATGGCACGAACCGCACCGCAGAGGAGGACACGACGACAAGCACCAGCGAACAACGCCTCAGCGTCCGCCCCGAAGACGACGAAATCCCGCCCTTCTGACGGCAGACATCTGAGCTGCGCCAGGACAAGCTACGCCCTGGCGCAGCTCGTCATGCGTCCGTGCCGGTATTGGCATCCATGCCGGTCGTCGCACCTGCCGGGGGCCGCCACATCGCCCACAACGTAGGACCGCCGGTTCCCAAATGGCGCTCGGCCGTGAACTCGAAGCCGAGGCGCTGATAGAAGGCGTGGTTGTCCGCGTTGGTGGTCTCAAGATGAATCCCGAGCCCAGCCTTCTCGGCACGCTCGAGCCCAGGCGCCAACACCGCTCGTCCAACTCCTCGACGCTGCAGGTCGGGCTCGACCGCGAGGAAATGCAGATAGGCATGTGGTTCGGCCGGCGTGACATCTCTGATACCCGCCAGCCCTTGTGCCACCGATGCCGCATGTTCGGCGTCGACGAGTGCAGAAAGGAGACCAGAGACGGTCGGTAGCAGCGGCCGTGCCGACGACGGATCCGAAGATCTGGACGCCGATCCGTCGGGCATCCGCCACACCGCAACGGCATCGACACTGTCGTCGCCGACGACATCCACGTATCCGCTTTCCACGTAATGCTCGACGAACAAGCCCAGCCATGCCGCCGCCGCGCTCTGCCGACTCCGTCGATCCGGGAAGATCCAGGCCATCAGCGGATCCGAATCGTACGCCCGCGCAAGCAAGGCTCGCACCATCCGAACAGAAGAAACAGACCCGTCCCAGCTACGCGGCTCAGTGTGCACGATCCTTACGCTATCGCCACAGAAGGTCTGTAGTGCGGACGCCGACCCTCGGCCGCGTCACATGATGCGATGCATCCACCCGTGCCTGTCCTGGGCGCGGCCGTACTGGATATCGAGCAGCGCGGTACGGATCTCCTGCGTGACGGGGCCGGGTTCATCCCCCATCCGCAATTCCCCGCCGTTCCACGCCAGCCGGCCCAGCGGCGTGACGACCGCGGCGGTGCCGCAGGCGAACACCTCGGTGATCTCCCCGGAGGCGACGCCCTCGCGCCACTCGTCGATCGAGACGGCGCGCTCCTCCACCTTGTGCTGGAGATCGGCAGCAAGGGTCAGGATCGAGTCCCTGGTGATGCCCTCAAGGATCGTCCCGGTCAACGATGGAGTCGTGATCGACCCGTCAGCACGGACGAAGTAGAGGTTCATGCCGCCGAGTTCTTCGACCCACTTGCGCTCCTGCGCATCCAGGAAGCACACCTGGTCACACCCGTTGACGAGCGCCTCCTGCTGAGCAACCAGGCTGGCCGCGTAGTTCCCGGCACACTTCGCGGCCCCGGTACCGCCGGGAGCAGCACGCGTGTACTCGGACGAGAGCCAGATGCTCACCGGCTTCACACCGGATGCGAAGTAGGCACCGGCCGGGGACGCGATGACGCTGTACGTCACGTGCTTGGCCGGCCGGACTCCAAGGAAGACCTCGGAAGCGAACATGAACGGCCGCAGATAGAGGCTGGTCTCGCCGCCCGAAGGAACCCACTCCGAGTCAGTCCGGACCAGCAGGTCCAGCGACTCCACAAATGACTCGACCGGAAGCTCCGGCAGCGCCATACGCGCGGCACTACGCTGGAATCGAGTGCCGTTCGCGTCCGGCCGGAACGTCCAGATCGACCCGTCCTCGTGCCGATAAGCTTTGAGCCCTTCGAAGATCGACTGGGCGTAGTGCAAAGTAGCGGTGGCGGGATCGAGCGACAGCGGACCATACGGGCGCAGGCCGGCGTCGTGCCAGCCGGCATCCGGCGTCCACGTCGCCATGATCATGTGATCGGTGAACGACGTCCCGAATCCTGGATTCGCCAGGATCTCCGCCCGACGCTCAGCCGGTACCGGACTCGACGAAAAGGTCGTCGAGAACTCCAGTGCCGGCGCGGTCGCAGTCATGGCGTGGTCCCTTCACCAAGTTGATAGTGGTCCGACATAACGCGACGTCGAACTCTGTCGATGGTCCAAAGATAGTAGGACGTCCAAGAAGAAGCCAGCACGCCGCCCCCGGAAATTCGCGTCCGGACGCGTAGCGAATCATGCAGCCGAGTCACAGGGCGGAATCACGCAGCGGAGTCACCGAGCGGCGTCATGGATGCGCTATCACCGGGCGGAGTCGGTAGCCGGGAAGTGGACGGACGGCGTCGGAGCGTGCCAGATGCCTTCGGCGATCATGACCTCGCGCAGCACGTCCGGCCGATCCGTGATGATGCCGTCGACGCCCGCGGCGATCAGCCGCCGCATGACGTCCGGATCGTCCACCGTCCAGACCACGAGCCGCAGGCCACGCTGGTGCGCACGGGTGACCAGACGGTCCATGAAGACCGGTACCCGGCCCAGTCGCAGCGGAACATGGGCGAACTCCCCCGTCATCACGCGCCTGGGGGCGGCGACCCGCAGCCGCGCGCAGCCGAGCCAGGAAACGAGCGCACGCCATCCGAGAGCGCAGGTCAGCTCTGGACCCACAGCCGCGCGGAGTTGCGTCAGCCACCCGTCCCAGGCGCCTGCGAGACACACCCGCGCCGCCGCGCCGGTCCTCCGCAGCACGTCGGCCAATGGCTCGATGGCGGCCTCGTCCTTGACATCGATGATGAAACACGCGTCGGGGAAGGCGAGCAGGACATCATCCAGGCGTGCCACCGGCTCGGTGCCGCCGACCGCCAGCCGGCGGACGTCGTCCCACGTGTGGCGGACCACCTGCCCGCGCCCATCCGTGACACGCCCGAGCTTGGCGTCGTGGAACGCCAGACAGACGCCGTCGGCGGTCACCCTGACGTCGGTCTCGAGATAGCGGTAGCCCAGCGCGTAGGCCCGGCTGAACGCCGCCACCGTGTTCTCTGGAGCCAGCCCGGCGCCGCCCCGGTGGGCGATCGCCAGGAATCCATCGTCACTGCCGTACCGTGGCGCGGTCACGGCTCATATCGTCGCATCGATCGCCCACCCATGCGGCCCGAGTATACGATCTCCCCCGAAGGTTCATTGCTCGTTCACCAGCGACGATGGCCGCCCGCACGGAGGAACGACAGATACAGGAGCGCACGCTGGCCCTTCATCGCGATCTACGTGCGTGTGCCACGTGCCAGCGAGATTCACGACGACCGACGGTTCCCGACCACGTCCGATTCATGCCGCCATGGCGCAACTCGCCTACGCCTTCGCTCAGTGGCCCTTCCGTCACCCGGAGACGCGGGCGGCCAATGCGTCGCCGATCTCCGAGGTGCGGCGCTTGGCGTCGCCCCGGCTCGCCAGGTCCGCCACCACCGCGTCGCTGATCCGCCGTGCCGCATCCGCGTGTCCGAGGTGCTCGAGGAGCAGGCCGACGGACGACACGGTCGCCGTCGGATCGGCGATCCCCTGCCCGGCGATATCCGGCGCCGACCCGTGCACCGGTTCGAACATCGACGGCGCGCTCCGGTCCGGGTTGACGTTCCCGCTGGCGGCGAGTCCGATACCACCGGAGATGGCAGCCGCGAGGTCAGTGATGATGTCGCCGAAGAGGTTATCGGTGACGATGACGTCGAACCGCGACGGATCGGTCACCATGAAGATCGTCGCGGCGTCGATGTGCAGGTAATCGACCGACACGTCGGGATACTCCTGCCCGACCCGTTCGACGGTGCGCCGCCAGAGGTGGCCTGCGTGCACGAGCACGTTGTGCTTGTGGATGTAGGTCAGTTTGCGACGCGGCCGGGCCTGCGCCCGGCGGAAGGCGTCACGGACGACCCGCTCCACACCGAAGGCGGTGTTGACGCTGACCTCGTTGGCGATCTCGTGCGGTGTGTCGACGCGGAGTGCGCCGCCGTTGCCGACGTACGGCCCTTCGGTGCCCTCCCGCACCACGACGAAGTCGACTTCGCCCGGGTCGGCCAGCGGCGTCTGCACACCGGGCACGATCCGCGATGGACGCAGGTTGACATAGTGATCGAACGCGAAGCGCAGCTTGAGCAGCAGACCGCGCTCGAGGACGCCGCTGGGCACAGTCGGATCACCGATGGCGCCGAGCAAGATCACGTCGTGCTCGCGAAGCTCCTCCAGGACGGAATCCGGGAGAGTCTCACCGGTGGCGTGCCAACGACGAGCACCCAGGTCATATTCGGTCGGGGACACCTTGATGTCACCCAAGGCGACGTCCAGTACCTTGAGACCCTCGGCCACGACTTCGGGCCCGATGCCGTCGCCCGGAATGACGGCAAGATTGATGTTCTGCGCCATGCGGATACGGTATCGCGGCGTCCGCATGGCGGTACCGGTAGCTCACCATTCGGACTGATCATTGATCTCGCTATACGAGATACTAGGTCATCCTACGAGACAACACGCCGGATCCAGGCGTACCGTGCTGAGTGTCATGCAGTGGTCGGTACGCATTCTTAGCCGCCGCGACGAGGCCCGATAAGGCTGGCCCCTCGTCGCGGAGTTCGGTGTACCCGCTGGCCCACCCGTAGCGACGACCACTGCAGCACCCGCAATCCGGGCGCGGAGTTCGAACCACACGACAAGCCCGTCGGAACAGACGCCACAAGCACTGCCCCGGCGACACCGGTGAGATCCACCTGTACGTGCGGACGAGCCCTGTGGTCACGCCCGTCGACGCGGGTTCCATCCAGGAGCATGTCAGAGGTTGGAAAGATGACCGAAGAACAAGAGACACAACAGGCGCGGCAAGCCCTGCAGGAAGCGATCGACCGACGCGACAACGGCGGCGAGGCCGGCCGCTGAGTTCGGGCGGCCGCTGAGTTCGGGCGGTCACTGAGTTCGGCCCGTCACTGAGTTCAGCCTGTCGCTGAGCTTCTCGCAGCAGGCAGGACGCGCCACAACGCACGGAACGGCCCGCACCCATCCAGGGTGCGGGCCATTCGCGCGCTCGCCGTCAAGTCAGGGCGGTACGACTTGCGCCGCCACTACTCATGCTGCTGCTCGTGCTGCTACTGCTCGGGCGAGCTACTACTCGGACGGCCTACTCGTCCAGGTCGACGGTACGGCCCCACTCGGCACCGATCGCCTGCACGATGTTGTCCAGCGCGGGCGTCGGAATCGCCTGGTCCACGGTCATGGCCACGAGTGCGTGTCCGCCCTTGGTGTCCCGGCTGACCTGCATACCGGCGATGTTCACACCGGCCTCGCCGAGCACCCGCCCGACCGTGCCGACGACGCCCGGCTTGTCGACGTAGCGGAAGAACGCCATGTGCTCGGCCGGGAACGCCTCGATGTCGTAGCCCAGCACCTCGACGATCTTCTCGACGTGCTTCGGGCCCGACAACGTCCCGGACACCGACACCTTCCGGCCGTCAGGAAGGGTCCCGCGCACCGTCACCAGGTTGCGGTAGTCCGGCGACTCCTCGTAGGTCTTCAGCTGGACCTCGACGCCACGGTCGGCGGCGATGACCGGAGCGTTGACGTAGGAGACCTGCTCCTCGACGACGTCCATGAAGACACCCTTCAGAGCCGCGAGCTCCAGCACCTTCACGTCCTGGCTGGCGATCTCGCCACGGACGACGACATCGAGCTGGCTCGCCGCGCCGCCGGCCAGACCGGTGAAGATCCGGCCGAGCTTCTCGGCGAGCGGAATCCCAGGCCGCACCTCCTCCGCGATGGCGCCGCCCTTGACGTTGACCGCGTCCGGCACCAGCTCACCGGCGAGCGCCAGGCGCACCGACTTGGCCACCGAGATACCGGCCTTCTCCTGCGCCTCGGCCGTGGAGGCGCCCAGGTGCGGTGTGACGACGACCGATTCGAAGTCGAACAGCGGCGACTCGGTGCAGGGCTCAGAGGCGAACACGTCGATACCGGCGCCGGCGACGCGGCCTTCCTTCAGCGCAACCGCGAGCGCGTGCTCATCGACGATCCCACCACGCGCGGCGTTGATGATCCGCACGGTGGGCTTGACCTTCCGCAGTGCCTCTTCGCCGATCAAGCCCGCCGTCTCCGGCGTCTTCGGCAGATGAACGGTGATGAAGTCGCTCTTCGCGAGCAGTTCATCCAGCGACATCATCTCGACGCCCATCTGGGCACCACGCGCGGCCGACACGTAGGGGTCGTACGCGACGAGTTCGACGCCGAACGCCGCCAGCCGCTCCGCGACCAGCGCACCGATACGGCCCAGCCCCACAATGCCGACGGTCTTCTCCAGAAGCTCGGTTCCGGAGTACTTGCTCCGCTTCCACTCTCCACCCTTGAGCGCCTGGTTCGCCGGCGCGATGTTGCGTGCCGTGGCCAGCAGCAACCCGACCGCCAGCTCCGCGGCACTGGTGATGTTGGAGGTAGGTGCGTTGACGACCATGACGCCGGCCTGAGTGGCCGCCTTCACGTCGACGTTGTCCAAGCCCACACCGGCGCGGGCGATGACCTTGAGGTTCTTCGCGGCCTCGATGGCCTCGGCGTCCACCTTCGTCGCGCTGCGGACCAGGATCGCGTCCACGTCGGCGATGGCCGGGAGCAACTCCGCCCGATCGGCTCCATTGGCGCGACGGATCTCGAAGTCCGGTCCAAGCGCATCGACAGTGGCTGGCGAGAGTTCCTCAGCGATCAGTACGACGGGCTTGCTCACGTGGTTTACACCCTCTTCTAGTGTCGTGCGACCTCGGTGGGTACATGTGGGCGAGCGCGACACTGGGCCCGATGGCTGACGATTGTAACGTCTATGTGTCCTACTCGAAAGCGATCCCAACAATACGCGGCCCGGCCGACTCCTCCCGTGCGCCACCGTTCCGGCTCACGGAACCGGCCACGACTCACCCCGGTACGACGCGTCCCAGAACATCCACTCGAACCGCGAAGCCCGAGCGTACGCCGCATGCATCGCCTCCAGCTGCGGCCCATGGCCGGGCGCCTGCTCGTCGGCGATCTCCTCCGCGCGCCTGGTGTCCTCCGCGAACGCCGGATCACCGTAGGTGGACAGCCATGCCGCGTACGGATGGTCCGGATTCTCCGCCAGCACCCCGGCGAAATGCTGACCGACCTCGGCGTAGATGCGGAAACATGGCAGCAATCCGGCCAGCGCCACCGGAGCCGGAGCGACCATCGCATCGGCCAGAAGTGTGTGCACGTAGGCCAGACAGGTCGGCGTCGGCTCCGACGTCATCCGGTCGATGTCGACGCCCGCCTCTCCCAGCAACGACGAGTGCAACATGCGTTCCGCTTCGATGGCGCCGGCGGCGAACTTGGCGATCGACGCCGCGCCCTCGGGCTCCGGCCACCGGGCGGCCGTGGTCGCCAGCGCACGCGAGTACCGGGCGAGATAGTGCGCGTCGTCGACGATGTAGCGGAGGAACACCTCCCGGTCCAGGCTGCCGTCCCCCAGTTCCCGGACGAACGGATGGTCCAGAATCGCGTCGTACCAGGGCTTCGCGCGCTGCCATGCGTCGGCGGAGAATCCCATGTCTCGTATCGCTCCTTGTCTCATGCCGGTCATGTCTCTTGTGGATGTCCTGCCGACCAGCACGGCGCTGATCGTGTCGTGGCCGTTCGTGCGATGGCCGTCAGCTCCACATCGCGTGGAAGTGGTGCACCGGCCCGTATCCCCCGCCGACGCTCAGCGTGTCAGCCGCGCGCAGCGCGTCGGTGAGGTAACGCTTCGCCTCCTCGACCGCGTCGCGCAGCGGTTTGCCGTGCGCCAGTCCGACGGCGATCGCCGACGAGAACGTGCACCCCGTGCCGTGGGTGTTCTTGGTGGCCACGCGGGGCGCCCGCAGCTCGTGCACACCGTCGGCGTCGACCAGGACATCGATCGCCTCCGCTCCGCCGCCATGCCCACCCTTGACGACGACGGCCGAGGCACCCCGGTCGCGCAGTTCCGCGCCGGCCTCCGCCATCCGGTCCGCGCCGACCTCCGGCCAGCCGAGCAGCGTCGCCGTCTCCGGCAGGTTCGGCGTGAGGACGGTGGCCAACGGGAGCAACCGATCCCGGATCGCGACCACCGTCTCGTCCGAGACGAGCCGGTCACCCGACGTGGCCACCATCACCGGATCGACCACCAGGTTGCGCACCGAGTACTTCCGCACCGCCGCCGCGACCGCGTCGACGACGTCCGGATCGCCGAGCATCCCGGTCTTCACCGCCCGCACGTCCAAATCCTCGAAGAGCGCGGAGAGCTGCTGCGCGACGAACTCGCCCGACACCGGCATGACGCCGGTCACGCCGCGCGTGTTCTGCGCGGTCAGAGCGGTAAGCGCCGCGGCCCCGTATGCCCCGAGCGCGGAGAAGGTCTTCAGGTCGGCCTGTATGCCCGCACCACCGGACGGGTCCGAGCCGGCGACCGAGAGAACCGTCGGGATCATCTGGTCGTCACTCCTCGCTGTTCGGGGTCATGTGGCTCGAGGCCGCGTGGCTGCCGCGGATCCGAGCGCCGCGCGCGCAGCGCGTCGTCGACCGCGGCGCGCAGCCCGGCCGCGGCGGCCTCGGGATCGTCCGCGCCGAAGACGCCGGACACCACGGCGACGCCGTCGGCACCGGCGGCGATCACCTCAGCTGCTCGCTCCGGCGTGTTGATACCGCCGATGCCGACCAGCGGAAGCGAGGTCCGTCGGCGCAAGGCGGCGACACCGGGCGGGCCGAGGGCGTCGGCGGTGTCCGTCTTGGTGGGCGTGCGCCACACCGGACTGGCCGCCAGGTACGAGCACGCCTCGGTCTCACCCGGCGGGCGCTGCGCCACCGACGATTCGCCCACCGAGGATTCCTCCGCCGCACGCTGCTCGGGAAGCGTCTCCAGGGACGGCGACAGCTGCTCGAGAGTCTCGACCGACCAGCCGATGATCGCCTGCTCGCCCAGCTCGCGGCGGACGGCCGACGGCGGGGCATCCCGGACGCCGACGTGCAGCCCGGCGCCGACGTGTCGCGCGACGTCCAGGCGGTCGTTCACCACCAGCGGGACACCGGACGGACGCAGCGCGTCCATCAGCGCCTCCGCCTGCCGCAGTAGCTCATCGTCGCTTGCCTGCTTATCCCTGAGCTGGACCAGCGTGGCGCCGCCGGCCACGGCGGCCAAGCACATCTCGACCAGCCGGTCGGCCGGCGCCAGCGACGGGTCGGTCACCACGTAGAGCCGCACGTCCAGTCCGGATCGGTCCGGCAGCTCCTCGCCGGGTGGCCGCTGCCTGACGATCATGAGAGCCGGACCCCGGAGATAACCGCCCGTTCATTGAGCGTGTACAACTCGTCGAGCAGCCTCCACCGCAGCGTGCCGGGCCCTGGCGATCCCACCGCCGCCCGCTCGCCGGCCAGGCCGAACACCGCGAGGGCGCACACGGTAGCGAGCAGCGGCTCGTCGGCGGTGGCGAGGAACGCCCCGACGATCGCGCTGGCCGCGCAGCCCATCGCGGTGACCTTGGCCATCATCGGGTCTCCGCCGGTGACACGCACGGTGCGGGTGCCGTCGGTGACCACGTCGACATCCCCGGTCACCGCGACCACCCCGCCCGTCCGACCGGCCAGGTCGGCGGCGGCGTCGACGGCGGCCGACGAGGCGTCGGTCGAATCCACGCCCTTGCCGCTGCCCGCCGCGCCGGCGAGCGCCAGGATCTCGCTCGCGTTTCCGCGCACCACGGTCGGGTTCAGCTCGAGCAGTTCGGCCGCGGTCTTGGTCCGGTACGACGTCGCGCCGGCAGCCACCGGATCGAGCACCCACGGGGTGCCGCGTTCCCGGGCGACCCGGGCCGCATCGTGCATCGACTCGACCCAGGACGGAGACAAGGTCCCGATGTTCACCACCACCGCTCCGGCGATTCCGGCGAAATCGGCGGCCTCTTCGCGAGCATGCACCATAGCCGGCGAGGCCCCTGCCGCCAGCAGCGCATTAGCCGAGAGATCCATCGCGACGTAGTTGGTGATGTTCTGCACCAGCGGGCCTTGCTGCCGCATCGCGTCGAACGCCGCCCACACGTCGGCGGGCGTCGGCATGGCGGCCATCGCGCTCCTTCCCTGCCGGGGTGGGAGGCGGTCGGCGGCGGAGATGTTGCTGGGTATCCGCACTACCGTGTCGGCTCCCTGCGCCGGCATGACCCGGATCAGGTTCGGCGGGTGTGTTCTCAGCCCTCAGGCACCCCGGCCGATCGGTACATTCCCTAACTTACCCGAGCGAAGCAGCCTACGCACACACCGACGTCGCCGGCGAAGGTGCCGAGCAGCCGAGGGGCGAAGCGGCAGAAGGGCGAAGGCGCGGCGGGGCCAAGCCGCGGCGGACGCACGCCTTTCGATACCCGACCCTCGATCATGAAGACGACTTCAGGGCGCCAGAACACCCTGAAGTCGTCTTCATCGACGATGATTCGCCGTACGATCGGGGCCCTGTGCGCTCAGCCCGAGCGGCCGACGCGGAACACGAGACCGAAACGTGCCGCTGCCGGGCGGAGCTCATGCTGTGGGAGCACGCCAGGGCCACATGAGGCGGACCCGATGCCGTGCTGCGCCAGGTCCAGGTTGACGTAGACGCGGTCCCGCGGGATCAGTTCATGCGGGTGCCTGGCCTCGTCGAGGTCCTGGCTCGTCCAGCGGCGAACGGTCAGTCCGAACACGGGTGCGCCCTCGACGCGCAGTGTGGTCTGCCCGCCACCCGCGTCCGCCGCGGTCAGCTCGGCCCAGCGCACATCGAGACGGTGGCCGTTCTCCTGCGGGTACACGTACGGCGTCTGCATCTCCTCGACGCTGGACGTGTAGCGGCCGACGCGCGCGGCCTGCCGGGTGTCCGGATACGCCTCGCCGGGGCCGTGTCCGAACCACGTCACCTGGCCGAACGACGCGGGGAGCGCCAACCGCACGCCCAGCCGTGGCAGCGGGATGTCCGGCCATGTTCCGACCGGCTCGACGTCCACGTCCAAACGCAGCGCGCCGGCACCGGTGGGTGCATCGTCGTCGAGCGCATGGTCGCCGTCGAGCGCATGGTCGTCGTCGAGCGCATGGTCGCCGTCGAGCGCATGGTCGCCGTCGAGCGCATCGTCGCCGGTGACCGACCACCGATACGTCGTCCGCAGCCCGAACTGCACGGCGGCGGGTGCCAGTCTCGCCCGCACGACGAGCGAGGTGCCTTCCGCCGCACCGCCCGCGACGTCGGCCGATACGTCCGCTCCGTCGGTCAGACCGGACGCGGCGCCGGTCCCGACGATGACCTCGTCGGTGCGGTGCCGCATCCGGTGCAATCCGGCACGACGCCACTCCTTGGCGGGGGCATCGCCCATGCCGTCGTCGTTGTCCGTCGGCGCACGCCAGACATCCAGCAGTGGCCCGTCGACGTCGATGCCGCCCAGCCGGAGCAGCCTCCCGTCGTGGGGGTCGAACTCGCCGGGACCGATCCGCACGGTCGCGTCAGACACGCCCGCGGTCCCGATACCCGCGGTCCCGATACCTGCGATCCCGGCACCTACGTTCCCGGCAGCTACGTTCCCAGCACCTGCGTTCCCAGCACCTGCGTTTCCGGTATCGGCGGCGCGGCCGTCGGGGTCAGGCGTGGCCGTCGTCGCGGCCGGGAGATCCCCCGCGACGAGTCCCTGCCCCCAGGCGACCTCGTGTCCGGCGGGTGCCCACGGCGCGTCGGCGGCGAGCACCGCCCGGACCGTCAGCCAGCCTTCTCCCCCGGTCTCGGCCAGCGAGATCTCCAGTTCCGTGGACTCGCCCGCGGCCAGAACCGGCAGCTCCAGAAGCCCGGAGTCGACCTGCACGCCGTCGTCCTCAAGCACCCACTGGTACGCGAACCCGGAGGTGTCGGCGAAGTCGTGCAGGTTGGTCACCCGCACGCGCGCGGCGCCGGAGCCGGCAGGCTCGACCGTGATCCGCAGCGGTTCGATGACCTTCTTGAACTCGATCAGGCCCGGCGACGGAGTGCGGTCCGGGAACACCAGCCCGTCGGCGATGAAGTTGCCGTCGTGCAGTTCCTCGCCGAAGTCACCGCCGTAGCCGAAGAACTCGCGGCCGTCCTGGTCACGGGTCCGGATACCGTGGTCGATCCACTCCCAGACGAACCCACCCTGGCAGCGGTCGTACTTCTCGAACAGCTCCTGGTACTCGGTCAGGCCACCAGGACCGTTGCCCATCGCGTGCGCGTACTCGCAGAGGATGAACGGCTTGTTCCGGCGCGCGGCATCCAATTCCGCGTCGTCAAGCGGCTCCTCCTCGCGACGCCCGATCAGGTCCACCTCCGCATGCGGCGCGTACATCCGGCTGTAAACGTCGGAGCAGGCGGCGGTGCGGTCACCCTCGTAATGCACGGGCCGCGATGGGTCGTTCTCCTTCGCCCATGCGTACATCGCCATCAGGTTGGAGCCGACGTGCGACTCGTTGCCCAGCGACCACATCACGACGCTGGGACGGTTCTTGTCCCGGTGCACCATCCGTCGCATCCGGTCGAGATAGGCATCGCGCCAGCGCTCGTCGTCGGACGGGTTGTTCCGCCAGTCCTCGAAGCAGAAGCCGTGCGTCTCGATGTCGCACTCGTCGATCACGTACAGGCCGTACTCGTCGCACAGCTCGAGGAATCGCGGGTGCGGCGGATAGTGGCTGGTGCGCACGGCGTTGATGTTGTGCCGCTTCATCAGCAGGATGTCATCGAGCATGTCCTGCTCGGTGAGGGCGCGGCCGCGATCCGGATGGAACTCGTGCCGGTTCACGCCCCGGAACAGAACACGGCGCCCGTTGACCTTGAGCACGCCGTCCTCGATCACCACCCGGCGGAACCCGATGCGCAGCCGGATCCGCTCGACCGGCGTGACCAGCTCGGCGTCGTAGAGTCGCGGCGTCTCCGCACTCCACGGCTCGACTCCGGCGACGAGGACGTCCTCGCCCGCCGGTGCATCGATCCCGAGTTCGGGGATCACGACGCGCGCTCCCGCCACCGCCTCGTTGCCTCCCGCGGAGTCAGCGCCCGAGCCCGCACCGTCCAGCGCGCTGCGCAGGTCGACGCGGAGATGTCCCGAGCCGGTGACATGGTCGAAATCGGCGTGAACGCTCACATCCTCGACGGCACCCGCCGGGCGGGCCAGCAGGGTCACATCCCGGAAGACGCCGGACAGCCACCACATGTCCTGGTCCTCCAGGTAGCTGCCCGCGGACCACTGATGCACGCGTACCGCCAGCACGTTCTCCTCGCCCACGCGCAACGCCGACGTCACGTCGAACTCCGCCGGCAGCCGGCTGCCCGTCGCGAACCCGAGTTCGCTCCCGTTCAGCCATGCCTGGAAGGACGAGTCGACCCCGTCGAAACGCAGCACGAACCGGCCCGCACCGGCCTCGCCGCTTGCGGCGTTCCACGAGTCTGGAACGGTGAAGGCGTAGCGATACTCGCCGGTGGGGTTCTCCTCCGGCGGCGTCGGCGGATCGATCGGGAATGGGTACACGACGTTGGTATACGCCGGTGCGCCATAACCATGCTGCTGCCAGTTGGACGGCACCGGTAAGCGCTTCCACGGCGCGTCGTCGAAGGCCGGGTCGTGGAATCCCTCCGTGGCCCGGCTGACCGTCGGCACCAGGTTGAACCGCCACTCGCCGTTCAGGGACAGCGACGGCGCATCCGAGTCGAACGTCGAACGTGGGGGCAAGACTCCGGAACTCGGGGTGAAGTCTGCGTAGTACGGCAAGAAGCTGTCCTCTCATCGTCTCGGAGCGACCGGCCGTCCTCGGGCGACGCCGGCGCGCGACGTGTCGTCACATACGCTAGCCGCATGCCACCGCTCCTGGCATCCGGGCGCGACGCCGACGTCTACGCGATCGCACCGGGACGTGTGCTCCGGCGCAATCGAGATGGTTCCAGTCCGGCCGCAGAGGCAGAGGTCATGGCGCACGTGCGCGCGCACGGTTTCCCCGCACCACGGGTGTTCCGAGTGGACGGTGCCGACCTCGAGCTGGAACGCCTGGACGGTCCGACCATGCTGACCGTCCTGCTCGGCGGAACTCTCGACGCCGACGACGCCGCCGCCATCCTGGTGGACCTGCACCGACAACTGCACGCCCTACCGCCGATGCCCACCGGCAGCCGCCCCCAGCCCGGCGCCGCCGACCGGTTGGACATGGCGTATCCGCAGGGCCGGATCGATCCCGACGGCTGCGTCGTCCACCTCGATCTGCATCCGCAGAACGTGCTCCTCACCGGGCGCGGCCCGGTCCTCATCGATTGGACCAACGCGCGTCATGGCCCGGGTGATCTGGATACGGCGCTCACCGCGCTCATCCTCGGCCAAGCCGCGTCGGGCAACCTGGGCCCCATCCCGGGCCTGGACCTCGGCGCCCTCGCCGCCGCCGCGCTGGATGTGCTCACGTCGTTCCTGGCCCAGGTCGACGGCGATCCGGGGCGGTTACTCGATCGAGTGGTGGCGTATCGAGCGGCGGACCCGAACATCCACGCGACGGAGTCGGACGGCCTGGATGAGGCGGCGTCGCTCGTTAGAGCACATCTTCCGCGCTGAGCTTCGCGGCGTGGTCGGGCACGTGGGTCTGCATGTCTCGCGGCGGACGCTCATAGCCGGTGGCGGGCGGCCGTGGCGGTAACGCGATGGGCTCGTGTTCCACCTCGGTATACGCGATGGTGGACAGGAAATGCGCGATCATGTTGATCCGAGCACTGCGCTTGTCGTCGCTTTCCACGACGTACCATGGCGCCTCCGGGATGTCCGTGTGCAGCATCATGTCGTCCTTGGCGCGCGAGTACTCCTCCCAGCGGTTGATCGATTCCACGTCCATCGGGGAGAGCTTCCAGCGGCGCATCGGGTCCTCCAGCCGGGACCGGAAGCGCCGTTCCTGCTCCTGGTCACTGACCGAGAACCAGTACTTGCGCAGCAGGATCCCGTCATCGACCAGGAGGCGCTCGAAGATCGGGCACTCCCGGTAGAAGCGCAGATACTCCTCGCGCGTGCAGAACTCCATCACCCGTTCCACGCCGGCGCGGTTGTACCAACTGCGGTCGAACAGGACGATCTCTCCCGCCGCCGGCAGGTGTTCCACGTAACGCTGGAAGTACCACTGGGTGCGTTGCCGGTCCGACGGCGCGGGCAATGCGACGACGCGTGCGATCCTGGGGTTGAGGTACTCCCGGAACCGCTTGATCACGCCGCCCTTTCCGGCCGCGTCGCGCCCCTCGAACACGACCACGACGCGTGCGCCCTCGGCCCGCACCCACTCCTGGACCTTGACCAGCTCGCCCTGGAGCCGGAACAGCTCGGCCTCGTAGAGCTTCTTCTTCATTCGTGGTGCGCGTGGCATGCCGCCGGAATCGCCCTCGTTCATCGTCTCCACCGTCGTACCTCCCGGCCACACCCGGGCGTGGTGCGCTGAGTGCACGTGCATGGTGCGGCGGCTGCACGCCAGATTATCGCGGAAAGCGCCTCCCCACGCGCATTCGCCGCACCATGCCGAGCCGGGTGATGAACTCAGGGGAGGTCGATACCGTGCAGCATGCCGTCCTGGTCGCCGAAGACGAATGTCCCATCGACGACGACGGGTGTGCTGAAAGTGTTCGCCGGGCCGACCTGCAGCTGGTGCACCATATCCCCGGTCGCCAGATCGACGCCGGCCATCAGCCCGGTGGTGGCGACCGTCCATGCCGTCCCGCCGGCGACGACGGGCCCCGCGTTGAGCGTGCGGGCACCGAGTTCAGTGCGCCAGGCGGCGACGCCGGTTGCCGGATCGACCAGGTGGAACGCGCCCCATTCGTCTGCTAGCAGCAGCGCACCGTCGTCAATCAGCCGGGACGCCGGATACATGCAGCCCGCCGCCACCCTCCAGCGTTCCTCGCCGCTGGCCCGGTCAACGGCGAACGTCGTCGTCACCGTCGCGAACAAGACCAGTCCCTCCGGGAGCAGTTCGACCGTGTCGTCCCACGGCCCGTACAACAGCCGGCCATATGTGTCCTGGCGCGTCGTCGTGTTGAACGTCCACAGCCGCTCCCCGGTGCCCGCGTCGAAGGCGTGCGCGTAGCCGTCGCCGCTGCCGGCATACACCCGCTCCCCGTCACAAGCGACCCGCCCGGCGAAGAATCCGCGCAGGTCAGCCGCCCAGATCTGGGTGCCGTCCGCTGCGGCGACCGCGTGCAGCGTAGTCCCGGCCGAGAAGATCACCGTCTCGGTGCCGTCGATCGCGGTCACCTGCGGCGCGCTCAGCACGGGATCGCCGACGTCCAGGCTCCAGCGGTCCGCGCCGCTCTGCGCGTCGAGCGCGTAGAGCCGGTGGTCCGACGACGGCAGGTAGACCGTCGACCCGTCGTCGGTGAACGCGGCCGCCCGGTACACCGGCCCCAGCTCCCGTTGCCACTCGGTACGGCCGCGCGCCGCGTCCACCGCGGCGACCACGCCTCCGGTGCTGGCGGCGAGCACCACGCCGTCTCGTTCCGCCAGCGCGCCCTGGATGCTGCCGGCGAGCTCCACGGTCCACCGGGAGTGCGGCGTGCTGTCGATCCGCGGGATCTCGAACCTCTGGGTGGTCTCGTAGGTGGCGCCGTCGCCGCCGACGACGCGTAGCTGCATGCGGTGCATACCCGGCGGTAGGTCCGCGACGGCGACCTCACCCGACCACCACCGGCTCCTGCCGGTGGCCGCCAGGTCGATCCACGACCCGGCGCTGCGCCCGCCGAAGACATGCTGCGGGTACACCTGGGCGTGCACGCCGGCAGGGGTCGCGTCCCGGCCGGCGTCGACGCGCACCGTGACGGCCGGGCCTCCGGAACGGTCGATGACGACACGGCGGGGGCGCAGCAGACGGCCCTCTCCGTTGCCGCTGAGCGGGATGGTGGTCATCTCCTCGGCGGTCTCCGTACCGGCGGCGTCCACCCGGACGGACGTCACGCGCAGCACCGGGTGACCGTCGTCGACGTGCCGTTCCACCCAGTAGTAGACCGCTTCGTTACGCGACGCCGAACCGGTGACCTGGGTGAATCCGTTGAACCGGTAGACGGTCTCGCGGTGTACGTGGCCGGCGAAGATCGCCCGGACCGGCAGATCGGCGACAGTGGCGAACAAGGCGTCCTGATCATTGAGGTAATAGTGGTCGGCGCCGAGCGGAAAGTGCAGGAACAGCACGCTCGGGGCCGCATCGCGCAGGTCACGGGCGATCCAGTCCAGATGCCCGGGGCCGAAGTTCCCCGGCTCCTGCAGCAGCTGCGTCGGATCCAGCCCGACCACGTGTAGCCCGGACATGTCGAACGAGTACGGCGCCGGGCCGAAGAGTTCGCGGTACAACTGGGCCGCGTTGACATCCCAGCGGACGTCATGGTTACCGGGTACGTGTCGCATCCGGTCCTGCAGGCTGTCCGGGATCGTCTCCAGATACGCGCCGTATGCCGCCTCACCGCCGTAGTCCGCGACGTCGCCGCAGTTGAGCACGAACGACGGATCCCGTTCGGCGATCGAGTCGAAGACCCGTGCCAGCAGGTCGAGACGGGCGGGCTGATCCGCGTTCGCGTGCGTATCGGTCACCACCGCGAAGGTCGGTGTCGGTCCCTGCCCAGGCTCGTCCTCACCGGGAACCGCCGTCGCGGCATGCGCGGGGCGCGTACCGGCGTCGATGGCGGTCGCCGCGGTCATGCCCGCGATCGTGCCCGCGCCGGCGAGCGCCAACAGCCTGCGCCGACTGACCACGGCATGGGAGGAACGTTCGGTCGCTTCCTGCGGATGGGTCGTCATCGCTGCTCCTTACGGTGACGGCTGGTGCCGTCACGGTAAGGAACGTGATCAAGCCGCCGAAGGCGTGCAGGTGAACTCGCCCGATCCAGTTGGTGACCAGCCCCGCCGCCCCACGTCCGCTCCCGTGATCATCAACCCCTTGAGCCGGTCTTGGTGCGGCCGGCGGGGTTGATGATCACGGAGCTTCGACTGCTGGTGCGGTGAATTGGCTGGTGTACAGGCGGTGGTAAGCGCCGTGGGCGGCGAGTAGCTCGGTGTGTGAGCCCTGCTCGACGATGCGGCCGTGTTCCATCACCACGATCACGTCGGCATCGCGGATGGTGGACAACCGGTGCGCGATCACGAAACTGGTCCGGCTCGCCCGCAGATCGGCCATGGCCTGCTGCACCAACACCTCGGTCCGGGTGTCCACCGAACTGGTCGCCTCGTCCAGGATCAAGATCTCCCGCCCGGCCAGAAACGCCCGCGCGATCGTGATCAGCTGCTTCTCCCCCGCACTGAGGTTGTCCCCCTCCTCATCGATCACCGTGTCGTACCCATCCGGCAACGAATGCACGAACCGATCCACATACGCCGCCCGCGCCGCCGCCAGTACCTGCTCCTGCGAAGCGTCCGGATCGCCGTAGGCGATGTTCTCCGCGATCGTGCCACCGAAGAGCCACGAATCCTGCAACACCATCGCGATCCGCGCCCGCAACTGCGCCCGCGACACCTCGGTGATGTCCACCCCGTCCAGCAGGATCCGCCCGGCCCGCAACTCATAGAACCGCATGATCAGATTCACCAGCGTGGTCTTACCCGCCCCCGTCGGACCCACGATCGCCACCGTCGTGCCCGGCTCGGCCACCAACGACAGACCCTCGATCAACGGCTCATCCGGGTCGTAGCTGAACCACACATCCTCGAACTCCACCCGCCCTCGCGCATCGGCCACCCGCACCGGCCGCGCAGCATCGGGCTCCTGCTCCTGCGCGTCCAGAAACTCGAAGACCCGCTCGGCCGAGGCCACCCCGGACTGCAACAGATTCACCATCGCCGCCAGCTGCGTCAACGGCTGAGTGAACTGCTGCGAGTACTGGATGAACGCCTGCACCTCACCCAGGCTCATCGACCCCGACGCCACCCGCAACCCGCCCACCACCGCGATCGCCACATAGTTCAGGCTGCCGATGAACATCATGATCGGACGGATCATCCCGGAGATGAACTGAGCCTTGAAACCGGCCTCGTACAGCTGCTCGTTCTTCTCCGCGAACGCCTGCTCCACCTCGTGCTGCCGGCCGAACACCTTCACCAGCGCGTGCCCCGTGTAGGCCTCCTCCACCTGCGCGTTCAATCCACCCGTATGCGACCACTGGGCGACGAACTGCTTCTGCGACCGTTTCGCGATCAGCGCCGTCACCACGACCGACAGCGGGACCGTCACCAGCGCGATGATGGCCAGCACCGGCGAGATGATCACCATCATCACCAGCACCCCCAGGACCGACAGCACCGATGACAGCAGCTGGCTCATCGTCTGCGTCATGCTCTGCGAGATGTTGTCGATGTCATTGGTGACCCGGCTGAGCACATCGCCGCGCGGGCTGGTGTCGAAATGCCGCAACGGCAGCCGGTTCAGCTTGGTTTCCACGTCCTCGCGCAGCCGGTACATGGTGCGCTGCACGACCTCGTTCAGCAGGTACGCCTGCAACCAGGCGAACAGCGACGCGCCCAGGTACAGCGCCAGCACGCCGAGCAGGACCCACCGCAGTGCATCGAAGTCGATCCCCTGCCCCGGTATGACATCCATGCCGCCGAGCATGTCGGCGAACGTGTCGTCGCCACGCGCCCGCGCCTGCTCGATGGCCTCCTGCTTCGATACCCCCTCCGGCAGACGGTGGCCGATCGCGCCGGAGAAGATCAGGTCGGTGGCGTGCCCGAGGATGCGTGGCCCGCTCACGTTCAGCGCCACGCTCACCACACCAAGCACCAGCACCAGGAGCACGCCGCGCCGCTCCGGACGCAGCCTGCCGAGAAGGCGCCTCGCCGACGGTCCGAAGTTCATCGGTTTCTGCGGCGGGGCTCCCATGCCGCCGAACCCGCCCGGCCCACCGCCGCCGGGACCTCGGCCGGCTACCGGTCCACGTGCCGACCCGCCCGAGGTACCGGCCGCGTCCGTCCTCGTCGTGCTCATGCCGCCTCCCCAGCCGTGAGCTGGGACTCGACGATCTCGGCGTAGGTCGGGCACCCGGCCAGCAACTCCTCATGCGTACCCAGCCCCATCACCGCCCCGTCATCCAGCACCAGAATCTGATCCGCACCCACCACCGTGGACACCCGCTGCGCCACGATCACCACCACCGCGCCCGCCGTGTACTCCGCCAACCCCGCCCGCAACCGCGCATCCGTCGCCACATCCAACGCCGAGAACGAATCATCGAACAGATACACATCCGCCCGACGCACCAACGCCCGCGCGATCGCCAACCGCTGCCGCTGCCCACCCGAGACATTCGTCCCACCCTGCGCAATCGGCGCATCCAGCCCCTCCGGCATCGCCGCCACGAACCCCCGCGCCTGCGCCACCTCCAACGCCTGCCACAACTGCTCATCCGTGGCATCCGGCCGCCCATAACGCAGATTGCTCGCCACCGTCCCGGAGAACAGATACGCCTTCTGCGGCACCAACCCGATCCGCTCGCGCAACACCACCGGATCCACATCCCGCACATCCACACCACCCAGGCGCACCGACCCCGAGGTCGCATCGATCAACCGCGGAATCAGGCTGACCAGCGTGGTCTTACCCGCCCCCGTACCACCCACCACCGCAATCGTCTGCCCCGGCTCCGCCCGCAGACTCACCCCACGCAACACCGGCTCCTCCGCCCCGGGAAACGCGAAGCTCGCCCCATCCAGCTCCAGAACCACCCGCTCGGGCAGCTCCATGACCGGCCGCGCGGACGTCACCACCGACGACGCGGTGTCCAGCACCTCGGAGATCCGCTCCGCCGACACCGCGGCACGCGGCAGCATGATCACCATGAACATAGCCATCATCGCCGACATGAGGATGTACATCAGGTACTGCAGGAACGCCGTCAACGCCCCCACCTGCATCTCTCCGCCGTCGACCCGAAGGCTGCCGAACCACAGCACGGCGACGCTGGACGCGTTCAGTACCAGCATCACGAACGGGAACATCAACGCCATCAGCCGACCGGCCCGCAGGGCGGTGTCGGTCAACGCGGCGTTGGCCGTCGCGAACCGCTCTGTCTCGTGCGGCTCGCGGACGAACGCGCGCACCACCCGGATCCCGGTGATCTGCTCCCGGAGTACCCGATTGACAGTGTCGATCCGTTCCTGCATCGCCCGGAACTGCGGCACCATCCGGCGCGCGATCAGCAGCACGCCCGTGATGAGCACGGGCACGCTCACCAGCATCAGCCAGGAGAGTTCGACGTCCTGCTGCAGCGCCATGATGACGCCGCCGGTCGCCATGATCGGCGCCATCACCATCATGGTGGAGGTCATCATCACCAGCATCTGCACCTGCTGGACGTCATTGGTGGTACGGGTGATCAGCGACGGCGCGCCGAACTGCCCGAGCTCCCGGGCGGAGAACTCGCCGACACGGTGGAAGACGCCGGCGCGCACGTCCCGGCCGAACGCCATCGCCGCGCGGGCGCCGTAGTACACCGCCGCGATGATGCTCGCCACCTGCACCACCGTGACCGTCAGCATCCACCCGCCGGTGGACAGGATGTAGTCGGTGTCGCCCTGGGCGATGCCGTGGTCGATGATGTCGGCGTTCAGGCTGGGCAGATACAGCGCGGCCAGCGTACCGAGCAGCTGCAGCGCCACCACGCCTGCCAGCCAGGACCGGTACGGACGCAGATAGGTCCGCAGCAGCCGGATCAGCATGAGAGTTCTCCTGTGACGGTGATCAGGGTGGACATCAACACGGCATCGCGCCGCTACGACGGCTCGTCGCCGCCGGATTCGCGGCCGGATTCGCGGCTACGTTCGTGGCCCGCACGTTCATGGCCGTCCGATGGCGCGGCGTCGTGGTCGCGGATGCCGTCGAGCAGAAGGTCGACGATCTCCGTCGGCGTCAGTAGCGGGCCGTCGACGAGTCTCGGGTTGGATCCGCCGAAGGCGACCATCCGCAACAGACCGGCGGCCCGGGCGGGATCGACCCGGAGCTGGTCACGGTCGGGCTCGAACAGCTTGACCAGCAATTCGTGCAGCTGCTCGTGCTGCTTCTGCAGGTCACGGCTTTGGACCGGAAAGTTGCCAGGACCGACCGTCGACGCGAGTTCGATCATCTGAGCCATTCGCTGCTGAAGCAGCTCCGCCGCCCAGCGCAGCCGCTCGGCCAGCGGCGAGGTGAGGTCGATGACCAGCAGGCGCTGCGCCATGTCCCCAGGGTCCAGCGCCGCCTGAACGGCCCGCTTGAGCAGGTCCTCCTTGGTCTCGAAGACACGAAAGATGGTGCCTTCGGCGATGTCCGCGGCCTCGGCTATCTGCCGGGTGCTGACGTCGAACCCGGACGTGCGGACAAGCGGGACGGTCGCGGCGATGATCGCGGCCCGGCGCTCCTCCGGAGACATCCGCGCAGCTCGTGTACGCTTTCCCGTCTTCTCGTCCGCGGCCGCATGGTCCTGCGCGGCCGCGCCGTGCTCTCTGTCGTGCGAATCGTGCGCCACACACCGATTCTAAATGAGTGAGAACTCACTCACAAACTCCCACGACGCGAGGCGTGTCGGCTACGCCCTCGGACGCTCCAGCACGTTGACCAAGAGACGGTGGATGACCTCGTGATCGCGCACGTCATGCACGCGGTAATCGTGCCCCTGGATCGTGTACCACTCGTCGGCCCCGGCGTACCGGATCGCCAGCGTCAACACACCGTCATCCGCGCAGGACGTACGGAGTTCCAGCTCCCCGCTGATCACGCCCACCTCGTTGGTCATCACGCCGTCGGGCGAGGCGTCGAAGGTGGAACGCAGATCAGACACGAGGCGGCCCTAACAGGTGTTGATCATCCGCTGGAGCTCGCTCTTCTCCGCGGACTGGACGGTCAGCTTCCATTGGTACTTGGTCCGGATCCACATCTTGGCGTACGTGCAGTGGTACGCGGAACGCGGCTTCCACGCCGTCGGGTCGCGATCTCCCTTGGCGCGGTTGGAGGCCGCGGAGACGGCCCGGAGCTGCGGCCAGTACAGGTCGTTGGCGAACTCGCGGCGCTTGCTCGTGGACCAGCTGTTCGCACCGGAGCGCCAGGCCTCGGCCAGCGGTACCACGTGGTCGATGTCGACGTCGGACGGCGAGTGGAGCGTGACCCCGTCGTACGGGCTGTACCAGCGGCCGGACGTGGGATAGCAGTCGCCGTTGACCGACACGTCGATGCCGTCTCGCTTGAGCACCTGTTCCCGGGCGTTGCAGGTCCCGGAGACGGTGTCCCAGTGCGGGAACTTGTCGCGGGAGTACCCGCTCATGGATCGCTCCGCGGCGACGGTCAGCGCGTTGAGCTCGGCCTGGGCGGTGGTCTTGGTCGGGATCCGAGGGGCGGTGGCCGTGGCCGACGGGTCCACCACCAGGGCGAGAACGGCGACGACCAGCGCGGCGGCGACGAGGGCGAGACAGAGACGGACACGGGCAGTCAGCGAACCGGACACGTGGACCTCCCGAGGTTGGATATGACCAACGTGCTCACCGGAAATGACACCAGCATGCCAGCCGCGTGTCACGCACGCGACCGCACGGCCAACAGCTCGTTTCACCGCCCTCGCACAAGGCCTGACCGTGGTGATCGTGACAAGGAGCGCACGGGACGCTACAGTGCTCGCTATGTACGCACACATGCTCGGTTCCTGGTGGCGCGCCGGTTAGGCGGCGCCCACCCGACGCGTACATCCGACGTTGCGACCGCCTCGTTCAAGGCGGTCGTCGTCGTTTCGGCTCCCTCGGGCGAGGTCTGAAGACCCGAAGGGAAGCCAACCATGACCGATCCGCTCACCGCTGTCGTGGAGAGCGACACACCTGAGCCGTTCGCGCTGCTGCGCCGCGCCGACGGCACAGGAATCGACCTGCTCCTCGGCGAGACGATCGACGTCGACCGCCTCGGCGACGTGCCGATCCCTCCGCCGCGCACCTCTGCCCACCACAGCACCGACGATCGCCCCGGTCACCGCACGGATGACCCGCCCGCCACCGCGCCCACCTCCCTCGCGGTTCCACGGGTACTGGCGCTCGTGCCGTACCGGCAGGTCACCGAACGAGGCTTCGCCTGTCACGACGACGGGACGCCGCTGCGCTGCCTGATGGTCCGCGAGCATGCCGTCCTCACACCGGACGACGTGCTCGCCGCCATCCCGGACACACCGGTCGAGGTCACCGGGCACGGATTCGACATCGACGACGACGCGTACGGCGAGATCGTCGGGGCGGTGATCCGCGACGAGATCGGCCGCGGCGAAGGGGCGAACTTCGTCATCCGGCGGGATTATCGGGCCCGACTCCACGGCTCGGTGCCGCATGCCGCGCTGCGGCTGTTCCGCCGGCTCCTGCTCGGCGAACCCAACGCATACTGGACCTTCGTCGTGCATGCGGGAGACGTGACCATGGTCGGCGCGACGCCCGAACGGCACGTCAGCGTCGCCGACGGCACCGTCGTCATGAACCCGATCAGCGGCACCTACCGACCGCCCCGGGAAGGTGCCAGCGGCGCCGGGCTGCTCCGCTTCCTCGCCGACGCGAAGGAGACCGAGGAGCTGTTCATGGCGGTCGACGAGGAACTGAAGATGATGAGCCGGGTGTGCCATGAGGGCGGCCAGGTGGTCGGTCCGTTCCTGAAGGAGATGGGCCATCTGGTGCACACCGAGTACCTTCTGCAGGGCAGATCCCGGATGGACGTGCGGGACGTACTCCGCGAGACGATGTTCGCGCCGACGGTCACCGGCTCGCCGGTGGAGAACGCGGCGCGGATCATCACCAGGTACGAGCAGAACGGACGCGGCTACTACGCCGGTGTCGCCGCCCTGATCGGGCACGACGCCGGTGGACGACAGGTGCTCGACGCACCCATCCTGATCCGCACCGCCTACATCGACCCCGACGGCACGGTCCGCGTGCCGGTGGGTGCCACGCTGGTGCGGCATTCGATCTCCGGACACGAGGTGCACGAGACGCACGTCAAGGCCGCCGGCGTACTCACCGCGCTGGGCCTGCACGCGAAGCCGGTCGAGCCGGCGACCGACGACGGGCGGGCGGCGGCTCCGTTGCTCGAGTATCCGGGCGTCGGCGAGGCGTTGACGCTGCGCAACGCCACGCTGGCGCCGTTCTGGCTACATGATCACAGCGACGGCGGCTCAGCCACGCTCCACGGATCGGCCTCGTTCGACGAGCCACAGCCGCCGGACGGACGGCCGCCGCTCGACGGACGATCGGCCGTCGTGATCGACGTCGAGGACGGCTGGACGGCGATGTTCGCACACCTGCTCCGTCGCCTGGGCATGGTCGCGGAGGTGCGGCGCTGGAGCGAGGTCGGCGACACGGTCCGCCATGACCTCATGGTGGCCGGACCCGGCCCGGGCGATCCGCGGGACACCAGTGATCCGCGGATCAGGCGGATGCGGTACCTGGTGACACGAAGGCTGGCCGACCAGCGGCCGCTGCTGGCGGTCTGCCTCAGTCATCAGATGCTCGCCGACATTCTCGGGTTTCCCGTGGTCCCGCTGGCCCAGCCGTACCAGGGCACCCAGCGGGAGATCGATCTGTTCGGACGCCGGACGCGCGTCGGCTTCTACAACACGTACACCGCCCGTACGATGCTTGACTCCCGTGCACCGGTCGACGTCCCGACATCCGCCGACGTCCCGGCAGGATTACGGATCGCCGCCGATGCCGACACCGGTGACGTGCACGCATTGAGGGGCGACGGCTTCGCCTCGGTCCAGTTCCACCTGGAGTCGATCCTGTCCACAGACGGCATCGATCTCCTGCACGATCTGGTCAGCGATGTGCTGGCGCCGGTGCGCGCTCAGCACTGAACGCTCTGGTCAGTCCTGCGGGTGCGCCTCGGCCATGAGGCCGCATCCGCAGGGCGGGCACGACCCGTGGGACATGGCGGGGCGGGACTGCCCGTGCGACATGGCGGGGTGGCGCGGCCGCGTGGACGCCTCTCAGGCCACGCCGCGCGGCCGGAACTGGATACTGATCCGCGGTCCCACCGGCCGTGCCGTCTTCGGTACGGCGTGCTCCCAGGTCCGCTGGCACGACCCACCCATCACCAGCAGATCTCCGTGTCCGAGGTGGAAACGCAGCGACTCGCCGCCGCTGCGCGGGCGCAGTAGCAGCGACCTGGGCTCGCCGACGGACAGGATCGCCACCATCGTGTCCTCCGTTTTGCTGCGGCCGATGGTGTCGCCGTGCCAGGCGACGCTGTCCCGCCCGTCGCGATAGAAACACAAACCTGCGGTCAGGAACGGCTCGCCCAGCTCATCCCGGTAGTGGGCGCTCAGGGCCGCCTTCGCCTGCTCGAGTACGGGATCCGGCAACCGGTCCTCCTCGCCGTACCAGCAGACCAGGCGCGGCACGTCGACGACACGCTCGTACATCTGCCGCCGCTCGGCACGCCATGGCACCACGTCCACCAGGCGGGTGAACAGCTCGTCCGCCCCGCCGAGCCAACCGGGCCGGACATCGATCCATGCACCGGCCGTCAGCTCGGTTCGCCGCACCGTCGCTCCCAGCTCGCCCAGTTCCGGCGCGGACACGGAGCTGTCGAACAGGGACCCCTGCATCGCGATCGACATGCCTCAACAATACCGCACAATCGAACGTAGGTTCGCCTGGCGATCGTCGCCCGAGGCAGCGACGGCCTGGCCGGGGGTCCGGCTCACCGTGGTGCCGAATCCGAGAAGGTCCGGGAGGCGGTGTCGGATCGGGACAGCCTTGTTCGTAGCAGAGGTGAAGGCCGCCCACCGGAGGTGGCTCAATGGGCACAACCCAGAAAGAAGGGCACAGTCATGAAACTGACGACCATCACGAACCTCTCCGTCGACGGTGTGATGCAAGGACTCGGCGGGCCCGGCGAGGACCGCCGGGGCGGATTCGAGCGGGGCGGATGGGCCCTGCCTCTGTTCCACGACGAAATCGAGACGTTTCTCGGCGAGATCTACCGCCGCGCGGACGCGTTCCTGTTCGGCCGGCGGACCTACGAGATCTTCGCCGGCTCCTGGGGAACATGGGCCGATCCGGGCGACAGTCCCATCTGGACCGCGTTGAACACCCGACCGAAGTACGTGGCGTCGAACACGCTCACCGAACCACGCTGGGCGGACACGACCGTCCTCTCCGGTGACGTCGCGACCGCCGTCGGCGAGCTGAAAGCCAAGCCGGAAGGGGAACTGCAGGTGCACGGCAGCGGCGACGTGGTCCGCCGGCTCCTGGATCACCAGCTGGTCGACGAGATCGTCCTGATCACCTATCCCGTCATCGTCGGCCAGGGCACGCGGCTGTTCCCCGACTCCGGCCCGGACGCGGCGCTTGACCTGGCCGAATCGCGCGCCTTCCCGAACGGGATCACGGCCCAGGTCTACCGGCCGGCCGGGCGCCCGCAGTATGCGACCGGCTGACGACGCGCCGCATCGACGACGCACGTCCTTGAAAAAGTCCGGAGCGCGGTGTCGGATCGGGGCAGCGACGTTCGTGGCAGAGGTGAACGGTCGCCCAGCCGGGGCGTCCGGCGTACCACAGGAGATGATCCACCATGCAGTACCTGGTTTCCGTGATCGAACAGTTCCTTCCGGGCGGCGTCAGGGAGGACGAGACCGGCTCCGCCACCGCGGACGAGATGGCGGCGATCAACGCGTTCAACGACGGGCTCCAGTCGGAAGGCCACTGGGTCTTCGCCGGTGGCCTCGCGGCACCCGACACGGCCACCGTCATCGACAACCGGAGCGGGGAAGCGTTGTTCACCGACGGGCCGTTCGTGGAGTCCAAAGAGCACCTCGGCGGCTTCTGGATCATCGAAGCCGCGGACCTCGACGTCGCGCTCAAGCTTGCCGCCGAGGCATCGAAGGCCTGCAACCGGAAGGTGGAGGTGCGTCCGTTCCTGTGAACCTCGCCGACGTCCAGGAAGCGATCACGCGGGCTCACCAGCAGGAGTGGGCCCGCGTGGTCGCCGCGCTGACCCGCCGTTTCGGTGACCTCGACGTTGCCGAGGAGGCGGCGGCCGAGGCGTTCGCGACCGCCGTCGAGCGGTGGCCCGCCGACGGCATACCTCCCAACCCCGGGGCCTGGCTGACCACCACGGCCAACCGCAAGGCGATCGACCGGATACGGCGCGAGAGCAAGCGCGACGACAAACACAAGGAGGCTCAGATGTTGTACGACAACCCGGCTGTGCCGTCTGTGCCTCTCGGCGCCATCGACGACGACCGGCTCCGGCTGATCTTCACCTGCTGCCACCCGGCGTTGGCGATGGAATCCCGCGTCGCGCTGACGCTACGCATGATCGGCGGTCTGACCGTGGCAGAGATCGCGCGCGCCTTCCTGGTGCAGGAGAGCGCCATGGGGCAGCGGATCACCCGTGCGAAAGCCAAGATCAAGGCGGCGCGCATTCCGTACCGGGTGCCGTCCGCCGACGATCTTTCACCTCGCCTCTCCGGTGTCCTCGCCGTGCTGTACCTCGTCTTCAACGAGGGCTACCTGGCCACCGGGCCCGGAACCGATCCCGTCCGGTCCGACCTCACCGCCGAGGCGATCCGGCTCACCCGCCTGATCCGTGCGCTGATGCCCGAGGACGGCGAGGTGGCCGGGCTACTGGCGCTGATGCTGCTGATCGAAGCCCGGCGCGACGCCCGGATCTCGGCGAGCGGCGAACTGGTCGCCATCGACGAGCAAGACCGTGGCGCTTGGGACGCGGCACTGATCGCCGAGGGTCATCGGCTGGTGCGCGAGCGCCTCGCCGCCGCCGCTGCCGGAGTGGCGCCGGGTCGCTACCAGATCCTCGCGGCCATCAACGCCGTGCACACGTCCGCCCGGGACGTACGCGACACCGACTGGGCACAGGTCGTCGCACTCTACGACCAGCTTGTCCGCATCGATGCCTCGCCGATCGTCGTCCTCAACCGGGCCATCGCGGTCGCCGAACTGGACGGTCCCGACGTGGCGCTGACGGCGGTCGACCGCCTCGAGGACACGCTGGCCGGATACCACGCTTACCATGCGACCCGCGCCGACCTGCTGCGCCGGCTCGGCCGCGGCCGGCAGGCGCGCGCCGCCTACGACCGGGCCATCGAGCTGTCCGGCAACACCGCCGAGATCGCCTACCTCACCCGTCGCCGCGACCAGCTCGCACAGACGCGTGCTCAGCCGGGATGACACGGCCACGACACAGTGTTTGCCGTGACATGACGACAGAAGACGTGTTGCCCAGCCCAGAGACCCCGTTCGGCGAGCGCGTGCGCACACGCCTGAAGGCAGAGCAGGTCATCTGGCTCACCACGGTCAGCAAGGACGGCACTCCGCAACCGAACCCGGTCTGGTTCCTCTGGACCGGTGACGACGAGATCATCGCGTACAGCGATCACAAGGCGCACCGGCTCGCGCACATCGAGGCGCACCCGCAGGTGTCGTTGCACTTCAACGGGACCAGCACCGGCGGCGACATCATCGTGATGACCGGGCGCGCGGAGCTTGCCGACGATCTTCCCGCTCCCGATGCGTCACCGCAGTACCTGGCGAAATACCGCGAGGACATGATCAGTGTCGTCGGCAGCGTGGAGCAGTTCGCCGCCACGTATTCGGCTCCGATCCGGATCCGGATCACGCGCGTGCGCGGCTTCTAGGTCACCACATCACGTCGCTGCGCGGCGCGCTCGCTGTATCGCGCGTATATCGCGCGGCCGGCACCGGCTCGCGCCCTAGGAGGCTGCTGAACAATCCGCGTGGCGGGTATGTCTTTCGGCGCTGGCCTGGAATCCTGTGGGTGTGCAGGGTGAATCGGATCGGCAGCGGGAGCTGCTGGATGTGGAGTCGGTGGCTGGGCACTTACTCGAGCCGGGCAGTGTGTTCGCGTTGCTCGCCGAGCACCGCGATCGGCTGTTCCCGGGCGTGTTGTTTGCTGATTTGTTCCCCTCGGGGCGGGGTCGGCCCTCGATCCCGGGCGAGGTGATCGCCTCGGTGATCGTGCTTCAGGCGCTGTACGGGCATTCGGACCGCGAAGCGGTCGACGCACTGACCTTCGACCTGCGGTGGAAGGCAGCGTGTGGGTTCGCGATCGATGCGAAGGGCTTCGATCCCTCGACGTTGACCTACTGGAGGCGCCGGCTGGCCGCTAGCGACCGGCCGCAGCGGATCTTCGAGGTGGTCCGCGAGGTCATCACCGAAACCGGTGCGGTGGCCGGTAAACAGCGCCGGGCGCTGGACTCCACCATCCTCGACGACGCGGTCGCCCGCCAGGACACCGTCACCCAGCTGATCGCCCAGATCCGCCGAGTGGGCCGGGAGGTGCCCGGCGCCGAGGACCTGATTGCGGTGTACTGCACCCGGCTGGCCGAGCGGAGCGGGCAGGACTACCACTCGCCCGGGAAGCCTCCGATCGCCTGGGACGACCCGGCCGCCCGCGACGAGCTGGTGTCCGCGCTGGTCGGCGACGCGCTGGCCTTGCTTGCTGCGCTGGACGACCAGATCGGGCTGGAGCAGATCTCCCAGGACGGCGGGAAGCCGGCCGACGCGGTCGCGTTGCTGGCGCTGGTCGCCGGCCAAGACGTGGAGCCGGCCGAGGACTCCGATGGCACCGACGGCCGCTGGCGCATCGCCCGTAAGACCGCGCCGGACCGGGTGATCTCGACCGTGGACCCGGACACCCGGCACGCGCACAAGACCCGGGAGCGGCGCCAGGACGGGTTCAAGGCCCACGTGGTGGTGGAGCCTGAGACCGGGCTGACTACCGTGTGCGCACTGACCAAGACCAACGGCACCGAGCACTCCGACGCGAACGTGGGCGCCGAGCTCGTCGTCGCCGATGCCACCATCACCGCGGATCAGCAGGTGGAAGTGCTCGGTGACTCTGCCTACGCCACCGGCGACATGCTCCACACTCTGCACGGCAAGAAGTGGACACCGCTGCTCAAGCCGTGGCCGCTGCGGCCCGCGGTCGAGGGCGGCTTCACCATCGATGACTTCGTCCATGACGCCGCTGCTCGAACCCTGACCTGTCCAGCAGGCGTGACCAGGAAGATCACCGCGAAGAACAACGCCGTGTTCGGCATCGCTTGCCGCGAATGCCCACTCGCCGAACACTGCACCTCATCGACTTCCGGCCGCACGGTCAAGATGCATGAGCACGACCAGCTCATGCGCGAGCACCGGCAACGGGCCGCTGACGACAGCTTCCAGACCGTATACCGGCGGCACCGGCCGATGGTCGAACGGTCCATCGCCTGGCTCACCAGAGGCGCTCGACGGGTGCCTTACCGCGGGATCGAGAAGAACAACAACTGGCTCCACCACCGTGTTGCAGCCCTCAACCTGCGGCGACTCCTCGCCATGGGCCTCACCATCCACCACGGAGCCTGGGCCCTAGCCTGAACCGGGGGCTGGGAACCCCATCTGCAACCATTGCCAGCCGCCCACAACAGGCCGAGAATGGCCACCGGCGGGCGGAACGACCCCGTTGTCGCACCCAGAGTGCTGACTCAAACTCGCCGCTCGACGGCCTTGGCGGCGTTCCGCCCGCCACCAACGCCATCGCCTGCGCCGCACTGACGCCTTGTTCAGCAGTCTCCTAGAGGTGGTCGTCGAAGAACGCCGCCGTCCGTTCGATCGACTCCTGCCACTGCGGCTCGAATGCGTGTTGCTCGCCGTCGTAGACCTCGAGGGTCACCTCGGCACCCGCCTCGTCGAGGGCATCACGGGTCTCGTACGCCCAGTCGATGGGGCAGGTGTCGTCGGCGGTGCCGTGGTGGATGAGGACCGGCTCGGTGACGCGGTCGAAGAATGTGCGCGGCGAGACGTTGCGCCAGAACTGCGGGTTGTCCTCCGGTGCCCCATAGGCGTCGATGATCTGCTCCGTCAGCTCCCCCCGCTCGGGCTCACCGCGGATCCACATATCGAAGTTGTCGACGGTGTCGGAGCTGACGGAGGCATAGATGACGGCCGCGTCCACCAGACCCGGCTCGACCACCAGCGCGTTCAGCACCACGCCGCCGCCCATCGACCGCCCCAGCAGGCCCACCCGATCGCCGTCGAGGTACGGCGACGACGACTCCCGGACGGCCAGCACCGCGTCGATGACGTCCGCGGTGTATCCGAGGCGCAGCCGCACCTCATTGTCCGGATCGTCGTCCGAACCGGCATGGTTGCGGTAGTCGGTGTGCAGCACGGCGTAGCCCTGCCGGGCCAGGTAGTCCTGCTCGCGCGCGAGCCCTCGCCCGGTCGTGTAGATCTCCGGGTCGATGTACCCGTGCGCCAGGATCAGCACCGGGAACGGCCCGTCGCCCGCCGGCACGTTCATGATGCCGGAGATGGTCAGCTCACCGCTGCGGTAACTGACCTCATACCGGGTGTACGCGTCCGTCTCCTCGATCACATCGCCGAGCTCCAGGCCACGTCCGTCGTATTCGCGCTCCATGAGCGCCGGGAGAGACACCGGGTGCGGTCGCTCCCGGGTCGGCGTCGAGGTGGCGGCAGGGGCGGACGTCTCCGGCACCGTGGTCGGCCCGGACGTCACCGGCGGTGCCGGCGTTCCGGATGGCGACGACGGTGCGTCTCGGTCGGCGCTCGCCGCGGAACCGCCCGTCGGTGCGGACGCCTCTGGGCGTGCGTCGTCGGCGCTGTCCGAACAGCCGGCCGCCAGCAGCACAACGGCGGCGATGACGAGGCGACAAAGGCGAGAAACCATCACATCTCCATCATCGCGCAGATCCGTCGAACACCCTGTTGGACCGGGCGGCAGCCTGGGATGCTGAGAGCATGGCCCGCACGTACCGCTCAAGCCGCAGCCGCCGGATTGCGAACTCCCTCATCAAGGCCGCGTTGACGGCCGGGCTGGCGCCACGATCGTACGTGCTGGTCACCACCACCGGCCGCCGCACCGGCCAGGCTCGCTCCACACCGGTCCGTCCGGTGACCCACCGGGAGAAGCGCTATCTGGTCGCTCCGTACGGTGCCGTGCCGTGGGTCGTCAACGCCCGTGCCGACGGCACCGCCACGCTCAGCCGCGGCCGCGATCGCCAGCACGTGGGGTTGGTCGAATGCGGGCCGGACGAAGCCGGCCCGGTGCTGAAGGAGTACATCCGGCTGGTGCCGATCACCCGGCCCTACTTCGACGCCGAGGTGGACGACCCGGTCGACCGGTTCATCGCGGAGTCCGAGCACCACCCGGTCTTCCGCATCGTCGACGCGCCGCGCGGCCAGTCCACAGCCGGTGAGTAGCGGCCAGGCCGGAGGCTAGGTCCAGTTGCGCAGGATGTTGCCGTACTGATCCCGGAACGAACGAGTGGCCAGGACGATGAGGTCGATCAGCGCCCAGATTCCGGCCACGACGCCGAAGCTCAGCAGGCAGGCGACGAGCATGCCGATCCCGGAACCGACCTTGCCGACGTAGAACCGGTGGGCACCGAAGACCCCAAGGAAGATGCAGAGCAGAAACGCCGGCAGGATCGTCCGGTCGCTGACGCCGGGACGCCACTGCACCGGCATGACCGGCATGACCGGCACCACGGGGACCGGCTGCGGCATCGCCGAAGGACGCGGTGGCATCGGCCGCATCGGCGGCGGCACGATGTCGACGATGATCTGGGCCAGATCGCCGTGGGTCTTGGCCGCGTAGACCGCCCCGAGTCGCTCGTCCAGCTCAGTCAGGTCCAGCCGGCCGTCCTCGCTGGCAGAGCGGACCATCGCCGCGACGGCCTCACGTTCAGAATCGCTGCATCGAAGCTGGGGAGGACGGGTCTGCGGGTGATATGGCGGCCCTACCGCACCGGCGGCACTCATATCATCATCGTAGTCGAGACGACCACCGGCGACGATGGGTTACATCCCGGATGTGCCGCCGCCATGCCCTCAGGGTTTCCCCCGCCCGTCGGCTCAGGGCCGGTGGCCCTGGCGGCGGTCGTCGCCGGGGTCGTGGTGGGGCAAGGGCGGTCTCGCGGTGGCGGTGGTCGGCGGCGTGTCCGTCCCTCACGAGCGCTGGTTCCAGCTCCAGGCGTACACACCGTCGTCGCAGGCCTGACCGCCTTCGCCGAGCTCGAGCGGACGGAAGGTGTCCACCATGACGGCGAGCTCGTCCGAACGCTCCATACCGATGCTGCCCTCGTACGCGCCGGGCTGCGGACCGTGTGCCCACCCGCCCGGATGCAACGAGATCGACCCCTGTCCGATCCCCGAGCCCTTGCGCGCCTCGTAGTTGCCGCCGCAGTAGAACATGACCTCGTCCGAGTCCACGTTGGAGTGGTAGTACGGCACCGGAATGGACAACGGGTGGTAGTCGACCTTGCGCGGCACGAAGTCGCAGACCACGAAGTTGTAGCCCTCGAAGACCTGATGCACAGGCGGCGGCTGATGCACCCGCCCGGTGATCGGCTCGAAGTCGGAGATGTTGAACGTGTACGGGTACAGGCAGCCGTCCCAGCCGACGACATCGAACGGGTGGGCGGGATAGACGAACCGGGTCCCGGCGATTCCCCGAGGTCCGCGATGCTTGACGAACACCTCCACGTCCTCGCCGTCGGCCAGCAGCGGCTCAGCCGGACCGTGCAGGTCGCGCTCGCAGTACGGCGAATGCTCCAGCAGCTGTCCGAACCGGGACAGGTACCGTTTGGGCGGCGTGATGTGCGAGTTCGCCTCGATCACGTACGCGCGCACCGGCTCGTCTCCGCCGGGCAGCCAGCGATGGGTCGTCGCCCGTGGCAACAGCACGTGATCACCCTGCCGGAACGGCAGCGCACCGAAGACGGTCTCCACCGTCCCGGAGCCGGACTCGATGTAGACGCATTCATCGCCGATCGCGTTCCGATACAGCGGCGATGACTCGCCCGCCACCACATAGGAGATCCGCACGTCGGCGTTGCCCAGGACCAGCCGCCGACCGGTCACCACATCCACCGACTTCCACGCCATCTCCGACGTGTCCGCGAACAGCTCGTGCAGCTTCAGATGCCGCGGCGTCAACGGGTGGTTCGGCACCGTCGACAGATCCGGCAGCTCCCACGGCTGGGCGTCGGCGATCGCCGACGGGATATGGCGGTGGTACAGCAAGGACGAATCGCTGGAGAAGCCCTCCTCACCCATCAACTCCTCGTAATACAACCCACCATCCGGGCGGCGATGCTGCGTGTGACGCTTCGGGGGGACCTCGCCCACCTGCCGGTAATACGCCATCCTCGGCCTCCTCACGGCGACGTTGCAGTGAGCACTGATGCCACCCATACTGCCATCCCGACCGAACGACCGGTCAGTGTGTGGTGGGACTCGCCTCGATGAGGTCCCGCCGCCGGGACGGCTAAGTCCGAGAACGCGCAACGTCGTGGGGGGACAGCCACCCAGGAGGCCCAGAAGGAAAAACACAACCGAATGGAGGACCCC
>NZ_JAAGOA010000006.1:0-298330 GCF_010550675.1 Phytoactinopolyspora halotolerans | reverse complement strand
GGGGGCGCACCCCCACCTGGCGGCCCCCTATATAACAACCACCGCCGGTCCGCCCCCCCACGAGGCCAGGGTCCGCGGAGGCGGCGGCCGCTCAACGCCCGGCGATCACGCCGGCCAACGCCGCCGCACCGAAGCTCGCGGGCAGGGTCACCACCCACGCCACGGCCAGGTTGCGGACCATGCGCCAGCGCACCCGGCGCGCGCTCTCGTGCACGGCCGCGCCGACCAAGCCGCCGGCCACGGACTGCGTCATGCTGACCGGCGCGCCGGCGGCGGCGCTGCCCAGCACCGCCGCCGCCGCGGAGAACTCCGCGGTGACCGCATGCGTCGGCCGGCTGCTGAGAATTCCGTTGCCCACACTGCGCGCCACTCTGGGCAGCCCGATCACGGCGCCCACCGCGAACGCTGCCGCCAACGCCGGATAGGCCCACCAGTCGAGCGACGCGGCACCCGTGTCGCCGTCCGCGGTGATGCTCGCCGCCAGGAACAGCACCAGCATCTTCTGCCCGTCATTGGCGCCATAAGCGACGCACTGCGCCGCATACGCCGTCGCGTGGGTCCAGCGCACCGTCCACAGGTAGGACGCGTTGCGGAACGAGCGCCACGCCCACGATCCCACCAGTGCCAGCACCGCTCCGACCGCCGGCGCCGCCATGCCGATCAGCAGCACCCGCACCACGGCGGACCAGCCCACGTCCAGCGCCATTCCCAGACCGGCGCCGGCGATGCCACCGATCACGGCCAGCGTCAGGGTGGTGGGCAGCCCGATCCAGGCCAGCGCGGCGGACACCACCACACCCGCGATGAAGCCGATGGCCAGGGCGGTCGTACCGTCGCGCTCCGCGCCGACGATCGACTCCAGCATGGTGCCCGCGACCGCGGTGCTGACCAGCAGCGGGAAAGCGACCACCGCCACGATGAGCATGCCGAGGCTGACCGGCACGGACAACCCCGGCACCCGCAGACCGGGCGCGATCAGGGCGCCCCCGTCGTTGGCCCCGGTCACCACGGCGAAGACGACCGCTATCGCGACGAGCACCTCCGGCGCCACCGTCACCTCCCTCTCCGGCCCTCCTGCTTCTGCCCGATCGCTCTGCTCACGCTCTGCCCACTGGCGATGATGATCGACGGTTGAGCCGGTCATGGCCGGCTCAACCGTTGATGATCACCGCCAGGAGGGAGTCAGTAGCCGCGTTTGAGCGCTCCGTCGGTCAGTACGTCCGCCGCTTCGTTGATCCGGATGCCCACCCAGTCCAGCCGCTTGATCAGCTCCCGGTGCTTGAGGGCCTGCGGCGACATCTCGCCGTTGCCGTCGACGATCTTGGCGAACTGGTCCTGGTACGCCCGGTTGACGGCTCGGGCGGCCTTCTTCGCGTCCAGTGCCTTCATCGGCACGCGCTGCGGCTTGCTCCACACCGAGGCGACCGCGTCCTCCAGCGACTCGATCGCCACCACCACGGCGTCGACCAGCGGCCGGTACGTCTTGCGCTTCTCGATCTGGTAGAGATCAGCCTCACGGACGAAGTCCCTGATGGTGTCCAGCACGTCGTCCACCGAACGGGAGAGCCGGAACAGGTCCTCCCGGTCCAGCGGCGAGACCAGTGTCTTGGAGAGCCGGTCGACCAACTGGCCGCGCATCTCGTCCCCGCTGTGCTCGACGTCCGCTATCCGCTCGCGCGCCTGCGAAGGGCTGATCTTCTTGTCCACCATGTCCCGGGCCAGCACAGCGCCCTCCGCGGCTGCGCGCATCTGCCCGAGCAGCGCCTTGGACAGGTCAGAACTTCGACGGGCGCGCCATGACGACCGTAACCGTCGCCAGGGCGCCTTCACCGATGTCATCTCCTCGTCAACACTCATTCATACTCTATTCACTCATTGTTCACCATCGACGCCGGTTCGACTGGGGCCGTACGGCACCCGCCGGACGCGATTTCTTACGTTTTACCCCGCAACCGCGATTTCAGGATTCACCATGCCCGGTGGACGCTCGCCGGCCAAGAACGCCGCCACCGACGCCGCGGCGAGTTCGGCCGCCCGGTGCGCCGTCTGCCGGGTGGCACCGGCCAGGTGCGGCGTCATCACCACCCGGTCGGACGAGAGCAACGGCCATCCGGCCGGAATCGGTTCGCGCGGGTACACGTCCAGCCCGGCACCCGCGAGATGCCCGCTGTGCAGGGCGGCCGCCAGCGCCTGGTCGTCGACCAGTCCGCCCCGCGCGGTATTGATCAGGTAACTGCCCGGGCGCATCGCCGCGAGCGTCGTGGAGTTGATCAGGTTCTCCGTCTCCGGCGTCAGCCGAGCGTGCAGGCTGACGACGTCGCTGGCGGCCAGCAGCGTGTCCAGGTCCACCAGCCGGACCCCCGGCCCGAGATCATCGGCGGCCACGAACGGGTCGCTGACCAGTACCTCGGCATCGAACGCGCGCAGGATGCGGGCCACGCGGCGGCCGATCGCCCCATACCCGACCAGGCCGACCGTCGACCCGCCCAGCTCCAGGCCACACTCGTCGTACGCGTACAGGTCGCTGCGCCATTCCCCGGCGGCGACGCTGGCGTGCACCCGCGGAATCGACCGCAGCGCGGCGAGGATCAGCGTCACCGCGTGTTCGGCCGCCGCCACCGCGTTGCGCCCCGGCGTGTTGCACACCGCGATGCCTCGCTCGGTCGCCGCCTGCACGTTCACGTTCACCGGGCCGCCGCGGGTGCACACGATCAACCCCAGCGACGGTGCCGCTTCCAGCACTCGCCTGGTGAACGGCGCCATCTGGGTCACCGCCACCTCGACGTCGCCGACCTGTGCCAGCAGCTCGTCCTCGACGTCGGAGGCTTCGTCGACCTCCTGCACCCGCCCATACGGGACCATCGGCCACGGCAGCGTCATCGACCGGACGTCCAGCCGCGCCGCGGCATCGGCCGGGAGCGCCTGCCGCAGCCGGTCCTCCAGCAGGTCGTTCCGGACGAAATGGTCGCCCGCCAGCAGGACCCGTAGTTCCCCGGCGTCACCAGCGTTATCGGTGCCCACCGGGCCGGCGGAGTCGTCGTGCATCTCGGTCAACGGTCCTTCCATTCCTCCCGCGCGCGGTCGACCCGCCGCAGGTAGTCCTCGAATGCCTCGTCATACTGGTCCCGGCTGTCCGCCGCCGGTTCGATGGTGTGCCGCGGGATCGGCCACGAGTCCGGTGCCTGGCCGCGCCCGTCCAGGGCGGAGAGCACCGCCCCGTACGCTCCGGCCTGCCCGACGTCGACGGCCTCCAGCGGGCGTCCCAGCACATCGGCGAAGAGCTGCATCCACGCCGCGCTCTGCGCACCGCCGCCGCACACCGCCAGCCGTCCGGTCAACCCCGCCGCGTCGAAGCAGTGCCGGGCGGCGAACGCCAGCCCTTCGGCCAGTCCGCGCACCAGATCGGCCCGGGTGGTCCCCATGTGCAGCCCGTCCAGCCGGCCGCGAGCGGAGGCGTCCACGAACGGCGCCCGCTCCCCCGACGCCGACCAATACGGCAGTGCCCGGACGCCGTTGGCACCCGGTGGCGAGTCACCCATCAGCGTGCCGAGTTCGTCGAACGACGTGCCCACCATCGGCAGCAGCCAGTCCATCGAGGCGGTACCGACCATCGCCGGCATCGCCCGCATCCACCGGTCCGGCCGCCACATGCCGAGCAGCAGCCCGGCGCGGTGCGGGATCGGCGACGGGTCGTCCGTCACCACCTGGCACGCCAGCGTCGTACCGACGATCAGCAGCCCGTCGCCCGGCTGCACCACGCCGCTGCCGCGGGCCGAGGCCAGCAGGTCGTACGGGCCGGCGCTCACCACGGTCCGCTCCGCCGCCGCGGAGGGCAGCCCGAGCAACTCGGCCGCGCCCGCGGTCAGCGGTGCCGATGGCCCGGCCGGGCCGACGACGGGCGGCAGCAGGTCACGGCGGTGTTCCAGGCCGCACAGCCGCAGGATCTCGTCATCGTAGTCGTGGCGGCGCGGGTCGAGGAACGGAAACGACGCGTCCGACACGTCGCTGGCCCGCTCACCGGTCAGCCGCCGGAAGACCAGGCCGACGCCGTGGGTCGCGGTGTTCGCCCGATCCAGCGCCTCTGGTTCCTCCCGGTCCAGCACGGCCAGGATTGCCGCCGACGCGCCCGGAAAGACCATGCCGCCGTTGCGCGCCAGGATCGCATCCGCCGTGCCGTCCACGTCCCATCGGCGGACCACATCCGCGGCACGGGCGTCCAGCCAGGACGCCGCCGGCCGCACCGGTGCTCCGTCCGCGTCATGCAGCCAGCAACCGTCGCCCTGCCCGGTCACCGCGATCAATGAGGGCGGGTGCGGCAGCTCGGCGACGACGGCACGCACAACCCGGATCACCGAGTCCACCACCGTGTCGGCGTCCTGCTCGACCCGGCCCGGCCCGGGATAGTTGAGTTGCGTCGGGACACTGTGCACGCAGAGCTCGGCGCCGTCCGCGTCGTACCCGACGGCCTTGGTCAGCGATGTCCCGACGTCGACCCCTACATACATGGGATTCTCCCTCCCTGGGTGGTGGTCCGTCAGTCCAGCGTGTCCGGCGCTTCCGGCCTGTCCCGGGCGTCCGGCTCGTCCGCGACCGGGTCGGCGATGTGCACGTTGATCCGCCGGTCGCGAAGCGCACGCAGCACGTCCCCGGGCGCGCCGGCGTCCACGACGACGTCGTCGAAGTCGGTGAGCGGCGCGAGTTGGTGCAGGGCCGAGCCGCCGAGCTTGCCGTGGTCGATCAGCAGGACCTTTCTCTCCGCCGAGCGCATCATGGCGCGTTTCACCAGCACGATCTCCTGCTCCTGGTGATACGCGTGGGTGGCCGACACCGCCGACGTCGAGGTGAACAGCACGTCTGCGCGCAGCGACTCGATCGCCTCCATGCAGGGCACGCCCAAAAAAGAGTCGTGCGTCGGGTAGTACTCACCGCCCAGTGCGATCAGCCTGATCCCGGACATCCGGCTGACGGTCTTGATCACCTCGAGGAAATTGGTGATGACCGTGAGCGGAGCCGCGTCCGGCAGCAGCTGCGCCACCTCCAGCGTGGTGGTCGAGTCGTCCAGCATCACCGCCATGCCGGGCTCGATCATGGTGCGCGCGTACCGGCCGATCGCCACCTTCTCCGCGCGGGCGGTCCGCAACCGGTAGGCGACGTTGCTCTCGAACACGCTGGACGGCTGCGCGCTGACGCCGCCGCGGAACTTGCGGACCACGCCTTGGCGTTCCAGCTCGTCCAGGTCGCGGTGGACGGTCATCAGGCTCACGCCGAACAGCTCGGAGAGGCTGCTGGCCGAGACCGAACCCTCACGCAGGACATGCTCGGCGATCCGGGTCTGCCGCGCGGTCCGCGAGTTGCGGCCACCGGATAGCCTCTGTTCCGTCTGCTCGTCAGCCATCGGTGGGCCGGTTGTAGTAGTCCAGCATGACCGAGCCGTCCGGCCGGAAACTGAACCGGGTCGTGGCCACCGGCGCGATGCCGCGCAGCGCGGTCCGGTACGCACCCAGCGGGATACCCAGGTAGCGACAGGCGATCAGCCGGATGATCGTGTTGTGACAGACCACCAGGATGTCCTGCCCCTGATGCCGGGAGACGATGTCGGCCAGCGCGGCGGTGGCGCGATCGGCCGCGGCTTCCGGATGCTCGCCGCCCGGCAGGTGATGCGTCGCGGCGTCCTGCTCGAAGAGCTCCACGGCCTGCGGATCCTCGGCTCGGAGCTCGGTCAGCGTCCGGCCTTCCATCTCGCCGAAGTCCAGCTCGCGCAGGCGCTCGTCGGTGTGCAGCGGCAGGCCCAGCGCCTCCACCATCGGGGCGGCGGTCTGCCGCGTGCGCTGCATCGTCGACGAGTAGAGCACGTCCGGTGCGGCCTCCCGTGCCCAGTTCGCCAGCTGCTCGGCCTGGGCACGGCCGACATGGTCGATGTCGATGTCGCTGGACCCGGTGTAGCGGTTGCCGTCGTGCCACGGCGTACGTCCGTGCCGCGCCAGCGTCACGGACGTGGGCGTGGGCACCTGCGCGGGCGTGGGCACGGGCGCGGGCCCGGGGTCGATGCGTGTAGTGGGAGCGGTCGTGGACTCTGTGGTCATAGGTCGGTGCCTCGAATCGATGACGTCACTGCGGCCTTAGGTCTGGTGAACGTGTCCGAGATATACCCGCGGTCGACCAGCTCAGCGACGAGCCGTTCGTAACCCTCGGCGAGCCGCTCGGTGTGGGCCGGACGAGGCTCGACGACGCCCCGCCGGGTCACCATCCGTGCGGCCCGGGCCGCGACGCTCTCCTCCCGGGCCGAGGCCAGCACCGCCATCCCGAACGCGGGTTCCGCGGTGGCGGGCAGGGTGAGGCGGCGGCCGAGCACGTCCGCACGGAGCTGGTTCCAGTACTCGCTCCGGGTGCCGCCGCCGGTCACGCTGAGCTCCCCGGAGACGTCCGCACCCAGCGCGGCCAGTCGCTCGAAGCACAACCGCTCGACGAACGCCACACCCTGCAGCACCGCCGCGTAGCGTTCGGCCGCCCCGGTGAGCGTCCCGGCCTCGAACCGCTGCGCGTCCGGGCGCACGAACGGGAACCGCTCGCCGCGCGCGGTGAGCGGGTAGACCACCGCGCCGGCAGGTTCGTAGCCGCGTGCGGCCCGCGCGAGGTCCTCCAGGTCCGCGTCGCCGAACTCCTCGGCGATCATGCCCGCGCCCACGTTCGACGCGCCTCCCGGCAGCCAGCCTCCGTCGGGGTGGCGGTGGCTGTACACGGCTCCGTCCGGATCCTCGATGAGCGTCTCGCTCACCCCTTTGAGCACGAGTGTAGTGCCGAGCACCGAGTTCCACGTCCCGGGCGCCAACGCCCCGGCGGCGATCTGGGCGGCGCACCCGTCCGTCATGCCGGCGACGACGGGGGTGCCCGCGGGGATTCCCGTGTGCTCCGCCGCCGCACCGGCGACGGTGCCGAGTCGGCTGCCGGGACGCACCACGTCCGGAAGCACCGTCGCATCGATGCCCGCGGCGCCGGCGAGGGCGTGGTTCCACCGATCCCCGACGAGGTCATAGCCGGACTTCAAGGCGTGGCTGGTGTCGGTCGACACGCGGTGTCCGACCAGAGCCGCGGCGACGACGTCGGCGCTGTGCGCGGCGTAGGTGGGCGATCGGCCGGTGCTGGCGTGCCGTCGCAGCAGCCAGCCGATCTTCGGCAGCGCCCAGGACAGCTGGATGTCGGCGCTGCCCGCAACGTCGGTGCGGCTGCGGAGCCGGGCCAGCTCGTCCGAGGCGCGCGCATCGTCGTACATCAGCGCCGGCGTGCGCGGTACACCTCGGTCGTCGATCAATGCCACCGTGCCCGAGGTGCTGCAGATGGCGACGCCGCCCACCGGTCTGCGGCGTGCATCGTCCGGTAGCTGGGCGAACGCGTGCCGGGAGGCCGTCCCGACCGCTTCCCACCATTGGTGCGGGTCCTGTTCGTGGGTGCGCACCGCGGCCTTCTCCCGCCGGCTGTCCAGTGGCGCCGAGCCGAGGGCCAGCACCCGGCCGCCGTCGTCGGCGATCACGGTACGGGTGCTCTGCGTCCCCAGGTCGACACCGACCCAGACGGCGTCCGTGGCGGCAGAGTTCACACACGCTCCTCAAGGCTCAGTACCGGTGAATTCACCGCTGCTGTGGCTGGCATAACATCAATGACTGTTAAATCTACACCAACACACGGTGAATCTCCCACGGTTCGTTCCAGTCCGTCGCCATACCGTCGAGGACGTGGTCATGTGAGGATGGCACCCTTGTCTCATGACACCCTCCGCCGACCGGAGCGGGCCGCCGTCGAGGCGCACGCAGGCACGCGAATCCCGGCAGCAAACGATCGTGGCGCACGTCGTCGCGAACGGCGTGGCGACCGTCAACGAGTTGACCGAGCTGACCGGGGCCAGCCTGATGACGGTCCATCGCGACCTGGACGAGCTGGCCCGGCAGGGCGTGGTGCGCAAGTTCCACGGCGGCGTCTCGGCGCAGCCGTCCACCGTGTTCGAGAGCAGCTCGGAGTACCGGCTCCGGGTGCAGACCGCAGAGAAGGAAGCGCTCGCGACCGCCGCGTTGCAGCTGATCGAGCCGGGCATGTCCATCATGTTGGATACGTCCACCACCAACCTCTTCCTCGCCCGCAAGCTGGGTGACCTGGAGCTGGGGCCGCTCACCGTGGTGACCAACTACCTGCCGGCCATGCAGGTTCTGCGCTCCATGCAGGACATCCACCTGATCGGCATCGGCGGCGACTACAACACCACGCACGATGCGTTCCTGGGCATGAGCGCGATCGAGGCGGTCGGGGCACTCACCGTCGACATCGTCTTCTTGAGCACCTCCGCGATGACGGTGACCACGACGTACCACCAGGAGCCCGACATCGTGATGATCAAGCGTGCGATGATGCAGGCCGGCCAGCGCCGTGCACTGTTGATGGACCCCACCAAGCTGGAGCGTACGGCGCTGCACCGGCTGGCACCTACGTCGGATTACCACCATCTCGTCCTCAACGAAGGCGTGGACGACCGGCTCGTCTCGGAGCTGAGCGAACACACGGAGGTGACCATCGCGCGCGGCGGCTGAACGTGACCGGACGAGTCGGCTCGCCCGCGGCGGCCGGCGTCCGCACGTTCCGCGATGACGTTCTTCCACGCCGCCGCCGTGGGCGGTCAGGGCTCTTCGCGGTCGGCGTTAAGTATCTCTCACTTTGAGTTAACTCTGTTAAGGTGTCCGTCAGCGGCACGACGGGCCCGACGAGGCTTGCGCATGGTGCTCAGAGCCGTACGGACCTACGGATGTGCAGTCCCTCCGTCGCCGAGCGACTGTCACGCGGCCAAGCTCTCCACGACCCCGTCAGGCCAGGACGGAATCGACACCCATGACACAGAGCGAAGGACATGTCGTGCTGACCCTGATCGGACATCGAGGCACACCGTTCGAGTTCACCGAGAACACGGTCGCCTCGCTGAAGAACGCCGAATCACTCGGCGCTGACGGCATCGAGTTCGACGTACGGCTCACCCGTGACAGCGTTCCCGTGCTACTCCACGACGCCGATCTCCGCAGGCTCTGGGGGCGTCCCCAGCTCTTGTCCGAGATCGACTACCACGAGGTCAGCGACTTCCTGCCCACCCTGGACGAGGCGGTGCGCGCCACGTCGACCATGCTGGTGGTCGATTGCAAGGGCGCGGGAACCGCCCGGCGGGCCATCTCCGTGTTGCGGGATGAGGATGCGCTTCACCGGTGTGTGTTCGTGGGACCGCACGACATCCTCGGAGAGGTCCGTGCCCAGATGCCGGAGGCCAGGTTGGCGCTGTCCTGGCCGGGGATCAGCACACCACCACCCGAGACGCTCGAGATGTTGCGCCCCGAGATGATGAACCTGCACTGGCACGACCTCGAACAGTCCAGCCTGGACTGGTATCTGCGCATGGGATTCTCGACCTGGTGGACCTACCCGGTCGATGATCCCGCGTCCCTACGCAGAGCAAGCGAGCTCGGGTTCTCCGGCGTCATCAGCAACGACCTGCCGGCCATCTCGGCGGCGATCACGACGATGGAGGAGGCCGGATGACCTCTCGAGATCTCGACGAGGCGCTCAGCGTCGCAGTCCACCTCACCCAGTGGGCCCAGGCTCGTATCTCCACCACCAGGCCGGCGCGTGGCGACGCGGCGGAGAAATCCGGCCCCGGCGACTGGGTCACGTCCGTGGACCACGCCGTGGAGGAGCACATCCGGAATGAGCTTCTGGCTCGGTTCCCGGGTGACGTGGTTGTCGGTGAGGAGGCCGGCACCTCGTCGCCCGTTCCGGACGATGCCGACGAGACCGCGTTGACCTGGTATCTCGACCCCATCGACGGGACGACGAACTTCGTTCACGGGTTGCCGGGGGTCAGCGTGAGCCTGGCGGCCGTCGACGCCGAGGGGACCGCGCTCGGTGTGGTGCACGACGTCTACCGCAACGAGGTGTTCAGCGCCGTCCGCGGGGCTGGAGCCCGGCTGGACGGCACGCCGATCGTGGCACCGGCGTCACGGCTCGGCCTGCGCGGTGGCCTGCTGCTCACCGAGTGGTCCGGCATCTGGGCATGGACCGGCATGCATGGGCTCGTCACGAAGCTCCAGGATGAGTTCACCGCCACCCGGATCCTCGGGTCGTGTGCGTTGAGCTTGGCCTCTGTTGGGGCCGGACGCGCCACCGCGGCGGTGCTCGGCGGCCACTACAACCCGTGGGACGTGCTGGCCGGCGCCCTTATCGCGGTCGAAGCGGGGTGCGTGATGTTCGACGTCGACGGACGATCCGACGACGTACCCATGCGTGGCCTCGGCGTCGCCGATCCCGAGGTGGCCGATGCGATCCAGGCCATGTGGCACGCCGCCGTCATCGACGAAAGCCACAGGCCGGCTTGACGATCTCCGCACGCGATAGCGGTGTCACCGCGGTCGGGACAGCGTGATCTCACGGTGCCGACACGTAGCCGCGCGAACACCCGCAGTATGCCTTCTGCTCGATGCGCGCAGTTCATATCCCGTTATAAGTTAAGTCTATCATTCTTTTCGTTAAATCTGTTATCGTCCTCCCCATAGGTACCCTCAGCAAGCGCGCTGAGACCGGATCGCGGCAGGTTAGCCACGCTCTGGCCATCGCGACGTGGACCTACGCAACGGATACGTCACACGCACAACTCACCTACCCGGGAGGCAACTCGGTGGCATCTCGCACCGCATCGGCGGCCGCCCACACGACTTCGGGCGCGGCGACGCCCGCCTCGGGTTCTGCGTCCGGGGGCAGCGTCCGGACAGACCTGCGGGGACGGCGACAACGCAGCTGGCGTCGTCATCGCAAAGAGTACCTGCTGTTCCTGCTCCTGCTCTCGCCGAACCTGGTGCTCATCGGCACCTTCGAGTACTGGCCGGTCATCTATAACGCGTATCTGAGCCTGACCCGCTGGAACATGCTCTCCGGTGTGCCGGAGTGGGTCGGCCTGGACAATTACCAGTACCTGCTGACCAGTTCGAACTTCCAGCAGGTGATGATGAACACGCTGTTGTTCACCGGCACCGTGGTGATCGGGAGCGTGGTGCTCGGGCTTGCTCTGGCGGTGTTGTTCAACCAGAGGATCAAGGGGCGCGGCCTGGTACGCACGGCGGCCTTCGCACCACACATCGTCAGCGGTGCCGCCGTCGCCACCCTCTGGCTGTTCATCTTCGACCCGAACTACGGCCTTTCCCGGGTGTTACTGGATCCGTTCGGCGTCGCATCGCCGCGCTGGGTGACCGACAGTGATTGGGCGCTGGTCAGCCTCATCATCGTCTACCTGTGGAAGGGCGTCGGGTTCATCGCGATCGTCTACCTCGCGGGTCTGCAGAGCATGCCGGAGGATGTCTACGAGGCCGCCAAGATCGACGGCGCCGGTTCCTGGACGACCTTCCGCCGCATCACTCTCCCCCTGCTGTCGCCGGTCACGTTCTTTGTCATGGTGATCACCATCATCGGAACGTTCCAGGCCTACGACATGATCGCGGTGATGACCGGCGGCGGTCCCGGCAACGCCACAACGACGCTGTCCTGGTACATCTACGAGCAAGGTTTCCAGGCCTCCAATGCCGGCCGCGGCGCCGCCGGAGCCATGATCCTCTTCGTCATCCTGCTCATCGTCACCGGGCTGCAGACCAAGTTCGTCCAGCGAAGGGTGCACTACCGATGAGCGGAACGCGACCAGGAGACGCGAGCGGCGTGACCATGGACACGCCCCGTGGACAGGGAGCGCGGCCGGCGAACCCTCGCACGCGCCCAGCCCGCGACGGCTCGACGATGCAGCGCGTCCTGCTCTACGTGGCGCTCGCGTTCGCTGCCCTACTCTTCGTCGGTCCGCTGTATTGGCTGTTCTCGTCGGCGTTGAAGGAGCCGGGCGAGATCTACAGCTTTCCGCCGGACTGGATTCCCAGTAGCGCGCACTGGGAGAACTTCTCCGGAGCGTGGAACGCGGCACCCTTCGGTGACTTCTTCATCAACTCGATGATCGTCACCGCGGGCGGCGCGGCCATCAAGCTGGTGAACGCCACGCTCACCGCGTACGCGTTCGTATTCCTCCGGTTCCCGTTCAAGAACGTCATCTTCCTGGTGATGCTCGGGGCACTGATGGTGCCGAACAACGTCACCCTGATCGTCAACTACATCACCGTGTCGAACCTCGGCTGGGTCAATACCTACCTGGGGCTCATCATCCCCAGTGCCGGCTCGATCTTCGGCATGTTCCTGCTGCGGCAGTACATGATGACGTTGCCGCGCGAAATCGTCGAGGCCGCCCGGGTGGACGGCGCGGGACACATGCGCACGATGTGGCAGGTCATCCTGCCGATGTGCAAGCCGATGCTGGTGACCGTCGGGATCATCGCCGTCGTGGATATGTGGAACGACTTCATCTGGCCGTTGATCGTCACCAACACGGTCGAGATGCGCACGCTGCCCATCGGCCTGCTCTACCTCAGGACGACGGACGGCTACGAGAACTGGGGCGGGATCATGGCCGGCACCGTCATGGTGGCGCTGCCGATGCTGATCCTCTTCCTCTTCGCCCAGCGACAGATCGCCCGGGGCTTGACCGGCGGCGCGGTCAAGGGCTGAGGCGCGCCGGGCGTATCCGTCCGCCACCGGACCGGTGCCACCACCGACAGTCCACACCACCGAACGCACGAAACCCATCACATGACCGAGGCGAACGAAAGGACGTGCCGGGAAGATGCGGTACCGCAATCGAGCACAGCAGGCCAGTCGACGCGACCTGATCCGGCGTCGCAGCACTCTCATCCAGCCGAGCCGGCGTCACTTCCTCGGTATGGCGGCCGCCGCCGGGGCCGGCATACCGATCCTCAGCTCCTGCGCCGGCGGCGTCAGCGAGGACGACGACGACTCCGGCGGCGGGATGGGCCAGGTGGACATCAGCCCGCCCGGCAAGTTCAGCGGGCGCGACATCAACATCGTGATGTGGAGCGCGATGGGCGGCGTCGGCGGTGAGACGCTGGATGCGCTCGTCGAGGAGTTCAACGAGTCCCAGGAGGACATCTACGCCGAGGTCCAGTTCCAGGGCGACTACCACGAGTCGTCGTCGAAGCTGACCGCGGCGCTGCAGGCCGGCGAGATCCCGGACGTCATGATGCTGGCGGACACGTTCTGGGGACGTTATCTCCTCAATGACGTCCTCGAACCGCTGACCGACTATCTCGACGACGAACTCAACCGGGACAACTACATCGACGTGCTCTACGACGAAGGGCTGGTCGGCGAGGACCTGTACTGGTTGTCGTTCGGCCGCAGCACGCCGCTGTTCTACTACAACAAGGAACTGTTCGCCGAGGCCGGACTTCCGGATCGTGGCCCGGAGACCTGGACCGAGCTGCGGGAGTGGGGCGCCGAGCTGACCCAGCTGCAGGTTCAGGGCAAGTCGCTGAAGGCGCACGCCTTCACCGGTGGTGACGACTGGCAGTTCATGGCGGCGACCTGGCAGTTCGGTGGGACGCTCTCCGACGGCCTGGAGGTGACGATCGATAGCGGCGGCGCGGTCGACGCCGCCGAGTGGCACCAGCGCTTCATCTTCGAAGACGACATGGCCTACCTCTCGCAGAGCCCCGGCGAGGACTTCAGCGCGGGCGTGGTCGCCACGTTCATCGGATCGACGGGGGCGCTCGGCGGCGTGTACGAGGCGGCGAAGTTCGACGTCGGCACCGCCTTCCTGCCACGCGAGGTGGCGCAGGGCGTGCCGACGGGCGGCAACGGGTTCTCCATCCTCAAGGGTGCGGCGCAGGAGCGCAAGGACGCCGCGTTCGAGCTGTTGAAGTTCCTCAGCCGCCCGGAGAATTCGGCCAAGTGGACGCTGGCCACCGGCTACCTGCCGATCGTGCAGGGCGCGGCCGACGAGCCGGAGCTGGCCAAGAAGCTGGACGAGGACCCGAACTTCAGCGTCGCGGTGGAGCAGCTGCCGGACGCGCAGCCGAGCGACGCGATCCGCTCCTACCTGCCGAACGGGACCGATCTGATCATCGCCGGCATCCAGCAGATCTACAGCAGCGGGAGCGCGGACGTGCAGAGCGTCTTCAGCGACGTCGCGGAGGAGCTGCGGCAGGGTGCCGAGGACATCGCCGACGACTACGAGCGCTACTTCGGCGCCTGATCCCCCGACCCGTCCCATGATCATCGACGGTTAGACCGACTATCACCGGCTCAACCGTCGATGATCACGGGCAAGGTTCGATCTTGGAGAGTGCATGGAGTTCATCAACTGCGGCCATCGCGGCGCCATGAGCGTGTCGCCGGAGAACACGATGGCGTCGTTCCAGCTCGCCGCCGCACAGGGGGCCAACGAGCTGGAACTGGATCTGAGGCTGTCGAAGGACGGCGTGCTGGTGGTCATCCACGACGCCACCGTCGACCGCACCACCGACGGCAGCGGCGCGGTCAGCGACATGACCTACGACGAGCTGCGTGCGCTGGACGCCGGCGACGGCCAGCAGATCCCGTCCTTCGACGAAGTGCTGGCCGGCACCGACACCAGGCTCCAGGTAGAGATCAAAGATCCGGACGTCGTCGATCCGCTCGTCGAGCTGCTCAGGTCCCGGCCGGACGAGGTGGATCGGATATCGCCGACGTGTTTCGCCGCGGACACGATCGCCGCCCTGGCGACGCGGCTGCCCGGCTGCGTCGTCGGACTGATCGGCAGGGCGGGCACTCCGGAGACCGTGACCCAGGCGGCTGAGCTGGGCGCCCGCCGGGTGCTGCTCGGCTGGTCCGGCACCGACCAGGCGCTGGTGACGCGGGCTCAGGAACGCGGCCTGCACTACAACGTCTGGCCGGTGAACACGCCGGATCAATTGCGTGATGCCGCCGCGCTGGGCGTGGACGGATTCACCACCGACTACCCGCCGCTGATGTTCGATCACGGCTACCGGCTGACCGACGGGCGGCTCGTCGCACCCTGAACTCGTCAGCCGTCGACACGGACCGCCTCGACCAAGACCAGCCGTTCCGGGTGCAGCGTCGGCGCCTGCACGCCCAGGTCGGCGAGGACCCGTCCGGGCAGGGTCACCCCATGCTCCCACCACGGCAGCGGCGAGCGTGCGGGGCCTTCCGGGATGTCGCCTGGAGCAAGCGGGGCGAGCCGGTACCGTGCGTCCGGGTCCAGCCCGGGTAGCCGGACCGGGCCCGTCGGCGACTGCACGCTGGTGGCCAGCTGGACGATCGCGTAGATCGCCCGCGACCGGTCGGCGGCGACCACGCCGTGTACCAGGGTCGCCGGGTCGTGGTGGTCGGCGCGGACGACGTCGCCACTGTGCATCAGGTCACGGACGTCTTTGTAGAGGGCGACCCATTCGGCCAGCTCGGCGCGTTCGTCCGGCGACGCCGCGGTGAGATCCCACTCGATGCCGAAATGCCCGAACAATGCCGTGCCGGCGCGGAAGGCGAGCGGGTGGATCCGACCGGTGGTGTGGGACTTGGTCGCACCCACGTGCGCGCCCATCATCTCCAGCGGCACCAGCAGGCCGGTCCAGCGCTGGATCTGCTGCCGTTCCAGCGCGTCGATGCAGTCGGACGTCCACACCCGGTCCGTGCGCAGCAGGATTCCGAGATCCACCCGTCCGCCGCCGGAGGAGCAGGACTCGATCTCCACGTCCGGGTGCCGGCTGCGCAACTCGTCGATCAGCCGGTAGACCGCGAGCGTCTGGCGGTGGACACCCGCCTCGCCGTGCGGGGCATGCCCGGCATCCACCAGGTCACGGTTGTGATCCCACTTCAGGTAGCCGATGCGGTACTCGGAGAGCAGCGCGTCCAGACGGTCGAGGATGTAGGCGTACGCCTCCGGATGGCCGAGATTCAGCACCTGCTGGCGCCGGGCCTCGGGCGGCATGCGGTCTCCGGCGGCCAGGATCCAGTCTGGATGGTTCCGGGCCACATCGGAGTCGGGGTTGACCATCTCCGGCTCCACCCAGAGCCCGAACTGCATGCCCAGCTTCTCCACATGGTCGACGAGCGGGTGCAGGCCGTCCGGCCAGACGGTCTCGTCCACGTACCAGTCGCCCAGACCGGCGTGATCCCCGCGCCGGCCGCGGAACCAACCGTCGTCGAGGACGTAGCGTTCCGCCCCGGTGGCCGCGGCGTGCTCCGCGAGCTGTGTGAGCCGGTCCAGGTCGTGGTCGAAGTAGACCGCCTCCCACGTGTTCATGGTCACCGGCCGCGGCGACGCCGGGTGCTGGGCACGGCCGCGCAGGTATCGATGGAACCGGCGCGAGACCTCGTCCAAGCCCTCCCCGTAGGATCCGTAGATCCAGGGCGAGGTGTACTCCTCACCCGGCTCCAGCCTCACCTCTCCCGGGAGCAGCAGTTCCCCGCCGGCCAAGACCGACTCGCCGCGCGAGTTCCGTTCGGCGAGCACGCGGTGGTTGCCGCTCCAGCCGACGTGCATCGCCCAGACCTCGCCGCTGCGGAAACCGAACCCCGCTTCGCCGGCAGCGAGCAGCAGCGTGGCATCGAGTCCGGTGCGGCCACGGCGGTTCTCCCGCAGATGAGTACCGACGGTGAACGCCGACCGCTGCGGGCTGCGTTCGCGCAGATGCCGGCCGGTCATGTCGAGCAGCTCGGTGGCCACCGGCGACACCGGCAGGGCGAGCGTGACGCCGTCGACGGTGTAGGTCGACGCATCGGTGTTGCGGACCGTCACCCGCTGCCGCACCAGGCCGTCCGCCGTCAGGCTGAGCTCCAGTGTGAGGTGGAGCCCGGCGGCCGGATCGGTCGCGACCACGGTGATCTGCTGATCCTCGTCGGGTCCGGCGTGCTCCGGCCCGCTGACCGCGTCCACGGTGAACAAGGCGGAGAAGGAGCGGCCGTCGCGATGCCCGGTCAGGCCGGGAACGCCCATCCAGCCGGCCGCGGGCTCGGGCAGCACTGACACCGGAACGGCCGCGTCGATGCTGTTGGACACCCGCTGCGGCTGTGCGGCCTGCGCCACGGCCGATAACTCGTCCTCGGTGAGCGCGCCGAGGTCTCGCCCCCAATGCAACACCTCAGGCAGGCGCGCGTCGGCATACGCCACGAGTAGGCTGACACCTGCGGCCCGGCAGTGGATGAGGCGCGGCGTGGATGGCTTCGACATGAGCGGCTCCGGCGTACGTTCGGAAACGGCGGGTGGGCGGTCCGTGTAGGGTCGTAACTTTTGGCTTAGAATTTATGGGCGCCAGCCGACCCCGATTACCTGCAGCATTCTCACGGCGAACCGCACCCTTCGCATCATATATTTATGGTCGCAGAAGATAACTCGCCCGCTACACTAGGGGCCCACGACCACCGGGAGGCACGCCCGTATGCACGTCGCGCCGCCGCTGTGGAACGGGCTGACCGACACCGCGCGTTCGGTCGCACTGGAGGTGCTGTACCACGGCCCGCTCTCCCGTGCCGAGCTCGCACGCCGGCTGACGCTGTCCCCGGGTAGCCTGACCAGGCTCTCCAAGCCGCTGATCGACATCGGCGTGCTGACCGAGATCGGCATCCAGCCGGAGAACCGCATCGGCCGGCCCGCCGTGTTGCTCGACGTCGTCCCGACCTCCCGCCATTTCCTCGGCATCAAACTCACCGGCGACGAGGCGCACGCGGTGCTGACCACCCTGCGCGCGCAGGTGGTGGCCCGGGAACGTACCCAGCTCACCAGCCTTGATCCGGCCACCGTGGTCACCACGATGCGCACGCTCATCACCAACCTCGGCCGCCGGGTCGACGATGTGGCCGCCCTGGGCGTGAGTTTCGGCGGCGTCTCCACGGACAATCTGGTGGTCGCCGAGGCACCGTACCTGGGCTGGACCGACGTGCCGCTGGCCGCGTTGCTGTCCGAGGAGACCGGCTTGCCCGTGGTGCTGGAGAACGACGTGGTCGCCGTCACCGAGGCCGAGCACTGGTTCGGCGCCGGACGGCAGTGCGAACGATTCGCCGTGATCACCATCGGGGTGGGAACCGGCTATGGCCTCGTGGTGCACAACGAGTTCGTCGCCAATCCGGACGCGGCCATCGGCATCATCGGTCACCTCCCGCTCGATGACGCCGGGCCGCGCTGCCCGCTCGGTCACCGCGGGTGCGCACACGCGATGCTGTCGATCCCGGGCATCTGCGCGTCGATCTCGGTAGCACTCGGGCGGGATGTCGGCTACGACGAGTGCCTCGACCTGGCCGTCGCCGGCCACCCGGCCGCCCGGCGTATCGTCGACGACGCCGGGCGCGCCCTGGGCCGGTTGATCGCATTGGTGGCCAACCTGACCATGCCGCACAAGGTGATCCTGGCCGGCGATGGCGTACGGCTGGCCCACATCGGCTACGACGCCATGCAGGAGCAACTGCTGCGGGACCGCGCCCCGCGCGCCACCCCGGTGAACCTGGATATCCAGGCGTTCGACTTCTTCGAGTGGGCCCGGGGCGCCGCCGTCATCGCCATCCAGAACTACGTACTCGGCCGGTTGCCGACACCCTGAGAGCCGGCGGCCGGCATCGGACGAGGGCTGCGTCGCCGGTATGTGCCATATACGCGCGGACCTCGGATCAGTGGACGAACGAGTCCTTGTAGATGATGCTGCATAGCCGGTCGTCGGCGCTGTCTGCGGTGACGCTGGTACCGAACGCGAAGCCCAGCCGGGCGCTGTCGCGGCGACCCGGTTGCGCCAGCCACACCCCCATGCCTTCCGGTTCCCGGCGATGCAGCTCGTGATAGTCCGTCACGTGCACCCGCTGCTCCACCTCGCCGGTTCGCCAATCGACACGGGTCAGATGCGTGTTGCCCTTGCTCTCGGGCGGGTTCGCGTCGCTGTAGATCTGCCCGTCGAGCAGATACAGATACCGGCCGTAGCTGGCGTAGCCCTGGAACGTGGTTCCGGCGAGCACGCCGGGTTGGGCGACGTCGGCGATCGGCACGTACTCCGGCCGCTCCTGACGGACGTGATGCAGCTCGAAGAGGGCATAACGGAAGCCGCCGTCCCGGCGATAGCGCATGACCAGCGTGTGATGGGCCGGATCCACGTTGCAGGTGGTGCGGTCGACGCCGGGGAGCAACTCGCGCCGCTGCAGTCCGGGTGTCCGCTCCGCGTCGATCACGGTGCCGTCGGAGAACGGGAACCGCAGCAACCGGGTGCCCCAGCCACTGCTCCCCTCCGTCACGGCGTCCACCTCGGTCCACAGATGCACCGAGTCGCCCACGCGCTCCACCCCGATCGCCACTCCGTGGCCGAACCGCTTGAGATACATGTGCCCGAGCCGGTTCCCGGCGAGATCAAGCTTGGTCATGGTCAGATCGCCGCGGGCGGCCCGGCGCGCGTACTGCTCGTCGCCCGGCTCGTCGCCGGGGAGCGATGTGCCGGCCTGGGTGATCTGCACCACGTAGACATGACCGCCGACGCTGTCCACCGCGAACGACTGCATGATGGTGCGCTGGTCGTGCAGCTCCCGGTTGACGAAGAGCGCCGTGCCCGGCACGTCAAGGTCGAACGCACCCGACGGTGGCAGCGCACGTCCGGCCGCCGGAGCGGCTCCGGGTGACCGGCCTGCCGTGGCCGCGGAGCCGAACGCGGCGCTCGCCGTCCCGGTGGCCACCGCCGCTGCCGCCACGCCGGCGGCCGCTCCGCCGATTCTCATGAGGTGTCGCCGGGTCAGCCCTCGCGCCGCGGCGGAGTTCTCATCCCGGGCGCCGGTGGTAACGGACCTGTCAGCCATCGCAACCCCTTCTCGCGTCGCCGCCATCGGCGACATCTCAGTAAGAGTGTTAAAACTACTGCCTTGTCCGTTAAGACGACCATGGCTCGAGCTCGAAGTCAAGCCTTGACATCGGCGAGACGGCGTCGCAGAGAGCGAACCGATGCGTCAAGCACCGTTCGCCCAGCGGTATTCACCTGCACGTTCAGGAATAAGTCAGCTACCGGCCATGCAGTGGATGTTCACCTAGGCGATGCCGAATCTCTTACCGCAGTTCGTGTTAAGAACACGCCGGGACGGCTGCGAAGCCGTCTCACCGGGCGTTTGGCTCATCAGGCCAGGGTGGATTCCTGCGGATCCCAGGCCGGCGGCAGAGGCTCGGGGCGAGCCACGTCGGAGCGGATGTCGATGAACCGGCCCGCCTCCGCCGACGTGGAGATCGCGGCCATCATCTCCAGCACGTGCTGCGCCAGCTCGCCGGACGCCCGATGCGGCTCGCCGGTACGAATAGCGCGCGCCATGTCGACCACACCGATGCCGCGGCCCAGGGCGGTGCCCTCCACCGGCAGCTGCTGCCATTCGTCCGCACCCGTGGCGAGCAGGGACAACGTGCCGTCGAAGTTGTTCGGATCCGGAACGCTCAGCGTCCCCTCGGTACCGGCGATCTCGATCATCCTTCTGTGCACCGCCGAGTCGAAGCTGAATGTCGACGATGCGCTCGGCCCGTCCGCGAAATCCACAAGCGCGTTCACGTGCGTCGGCACTTCGACGGCGAACCGAGTGCCGGCCTTGGGCCCGGAGCCGATCACCCGCTCCGCCCGTCCCTGGCGACCGGTCGCCGCCACCCTGCGCGCCGGCCCGAACAGCGAGACCAGGGCGCTCAAGTAGTACGGGCCCATGTCGAACAGGGGGCCGGCCCCGCGCTGGTAGAGGAACTCGGGGCTGGGATGCCAGCCCTCCGGGCCGTGCGAGAGCAGCGCCGTCGTCGCCGCCACCGGCGTGCCGATGACACCCTTGTCGATGGCGCGGACCGCCGATTGGATGCCGGCGCCCAGGATCGTGTCCGGCGCACACCCGATACGCAGCCCGGCCTCGGCCGCCTCGGCCAGCAGCTTCTCGCCGTCCTCGACCTCCACCACGAGCGGCTTCTCGCCGAAGACGTGCTTGCCGGCGGCCAGTGCCGACCGCGCCACCTCGCCGTGCGCCGCCGGAACGGTCAGGTTGAGCACGAGCTCCACATCGTCCCGCGCGATCACGGTGCGCACGTCACCCGCGTGCGGCACGTCGTGCTCTCCGGCGACCGTCCGGGCCCTCTCCACGTCCAGGTCGGCCACCGCCACGACCCGGACGTCCGGGCAGCCGGCCAGGTTGGTCAGGTATTGCTTGCTGATGACACCGGCGCCCACCACGGCCACACCCACCGGTCCACTGCTCATCTTCTGCTTACTCCTCCACGCATGGCTGTTCCTGCGTTGCCTTGCCGCAACCCCGCAACCCGGGATGAATACGAGAATGGGGCGCGCTGACGCCCAGAAGTCGTATTCATCCCGGCGTTCCGACGCCGATCACCGCGGCAGCGACGCCACATACCGGTAGCTGGCCTCCAGCGCATCCAGGACGTCGGTGGCACAGCGGTCGAACTCGATCACCCGCCACGCGTCCGGCGCCGCCGCCAGGTACTCCGGAACCGGCACCGACCCGCTCCCCACCACCACGTTGTGCTCGCCGACGACGGCCGGGCCGTCTTTGACGTGCAGCAGACGCACCCGGTCCGCGTGCCGCCGCAACAGCGCCGGCACGTCCGCACCGCCGACGGCCGCCCAGTACGTGTCCACCTCCAGGAACACCTCGGGCGCCAGAGCATCCGCCAGCACGTCCAGGGCGTGCCTGCCGTCGATCAGGTACTCCAGCTCGTGCTCGTGGTTGTGGTAGCCGAGGCTGATGCCGCGTGCCCGGGCCTGCTCGGCCAGCCCGTTGAGCCGGTCGGCCACGCGTTTCACCCCGTCCGCGGTGGCGAACTCGGCACGAGGGATCCCGCCGGGCACGATGGCCTGGTCGGTTCCGAGCGTGCCGAGCGCGTCGAACACCTTCGCCGGTTCGACACCCTGCACCAAGTCGGCGGCGTGCGCGGCGCACACGGTCAGTCCGAGATCATCCGCGACCTTCCGGAAGCCTGCCGGGTCGTTCAACGGCTGGAACGGCTCGACGGCGCCGAAGCCGATGCCGGCAAGGCGCCGCAGTACCGCGTCCCGGTCCTCGGCGATCTGATCCCTGGCCGAGTACAGCTGGACGGCCAACGGCTTACTCATGCGGTGCTACTCCTTTGGAAAGGGACGAGGACTCCAGCCACCCGGCGTCGAAGAGTCGCCCTAATCCGACGAGAACGCGGCGTCGAACGCCTCGGACGGCGGGTCGAAGAGCTGGGTGCGGATGTACTGCACGGCTTCGGAAGCACCGCGGAGCCGGTCCATGCCGGCATCCTCCCATTCGATCGAGATCGGTCCGTCGTAGCCGATCCGGTTCAGCATCCGGAACGCCGCCTCCCACGGGACGTCGCCGTGACCGGTCGAGACGAAGTCCCAACCGCGCCGCGGGTCCGCCCACGCCAGATGCGACCCGAGCCGGCCGTTGCGCCCGTTGCCGACCTGGAGCTTGGTGTCCTTGCAGTCGACGTGGTAGATCCGGTCCTGGAAGTCCCACAGGAAACTCACCGGATCGAGGTCCTGCCACACCATGTGGCTGGGGTCCCAGTTGAGGCCGAACGCCTCCCGGTGCCCGATGGCTTCCAGGGTACGCACCGTGGTCCAGTAGTCGTAGGCGATCTCCGACGGATGCACTTCGTGCGCGAACCGGACGCCCACCTCGTCGAAAACGTCGAGAATCGGGTTCCAGCGGTCGGCGAAGTCCTGGTAGCCGGCATCGATCACGTCCTGAGAGACCGGCGGGAACATCGCGACGTACTTCCAGATCGCGGATCCGGTGAAACCGATGACGGTGTTCACGCCCAGCTTGGCCGCCGCCCGCGCGGTGTGCTTCATCTCCTCCGCGGCACGCTGGCGGACCCCTTCCGGCTCACCGTCGCCCCAGATCCGATCCGGGAGGATACCGCGGTGCCGGATGTCGATCGGGTCGTCACAGACCGCCTGGCCCTTGAGATGGTTCGAGATGGCCCAGACCTTCAGGCCGTACTTGTCCAGAATATCCAGGCGGGACTGGACGTACGCGTCGTCCTCCACGGCTCGCCAGACGTCCAGATGGTCGCCCCAGCAGGCGATCTCCAGGCCGTCGAACCCCCACTCCGAAGCCAGCCGGGCGACCTCTTCGAAGGGAAGGTCCGCCCATTGCCCGGTGAACAACGTGATCGGTCGGCTCATGTTCGCTCCCTCGTCAAACCTCGGTGTCTGACCTGCTACGTCCGGCCGAGCGAGAGCTCCAGCGCTCACCGTGCCGGCCGCAACCGATGTTCCTCGTCTTCACGGTACGACGTCGATCCAAACCTGTTTCGCCGCCGAAGTAACCACCGCGTCCGCGATCCGGGCGGCCCGGGCCCCGTCGGCGAACGTCGGCAGACCGTCCGGCACCGTGCCGTCGTCGATCGCCGCATAGGTGTCGGCGACGAAGTGATCGAAGCAGTCCTGGTAACCCTGCGGGTGTCCGGCCGGAACACGGGCGAACCGAGCGGCCTCCGGGGTCAGGGTGTCCGGGTCCCGGACGAGCACACTGCTGCGCTCGCGTCCGCCGTACCAGAGCAGCTCCGGATTCTCCTGATCGAAGCTGAACGTCCCCGCGGTACCGGACACCTCCAGCAGCAGCCGGTTCTTCCGTCCGGCGGAGACCTGACTGATCACCGCGGAGCCGATTGCACCGGCGTGGGTAGCGAACTGCAGGACCACCGCGTCCTCGGTGTCGACCGGCCCCTCCAGGGTGCTCCCGCGGCTCGGGTGGATGGTGCTGGATTGCGCGGACACCTTCGTGATCCGGTCGCCGGTGACGAATTCGAGCAGGTCGCACCAGTGCGATCCGATGTCGCCGAACGCCCGCGTCGGCCCGCCGCGCTCGGCGTCCACCCGCCAGTTGTCGTCGCTGGGCAGCAGCATCCAGTCCTGCAGGTAACTGCCATGTGCAAGCACGACGGTGCCGATCTCACCACGGCGGACACGCTCGCGCGCCTCCCGCACCATCGGATGGAACCGGTAGACGAACGGCACGCCGGCGACCACTCCGGCGGCATCCGCGGCCGCGGCCATGGCGCCGGCGGTCTCCGCGTCGGTGCTCAACGGCTTCTCGCAGACCACGTGGGCGCCGGCGGCGATCGCCGCGTGAGTCATCTCGGCGTGCAGGTCGTTCGGCGTGCACACGTGCACCACGTCGACGTCGACCGCATCGAGGAGGTCCGTGACGGTGGGAAACGCTTTCTCCGCTCGCAGGTCCGGCCGGGCGGCTTCGGCGCGCTCCAGGCTCGAGCCGACGACGCCCACCACTCGCCCTCCGGCGACCTCCGCCGCTCGGGAATGGACTCGGCCCATGAATCCGGTCCCGATGATCGCGACTGCTCGCCGACGGACGGCTGCGTCGTGTGGCACGCCGCTTCACCTCCTGATGCTCTTGAACGCCCCGGTGCCGCTCTGCGCGCCACGCTATCCAGACTTCTGCATGAAGGTCAAGCAAAAGTCCTCATACAATCGAAATATCGAGATCCGAATGATCATGTGAAGTAGGTTTTCTCGTGCACCACCATGTCTGCAGACCTGTCACGGCACGAGAAAACCTACTTCACATGATCATTTAGGCTTCGACGCGGCGAGGCCAGCACGGCGAGAGGAGCATGTTTCACTGTGAGGATGCTCGATGGGTTCACCTCGCACGCCAAGGACGGCGCGGACCGCGACACCCAGGTACGCAGCGCCGGTCCCCGCGAGCAGCCCGCCGACACGCGGTTCGGCGTGGGCGCGCTGTTCCAGCTGCTGCGCGACGGTCGGCCGCGGACCCGCGCCGAGCTCGCCGGCGAGACCGGCCTCGCCCGCTCCACCATCGCCCAGCGCGTCGACGCACTGCTCGCCACCGGCCTGATCGGCGCCGCCGACAAGGCGGCCTCCAGCGGTGGCCGGCCGCCCACGCGGTTCGCGTTCAACCCGAGCGCTCGGGCGGTTCTCGCGGCCGATGTCGGTGCCTCGCACGTCCGGCTGGCCGTCACCGATCTGGCCGGCGAGCTGGTCGCGGAGACAGGCGAGGAGCTGCCCGTCTCGGCCGGCCCGGAACGTGTACTCGGTTGGGTCGCCGAACACGCCACCGAGCTGATCCGGGAAGCCGGAAGAAGGCCAGCCGATCTGGTCGGCGTCGGCGTGGGTCTGCCCGGACCGGTCGAACATTCCACCGGCCGGCCGATCAGCCCGCCGATCATGCCCGGATGGGACGGCTTCGACGTCACCGGGTACCTGACCGAGCGGCTGGGCACCGTCGTGCTGGTGGACAACGACGTCAACATCATGGCGCTCGGCGAGCACTTCACCAACTGGCCGGATGCCTCCCAGCTGATGTTCGTGAAGGTGGCCACCGGCATCGGCTGCGGACTGATCACCGACGGCCGGCTGCACCGCGGAGCCCAGGGCGCCGCCGGGGACCTCGGGCACGTCCAGGTGCCCCGGAGCGCCGCCGACCCGGCGAGTGCGGCGATCGCGGCCGAGGCGCTGTGCCGGTGCGGGAACGTCGGCTGTCTGGAGGCCGTGGCCAGCGGCGCCGCCATCGCCGCCGCACTGCGCCGGCGCGGGCTGACGGCCGAGAACAGCGGCGATGTCGTCGCGCTGGCACGCGGCGGGGCGCTCGAAGCGCTCCAGCTACTGCGCCAGGCGGGCCGGGACATCGGCGACGTGCTGGCCGCCGCGGTCAGCCTGTTCAATCCGTCGGTGATCGTGATCGGCGGGGCGCTGTCGCAAGCCGGCGAGCATCTCCTCGCCGGTGTGCGCGAGGTGGTCTACCAGCGTTCGCTGCCGCTGGCCACTCAGCACCTGCGGATCGTGCAGTCGCGCACCGGCGAACGGGCCGGCATCATCGGGGCCGCCGTCATGGTGATCGATCATGCGCTCTCCCCCGCTGAGGTCAACGCGCTCGCCCACGCCGGCCTGCAATGAGTCACCTCACTGCCGTCAGAGCGACAGTAAGGTGACTCATTGCGCCGGGGGCGACGCCGCAGCAGCTCAGCTCTGCCCGGCCGTGGGCCCGGTCGCCGGTCCGGCCTCCGGTTCCCCGCTCGACGACGGACCCGTCTGAGCCGACGCCGGCACCGTACGCCGGCGCGCCGGGTAACGGATGCCTTCCACCATCTCGGCCAGTTCCCTCGACGGCGGCGGTGTCAGCTTCGACACGACGATCGCCACGGCGAAGTTGACCAGCGCACCGATCGTCCCGATACCCTCCGGGCTGATATCGAGGATGTGGTCGTTCGCCGACGTGCCGAACACCTCGAGGGTGTAGACCATGTAGCTGATGGTGAACACCAACCCGGCGATCATCCCGGCGGCGGCACCGGCCGCATTGCACCTCTTCCAGAAGATGCCCAGCACCAGCGCCGGGAAGAAGCTCGACGCCGCCATGCCGAAGGCGAACGCGACCACCTGGGCGACGAAGGCGGGCGGGTTCATCCCCGCGATCACCGCGACGACCACCGCGCCCGCCATCGCGATCCGGCCGACCAGCAACCGCTCGCGGTCGGGGGCCTCCTTCCGGATCCGCCGGAAATAGAAGTCGTGCGAGACCGACGACGAGATCACCAGCAGCAGCCCGGCGGCCGTCGACATCGCCGCGGCCATACCACCGGCCGCCACCAGCCCGACGATCGGCGCCGGCAGCCCGGCGATCTCCGGTGAGGCGAGCACCAGGATGTCGTTGTTGACGATCAGATCGGCGCCGGACGCGGGGTTGTTGCCCACCGACTGGATCGTCTCCACGTCCTCACCGATCGTCACCAGCCCGGTCCCCATCCAGTTCTCCACCCAGGCCGGGAGCTCGGACACGGACGTGCCCTGGACCCCTTCCAGGAGGTTGAACTTGGTGAACGCGCCGACCGCGGGAGCCGTCGTGTACAGCAGGGCGATGAACAACAGCGCCCAGAAGGCGGAGTAGCGCGAACCGCGGACCGTCTTGGTCGTGTAGAAGCGGATGATCACGTGCGGCAGCCCTGCCGTGCCGACCATCAGCGCCATCGTCACCAGAAAGATGTCGACCTGCGGTCGCTCGGTGAACGCCTGGGTGTACTCGTTCAGCCCCAGCTCGGTGCCGAGCGAGTTCAGCTCGGCCAGGATCTCGCCGAACGACACCTGCGGGATCGGCACCCCGGTCATCCGCTGGGCCACCGCCACCGCAGGGATCAGGTACGCGGTGATCAGGACCGTGTACTGCGCCACCTGGGTCCAGGTGATGCCCTTCATCCCGCCGAGCACCGCGTAGAGGAAGATGATGGCGGCGGCGATCATGATGCCGCCGTTGAGGTCGATGTCGAGGAACCGGCTGAACACGATGCCGCCACCGGCCATCTGTCCCACGACGTAGGTGAAGGAGATGATGATCGCCGCCCCGGCCGCGATGGTCCGCACCAACTCCGAGTACCGGTCGCCGACGAACTCCGGCACCGTGTACTTGCCCCATTTGCGCAGGTACGGGGCCAGGAGGACGGCGAGCAGCACGTAGCCGCCGGTCCACCCCATCAGGTAGATCGACCCGTCCGACCCGAGGAACGCGATCAGCCCGGCCATCGAGATGAACGACGCGGCGGACATCCAGTCCGCGGCGATCGCCGCCCCGTTGGCGACGGTGGGGACGCCGTGTCCGGCGACGTAGAAGCCCTCGGTCTCCTTCACCCGGCTGCGCCAGGCGATGAAGATGTAGGTGCCGAAGGAGAGAACGATGAAGACCGTGGTCCAGGCCTGGATGTTGCTCACTGTTCGCCTCCCCTGCCGGTCTCCGCCTCGTCGTCATCGCCGTTCTCGTCGACGCCGAACTCCTTGTCCAACCGGTCCATCCGCACGGCGTAGACGAGGATCAACAGGACGAAGGTGTAGATGGAACCCTGCTGGGCGAACCAGAACCCGAGCGGGTAGTCGAAGAACGAGATCTCGTTGAGCTGCTCGACGAAGAGGATCCCGCAACCGAACGAGACCGCGAACCAGATGACCAGCAGCACGGCCATCAGCCGCAGGTTCCGCCGCCAGTACTCGCGTCTCCAATCGTGCGTGGGCGGTGGACCGCCCTCGGTCGTCTCTTGGGCGGGTGGGCCGCCCTGCCTCATCGGATCGGGTCGGGACATGAACGAACTCCCTTCTCGCTGCGGCGCCGGAGTCGAAGGGTCTGCACTGTCCGCGGCCGGCAGCCGCGGACAGTGAGCGCATGCCGCCCGGATCCCGGGCGGGCAGCCGTGACAGGGCGGCATGCACGTGTGGTGCCGACCAAGGAACTGGTCATCCGCGCGACGCGCAAGACCCAGCCGGACGGGCGGCGGATGTGGGCACCCCAGCGGTTGAGATAGCGGCCCGTACGGCGCTCACGGGTATGCCGGACCGCTCGGAGGTGTGAACGGCCCGCTCGGCGGGACCTGCGACCGTTCGCCAAGCTGGCCCTGCCGTCCACGCTGCCACCTGCCTAAACTCCGAAACACACCGCCGGAGTCGGCGGTCTTGATGGGGGCGACGACGCCGACGCCTGGAGGCCCGCGATGACCACCACACGCCAGCCAACCGCCGGCAGCCGACCCACCTCGGCAGCCACGGGTCGCCGCTCCGCCCAGATCGTCCACTCAGGAAGCGCCGGCATGCTGCTCGGTGGCCTGCTCACCGCCGTCGGTTCCGTGCTGCCCTGGGTCGCGACACCGGCCGGCAGTCTGTCCGGTACCGCCGGCGCCGGCCTGTGGACACTCTGCGCCGGGGTGATGGCCATCGCCGGAGCGCTGATCCCGCGGCGCAGGATCGCCTTGGTCCATGCCGCGGTGCCCGGCTTCGCCGTCGCGGCGATCGTGGTCTGGCAGCTCGCCCGGCTGGCTCAGCTGAGCGCCATGACCGACAGCTGGGGCAAGCTCCTGCCGGGTATCGGTCTGGTCATGGCCGCCGGTGGCTCCGTCGTGTTGATCCGCGTCGCCGTACGGCTACGCCACACGCCCTGAGCGCGGCGAAGGGCGCCGGAGTGGCTGCCTGGAATGACCCCTCCGCGTGGCGAGCCCGCCTGCGGCGGGCCGACCGGCGCCGAGCAGACGCGCGTGTCCCCGAGCCCCCCGGTGACCCCGACGCGTGGGTGCTCGACTCGCTGGAGGAACACGACACACCGGCCGAGGTCGATGCCACCATGCGCACACTGCGACGGGTGGCCATCTGGCATTTCGCCGTCTTCCTGGGCGTGGTCCTGCTCGTGCCGCTGCTCACCGTCGCCCTCGACTGGTGGTCGCGGGGCCGGCTCGTCGGCGGGATCAGCCCGAACTTCGCGATGGCGGCGGTCGGGTTGTATGTCTTCTTCTTCGCGATCTCGGTCGCGGCGGCCAGGCTGTCCAATGCGGTCGAGAACCGGATGCTCGGCCACGACGACAGGCTCCTCCACCACGACGACCCGCTCGACCACGATCACCGGCTCGACCACGATCACCGACTCGGCCACGACGACCGGCTCGACCACCACCAGCGGCCCGGACTCGGAACAGGACCGAATAGCGTCGACGACGGCGGGCCGGGATGAACACCGTCAGCGTCGCGGTACTCGGCGTGCTGCTCCTCACGGTCGGAACGCTGGCGCTGATCATCCGGCCCCGGCGGGCGTCCACCGTCGACTTCTACCTGGCCGGCCAGCGTGTCGGCGTGGTGACGAACGCCTGCGCCATCTGCGGTGACTACTTCTCCGCGGCGTCGTTCCTGGGTGTCGCGGCGGCCGTCTACGTGTCCGGCCTGGACGGTGTCTGGTACGCGACCGGTTTCGCCGCGGGATTCGTTCCGGTGCTGCTGTTCGTCGCCGCCCCGCTGCGCCGGTTCGGAGAGTTCTCCATCCCTGACTTCCTGGCCCGGCGGCTGCGTTCGGAACACGTGCGGCTGGTCGCCGTGGTCGTCGTCCAGCTCATCATCCTGTCCTACCTGGTACCGCAGGCGGTGGGCAGCGGCATCACCTGGGAACTGCTGGTGGACCGCAGCATCGCCGGGCTGTCCCCGTACGCCACCGGCGTACTGCTGTCCACCACGCTGATCACGGTGCTCGTGACGTTAGGTGGGATGCGCGGGACGACGTGGACCCAGGCGGTGCAGTTCTTGTTACTGTTGTCCGCCTTCGTGTGGCTGGCCATCGTCCTGCTCGGCTCCGGCTTCAACTACCCGGACGCGGTGGCCGAGCTGAGCCGAGAGCCGCTTACCAATCCCGAACATTCCGATGGCGGCTGGGAGCTGACCACCGAGGCGAACCGGCTGCAGGAGGACCAGCCGACCATCTTCGGCCTGCCCGGCGGGCGCTACGGCCACCTCGGCCAGTTCGCTTTGATCATGACGCTGGTCATGGGCACCGCCGGGCTGCCGCACATCATGAACCGCTACTTCACCAGCCCGACCGGCACAGCCGCACGGATGACCACGGTGTGGGTGCTGGGCCTGGCCGGACTGTTCTACACGCTGGCCGTCCTGCTCGGCACCGCCGCCCGGGCGCTGATCAGCGAGGCCGCGGCCGAGGAGCCGTGGCTGTCCGAGCTGACCATCGACGGTGTACTGCGCATCCCCGAGCACGCACTGCTGGTACTCGGCCGCCTCCACGGCGACGAAGCAGGACTCGGTTTCATCGCCACGGGTGCGTTGATCGCCGTGTTGTCCACCATCGCAGGGCTGCTGCTGGCCGCCGCCGCGTCGTGGGGACATGACGTGTATGAGCGGCACATCAATCCGGGCGCCACCCAGCGGCAGGCGGTGTGGGCCGGCCGGTCGGCGGTACTCGTCGTCGCACTGCTGTCCGCAGTACTTGCGCTCGGACTGCGGCCGGATTCCATGACGGCGCTCTTCCCCTCCGTGGTCGCGACGATGGTGACCTGGGCCTTCGCTCTCGCCGGCTCGGCATTGACGCCGGTCTTCGTGCTCGCCATCTGGTGGCGGCGGACCACCGCAGCGGGTGCGGTGGCCGGTATGGTCACCGGTGCCGTCGCCGCGATGCTGCTGTTCGGAACCGGCACCGTCATCGGCGGACGCGGCATGAGCGAGATGATGCTGACGCCGACCATCGTCGCGGCGCCCCTGGCCGCGGTGGTCACGGTCCTGGTGTCCCGGTGGACCCGGACGCCGGCCGACCTCGACCGGCTATGGGTGCAATTGCACGGCACCGCAGCGGACCGGCGGGCCGAGCGGCTCGCGCGGCTGACCGTCGCCGGGCCCGGTGTCCTCGGCCGGCGTGGACAAGGACGACGATGAGTAACGGTAGCCTGCCGCTCGCTGCGGCCACCACGCTGACGTGGGGCATCGTCTACCTGGCCACACAGGTGATCGTCGCCCCTCCGCTCGGGGTGGGACCGACGCTGCTGCTGGGTGTGGGGCTCACCCTCGCGTTGACCATCGGCTATCCATCAGCACTGCGCGGCCTGCGCAGCACCCGGCCGGGGTGGTCGTCCGGCCAGTCCGCTCTGCCGTCCGTCTCCGCGCGGCTCGGGACCGGAGGGCAGGTCAACGGACGGCCGGGCAACGGCCGGCACGGGCACGGGCGCACCATCGCCGCCGTCGGCCGGTCCATCCCGTTGCGTTCGGGGTTGACCGCGGAGGCGGCCCGCCGCACAGCGCAGCTACTGCACCCGTTGCTCGGCAGCGACTCGGTGGCCATCACCGACCGCGACCAAGTACTGGCCTTCGTCGGTCCCGGCTCCGATCACCACACCGTCGGCGATGCGCCGCAGACCGAGTCGTCGGCGCGGGTGCTGGCCAGCGGCAAGACCGTCGTGGTGCGACGGCGCGAGAAACTTGGCTGTCCGCATCCGGGCTGCCCGCTGCAGAGCGCCGTCGTCGCCCCGTTGACCAACGGCAAGCGCGTCGTCGGCATTCTCAAGGTGTACCGGCTGCACCCGGAGCCACCGAACCGTGGGCTGGTCGAGGGGATCGCCGGCATCCTGTCGCTCCATCTGGAGCTGGCCGAATTCGACCGGGAACGCAAGCTCGCCGTCGACGCCAAACTCGACGCGCTGCGCGCGCAGATCAATCCGCACTTCTTGTTCAACACGTTGAACACGATCACCTCGAAGGCCCGCACGGACCCGGAAGAAGCCCGTCAGCTGCTGGTGCGGCTGTCCGACTTCTTCCGGTACGCGGTCCGCCAGGACGGGCATTTCGCCGAGTTCAGCCAGGAGTACTTCTTCGTCCGCACCTACCTGTCCCTGGAGCAGGCCCGGTACGGCGATCGGCTCCGGGTGCGCTACGACGTCGACCCACAGGTCCTGACCGCACACGTCCCGGTGTTGATCATCCAGCCGCTGGTGGAGAACGCCGTCAAGCACGGCCTGGCGGACAAGGTGGACGGTGGCACCGTGACGCTCAAGGCACGTGTGGACCCCCTGACCAGGACGACCACGATCCGCGTCGCGGACGACGGACTCGGCATCGGTCCGGACCGGTTGGAGGAGATCACCTCGGGTGCGTGCGCTGCGCAAGGCGGTATCGGCCTGCCGAACATCTCCGAGCGGTTGGCAGCGCTGTACGGAGATCGCTATCGTCTCGACATCCGATCGCAGCAGGGCGACGGCACCGTCGTCGACCTGCGGATCCCGTTAGGGTGATGGTGAGTGGTCGCATGCGAGCCCGTTGCTTGATCGTGGACGATGAGGCACCCGCCCGTGCCGAGCTGCGTTACCTGCTGAGCCAATTCGATCACGTGCAGGTGGTCGGTGAGGCGACCAACGGGGAGGAAGCGCTGACGCTGCTGCGCTCTCTCGACTACGACATCGTGCTGCTCGATGTCCGGATGCCCGGCGGCACCGGGTTGGAGGTGGCGTCGGAGTTGCGCACGTCGGCGAAGCCACCACGGGTCATCTTCACCACCGCCTACCCGGACTATGCCGTCGAGGCGTTCGACCTGGAGGCCGCCGACTACCTGGTCAAGCCGTTCGACGAGGACCGGCTCGGCCGGGCACTGGCACGAGCGTTGTCCGCCGGCGCGGACGACGACGCCGAGGCGCCGGCGGAACGCTCGTCGCACCGTTCGATGCATCGCCCGACGCACGGAGCGACGCACCGCCCGCCCGAGCCGCTCGGCCGGATACCGGTCCAGCAGGGCGACCGGACTGTCCTGGTGGATGACTCCGCCGTCATCTATGCGACCGCGGCACGCGGGTACTCCTACCTGCAGCTGGCCGGCGAACGCGTGCTGGTCAGCTTCACCCTCAACGACCTGGAGCGCCGCTTGGCCGGACACTTCTTCCGGGTGCACCGATCGCATCTGGTGAACCTGGACCATGTGCGCGAGCTGATCCCCGATTTCAAGGGCGCGCTGGTGCTGGTCATGGGCGACCATCAACGCACCCGGATCGAGGTGTCCCGGCGCAAGGCCCGCGAGTTGCGCAGCATGCTCGGCATGTGACCACCCACCCATGATCATGAGCACGTTCCGTTCATATAGCACGGAAAGTGCTCATGATCATGGTGCGGCCGAGTCGAGCCGCTGCTGCACCTCGGACGTGTCCAGGTCCTCGGTGCGCTGGGAGATGATCCACTGGTAACCGAAGGGATCCTCGACTCTGCCTTGCCGGTACCCGTAGCCACGATCGTCGACCGGGAAGATCGTCGACGCGCCGGCGTCGAGCATCCGGTTCGCCACCGCGTCGGCGTCGTCGACCTCGAGCGTCAGGATCACCGGCGAGCCGCCGACGGTGGGCGCGGCCCGGTCGGTGCCGTCCTCGTCTTTGACGCTGATCCGGGAGCTGCCGACGGTCAGCTCGGAGTAGACCACCGATCCGTCCGGCGCGGTATACCGGGCGATGAGCTCCGCGTTCAGGGCCTTCTGGTAGAAGTCGATGGCGCGGTCCGCTCCCGCGGCCACCAGCTTGGGAACAATCGTGATGTCAGTCATGCCTCCATCGTCGCGCGCACGGCGCCGCCTGGATTGGAGATTTCCGTCATCCTGCGCTGCTGTCGCCGTCCTCGCACCGTCGCCGTCGCCGTCACCAGGTACCGTCGTCGGCCCGTCAGGTCACCGGCTGGTTCGCAACGGTGGAGGATTCTGTACGCGTCGGCGATGTGTGACGATCTCACCTGGTGACCGGGACGTGGTTCGGTTCCCCAGCTGAACGAGGCCGATACGTCGTCGGTGTCACGCCGGTCAGCTCCCGGAACTCATGGATGAGGTGAGCCTGGTCGCAATACCCGTGCTCGGCCGCCACGGCCGCCCAGTCGACGTCCCCGGGCCCGTGACGACCGCCGGCTGAGGCCTCGGCCCCGGCGGGCCCGGCGGCGGTGATCGCCGTCAATACCCGCTGCAGGCGCTGGACACGAGCGAACGGCTTGGGGTTCAGGCCGACGGCGGCGCGGAACCGCCGATTGAATGTCGATGCGGACGTGCCCAGGCGTTCGACCACATCCGCGACGGCGCGCCCGCGCGACAGATCATGCACGGCAGCACCCACCATGGGATCGTTCAGGCTGTGGTCGAGCGGACGCTCAAGTGCGCCTTCCGGCCGTGCGTCGATACGGACCACCCGTGCCAACAGGGCTGCCTCCAGGGTGCGCAGCGTATCGTCGGGCGTCGGCTGTTCCAGGAGCCGCTCTCGCAACGTGGCGCCGTCGCGTCCCCATAACGAGTCCAATCCGATGATGGGCTCGGCCAGCGCATCCGCCGGGGGATGGAAGAACGGGGCGGCTCCGCCCGGACGGAACGCCGCTCCCACGCAGTGCCGCTGATCGGCGACGTCGACGCCGACGGGTCGGGCGACAGCACCACATACGCCGCTGCCGTTCGTGGCGTGAACGGTCTGCATCGCGTCGCCATCGAACCATCGGATGACGTCCGCTCCGAGGTTGACCACGAGTTGCATCGTGCCGGTGGGGACTCCCCGCTCGAGCCCAGCCGGCAGCGGCTCGTCCATGTACCAGACGAGCTCGACGAAGGGTCGCAGCGCCGGCGACGGTCTGCGCATCACGGTCACCATGACGTCAACAACCCTATGCGTCGACGACGGCGACCCACCACGATTCGTCTGAGGCCCGATCGGTCCCAGGCCCTACCCGTCTGATGCTCCCCCTCTCCGATTCGCGCTCCTAACGACTCCAGACCCGCCCGGACCTGCGTACTCGTCCCGTGCCCGTACCGGCCTGACCCTCTTCCGGTCTAGCGAACTCCTCGCTCTCCCTGTGTGCCCGGCGTCCTACCACTGCCGTGCGGACGCGCCGCCAGGATCGCCGGCACTCGCGTCGTCCGGACTAGCCAATTCCGGATATCCGGGCCAAGCGCTTCGGCTATGTAGAGGATGTCTTGCCAATCTCGGGCAAGATCGCGAAAGTGGATCGGCTCATGGTGAGCGATGCGATTGCGCAGGTCGTGCAGGCGCGTGAGCCTGTCGGCGATCTCTCGGCGCGGCAGAGGACGCGTCGTCAAAAACGCGCGGCGAAGCGCGGGCCGCCAGAGCTTGTCCGCATAGCCGCTGGCCGTGAGGTAACGCCAGAATCCGAACGAGAGTTCAGCCACGACACGACCGGCGGTCTCAGTCTTACCGGTCACACACAATCGACGACGGGCGTGTCGGACTTCCTCGCACCCCTTGCGACCGAGCAAATACTCCGGATGCTCATACCACTGGCCGGGGTGCCGGCGGGTGTCGTGTAGACGCGTCAGCTGTTCGTGGAACGAATTGCGCAACGCGACCTCGAGCACGCTCAGGGACTCGAAGAACGCTCCGGAGACCAGCAGGTTCCATTCGTAGAGCTCCAAGCTCGCGGCACGATCACCGTCGGCAGCACGATCGTACGGCCCCAGTCGCTCGTCACTCAGCGATCTCCGCACACCCGCAAGATTCGATGTCGCATCGAGCATTGGCGGGACAAGCCGCATCTGTGCTAGCTTTTGTAGCGAAAGCCCCGGTTGGCCTTCTGCACCCGCGTGGTGCATGCTGCCGGGGCCATGTTCTTTCGCCAGCTTCGGCCTTGGCCAGATCGCGTCGACTTGCAGCTGGGCTCCTGCATTCATGCCGACATGTTACGCACCGCGTCCGACAATGGCGGCTTGCTTCGGCACCTGGGAGCCAGTGATGCGCACGCCCATGATCATGAACACTAGGCGTGCTATGTGCACGCTTAGTGTTCATGATCATGGGGTATCCGGGGGTCAGCGAGTGGCCGTGCCCTCGGTGTAGTCGTCGTCGCCGGAGTTGATCCACGGCATCAGGCTTCGCAGCTTCTTGCCGGTCTCCTCGATCGGGTGCGCTTCACCCTCGGCGCGCAGCCGCTTGAACTCCGGCGCACCGGCGTCCTGGTCGGCGATGAAACCGGCGGCCCACGAGCCGTCCTGGATCGCGGTGAGCGCCTCGCGCATGCGCTGCTTGACCGACTCGTCAATGATCTTCGGGCCAGTGGTGTAGTCGCCGTACTCGGCCGTGTCCGACACGGACCAGCGCTGCTTGGCGATGCCGCCCTCGTACATGAGGTCGACGATGAGCTTGAGCTCGTGCAGCACCTCGAAGTAGGCGATCTCCGGCTGGTAGCCGGCCTCGGTCATCACCTCGAAGCCGCTCTGCACCAGCCGCGACATGCCGCCGCAGAGCACCGTCTGCTCGCCGAACAGGTCGGTCTCGGTCTCCTCGGCGAACGTCGTCTTGATGCCGCCGGCGCGCAGACCGCCGATGCCCTTGGCGTAAGCGAGCGCCAGCGGCCACGCGCCACCGGTCGCGTCCTGCTCGACCGCCACCAACACCGGCACCCCGCGGCCGTCGACGTACTCGCGGCGCACCAGGTGCCCGGGGCCCTTCGGGGCGACCATCGCGGCATCGACGCCCGCCGGAGGCTTGATGTAGCCGAAGCGGATGTTGAAGCCGTGGCCGAAGAACAGGGCGTCGCCGTCCTGCAGGTTCGGCTCCACGTCCTCGGTGTAGATATGCCGCTGCACGTGGTCCGGCGCGAGGATCATGATGAGGTCGGCCTCGGCCGCCGCCTCGGCCGGGGTCACGACGCGCAGCCCCTCTTCCTCGGCCTTGGCCCGGCTCTTCGAGCCCTCCTTGAGGCCGACGCGGACGTCGACGCCGGAGTCGCGCAGACTGAGCGCGTGCGCGTGGCCCTGGCTTCCGTAGCCGATGACAGCGACGACCCGGCCCTGAATCACGGACAGGTCGGCGTCATTGTCGTAGAACATCTCAGCCACTTTGGGGCTTCTCCATTCCTTCAGTCGGACAGTGCTATAGCTAAATGATCATGTTTGGTAGGTTTTCTCGTGCCGCAACAGGTCTGCAGGCATGGTAGAGCACGAGAAAACCCACTTCACATGATCATTTAGGGTGGGGGCTGGGTTAGGCGGTGCGGTCGAGGCGTTCGAGGGGGCGGAGCGTGCGATCGGTGATGGACCTCGCACCACGTCCGACCGCCACCACCCCCGACTGCACGAGCTCACGGATCCCGTAAGGCTCGAGCACCCGCAGCAGCGCCTCCAACTTGTCGGTCGATCCGGTCGCCTCGATGGTCACCGCGTCTGTAGCCACGTCGATCACCTTGGCGCGGAACAACTCGACAGTCTGCAGGATATGCGGTCGCGTCTCGTTGTCCGTACGCACCTTCAGCAGAAGCAGCTCCCGCTGCACCGACGCCGACGGCTCCAGCTCGACGATCTTGATGACGTTGACCAGCTTGTTCAGCTGCTTGGTCACCTGCTCCAGCGGCGAGTCCTCGACGTCCACGACGACGGTCATCCGCGACACCGACGGATACTCGGTCGGCCCGACGGCGAGCGAGTCGATGTTGAACCCGCGCCGCGAGAACAGCGCCGCGATCCGCGCCAGGACGCCCGGTTTGTTCTCCACCAGCACCGACAATGTGTGTTTACTCATCTACGATTCCTCACTGTGTGACAGGGCGATCCGAACGACGACGCACGCAGCACCGCAGCTCACGCCTCATCGCTCCGGTCCCAGTCCGGCGCCATTCCCTTGGCGATCTGGATCTCGTCGTTGCTGGTGCCGGCGGCGACCATCGGCCACACCATCGCGTCCCGGTGCACGCCGAAATCGACGACAACCGGCCGGTCATCGACACTCATGGCCTTCTCAATGGTGGCGTCCACGTCGTCGGCCTTGTCACAGCGCAGGCCGACGCAGCCGTAGGCCTCGGCCAGCTTGGCGAAGTCGGGGATGCGCTGGCTATGCAGGTCGGTATTGGAGTACCGCTCGTTGTAGAACAGTGTCTGCCACTGCCGGACCATGCCCAGGCTGGCGTTGTTGATCACCGCGACCTTGATCGGGATCCCCTCGATGGCACATGTCGCCAGCTCCTGGTTGGTCATCTGGAAACACCCGTCGCCGTCGATCGCCCACACCGTCGAGTCGGGCTTTCCGACCTGAGCCCCCATGGCGGCGGGAACGGCGAACCCCATCGTGCCGAGGCCACCGGAGTTCAGCCAGGTGCCCGGGTTCTCGTACCCGATGAACTGGGACGCCCACATCTGGTGCTGTCCCACACCGGCGACGTAGAGCGCCTCCGGACCGGCGATCTTGCCCAGCCGCTCGATCACGTACTGCGGCGCCAGCTCGCCGCCTTCGGATGCGGTGTATCCGAGTGGATACCGGTCTCGCCACTGGTTGAGCTGGCTCCACCATCCGGCGTAGTCACCCTGCCGTCCGGCCGCGTGCTCGGCTTGAACCGCGCTGATCAGCTCCGAGATGACCTCTTTGCAGTCCCCGACGATCGGCACGTCGGCGGTGCGATTCTTGGAGATCTCGGCCGGGTCGATGTCGGCGTGGATGACCGTCGCGCCTGGTGCGAACGACGAGAGCTTGCCGGTCACCCGGTCGTCGAACCGGGCACCGAGCGCGATGATCAGGTCAGACTTCTGCAACGACGTGACCGCGGCCACCGTGCCGTGCATGCCTGGCATGCCCAGGTGCAGCGGATGGCTGTCCGGGAACGCTCCGCGGGCGGTCAGCGTCGTCACCACCGGTATTCCGGCCAGCTCGGCCAGCTGACGCAGTTCCGTCCACGCCCGTGCGCGCAGCACTCCGCCGCCGACGTAGAGCACCGGGCGCCTCGACGCGGTGATCAACCGCGCGGCCTCGCGGATCTGCTTGCCGTGCGGCTTCGTCGTCGGATGGTAGCCGGGCAGGTCGAGCGCGTCCGGCCAGGCGAACGTGGTCTGCATCTGCATGGCGTCCTTCGCCACGTCGACCAGGACCGGACCGGGCCGGCCGGTGGAGGCGATGTGGAATGCCTCGGCGATGGTGCGCGGGATCTCGGCCGGATCGGTCACCAGGTAGTTGTGCTTGGTGATCGGCATCGTGATGCCACGGATGTCCGCCTCCTGGAAGGCGTCGGTGCCGATGGCGGCGCTCGCCACCTGACCGGTGACGGCGACCATGGGCACTGAGTCCATGTGCGCGTCGGCGATCGGCGTCACGAGGTTCGTCGCGCCCGGGCCCGACGTGGCCATGCAGACGCCGACGCGGCCGGTGGCCAGGGCGTATCCCTCCGCGGCATGGCCTGCCCCCTGCTCGTGCCGGACCAGGACGTGCCGGATCTGCTCGGAGTCGAACATGGGATCGTAGGCGGGAAGAATCGCGCCGCCCGGGATGCCGAATACGGTGTCGACGCCGGCCCGCTCAAGCGAACGGATGAGGCTCGCCGCACCCGTCATCGTCTCCGCGTCGTCGCTGTGTCCTTGCACCATGGTCGGCCTCTTCTGTTCGTTCCGTCGGTCCTCGACCGGATATCTGGGCTGTCGAAACTCTCCTAGCAACAAAAAACCCCTCGGCCCGAAGGCTCACGAGGGGTAGCGCGTTGGGCTCAGTGGCCGAACGCGCTAATGAAGTACTACGAGAATGCCGAATCGCACGCAAGTACCATCACGCATGGCACATGATCACGTCAAGCGACTCGGGCAACTTCTCAATATGCGGACCTGGCGTCCGCATCCCGGATGGGTGAGTCGACCGCCGGCGACGGCCCTCGGCCTGCACCGACGCCGGCGATCGTTCCGCCCGACCCATCCGGGAGCGAGAACCCGTATCGCCGCAGGGATCAGCGGTCGAACGCGTCCTTGATGTTCTCGCCGGCCTGCTTGAGGTCGGACTTAGCCTGATCCGCCTGACCCTCGGCCTCTTGCTCGTCGTCACCGGTGAGCTTGCCCAGCGCCTCTTTGGCCTTGCCCTCGAGGTCTTCAACCGCGTTCCGGAACTTGTCCTCTACACCCATGAGGTCACCCTCCTTCACTCCGACCGCTCGCCACCCGGCGCGGCGAGCGGAGCCACACCGTGCATCACAGTCGCGCCTGCCGGCATCGCGGACCGCCCATGCCCCCGTAGCTGGGCGGTCCGCTACCGGCGAGACACACCGTGCAGGGTCGTCATCCTGTGACGATGTGACATGACTCACCGTATCGACTCAGAGTGACACGCGCCGGTTATTTGCTAAATCAAGCAATGCGGCGGTGGCTTCATAGGAACGGGACCAGCGCCACGAGGGTCACGACCACAAGAGCAACGGCGTAGACCCGGTAGTCCCTCCACCGTGGCGTGTCCCGAAGGCTCGCCGCGTCATCGCGCAGCCGATCGCGGCTCCAGGTGACGTTCCGGATCTCCGCGCGGTCCGGCGCGGTGGTCGCCAGCGACGCGCTGACGAAGAGCAGCACGCTGAAGGCGAGCATGATGCCGGTGAGGTAGAGGAACTGAATATCGATCAAGCCGAGGACCTCATTCGCCACGAATGCTGCCAGTCCGATCGGGCAGCCGACGACGAGCGTGAGGAACGACGCCGGGGCCGTGGCCCGCCGCCAGAAGATGCCGCCGAGGAACACCACCACCACCGGCATCGTGATCGCGCCGAGGAAGGACTGGAAGTACTCGACGATGGTGGGGAACTCGACGATCTGCGGCGCCCACAACGCGGCGATCACCATGAACACGCCGACCATCGACCGCCCGATGATCAGCAGCCTCCGGTCCGAGTAATGCGGTCTGAGTTCCTTCACGAAGTCGTTGGTCACCAGCGACGCCGCGCCGTTGAGCACCGAGTCGAGCGTGGACATCAACGCCGCCACCAGCGCCGCCAGCACCAGACCACGGATGCCGATCGGCAGGAAGTCGAAGGCCAACGTCTGCCAGATCTGATCCGGGTTCTCGATGTCCGGGTAGATCTCCCGGCCCATCAGGCCCGGCAGGATCAGCAGGAACAGCAACGGCAGTTGCAGAAAGCCGGCGAACAGCGCGCCGAAGCGGCCGTGGTTGACCGTACGGGCCGACAGCACCTTCTGCACGGCGACGTGATTGGTGGTCCAGTAATAGAAGCCGAGCCAGAGCACACCGGTGAAGATCCCCGGCCACGGCAGGAACTCGTTGTCCGCCGGCGGCGCGATCGTCATGCCGCCCTCCGGCGCCGCGCCCTCGACCGACGACCAGGAGGCGCCGATCTCGTCGAACACCATGCCGAAGATCACGCCACCGGCCACCAGCAGCAGGATGCCCTGCGCGGTGTCGGTGATCTCGACGGCTCGTAGCCCACCCATGATCACGTATACGCCACCGAGCAGGGCCATCCCGATCACCAGCACGCTCAACGACACGCCCGGGAAGAGCAGTTGCAGTGTGATGGCTCCGGCGAACATCGCCCCCGCGGCATCGATGAACATGGCGGTGAACATCGTGAAGACCGAGAACACCTTGCGGGAACGGTGGTCGTAACGCTTCTCCAGGAATTCGGGGGCCGTCGAGATCTTCGTCTGCAGGTAGAACGGGAGGATGAACAACGCGAAGAAGGCCAGCACGATCGCGGCCATCCACTCGTAGTTCCAGACCGCGATGCCTTCCTCGTAGCCGGCGCCGGCCAAGCCCACATACGACGTCCCGGAGAGGTTGACCGCGATCAGCCCGAAGCCGACGAGCGGCCACACCGCCCGTCGGCCGGCGAGAAAATAGCTGTCCGCGCTCTGCTTCCCCCTGCCGACCCAGAAACCGATCGCGAGGATCGCGACGATGTACCCCGCGACGACCGCGATGTCGACCGCAGCGAGGTCGAATTCGCCCTCCACTTCGTGATTCACCACCGATCAGACAAACGTCCCGCTCATCGCGCAGATGTGCCAGCCATCAGACAAACGTGCTGGCGGCGAAGGCCAGCAGAGCCGCGATACCGCCCAGCAAGGTCACCATCACGGTCCACGTCTTCAGCGTGGTCCGTACGTCCATCTCGAAGAACCGTCCCACCAGCCAGAAGCCGGAGTCGTTCACATGGCTGAGCACCGTCGAACCGCCGGCGATCGCGATGACGGTCAGCGCCTTGTAGGCCTCGCTGTAGTCACCCGCGCCGATCACCGGCGCCATCAGGCTGGACGCGGTGATGAGTGCCACCGTCGCCGACCCCTGACTGACCCGGAGTGCGGCCGCGACCACGAACGCAGCGACGATCACCGGCATGCCGGTATCCTCCAGCGTCTCGGCGAGGGCCTGCCCGATCCCGCTGGCCTGCAGGACCGCGCCGAACATGCCGCCCGCGCCGGTGATGAGGATGATCGACGCGACCGGCCCGAACGCACCATCGGTGATCTTCTCGACGTCCTCGGCCGACCGCCGTTGGGCGAACCCGCAGACGACGATCGCCACCAGGACCGCGATCAGCAGCGCGACCGGCGTCTGACCCACCATCCGCACCGCTTGCACCAGCGTGTTGTCGCCGTCGACGGTTCCCTGCTCCTCGAGCGTGCCCAGACCCGTCTCGCCGAAGATGAGCAGGAGCGGCAGCAGGAGAATGCCGAGGACAGACAGGAAACGGGGCGGTGGCCGCTCCTCCGTCTCCCGATCGACTTCCTCCTGGCTGGCCAGCACCTGCGGGACCGCGACGTGAACGCGCCGGCCTACATAGAGGCCGAACAGGTAGCTGCCGAAGAACCAGGTGGGCACGCCGATCGCGAGGCCGAACACGAGGACGAGCCCGACCTCGGCGTCGATCAGGCCGGCGGCCGCCACCGGGCCGGGATGCGGCGGAACGAAGGCGTGCATGACCGCGAACGCACCGGCCACGGGCAGCCCGTAGGTGAGCAGTGAGCCACCCATCCGACGGGCGACGGTGAACAGGATCGGCAAGAAGACGACGAGTCCGGCGTCGAAGAAGATCGGGAAACCGAACAGCAGCGCCGCGACGCCGATGGCCAGCGCCGCCCGGTTACCCTGAGTCCGGCCGACGAGTACGTCCGCCAGCACCTGCGCCCCGCCGCTGATCTCAAGCAGCCGCCCCAGGATCGCCCCGAGGGCGACCAGGAGTGCCACGTCGCCAAGAGTGCCGCCAATCCCGTCCACCATGGTGGGGACGACGTCGGGCAGCGGAATCCGGGTGGCCAGCGCGGTGAGCAGGCTGACCACGATCAGCGAGAGGAACGCGTGCAGCCTGACTCGCATGATCAGGAACAGCAACACCGCAACCGACGCAGCGGCGATCAATAGAAGCGGTCCAGTCGAGAGAGCCGGTTCGACGTCGTTGTCCATGTGCGCTCCTCGTGTTCACCGATCTTGGTCTTCGAGGAGCTACCCACGCATATGTAATTAACACTCGACCCTCGCGCGATCAGGGTTGGCGGTGCACGTCGACCAGCCACTCCTTCAGGGCGTCGGTGTCGTCGTCCGTCCATCCCGCGGGCGGGGCGATCGCCGCCCACGCATCTGCGTACTCCTGGAGGTATACGTGGCCATAGCCGACCGGCACGTCGGCGGCCACCAGTGTGTCCATCGTCGTCAGCCAGTACGTCAGGACGGGGAACCAGCGCAACCCGGGCAGGACGTCCGCACCCGAGGGCTCGCGTAGCCAGTCCGGCTCGTGCCACAGCAGGTCGGACGACCACCACACGACGCCATCCGAGGCATGCTGGAGATACACCACGCGCGGCTGCTCCCACTCCGGGCCCAGATCCCAGAGATCTGTCGCGTCGCCGTTGCCGCTCCCCCATCGCACCTGGCGGCCGCCGTCGTAGATGGGGTGAATCTCCGGCGACCCCGCATCGCGCGCCCTCGTGAGCTCATCCCAGATATCGGTGAACCTGGGGGTCGCCACCCACAGCGCGCCGCCGGTGCGCGCAACCATGTCCTGCAAGCCGCTGAACGCGCCGTGCCCTCCGTAGCTACCGAGGGATTCACCGAAGACCAGCAACGCTGGCCGGTCGTCGCGCGGGAGTTCAGACCAGTGCGCGTACACCGCCTCGAAGAGTGCCTGTCCGGCATCGGGCGCCGAATGCCGATCGGTCAGGAAGCTGAGCCAACTGCCCATCGATGTATAGCCGAGCGCGGCGGTGGCCGTGTCACCCGCGTGCATCAGCTCGATCGCCTCGATCGCCGCCTCCGAGACCTGGCCGTTGCCGGCAGGGGTGGCGACGACCAGCACGTCGCGTTCCCACGCCCGCGACCGATCGAGCTCATCGATCACCATCTGGGCCGCGGTGTCGCGATCCTCGAACTCCTCGGTCTCCGCGTATATGCGTACCGGTACCTGGACCTCTACCTCCGCCGACGGTTCGCGTCGCCGGGCGAACTCGGCCAGCCGCTGCGGCGCCGGACCGCCGGCCACGAACGCCTTGCCTTCGGCGCCGAGCGATTCCCAGGCGACCAGCGAGTCCGGGGATCCCGACCGCTCTGGCCGTTGCGGCTGCACCACGCCGTTGTCCCTGGTTTCGATCCCGGCTGCGACGCTGTCGATGACCTGCACGACCGAGGCCATGAAGGTGCCGTTGAAGATCAGAACGACGAGCACGGCGACCATCGCTCCGCTGCCGACTCGTACCAGCACCGGCGACACCCACCGCCGCAGTGCCCGTGCCAGCAGACGCGCCAGCGCTCGGGCCGACCGGCCCAGCAGGATCAACGTGCCGGCGACGACGGCGGCCACCACCGGCACCAGTACGAATCCGGGCCGCACACCGGGCATGTCGAGCAGCCGGCGAAGCTCGGACTGCCAATGCGCGCCGAGCGCCGTGAGCGTGACCGCCGTCGCGACGCCGCTGAGCACCAGTACGATCCGCCCGGTCCGGCGGGTCCGCTCGGACCACTCGGGGTGGACTCCGGCATGACGAACAAGCCAGCCGAGGAGAACGCCGATTCCGTACGCGAGCGCGGCGGTCACGCCCGAGAACGCGGCCTGCACCAACCACGGCCGCGGGATCAACGACGGCAAGAGCGAGACGCCGAAGCCGATGATCCCACCCACGATTCCGGTGGAGGGGTATGCGTGCCAGAGGTTCGCGTGCCAGAGGTTCGCGTACCAGCGTGGCGTGCCTCGGCCGGCAGTGGATTTCGCGCCGTTCGACGCTACGTCTCGTCGCGCAGAGCGGACGCGCTGGTCACCCGCGATCGCCCTGGTACGCTCCGCCACCGGTGCCTCCGGTCAGCTCGCCGGGCTGGGGCGTCGCCGTCCTTGCACCCGCCCGTGCGCCGGCGAGACCGCCCCCGCCGCCGAATCCTCTGCCGCCAGTCTAGAGTCCGGTCAGGACGGACGCCGTCCGCTACGACAATTCGGATAGGACCGCGTCGCAGAACGCGGGTAGATCGTCGGGTTTGCGCGAAGTGATCAGGTTGCCGTCCTTCTGCAGCTCTTCGTCCACCCAGGTGGCGCCGGCGTTGACCATGTCCGTGCGCAATGACGGCCAGGACGTGATGGTCTTGCCGCGAAGCACGTCCGCTTCGGCCAGGATCCACGGTGCGTGGCAGATCGCGGCCACCGGCTTCCCGTCGTCGTAGAAGCTGCGGACCATGGAGACGGCGTCCTGGTCCAGCCGTACCTTGTCCGGCGAGTAGCCGCCGGGCAGCACCACCGCGTCGAAGTCATCCGCGCTCACCTCGGACGACCCCTTCTCGATGGTCAGCTTGGTGCCGTTCTTGCCGGTGATCTCCTTGCCGGCGGAGGCGCCGACGATCACCGCCTGGTGGCCGGCGTCGCGCACGCGATCATAGGGAACCTGAAACTCCGAGTCTTCGAAAACGTCATCAACGATGAAAGCGACGCGTGCCATCCGTGCTCCTTCTGCATGTGGGTACGAGATTCCGAGATGTCAGTGCGAACGTTCCGAGTCGCGGTAGGCCGCGAACATCCACCGGCGCTTCTCCAGGACGCGTAGCATCTCCAGCACGATGTCCTGGCTGACCAGGTCAGTGGACTCCAGCGGTTCAAGCGCTTCGCGGGCTCGTTCGATCACCGAGTCAAGGTGCTCGATGATAAGGGCGATCACCTTGTCGTCCGGCAGGAATCCCTCCGGGAAGTCCGGGCTGGACTGGGCCACCGCTTGCGGCCGCCCATCGACGGACACGCCCAATGCCACCAGACGCTCGGCGATCTCGTCGGCGTAGGTCCGGGCCTCCGACACGACGGCGTCGAGCCGTTCGTGCAGCGGGCTGAACTGCTTGCCGTACACATGCCAGTGCGCCTGCTTGCCGTTCAGCGCGAGCGCGATCAGCTCGGGAAGCAGCGGTTGAAGCTGTGCCGCAACGTCGTGAGCCGAGACCTTGGCTGGATTATCCTGTGCGTTCATGGCTGTCTCCCCTCGTCACGATGGCCATCAGTCACTGCGGATACCCGGACCTGGTGGAGCCAAACGGCGGGCGCATCGATACACACTCAGGGGGCTGTTGACCCGGCGCCAAGCACATCAAGCTTCCTTGGGACTGTGCCGACGACACCAAGCCTCCACGCAGCCCACGCGCAACGACACCAAGCTTCCTCGGGACTGTGCCGACGACACCAAGCCTCCACGCAGCCCACGCGCAACGACACCAAGCTTCCTCGGGACTGTGCCAGCAGCACCAAGCCTCCACTCAGCGGAAGCCTCTGCGATCTCCCCGTCGTCAGCTTGGGGATAACTACGCCCTGTCCGACGCGCTCTTGTCGACTTATCCACATCGGCGGTCGATGCGCCCCGGGCGGTTCATTTCCCGTGCCACGATCGGCTCATGAAAGCCCCGCCCGAACTCGCCGTGCTGGCCGCGGCACAGGATGGTCTGATCACTCGGCAGCAGGCATTGGGGTGTGGTGTCAGCCAATCGGCGATCCGCCACGCATTGCGGCCGGGTGGCGAGTGGCAGCGCCTGACACCAGGGATCTATGCGACCTTCACCGGACCATTACAGGAACGGCATTGGGTGCGCGCCGCCTTGCTGTACGCCGGCCCGGCTGCCGTCGTCACCGGCGCCGTGGCCTGCCGCGCTTATGGGATGCGGTACCTTCCGTCGGCCGCGACGTTAGAGCTGCTCGTACCGCCGCATGTGCGGCGCGCACCGATTCCCTTCGCGATGATTCACCGGGTCACGTCGATGCCGGCCGCTCGAATGGTCCGTGGGATCGCCTGCGCGCCTCCCGAGCGCGCCGCGCTCGACGCCGTGCGCGGTGAGCAGAGGCTCCGCGACGTCCGCGCCACTTTGTCCGAGGTGGTGCAGCGCAAACTGACCACGCTCGAACGCCTGGTATCCGAGCACGATCGGATCGATCGCCGTGGCCTGACCCTCGCCCGCGTCGCGTTCGACGACATCGCGGCGGGCTGCCGTTCCGCGCCTGAATGCGATCTTCGCGATCTGATCCGCCAGAGCCTTGTCCTTCCGGAGCCGTGCTGGAACGGGCCGTTGCCGGACGCACCCGAGATGGTGCCCGATGCTTACTACAAGGAGGCTCGTTTGGCGCTCGAGGTAGATTCCGTCGAGTGGCACGGCTTCGGCGAGGCTGCCGAACAGACCGAGCGACGCCGGGCGCTCTATGCACGTCTGGGCTGGCGGGTGTTGCCGATCTCCCCCCATCGCATACGCGAAGAACCGATGGCGGTGCTCGCCGAGATCGAAGCCGCCGTCACCGCCGGCCTCAGCAGTGTCGCCTGACACTCGCCATCCCGGACACCAGACTGCGTCCAGGACACCAATCGCGGCACCAAGGCTCCACGGGGCCATGCGCAACGGCACCGAGCCTCCATGAAGCACGCTCGCCAGCACACCAAGCTTCCTTGAGACCGCGCTGGCGACAGCGAGCCTCCACGAGGCCCACGCGCGAGAGCACCAAGCTTCCACGCGACCCTTCGCGGGGGGGCACCAAGCTTCCGTATGCAGAGGCCTATCGGCTCCGGGCTCGCGGCATCGCTGCGCCAGCCCTCACACACGTCCTCGGACGTGGGGCCGTATCGATGTCGGGCGGTGTTGACGAGCTCGCGACACACGTGCTTGGGTGTGTGAAATCGTTCCCACACGAAAGGGTTCCACGTGTCCGCGCCCACGTCGCCGAACATCGTCGTGATCATGGCCGACCAACTCGTGCCCTTCTTGACCGGCGCATACGGGCACCCCGTCGTCCGGACACCGAACCTCGACCGACTGGCCACGCGCGGCGTCCGCTTCGATGCGGCATACACGCCGTACCCGCTGTGTGCACCGGCTCGCGTCGCACTGATGACCGGCCGGTATCCGTCATCCATCGGCTGTTATGACAATGCGGCGGTGTTCCCTGCCGATCAGCCGACCATCGCGCACTACCTCACCAATGCCGGTTACGAGACGGCACTGACCGGGAAGATGCACTTCGTCGGCCCGGATCAGCTGCATGGCTTCCAGCATCGCCTGACCACGGATATCTTTCCGGCCGGCGTGGACTGGGTACCGACGACAGACGAGCACGGTCGATTTCCGCGTGGTGGACATGCGCACGAATACGTCCCGCCGGAGGTGGGGGTTCGCACGTGGACGAAGTTCCTCACCTATGACGAGGAGACCAACTACCGAGCCGTCGAATACATCCGCGAACGGGCCCGTGGCCCGCAGACCGAGCCGTTCTTCCTGCTCGCGTCCTATCACCATCCGCACGACCCGTTCCATGTGACACAGGAGCTGTGGGATCTCTATCAGGACGCATCCATCGACGTGCCCGCGTCCCGTGCGGACCTGCCGCGTTCGATCATGGACGACTGGCTCGACGAGGCACACGACACCGCCAGCGTAGAGCTCGACGACCCGGACAATCTGCGAGCGTTGCGGCGAGCGTACTACGGCCTGGTGACATACGTGGACCGGAAGGTCGGCGAGATACTGGCCGCGCTCGACGACACGGGACAACTCGAGCACACGGTGATCATCTTCACCAGCGACCACGGCGACATGCTCGGTGAACGCGGCATGGTGCAGAAGAGATGTTTCTATGAGTGGTCCGCTCGGGTGCCGCTGGTCATGACGTTTCCCGATGGACGAGGGGCCGGCCAACGGGTCAGCGAACCGGTCTCGTCGATGGATCTGGCCGCTACCATCCTGGATCTGGCCGGCGTCGCACACGGCGACCGGCTGGAGATGGACGCACAGAGCCTCCTCCCCTACATCGACGGCGCGCATCATACCCCGAATCTGCCCGGCGCGGGCACGACCGCCCGGGCTGACGTCGCGCCACACACGGATGCTGCACCAGGTTCGGACGGCGTTCCAGGCACGGACACCGGGCCGGGCACGGGCCGCGCGGTCTTCTCCGAATATCACGTCGAGAAGGTGCGGGCGGCGTGCTTCATGGTGCGGCACGGCCCGTACAAGTACATCTACATCCACGGCCACGACGCGCAGCTGTTCAACGTGGCCGCAGACCCGGACGAGCGGGACAACCTCGCCGGGCAGCCGGCGACCACCGATGTGGAAACGTCGCTCCATTCCATGCTGGTCAAACAGTTCGACATCGAACATATCGACCGAGACGCGGCGGAAAGCGTCCGCCGGCGCGAGATCATCAAGAACGCCATGCAGCGCACGGGCACTCGATGGGACTACGTCCCGCAGTTCGGCCAAGAAGGGCGCTACGTACGCTGACACTGCATGCAAGCAGGCCCATCGCAGTCGCCCGCGCCTGGCGGAGGCACACTACCCTTTGCAATGCACACCCATACGCGTGCTGCATGCGTATAGGTGTGCATTGCAAAGGGGGTTGGTCCATCGTCGCCGCCAGCCGGCTGCGAACCGCGGCCGAAAGGCCGGTGAGCTCACCGGCGCGCCGCGTCGGGATACGGCCGCCTGCTGCCTTCACTGGCACCCGTCGCCGCGGCCTGACCCTGCGGGGCGACGAAGACCTTGTCGACGACGCCGGCGCGCTGCGCGTCCAGTGCAGCGCCGAACTCGTCGAGATCGAAGAATGCAGGCGTGAGCCGCTCCAGGTTCAAACGGGGTAGGAGCGCGACCGCACGCTGGTGCGTGTACGGGTTGATCACCGAGCCCAGCAACGTCAGTTCCCGCTGGAAGAGTTCGTGCGGGCTGATGGCGGCGACGTCGCCGGGCTCGGCCACACCGAACACCAGGATGCGGCCGCCACGCGCCGCCATCGGCAGCGATGACTCCAGGACCGCCGCCTTCCCGACCGCATCCACGACGGCCGGGAACCCGATCCCTCCAGTCAAGGCCACCGCAGCCTGCGAGGAGGACGTGTCGCGCGGATTCAGGGCCGCATCGGCACCCATCCGTTTCGCCAGTTCACGCCGCTCCGCCCGAGGGTCCATCACCACGATCGGGGCCGCACCCAGCAGGCTGCCCAGCGCCACCATGATCGCGCCCGCGGGCCCGCACCCGTGCACCAGGAGCGCCTCACCGGAGGTGATCCCGAGCCGATCCAGACCGTGCACACAGCACGCGACCGGCTCGCACAGGGCGCCGATCCACGGCAGCGTGCCTGCCGGCAGCCCGTACGCGATCCGGGCAGGCAGCACCATGCGCTCGGTCATGCCGCCGTCCAGCCGAACACCGTAGCCCCGTTTCTCCCCGCACAGGTGTTCCCGGCCGGCGCGGCAGTAGTGGCAGGCCGTGCAGTACCGGTGCGGCTCGACCGTGACCAGATCGCCGACGCCGACGCTCGTCACCTCGGCGCCGCGCTGCACCACCCGGCCGCAGATCTCGTGCCCGAGCACCACGCCGTCCTCCGCGGCGAACGCACCGGCGACGATATGGGCGTCGGTGCCGCAGACACCGACCGCCAGCGGCGCGATCCGGACATCCGTGGGACCCAGGCGTGCGGCAGTTTCGTCCACGACCTCGAATCCGCCCGGCGCGCGGAAGCGCAGTGACCGCACGGTCGTCTGCGCCGCCCGGCCGGCTCGCCGCTCAGCCATCGGTTCTCAGCAGCTCGGTGAGCCGCGCGATGTGCCGGCGTGCGGCGGCCTCGCTCGCGTCGGGATCGCCGGCCGCGATCGCCTCGAAGATGCGCCGGTGATCCTGCACGGCGCGGTCCATGCCGCCGCTGACGCTGGTCGAGCGCATGGCGATCATGACCTTGCCCTGGATCTCGTCGAGCATGCGGGCGATGACCGGGCTACCCGCCGCCGCGCGGATCTGGAAATGAAACGCGGCATCGACCTCGATGTGGCGGTCGAAGTCCCCGCCGGCCACCGCCTCGTCGTGCTCGGTCAGGATCGTCAGCAGCCGACGGCGCAGCTCGTGAGTGAAGTTCGGGGTCGCGAGCCGGGCGGCCATCCCCTCCAGCGCCTCCCGAGCCTCGTACAGGCTCACCAAGTCGTTGCGGCTGATGCTGGCGACGATCGCACCACGGTTCAGCGTCTCCGCCGCTAGTCCCTCGCGGACGAGCTGAAGCACGGCATCGCGCACCGGGCTTCGGCTGACCCCGAGCGCCCGGGCCAGCGCCGGCACCGACAACCGCTCCCCCGGTTCCAGCTCGCCCATGACGATGCGGTGCCGCAACGCGCGATACACGCGTTCCCCGACCCGCACCCCAGGGTCCAGCACCGGCTCACTCACCGCCTCATTCACCTGAAGCCCACCTCCTGGTCCAGCCACGACGATCCGGTGGCCACCGGGCACACCGGCGGACGCCGGCCGACGGCCACCACGACGGGTTCGAGCCGATTCATCAGTGTGCCGTGTGGACGATGAACGGCTTGAGCTGATCACCGGCAGCGAATGACTCGAACGCCTCCGGCAGGTCGGGAAGCGTCAGCGGGGTCGCGAGCCGGTCGCGCAGCGTCGGCCCGCAGCGGCGGAGCAGCTCCCAATTGTCCGCCACCTCGTCGAGCGGGAAGTAGAACGAGCGGACGGTGAAGCAGTCGGTCCGCCGCCAGCGCGGCGTCGCAGGCATGGTGTACGGCGAGTTCGACTCGCCGAGTGCCAGCACGGCACCGCCGGGCACGATCACCCGCTGGGCGAGTTCGCGGGCCGGTTCGGCGCCACTCACCTCGACAGCGATGTCGTACTGGTTCTCGCTGTCCACGTCGGTGGCCTGCCGGGCCCCGCCGGCCCGGGCGAGCGCGAGCCGGGCGTCGTTCGGATCGAACGCGTGCACCTCCGGCACGCCGAGCTGCTGCGCCACCGCGACGACGCCCAGCCCGAGCGGGCCACACCCGACGACCAGCAGCCGTTGCGGCGGATCGGGCTGCGTGGCCAGCGCCATACGCAGCCCGTGCGCGGCCGTGCCGACGGTGTCCAGACCCAGTACGGCCACGTCCAGCCCGATGTCGTCGGGCACGGGGATGACGCACCGGGCCGGCACATCGACGTAGTCGGCGAAGCCGCCGTCGCGCTGCCAACCGATCAGTTCCCCGAGACGCAGGCAACGATTCGTCCGCCCCTTCGCGCATTGAGCACAACTACCGCAGTACACCGGGATATAGACGATGCCGCGGGTACCCACGCGCACGGCATGCCCGGCGGCGTCGGCGGGGCCTCCCGCGTCGCCGACGTCCACGACGACGCCGGCGATCTCGTGGCCCGGCACCACCGGGGAGCCGGCGGCTAGCAGCCGCTTGTCCGATCCGCACAGCGCACAGACCTCCACCCGTAGGCGGACCTCGCCGGGTGGCACGGGCCCCAAGTCGACCTTGTCGAACGCGATCACGCCGTTTCCGGAGAACCGAGCCACAGTGTTGTCGGCCGCCACGTCACCGGTCGCCATGGCGCTCTTCTCCTCATCACCCGTCGTCATTTCACCGCTCCTCCGGTCAGGCCGCGCACCAGCCAGCGCTGCGCCAGGATGGTCAGCAGGAAGGCGGGCATCGAGATCAGCGTGCTGGCGGCCATCAGGCCGCCGTAGTCGCTGGAGCCCTGGCCGATGAAGTTGAACGCGATCACCGGCAGCGGCAACGTGTCAGAGTTCGCCAGCGCCAGAGCGAACAGGAAGAAGTTCCAGGAGAAGATGAAACTCAGCGTGACCGCGACCGACAGCCCGGGAAGGGCCAGCGGCAGCACCACGTTCCGGAACCGCTGCCCCACGGTGCAGCCGTCCAGCATGGCCGCCTCCTCCAACGTCACCGGGATGTCCTCGAAGAACGGGATCAGCAGCCATACGCACAGCGGCAGCGTGATGATCAGGTGCGCCGCGATCAGCAGCAGGAAGTTCAACCCGTTGTTCGACGGCGCGCCGATGTTCACCGACAGCACGAACAGCGGCAGTACGAACATCACGCCGGGCGCCATCCGGGCCAGCAGAGTCATGAATCCCACCGCCGCGAGCCGTCGCCGGACGATGACGTACGCGGCGGGCACACCGAGCAGCAGGCCGAGCAGTGTCGATCGACCCGCGATGATGAAGCTGTTGCGGATGTAGTAGAAGAACGCGAACCGCTCGAACAGGTTGGTGAAGTTGTCCAGGGTCAACGGCGACGTCAGGTTGAAGATCGACCCGGTGATGTCGACGTTGCGGCGGAACGCGGACCACACCATGAACAGAACCGGCCCGAAGAAGACCAGCGCCGCCGCCAGATAGCCCGCATAGACGGGCGCGCGCCTTCGCGTGCCCAGGGAGGCTCCGGCGGGCCTCGAGCTCCTGGAACGCCTCGCGCCGCGGGCCGCTCCCGTATCGCCGGCCCGGTTCGTGACGCGGGCGCTCGGGGTGTCAGTACTCAACGATCTGCCTCCTCCGCCACCACGTGAACACCCCAGCGATCGCCACCACCAAGAGCAGCAGACTCAGCTGCAGCGCGGCCGCGTAACTGGCCTCCTGGTCGATGAAGGCGCTGCGGTAGCCGTACACGTTCAGGGTGTTCGTCGAGTTCACCGGCCCGCCCTGGGTCATGATGTAGACCGTGTCGAAGAAGCGCACCAAGTCCACGGTGCGCAACAGGACCGCTACCGAGATCACCGGCATGAGCAGCGGCAGCGCGACGTGCCGAGCCTTCTTCCAGTTCGACGCGCCGTCGATCCCGGCCGCCTCGAACGGTTCGCTCGGCAACGCGCGGATCCCGGCCGCGATGATCAGCGCCATCAGCGGCGTCCACTGCCAGATGTCGACGATCGCGATCGACCACGGGGCGATGTCCGGATCTCCCAGCCACACGACGGGGTCGATTCCGACAGCATCGAGGATCTGGTTCGCCGCGCCCAGCGTCGGATCGTAGATCAGCAGCCACACCAGCGCGACGGCCACCGAGGCGGTGATCGCCGGGATCAGCATCAGGCCCTGAAAGATCCGGCGTCCGGGCACGTCGATGCTGAGCAGGTAGCCCAGCGCCAGTCCCAGCAGCGTCTCCACCGTGAGGCAGACCACCAGCAGGAACAACGTCACGCGTACCGAATTCCAGAACAGCGGGTCGTCGAACATCTGGGAGAAGTTCGACGTTCCGACGAACCCGGCGTTCTCCCCGTTCGGCCGGCGGTCGGACAGCGCCAGCCACCCGGTGTACAGCACCGGCATGAGCACCAGCGCACCGGTGACGATGATCGCCGGGAGCATGAGCGGCCACACACCTCGGGAGACCGGCGTCGCCCCCGTCGAGTCGCGCCTCGAGACGCCGCGCCGCCGCCCCGGGGGTGCGCCGCGGTCGTGCTTCCGGCGCCTGGTTTCCGTCATCGTCGCCATCGTCTCCGCTCATCTTTCCGGTCGCGCCCGACTTCTCACGTGCTCATCGTTCAGCGAGCAGAGGTTCGAGGCCGGCCTGGATCTCCGCGGCGGCCTCCTCGGCGGTGGCGTCGCCCAGGATCGCCTTGCCGACGGCGTCGCCGATCACCTGCCGCATCGTCGGCGCCTCGGTACCGACCGGGCCCACCTCGACGTGGCCGTTCTCCTGCAGGTCGACCACGGCGTCATGCCAGGCCTGCAACGTGGGGGTGTCGAGCGCGTCGGTGTACTCCGAATCCTGCGCGACGGACGCCCGCGGCGGGGCGATCTCGGCCTCGGTCAGCGCCAGCTGGGTCTCCGGGCTGGACGCCCATTCCAGGAAGCGCCAGGCGTCGTCCTTGTTCTGCGAATGCGGCGACATCGCCAGGCCCCAGGAGAGAACGGTGGGTGCGGCCCCGGCCGAACCGCCGGGCACCGGCGCGACACCGACGGTCTCGCCGACGGTCGAGCTGGCCTGGTCGACCACACTGTTCAGCTCGTTGCTGGATTCCAGCATCATGGCCGCCTCGCCCTGGGCGAACAGCGTCGAGGACTCGGTGAAGGAGTAGTTGATCACCCCTGGCGGCCCGTACTCGCGAGCCAGCGTCGCGTACGCCTCGATCGCTTCGACGGCGCCGGGCTCGTCGAAGTTCGGGCGGCCCTCGTCGTCGGTCCATTCGACACCGTTGCCGTGCACGAACGGGCCGAAGGTGAACGGCAGCGCCGGCGCCTGTCCCCGCAGGGTGATCGGCGTGATCCCCGGGTCCTCGGCGGCGATCGCCGCGGCGGTGTCGATGAGCTCCTCCACGGTCGCCGGCGGGGTCAGCCCCCACTCCTCGAACAGGTCGGTCCGGTAGTACAGGACCGGTCCTTCGACGTTGATCGGCACCGCGTAGGTAGCCTCGTCGACCTTCATGCCGTCGATGGCGCCGCGGCTGAAATCATCGGGCCGGTAGTCCTCCGAGGCGTCGGCGAGGTAGTCATCCAGCGGCTCGTAGTAGCCGGCGTCGGCGAACAGCGGGCCTTCGCGGGATGGCAATGTCATGTAGACGTCCATGGCGGCGCTCTTCGACTGCAGGTTGAGCTGGATCTTGTCACGCGCCTGCTGCTCGGCGAACGTCTCGACGTTCACCTCGATGCCGGTCTCCTCTTCGAAGTCGGGGATCAGCGGTTCGATGCCGCGCTGGAACGGGTGGTTGGACATCACGACGGTGATCGACTCGCCGCCACCCGAGGTGGCATCCGACGGGTTTCCGCACGCCGGCAGGGCAAGCGTGCCCGCCATGACGGCACCGGCGATGACCTTAGTGCGAGGACTCATGATCTACGACCTTTCCTTCGTTGGAACGGTGAGTGTGGAGCCCCAAAGGCCGCGGAGGCGCGGCCTGAAGAGGTTGGGCTGAACGCACCAGCGGCGCCAGCCAGGTATGGAACGAGCCCAGATCGAGCGGCTCGGACGTCTGCCAATGGCCCGGCACCATCCGGGTGCGACCGGCCACCTCGCGCAACGGGACGAGCGGATAGGAGACGGCGTACTCGGCACCGGGATGCCGCTCGATGCCGACCATCACCGCCGCTGCGGCACTGGACCCCGCCGTCGCGGCGTCCGTCGTCATCGGCGGTGACATGGCGAGCGCGCGTGCGGCCTCGTACCCGACGCGTTCGGCCTCGGCAGCGTCGACCGGGCTGACGAGCGCCGACACGCAGCGCTGCGCGACGCCGAGGACCTCACCCCGGGCGGGCAGGCCGAGTTCGGCACTGACCAGCCGGGCGAGCACCCGTGCGACGCCTCCCGCGATCAACGTGGTGTGGTTGGCCGCGTGGATCGGCGCGGCGGTCAGCTCGGGCGCGAATCCCTCGCTGACGACGATCAGCGCCCGCCCGTGCCGGTCCACCAGATCGCGGACGTCAGTGACGAACGTGTCGCGGTGGAACGCCAGCTCCGGCGGATAGACCCGGTGTACAGGGTGCTCGGGGTCGACCGGAAGCGTCGCCGCGAGCGCCAGCCAGCCCGTGCCACGGCCCATCGTCTCCACGATGCGGACAGGTTCCACCGACGTCATGGCGCGGTGATCGCGGGCGATGTCGGGCAGCACCGTGGTCAGGAAATGCGCGGCCGAGGCGAACCCGGGAGCGTGGTCGACGCCGTCGAGGTCGTTGTCGATGGTCTTGGGGATGCCGGCCACCCGGAGCGGGACGCCCCGCTCACCCGCCCGGTCGGCGACCGCGGCGAGCAGCGCCATCGTGCCGTTGCCCCCGATCACGGCGATGCCGTCGACGGCCTGCGCGGCGAGAGCGGTGACGATCGCGTCGACGTCGGCCGGCGTCGTCGTCCGGCGCCCGCCGCCCAGCCACGAGCCGCCGGCGGCCTCGGCGCCGGCAGGGAGACCGGCGCCGGTCAGGCGGTGGAATCTGCCAGCCACCAACGCGTCCGGACCACCGCGCGCGAGCAACACGTCGTGGTCGTGCGCACCCCGGAGGAAACCGGCCACGCTGCGATTCACCACCGCGGTCGGGGCACCGGTCTGAGCAAGCAGCAGGCGCATCAACGGCCTCCGGATGCGGTGGTCAAGGTCTCTCCTCCGTCTCGGCCGGCAGATCCAGATCGATGCCGATGGCCGGCTCCGGGCCGTCCGGCAGGTGGGCGGTCCCGTGGTCGCGGCCGTCGTCGAAGACGGGCGAGAGAGTTTGTTCGCTTACAAACATTGCATGCAGTGTTGGCGACGAAGGCTCGGATGTCAAGACCCGCGTGTCTTCCCGGTCGCCCGGCCGGAACTCAGGCGACGATGACGCGCGTGCCGTTCTGACGCAGCCGCTGCGTCATACGCTCGCCGAACGCACCGTCGGTGACGACCGTGTCGATCAGATCCAGTCCGCACACGCGGACCGGACCGGGTGCCGCCTCCTTCGACGTGTCGCACACCAGGACGACGTGATCCGCCGCGTCGACCAACGCTCGTTTCGCCCCGAGTTCAAGCTCCGACAACACGTAGATACCGCGCTCGTCCACCGAGGTCGCTCCGACCATCAGGACATCTAGGCGCAGATTGGCCACGAACTGCGCGGCACTCGGACCGATCAGCGCCTGATTCTCCGGAGACAGCTCCCCACCGACCACGATCGAACGGATCGACGGCCTGGTCAGCATCGCCGTGAGCACCGGCACCGAGTGCGTGACCACGCATCCCGCGAAATCGCCCGGCAACGCATTGGCCACCTCGAGCGCGGTCGTTCCGGCGTCGATCCCCACCGTGTCCGCCGGCGAGACGAGGTCCGCCGCCACCTTGCCGATCCGGCGCTTGGCATCGGCCTTGATCTGCGCGCGGGCCAGGAAGGCCGGATGCGCCCGGGTGCCGGGCGGCAGACTCGCACCGCCGTGGACCAGGACGGCGTCGCCCTCGTCGGCCAGGCGGCGCAGGTCGCGCCGGACGGTCATCTCCGAAACCTGCAGCTGCCTGCTGATATCGGAGACGGAAACGTGTCCGGCCCGACGCAGCCGGTTCAGGATCGCGGCGCGCCGGCGCGGTGCGGCGTCGTAGCGCAAAGCTGCGGCGGAATGCGCCTGGTCGGGGCCGTCCTGCACGTGGTTCACCTTACCTGCGGTATGCAAATACGCCAGAAGATGGTAACTTTCTAACATCTTTTGTTGTCGCGACTCACTCACCGGAGGACACGCAACGTGACCGCAAACCCCGTCGACCGCCTGCTCCGCCCATCGGGCGGCTTCACGATGCTCGCACTCGATCAGCGTGAGGCGCTCCGTGTCATGATGCGCGAGCGGACCGGCCACGACGTCTCCGATGCCGACCTCACCGCATTCAAGGTCGCCGCGGCTCGGGCCCTGACTCCACACGCGTCGGCTCTGCTCGTCGAGAAACAGTTCGGCTGGGACGCGATCATCCAGGAGAACGCCGTCTCCCCCGGCTGCGCGCTCATCGCGGCCGCTGACCATTTCGTGCCCGGAACCGACGAGTTCATCGCCGAGTCCGTCATCGATGAGGCGATAGACCCCGCCGTCGTCCGCGATCAGGGCGCGGCGGCCCTGAAACTGCTGGTGATCTGGAGGCCGGACGGGGATCCCGATGCACGTCGCGCCCTGGTCTCGGATTTCGTCGACCGATGCCGCGCGCACGGCCTGGCCAGCATCGTCGAGCCGGTGTCACGCAAGCCGACGGACGGCGGCCCGTTCGATGCCGACGCCGGCATCGTGGCCGCGGCCCGAGAACTCGGCGGTCTCGGCGCCGACGTCTACAAGTCAGAGGTCCCGACGCACGGAGCCGGCACCGACGACGAGATCTTCACCAGGTGCAAGGAGCTCGACGAGGCGATCGACGGGCACTGGGTCGTCCTGTCTTCGGGTGTGCCGGCCGAGCGGTTCCCGGAGACGGTCGCGCTGGCTTGCCGCGCGGGCGCGTCGGGCTTCTTGGCCGGACGTGCCGTGTGGGCATCCGTCGTCGGAAGCGCCGATCTTGAGACCGACCTGCGCAATCAGGCCGTCCCTGCGCTGCAGCGGCTGGTCAGAACCGTCGACGAGACCGTCTCACGCTGAGGTGACGAATCGCCGACAGCCGCCGCCTCCTCACCTCGGCGACACCAAGCCTCCACGGAGTCGCCCGAGCAACACCAAGCCTCCACGAGGTACGACGACCGGATTATCCAGATCCGGGCGGCGGTCACGGCTGGGGTCATCGAGACCCGCGAGGTCGGCTCACATGGGATCGGGCTCAGGCTCTGAGACGGGGTCGTAGTCGAAAGCGGGCAGGCCGTCCAGGCTGACCCGGTTCTTCTTCACCCGGTAGGTGACCTGTCCGTCGGCGCCCTTGCGCTCCATGTGCGCCGGCAACATGTCGCGTTCACCCACGTAGTCCATCAGCGGTACACCGAAACCGCAGGAGTCGGAGATCCGGTACACGTCCACCACGATCACGGCCCGCGCACCTCGCTTCTCCGGAAACATGTCGATGTAGCCGGCGAACTCGTCGTCGTACAGGGTGACGAAGCGACCGGTTCCGTGCAGCCGCACCACGTTCGGCGGGCCGGAGAACGCACAGAACATCAGGGTGATCCGCCCATTGTCCCGCAGGTGTGCGATCGTCTCCGCGCCACTGGCCGTGTAGTCGAGGTAGGCGACCGTGTGTTCGTCGAGCACGACGAACGAGCCGCTGATCCCCTTGGGCGAGACGTTCACGTGCCCGTCTGAGCCGGACGGCGCCGTCGCCACGAAGAAGACCTTCTGTGCCTCGATGAACTCTCGCAGCCGTCCACTGATCCCGTCGTGCACCTTGCCCACGCACGCACCTCCTTGCCGTCCTACGGAAGGTCGCAGCGGCGCTGATGCGGACCCGGTGTCGTCGTCCGTCGCTTGTTCTTCGGCGGTCGCCTTCTCGCCGTGCGTCGTCAACTCGCCGTCGGCAGCCGCCTTATCAGTATCGGCAGTGGCCTTCTCGCCGTGCGTCGTCAGTCGCAGACGGCGCCGTTGGCGGCCGAACCGACCAGCTTGGCGTATTTCGCCAGCACCCCGCGCTCGTGCTTGGGCGCCGGCGGCTGCCATCCTTCGCGGCGACGGGCCAGCTCGTCCTCGTCGACGAGCACATCGATGCTGCGGTTGGCGATGTCCACCCGGATACGATCCCCGTCCTGCAGGAACGCGATCGGGCCGCCGTCCACCGCCTCCGGAGCGACGTGACCGATGCACAACCCTGTGGTACCGCCGGAGAACCGGCCGTCGGTGATGAGCAGCACGTCCTTACCCAGCCCGGCTCCCTTGATGGCGCCGGTGACGGCCAGCATCTCGCGCATGCCGGGGCCGCCCTTCGGCCCCTCGTAGCGGATGATGACCACGTCGTTCTTCTGCAGGGCGCCCTCTTCCACGGCGTCCATCGCGGCCTGCTCGCCGTCGAAGACGCGCGCCGTGCCGTCGAAGACATCCGCATCGAAGCCGGCGGACTTCACCACCGCACCCTCCGGCGCCAGCGAGCCGCGCAGGATGGTCAACCCACCGTTCTTGTGGATCGGGTCGGACATGGCGTGGATGATCTTCCCGTCCGGGTCCGGCGGCGAGATCTCAGCGAGATTCTCGGCCACCGTCTTGCCGGTCACGGTCAGGCAATCTCCGTGCAATAGCCCGGCGTCCAGCAGAGCGCGCATGACGACCGGCACGCCGCCGATCCGGTCGACGTCGGTCATCACGTACCGGCCGAACGGCTTGACGTCGGCCAGGTGCGGCACCTTCTCTCCGATCCGGTTGAAATCGTCCAGCTCCAGCTTGACGTTGGCCTCGTGCGCGATCGCCATCAGGTGCAAGACCGCGTTGGTGGAGCCGCCGAGCGCCATGACCACAGCGATCGCGTTCTCCAGCGACTCGGAGGTGATGATGTCCCGGGTGGTGATGCCGCGCCGGAGCAGTTCGACGACGGCTTCACCGGACTTGCGCGCCAGCCCGTCCCGGCGGCGGTCGACCGCGGGTGGAGCAGCGCTGCCGGGCAGCGACATTCCCATCGCCTCGGCGGCGCTGGCCATGGTGTTCGCGGTGAACATGCCGCCGCAGGCGCCTTCGCCCGGGCAGATCGCCCGCTCGATCTCGTCGACCTCCTCGCGGGTGATCAGCCCGCGGGCACAGGCGCCGACCGCCTCGAACGCGTCGATGATGGTCACCTCGCGGTCGCCCACCTTGCCCGGCAGGATCGACCCCGCATACAGGAACACGGCGGCGATGTCGAGCCGGGCGGCGGCCATCAGCATCGCCGGTTCGGACTTGTCGCACCCGGCGAGCAGCACCGCGCCGTCCAGGCGCTCGGCACCGAAGACGGTCTCCACCGAGTCGGCGATCACCTCGCGCGACACGAGGGAGTAGTGCATGCCCTCGTGCCCCATGGAGATGCCGTCGGAGACCGAGATGGTGCCGAACTCCAGCGGGTAGCCCTTCGCCGCGTGCACCCCGTCCTTGGCGGCCTTGGCCAGCCGGTCGAGCGACAGGTTGCAGGGGGTGATCTCGTTCCAGGACGACCCTACGCCGATCTGCGGCTTCTCCCAGTCGTCGTCGGTCATGCCGACGGCGCGCAGCATGCCGCGTGCGGCCGCGCGCTCCATTCCGTCGGTGACCGTACGCGAACGCGGCTTGATGTCCGGTGCTCCGGAGCCGCTCGCGGAGGAGGAACTGTTCGGTGTCGACGTCGACGGTGTCACGGTCATGACCCAACGCTAAACCCGCGGCATACATCACGAGACGCCAGGTCCGGGATCCGGACGCAGGAACTGCGGCCACGATCGAGGCCGAGCAGGCGCCCGCCTGCGATCCGTGCCCTTCGTCCCGGCAACGAGTTCATGTGCTGTTCACCGCGTCGCCGTCGCCCCCGGCTAGGGTGCCGAGCCGGACGACAAAGAAGGAGCACCACATGGTTTCCAGACGGACGCTGCTCACCGGCACGCTCGCCGGGGCCGGCCTGATCGGCGCCGGGCTGGCCGGCGTCGGACCGGACGGCGCACAAGCAGCGAGAGCTGCGCAGCGAACCGCACGTCAGGATGCCCCGATGACGAGCGCACCCGGGGCCACCCACCCGCACGGCCACCGATCGAGGCCCGGTTCACCGACCGTCCTCATCGCGACGAACGAGCCTTGGGGCACGTACCATGTCCGGCCGCTTGTGGACGCGGCGGCGCGGCGCGGCATCCGGATCGTCCAGCTCGTGCCGGACACCTCGGTGATCGATCCCGACGATACGGTGGAGACCGCCACGCCCGACGACGCACCTCCGGCGAACCTGCTGGTGGTGACCGGTGCCGCGGACTGGCCGGCGGACTGCGCCGCGCGGCTGAGCCGACTGCCCGTCGCCGCGAGCTCACTCGCCTACCTGAATCCGCAACAGGCACCCCGAGCGCATGAGCTCAGGAGCCGGCTTCGGGTGATCACCTCGTCGTCGCCCGCCGAGGCCCGAGCGTTCTCCTCCTACCTGGGCTCGCACCGCAGAGTCCGCGTCGTCGGCTCGCCGCAGACGGATCACCTGCCGGTACACCGTCCCGAACCGGATACCGTGTTGGTGCTGACCAGCGTCACCTACCCGGACGAGACCGGCGGCGCGGCTCCGGGCACCGAGCTGTTGCTGGCCTGTGCCGAGCGTCTGGCCGCGGCAGGCGCGCACGTCGTCGTCGGGATGCATCCGCGGGAGGATCCGTCGTTGTGGGACCGGTACGAGATCAGCGACGTCCCCTCCGTGCAGGCCGCCGGGCGCGCTGAGGCGGCCATCGGGATCCCGGGAACGGTCTTCCCGCTGATCGTCGCCGCCGGTGTGCCCGTCGTGGGCTGCGTCGACCCGGCCCTCACCGTCCCTGACTACCTGCTGGACGTCTGCTCGTCCACCATCGACGACGCCGCGCTCGCGGTCGGCGCGGTCGGCACGGCCGAGCTGCCCGGCGAGGATGTCCGGTACGACGCGATCGGCCCGGTCGGCGGCTCCGCGGATCGGCTGCTCGACGCATGGGAACGCGCCGCCCGACCCCACCCCCAGCGCCGTTGATCATGAACACTAACCGTTCACATAGCACGGTTAGTGTTCATGATCATGGGGCTCAGCCGAGGCCGACGGTCAGGATCACCAGGGAGTCCTCGTCCGCGACCAGGTCGTGGCGCCACGGCGGCACGTCGACCAGCGTGCCCTCCTCGACGAGGATGCTCCGTTCGCCTGCGTTGAGCCGCACCCGTCCGCGAAGACACTGCACCGTGGCGTCGCCCTCGCTCTGGTGCTCGTCGCAGCGCGTCCCGGCGGTGAGCGCCATCAACGTCTGACGCAGCCGGGCGCCGCTGTGCAGCGTTCTGGACGCCCGGCCGTTCGGCGAGTTCTTGGCCGCGTCCAGCTGGTGGGTGCCGATGGACTCCAGCGTCATCTCAGCCATCTCCCCATCCTGCCCGCCATCCCATGATCATGAACAGTAACCGTGCTATTCGAACGGTTACTGTTCATGATCATGGGAGATTGGGCGGCGCTAGTTCGGCAAGACGGCGGCGCGCACGCACAGCACGTCCGGCAGGTGCGACAACACCTCGGACCAGGTCGCGCCCTCATCGGCGCTGGCGAACACCGAGCCGTCGCGAGTGCCGAGATACAGACCGGCCAGGCCGTCGTCGGGCGGCACGTCGTCGGAGCAGAAGGCGTCGCGCAGCACCGAGGCGTAGAACATGCCGGGCATGCTGACCGCCGACTTCTTCCAGGTACCCCCGGCATCGTCGGTCCGCCAGACCTGGAGCGTGCGTTCCGGCGGCAGCCGTTCCATGTCGGCCACCAGCGGCACCACCCAGGCCGTGTCCGCGCGATGTGGATGCGCGACGACCGGGAACCCGAAGTTCGACGGCAGCCCATCGGCGATCGGCACCCAACTCGCACCGCCGTCGTCGGAGCGATAGACGCCGGGGTGGTTCTGCAGGAACAGCCGCTCGGGCTCCTCGGCGTCGCGCGCGATCTTATGCACACACTGCCCGTATTCAGGAGGTTCACCCGGCAGGAAGTCGGCCGTGATGCCGCCGTTCGACGGGTTCCAGGTGTCTCCGCCGTCGTCGCTGACGTACACGCCACCGGTGGACATCGCGACCATGATCCGGCTGTCGTCGGTCGGATGCGGCAGGATCGTGTGCAGCGCCTGACCACCGCCACCCGGCTCCCAGGTCGGACGGTGCGGATGGTTCCAGAGCCCTTCGCAGAGTGAGAAGGTCTCCCCGCCATCCTCCGACCGCCACAGCGCGGTCGGCTCGGTGCCGGCCCAGACCACACCCGGTCGATCGACCGTGTCCGGGCGGATCTGCCAGACCGTCTCCACCGAGGCGCCCAGGTCCGACGGGAACCGCACGCCGCTGCCGTCAGGCGCCTCATGCCACGTCTCTCCGAGGTCGTCCGACCACGAGACGGCGGGTCCCCAGTGGTCGTAGCTCGCACCGGCCAGCACCCGGGTATGGCCACCCCGGGTGTCAATGGCACATGCGGCCACCGACTTCATCAGCAGGTGCGGGCCGTGCACGCTCCAACTCTGCCGATCCGCGCTACGCAGCAGCCACAGTCCCTTGCGGGTTCCCACGGCCACCACGACGTCGCCCTTGGCCATCACGCCACTCCTCTCGTCAGCTGTCCCACGCGGACCTGGTCCTGTCTGTATCGACCAGCGCAGAACCGGAGAATCATCGCGAACCTTCGAGCAACGATCCTCGTCCGCTGACGTGGTGGTCCCACCCCCACGCCGGCCGCCCGGCTGCCCCTCAGGACCGCGACGTGCCGCGAAGCCCCTCTCAGACTAGGCATCGTACTGTGGCCCAGCTCACATCGGAAGGTATGCCGCGCGCATCGTCTCGCCGGCACGAGGAGTGCCAGCGGGGCCGACATGACTTCGTCCGTCCGCCTTTGGGTAGTCGCACGATAGCGTCCCGGAATCCCAGGAGAGTCGACATGCCCCACCCAGCTACGGCCGAACGGTTCATGGTTCGGCACCGCCACCTCGACTTGAACGGCACCCGTGTCTTCTATCGCCACGCCGGACCTGCGTACGCCCCGGTGGTGCTGCTGCCGCACGGCTACCCATGCTCATCGTTCCAATCCGCAATCTCATTCCCATGCTCGCGGATCGCTGGCAGCTGATCGCCCCGGACTTCCCCGGCTTCGGCTACAGCGGCACCCCGGACCAGGCCGAGTTCTCTTACTCGTTCGACGGTTACGCGGACTTTCTGCAGCGCCTGCTAGCCGAGTTCGGAGTGTCCCGGTACGCGATCTATCTGCACGATTACGGGTCACAGATCGGCCTGCGCCTGGCCATGCGCCAACCCGAGAACGTGGCCGCGTTGATCATCCAGAACGGCGACATCTACGAAGACGAGCTCGGCCCGAAATACGACGGCCTGAAGGAGTATTGGGCAACGCCCTCACCCTCCGGTCGGGCGACGCTCGAAGCGGCGGTCAGCGAAGAGGGTTTCCGGGACGAGTTCCTCAACGACGTCGACGACCACCTGGCCGAACGCATCACGCCGGACTTGTGGAAGCTGGCATGGTCCCAGCTCGACACGCCGGTCCGGCGAGAGGTCATGGTCGGGCTGATGGAGGGTCTGCGGGAGAACGTTGAATGGTTCCCGTCTTACCAGGCCTACCTACGCGAGTACCAGCCGCCGACGCTGATCGTCTGGGGGCCTCACGATGGTTACATGCCCGAAGGGTCCGCCCGCGCCTATCTCCGAGACCTCCCCCAAGCCGAACTTCGCCTGCTCAATGGCGGCCACTGGGCGCTGGAGACCAACTTGGACGAGGTCGTCGCCCTCTGCCGTGACTTTCTCGGTCGCGTGCACACCTGACCCGGGCCGGAGCGTCGCATCCGTCAGCGGGCGGGTCCGACAACCACGTTCGCCAGCGGTTCGCCCGCGGCGTACCGCTGCAACTGGGCGTGGATGAGCCGGCGAGCACGCGGTTCGAACGCCGACGACGAGCCGCCGACGTGCGGAGAGAGCAACAGGCCCGGGACGGTCCAGAGTGGATGCCCGGGTGGCGGGGGCTCGGGATCGGTCACGTCCAGTGCCGCCCGGATACGACCGCTGGACAGCTCGGCGACCAGCGCGTCGGTGTCCACGACGCCGCCACGAGCGACGTTCACCAGCAGCGCGCCGTCGGGCATCGCGGCCAGGAACGCGGCGTCCACCATGCCTGCGGTCTCATCGGTCAGCGGGCAGATGAGAATGACCACGTCGCAGCGGCCCAGCAGTTCGGGCAACGCGTCGAACCCGGCGACCCCGTCGCGGGCGGTACGGGCGACCCGGAGCACGTCGCACTCGAACGGCAGCAGCCGCCGTTCGATCGCTTGGCCGATAGCACCGTAGCCGACGATGAGCACCGTCTTGTCGGCCAGCGCCTCATAGAAGCCGAACGCCCACTCGCCGCGCGAACGCGCCTCGACGAACGTGGGGATGCCGCGCAGCGAGGCCAACGTGAGCGCCACCGCCAGCTCGGCCGTGCTCGCGTCGTGCACGCCACGTGCGTTGCACAGGGTGATCCCGTCCGGAAGGTAGGGCTTGACGTGCTCGAAGCCGGCCGTGAGCGTCTGCACCACCTGCAGGTTCGGCATCCGGCCGATGATGTCCCCGGTATCGGGCGCGAACGCGTACGGCATCACATAGCAGTCGACCCGGGCCAGCACGTCGGGTGCCGGGAGTTCATCCCCGCTGTCCCACACGTGGGTCTCAAAGCCATCGGGCAACGGCATGTTCTCGGCCAGCGGCGGGATCAGGACGGTGCGCACCGTCCCAACCTATCGATGCCGGATCGATCAACGTCGCCCGGTCGCCGGATGGCCAGGTCGGCCACGCGTCGTCGTTCGGCGCCAGCGAGATCCGGCGGCCGCGTGGCACGATGGGAGGGGTGAACGCGACACGTCTGCTCGGACCGGCGATCGCGGTGGCGCTCATCGCCGCCGGCTGCGGAGATGACGACGACTCCGCACCCGCGCCGGCACCCACCGAGACCTCCCCCGATGGCACCCCAGCCGACAGCTCTCCAACCGGCGGGCAACCACCGGATGACGAGAACGGCACAACCGGATCACCGCCACAGACGCCGACAGAGGGTACAGCCGGACCGGTGGAGCCGACCGACGTCGAGGAGATCGTCACCGGCCTGGATGCGCCGTGGGACATCGCGTTCCTGTCCGACGGCGAGGCCCTGGTGTCGCAGCGGGACGAGGAGACGATCGTGCGCGTCGACGATTCCGGCGACGTGACCGAGGTCGGCGAGGTGCCAGGCGTCGAAGGCGAGGCCGAAGGCGGTCTGCTGGGCATCGCACTCGATCCGAACGCCGAGAACACCTTGTACGTCTACGCCACCACCGGGAACGAGAACCAGGTGATGCGGACGTCGTATGAGAACGGCGAGTTGGGTGAGTTCGAGACGGTCCTGGACGGGATTCCGGCCTCCCCTCGGCACGACGGCGGACGGATCGAGTTCGGGCCGGACGGCATGCTCTACGTCGCGACCGGAGACGCCGGCGAGGGGTCGAACTCGCAGGACCGCGACTCGTTGGGCGGGAAGATCCTGCGCATCACCCCCGACGGCGACGCCCCGGACGACAACCCGTTCGATGGTTCGCCGGTCTATTCCTACGGGCACCGGAACGTGGAAGGGCTCGCGTTCGACGACGAGGGACGGCTGTGGGCGAGCGAGTTCGGCGACTCCACCGCCGACGAGCTGAACCTGATCGAAGCGGGCGGCAACTACGGTTGGCCGGAGGTGGAGGGAATCCCCGACGACGGCGGCAGCGACGAGTACATCGACCCGGTTCACGAATGGTCCGTGGAGGAGGCGTCGCCGAGCGGGTTGGCGTATGTGGAGCAGACCCTGTTCATGGCGGCACTGCGCGGGCAGCGGCTGTGGCGGATTCCGATTCCCGGTGGCGAAGCCGGCGAACCGACCGAGCACCTGGACGATTACGGCCGGCTGCGCCACGCCGCCGTCGCACCGGACGGCACGCTGTGGGTGCTGACGAACAACACCGACGGCCGCACAGACCCCCGCGAGGGCGACGACCGCATCCTCCGCCTCACCCTCTCCGAGACCGAGCCCTAAATGATCATGTGAAGTGGGTTTTCTCGTGCCGCAACAGGTCTGCAGACATGGTAGGGCACGAGAAAACCACTTCACATGATCATTTAGGAGTGCGGGTGCGGTGGGCGGGTAGCCTGGCGCATATGGCACAGAACGGTCGATCGGCGTCTCGAGCGCGGCGCATCACTACCTTGCACGTGGTGCGGACCGAGTGGCTGACGCCGACGGTGGTGCGGGTGGTGGCCGGCGGTCCAGGCTTCGCGGACTTCGTCACCAACGAGTTCACCGACAAGTACGTCAAGCTGCTCTTCCTGGCGCCCGGGGTGGAGTACCCGAATCCGCTGGATGTGGCCGAGGTCCAGGCGACGATGCCGCGCGAGCACTGGCCGATCAAGCGCACGTACACCGTTCGCTACGTCGACCCGGCCGCTCGCGAGATCGCGATCGACTTCGTCACACACGGTGACACCGGCATCGCCGCCCCCTGGGCGGCCCGCGCCGAACCGGGCGACGAGATCCGCTTCTTCGGCCCGGCCGGTGCGTACGCCCCCAATCCGAAGGCCGACTGGCACCTCCTCGCCGGCGACGAAGCGGCGCTACCCGCCATCGCGTCCGCCCTGGAGTCGATGGACGACGGCGTACCGGCACACGTGATCCTCGACGTCGCGGGCCCCGCCGAGCAGCAGCCACTGACCACCAAAGCCGACGCGGCGATCACCTGGCTGTACCGCGACGGCTCGACGCCGACGCACCTGAACGACGCCGCAACGCCGTTCACCGGTACCCAGACGCCGTCCGACGACGGGGTGAGCAGACTCGTCGCCGCCGTCAAGGCGATGCCGTGGCGGCCGGGCCGGGCCCAGGTGTTCATCCACGGCGAGGCAGGCCTGGTCAAAGGACTGCGTCCGTACCTGCTCGACGACCGGGGCGTCGCGCGTGGCGATCTGTCCCTGTCCGGCTACTGGCGAGCCGGCATGGTCGAGGACGACTTCCAGGCGTGGAAGAAGACAGAGCGGGAGAGCGGCCGCGAGACGGTCATCTATCCCTCGTGATCTTCAACCGCCGGCCCGCACCAGGGCCGGCCCGAGGGTTGATGATCATGGGGTAGGCTGGCTCGGATTGCCATGCTACCCACGCTGACGCCGCTCACCGACGACGCCGAACCCGACGCCCTCTACGACGCCTTCACCGCCTGGGCGTCCGAACGCGGTTTCGACCTGTACCCAGCTCAGCAGGAAGCGCTGATCGAGCTGGTGTCCGGCTCACACGTCATCCTCAACACACCGACCGGGTCCGGCAAAAGCCTGGTAGCGGTCGGCGCGCATTTCGCCGCCTTGAGCCAAGGCGTCCGGACCTTCTATACCGCGCCGCTGAAGGCGCTGGTGTCGGAGAAGTTCTTCGATCTGATCGCGACGTTCGGGGCGGACAACGTCGGGATGATGACCGGCGACTCCAGCGTCAACCCCGGCGCCCCCATTATCTGCTGCACGGCGGAGATCCTGGCACAGATCGCCCTGCGCGACGGCGCCGACGCCGACGTCGGCCAGGTGGTGATGGACGAGTTCCATTTCTACGCCGACCCGCAACGCGGCTGGGCCTGGCAGGTGCCGCTGCTGGAGCTCCCGCGCACCCAGTTCCTGCTGATGTCGGCGACGCTCGGCGACGTGAGCTTCTTCGAGAAGGATCTGCAGCGCAGGACCGGGCGTGACGTCGCGGTGGTCGCGTCGACGACGAGGCCGGTCCCGCTGACGTTCTCGTACTCGACCGAGTCGATCCATGAACTGCTCGACGAACTGCTGACGACGCACCGCTCCCCGGTCTACGTCGTGCATTTCACCCAGGCCGCGGCGATCGAACGCGCTCAGTCGCTCACCAGCGTCAACGTCGCCAGCCGCGCGGAACGGGACCGGATCGCCGAAGAGATCGGCGGGTTCCGCTTCCACGCCGGATTCGGCAAGGTCCTCAACCGGCTGGTGCGGCACGGGATCGGCGTCCATCACGCCGGGATGCTGCCGAAGTACCGCCGGCTGGTCGAGCGGCTCACCCAGGCCGGACTGCTCAAGGTCATCTGCGGCACCGACACCCTCGGCGTCGGGATCAACGTCCCGATCCGCACGGTCGTGCTCTCCGGGCTGACGAAATTCGACGGCACGAGAACGCGGCATCTCACGGCCCGGGAGTTCCACCAGATCTCCGGGCGTGCGGGACGCGCCGGTTACGACACCGTCGGCGAGGTCATCGTCCAGGCGCCCGAGCACGTCATCGAGAACGAGAAGGCGATCGCGAAGGCCGGCGACGACCCGAAGAAGAGGAAGAAGGTCGTCCGCAAGAAGCCGCCGGAGGGGTTCGTCTCCTGGGGTGAGAAGACTCATCAACGGTTGGTCGAGTCTCCCCCTGAGCCGCTGACCTCGAGTTTCGCCGTCAGCCATGCCATGGTCCTGGGTGTGGCCGGGCGGCCCGGCAACGCCTTCGACGCGATGCGCCGGCTGTTGACCGACAATCACGAGTCGCGTCCCGCGCAGCGCCGGCACATCCGGCGCGCGATCGAGATCTACCGGTCGCTGCTGCAGAGCGGCATCGTCGAGCGGCTGGATCACCCGGATGAGGAGGGCCGCGTCGTGCGGCTCACCGTCGACCCGGAGTCCAACTTCGCGCTCAACCAGCCATTGTCTCCGTTCGCCCTCGCCACGTTCGAGCTGCTCGACGCCGAGTCGCCGACGTACGCGCTGGATGTGCTCTCCGTCGTGGAGTCGACGCTGGACGACCCGCGGCAGGTGCTCGCGGCGCAGCAGAACAAGGCGCGCGGCGAGGCGGTCGCTGAGATGAAGGCGGAGGGCATCGAGTACGACGAGCGGATGGAACTGCTCGAGGACGTCACCTACCCGAAGCCGCTCGAAGAGCTGCTGGAAGCGGCGTTCGAGATGTACCGGCAGACCAACCCGTGGGTGGCCGATTATGAGCTGTCACCGAAATCCGTCGCGCGTGACCTGTATGAGCGGGCGATGAGCTTCGGCGAGTATGTCCGCTTCTACCAGCTGGCCCGATCCGAAGGGCTGGTGCTGCGTTACCTTGCGGACGCGTTCCGCGCGCTGCGCCAGACGGTGCCCGAGGAGATCCGCACCGAAGAACTGACCGATCTGATCGAATGGCTCGGTGAGCTGGTCCGGCAGGTGGACTCCAGCCTGCTCGACGAGTGGGAGAAGCTGCAGCATCCGGACGAGTTGGAGGGCGACGGAACGACGGGCGGCGGGCTGGAGACGGCCGGCGCCACGGACACGCCGCGCCCGATCACCGCGAACCGGCGCGCCTTCACCGTCGCCGTGCGCAACGCGATGTTCCGCCGCGTGGAGCTGGCCGCCCGCGAGGAGTGGGAAGAGCTGGGCGAGCTGGACGGCGCCTCCGGATGGGACGCCGACGCCTGGGCTGACGCGATCGAGCCGTACTTCGACGAGCACGATGACATCGGCATCGGACCGAACGCACGCAACCCCAAGATGCTCATCATCACCGAGCATGCCGACCGGTGGGAGGTCCGGCAGATCTTCGACGACCCGGCCGGCGACCACGACTGGGGATTCAGCGCCGAGATCGACCTCGACGCCTCCAACGACGCCGGCCACCCCGTCGTCACGATCACCCACGCGGGCCAACTGTAGTCGCGATTCACCTTAGAGCGACTCTACACCCACGCACATATAGATAAACACAGGCATTCAGCGGCTGTTGACTTCAAATATGAGCCTCGGGTACGTTCAGGCCCATGAACCCAGGCCTCGCCGATACCATGGTGGACATGCGCACTGTGCTGGTTGGTGAGCTTCCACCCGAGGTCCATGACCTGCTCGAACGACGCCGCGCCCTGGGTCAGGACCTGTTCGACGAGGTGTGGGAGGGCGAGTACCACATGGTGCCCGCGCCACATGGACAGCACGGGCACGTCGACCACCAACTTGTACGAATACTCGGTGCGCGAGCCGACTGCGCGCGGCTCCGAGGCAGCGGGGTCTGTAACATCGGCGAACCCGACAACTACCGGGTGCCCGATCAGGCCTACTTCGCCGAAGGCACGAGGCCACGCACGTTCAATCCGACGGCCGAGGTCGTGGTCGAGATCGTCTCACCCGGAGACGAGAGCCGGGACAAGTTCGGCTTCTACTTCCAGGTCGGCGTCAAGGAAGTCCTGATCGTAGATCCGGGGTCTCGAACCGTGGAGTGGTTCGCCCGCGCAAGCGCCGGCTTCCGGCCCGTCGACCGCAGCGATCTGCTGGGCGTCTCCGCCGCCGAGCTGGCCGACCGGATCGACTGGCCTGAGACAGAGTGATCCTCGGGGCGGGATCCGCCAACGGAACGACATCTTGGTCGCGATTGTGACCAATTTGCATGCTCGTTGCGGATTACACGCCTCCAATTAAACGGTCATGAGCGCCCGGATATAATTTCTCGGCCACCTGCACATCGGCGTGAACGCCATGACACCTCATGACAGCTGAGGTCGCTAACTGGGCGTTTCTGACCTCGGGGAAAACCCTGAGGACATTGTCGGCCCGGCGCGGTATCTTTCTGCTGATCGCGTGCGCGGGCTCCACCATTCCGGGCACAACAGAATCCACATCAAGAAAGATGCGGATTCCCGATGAGTTCTCAGGACACGGCCGGTCTGTTCCATCGACCGCTGCTCACACACCAGGGGGGAAGAAATGACACGATCACTCACCGGCCGTTTGACCGGGCGCCTGGGCAAATGGCTCGTGCTGGTGGTTTGGCTCGTCCTGGCCGCCATCGGCGGAAGCTTCGCCGGCCAGCTGACCGACGTCGAAGAGAACGACACGGTCGAATGGCTGCCTGGCAACGCGGAATCGACCGCGGCATTCAAAGAACAAGGGACCTTCGCCTCAACCGAAGCCGTTCCGGCCGTCATCGTCTACGTCCGGGACGGCGGCGTCACCGAGGCAGACATGGCCAAGGCGGCGGCAGACGCTGAAGCGTTCCGCACCTTCGAGAACCTCGACGGCGAGGTTCTCGGCCCGATCCCGTCGGAGGACGGCGAGGCCATCCAGCTGATCGTCCCGGTCGATATCGAGGACGACTGGGAGCTGGCACCGGACCTGCTCGACGAGGTACGCGAGCGTGTGACCAGTGACGCGGGCGACCTCCAGGTGGAGATCGCCGGGCCACTCGCGATGGTGGCCGATCAGGCCGAGTCGTTCGGCGATCTAGACAGCAGTCTGCTGTTGGCCGCAGTCTCCGTCGTGATCGTGATCCTGCTGCTGACCTACCGGAGCCCGATTCTCTGGATCCTGCCCCTGATCTGCGCCGGCGTCGCGGTGACCTGCGCGCAAGGCGTGGTCTACCTGCTGGCCAGGTACGCGGACCTGACCGTCAACGCGCAGAGTGCGAGCATCCTCGCCGTCCTGGTCCTCGCGGCCAGCATCGACTACGCGCTGCTTCTGGTGGCCCGCTACCGCGAGGAGCTGCGTCGGCACGAAGACCGGCACGAGGCGATGGACTTCGCGCTGCACCGAGCCGGTCCGGCCGTCATGGCCAGCGCCGGCACCGTGGTCCTCGGCATGCTGTGTCTGATCGTCGCCGAGATGAACTCGACGGCCGGGATGGGGCCTGTGCTCGCCGTCGGCGTCGCGGTCGGCATGAGTGCCATGCTGACGCTGTTCCCGGCTGTCCTGGTGATCTTCGGGCGCTGGGTCTTCTGGCCCAAGCGGCCGCATTTCGGCAGCGACGAGCCGACCACGCGCGGCCTGTGGGCGAAGATGGGCAACGCGATCCGGCCCCGTCCCCGCATGGTGTGGGTGACCACCACCGTGATCCTCGGTGCGATGACGCTGGGCATCACTCAACTCAACGCGAACGGGCTCTCCCTGGAGGAAGGTTTCACCAGCGAGCCGGACTTCGCCCAGGCGGAGCGGGTCCTCGCCGAACACTTCGATGTCGGTGCGGGCGACCCGGTGACCGTCATCGCGAACGCCGATCAGATCGACGCCGTCTCCGCCGCACTGCGCGACCATCCGGCCATCGGTTCGGTCACCGAGCCCAGAGTCGTCGATGACCGGGCGTACATCGAGGGCACGCTCACCCTCCAGCCTTATAGCGACGAGGCGGGCGACGCCATCGACGAGATCCGCTCCAGCGTGCACGGGATCGACGGCAGCGATGCGGTGGTCGGCGGATCGGCAGCCATCAACGTCGATATGCAGGAGGCGTCGGCACGGGACAACCTCGTGGTCATCCCGCTGGTCCTGGTGGTGGTTCTGCTGATCTTGATCGCGCTGCTGCGCTCGCTGGTCGCTCCGCTGGTGCTGATCGGGACGGTGATCCTGTCGTTCGGCGCGGCCCTCGGGGTCAGCGGGTTCGTGTTCGAGAACGTGTTCGGCTTCGCGGGCACCGACTCGTCGTTCCCGCTGTTCGCCTTCGTGTTCCTCGTCGCCCTGGGCATCGACTACAACATCTTCCTGATGACCCGGGTGCGGGAGGAAGCCGCCAGCGTGGGCACCAGACGCGGCGCGCTGATCGGCTTGGCGGCTACCGGCGGTGTGATCACCTCGGCCGGACTGGTCCTAGCCGGCACGTTCTCGGTGTTCTTGACCATGCCGCTGGTCTTCCTGGCGGAGATCGGGTTCGTGGTCGCGTTCGGGGTCCTGCTCGACACCCTGATCGTACGGGCGGTGCTCGTCACCGCGCTCAACCTGGACATCGGGCGGTTCATGTGGTGGCCGAGCCGGCTCGCGAAGGTGCCGGACGTCGACGAGGCCGGCCCGCCTCCCACGGAACGGACCCTCACCGGCGCACCGTCCTAGGCGCGCTCGCACGTCGAGAGGTAGACGTCTGTTGGTAGCGCGAAGGCCGCGAACGGAGCCGATCTCTTCGCGGTCTTCGCGCATTCCGGCTCGACCAGGCATAGCACCCGTGGGCGCTCACGTCCTGCGCTGACCATTCCCGCATCTCTGCCTCGCTCTGTCCACCGACTCAGCCAAGGAACGCAACCGACGAGGTCAATCACAGCTTAATGCACGTAACCGTCGTCGAATTGATTCATACTGCGGATACTGCTGGAGTTCTGTGCCATGAACGCAGGCCTCGCCGATACCATGGTGGACATGCGCACTGTGCTGGTTGGTGAGCTTCCACCCGAGGTCCATGACCTGCTCGAACGACGCCGCGCCCTGGGTCAGGACCTGTTCGACGAGGTGTGGGAGGGCGAGTACCACATGGTGCCGGCGCCACATGGACAACATGGGGATGTTGACGACCAGCTCGCTCAACTCATAGGACCGCTCGCCAGAGCCAGTGGTTTGCGGGGCAGTGGCCCCTGCAACATCGGAGAATCCAATAACCACCGAGTTCCCGATCGCGCCTACTTCGCCAGGGGCACGACACCACGCGCGTTCAATCCGACTGCGGAGATCGTCGTCGAGATCGTATCTCCGGGCGATGAGAGCCGGGAGAAGTTCGACTTCTACTTCCAGGCCGGCGTGACAGAGGTGCTGATCGTCGACCCGGGCGAGCACAGCGTCGATTGGTACACGCGTGCCGATTCGACTTTCCGCCCCACGGAGAGCAGCGACCTGCTCGGAGTCTCCGCTGCAGAGCTTGCCGGGCAGATCGACGGGCCGCGACCTGAGTGACGTCACGTAGGCTCCAGGTCACGACGCAGGCGGGATCTCCCCGGAGCCGCGCGCGATGACGTGGGTGTCCACCTCGATGTGCTGCGGCGGCCCAGTCGGATCGTCGAGGCGTTCCAGCAATCGAAGCGCCGCCCGTCGCCCCATCTCAAGCGTGTCGTAGGCGATCACGCTGATGCCGAGCGCATCGGCAAGCTCGAAGTCGTCGAAGCCGATGAACGCGATCTCGGACCGGCGCTCACCGAGCGCCCGAATCACGCCGGCGCTGGCGTGATTGTTGCCCGCCACGATGGCAGTCGGCGGATCCGGGAGCGCCATCAACTCGCGCGCCGACTCTTCGTCCGGACGGCCATCGACGTCCTTGAGCCGCTCCCAGCGCCGACTGTCGGTCACCCCTGCCTCGCGCAGCGCGTCGCGGTAACCCGCCAGCCGCTGCTCATGTGTGTAGAGCCCGCCAGGACTGCAGATGAAGCCGATCCTGCGATGCCCGTTGGTCACCAGCGCTCGGACCGCGTCGGCCGTGCCGGAACGGTTGCGTAGCACTATCGCGTCGGCGACCAGATTGCGGGCTGGCCGGTCGACGCAGATCACCGGCGTTCCGAGTTGACGTTCACCCTCGAGGTAGGACTGATCCGCGGCGATCGGCACGATCACCAGCGCACGCACGCGCTGGTTGAGCAGCGTCTCCACCACCCGCTCCTCGCTGCCCGGGTCGTCTTCCGTCGCGGCCAGGATCATCGTGATCCCATGTTTGGCCAGCTCACGCTCCATGCCCGCGGCGACCTGGAAGTAGAACTGGTTGGTGATGTCACCCATCACGAACCCCACGGTGTTCGCGACTCCGCCGTGCCGCAGGCTGCGCGCGAGATCGTTCGGGCGGAACCGGAGCCGGTTCGCGGCCGCCATGACCCGGTCACGGGTCTGGTCAGCCACGTAGGCGTTTCCGGAGAACACCCGGGAGACCGTCTTCGCACTGACCCCGGCCAACCGAGCCACGTCGGCGAGTGTCGCCCGGGACCTGGTCACGCGCGTCGGAGGCGTCAACGCGACACTCTCAAGGCCGCCGTCGCCATCGGGTTCCCCGGCCACCGCCGGTGACCGCGTATTGGGCTCGCTCACGCGGCAGAGCGTACCAGGAATTCGCCGCTCGAGGTGACATGTCATCGTCGGACAGATCTGGACCGGCAGATCTGAGGTCACTGGCTCTACACCGCGCTTCGACAAGCATAAGCGCATGCCAGCCGTATTCCAGCAGCATCGCGCCACCACCGGGCAAGATATGTCAGCGTTGACATAGAGGGTTGACGGGAGCGCTACCACCGGCGTACGTTCTCCCAACACCTGTCGCGCTGCGGGTCCGAGATCGACGCATTTCCAGATCCGCAGCCATCGACCCCTCGAACCACCGAGCCTCAAGCCTTTCCACACACATCGGTAGGAGAACCGTGATGGCAAAGAAGCACATCGTGGGCATCGCCACGCTGGCTCTGGTCCTCGCCGCGTGCGGCGGTGACGACTCGTCGGAGAACAGCGACACGAGCAGCGGCGACGGCACCATTTCCGGCGATCTCACGGTGCTGACGCATCGCACCGACATCGTCGACACCGTCCTGGAGGACTACAAGAGCCGGTTCCAGGAGAAGTACCCCGACGTCGACATCACCTTCGAAGCGATCACCGAGTACGAAGGCGACGTGTCCATCCGGCTCAACACCGAAGAGTACGGCGACGTCCTGATGATCCCAGCCGCGGTGACCAGGGATCAGTTGCCCGAGTACTTCGAGCCGCTCGGCACCGTGGAAGAGCTGGGCGAGAAGTACCGCTTCGTCCAGGAACAGAGCTACCAGGGCGATGTCTACGGCATCTCCATCACCGGCAACGCCAACGGTTACGTGTTCAACAAGCGCGTCTGGGAGGAGGCCGGGATCACCGAGCCTCCGGCCTCCCCGGAGGAGTTCATCGACGCGCTGCGCGCGATCGAGGAGAACACCGACGCCATCCCGTACTACACGAATTACGGCGACGGCTGGCCGTTGGGCCAGATACGGGGCAACATGGGCGTCCTCACCGGATCAGAAGTCGAAATCGACATGGCCCATATGGACGAGCCGTGGACCGAGGGCCAGGACATCCACCTGATCGACTCCCTCGTATACGACATTGTCGCCGAAGGCCTGACCGAGGACGACCCCACCACCACCAACTGGGAAGAGTCGAAGAACCTCCTCGGTACCGGCGAGATCGCGACGATGTTCCTCGGCTCGTGGGCCGTCACCCAGATGCAGGACGCTGCCGAGAATGTCGGCGCCTCTCGCGACGACATCGGCTACTGGCCGTTCCCTTCCCAGACCGACGGCACGTTCCGCGTCCGCATCGGTGGCGACTACAAGATGGGGATCAACAAGCACTCCGAGCACAAGGAAGCCGCCCGGGCGTGGATCGACTGGTACACGGAAGAGTCCGGCTACGCCACGAGTGAGGGCGGACTCTCCGTCACGGTGGGCGGCGAGTTGCCGGACACCCTCCAGGACTTCGAGCCGCTGGACATCGAGTTCTTCGAGCTCACGCCCCCGCCTGAGGGCGAGGAGACCCTGTACTCCGACATCTTCAAGACCGCCGAGATCGACCTCGACGGCTGGCTCTACAACCAGGAAATGATCGATATCGCCCGTGGCGCGGCCGACGGCGACAAGGAGTCCTACTTCTCCGAGCTGAACCAACGCTGGTCGGACGCCCGCGCCCAGGTGGCCGGCTGACCTGGCGAAAGGCGGCATTCCATGGCGGTCAATGCGACGGGGTGGCCCACCGGCGACGGTGGCAACGGTCCGGGCTCTGGCCACGGTGACGGTTCGAGCGCTGGCCACGGTGACGGTTCGAGCGCTGGCCACGGTGACGGTTCGAGCGCTGGCCACGGTGACGGTTCGAGCGCTGGCCACGGCCGACAGGTCCTGACTGCCGCGGGCAGGGATGTGCACGTTCCTGCCCACGGCGCCGGGCCCGGCGGCGCCTCCCCCGCCCGGGACGCCAAACAGGGTTGGCGCACGACGCCGTGGCTGTTCCTGCTCATCCCGCTCGGCTTCCTGATCGTGTTCACCTACATCCCCGTGGGCAACATGGTCTGGTACAGCGTCACCTCCTGGGACGGGCGCGACCCGGTCAAGGAGTTCGTGGGCCTGGACAACTACGTCCAGATCTTCACCCGCCCGGAGCTCTTCGAGGTCTTCTTCGTCAGCCTGTACTACGTCGGCGGCTCATTCGTGCAGATGGCGCTGGCGCTGTACTTCGCCACGGTGCTGAGCTTCAAGACTCGGTTCCGGAACTTCTTCAAGGGCGTCATCTTCTTCCCCTATCTGCTCAACGGTGTGGCCATCGGGCTGGTGTTCCTGTACTTCTTTCGGCCCGGCGGGACGTTGGACGCCGTGCTGGCGCTGGCCGGCGTCCAGGAACCGCCGCAGTGGCTCGGTGATCCGTCGATGGTCAACTACTCGCTGGCGGCCACATCCGTCTGGCGATTCATGGGGTTGAACTTCGTCCTCTTCCTCGGCGCCATCCAGTCGATCCCGAGCGAACTGTACGAGGCGGCCGACATCGACGGGGCCAACTCGTGGGACAAGTTCCGCTACATCATCCTGCCGGGGATCCGGCAGATCCTCGGGCTCTCCTTCATCCTGGCCATCTCCGGAGCGCTGTCCGTCTTCGAGATCCCGTACATCATGACCGGCGGTGCGAACGGCAGCGAGACCTTCGTGATCCAGACCGTCAACACGGCCTTCAAGTTCTCCAAGGTCGGGCTGGCGTCCGCGATGGCCGTGGTGCTCCTGGTGATCGTGCTCGTCTTCACCTGGCTGCAACGCAAGCTGTTCGCCGACGACAAGGTGGACCTGGTATGACATCGAGTACCGCCGCCGTACGCGGGAGAGCATCCACGCGCGGCGCGAGCTCCCACGTCGCCCGCACGCTGAAGTACGTCTCGCTGGTGTTGGCCTGCGTCGTGGCGATCCTGCCGCTGATCACGGTCTTCATGGCGGCACTCAAGGACACCCGGGAGTTCGCCACCACCGGTCCGCTCGATCCGCCCGGCAACTGGTTCAACGTCGACAACTTCATCACCGCGTTCACCCGCGGCAACATGATCCAGGGCTTCGTCAACACGACCATCCTCCTCGTGGTCTCGGTGACCGGGGCGATCCTCATCGGCACCATGGCCGCGTACGCGATCGACCGATTCTCATTCCGCGGCCGCAAACTGATCCTGGTCGGGTTCCTGCTGGCGACGCTCGTCCCGGGGGTCACCACCCAGGTGGCGACCTTCCAGATCATCGAGGCACTCGGGCTGTTCAATACCCGCTGGGCCGCGATCGCGCTGTTCATGGGGACCGACATCGTCGCCATCTACATCTTCCTGCAGTTCATGAAGTCGATCCCGAGATCGCTCGACGAAGCCGCGATGATCGATGGCGCCAACCGTCTGACCATCTACCGGCGGATCATCCTGCCGCTGCTCAAGCCGGCGATCGCGACCGTCGTCATCATCAAGGGCATCGCCGTCTACAACGAGTTCTACATACCGTTCCTGTATATGCCCTCCAGCGAGCTCGGGGTGATCTCGACATCGCTGTTCCGGTTCAAGGGTCCGTTCGGGGCACAGTGGGAGGTGATCGCCGCCGGCGCCATCCTCGTCATCGTCCCGACCCTCATCGCCTTCCTCTTCCTGCAGCGCTACATCTACAACGGATTCACCTCGGGAGCCACTAAGTGACCCACCTTGCTGATGCCACCGCGACCCGACGCCCGCTCCACGACGGTTGGATGCTGCGAGCGGCCGGCGGCCCCGTGCCGCCGGACGTGGCCGGCCGCGACGTCCCCGCGACCGTGCCCGGGAGCGTCCACACCGACCTGCTCGCGGCCGGACTGATCCCCGATCCGTACCTCGACGACCACGAGCGCCTGGTCGCCTGGATCGGCCGCTGCGACTGGGAGTACCGGACGACGTTCAGCTGGTCACCCGACGGGCACGACCGGCACGACCTCGTCTTCGACGGGTTGGACACGGTCGCGACGGTCACGCTGAACGGTCACGAACTGGCGCGCACCGCCAACCAGCACCGCACCTACCGGCTCAGCGCTGACGATGCGCTGCTCGACGGAGCGAACGAGCTGGTGGTGCGGTTCGCGTCGCCGATCCGGTATGCGGACCGGCAGAGCCTGGAACTCGGCTACCGGCCGCACGTCAACCACCACCCGTACAACGCGATCCGGAAGACGGCCTGCAACTTCGGCTGGGACTGGGGGCCCGACCTGGCGACGGCGGGCATCTGGCGGCCGGTCACGCTGCACAGCTGGTCCACGGCCCGCCTCGCCGCGGTGCGGCCGCTGGCCACCGTCCAGGGGAACACCGGTCACGTCGCCGTCCACATCGACATCGAGTGGCGAGGCGACGAGCCGAGTGCCTCCACACGACCGGTGCCGTCCGATCCGGCCCCGGCACATGACCTCGTCGTGACGGTCGGCGAGCACACGTCCCGGATCGCCGTCGGCCCCGGCGAGACGTCGGCCGTGGTCGAGGTCGACGTGCCGGACGCGCGTCGCTGGTGGCCACGCGGTTACGGCGATCAGCCGCTCTACCAGGTGGAGGTGCGGCTGGAGAGCGACGACGGCACCGCGGTCGACGCCTGGCAGAGCCGGGTCGGCTTCCGCACCGTCCGGCTGGACATGACCCCCGACGAGGACGGCACGTCGTTCGTCATCGTCGTCAACGACCAGCCGGTGTTCGTCCGGGGCGCGAACTGGATCCCGGACGACGTGTTCGTCCACCGCGTCGACCGCGACCGCTATGCGCGGCGGATCGCCCAGGCGGAGCAGGCCAACATCAACCTGCTGCGGGTCTGGGGCGGCGGCATCTTCGAGTCCGACGACTTCTACGAGTTGTGCGACGAACGCGGCATCATGACCTGGCAGGACTTCCTCTTCGCGTGTGCGGCGTACGCCGAGGAGGAACCGCTCCGCGGCGAGATCGAGGCCGAGGCCCGCGACAACATCGTCCGGCTGCTCCCCCACCCCAGCCTGGTGCTGTGGTGCGGCAACAACGAGAACATCTGGCTGTGCCACGACTGGAACTGGGAACTCCAGGTGCAGGGCAAAAGCTGGGGTCTGGGTTACTACACCGAGCTGCTGCCGCAGGTACTCGCCGAACTGGATCCGCACCGGCCGTACACGCCGGCGAGCCCGTGGTCCGGCACGCTGGACATCTATCCCAACGACGCGGACCACGGTTCGTCGCACCTGTGGGACATGTGGAACCAGCGCGACTACGTGGAGTACCGAACCTACCGGCCCCGATTCGTCGCGGAGTTCGGCTGGCAGGGACCGCCCACGTGGGCGACGCTGCGCCGGGCCATATCGGATGATCCGCTGACCCCGGAGTCACCCGGCATGATCATCCACCAGAAGGCCTTCGACGGCAACGACAAACTCACCAAGGGCCTGGCCCGGCACCTGCCGCTGCCCGACGACATGGAGGACTGGCACTGGGCGATGTCGCTGAACCAGGCGGCGGCCGTGCGGCTGGGCATCGAACACCTGCGGTCGTGGAGCCCGCGTTGCGCGGGCAGCATCGTCTGGCAGCTCAACGACTGCTGGCCGGTCACCTCCTGGGCCGCCGTCGACGGCGACGGCCGTCCGAAGCCGCTGCTGTACGCCATCGCACACGCCTACGCCGATCGGCTGCTCACCATCCAGCCGCGACCGGACGGGCTCGCCGTCGTCGCCGTGAACGACTCCGCGGACCGCTGGGCGGGTGACGTCGTCGTCCGGCGTCTGTCCTACGACGGAACCGAGCTCGCCGCCACCAAGGTGCCGGTCGAGGTCGGTGCCCGGGCCTCGGCGGCCACACCGATCCCGGCCGAGGTCGCCACGCCGGCCGACGACGGAGCCGAACTCGTCGTCGCCACCCTCGGCGATGAGCGAGCACTGTGGTTCTTCGCCGAGTACATCGATTCGCGGCTCACCAGCGCGCGCCTGACGGTACAGGCGGAACCCACCGCCGACGCCGGCCCGAGCGGGTACCGGATCCACGTCACCGCGGAGAACCTGGTGCGTGACGTCGCGGTGCTGGCGGACAAAGTGCATCCGGACGCGGTCGCGGACGACATGCTGGTGACGCTGCTGCCCGGCGAGAGCGCGACCTTCCACATCGACGCTCCCGGTGGGCTCGACCCGGACGCGTTCACCGCGCCGGCAGTCCTCCGCAGCGCCAACGATCTCGTCGCGGCCGAGCGAGGAGATCGTCGTTGACCACCGAGAGCGACCAGCGCGGCGGCCACCACCCGGAGACGGCGCGACGTGCGCTCGGCCAGGTGTGCGGTATGACGTGGGGCTGGACCGGCGTCCGCGGCACCTGGGCGACACCGCAGGCGGAGCAGTCGTTGCGCGAGCTCGCGGCCGTCGGCGGCGTCACCTGGGTGACGATCGCGTTCGCAGCGCTGCAGGAGACCGCGCATTCGACGCGGATCCCGTTCACCGAGCCACCGACGGTGACCGATGACGAACTCCGCTGGGCGATCCGGCGCGCCCGTGAGCTGGGACTACGGGTGTGCCTCAAGCCGACGGTCAACTGCGCCGACGGCACCTGGCGGGCGTTCATCGCCTTCTTCGATCAGGACGTGCCCGGCGAACCCAGCTGGACCGAATGGTTCGCCTCGTATCGCGAGTTCATCCTGCACTACGCGCGGATCGCGCAGCAGGAAGACTGCGAGCTGCTCTGTATCGGCTGCGAGATGGTGCAGGCGGACCGGCAGGAGCGGCATTGGCGGGAGCTGATCGCCGACGTCCGCCGCGTCTACGACGGACTGGTCACCTACAACTGCGACAAGTACCAGGAAGACCGGTTGACCTGGTGGGACGCGGTGGACGTGATCACCTCCAGCGGCTACTACCCGTCCGGCACCTGGACCGAGCACCTGGACCGGATCGAGGGCGTCGTCGAGCGGTGGGGCAAGCCGTTCTTCTTCATGGAGGCCGGCTGCCCCAGCCGAGAGGGTTCCGCGGCGCGCCCGAACGACTGGACGCTCGCCGGCGCCGCGTCGCCGGCGGAGCAGGAACGGTACTACCGGGAGATGTTCGAGGCGTGCACAGGGCGGCCGTGGATGCAGGGCTTCATGCTCTGGGACTGGCCGCCCCGCCTGTACGCCATCGACGAGGCCGCGCACAACGACGACTACTGCGTGTATGCCAAGCCGGCGCAGGACGTCGTCGGAGAGCACTACAGGGCCCTCGCCCGGCGCTCCACCGACCATCGGACCGCCCAGGCGAGGGAGTAACCTTTAAAAAGTCTCAAAAAGGTTATGCTTGGGGGTGGAAGATCCCGACGTCGAAGGGAGCCCCATGCAGCCCGCAGCGACACGCACGGTGAACCTCACAGTCAGGCCGCTGACGTCCGACACCTGGGATGACTTCGAGACCGTCATGGGCGCCAACGGCGGAGCCCGCGGCTGCTGGTGCATGCACTGGCGCCTGAGCATCGAGGAGTGGATGGAGGGCAAAGGCGACGGCAACAAGGCCGCCATGCGGAATCTCGCCGCACGTGAGACTCCACCGGGGGTCGTGGCGTACCTGGATGACGAGCCGATCGCGTGGTGCGGGTTCGGCGACCGATCCGAGTTCCCGCGCATGCAGCGATCCTCACTGCTGAAACCCATCGACGACGAGCCCGTCATCTCTGTGACGTGCCTGTTCGTCAAGAAGGGCCATCGCGGGGAAGGCCTGTCCTCCGAGTTGATCGTCGCCGTGTGCGACTACCTCGCCGAAACCGCTGAGGCACCGACGGTCGAGGCCTATCCGGTGGAACCGGCCGCGGGTCGCAGGGCGGGTGCGGACAACGCGATGACCGGTATAGCCAGCGCGTTCCGCGCCGCCGGGTTCACCGAGATCGCTCGTCCGCGACGCGATCGCCCCGTGATGCGATACTCACTGCGGTGAGCACGCCCACCGCCTGGAGCGAGGACCACTTCATCGCCGGTGAGGTCGCACTCGACTTCGCGAACACCGTCTACCGCCGCACACCGGAGATCGGCGCCGAACTTCTCGACAGCGCCGACGCCCTGACTGGCTGGCTCCGTCGCGCCGAGCTGTTGCCCGCACACGACGACGCGGAGCACGGCTTCGACGACGCGGGGCACGGCTTCGACGACGCGGGGCACGGCTTCGACGACGCCGCGGCCGCACTGCGCGAGGCGCGCGGCATACGTGAGCGCTTCTGGGCGATCTTCGAGGCGCAGCACGACGGTCGCGAGTTGCCTACGAACGCCCTCGCCGGTCTCCTCGATACGGCGCGCCGCGGCATCGACGGCAACGTCGCCGTGGGCCCAGACGGTTCCACGACGCCCCGCACCGCTCACGGTGCGCTCACCGTCCTCGCGCTGCGCGGAATCCGGCTGGCATTGAGCCCATTGCCGCAACCGGTGCGTGCCTGTGATCGCTGCGGCTGGTTCTTCATCGACACCTCCCGCGGCCGTCGTCGCCGGTGGTGCAGCATGAAAACCTGCGGAAACCAGGCAAAAGCGGCACGCTACCGCTCTGCCCACCCTGGATCGGCCACGCGGTAGGCAAGCGTACGCAGACTCGTTCGGCTGGGCCGGCCCTGACCATCGGATGAGCGACCGGAAGTTCTTCGCCCGGCCCCTTCCGCAGTGGATCATGCCCCGGCGATACTGTCTCGATGGACAGCCGCACTAAGCGCCGCCTTCCCGCGGCCGAACTCGTCGAGCTGGTCAAACGTGCCACGGGGATGGGCGCGGATGTGGCGTCCGAGTTCACCGACGGATACTTCAACGCGGTGTACGCGGTGACGTTGGACGACGGCCGGGATGCCGTGCTGAAGATCGCCCCCGACCCCGCGGTGACGTTGCTGCGGTACGAAGTCGATCTCATGCACGCGGAGTGGGAGTTCTTCGCCCGGGCGGCGGAGGTCGGCGTTCCCGTTCCCGGTGTCATCGCCGCCGACCCGGACGAGGGATACCTACTCCTGGAACGGCTGACCGGAACGTCGCTGGAGAGCACCAAGCGCTCGATGACCGCTGCTCAGCTCGAAACCGTCCGCCGCGAGCTGGGCGAGCTCTGCAGCCGGCTCGGACGGGCCACCGGGCCGGTCTTCGGCTATCCACGCCGAGACGGGCACAGCCAGTCCGACCGCTGGCGGACCTCATTTCTGACGATGGTGGACGACATCCTGACCGATGCCGTGGAATACCAGCGTGAACTGCCCGCGCCCGCGGGCACCGTCAGACGGCTGATCGCGCAGCGCGCCGACGTGCTCGACGAGGTGACGACGCCCGTGCTCGTCCATTTCGATCTGTGGGACGGAAACGTGTTCGTCGTTCCGGACGGCGACGGTTACCGCGTCGAAGGTGTCATCGACGGCGAGCGCGCTTTCTACGGCGATCCGATCGCCGAGCTCACCTCACTCGCCATCTACACCGACCCGGCCCAGATGCCGGGACTGCTGGACGGGTTCCTGGGTCGACCGCTGACCGGATCCGAGTCGACGCGGCTGCGCCTCTACCGCATCTATCTCTACCTGATCATGGTGACCGAGGGCGCGACCCGCGACTATCCGGACGAGTACGAGCCGATCCGGCGGTTCACCTTGCAGCACCTGGACACCGAACTCGGCCGCCTCTGACCACGCCTGGCACGCGCCGGCAGGGGCGCCCGCCGTGTGTGATGGCTGCCGGTGGTGGCGCCCATCGTCGTCGGCGGCGGGTGCGTGAGCCCTGTTGCCGGGGCAGGCGCTGCGGCCATACTTGAGCAGATGGAACTTTTGGTTCGGTAATGCGTCTGCATTGGTAAGGGAAGAACGCATCCGACATCGAGATGGCGAGGTTCCTCATGGCCGACGTCGCAACCGCGCCGATGGACCGAACCGATCAGGCCTGGTTCGCCGATCAGATCACGGCGCTACTACCGGACCTGTACGGAGCCGCGGTGCGCCTGTGCCGAGACCGTACCGAGGGAGAGGACCTCGTCGCCGAGGCGGTCGCCAAGGCGTGGGAGGGGTTACCGAGTCTGCGCACGCGCAACGCCTTTCGCGGCTGGGTCTTCCGGATCCTCACCAACACCTACATCTCGCAGTACCGGTCGAGTCGCACACACGGCGACATCGAATCCCTGGATGCCGACGACGACGCGTTCTCCTTGTTCGAGCAGCTGCACCAGCCCATCCTGCTGTGGTGGGGAAATCCCGAGCAGGACTTCCTCAACCGATTGCTGCGGGATGAGCTGGTGCAGGCCATCGATCGGCTGCCGGACTGCTTGCGGACCGTCGTCATCTTGATCGACGTCCAGGCCCTGAGCTACCGGGAGGCGGCGACAGCGCTCGACGTACCGGTCGGCACGGTCCGATCCAGGCTGGCACGTGCTCGCAGCCGGCTGCAGAAGGCGTTGTGGGAGAACGCGCACGACGCCGGCATCACCACGGGACCAGCACCGTCCCGGCGAGAGGAAGAAGGGCCCGATGACGGGGACTGAGATCACCAGCTGCACCGAAGCGCTACGCCTGCTCGCCGCCTACCTCGACACTGAGCTGGAGGAGCACGAGCACGGCGAGATGGAGAGACATCTTCAAAGGTGCCGGAGCTGCTACTCCCGCGCGGAGTTCGAGGCGCACCTGAAGGCCAGCATCGCCGAACTCGCGCATGAACCGGTGCCGCCCCGACTGTCAGCGCGGGTGCACACGCTGATCCGCGAGTTCACCGTCGCGGGCGACCGCTAGACACCCACATCACCGAATTGGGGGGAAATCCCATGGTCGTCATCACCTCAGACCAGAGAGACGTCATCTTCGACGCGGTCCGCACCATGTACACGGCGGTCGCGGACCAGCCGGAACAGGAGTACCACTTCCCGACGGGGCGGCGGGCCCTGGACTACGTCGGTTATCCGCCCGAATACTTGGACCGGTTGCCGGCCGCGGCGATCGAATCGTTCGCCGGTGTGGGATACCCGTTCGCCGCCGAGGTGCTGCGCACGGGTGACACCGTCGTCGACATCGGTTCCGGTTCCGGGACGGACCTGCTGCTGGCCGCGCAGCTGGTCGGTCCGGAAGGCTACGCGGTCGGCATCGACATGACCGCTGCCATGCGCCAGAAGTGCCTGGCGACCGCTCGCTCGGCCGGTCTGATCAACGTGGACGTGCTGGAGGGCAACGCCGAGTCCATCCCGCTGCCGGACGCGTCGGTCGACGTCGTCACCAGTAACGGCGTGATCAACCTGGTACCGGACAAGCGGGCGGCGATCGCCGAGATCCACCGGGTATTGCGCCCCGGCGGCCGGGTGCAGCTGGCCGACATCGTCGTCACCGATCTGCCGTCGGCGGCATGCCGCGCCAAGCCGCAGCTGTGGGCGGAGTGCATCGTCGGGGCGACCACCGACATCGACTACCTGGACATGTTCCGCGCCGCCGGATTCGCTGAGGTCGATGAGCTCAGCGGTCTCGACTATTTCGCCGCCAGCACCAGCGACTCGACCCGGCAGACCGCCCGAGGCTTCGGTGCGCACAGCATGGTGATGCGAGCCGTCAAGCCCGGGTAGCACGCCGCGGCAGCGCACGGAGCCGCGGTCGCACACCCGGTAGCCACGCCCCTGCCCCTTGCCCTTTGACCCGCCGCGACACGAGCGGTACTCAACCAGTCCCGAGAGCACACACCAACGGTTCCGGCAACCGGCCTGGACCGACGGGCAGCGCTGTGCCAGCACCGCTGCCCACCACCACCGATCAGAAGGAGGACGACGATGTCCACCACCACCCAAGAGACCCACAACGGCGTCAACGTCACGCAGCTTGTCGAGACCGTCGGCGCCATCCAGAACGACCCCGAGCTGGCGACGTTCCGGTTCCGCGCCACGAACACCTGGCTAGGCGGTGGCCACAGCCGGACCTCCATCGACGGGTTCTGGGGCGCCGGCCAGGAGGATGCGTCCCGGCAGGAGCCGTTCACACTCGACGGCGACGAACCGCCGGTGCTGCTCGGCAGCAACCACGCACCCAACGCCGTCGAAGCGGTACTGCACGCCCTGGCGTCCTGCCTGAGCGTCGGGTTCGTGTACAACGCGGCGGCCAAGGGGATCGAGGTCCGGAGCCTCGACTTCGAACTGGAAGGGGAGCTCGATCTGCACGGCTTCCTCGGGCTGTCGGAGGACACCCGGGCCGGGTACCAGAACATCACGGTGACCTACCGGGTCGACGCCGATGCGTCCCCGGAACAGATCGACGAGTTGTGCGGCTACGTGCAGCGGACCTCACCCGTGCTGGACATCATCCGGAACCCGGTGCAGGTCACCGTCGCCCGCGCCTGAGCTACCGTACGCGGCCGATCTACTTGACATCGTCTCTGCCATGGGCTCGACGATGTCAGTAGATCGTGTCCGCCGCCCGCCGAGCTCACGGGCGACAGCTGAGCGAGCCAGACCTAGATCATCGCCACCCGCCGACCCCTGATGGGAGCGGCGGGTTCTGTTTGCCCGAGAGACACCTGCTACTCCGATACACCTCCATGGGCACATCTGCTCGTATCGAGCGGATCTGTTGACGCCGCGAGTCGGCCGCCAGTCCGCTTGGCATGTCTCATCGCATCCGAGACGCGCGTAGCCTCACCGGCGCTATGGGGCGCGTCCTGCAGCTTGCCATAGCTCCTCGCCGTAGTCATCCGCTCACGGAGTAAAGCGTAAGCAGATGCGCCCATAAGATCGATTAGCTGTGATCATTGGGATTTAACAAGATCGACCAGCGATACTCAGCGTCTACACGTCTCGTCCGGGGTTGTGTTGACGTTCTCTCATTGGAGGTATACATTGAACGTGTTGCCACCCGCCGGTCCTCCGGGAACGGCGGGTTTTTCTTTGTCGACCCCTGTACTCGCCTATGTGGTGATCGACTATCAGAACATCCACCTCACGGCACACGACCTGTTCATGTCACGGCGAACTCCCCTCAAAGGAAGTCAGATCCATCCGGCCGCGTTCGCAGAGCGCATTCTCGCGGTGCGGCCGCACCAGGGTCCAGGCTCTGCTCGCGTTCCTGCGGTCATCCTTCATGAAGTGCTCGTCTTTCGAGGCCAGCCCAGATCCGACCGCGAGCTGCGTATGTACAGTGTCGTTGAGGCTCAACGGGCCGAGTGGTCCCAAGATGACCGGGTCAAGTTGTTCTTCCGTCCGTTGAAGTATCCCCGGCGCTGGCCGGACGAACCCGCTCGCGAGAAGGGCATCGACGTGGAACTGGCGCTGATGGTGTTGACGACTGCGGAGGACACGCGGTCGTCCGTCGTCATCCTCGCCACGCACGATACAGACCTGGAACCCGCGCTCAAGGTCGCGTTCCAACGCAAAGGCCAAGGCGTGCAGCTCGAGACCGCCGGATGGCTGGGTGGCCGACGCCTCGCCGGTGATCTGAACCTGCGGCACACCAGGCTCGACGCCGCCGACTTCAAGCTCGCCGTCGACCCCAAGGATTATTCGGCCCGTGCGAGAAAAGCCGGCCAGAAGCGCCGAGTCATGCCCCTTGGCGTCACGCCGTCTTCGTAGGTACTCCAGTCGGTGCCTGCGCGGGACGGAGAGTACGGACGTCACCGAGACACATGGACGCGTACCGTCGCGCCGGCGCCCGGCGCACTGCGCACGTCGAGACCGCCACCGACCTCCTGCGCCCGGGCGCGCATGCCGATCAGTCCGAACCCACTGCCGCCGTCGGTGCTGTCCGGATCGAAGCCGTGACCGTCGTCGGAGACCGTCACGGAGGCCGGCCCGTCACCGTTCCCATACAACGAGAGAGTGACCTGCACGCGAGTGGCCCCCGCGTGTTTCCGGACATTCGCCAGTGCCTCCTGGACGGTACGGAGCAGCACGATCTCGCGGGACATCGGCAGCCGCATGGCCTCACCGTCGTCCAGGCGTTCGACCGCGTCGCCGGAGAGCTCCACCTGCACACCGGTCTCCGCGGCGAACCGCTCGGTGACCCGCCGCACCGCGTCCGCCAGCGACGCCTGCTGCAGGTCGGCGGGGGCCAGCGCATGAATCAGCGCCCTCGCCTCGGCCAGGTTCTCGCGGGCGGTCTCCTCCAGCAACGCCAGACGATCCCGCACCGCCTCCGGGCGGCGTTCCAACGCGACCTCGATGGCCTGCGACAACGCCAGGATGCTGGTGAAGCCCTGGGCGAGCGTGTCGTGGATCTCGTGTGCGAGGCGCTGCCGTTCTTCCAGCACACCGCGGGCACGTTCGGTCTCGGCCAACTCCGACCGGGTCGCCTCCAGCTCGTCGATCAATGTCGCGCGACGTTCCGCCTGGCGGACCATGCCGACCATGAGCAGGCCGACCAGGAGTACCAAGCCCGCCTGCATCACCGCGATCGGCGTGTACCGGGCGGCCGCCTCCCACCCCCATCCGGCCACGTGCAGCTCGACCAGGGCTTCGCCGGTGGTCACGATGACGGAGGTGACCGCCGCCGCCCGGGGTGTCAGGAACGCCCAGACCTGCGGAAACATCGCGAACAGTAAGAAGTACGCGGGCGTGCTCCCGTCGGCGATCAGAATGATCGAGTAGAAGCCGCCCCACGTGACGGTCAGATACCCGGCCGCAGGCCAGCCTCCGGGCCCTTCGAACAGGTGACGGCCGACCAGACCGTACGCCGCCATCATGAACGCGAGCACCCCGAGGATGGCCCACCGTTGCGACCAGCTCGTACCGCCGCTGACGGTGGTGGTCAGCATGGCGAGCGACAGCAGGCCGACGTACAGCAGGTGCCAGAACGGCAGGATCCGCTCCCACCAACGGTCGAAATCGGCCATGCCGCCGTCGGCTACGGCCTGGGCGGCCCCGTGTTGGGCGACTCCGTGTTGTGCGTGCTGGCCGGCGCACGCGACGTCGTCGGGCCTCGTGTGTGAAGCGGGACGCGGCAGCGGCCCGATGATGTCCGCATCACCGGGCTCACGACGGTCTGCCGGCGCCCCCACGCTCCCGATCCTGGCATACTCGACGGTCTGGACGCTGAGGTTACCGCTCGACACCATGCCCTCAGCCTGTCGTGTCCCGGGTGCGCGCGGCCAGCATCGGGAGACTGAGACGGGTGTCCACCGATCGGTGGACCCGCGCCGATCCGCCAGCACGCGGCCGGGCGTCACGCCTCCGGCCGGCACGCGCCCGGGCAGTACGCCACTGTGCCAGCGCGTGGTGTGCCAGCGCGTGGTGTGCCAGTACGTATGATCTGCCAATACGGTGCCGCGCGCACCAGCAGGTCTTACGCCGCCGCCCGCGGCCTTAGGCATCCTGAGGCCACCTTAGGTCTGATCGGTCCACCTCAGACCCGCCCCTAAGGTGGGCACTCGCCGTCAAAGATGCGGCACACGTCCGATGTGCCGACATGGGTCTTACGACGACTCTGGTGTCATCAGCGGACGAAGCGGACGGAGACACCGAGATGAACCCCTACAACGAGGCGATCTTCAAGACCATACACGAGCAGCGGGCGCGGGAACTGCAGGAAGAAGCACGGCTGCGCGGGGTGGTGCGGAAGCAGCGCGGCAAGTGGCGGTTACGTGCCCGCGACGTCGCAGCCGAACCCGCCACCACTCCGCGGCCCCGAGCGATCTGAGCACGGCGGGTACGTGCAGGATCGGCCGTGTTCGTGCTCAGGCCATCACTGTTCTTCAGTAGCGTTGTCTCCGTGGCGACGCTCCGGATATTACTGGTCGATGATCACCCGGTGGTCCGTACAGGACTCGCCGGGATGCTGACCGCAGAAGCCGACCTCGACGTCGTCGGGGAGGCCGCGAACGGCGAAGAGGCCGTGGCGATGAGCCGTCGGCTCGCCCCCGACGTCGTGCTGATGGACCTGCGGATGCCGAAGATGGACGGCGCCACCGCCACGGCACAGATCGTCGCCGACCAGCCGGGCACCCGCGTTCTCGTGCTCACCACGTACGACACGGACGCGGACATCGTCCGCGCGGTTGAGGCCGGCGCCACCGGCTACCTCCTCAAGGACACCCCGCGCACCGCACTCGCAGACGCCGTCCGAGCCGCCGCGCGGGGCGAGACGGTGCTGGCGCCACCGGTTGCGGCGCGGCTGATGAATCGCATGCGCGCACCGTCGCCGCCGACCCTGACGCGTCGCGAGTCCGAGGTTCTCGGCGCCGTCGCCCGTGGGCTGTCCAACGCCGACGTCGGGCGCGAGCTGCACATCGGCGAGGCCACGGTCAAGACACACCTGTTGCGCATCTTTGCCAAGCTCGACGTCGACGACCGGACAGCCGCCGTCACTCGGGCTTACAGCCTGGGGATTCTCCCTCCCCCGACGCCGGCCAGCGGGTCGTAGTACCCGGTCCGGCAGCGATCGGCATGATAGGCACATGACTGCCAGAACCAGCGCCGGGCTTCTGCTCTTCCGCCGCACCGCAGCGGACGTCGAGGTTCTCCTCGGGCACATGGGTGGACCGTTCTGGGCCCGCCGAGACGCCGGCGCGTGGTCCGTGATCAAAGGTGAGTACGACGACGGCGGCGAGGAGCCGATCGCCGCGGCCCGCCGGGAGTTCACCGAAGAGCTCGGGCTGCCGGCCCCGGACCTCGATACGGACGCCATCGAGCTAGGCGACGTCCGCCAGTCGAGCGGCAAGATCGTCACCGCCTGGGCCGTCGAGGCTGATCTCGACCCTGAGCAGATCACGCCCGGTACGTTCGAGATGGAGTGGCCCAGAGGTTCGGGCCGGATCCGTGAGTTCCCGGAGATCGACCGCGTCGAATGGTTCCGGTTCGACACCGCCCGTAACAAGATCATCACTGCGCAGCAAGCCTTTCTGGACCGGCTGGAGCACGTGCTTCAGGCGTGAGTCCGCATCCGGGTCGGCAGCGTCTAAGCTGGAGAGTAGAGCTCGCCGGCCCGGGGGGAGATATGTACGACCAAGCGTGGCACTCCATGCGGGCATCCGACGCTGACCGCGAACGAGCGATCAACGTGATCAAGGCGGCCATGTCCGAGGGACGGATCACCTGGGACGAGCACGGCGCCCGGGTGCAGCGGGTGATGAACGCCCGCACCTACGGGGAGCTGGAGAGCGTCGTCCATGACCTGCCGTCCGGAGTCAACCCGGCGGCACCACAACCGATGCCGCCACGCCCGGGTACCCTCGGTCCCGCCGGGGTCGGGCCAGGGCAGGCGCTGACACCGATGCAGCCCATGCCCGGGTGGCAGCCCGCCTACGTCGCTCCCGCGCGCAAGACCAATGACCTCGCCATCGCGTCGGTCGCCTGCGGCGGATTCGGCTTCGTCACCGGTATCAGCGCTATCCCGGCCATCATCACCGGCCACATGGCGCTGGCGAAGATCAACCAGACCGGCGAGGAAGGCCGCGGCCTCGCCGTCGCCGGCCTGGTGATGGGCTACACCGTCACGGCCGGGATGCTCATGATGATGATGATGGTGTTCGGCCTGCTCTTCGGCATGGGCTAGCGGCCGATGGCGCCCCTAGTTCCGCGCCGTCTCTGGATGCATCCGCACCCGGGCGGCGGCATAGGCGTCGCGGATGGCCTCGGCCGAGCCTTGCGGCTCGAGGACCGTCTCCACCCCGACGCTCCACTCCGGCGGCTCCGCGCCACCGGCCAGTGCCCAGGCTGCCTGGCGTGCCGCGCCCAGCGCGACGTACTCGCCCGGCGTCGGCACTGACACCGGCACACCGAAGACGTCGGGCGCCACGGTCCGCACCGCCTTCGACTGGGCCGCTCCGCCGATCAGCAGCACCCGCTCCACCGGCACGTCGTGCTCACGCAGCGCGTCGACGCCGTCGGCCAAGCCGCAGAGCATGCCTTCGACGGCCGCCCGGGCCAGATTCTGCGGCGTCATCGAGTCGCGGGTCAGCCCGGCGAGCGTGCCCGTGGCGTCCGGCAACACCGGCGTGCGTTCACCGTCGAGATAGGGCAGCAGCACCAAGCCACCGGCCCCCGCCGGCGCCTCCAGAGCGAGCCGGTTGAGTTCGGACAGGTCCGCGCCGAGCATCGCCGCCGCCGCGGACAGTACCCGGGCGGCGTTCAGCGTGGCGATCAGGGGCAGGAAACGCCCGGTCGCGTCGGCGAACCCGGCCACGATCCCGGAGGCGTCGGCTACCGGCTTGTCCGAGGTGGCGAAGACGGTGCCGCTGGTGCCCAACGAGACGACGACGTCACCCGGCGCCATGCCCATGCCGAGAGCGGCCCCCATGTTGTCGCCCGTGCCCGGCGCCACCACGGCATCCGACGATGTCCGGCCGACGACCTCGGACGGCGCCGCCACCCGAGGTACCCCGATCTCCCGGCCGAACGCCATGCGCAGCAGGTCCGGCCGGTATTCGCCGGTGGCGGCCGACCAGTAGCCGGTGCCGGAGGCGTCGCCGCGATCCGTCGTCGGCTCCTCCGGGCGGCCCGCGAGCTGCCAGGTCAGCCAGTCGTGCGGGAGCATGACCTGTTCGACACGCTGGGCCGCGGACGGTTCTTCCTGGGCGAGCCAGCGCAACTTGGTGATGGTGAAGCTGTTCACCGGCACCAGGCCTACGGCGTCCGCCCATGCTTGCGGCCCGCCGAGCTCCGCGGTGAGGTCGCGGGCGGCGCCGGCCGACCGGGTGTCGTTCCACAGCAGCGCCGGCCGGACCACCTCACCGGCGGCGTCGATCGCGACCATGCCGTGCTGCTGGCCGCCGACCGCCACGGCGTCGGCGCGGTCGAGCAGCCCGTCGCCGGCCTGCATGAGCGCATCCCACCAGGCTTGCGGGTGCACCTCCGTGCCGTCCGGGTGGTCGGCGCGGCCCGTTTCGATGATCTCGCCGGTGTCCGCGTCGACCAGCACCACCTTGCACGACTGGGTCGACGAGTCGATCCCTGCCACCAACGCCATATCCCTTACCTCCCTTTCCGTCCCCACCACTAAATGATCATGTGAAGTAGGTTTCTTCGTGCACCAACAGGTCTGTAGGCATGGTAGTGCTGGAGAAAACCTACTTCACATGATCATTTGGAGCGGCGTGGTTAGCGGGCGCCGACGACGTGCTCGAGGGCCAGCTGGTTCAGGCGGACCACGCCGTAACCCTGGGCGCCGGCGGCGTCCGCGTCGTAGTCCTCGTAGGCCGACCGGTCGGCGAGCAGGTCACGGTAGCTCTCCCCCGCCCCGAGCGTCGGCTCGGACAGTTCCAGCACCTTGGTCGCGGCCAGCGCCTCCTTGACCTCCGGATCCGCCCGGAACGCGGCGGCGCGCTCCTTGAGCAACAGGTAGGTCCGCATGTTCGCGGCTGCCGATGCCCACACGCCGTCGATGTTCTCGGTGCGCAGCGGCTTGTAGTCGAAGTGCCGCGGCCCGTCGTACGCCGGACCGCCGCCGAACGGCCCGTGCTCCAGCAGGTCGACCAGGAAGAACGCGTTCAGCAGGTCGCCGTGGCCGAAGACCAGGTCCTGGTCGTACTTGATGCTGCGCTGCCCGTTCAGGTCGATGTGGAACAGCTTCCGCTGCCACATGGCCTGCGCGATGCCGTGCACGAAGTTCAACCCGGCCATCTGCTCGTGGCCGACCTCCGGGTTCAGCCCGACCATGTCGGAGTGTTCCAGGGTCGAGATGAACGCCAGCGCGTGGCCGACCGTGGGCAGCAGGATGTCACCGCGCGGCTCGTTCGGCTTCGGCTCCAGCGCGAACCGCAGGCCGTATCCCTGGTCGATCACGTACTGGGCGAGCGTGTCGACACCCTCCCGGTACCGCTCCAGCGCGGCGACGACGTCCTTAGCCGCGTCCGACTCGGAGCCTTCGCGCCCGCCCCACATCACATAGGTGGACGCACCCAGTTCAGCGGCGAGGTCCATGTTCCGCATCACCTTGCGCAGCGCGAACCGGCGCACGGAGCGGTCGTTGCTGGTGAATCCGCCGTCCTTGAAGACCGGGTGGGAGAACAGGTTGGTGGTGACCATCGGCACCTTCAGCCCGGTCTCCTCCAGCGCGGCCTTGAACCGGTCGATGTGCCGCTGCCGCTCGTCGTCGGCGGACCCGAACGGGACCACGTCGTCGTCGTGGAAGGTCACCCCATAAGCACCGAGTTCGGACAGCCGGTGCACGGACTCCACCGGGTCGAGCGGCGGCCGGGTGGCCGGCCCGAACGGGTCCTGCGCCGGCCAGCCGACGGTCCACAGGCCGAAGGTGAAACGATCCTCGCGGGTTGGCTGATCAGCCATCTCTCTTTCCTTTCGTGCGTGGTGCAGGACTGGACTCGACGCGCGCCGACGCAGCGCCGTCGCGCGCGGACAATGAAGCTGTGAGCACGCCGTCGGGATCGGCGAGCAACGGCTCGAAGGCGAGCTCGGCCGCGCCGATCAGCGACGACTCAGGTCCCAGTGCGGCCGGGACCAGCTCGACGGTGGGCGGTGTGAGTGCACGCGTCTTGAGTACTTCGACGACGGCCGCCTCGAAGACGTCGAACGCGCGCCCGTACATGCCGCCCAAAACGACCCGATCCGGGTCGAAGACGTTGACCAGGCCGGCCAACCCGATGCCGAGCCACCGACCGACCTCTTCGGCGGCGCGTACCGCCTGCGGATCGCCCGCCTTCGCGGCGGCGACCACGTGGGCGACCGGATCGGTCGGCTGCTCCGGCCGCTCGGACTGCTCGTGGCCGGCCAGTCGGAGGAAGGTTCGCTTCCCGGCTTCCGTCTCCCAGCACCCCCGGCCGCCGCACCCACAGGCCCGGCCATCCGGGTTCACCGGCAGATGCCCGAGTTCTCCGGCGTAGCCGTTCGCGCCGGTCAGCCGCCGTCCGCCGACGACGACGCCACCGCCGATGCCGACCTCTCCGGAGAGATACAGCACGTTGTCGAAGCCCTGGGCGGCGCCACGCGCGTGTTCGGCCAGCACACCCAGATCGGCTTCGTTGGCCACCAGCACCGGCACATCCGGACCGATCACCGCCCGGCTGCCGCCGGCGACTGCCGTGGGCACCCTGAGCTCGTCAGCGACGAGCTGACCCAGCGGCACGTCCGCCCAGCCGAGGTTGGGAGCGATGTGCACGAAACCGTCCTCACCACGGACGAGACCGACGATCGCGACGCCGACCCCCATGATGACCTGCGACGGACGCACCAGCTCAGCGGCGACGTCGCGCACCTGGCGGACCAGCACGGCAGGCCGCACCGCAGCACCGTGCGCCAGATCGATGCGCTGCTCGGCGTGGATGCGCCCGCCCAGACCCACCGTCGCCACCGTGACGAAGTCGACGGCGATCTCGACCGCGAGGACGACGAGCCGGCCCGAGCGCACGGCGACCATCGGCGACGGTCGGCCACGCGTCCCGCGGTGATCCGCGTCGCTCTCCCGCACCAGGCCGAGCGAGCCGAGTTGCGCCACGAGCGCTTTGATGGTGCTGCGGTTCAGGTCGGTTCGCATGGCCAGTTCCGACCGCGACAGCGGCCCGGCGAGGTGCAGCTGACGCAGCACGACGCTGAGGTTGTGCCGCCGCACCGCCTCGTGCGTGGAGCCCTGTTCGATCCGCACCGGTCACCGTTTTCGATATACCCACAACAAATTAGCTCGAACGTAATCCCCGGGGGTCATCGGCGTCAAGAGTGAGCGGTGGATCATTCCGGGCATGGTCCGCGGTCCGCGGTAGCGGCCGAGGCGGCATCACACGTGCCGGCATCACACGATCGGGGCCATCACACCGGCCCGCATCACACGGTCGGGGCCATCACACGGCTCTGGCATCACACAGCCGGAGCCCAGGGGTTGATCCGACGCCCGCGCACGATCTCCGGCCTGATCCGGATGTAGTGCGGCCTGGGCCCCAGCGCCCAGGGCGTCAGCCGAAGGGCCGCGATGCGGCCATGCTCGTCCTGACCGACAGCCTCGGCTCGCCCGATCAGCACCACCGACCACCCGCTCAGGGTCTGCTCGTCATAGCTGTCCGCCTCGAACGCCACCACCGCGGAACGCGCGGCAGCGGCCAGTTTGGAGCCGGCACCGGTGCGGATCACGACGTCTTCACCGTCCAGGATGAAGTTGACCGGCTGGATGGCCGGTAACGCCCCCTCGGTGAACACGATGCGCCCGATCGGCACACTCCCCACCAACTCATAACACTGTTCCCGGCTGAGCACCTCCAGCCCGGCCGAGTCCACGTCTACACGCATATCCGCACTCACGAATACAGCATCCGCCCGCAACAACCCGGTTCATCAGGGCCGAAAGTCACCCCCTGACCTGTCGAAGTGTTCTCACCGCGCGGCCGGTTCCGGCAGGGTCCAAAGTCCCCGGCCTTGGTGACCCTTGCCTGCCGTTGAACAGTGCCTGTTCCGGATAAGAACGAAGTAGAGAATCCCGGCCGGAGAGAGGTTCACCATGGGACAGATCGTCGTCGGTATCGACGGCTCGCAGGACAGCGAGAACGCCCTGCGTTGGGCCGTGAACGAGGCGCGGCGATACGGCGACACGCTCGTCATCCTGCATGCCGTGCACACGCCTGTGGTGGCGGTTCCGTTCAGCAGTACGGTCATGCTGCCGCCCACCGCGGAACTGGAAGCCTACGGAAACGACCTGCTCAAGGCTGCCGTCACACAGATCGAGGACGTCCTCCCCAGGCCAGATATCCGCACCGAGCTGGTCGTCCAGCCCCCGGTGCTGGCGTTGCTGGCTGCTGCGGAGAAGTCCCGGATGATCGTCGTCGGCCATCGTGGGCTGGGCAGCCTCGGTGCGGCGTTCCTGGGATCGGTCAGCATGCGCCTCGCCGCGCGGTCGGCATGCCCGACCGTGGTGGTCCGTGCCGATCATGACGTGGACGGGTCGGGACCGGTGCTCGTCGGCGTGGACGGGTCCGAACACAGCGACGCGGCCGTGCGATTCGCCCTGAGTGAGGCTCAACGACGCAGCACCGCGGTCCGGCTACTGCACGCCTACCGAGCGCGCCCCGGGTCGTCACCGATGGAGGACGTGGATACCCCCGCCGACATGCCGGCCGGCCGACGCGCGCCGGATCGCGAGGCTGCCGAGCACCACGTCGACGCCATCCTGCGCCGACACCTCGACGCCATCCCGGAAGGTCTCCGGGTCACCGCCGACGTCACGCCGTTGGACCCGGCGGAGGCCTTGATCGCCGACAGCAGCGGCGCCGCGCTGACCGTCGTCGGATCGCGCGGGCGCGGGGCCTTGCGCGGCCTCCTGCTCGGGTCGGTGAGCCAGCGGGTTCTGCACGCGGCGCACAGCCCCACGGTGGTCGTCCACGACGGCTCCGCCGATCCGGACGACGACGCCTGATGGCCACCGCCACGTCGGCCCGGAACGAATCCGGACGCGCTCACCACGAACTGCCCGTCCACGAGGTCTTGCTGCTGTTCGACACCGACCATGAGAGCGGCCTGAGTGAGAAGGAGGCGGCCGAGCGCCGCGACCGTTTCGGCCCGAACGCCCTGCCCCGGCTCGACCGTCGCGGCCCGATCGTGCGGATGTTGCTGCAGTTCCACAACCCGCTGATCTACGTGCTACTCGCCTCCGCGGTCGCGACCGTGCTGATCGGAGAACTGGTGGATGCCAGCGTCATCCTCGGCGTCGTCGTGCTCAACGGCATCATCGGCTACGTCCAAGAGGCTCGCGCGGAGAAGGCGCTCGACGCGCTGGTGTCCATGGTCCGTACCGAGGCGACCGTCATCCGCAACGGTGCGCGGCGCCGCATCATCTCCGACGACGTCGTCCCCGGCGACCTGATCGTGCTGGAAACCGGCGACAAGGTGCCCGCCGACCTGCGGCTGTCGGCCGTGCGAGAACTGCAGATCGACGAGTCGGCACTGACCGGAGAATCGGTCCCGGTCGCGAAACAGCAGATGGAGCTCCCTGCGGACACCACCTTGGGCGACCGCCTGAACATGGCCTACTCCAGCAGTCTGGTGAGCCGCGGCCGCGGCCGCGGCATCGTGGTGGCGACCGGAGCGGACACCGAGATCGGCACCATCCACCGCCTGGTCGGCGAGGCGAAGACGCTGCAGACGCCGCTGACCCGCAAGATAGCCCGGTTCAGTCGAGCACTCACGGTGGCCATTCTGGGTCTCGCCGTGGTGGCGTTCCTGCTCGGCGTCGTGCGTGGGGAAGGCGCCGCCGACATGCTCACGGCCGCCGTCGCGCTGGCCGTTGCCGCCATTCCGGAAGGTCTCCCAGCAGTGGTGACCATCACGCTGGCCATCGGCGTCGCACGGATGGCCCGTCGGAGGGCGATCATCCGCAAGCTGCCGGCGGTGGAGACGCTCGGCAGCACCACGGTGATCGGCACGGACAAGACCGGCACGCTGACCAGGAACGAGATGACGGTCACCACCATCGCGACCCGATCGTCCAGCCGGCACGCGCTCCGCTACAACGTCACCGGCGCCGGTTACGCGCCCGAGGGCGAGATCCGTCCGGCGGCGACGACCGCCGACAGCACGCCGGACACCGTCACGACGGCGACGCTGCCGGCCCACCCGGCCCTGCACGCCTGCCTGCTCGCCGGGGTGCTCTGCAACGACTCGCGCCTGACCATGAACGACGACCGCTACGGCGTGATCGGCGATCCCACCGAGGCAGCCTTGATCACGGCGGCGGCCAAGGCCGGCATCGACCAACTCGCCGCGCAGGCGCAGTTTCCGCGCCTCGGCGCGCTACCGTTCGACTCCGGGCGCGGTTACATGGCCACGTTGCACCGCCGGCCGGACGGCAGCCTCGTCGCCTATCTGAAGGGCGCCGTGGAGCGGATGGTGAGCATGGCCGCGCACCAGCTCGACGAACACGGCCACACCGTTGCGCTCGAGCCGGACGCGGTCATCGCGGAGATGGAGCGGCTCGCCTCCTCCGGCTTGCGGGTGCTCGCCCTCGCGTCGATGGAGTTCCTGTCCACCGAGCCGGAACCGCCCGAACTGACCGAAGAGCTGTTCACCGGCAGGCTCACCCTGCTCGGGCTGCAGGCGATGTTCGACCCGCCGCGGCCGGACGCCATCGAGGCCGTCGCGACCTGCCTTCGGGCCGGCATCGAGGTCAAGATGATCACCGGCGACCACGCCGCCACCGCCCGCGCCATCGCGGAGCGCTTCGGCCTGGGTGATCACGACGGACGCGGCGTCGTCATCACGACGGGCCGAGAGCTGGCCGCCTACTCACAGCCAGAGCTCGCCGAGGCGGTGCGCCGCACCACCGTGTTCGCACGGGTCAGCCCGGAGCAGAAGCTACGACTCGTCGAGGCCATGCAGGCCGACGGGCATGTCGTCGCGATGACCGGCGACGGCGTCAACGACGCGCCGGCCCTGCGGCGCGCCGACATCGGGGTGTCGATGGGCGTCAGCGGCACGGAAGTGGCGAAGGAAGCCTCCGACATGGTCCTGACCGATGACGACTTCGCCTCGATCGAAGCCGCCGTGGAGGAGGGTCGCGGCGTCTTCAACAATCTCCGCAAGTTCATCACGTTCACGCTGCCGACCAGTATGGGGCAAGGTCTGGTGGTGCTCGCCGCCATCGTGCTCGGGACCCAGCTGCCGATCCTTCCGGTCCAGGTGCTCTGGGTGAACATGATCACTGCCGTGGCGCTGGGTCTGGTACTCGCGTTCGAGCCGGTCGAACCCCGGGTGATGACGCAGCCTCCCGTTCCCCCGTCCCGTCCGCTGCTCACCAGGGATCTGGTCATGCGGATTCTGCTCGTGTCCGGTGTCCTGCTGGCCGGCGCGTACTGGGCGTTCGAGTGGGAGCTGGACCACGGCGCGTCGCTGGAGGAGGCGCGGACCGTCGCGGTCACCGTCTTCATGCTGGTGCAGGCGGCCTACCTGTTGAGCTGCCGCTCGCTGGAGAGGTCGTTCGTCCGGGTCGGCGTGTTCAGCAACCCGTGGGTGGGCGTCGGCATCGGTACGATGCTGGCGCTGCAGGCACTGCTGACGTACGCCCCGTGGATGAACGAGTTGTTCCACACGGCGCCGATCGACGCCGCCAGCTGGCTCCGCGCGCTCGCCTTCGCCGTCGTGGCCTACCTGGTGGTCGGTGCCGAGAAGACGATCCGGCGCGTCGCCGCTGATCGGGCCGACAGGCGGGTGCGTGACGTCTGACCGGCGGGATGCCACCGACTCGGGACTTTCGGACCTGCCCATCGGCCTGCCGTGGGCGATAATGTCGACAGTGTGACCGATGAGAACATTGCTGAGGGCACTACCGTGGGTGACCGCGTGATCAAGGTGTTCCTGCTCGACGACCACGAGGTGGTCCGTCGGGGCGTCGCCGCCGTGCTGGAGTCCGAGCCCGACATCGAGGTGGTCGGTGAAGCGGGCACCGCGGATCAGGCCGTCGCGCGCATACCCGCGCTGCGGCCGGACGTCGCCATTCTGGATGTGCGGCTGCCCGACGGCGACGGCGTCACCGTCTGCCGAGAGGTACGCTCCCGGATGCCCGAGCTGCACTGCCTGATGCTCACCTCGTTTGCCGACGACGACGCGCTGTTCGACGCCGTCATGGCCGGTGCGTCCGGATACGTGCTGAAGCAGATCCACGGCACGGACCTGGTGGGTGCGGTACGGGCGCTCGCCGCGGGCAAATCGCTGCTGGACCCGGAGAGCACGGCACGCATGTTGGACCGGCTGCGCCACAAGGCGGACCGGCCGGATCCGCTCGCCGCGCTGTCCGAGCAGGAGCGGAAGATCCTGGATCTCATAGGCGAGGGTCTGACCAACCGGCAGATCGGCGAGCGGATGTTCCTGGCGGAGAAGACGGTCAAGAACTACGTGTCCAACCTGCTGTCCAAGCTGGACATGAGCCGCCGCACCCAGGCGGCCGCATTGGCCGCACAGCTCAAAGCCGAGTCGACCAAGAGCGACCGGCACTACTAGGCGCCCTAGGCGGACAATTCACCAGATACGCGATCACCTCACCGGGACCTGCCAGCGGAGCATGGTCCCGGCGCCCTTCTCGGACTGCACATCGAAACTGCCGTCGCGGCGATCCGCACGCTCGGCCATGTTGGCCAGCCCGCTGCGTCGGGGTCGCTCCGGGACCCCGACGCCGTTGTCCTCGACCTGCAGCCGCAGTGTCCCGTCCGAGACGGCCAGCCGCACGTTCACCTTGGACGCCTGGGCGTGCCGGGCGACGTTCGACAGCGACTCCTGCAGCACGGCGGTCAGATCCTGTTCCACGTCCTCCGTGACGGCCGTGTCCAGGAGCCCTTCCATCTGCAACGACGGCGCGAAACCGAGCTGTTCCGTCGCCGACTCGACGAGCGCCACCACGCGCCCGCGCAGCGTCGCCGTCGCCGATTCCCGGGCCGGTTGCAGGGCGAAGATGGTGGACCGGATCTGCTTGATGGTGGTGTCGAGGTCGTCCACGGTGCGCTGTACCCGCTCGGCGACCTCAGGGCGGTCGATCAATCTGACCGCTGCCGTCAGCGTCATCGCGCTGGCGAACAACCGCTGGACGACGACGTCGTGCAGGTCCCGGGCGATCCGTTCGCGGTCGTCGACCAGGCCGTGCCGTTCGGTCTCCTTGCGCGCATCCGCGAGCTCCAGCACGACGGCGGCCTGGTCGGCGAACGCGCTGAGCATCCGCAGCGTCGCCGGATAGAACGGCGACCCTCCTCTACGTTTAGACAGCAGGAGCACGCCCCGAGCATGCTGCTTCGTGCCCAGCGGCACGATCAGGCCCGGACCGGACGGCAACCTTTCGACCAGCGGTGACGGTTCGCCACCCGTGCGGAGTTCGTTGACCGCACGCGGCTCCCCCGCTTCCATCACGGCACCGGCCAGGGTCCCGGTCGAGGAGAACTCCACATCAGCCAGTTGTTCGGCGCGCTCCCCGTCGACGGCGAGCACCGTCATCAGGTCCATCGCACCGCCCGGCACGGCCACCACCGACGTGTCCGCGCCGGCCATCTCCCGGGCACGCCTGGCCACCAACCGGAACGCCTCGTCCAGCTCGGTACCGGACAGCAGTGCCTGAGTGAGCTCGGCTGAGGCGTTCAACCAGGTCTCGCGGCGTCTCGTCTCGTCGTAGAGACGGGCGTTCTCGATGGCGATCCCGGCCGCCGTCGCCAGCGCCGACACGATGGTCTCGTCCTGCTCGTCGAAGTCCCGGTCGCCGTTCTTCTCGGTCAGGTAGAGGTTGCCGAACACCTCGTCCCGGACTCGGATCGGCACGCCCAGGAAGTTGCGCATCGGCGGGTGCCCAGGTGGGAACCCGTACGACTCCGGGTGGTCGGAGATCTCCTGTAACCGCAGCGCCTGCGGCTCCTTGATGAGCATGCCCAGCAGTCCGCGGCCGTGTGGCCACTCGGCGATCCGCGCGATCTCCTCCTCGCTGAGACCCACCGGAATGAACTGGGCCAGCTGGCCGTCGTCGCCGATGACGCCCAGCGCTCCGTAACGGCAGTCCACCAGGTTCGTCGCCGATTCCACGATCCGTCCGAGGACCGTCTCCAGTTCCAGGTCCCGGCCGATCGCCACCACGGCTTCCAGCAGCGAATGCACGCCGTCGCGCGCGGCCACAACCGCCTGCAGCCGCGTCTGGACTTCTGTCAGCAACTCGTCTAGCGGCAGCTTCGGCAGCAGTTGCCCGGCCTCGTGATCCATCCTCTTATGCCTTACCCTCCCCTGGCATTCAGCCTAGTCTTTCACTCCTGACCTGCACTGTCGAGTGCTCCCCGGGCCGAGCACGTCTCACGGCGAAGACTCATGTTCCACACGAGTGAACCCAATGCAGTCGCCAGGCGTCCAACACCATGCGGGAACGTGACTCGCCCAGGCGATCGAAGCTTAGGCCCGCACCGCCGTGGGTAGGTCTCTGCACGAGAGCGAAAGAGGAAGAGGACGGGACGAGATGTCGAACAGCATTGGCCACGAGACGATGCGCACCAGCTACGGACGCACAGTTGAGGTCGGCAGGCTTCGGCTGCCCGGCCTGACGGCTCCGGTCGACCGCGTCATCCTCGATGTCCCGCGGGACAACCCGGAGTACGACGACCTCTGGCTCAGCCTCAGCCCGCAGGAGGCGCGCGAACTGGCCGCGCGCCTGATGCGGCACGCCTCCGAGGCGGAATCCGCCGACTGATCGTCACCGCCACGCACGCCGTCGTGGGTACGACGCGGATCGTCACGGGCACCGCGGGATCGGCGCGCTCCAACTGGTGTCGGACCTGTTGGACACGTAGTAGTCACTGACCCATCGCCCGTCCGAAAGCCGGTTCCACACACTCGAGGTCTGCACCTTGCTGCCGCTCTTCTGGCACATCACCCATGCGAGCGAACCTCGTGGTAGCGGCGTGCCGGTCTTCGGATATGACGAGCCGGGCCCCGTCCTGGCGTTCAGCGCCACCTTCGCGGTCACCTGACCCGGATACGTGCACCGCGGCAGCGCCGACGAGAAGCCGGTGCTGGACGAGGTGGAGACGTAGTAGTCGCTGACCCAGGTGCCGTTGCTCAGCCGATCCCAGACCGCGCTGGTGCCGACCTTCTGACCGTGGCCCTGACACGTCACTCGTAGTGTGCTGCCGGGGGCGTGTGTGCGCACCACCGGGTACGACGTCGACGGCCCACTGCGCGCGTTCAGCGCTGTGCTGCTGGTGACCTTGTACGAGCGGGCCACCAGGGCTACCGGCGCGTTCAGCGAGTCGCTGTCGATGTTCAGCCGCACGCCTGCCCACGTCTCGTCGTGATCGCCGCGATACTGTTTCGCACGCTGGTGTACCGCCCAGTGCGAGTCGGGCGCGGTCGGCCACCCGGTGAGCGATGTGTTCCCGTCCCACCGCGCCATCCACACCGCGTCCGGGCGTGCGTAGGTGGTGGAGTTGTACGTATAGGACAGGTCCCGCAGGCCGGAGTCCTGATGGACGTAGACACCGGCCAGGTAGCCGGACGCGTGCAGCGTCGTCGTCCACGCCGAGACGTAGCGACGCACCGCCCTGCGGCAGTCCGCGTTCGTACGGTCATAGTGTTCGACGTCGGCGTAGAGCGCGCTGCCGGGCAGCAATCCCAGATCCTTCGCGTTGCCGACGGCGATCTGCGCACCCAGCCGCCCATAGTAGGCCGCGTTCGACGCCGTGTAGCGGTACGGCTTGCTGGAACCGAACTTGCAGAACGGCTGCCGACCGAAATAGGTCGGCAGCAGCTTCCACCCCATCGCGGCGACCTCGCGCACCCACGCAGCCGTCAGGTTCGGTTGGGTGCAGCCACGGTTGATTCCACCGAAGTAGATGTTCACGGTCCGATACGGTGACGACTTCCAAGCCCGCAACGCGTCGAGCGACGGCGCGGTACAGGTGTCGAAGCCCAGGCCGCCGGCGCGATTGGCCGACGATCCGGTTGGATACCTGACCGGTGTGTCCGGTTCGGCGGCAGCAGGGGAGACCAGAGCGCCCACGGTCAGCGCGAAGGCCGCCGTCGTGGCACACACGGCTGCGTACATGAGACGGATACTGCTGATCATGGCCATGCACCCCCATGGGCTGCCCTTGCCCTACTCCGATTATCCGCCCGATGCGCTGCAATGACGCCCGTTCCGTGCGGACTATCTCGGCGGTCTCGTCGGGCAGGAGACCCGAGGATTCGCCATCGACGTTCGAGACGGCGCCGTGCTCCGCGCTCGCGTTCGCATGCGGATCTGGACCTGGCCCCGGACCGGACCTGGCCAGACCTTAGCCGACCGTTCCGGGACCTTGGGCTCTATCTCGCGCTCACCTGCTGCGACGACGGTAGAAGCAAGGAGTGGCACGCGTCTGCGGAGGTCCCATGAACACCAACGGTCACGGGTACGTGTACGAGTTCGCCGAAGGCGACAAGGATCACAAGGATCTCCTGGGTGGGAAGGGCGCCAACCTCGCCGAGATGACCAATCTCGGCCTGCCTGTGCCTCCGGGATTCATCATCACCACCGAAGCGTGCCGCTATTACCTGGCCCACGGCGAAGAACCACCCGGGCTCCGCGACGAGGTCGACGTTCATCTGCGCCGGCTGGAGAGCGAGCGCGGGAAGGCACTGGGCGCGGCAGACGATCCGCTCCTGGTCTCCGTACGCTCGGGGGCGAAGTTCTCCATGCCCGGGATGATGGACACCGTCCTCGACATCGGACTGAACGACGCCTCCGTCGTCGGGCTAGCCGCCGAGGCCCGCGACGAGCGATTCGCCTGGGACTCCTATCGCCGGCTGCTGCAGATGTTCGGCGACACGGTGCTCGGGGTGGACGGCGGGCTGTTCGCCACCGCGCTGGAGCTCCGCAAGCGGGCGAAGAACGCCGCCAGCGATCTCGACCTCGACGTGACCGATCTCAAGACACTGGTCGAGGAGTTCAAGCAGATCATCATCGACGAGACCGGACGCGAGTTCCCTCAGGATCCACGGGCCCAGCTGGACATGACCATCCGAGCGGTCTTCGACTCGTGGAACACCGAACGGGCGCGGATCTACCGCCGGGCAGGAACGCATCCCCGCATGATCTCGGCACCGCGGTCAACGTGATGGCGATGGTGTACGGCAACCTCGGCCTCGACTCGGGCACCGGAGTGGCGTTCACGCGGGACCCTGCCACCGGCAAACCCGGCATCTACGGCGACTACCTGCAGGATGCGCAGGGCGAGGATGTCGTGGCCGGGATCCGCAACTGGGGCGTCGACATGTCCTCCGCGGGCGCCAAGCTGCGCGACGTCGTCGCGGCGATCATCGGCGGCGGCCTCCGGCTCCCGCATCCACGCTGTGCATCACGCAGGCGTGCTTATGCGCATCCGTAGTGATCTCATCGAACGGATCGATCGGCGCATGCATCGGTCGAGTGTGTCCATGTGGTGAATCAGGACCCGCCATGCTGCGGGCGCTCGTCACTCCCCGGTTGCTCGTACCGTGTCGGCGAGGTGCCTGACCATGGCGTCGCGGCCCGGGTACACCAGCGCGGGACGGCCGCTGTCGTCCCAGCGCACCACATACGGCGGTGCGCCGGCCGGACCGTGGACTTCGATGATCTCCCCGTCGCGGACACGTTTGCCCAAGTAGCGCTCCCAGATGAGCAAACGGTCGCCGATCTGCGCGTGCATGATGTCCTCGCTTCCTCCCCCATATCCACGGTGACGCGGTTCCGCCCGCCGCGACAGGGCCGAACGTCACTGGATCTGCCATGATCATCAAGGATCCGCGGTGCCATAGCGCCTCGAATACTCGATGATCATCGCTGTCCGGCGGGCTTCGGGGTCAGCTGCGCATTCGTCGGCTGATCAGCGTCTGCATCACCAGCGAGACGATGATGATCAGGCCGAAGAACAGCTGCGTGTAGAAGCCGGAGATACCGGCGCTGATGACGCCCGCCTGGATCGAACCGACCATGAGCGCGCCGAGGAAGGTCCCGAAGATCGTGCCGATTCCACCGAAGACCGACGTTCCGCCCAGGAACACCGCGGCGATCGGGAGCAGCAGCGATCCATCGCCCAGGGTGGGCCATAGGTACGACGACTGCATGCTGGCCACCATGCCGCTGAACGCCGCGACGACGCCCAGCGTGCCGAACGCGGTCATCTTGACCCGCGTCACCCGGATGCCCATCAGCCGGGCGCTGTCCACGTTGTCCCCGACGACGAAGAGGTGTGCACCGTAGCGGGTGCGGTTGAGCACCACCCAGAGCAGCACGCCGATGATGACCATCCACACGAACTCGTTCGGGATGCCGGCGGTCTTGCCGTTGAGGACGTCGCGCAGCGTGCCGAATGCGTCGTCGGTGAGCGGCACGCCGGTGCCGTCCAGCAAGGCGAGTTCGATGCCGCGGAAGAAGAACATCGTGCCGAGCGTGATGACCAACGACGGGATACCGAGCACCGCCACCAGGAACCCGTTGAACAGTCCGCAGGCGAGGCCCACCAGCAGGCATGCGAGTATCGCCAGCAGGACGCTGCCGGTGAACTCGTGCACCCGGACGAACCCCACCATGCCGAGCGCCATCACCGAGACGAACGACAGGTCCATCTCCCGCGTGATGACGACGAAGGTCAGCGCCAGCGCCATCATGCCCCACAGCGGTGTGGTGATGCCGAAGGCACTGTAGATCCGCGAGTTCAAGAACACGTCCGGCGCCGCCACGATGAAGATGGTCCACATCACCACGGCGATGCCGATCGTGCCCGTGGTCAGCGCATGTCGCCGCAAGAACAACCGAGGGGTGATCCGCGGCACCGCCTCGGCCGCGACCTCCTCGCGCGGCGGAATACCGGTCTTGGCCATCTCAGCCCTCCAGTCGTCCGGTGCGCGCCACCGTGCGCAGCCGGTCGGTCAACTGCTCGAGCGTGATGCCGGCCGGCGTGAACTCCCCGGCGATCCGTCCACGATCCAGCAGGACGAGCCGGTCCACGACCGGGTAGACGTGGTAGACGTTGTGGTCGATGAACACGGCGGACCGCCCCGCTTCCTTGATCGAGCGGACGAAGTCCAGCGTCTTCTGGGTCTCCGACAGCGATAGTCCCATCGTGGGCTCGTCCAGCACCACCAGCCGGGCCTCGAAGAACAGCGCCCGGGTGATGGCGACGCCCTGCTTCTCGCCACCGGACATGGTCTGCACCACGTTGTCCGGGTGCACCGCGCCGGAGGTGAAGCCCATGTGCCCCTTCATCAGCGCCGCCGCCTCCCGGCGCATCCGCCGGATGTCGAGCAGGCCGAACCGGTTCACGGGCTCGCGCCCCATGAACATGTTCCGCCACACCGATTGCAGGTCGGCCAGGGCGCGTTCCTGGTAGACGGTCTCGATGCCGAGTGCGCGTGCTTTCGCCACTGACCAGCCCTGCACCCGCTCCCCCTCGAACCACACCTCGCCCCCGGGGTCCGGCCGGTGGTAGCCCATCATCATCTTGACCATGGTGGATTTGCCGGAGCCGTTGTCACCGAGCAGTCCGACGATCTCGCCGCGCCGGACGTGGAAGTCCACGTCACTGAGCGCACGCACCTCGCCGAACGTCTTCGATACGCCACGCAGTTCCATCACCGGTGGTTCGGTTGCGTCCATCTTCACCTCCGTCGAGCAAACGCCTGCCCGGCACCGGGGCGCGCCGCGCCGGCTGACGAGTCACGCTGCGCCCCGGGGCCCTCGGGCTCTCCTCACGCGTGGTGCCGATCACCTCCCTGGTGTGTGCGACGACGTCGCCGCGTCATCGGATCTCCTGCTCGACCAGACCCCGGATCGCGTCCACGTTGTCCACGTCGATGAACGCGCCCGCGGTGTCGATGAACAGCCCCGAGAACCCGTAGACCTGGGTGAGGCAGATCTGCAGGATCGGCAGGTAGCCCTGCAGGAACGGCTGCTGGTCGATCAGCAGGTCGAGGTAGCCGCTGTCCAGCGCGTCCACTGAGGCGGGATTGAGGTCGAAGCCCGCGAAGTAGACGTCGTCCGGCTGCAGCCCGGCCGCCTCCATATAGGTCTGCGCCGTGGCGGTCAGGTCGCCATGGTCGGTCACCACGATGGAGATGTCCGGGTTGGCTGCCATCGCTCCGGTGAACGTCGGCGTCCCGGCCGGCGCATCGGAGTTGGTCGCCTGGTCGATCTCCTGATACACCACCTCCAGGCCGGCCTCCTCGAACCCGTCGACGATGCCCTGGGTGCGTTGGCCGCGCCCTTCCTGGGCGAGTAGCCCCCAGACGAAGGCCTGTTCGCCGGACTCGGCACCGGACCGGTTGACCGCCTCCTCGGCCAGCCGCTTGCCTGCGTCGTAGTTCGGCGCACCGACGTAGCCGGTGCCGTCGGCGGCGTACTGCTCCTGGGACTCGGGCAGTTCCACGTTGACGACGGTCACCTGGATGTCGTTCTCGTACGCCTCGTCGATCAACGGCCCCATCGCCGCGTCACCGGGGTGCCCCATGACGGCCATGCCGTCCGGTTCCAGCGCCATCGCCTCCCGGAACTGCGCGACCATCTGCTCTTCACTCCACTCGGAGAAGAAATAGGTCACGTCCGGACCGAGGTCGGCCTCGGCCGCCATGTAGCCGTTATGGACGTTGTTCGTGAACGGCGTCCCCTGCCCGCCGCCGGGGAACGCGGCGATGCTCACGTCGGAGCACCACTGGTCGCCGCTGGGTGTCTCCCCGCCGGCCTCGTCCTCGTCGGCGGCGGCTTGGCCGTCCTCGGTGTCCTGTGCGTCGTTCTCGTCGCCGTTATCGTCGGCACCCGTACACGCGGCCACCAGCGCCGCCGTGGCGAGCACCGCCAAGCCGGCCCGGACCGGACGGACGGCTCGGCGCCGCCCGGTCCGCAGCTGTTTCGTCATCATCGACTCCTTTCCAACCGGCCGGCGGCTCCACCGCCGGCTCAGGTGCTCGTGCGCCGTGTGTCCTCCTCGTCTGACCTACTCGTGGCTCCGAATGTGTCCGTTCCGGCCATCCTCCGCGGGCAACGCATCGCTAGCGTCCGCGTTTGACGGGCGAGAACTGGTAGACGGTCGTGGTCTCGTAGGTCTGGCCCGGCCGCAGCACCGTGGACGGGAAGTCCGGCTGGTTCGGCGAATCCGGGAAGTGCTGCGTCTCTAGGGCAAGTCCGTCGGACTGCCGGTAGGTCTGGCCGCCGGTCCCGACGAGCGAGCCGTCCAGGAAGTTGCCCGAGTAGAACTGGATACCGGGTTCGGTGGTGTGGATCGACAACGTCCGGCCACTGGACCGGTCCCGCAGTTCGGCGGCGAGCTCCAGCCCGTCGCTCTCGCGGTCCAGCACGAAGTTGTGGTCGTAGCCCTGACCGAAGAGCAGCTGTTGGTGGCTCTCGCGGATCCGGGCGCCGATCTCGGTGGATCTGCGGAAGTCGAACGGTGTCCCGGCGACGGGCGCGATCTCACCGGTGGGAATCAGCGTCTCGTCGACCGGCGTGTAATGGCTGGCGTTGAGGCGCAGTCTGTGGTCTTCGATGGTGCCGCTGCCTTCACCGGAGAGATTGAAGTAGGCATGGTTGGTGAGGTTGACGATGGTCGGCGCGTCCGTCGTCGCCTCGTAGTCGATGACGATCTCATTCTTGTTCGTCAGGGTGTATGCGACCGTCGTCTCCAGCGTCCCGGGATATCCCTCCTCGCCGTCCGGGCTGGTGTATTCCAGCTCGAGTCCGGCGCTGTGCCGGTCGGCGAAGGTGTCGGTCACCTCCCAGACCCGCTTGTCGAACCCGACGTCACCGCCGTGCAGGTGGTTGGGTCCGTTGTTGGTCGCCAGCTGATACTCGACGCCGTCCAGGGTGAATTCGCCGCCGGCGATCCGGTTGCCGTACCGGCCGATGATGGCGCCGAAGTACGGGTCGTTACGTTCGACGTAGTCGTCGAGGTTGTCGAATCCGAGCGTGACGTTGTCCAGCCGCCCACGGCGGTCCGGCACCGAGATCCGCTGCAGGATCCCGCCGTAGGTGAGGACGGTGACCTCCATCCCGAGCGAGTTCCGGAGCGTGTAGATCTCCACGTCGGTACCGTCCGGCAAGGTGCCGAAGGGCTCGCTGGAGATGCTGGGCCGCGGATGCGCGGCATGTTTCGCGCTGAGATCCGCTCCCGACGACGGCGCCGCGACGAGTCCGGCTGCCGCCACCAGCGCCGCGATGAGGCCGAGCCGCCGTAGCCGCCCCGGCCGCCGCCCGCGGCGCACAAGCCGCCGTGCGCGGGCCGCAATCCGCTGTGGTCCGGGCGTCGGATGATCGTGTCCAATTCTCGCGTGATCGTTCGACATGTGTGCCGCACTCCTCTCCATTGACGATGCGGTTCCATTGACCATGCGGTGCCGGGCCGATCTCGGGCACGAAACTCGACGATGTCCGATACAAGAAACGCGGCCGGTGGCCGACGTTGCACTCCACCCCCTGCTCTGTGGGTGCCCGGGTGACGCGATGACCCGGCAGAATCACCTGTGAGCGTTAACATATCGCCTCAAGCGGCGCACGTTAAGAGGTTGACACACACTTTTCTTCGCAAGACTTACTAATTGACTGTGCAAGTTTTCTCTACCCTCGCACCGCGGCGTGCATCCTTCGCCGCAACGCACTCGCCTTTCGCTCACGTTCGCGGCTATCGCGCCACGACGGCACCACCGCTGAGCTGTCAGGTGCGTGCCATCCCGGCCACCGCGCGCTGCCCGACGAGCATCAGATCGTGCAGGCTGCCGACCACCGTGTCCGCACCGCTCCGGAGGAACCCCTCCGCCGACGTACCGGTGCGATCCAGCCCGATCACCAGCCCGAAGCCACCACGGCGCCCGGCCTCGACACCGGCCGGCGCATCCTCGACGACCACGGCGTCCGGCGGTGCGACGCCGAGCCGACGCGCCGCCTCGACAAAGACCGTCGGGTCGGGCTTACCCGGCAGCCGGAGCCGGTCGGCCCGCCCGCCTTCGATGCACACATCGAACATCTGCGTCATACCGGACGCCGCCAACAGCCGCCCGCAGGTGCGGCCCGCCGAGACGGCCGCTGTCGCGACCCCTCGGTACTGGATATCGCGCAACAGCGCGATCACGTCGCGATACGCACGCACGCCGTGGGCCTCAAGCTGCTCGGCGAAATACCGGTCCTTCCGTTCGGCCAACGACCACATGGTGTCCGGGTCGGCGCCCGACGGGCCGTTCCGTTCGGCCAGCGCGATGCCGCGAGACGACAGGAGCGCGCGCAGCCCTTCCCGGCGGGGCCGGTCGGCGACGAAGCGCGGGTAATCCGCCGACGTGTCGAACGGGGTGCACTCGACGCCGATCTCTTGTGCACGGCGCTCGAAGAACTCGTCGAAGGTCCGCTTCCACGCTTCGGCATGCAACGCCGCGGTGTCGGTCACGACACCGTCCACGTCGAAGATCATTCCAGCGATCCGCTCCAGATACAGCGCGGGCTCTCGCGTCACCGTCATTCCGTTCTCCTTCCTTCACCGGCGTGCACGACCGTCACCGGGCAGGGCAGACCGCGCAGCAGACTGCGCGCCACCGAGCCGAGCATCGCACCGGTCACCAGGCCGTGCCCGCGTCCGCCGATCACCACACGTCCGGCAAGAGCAGCGGCAGCGGCCCGCCCTGCGGTCCCGGTTCCGGCGATCGTGGATTCGTCTCCCCCGGCATCGGCCGTGCGAGCCAGCTGAGCAGACAGCGCATCGACCGGCGTGCGGTCATCGACCACGGTCCGGACCTCGACGGAAGGGAACGTCTCGCGGAAGCCGGCCAACGCCTCTTCCAGCACTCGATGCCCGTCGGCGCGGCTACGGAGCGGGTTGTCGCCGGAGGCCCACCCGAGCCGGGGGCCGATCCGTTCGCCCACGACGGTCACCGCGGTCAGCGGGAGCTCGCACCGTGCCGCGGTGGCGAAGGCGTACTCGATCGCCGGCCGGCAGCGGACCGAGCCGTCGACACCGAGAATGATCGCGCCACCGTCGAGGGCCGCCGGCATCCACATCCGTGGAACTACCGTCACCGGAACCGGTGTGTGGCCGGCACACGCCAGTGCCGTCGAGCCCAGGACCAGTTCGGCGAGTCGTCCGACCCGTTCCCGGCCGACAACGAGCATCCGCGCCCCGTCCGCCACGTGCAGCAAGACGCGCTTGGCACTGCCCTGTTGAGCGGTACTGCTGACCGGCAAGCCGTCATTGGCGGGGATGTGGATGCGTTCGCGGGCGGCACCGAACAGGATCTCCGCGCGCTCATGCCCGATCGGAGCCGTCAGCGGTTCGTGCAGCACGTTGACCGGATACGCATGTACCAGCCGGAGCGAACAGCCCAGCCGGACCGCCTCACGCGCCGCCCACTCGACGGCGAGAAGGGCTCCGGCGGAATCGTTGACGCCGACGGCGATCGGCCGGTTATCCGTTGCAGGTCGGTCAATGCTCTGCATCTCAGGGTCGCTGGCTGTCATGCCACCAGCACACCAGCGAGTCGACGGCGACCGTAGAGGATCAGGACCTCGGGTCGCGGGCCCAACGGCCCCATCGGCCGGACGGGCCGACGCTCCGCGCCGCCCCGGCTCCCACGCGGAATGGTTTACGTGGTCCCGATTCTCCATGCGATCCGGTTCTCCGAGTCGTCTCGGTCGAACCCCAACTGGTTCACCACATCCACCACGCCGTCCACGTGGCGCGCCAGTTGCTCGGCGATGTCCACGCTGCTCTTCCGGTCCAGTTCCCCGCGGAGAACGACGACGCCGTCGGCGACGTCGACGTAGACGGTTCCGGTCTCGGTCAGCAACACTCGCTGTGAGATCTCCCGCCGAACGTTCTCCCGGATCTCGTCATCCGCCCGGAGGAACACTGTCACCAGGTCGGACCGGCTGATGATGCCGACCAGCCGACCGTCCCCGTCCACCACCGGCAGTCGCTTCACGCGGTGGACGTCCATCAGCCGGGCCGCCTCAGCGACCGAACTGGTCTGCCGGATCGTGACGGTGGGCGAACTCATCAGTTCCCGCGCCGCTACCCCACACACCTTCGTGTGCACGGCGCGGGCCTGGGACGAGGTGAGCCAACCCGCTCGCAGCCGGGTGTCCCGGTACTCATGCCTGAGCATCAGATCCGCCTCGGAGACCACGCCCACGATGCGGCCATTCTCATCCAGCACCGGCATGGCGCTGATGTCGTTCTCGTCGAGCAGCCGCGCCACCTCTTTGAACGAGGTCGCGGCCGTCACGGTGATGACATCGGTGGTCATCACATCGCCCACGATCAGCCGTCTCATGTCTTCACAGTCGTCCTCCCACATCGAAGCGGATAGGGCCGAACGACCCCGCCGCCGGGACTTCCGCCACTAGGTGGAGGTATACCCCGCGCGCGAGAGTGGAGACGCCGAGACATGCCCGCGTTTCCCGGCGCGGCACGGCGCCACCCGAGGAGTTCACGATGTCGTACACCCAGCCGAACACCGAATTCTTGCCTTCCCAGCGAGGGCCATCGGGAACCAGGCAGGCCACACGGCCGATCGTCGTCGGAGTGGACGGCACGCCGGCCAGCCAGCTCGCGCTGCACTGGGCGGTGAACGAAGCACGACTGCGCGGGCTGCCGGTCCGCATCGTCCTCGCCACCGACCAGCCGACCACGTATCAGACATACACGCCGCCGCTCACCTCGGAGACGTTCGTCGTCGAGGGCCCTCCCCAGACCAAGCGCGCGATCGAGGACTTCGACCGTGCCATGGCGTACGCGCGCGATCGTCTCCCTGCGGGGACGCTCAGCGGTGTGCACACCCCGGGACGAGCCACGAGTGTGCTGCTCGACGAGGCCCGGGACGCGGCGATGGTCGTGGTCGGTTCACGCGGACGTTCCACCGCGGCATCCGCGCTGCTTGGCTCCGTCAGCGCTACCGTCGCCGCCCACGCACCCTGCCCGGCCGTCGTGGTCCGCGGCCCAGGTGGGCTGGCCGGCACGGCGCGACCGATCGTCGTCGGGGTGGACGGTTCGGAGGATGCCTACCACGCGTTGGCCTACGCGTTCACCGAGGCCGCGAAACGCCGGCGCCCGTTGACGGTCTTGCACTGCCGGGAGAGCGGCGCCGGCGAGCTGTCGTTCGCCGGAGTGCTTCCCGGCCTGTCGAGCTCACTGCTGGCGCACCGCGAACGGCATCCGTCGGTCCAGGTCAAGACGCGACTCATGGTGGGCGATCCGGCCGAGTTGCTGCCGGAGCAGACACGCGGCGCGGACCTGGTCATCGTCGGCTCGCGGGGGCGCGGACGGCTGGCAGGTCTGCTCTTGGGATCGGTCAGCCAGAGCCTTCTGCACCGGGCATACTGCACGGTGATCGTCATGCACGGCGACCGCCTGCCCGAAGGCGAGGTCATCGACGGGGAGGGCCGGCCATGACGGCTCCGGCGGTGGTGATCGGCGTCGGCAACGAATACCGCCGCGACGACGGTGTCGGTGCGGCCGTGGTACGCAGACTGCACCGGTGCACACTGCCCCAGGTGACCCTGGCCATCACCGACGGTGAGTCCAGCCGGCTGATCGAGTTGTGGGGCGATGCCGACGTGGCGGTGGTGGTCGACGCTTTGCACGCGGACGGCGGCGAGCCGGGACGGATCCACCGCGTCGTGGTCGATCGCCCGCTCACCGGCCACAGACCGCTGGCAAGCTCGCACGGTATGGGCATGGGTGAAGCGGTCGACCTGGCGCTTGCATTGGACCGGATGCCGCGACGGCTGGTGATCCTGGCCGTCGAGGGTGCGGACTTCAGCGTCGGGCGCGGCCTGACCCCTGCTGTGCGGGCCGCGCTGGACCGGATCGCGGCGCTCACGATCGACGAGTTGTCCGCGGTGGCGTCCGCCGTCTGAGCCATCGGCTGGTGGTCGAGTAACGGGCGATCGCTGGGCAGGGCCGGGACTTCCGGCCCTACGCCGGTCGTCGCATCCTTCGGAAGGGTTGCTGCATGACCGCAGACTCCTACCAGGACCGGCTCCAGGGTTCTACCCTGCCGCTGAACGCGGCGGCCCGGCGGTTGGATGTGCACGGCGCAGTCCAGGGGGTCGGCTTCCGACCGTACGTGGTGCGGCTGGCACGCGAACTCGGCTTGAACGGCTGGGTGCGCAACGCCGGAGGCCACGTGATCATCGAGGCCGCTGGGACGCCCGAGTCACTGAACGCGCTGGCCGCCCGGCTGCCTGCGGAGGCTCCGGCGCAGGCTGTCGTCCGCGACGTCATCGTCACCGACCTGGACGACCGGATGGCGCGGCTGCACGGGCGCCGCGGCTTCACCGTGGGTGCGAGCATCGCCCGCAGCGGCCGCCGCGATTTCCCGCCCGACCTCGCCGCCTGTGAGGAGTGCCTGCGGGAGCTGTTCGATCCGGCGGATCGCCGCTACCGGTATCCGTTCGTCAATTGCACCGCATGCGGCCCTCGGGCGACGATCATCACCGAGTTGCCCTACGACCGTCCCCAGACGACGATGGCGCCGTTCCCGCTCTGTGCCGCGTGCGCCGCGGAATACACCGACCCTGCCGACCGCCGGTTCCATGCGGAGCCGGTGGCGTGTCCCGCCTGCGGGCCCACACTGCGCTGGGCGACGTCGTGCGACACGTCGGACAGCAACGAGAGCACGGCCAGTGGCGACGACGCGCTCACTGCCGCGGTCGGGACGATCGCTTCGGGTGGCATCGTGGCGGTCAAAGGGCTCGGCGGGTACCAGCTCGTCTGCGACGCCACCAGAACCGACACCGTGGCTCGGCTGCGAGCCGGAAAGCACCGGCCCGCCAAGCCGCTGGCCGTCATGGTCGCCGACGTCGCCGCGGCTCGGCAGCTGGCCCGCGTCTCGGACGTGGAAGCGGAGTTGCTGACCTCGGTGGCGCGGCCGATCGTCCTGCTGGCCCGCCAAGGCGACCGCCACGCCTTGGCAGCGGGCATACACCCGCAGCTCGACGAGGTAGGTCTGTTCCTCCCGTACACGCCACTGCACCACCTGCTCTTGCACGACCTGGCTCGCCCACTAGTGGTGACCAGCGGCAATCGTTCCGGTGAACCGATCATCATCGATGACCACGAGGCCCGCACCCGGCTCGGGCAGGTCGCCGACGCCTTTCTCACCCACGACCGTCGGATCCGAGCGCGATACGACGATTCGGTGGCGCGCGTAGTGGCCGGAACCGGCTCCGTCGTGCGGCGTGCCCGTGGCTACGCACCGGCGCCGACACCGCTTCCACGCCCGGCGCCGCGACCGCTGCTGGCCGTGGGCGCACAGTTGAAGCACACCTTTGCGCTGGCCAGCGCGGATGACGCCATCGTGAGCCCACATATCGGCGATCTGTCCAATCAGGACACGTTCACCGCGTTCACCGACGGCCTGGCCCATCTTTCCACGCTGCTGTCGATCCGGCCCACGTGCGTCGCACATGACCTCCATCCGGCCTACATCTCCACCCAGTACGCCGCGCGCTGGCCGCGCAATCGGCGGCTCCCGGTCCAGCACCATCACGCGCATGTCGCCTCGTGCGCGGCGGAGCACGGCGTCACCGAACCGTTCATCGGCGTCGCGTACGACGGTCTGGGCTGGGGCGACGACGGCACCCTCTGGGGCGGCGAGGTCTTCCTCGCGGACCTGACGGCGTATCGGCGGGTGGGCCGGTTCGGCACCGCTCCGCTGCCGGGTGGTGAGCTCGCCGTCCGCCGACCGGCGCGGATGGCGATGGGTTACCTGTTCGGGGGCGAACGGATCGGTGCCGGGATGGTCGACCCCGAGCTGGCCGCGTCGTTCGCCGGACGGTTCGACGAGCAGGAGGTCGCCACCGTCCGGCGAATGATCGATCGGCACGTGAACAGCCCGTATGCCTCCAGCGCAGGCCGGCTGTTCGATGCCGCCGCCAGCATCCTGGGGCTGTGCGACGACGTCTCGTACGAGGGCGAAGCGGCGATCGTGCTGGAAGCGACCGCCGGCGGATCCGGCGGGCGGCCCGTGGACACCGGCGAGCTGCCCTGGAAGGTCGTCAGCTCGTCCGGCATGTGGGTGTATGACCCTGCACCCACGCTGATGGGCCTGCTGCGCGGCGTGACGGACGGTACCCCGGTCCACCGGCTGGCTGCGTCGTTCCACGCCACCGTCACCGCCGTGACGCTCGCTCTGTGCATCCGGGCCGCGCAGCTCTCCAAAGTCAGCACGGTGTGCCTGTCCGGTGGTGTGTTCCAGAATCGCCGGCTGGTGACGGAGCTGCGGGCCGCGCTCGGCGATGAGGGCTTCACCGTCTACGTCAACGAGACGGTACCGGCGAACGATGGCGGCATCAGCTACGGACAGGCCGCGGTCGCGTCCGCGCGGATGAACCTATGACACGGAAGGTGGCGCAGACTATGTGCCTGGGGATACCGGGACAGATCATCGAGATGTCCGAGCGGAACGAGCTCACCATGGGCACGGTGGATTTCGGCGGCATCCGCAAGGATGTCTGCCTCACGTACGTTCCCGGCGTGACCGTCGGCGATTACGTGATAGTGCATGTTGGTTTCGCTATCACGCAGGTCGATGAGGATGAGGCCCGCCGGACGCTCGATGTGTTGCGCGCCATGGACGGCGCCGTCGAAGGCGAGCTCGGCCGGCCACTCCCTATGCCGGCTGCGCCCTCACACGCCTGGAACACCGACGGAACGGCGGGGTGAACCGGGCATGAAGTACCTGGACGAGTATCGCGACCCCGCGCTGGCCCGCAGGCTGCTCGACGAACTTGCCGCCACCGCGACCCAGCCATGGGCGTTGATGGAGGTGTGTGGCGGCCAGACCCACACACTGGTGCGGCAAGGGATCGACGAGCTGCTGCCTGCCGGCATGCGGATGATCCACGGTCCGGGATGCCCGGTATGCGTGACACCGCTGGAACTGCTCGATCGAGCGATGGCGATCGCGATCCGGCCCGAAGTGATCTTCACCAGCTTCGGCGATATGCTGCGTGTCCCGGGTTCCGACACGGACCTGCTGTCACTGAAGGCGCGCGGCGCCGATGTCCGCGTCGTCTACTCCCCCATCGACGCGGTAAGGCTGGCCCAACAGCACCCGGACCGCCAGGTGGTCTTCTTCGCCGTCGGGTTCGAAACGACCGCTCCGGCCAACGCGATGGCCGTGCTGCACGCCGCGGCCGCCGGGATCGACAATTTCAGCTTGCTGGTCAGCCACGTGCTGGTTCCCCCGGCGCTCACCGCGATCCTGGAATCGGAGACGTGCCAGGTGCAGGGGTTCCTGGCCGCCGGGCATGTCTGTGCGGTGATGGGATGGACCGAGTACGAACCGATCGCCGAACGGTACCGGGTGCCCATCGTCGTCACCGGATTCGAGCCGTTGGACTTGCTGGAAGGGATCCTGATGGCGGTCCGGCAGTTGGAGACCGGCCGGTACGCGGTGGAGAACCAGTACGCACGGGCGGTCCGCCGCGACGGCAACCGTCCGGCCCAGCTCGCCGTCGGCGAGGTCTTCCGGATCACCGATCGTGCCTGGCGCGGTATCGGCACGATTCCGACCAGCGGGCTCGCCTTGACCGATCGATACGCCGGCTACGACGCCGAACAACGCTTCGACGTGCGCGATCTGCATGCGGAGGAGAACGCCAGCTGCATCGCCGGAGAGATCTTGACCGGGACGAGACTGCCCACCGACTGCGCCGCCTACGGGACCCGGTGCACACCCCGTACTCCACTCGGCGCACCCATGGTCTCCACCGAAGGAACGTGTGCCGCCTTCTTCAGCGCGGGCCGAACCGTCCAGGACCGAACGCTCAAGGAGATGTCATGATGAACGTCGAGACGGCGACCGAGACAGTCGACCCGGCCCAGGGATCGTGCCCGGCCCCGCTGACCGAGACCGAACGGGTCCTGCTCGGGCACGGCTCAGGTGGGCAACTGTCCGCCTCGCTGATCCGGGATGTGATCGTGCCGGCCCTCGGCGACGCCACAAAGCTCGCCGGCACCGACCCGCGCGGTGAGGTGCATGGCTCCGGCGGCGCCACCGAGACCAGCCCGCTCGAAGACGCGGCAGTGCTGGGCCTGGGCGTCGTGGACGTCGTCGTCAGCACCGACTCGTTCGTGGTCAGCCCATTGTTCTTCAGCGGCGGGGACATCGGGAAGCTCGCCGTCCACGGGACCATCAACGACGTGGCGATGATGGGCGGCGATCCCCTGGGGCTCTCGCTCGCGTTCATCATCGAGGAGGGCTTCCCGCTCGAGGATCTGCGGCGGATCACCGCATCCGTCGGCGAGGCCGCGCGCGAGGCAGGCGTACCGGTGGTGACCGGCGACTCCAAGGTGGTCGACCGCGGCTCGGCGGACGGTCTGTTCATCACCACCACGGGCATCGGCCGCCGGCTGCCGGCGGCGCGGCTGTCTGCGGCGCTCGCCCGTCCAGGTGACGCTGTGTTGCTGTCCGGACCGATCGCCCAGCATGGCGTGACCATCCTCAGCGCCCGGGAAGGACTCGGGTTCGACGGCGACGTCGCATCCGACACCCGTCCGCTTCACCGGCTCGCCGCAGCCATGCTGGACGCGGCGGGCGGCTCAGTCCACGTCATGCGGGACCCCACACGTGGTGGCCTGGCGTCCGCGCTGAACGAGATCGCTCAGGCGAGTGAGGTCGGCGTGGTGATCGACGAACCGGCCGTCCCGGTTCCGACGCCGGTCGCCGCGGCCTGCGAGATGCTCGGGCTGGATCCGCTCCATGTGGCGAACGAAGGCTGCCTGGTCGCCTTCGTGGATCCGGGGGACGCGGACGCCGTGTTGGCCGCCATGCGATCGGACCCGGCGGGACGGCAGGCGGTCCGAATCGGTGAGGTCGTCGCAGACCATCCCGGCCGGGTGACCGCACGGACGCTGATCGGCGCTGAACGCATCGTCGACATGCTGATCGGTGAGCAGCTCCCGCGCATCTGCTGACCGGCGGTCGGATTCCTCGCCGCCTGTGCACCGAGCTTCCTCAACGTCTGGGTGCGCGAACACCCACGCTTCCACAGAGACGCCGAAGCGCCACCGAGGTTCCTCATAGCCGGGTGCGCACGCCAAGGCTCCGCAGGCGAGTGGCGGCCACGTCCGAGTGGCACATCCGCACGGGACTTCTGGATCTACCCGATCCTCGCCGACAGGAGAAGCGTGGGAGACGAGGAGGTCCTGGCATGAGCACACCTACAGCAGCAGGTGTATCGGTGATGGATGTGTCGGCGCTCTGCGTACTCGTCGACGTCTTACGCGACCGCGGCTATGCGGTGATCGGGCCGACGGTCCGGGATGGCGCGATCGTCCTGGACGAGCTGGACTCCGCCGAACGCCTGCCGTTCGGTTGGGGGGTGACCCTGGACGCCGGCACGTACCGCCTGCGCCGGCGCGACGACGGCGCCGCCTTCGGACACGCGGCAGGTCCGCAGTCGTGGAAGTCGTACGTCCATCCTGCGCGGGAGAGGCTCTGGTCCCGGGACGGCGACGGCCCGGTGGTGGCGGCCGACGAGACGCCACGCCGTCCGTACGCGTTCCTTGGCGTGCGCCCGTGCGACCTGCGGGCCCTCGGCATCCTCGACCGGGTGCTGGGTCAGGGCCGGCATCCGGATCAGGGCTACGCGCGGCGCCGGGACGGCGTCTTCATCGTCGCCGTCGAGTGCATCGAGCCCGGCCGGACCTGCTTCTGCGGCTCGATGGGCAGCGGACCGGCCGCCGAGGAGGGTTACGACCTGGCGCTGACCGAGCTCCTCGACGGATCCGGCAGCGTATCGTCTTCGCCCGGCACGCCGACCTACCTGATCCGTTCCGGGTCACCAGCAGGGACAGATGTACTGGCCGAACTACCGGCCACACCCGCGGACGCCGAACTCGTGGCGCACGCCCGCGACGCCGTCGACGCGGCCGCTGAGCGAATGGGACGTTCGCTTCCCGCCGACGGGTTGCGCGAGCTGATGGTCGAGAATCGCGAGTCACCGCACTGGGACGACGTCGCAGCTCGATGCGTCACCTGCGGCAACTGCACCATGGTCTGTCCGACGTGTTTCTGCACCACCACCGAGGACGTCACCGACCTCACGGGCGAGCACGCCGAACGCTGGCGGCGCTGGGACTCCTGCTTCGACCTGGATTTCTCTTACATCCACGGCGGCAGCGTCCGGATGTCCGGCGCGAGCCGATACCGCCAGTGGATCACGCACAAGCTCAGCACCTGGCATGACCAGTTCGGCTCGACCGGCTGCGTGGGTTGCGGCCGCTGCATCGCGTGGTGCCCGGTCGGCATCGACATCACCGAGGAGGTGGCGATGCTGCGAGCCGGCTCACCCGATGAGCGCACGACAGCGGGCGACGGGGCGGAGGGACCGCGATGACGACGGCGCTGCCGCTGCTGTACCGAGTCCACGGACGCGAGGTGGAGACCTATGACACCGTCACCCTCACGCTGGAGCCGATGGACGGGTCGCTCCCGGCGTCCGCGCCAGGGCAGTTCACGATGCTGACCGCGTTCGGCATCGGTGAGGTGCCGATCTCGATCAGCGGCACCGCGGCTCCGGACGGTCGTCTGGCGCAGACGTTACGCGCGGTCGGCGCTGTGACCAGGGCGTTGTACCACGCTACCCCCGGTTCCGTGGTCGGACTGCGCGGACCGTACGGAGTGGGCTGGGACCTGTCCGCCGCGCGCGGGCGGGACGTGGTGATCGTCGCCGGCGGCATCGGGATCGCACCGGTGTGGCCGGTGTTGCAGGCCGTGCTGGCCCACCGCCGGGTTCACCGCAGGGTCACCGTATTGATCGGCGCCCGCACGCCGCGCGACATCGTCTTCGGTGCGGAGATCGCCGAGCTGCGCGAACGCAGCGATGTCCACGTCGACATCACCGTCGACCAGGCCTCGAACGAATGGCTGGGGCGCACCGGCGTGGTGACGACACTCCTGGCCGACGCACCGATCGATCCGGAGCTGACCGACGCCTACGTCTGCGGCCCAGAGGTCATGATGCGGTTCACCGCCGACGCGCTGCTGCGTCTCGGTGTACCGGCCGGAAGGATCCAGCTCACGCTGGAGCGGAACATGCGCTGCGGGGGCGGGTTATGCGGACATTGCCAGCTCGGTCCGTACCTGATCTGCCGGGACGGGCCCGTGGTGACCTACGACCGCACCGCCGACCTGCTCACCGTGAGGGAGTTGTAGTCATGACCGACACCTCGGCTCGCCGCCTCCCCACGCTGGCCGTGTGGAAGTTCACCTCCTGCGACGGGTGCCAGCTGACGTTGCTCGACTGCGAGGACGAGCTGCTGCCGCTCGCCGGACAGGTACGCATAGCGCATTTCCTGGAGGCCTCCCGCGAATCGTTGCCCGGACCGTACGACGTCTCGCTCGTCGAAGGTTCGGTCTCCACACCGGATGAGATCGACCGGTTGAAGCGGATCCGAGAGGTGTCCGGGGTCTTGGTGGCGATCGGGGCCTGCGCGACGGCCGGCGGCATCCAGGCGCTGCGGAACTTCGCCGACGTCGACGAGTTCCGGTCAGTGGTCTACGCGCGTCCCGAATACGTGCAGACCCTTGACCGTTCCACGCCGGCGTCCGCGCACGTTCGGGTCGACTTCGAGCTGCGCGGCTGTCCGATCGACAAGCGCCAGCTGTTGGAGGTCCTCACCGCCTACCTGGTCGGGCGGAAACCGAACATCCCGCGGCACAGCGTGTGCTTCGAATGCAAGGCGCGCGGCACCACCTGCGTGATGGTGGCGCACGGGACGCCCTGCCTGGGGCCGGTCACCCAGGCCGGCTGCGGTGCGATCTGCCCCGCATACAGCCGCGGCTGCTTCGGCTGCTTCGGTCCGGTGGCGGTCGACGGCGCGCCCGCCGCCAACGTGACCGGCCTTGTGGAACGGCTGCGCGCGTTGCGGATGGCCGACGACGACATCGTCCGGGCGCTGCGAACCTTCAACTCCGCTGCGCCAGAGTTTTCCGACGCCGTGCCCGACGGACCCTCAGGGAGGACCCGATGACCCACCGCACTGACCGCTCGCTGCACGTCGCTGGGCTGGCGCGCGTCGAAGGCGAAGGCGCGATGCATGTCCGCGTCGACAAGGGCGAGGTGGTCGGCGTCCAGCTGGAGATCTACGAGCCGCCCCGGTTCTTCGAGGCCTTCCTGCGCGGCCGCCGGCACACTGAGCCACCGGACATCACCGCACGCATCTGCGGCATCTGCCCGGTCGCGTACCAGATGAGCGCGTGCCTGGCGATCGAGGACGCGTGCGGCGTGACGGTCAGCCCGCAGATTCAGGACCTGCGGCGGCTGTTGTACTGCGGTGAGTGGATCGAGAGCCACGCGTTGCACATCTACCTCCTGCACGCACCGGACTTCCTCGGGTACGAGAGCGCGATCGCGATGGCCGCCGACCACCGTGAGCTGGTCGAACGGGGCCTTGCTCTGAAGAAGGCCGGCAACGACCTGCTGGAGACGGTCGCGGGGCGTGCGATCCATCCGATCAACGTGCGGGTCGGCGGGTTCTACCGGTGGCCGGAGCCCGGAGCGCTCGGCCGGCTGGCCGAGCAGCTTCGAGTGGCGCGCGACGTCGCCGTCGACACCGTCCGGATGGCCGCAGGCTTCGATTTCCCGGACTTCACGCAGGAACACGAGATGATGGCGCTCAGTTCTCCGGGCCAGTACCCGATCGAAGCGGGCACACTGGTCACGACCGGCGGCCGTGCGTTCCCTGCACGGCTGTTCGAGGAACACGTCATCGAGGAGCAGGTCCCGCACTCCACCGCACTGCACGCGCACCTCAACGGGGGTGACCACTACCTGGTCGGCCCGACCGCGCGTTACACACTGAACTCGTCGGCGCTGTCGCCGCTCGCCGCCGAGCTGGCCCGGGAGGCCGGTCTGGGCCGCGAATGCCGCAACCCGTTCCGCAGCATCGTCGTCCGCGCGGTCGAGACGTTGTACGCGGTGGACGAGGCGCTACGCCTGATCGAGGCGTACGAGCCGAGCGGACCGTCGTACGTGGATGTCCCGCCCCGCGCCGGCGTGGGTTATGGCGTCACCGAGGCTCCGCGCGGGGTCCTGTACCACCGCTATGAGCTGGACGCCGATGGCCTGGTCAAGACCGCGCGGATCGTTCCGCCTACGTCGCAGAACCAGGCCAGTATCGAGCACGACCTGTACGACTTCGTCTCGGATCGGCTGGAACTCAGCGACGAGCAGCTGCAATGGCAATGTGAGCAGGCCATCCGCAACTACGACCCGTGCATCTCCTGCTCCGCCCACTTCCTCGACTTCACCGTCTCACGCAGCTGACGCTGTCGGGTGAGTCTGGTGGGAAGGAGCGATGTCTTGGCCCCGCCCGCGGCCAGCTCGTCGTAGAACTCCTCACAGGCCGACGCCCGCGCCTACCCTGGCCAGGACATCGCTCCTTCCCTCCCGTCTCCTACCGGACCTGGTCGCTCGTCGTTCTCCGCTCTCTACTCACTCGGCGAGCATCAGGCCCGTCGCACCGAGTGCGGCGTCACCGAGTCGGTGGGTCAGGAACGGGTACTCGCCGGGCCGGTCGAGCGTGAACTCCACGAACCCTCCTTGCGAAGCGGCGAGATCCAACGTCTGCGAGCCACCGCGCAACTCCTCGTCCGGCCGCAGAAGGTACCCGCCCTCCTTGAAGACCGTCTCGAACTGGCTGCCGACCACATGGAACGCGCTGCCGCCGTTCGGCCCGGCGGCCAGCACCCAGATCCGGACGCGCTCGCCGACGCCGACGGTGAGCGGATCGTGCAGGTACTGGTTGACGTAGCCGTTGAACGTCACGAGGTCGTAGGCGCCGCGCCGGGCATCGTCCAGGGGGGCTGGCTCGTCGCCGTCGCCGACATACATGTCGGATTGGACCAGCAGGTACTCGTGGTCGACCGGTTCCAGCTCCGGCGGATCGATCACCACCGCCCCATACATGCCGTTCGCCACATGTTGCAGTACCGGCGCCGTCCCGCAGTGGTACATCCACACGCCGGCGCGCTCGGCGCGGAACCGGTAGACGAGCGACTCCCCGGGCTCGATGGAGCGCATCTCGACGTCGGGCGCCACCTCGCTGGCGTGGAAGTCGATCGAATGCGCCATGCTCCCTTCGTTGACCAATGTCACTTCGACGACGTCGCCGACCTTGCCCCGCAGCACCGGTCCCGGCACGGAGCCGCCGAACGTCCACATCCGTCGCTGAATGCCGGGTGCGACCACGACGTCCGTCTCCTGCACCGGGAGCCTGATCTCATGGACGGTTCCGCCCGGTGCCGGCTCCAATCGTGCGTCCCTCGCCTCGAAATCTTTGCCCTGCGAGGGCGTCCCCGACAGCGCCGCCTCCAGGTCCGGGGAGCCGTTCGTCGCAGTGGCACCGTCCGCTCCGCTCACGTCGCCTGACGTTTCACCGTCGTGCATGCCATGGCCGCCGCCTGCGCCGGGATTCGTCTCATGTGTGGTAGCGCCGTCGTCCTCCAGGTCGCCGGATGCGGCATCGACGGGCACGATCTCCATCTCCATACCGGCTTGCCGGTGCGCCCCGATGGTGCACCACGCCTCGACCGCCTCGGTCACGGTTCCGACGTGCAGTTCGTCCTCTTCACCGCCACGGAGCGAGCGGGTGGCGAAGGTGTCACCGTCGTTCTCCAGCCGCAGATCGTGATTGTGCACACCTTCGTTGCGCACGCGGAGCACCAGATCGGCCCCGCCCGGCACTTCCAACCTCGCCGGTTCGACATGGAAGTCGGAGAGCACGACGTCAACGACGTGACGCTCCCTGTCACTTCCCGCCGCCGACGTCGCCGATGTCGCCGACGCGGCCGAGCCGTCGTCGCCACCCGGCACCGCGGCGATGGCCGTGAGCAGGACGATCACAGGTGCGACGACAACCGCAGGAGTCCACGCCCAGCGCAACCGGGTGCTCACCGCCTCCGGTATCAGCACCGACACGGCCAGCGTGAGGAACGCGACCAGCGCGCCCGCCGCCAGCAGCCAGCCCAGGGTCCGCCATCCGCCGGTGTCGACGGACGCGAGCAGCACGACGCCGACGTTCAGCACCCCTAACCGCACGCTCCACCCCAGCGCCAACCGCCCGGCCAGGCTCTTGTGCCCCGCTGGGCCGCCGCCGAACAGCACCGGCAGCAGAAACGTCAACGCGGCGATCAGTACCTGCGCCAGGAAACCCAGCGCGAGCATCGGCACCTTGTCCGTCACGAGTCGTACCGCTCCGGCGCTACCGTCGGTCGCTACCGCCACAAGGTCCAGTACCAGGTAGGCGGCGAACCAGCCCATGCCCAGCCCGAGCGCCAGCGCCGGCCCGCGCCTGGCCCGGCTGTTGCGGGCCGTCGCCGCCAGCGCCACCATCAGTATGCCGATGCCCGCGATGTACAGGCCGAGGCCCGCGACCGCAACCACGTGCACGTCGGCCCAGAGACCAGCCACCGTCAGGGCGAGGCCGACCACCCCGGTGCCCAGCACCGGCCGCACCGCACGCGGAACGCGCGGATGCATCCGCGCCCGCAAGGTGGCCGGTCCCAGCATCAGCAGGCTCCCCAGAACCGTGAGACCGACCCAACCGACGATGTTCAGGTGCAGGTGCGCGGCGAACGACCCGGTACTCGTCGCTACCGTCGCCGGCACCCCGGTCGCCAGGGCGGCGCCCAACGGCGCGCCCAGAGACAGCGCGCCGCAGGCGGCCACATAGAACCAGACCACGTCCTTCAGCGGTCCGCCGAACCTCGTGCGCGCCATCCGCGCCAGCACCAGCGCGTGCGCGCCGACCGCCAGCAGAATCAGCGCCACTCCGGTGACCGCGCCGATGCTGACCGCCAAGGTGCTGTGGCCGGTGGGCGCCACCCCGCCGAGGACGGAGACGACGCCCACGGTCAGCACGGCGACCCGGCGACCGAGCCACCGATCGCCGGTGACGGAGCGGGTCAACGCCTGGGAGAAGTGCGAGCTCCAGACCATGATCGCGGTCGTCGCGGCGCCGAGGAACACCAGGTGGATGGTGAGCCACCGGGTATTCAGCCAGGCGGGATCGGCGGCGAGGACCACAGCCGCGAGCGCCAGATAACCGAAGATCACCGCGTGTGCGGTCCGGTACAGCCGCGGCTCACGATACGACGGTCCAGGATGGGTACGTGCCTCGACCAGAGGCAGTTCGCGGCGATCTCCAGCGGCTGCGGCCATCTGTCGTCCTCCCTGACGCCGGCGTCCGGTGACTCGGTAAACCAGGACGACATCCGCCGGAGGGCGCCAAGGCCGGCCGGTAGGTGGCCGCAGCGCGGCCCGACACGGGGGATTTCCGGCCGCGTGCTCCACCTGCCGGCCAGCACGCTCAGTCAGCGGATGTCGCACTCCAACTCTGGCGCGTCGGCGCCGCGCCAGGTACGGACTAAGGTCCCGACTGTCCTGGACACACGGCCGAGATGCACGTCACATGTCCTCGGCGGGCTCCGTACCGTTCGTCAGGCGGTAACCGGTCACCAGGTCGGGCACGATCCGCACCACCTGATCCATCGGCTGGTCGATCCACGGCTCCAGCCGTCCCTCGAAACGGGCGATCTCGTCCGGATCAGTGACGGCGGTGGCGACGCCGGTCACGACGACACTCCAGCCGAGACGGGAGTCCGGGTCGATCTGATCCGCCTCGTAGGCGACCACCACGCCGGGCGTGGTCGGAGTAACCGCAGAGGTGATCGCCGCACCGATATGCGTGCGCACGATCAGGTCGCCGTCGTCGACCAGATGATTCACCGGCCGGATCGCGGGCAGGGCCTGCGAGGTGAAGACGATGCGCCCCAGGGACACACTCGCGAGCAGACGGATAGCGTCTTCCCGCTCCATGGGGATCAGCTGGCGCCTATCTGCCATGGTTCACCTTGCCTGCGAGTTTCGGGTCGAGCGCGGGCTCAGGCCGGGTTCCGGGCACGTCTGTCTCCTCTGGGTGCTGTTACTCGAATCATTTGCGTCCGACCGGCCCATGGGTAGGGCCGAAAGACCCTGGCCGACGTCATTGCCGTTGCGCATCATGTCTCGGCCTGTCGCGGCAGCCAGCGCAGCCGGTGATCCGACGTGAACAGACGCCGGATCAACCCTAGCGCCATGACGACCGCCGTAGTCGTCACCGATCCGAGAATCAGGAACATCACCACGGCTTGGACGAGGACCGCGTCGGTCGGCGACACGCCGGCCAGGATCAGCCCCGTCATCGCTCCCGGCAAGAACACCAGACCGGTCGCTTTGGTGGTCTCGATCTGCGGGGTGACGGCGGATCTCAACGCGGTTCGCAGGTAGGGCGTCGATGCCTGCTGCGATGCGTGCCCCAGCGCAAGCCGGGCCTCGACCTCGTCGCGTTTGTCCCGGAGCTCCTCGACGAGGCGGCGCGCGACCAGCACGGTCGCCGTCATCGAGTTACCGACCAGCATCCCGGCCAGCGGCACGAGCGTGCGCCCTTCCAGCGGCAGCACGCCGAACCCGAACAGGACACCTAGACTGATGATGGCCGCGGCGGAGAACGCCGCGATCGCCAGCCACATGACCCCCGGCACCTCGGGTGCACGGCGACGTGCGACGTCCCCGGCGTACGCGACCATCGCCACCACCCACAGCCACGACCACGCGAGCGGCCGGCCTTCCTCGATGATCAGCGCGAGCGCCGCGCCGACCAGCAGCAGTTGCACCAGCGCTCGGGCCGCCGCCCACAGGATGCGTCGTTCCAGCCCGAGCCGTTGCCACAGCGAGATGGCGGCCGCGACACCGACCAGTGCCAGCGACGTCGCGAGTCCCGCGATGCTGACGTCACCTTCCACTGTTCACACCTCCTCGGCTGGAGAACCATGTTCGATCCGATCGGTTCCGGCATAGCGACCGTCGTCGATCCGCAACACCACGTCGGCGACCCGCCTCAGCTGCACCGTGTCGTGGCTTACCCAGATGGCGGCGAGTCCCGCCTTCACCAGCTCGCTCACCGCCTGCTCGAAGATCTCCACCGCTGCCTGGTCGAGGGCGGAGGTGGGTTCGTCGAGGAGCAGAACCTCGGGCTCCATGGCCAGCGTCCGCGCCATGCAGACGCGCTGGGCCTCACCGCCGGAGAGAGTGGTGGCGTCTCGGTCCAGCCACGAACCGTCCAACGAGGCACGCAGCAGCGCCTGTTCCAACTCGTCCATACCGGCGTCGGGCGCGGCGGCCAGGAGGTTGTCGCGGACCGACCCTGGAAACGGCGTGGGTTTCTGGAACACCATCCCGACCTGACGCCGAAGGGTGAGCGGATCCAGGCCGGCGACGTCGTCGCCGCGGAACAGCACCTGTCCCGACGTCGGAACCTCCAGCCGGTTGCACAGCCGTAGCAACGTGCTCTTGCCGGAACCGGACGGCCCGCTCAGACCGGTCACCCCGAGACCCTCGATGCGTGCCGAGAAGCCGTTCAACGCCCGGATGCCCTGCCGTTCCACGACAACGTCATGGAAGGCGAACAGACCCTGCTCATCGCTCACGGAACATACTCAACCACGTCGCGGGCACACCAGAGCATGAATCGACCTCGGGGACATAGGGCACCAGGACGTCGGCGCCGATCATGCCGCCCGTTGACGTCACCATGTCAGCTGCACCTTCGCCGGGGACGTCGTCGATGTGCCCTCAGGCGTCGGCGAGGGCGCGACGCAGCGCCTCGTCCAGGTCCGTGACGCCGAAGGTGAATCCCTCGGCCAGCAAGCGTTCTGGGTAGGCACGCCGCCCGGTCAGCGCAAGCTCGGGGTCCGAGCCGAGCATCGGCGCTCCCAGCCGGGTCAGCCACGCCGGCGACGACAATCCCATGCGCCTGCCGATGAGCCGCCGCAACGTGGCCATCAGTTCGGCGTTCGTCACCGGCGACGGCGAGGTCAAGAGGTACATGCCGTTCATGGAGGGCTCGTCGATGGCACGCAGCAGGCCGCGCAGCAGGTCGTCCAGCGCGATCCAGGACAACCATTGCCGGCCGGACGCGACGGTGCCGCCGAGGCCCAGCCGGACCAAGGTGCGCAGCCGCTCCGTGGCCGGGTCGCCGCTGCCGCCGATGGCGACGCCGATCCGGAGCAGAACGGCACGATCCACCAGCTCGACCGCCTCCCGGTATGCGGCCTCCCAGGCCAGCGCCACCTGGACCATCTGCTGCGGACCGACACCGGAGACCGGAGTCGACTCTGTGATCATCCGGTCGCCGCCTTCGCCGTGGATCGCCAGCGTCGCCGACTGCACCCACACTCCTGGCGGCGCTGACACCTGGCGGATCGCCTCGCCCACGAGACGCACCGGCTCCACCCGGGAACGGATCAGCTCCTCGATGTTTCGCCGGGTCGGGCGGCAGTCGACGCGCTTGCCGGTGAGGTGGACGACGGCGTCCGCCCCGTCGAGATGGTCGACCCACGCCCCGAGCCGGGCGCCGTCCCAGTCCACCACTGTGGCGCCCGGCACCGTGGTCGAAGTGCCACGCGACAGGATGACCACCTCGTCACCCCGCTCGATCAACCGTCCGGTCAACGCCCGCCCCATGTAGCCGGTGCCACCTGGGATGACGATCTTCCGCTGCCTGTTCTCCACCCACCTATACATACACGGTCCGCATCCACGAACGCTCCCGCCATGACCGGAACCCCGTCCACGGCCCAGACGCGAACGAGCCCATCCGGCCGCAACTTTTTCCGTCTAGTTGACCCAGAATACTTCTGTCTAGTCTCACTAGATTTAATCTTATCGTGATAACATCCATTTACCTCGAGTTATTCTCGTAGCATGAGCGAATCGCACAACGCACCCGCATCTGTCGAGGCCGTCGTCGACACGAAGGCGTACCAGAGCCTGATCGACCGCCTCAGCCAACGCATCGGCGACGCGCAAAACCGCGCGGCTCGCGCGGTGAACACCGAGTTGGTGATGCTGTACTGATCGATAGGCCGCGACATCCTGGAACAGCAGCAGGAGCACGGCTGGGGCGACGACGTCGTCGGTCGCATCAGCCAAGACTTGCGAGCCACGACGGGCGGAGCTCGGGGTTTCTCACGTCGTGGCTAGTTCTACATGCGACGCTTTGCCATGATGTGGCCGATTCCTGAATCTGTGCCACCAGTGGTGGCACAAATTGGTTGGTCCCTCCACAGAGTGCTGCTCGATACGTTCAGCAACAAGCCTGACCAGTACGTATGGTACGCATCGAAGGCAGCAGAGCATCGGTGGTCGAAGCGGCATCTTCTACATTCGAACGAACGTTCATTCGCAACGTGCCTGGTGCTCGCGGACCTGGCGGCGCACGGCCGTCGTGGTGTACGTGAACGCCGCCGCAGCGGTAAGCGCGAGTAGCACGAACCCCCACGTGTAGGAGTCCAGCGAGCTGTAGAAGGCGCCCATCACCAGCGGCGGGAAGAACCCGCCAAGCCCGCCGGCCGCGCCGACGAAGCCGGTGACCGCGCCGACACGCTCGCCGGGCACCATCTCGGCGACAAGCGCGAACACCGCACCCGCGCCTGCACCGAGCGCTGCGGCCAGACCGAGGAACGCGACCGTGCCCACCGGCACGAGATCGAACTCGAACGACGCCAGTAGCGCCAGCACGGCGGACGCTCCGAACACTCCGGAGAGCACGGTGACGGCACCGAATCGGTCGGAGAGGTAGCCGCCGACTGGACGCATCACCACGGCGACGAGCACGAAACCCGCCGTTCGGAACGACGCGTCGGATTGCGACAGCTCGAACGCGTTCTTCAGGTATGTGGGCAGGTACACGCTGAACGCGACGAACCCACCGAACGCCACCGCGTACAGCAGAGCCAACGGGATCGTCGCCGGGATCTTCAGCGTGCCCACCGTCCGGGAGAGCAGGCTCGCCGTCGAGACGGTCCGACCGGGCCAGTCCCGCAGCATCAGCCACGCGACCATGGCGTAGACCGCCAGGATCACCGCCACCAGGGTGAACGGGAAGCTCTGGCCGACGTTGTCCGCGAGTGGAACCGTCGTGAACGCCGCGATGGCGGTGCCGCCCATACCTGCGCCGAAGATCCCGAGCGCCGTGCCTCGGCTGCTCGGCGGGTACCACGCGTTGACGAACGGGATGCCGATGGCGAACGTCGTCCCACCGAGGCCCAGGAAGAATCCGCCGACGAGCAACTGGACGTAGGAGTCCGCGACGTGTCCCAGGTACAGCACCGGGACGATGGTCAGCAGGCTCACCGCCGGGAACATGATCCGCGCACCGAGGCGGTCGGTGAGCGCACCCACCGGGATGCGGCCGATCGAACCCACGATGACCGGAACCGCCACCACGATCGCCTGCTGGTTGACCGACAGATCCAGCCGATCCCGCAGATCAGGCCCGAGCGGACCGAGCAGCGCCCATGCCCAGAACGTCAACGTGAACCCGAGTGTGGCGAGCGCCAGCATCCATGGGTTGCCCGAGGGCGCGGTGGCCTGTTGCTGCGTCGTCGACGGCGACTGGGTGCTCACGCTGGCTCCATTCGTTCAGCCTCTATCGTTCGAGTGTCGTCTGACCAGGTAGCCCATCCTGGTGCGATCGTTCCGGCGGTCGTCATCCCATGGGACCAGTCTGCAGGGCCAGGGCGGACTGGGTGATGCGTTCACGGACATCGTCGGCGCGTCCGTACGCCAGCCACGCGTGGCGGTCTCGACCGGCGAAGACGCACATCAACGACCGTAGTTCGAAGGGACATCCGGCCAGTAGAGCCGATCGTCTGGGACTTTCGCCCCTGTAATACCCCGCGCGGAACGGGCAGTCTGTCTAGAGTCGATGAGAGAGACGGACGCGGAACGGAGCTGCCCTATGGCGGACACGGATGACGGCACGACCCCACAGCTGGACGGTCCGATCGCTGAGCTGCTGCTCAAGACGGGCCGATACTTCACCCCAGGCGAGGTGAGTGCCGATCTCCGAACCGTCCATCGCCGTGGCGGGCGCGAGGGCGACGTCTTCTACCGGGACCGCTGGAGCCACGACAAGGTCGTGCGCTCCACGCACGGGGTGAACTGCACCGGCTCGTGCTCCTGGAAGGTGTACGTCAAGGACGGCATCATCACCTGGGAGACGCAGGAGACCGACTATCCCAGCGTCGGCCCGGACCGCCCTGAGTACGAGCCACGCGGCTGTCCTCGTGGTGCAGCGTTCTCCTGGTACACCTACTCCCCCACCCGGGTGCGATACCCGTACGCCCGCGGTGTGCTCGTCGAGATGTATCGGGAGGCGAAGGCACGCCTCGGCGACCCGGTCGAGGCGTGGGCCGACATTCAGGCCGACCCAGAGCGGCGGCGCCGCTACCAGCGGGCGCGAGGCAAGGGCGGGTTGGTCCGAGTGAACTGGGACGAGGCGGTCGAGATGATCGCCGCGGCACATGTGCACACGATCAAGGCGCACGGCCCGGACCGGGTGGCGGGATTCTCCCCGATCCCGGCGATGTCCATGGTCTCGCACGCCGCCGGCGCGCGCTTCATCGAGCTGATCGGCGGCGCGATGACGTCGTTCTACGACTGGTACGCCGATCTGCCGGTGGCGTCTCCACAGGTGTTCGGAGACCAGACCGACGTCCCGGAGTCCGGCGACTGGTGGGACGCGTCGTACTTGCTGATGTGGGGCTCGAACGTCCCCGTCACACGCACCCCGGACGCGCACTGGATGGCCGAGGCCCGCTACCGGGGCACGAAGGTGGTCACCGTCTCCCCGGACTACGCGGACAACACCAAGTTCGCCGACGAGTGGCTGCCGGCCCAGCCGGGCACCGACGGCGCCCTGGCGATGGCGATGGGCCACGTCATACTGCGCGAATTCTTCGTCGAACGGCACGTGCCGGCGTTCACCGACTACGTCCGCACGTTCACCGACCTGCCGTTCCTGGTCACCCTCACCGAACGGACCGACGGATACGTACCCGGCAAGTTCGTCACCGCTGCGGACCTTGAATCCTACGACGGCATGGAACCCGGCGAGGGCGATGAGTGGAAGACCGTCGTCCTCGATGAGGACACCGGCGACGCCGTGGTCCCGAACGGTTCGCTCGGATTCCGGCACACCGGCTCGGGGGTCGGGCATTGGAACCTCGACCTCGGAGGCCTCCGGCCGCGGCTGTCGTTCCATGGTGACCCCGCGAGCGAGGGCGTGACGCTGCTGCTACCCAGGTTCGACGATCCCGAAGGACCCGGTGTGCTGCGCCGTGGCGTACCTGCCCGCAAGGTGAGCGGGAGGCTGGTCACCACCGTCTTCGACCTGATGCTGGCACAGTACGGTGTCGGCCGCGACGGCCTGCCGGGCGACTGGCCCACCGGCTACGACGACGCATCGCAGCCCTACACACCCGCCTGGCAGGAGGAGATCACCTCGGTGAAAGCGGAGACCGTGGCACGGATCGCGCACGAGTTCGCCCGCAACGCCGAGGAATCCGGCGGACGGTCGATGGTGATCATGGGCGCCGGCATCTGCCAGTGGTTCCACGGCGACGCGACGTACCGGGCGATCCTCGCGATGCTGATGCTCACGGGCTGTATGGGCCGCAACGGCGGAGGCTGGGCGCACTACGTGGGACAGGAGAAGTGCCGGCCGTTCACCGGCTGGGCGACTCTCGCTATGGGGCTGGACTGGTCTCGCCCACCTCGGCAGATGATCGGCACCGCCTACTGGTACACCCACACCGACCAGTGGCGCTACGACGGGTACCAGGCGGACGCGTTGGCTTCGCCGCTGGCCGAAGGGCACTTCTCCGGCATGCACACGGCCGACGTCGTCGCTCAGTCCGCCCGGATGGGCTGGATGCCGTCGTATCCGCAATTCGACCGCAATCCGATGGAACTGGTCGATGAGGCGGAGGCTGCCGGCGCCGACCCCAAGGAGTACGTCGCGCAGCAGCTGCGTGACGGTCGGCTCCGGTACGCCTGCGAGGACCCGGACGCACCGGAGAACTGGCCCCGGGTGCTCACCGTGTGGCGGGCCAACCTGCTGGGTTCGTCGTCGAAGGGGAACGAGTACTTCCTGCGCCACCTGCTCGGCACCGACGCGAACCTGCGCGCCGAGGAGACGCCGGAGGATCGCCGCCCGCGCGACGTCGTCTGGCGGGAGGAGGCGCCCGAGGGCAAGCTCGACCTGGTGCTGTCGATGGACTTCCGGATGACCAGCACGACGCTGCTCTCCGACGTGGTTCTCCCGGCCGCCACCTGGTATGAGAAGCACGACCTCTCCTCGACCGACATGCACCCGTACGTGCACGCGTTCAATCCGGCGATCGACCCGCCATGGGAGACACGCACCGATTTCGACGCGTTCAACGCGATCGCGCGCGCCTTCAGCAGGCTCAGCGCCAAGCACCTGGGCGTGCGCAAGGACCTGGTGGCGACGGCGCTGCAGCACGACACCCCTGGTGAGGTCGCCCAGCCAGGCGGCTCGGTGCGGGATTGGCGGCGCGACGACGTCGACCCGGTGCCGGGGAAGACGATGTGGGGGCTGGCCGTCGTCGAGCGGGACTACGCGGCGATCTCCGACAAGATGGCCAGTCTCGGCCCGCTGGTGGACACCCTCGGGCTGACGACCAAGGCGGTCACCGTCAAGCCGGACCAGGAGGTCGCCGATCTCGCCGCCCAATGCGGCGTGATGAACACGCCGGGTTCCCCGGTTGACGGGCGGCCCGCGCTGGACACCGACGTCAAGATGGCCTCGGCCATCCTGGCGCTCTCCGGAACCACCAACGGGCGGCTCGCCGTCGAGGGCTTCCGCGAACTGGAACGGCGCGTCGGACGGCCGCTGCACCACCTCGCCGAAGGCAGCGAGGAGAAGCGGATCAGCTTCGCCGACACTCAGGCCCGGCCGGTGCCGGTGATCACCAGCGCGGAATGGTCCGGGAGCGAGACCGGCGGCCGCCGATACGCGCCGTTCACCGTCAATGTCGAGGAGGGCAAACCGTGGCACACGCTGACCGGGCGGATGCACTTCTTCCTCGACCACGATTGGATGAGTGATCTCGGTGAATGCCTGCCGGTCTTCCGTCCGCCCGTCGACATGACCGCGCTGTTCGGTGAGTCGGCCGTCGGCGAGGGCGACGGCACCCAGATCACGGTGCGCTATCTGACCCCGCACTCGAAGTGGTCGATCCATTCCGAGTACCAGGACAACCTGTTGATGCTCAGTCTGTCCCGAGGCGGTCCGACACTGTGGATGAGCCCGGCGGACGCCGGGCGGATCGGGGTGCGCGACAACGACTGGGTGGAGGCGGTGAACCGGAACGGCGTCGTGACGTGCCGTGCCACCGTGTCGCACCGCATGCCCACCGGCACCGCGTACATGTACCACGCACAGGAGCGCACGGTGGACGTGCCGCTGACCGAGAGCACCGGCACACGTGGCGGCATCCACAACTCCCTCACCCGGCTGCTGGTGAAACCGACCCACCTGATCGGCGGGTACGCGCAACTGTCGTTCGGGTTCAACTACCTCGGGCCGACCGGCAACCAGCGCGACGAGGTGACCGTCGTCCGCCGCCGCTCCCAGGAGGTGACCTACTGATGAAGGTCATGGCGCAAGTGGCCATGGTGATGAACCTGGACAAATGCATCGGCTGCCACACCTGCTCGGTCACCTGCAAGCAGGCGTGGACCAACCGGCCGGGCACCGAGTACGTCTGGTTCAACAACGTCGAGACCCGGCCCGGTCAGGGCTATCCGCGCACCTACGAGGACCAGGAGCGCTGGCGCGGCGGTTGGGAACGGACCAAGCGCGGCCGGTTGCGGTTGAAAGGCGGCGGCCGGGTGCGCCGGCTGCTGAGCATCTTCTCCAACCCGAAGCTGCCCTCGCTCCAGGACTATTACGAGCCCTGGACCTACGACTACGACAATCTCATCAACGCCCCGCTCGGCGACCAGATGCCGGTGGCCCAGCCGCGCAGCTTGATCAGCGGTGATCCGATGAAGGTCGAGTGGTCGGCGAACTGGGACGACAACCTGGCCGGCGGACCGCAGCTCGCCGTCGACGATCCGGTTCTGAAGAAGGTCTCGGATCAGGTCAAGCTGGAGTTCGAGCAGACGTTCATGTTTTACCTGCCGCGGATCTGCGAGCACTGCCTGAACCCGTCCTGTGTGGCGTCGTGCCCGTCCGGCGCGATGTACAAGCGGAGCGAAGACGGCATCGTCCTGGTCGACCAGGACGCCTGCCGCGGCTGGCGGATGTGCGTCACCGGCTGCCCGTACAAGAAGGTCTACTTCAACCACCGCACCGGCAAGGCCGAGAAGTGCACGCTGTGCTACCCGCGGATCGAGGTGGGGCTTCCTACGGTCTGCTCGGAGACCTGCGTCGGACGGCTACGGTATCTCGGTCTGATCCTGTACGACGCCGACAAGGTCTTGGAGGCGGCGGCGGTGGAGGACGAGAAGGACCTCTACCAGGCACAGCTGGACGTGCTGCTGGACCCGAACGACGAGGAGGTGGTCGAGGCCGCCCGCCGCGAAGGCATCGCCGAGGACTGGATCTCCGCCGCCCAGCGCTCTCCCATCCACCGCCTGATCAAGGAGTACCGGGTCGCCCTGCCGCTGCATCCGGAGTACCGGACCATGCCGATGGTCTGGTACATCCCACCACTCTCCCCCGTCGTCGACCAGGTGCGCGACACCGGACACGACGCCGAGGAAGCGGGCAACCTGTTCGGAGCGATCGATGCGTTGCGCATCCCGATCGAGTACCTGGCCGAGTTGTTCACCGCCGGCGACACCGCACCCGTCGATGCAGTCCTGCGCAAGCTTGCGGCGATGCGCTCGTATATGCGCGACGTGAATCTCGGGCGCGAAACCCGGCCGGAGATACCCGCCGGCGTCGGCATGACCGAGGAGTCGATGCACGCGATGTACCGGCTGCTGGCCATCGCGAAGTACGAGGATCGCTACGTCATCCCGACCGCGTACGAGGAGGCCGGCCGTCAGCTTGAAGAGATGAGCTGCTCATTGGACTACGACGGTGGCCCGGGCATGTACATCAACGGCTCCGGCCCGTTCGGCGAGGCGTCCGGTCAGCCGGTGCCGGTGTCGGTGGAGACGTTCCACGCGCTACGGCACCGGCAGACCACGGACACGCTTGCCGGTCCGGAGAACAAGGAGCAGCGGGTGAACCTGCTCAACTGGGACGGCCAGGGCAGACCCGCCGGGTTGTTCCCCGAACGGCAGGAGGACGGCGATGCGTGAGCGACTCAGCGCCGGGGTCTCGCGTGCCACTGCACGGGCAGCGGCCCGCCAGGTCGCGTCCCGCGTGCTGACCTACCCGGACGATCGGCTCCTGGACGAGCTCGGGCTGCTGCGCTCGGCGGTGGAGGCACCGGGGATGCTGCCGGACGGCACGCGTGAGCCATTGGCACAGGTGCTCGAGCACATCCGCGCCACGCCGCTGGGCGAGCAGCAGCGGCAGTACGTGGCCACGTTCGACCTGCGTAAGCGGTGCTGCCTCTACCTGACCTGGTGGGCACACGGCGATACCCGCAACCGCGGGTACGCGCTCGTCGGGTTCAAGCAGGCGTACCGGAACGCCGGCATGGAGCCGCCCAGGAACGAGCTACCGGACCATCTCGCCGTGGTTCTGGAGTTCGCGGCCGCCGGGGACCCAGAAGCGGGTGAGGCACTACTGTGCGAACACCGGCCCGGTTTGGAGCTGCTCCGCCAGGCACTGCACAAGGCGGCCTCGCCGTACGCCGGAGCCGTCGACGCCGTCTGCGCGACGCTTCCTCATGCCTCCGCCGACGTCGCTGCCGCCGCACAGCGCATCGCCGCGGCGGGACCGCCGGCCGAGTTGGTCGGGCTGGAGGGCGCCGGTCCGCAGCCGATCCAGTTACAGCCCTATGACCCGCACCGGCGTGGGTCGGAACCGTTCGGTACGAACCTCGACGGAGCAGTCTCACGATGAATACGTTGCTGTGGGCGGCCGTGCCCTACGTCGCCATTGCCATCCTGGTGGTCGGGACGTTCTGGCGGTACCGCTACGACAAGCTCGGCTGGACCACCCGGTCATCCCAGCTGTACGAGAGCCGGCTGCTGCGCATCGGCAGTCCGCTGTTCCACTTCGGCATCCTGGTGGTCATCATCGGCCACATCATCGGGTTGGTGATTCCGGAATCGTGGACCGATGCGATGGGGGTCAGCCACGATGCGTACCACATCCAGGCGCTGGTGCTCGGCGCCATCGCCGGGTTCAGCACGCTGGCCGGCGTCGCCATCCTCATCTACCGGCGACGCACCAACGGACCGGTGTTCATGGCGACCACCCGCAACGACAAGGCGATGTACGTCGCGCTGGTGGCCGCCATCATCACTGGGCTAGCGACGACGCTGATCGGCGCGGGTATCGTCGCGGACGAGCATAACTACCGGGAGACGGTCTCGATCTGGTTCCGCTCCCTGTTCACCTTGAACCCGGACATCGACGCGATGGCCGAAGCCCCGCTGTCATTCCAGATCCACACGCTCTTCGGCTTGCTGCTCATCGCGACCATCCCGTTCACCCGGCTGGTCCACATGTTCAGCGCGCCGATCGGATACCTGTTCCGGCCGTACATCGTCTATCGCAGCCGCGACGCCCGTCCAGACCGGCCCATCTACCGGAACCGCGACGGTGTGCGCACCCGCCAGCGTGCGGGTCGGCGGTGACGCGCCGCGCGGTCGTGCGTGTGCCGGGCGTGTTCGGCCGCGGGCGTGCGCGTAGCTGGCCGAGGCACGGCGTCAGTAACCGGCGACGGCGAATCTGCGGCCGGTGACCTGCTGCGGGAGTAGGCGGACGAACCACTGTTTCGGATGGTCGCTCCAGGAGCGCAGCGGCAGCTCTTCCGTCTGATAGATCTCGTCGAAGTCCTCGACCCGCTCGGCCGTACCTTTGACGACAACGCTCCATGCCTCCCGCCGGGCACGGTGATAGCCGTCGATCTCCATCGCCACGTTCCGTGCGATCGTCACAGCGGCGAGTTTGGTTCCCTCGCCGGTGCGGAAGACGATCGCGCGGCCGTCGACGACGTAGTTGATGGGGAAGATCTCCAGATCATCCCCAACCAGCACAGCCAGCCTGGCCACGGAGGATGTGTCCAGCAGTTGCCAGCAATCGTCCTCCTCGAGGACTGTCATGCCCGTCCGGAAGTCGGTACTCATACTTCAGGCTAGAGCTACCTGTGTGGGTCCACCCGGGTCCAACGGGGCAGCGTCGAAGTGCCACTACGACTGAAGCCGAGAGGCCTTTAGCCTCCTGCGGGCGACCAGCGTACTCGGGCCGGCGACGGGGTCAGGCGTTCACGTCCTCGTCACGACGCTCGCCCGCATCGGCGTCGTCCACGGAGGCACGCTCACTCTGATAACCGCCCACCAGGACGGGCACCGTCGACGAACGCATGAGTGCCCCGGACACGCTACCCAGCAGCCACGTCGACATTCCCCGCCCGCGACGTCCGACCACGATGACGTCCGCACCGTGTTCCTCAGCGAAAGCGAGCAGCGCCGGGGCGGGCTGCCCGGACACCACGTGAGTCGAGACCGAGGCAGTCGGGCACCGCTGAGCGCAGCTCGCCAGCCTGGCCTCCACCGACGTGACGAAGCCGGCGTCGGCACCACTGTCGAAGTCGACGATCTCGACCAGGTGTGCGCCGCGGACCCGCTCGCCGAGGACACGGAACGCGGCCTCGAAGGCGGCTTCGGACTCCCCGGACCCGTCCAGCCCGAACACGACCGTCAGACCTGTGGGTTCGCCGGTGGCCGACGACTCACGCTCCGCCACCAGGCGCGCGCGGCGTTCCGCGCGCTCATACAGGATGGGCAGCCCGAGCGGCCCCAGAACCAGGCCGATCAGCAGCCAGTTCGGGTGGCGATGCCCGGCACGTGCCATGAGATACGTCGTCAGCAGCCCGGACACCGTCCAGACACCTACGAGTACGAGTACGGTCGTCATAGTTCCACTCTGCCGCCCAGAACGTCCCCTCCACCAAGCCTGAACGGCCTCGGTGGCGCGCCAAAGGTCCCGAACGACAGGATCAGCCGCCGGCTTCGATCGCCTCTGCCAGGGATTGCAGACTCAACTCCGTCACCTGGGTGCCTCCCACATACACGGTCGGGGTGCCCGCGACCCCGCGGTCCGCGGCCGCGTCCGTCGCCCCATCCGCCCAGTCGTGGTACACGCCGTCGCGGACACACTCGGCGAAGTCGGATCCGGTCAGCCCGACGTCCACGCCTATCTCCACGATCTCGTCGTCCGACAACCCCGGACCGCCCTCGGCGGGTTGCCGCTGCATCATCGCGCCGACGAACGCGTCGATCTCACCGCCGTCGGCGGCGCATCCGGCCGCACCGGCAGCCCGGGTGGAGTACTCCGTCGTGGAGGCACGGTTGAGGATCGCGATGGTGTGATAGGTCAGCGTGATCTCGTCCTCCGCGAGGTACGCGTCCAGCATCGGCCTGGCCGCCTCATCGAAGACCCTGCACGCGGGACAGAGGAAGTCGAGGTAGATCTCCACCTCTACCGGGCCCGACCCCGTGGACAGACCGTCGCCTGCGCTCGACGTCGCCGTCGGCGTGGCGACGTCGTCACCGGGAGCGGACGCCTGCCAGACAGCCATCCCGACGAGGCCGGCCGCCACGAGGCCGCTGATCGCCACCCCCGATGTCCATCTGGACGTCCTCGAGGCGTTCCGGCGGGAGTCTCCTGGGAGTCCGGAGCCCACGGGATTGGTGCGCTGGTTCATCTATCATCGGCCTTTCTCGTCAAATGCGACATCTCGAGCGAACACGGAATCGAGCGCGAACCAGGTACGCGGCCAGCGGGCGAGGACGGCCGCAGCCAGCATCAATGCGACGTCGCGGGCGATCTCCACCCCGTACCGCGGCGACTCACCGGGGCCGAGCTCACCGCCTCCGCCGAAGCAGCCGCAGTCGATACGCAGCCCTCGCGCCCATGCCCACCCGATCCCGACGACGAACACCGCGAACAGCAACACCGACACCACGGCAGTCGCGCGTACGGCCAGGCCGGCCAGCAGCAGGACGCCGAGGGTGATCTCCACCATCGGCAGCGCCGCCCCGACCGGCTCGGCGAGCGCGTTCGGCATGGCCTGATACGCCTTGACCGCACGGACCGAAGCGCGCACGTCTCCCACCTTGGACAGCCCTGCGTATAGCCATACTCCGGCCAGCAGCAGCCGCGTTGCGGTCGCCACGGCGACGCCGACAGCCATCCGGCCCTCGGTGCCCAGCAGCATGATCACCCCGCCGTCCGCCGTGGTTGTCGCCGGCATGCGACGCCGCCACACCGGTCGTGGCGGCATGCTCCACGATGCGACGTGGCCCGCGCTCCCCACCACGGCCGGAAGTCACGTCCCGCTAGGACTTAGGGACTGGTCAGCACGCTGCTACCGCAACAGCTGCAAGATCGCATTGCCACCGGCATGCAGCAGGATGGGGACGACGAGCCCGCCAGTGCGGACGCGAACCCAACCGAGCACAAGCCCGGCCACGGCGGTGTAGCCGACTTGCCCAACCGACGCCATAGTGATGCCGAAGTCGTGGTACTGCAGGTGCGCCACGGAGAACAACACCGTCGAGACGGCCCAAGCGAGAGACTCGGCGCGCCGCGACATGCGCCAGGCGTCGGCAACCATGTCCCAGAGCAGGCCACGGAACAGCACCTCTTCTCCGATCACCATGAGCGCAGTGATCCGTACCAGGTCGATCCGTGTCCGGTCGTCGGACGGGAACACCACCGCCAAGACGACCACGCCGGTGGCGAGAGCCGCGATCAGCAGAAACCACCAGGTCCGTGGATACGTCCAGATGGATGCGAATCGACGCGCACGGTGTCTGGAATACAGCACGTAACCGACGACCACGGCGGCTGCCCACAACGACGCTTGCAGCAGTTCCGGCTGGGGTGCGCCGGCCGGCACCACGACGACGAACGCCGAGTAGCTGAACGCCAAGGCCGGCACCACGATGACCATGGTGACGACACTCAGCTGATCATCACGCCGGCGTCCGGCACGGGCAGCTCGACCCAGGTGTTGCCCGGGGACAGCTTCAGCTCGTCGCCGGTGTCCGTACGCAACTGGAACGGGTCGTTGACCCCTGATTTGGTCCAGCTGCCGGTCACGGATGAGCCACCCGACAACGTCGTGAACCGGCCAGACGCATCGACGAGGTCCAGCACGGGCACCGGCGCTCCGTGCCCCTCCACGAGCTTGTCCACCCTCGACTCGACCTCCATGATCAGGACGTTCGCGGCGGCCACCTGGTCACCACCGGAGAGGATGTGCGGACCCCAGGGCTGCTCCCGGACGTAACGCCCGGACCCATCGTCATACGTCCACGTCACCTGCCAACTGCTTCCGTACGGGATGACCGCGAGACGGCCGGGCTCGCCCGCCTGCTCTGCCGAACTCCGTCCGCCGGCCGGCGCGTAGTCGAAGTACGGCTCGGGTGGTTCCGTCAGCTCCGACAGCTCCAGCAGTTCTTCGGGCGTGGCGAACACGTGGTCCGGCCGCGGGCGGTCACGGTCCACCACGTAGGCACCGGACCCGCTGACCCGGGCGGTTCCGAGGTTGTCCCAGTCCGCCACGTCATCGGCATACGTCACCACCCATCCGGCGCCCATCGTGTTGCCGAACACCGGCGACAACGGCCCGAGTAACGGGGCGTCGGCAGGCCGGACCGAGCGGACCGGTCCGACACGTGCGGGCAGACGGGAGTGGAAGACCGCCGCCAACCTGGTATACGACAGCCCGATGGGTTCGACGAAGACGATATCGGCGCGCTCGACGCCGGCCTGCGGGTGCGCTTGACGCACGTCTGAGACCTTGATCGCGACCGCTGGATGATCGAGTGTCGTCGCGTCTTCGACGACGAGGCCGGTCAGTGGCGCCCGATCCGAGGCGGGGACGACGGCCGGTCCGTCTGCCGGCTCATCGCCCCGCACGCTCAACACCACGATGAGCACAGCCGTCAGCACCGTCGCGATCAATGACACCGCGACGGCACGGCGTTTCCGCATACGAGCCATCACGCGCTCCCTGGTGCGATCCCGACCCCATCCTCGGCGCGAAACGCCGCTGAGCCCAGGGCCGAAAGAACGGTCCGGTCCGGCCGGTGGTCATAACCTGCGCGGGCCCGGCCGGCGTGGTGCACCGGGAGAGGATCGGGCTTCCTCCGCTGTCAGCCGTCGCTCGTGCGGTAGACGAGGCCTCGACCACCCTGCGACACGAGCGTCAGCGTGTCACCGTCGACGGAGGCCTGGAAGCCCTCCATCACCGAGACCACGTGATCGTCCTGATCACGCAGTTCATCCGGGCACTCCCGGTCATCCATGGTGAGCTCGACCGGGGCGATCTGGCCGTTCGACACGACGTAGTCGCCGCTCATCTCGCGGCAGCCGGTGGAGCCGGTGAACGTCCCGTCCTCCTCGAGCCGGAGCAGCGCCGGCTCACCTGCCACGCTGGACACTGTGGCGTCGCCGCCGACGCCGTCCACCAGGCTCTCCAGTACCCAGTCGGTACCGACGACCTGCGCGACCGGTACCTCCGGCACCGCCTCGAAACGAAGCTCACTGGACGGACCGGCCAGCACCAGCATGTCGCTCTCCAGCCCGGCGGTCCGCACATCTTCCAGTGCCTCGAAGTACGCCGATTCCAGGTCCATGACCTCTGGCATACACGCCATCTCTGTCATGTGGCTGACGCCGAAACTCACCGACGCGCCGTCCCGGGTCAGCTCCGCGCCGTAGTGGTTGCAGGCCGACCGGCCACCCACCTCGTCGCCGATCGTCAAGGTCACCGGATACCCGTCGACCACCTCGAGCGGCCCGCCCGGGCCGTTGCCTTCCACGAGCTCCCACGTGCCGTCGATCGCCACGTCGTCAGCATCCGCACCAGAACCGCTGCCGTCCGACGTGGCGACCGGCCCGCCGCCGTCGTCTCCGCATGCCATGAGAAGCACCGTCAACGCGCCGATCGCCGCAACATGTCTGGCCGTCCGCATGTCCTCGCCTCCCTGTACCGGTCATCTATGAGACGCCCGCAGAGACCGAACGGTTGCCATCTCCAGACGCACCCGGCGTGGACGCGGCGGTTCTGCTGCTGCCTTCACTCCTCGGTGACGAACGGGCACTCGGCTGCGCCCGGTCCGTGTCCGCTGCCGTCGCCGGAACCGTCGCGGTGATGATCGCGCATGTGGATGCCCATTCCGTGGTCGTCACGGTCACCCATGTGCTCGCCCATCCCCCGGCCCTCTCCGCCGTGATGCCGCATCGTCCCGTGCTGGCCAGGCCGGTCACGGTCCGCGGTCGCCGGGGACGTAGCTCCGTCATCGTCCGAGACCGTCGTCGCGGGCGCAGTCTCGCCGCCGGCCAGCGCGGGCAGCGCCGCAAAGCCTCCAACGGCGATGACTCCGGCTGTCGACAGCGCTAAGACCGCTTTCCTGGTGCGTTTCATGATCTGGCCCCTCTCTCGCAGTCACACCTCTCGCTGTGACGCCTCCAGCGTGGACGGTCGGCGTGGAAGCGGCACGTGTTCGGTGTGGAGAGGGTGTGGAGAACCGACCAACGCCCGGCGGACGGATGCTCTTCGTCCCTATCCGGGCATGCAGACCGGATCTAGACAGGGGATATGGCCGGCAACGTCATGGTCGTCGAGGACGAGCGGGAGATCCGCGAGGTGCTCCGTCGTTACCTCGAGCGGGCGGACTACACCGTCCTGGCCACAGGGTCGGGCGCCGAAGCGCTGAGGCTACTGTCGTCCGGAGGCGTCGATCTGGTCGTCCTCGATCTGGGGCTTCCCGATCTGGACGGTGCCGAGGTGCTCGCAGCGGCTCGGGAGACGAACGACGTGCCCGTGGTCGTGCTGACCGCCCGGCGCGAGCTGGACGACCGCATTCGTGGCCTCCGGCAAGGCGCGGCCGACTACGTCACCAAACCGTTCAGCCCCACCGAACTGATTCTGCGGGTGCAGGCAGTGCTTCATCGCACACGATCGGGCAACCCGGGTCCGGACGGAGCGTCCTTCGGGGTTGGACGGTTGACCATCGACGAGCCGCGCCATGAGGCTCGGCTGGACGGCCGGCTCTTGGAGCTCACCCCCACCGAATGGGGTCTGCTGACCGCCCTGGCCACCGCTCCGTTGCGGGTGTACTCGCGGTACGAGCTGATCAACCGGGTTCGCGGGTACGACTTCGCCGGCTACGAGCGCAACGTCGACTCGCACGTGAAGAATCTGCGCCGCAAGCTCGGACCGGACGGTGATCGGATCATCGAGACCGTCCTGGGCGTCGGCTACCGGATGACTCTCGCCAGGGACAGGTGAGGGACATGCCCGCCGACCGCCCAGGGCGGCGCGGCACCGTCGCACAGGGCCGCACCGGTGACACCCTCGGGCCGCTCGGGCGCCGCCTGCTCGTGGCCTTCATCCTGGTCGCGGTCGCCGCGGTGGCCGTCCTCACGCTCGCAGCCCTGATCGGCGCCGACCTCGGGTTGACGGAAGCGGGACGCCAGATGCGTCACATGGCGGGGCACTCCGGTGAGATGGCGGACATGGTGGGCGCGGCGGCCGTCGCCGACGGCCGGGTGGTGGCGTGGTGGTGGATCGGTGTCGCCGCCGTGGTGGCGCTCGCCGTAGCGGTCGGGATGAGCTGGTTCGTCTCGCGACGACTGACGACACCGCTGATCGCCTTGGCCGGCGCGGCGCGTGCATTCGCGAGTGGCGACCGCTCGGCCCGGGTCGGGCTGCGCGGTCCCGGTGAACTGGGCGACGTGGCGGAGGCGTTCGACGGGATGGCGGACGATCTCGCCCGCGCCGAGGCTGCGCGCCGCCGGATGACCTCGGACGTGGCACACGAGCTCCGCACGCCGCTCACCGCCCTGCAGGCACAGTTGGAGGAGTTGCGCGACGGTTACGCCGAGCCCGACGCCGGCTGTCTGTCCAGGCTTCATGATCAGGCGCTTCGGCTGGGCCGCGTCGTCGACGACCTGGCGACTCTCGCGGCCGCCGAGTCGGCGGCGCTGTCGCTTGAACGCACCGTCGTGGACCTCGGCGTCCTCGCCGCGGATGCGCTCGCCGCGCATCGAAGTCAGTTGCGATCGGCCGGGCTGGACGTGCGGCCGGACATCACCGGGCCGGTCCCGGTCTACGGCGATCCGGACCGGCTGCACCAGGCGATCGGCAACCTGCTGGCTAACGCCGCTCGCTATTGCCGCCCCGGCGACCGCGTCTCGGTCTACGCAGGTGTCGAGGCCGGTGACGCAGTGATCAGGGTCGCCGACACCGGTCCCGGCATCCCGGCCGAAGACCAGCCGCATGTCTTCGACCGTTGGTGGACAGCCCGGCATGGCACGGCGGCCCCGGGATCGGGCATCGGCCTCGCCGTCGTGCGAGAGGTGGTCACCGCACACGGCGGAACGGTTCATGTCGAGTCAGCGTCTGGTGAGGGTTCCACATTCACCATTGCGGTGCCGCTGCACCACGCGTGACGTGGGCTACGCCCGAACGCACAGTTCGCCACCATAGACGTGTGCGAGTCCCGCAGATGGGCAACAGAACCGTCAACGTCCCGTCGCACTCGCCGGCAGGTGACAGGGGAGAACCCCTACGTTTCTGGCGGGACTCGCAGGGAGGCTGGTGATATCCATGTCCACAACCGAACAGACCCCATCGGGCCCCACCTATATCGAGGAACCGGCCGTCGCCCGCTGGTTGTTCGGCTCGAACCGAGCGGCCTGGATCTGGCTCATCGCGCGGCTCTGGCTGGGCTGGGAGTGGTTCCAGTCTGGATGGAGCAAGGTGTTCGGCGGCGACATCACGTTGCGTTTCTGGGACTGGGGCGACCAGCAGTACGGGTTGACCGGTGACGGGAACATCGGCTGGGTCCGGTCCAGCGGCGACGTCGATGTCGGTGACTCCGTGGCCGGCTTCGCGCAGGGGGCGATCGAGGCATCCGAAGGGCCCCACCCGGACGTCGCGTACGGCTGGTACGTGGACTTCTTGGAGTGGGTGAGAGACACCGCGCACCCCTGGCTCGGCCCGATGGTCGCCATCGGCGAGCTGGTGATCGGCGTGCTGCTGATCGTCGGGCTGTTCACCGGCATCGCCGCCGCCTTGGGCGCGGTGCTGAATTTCTCGTTCGTATTCGCCGGTTCGGCCGGCGTGAACCCGGCGATGATCTTGGTGTCGTTCCTGCTGATTCTTGCCTGGCGGAACGCGGGCTGGTACGGGCTCGACCGCTGGGCGCTGCCGCTGCTGGGCACGCCATGGTTCCGCGGACGGTTGCGCTCGCGTCGCCGGGAACAAGGCGCGCCCGAGCCCGAGGCGGACTCCGGCGAAGCGCAGACACCGCCGAGCTGAACAGGCCACAGCCACCACCCGCCGTGCGGGTTCGGGAACCGATCCGCGCCCGGACCCGCACGCCGGTTCAGGCGCCGCCATACGTGTACCGCCCGTTCAGGCACCGCCTGTTCAGGCCAAGGTCAGGAAGAGCTTCTCCAGCTGCTTGCGGTCGATCTTGGCCTCGGCGGACCCCGCGCTCTCCGCCGTCACGCACTGTTCCAGACCGGTAGAGATAATCTTGAAGCCCGCGCGATCCAGGGCCCGCGACGCCGCGGCCAGCTGGGTGACGATGTCCTTACAGTCCCGGCCTTCCTCGATCATGGCCACGATGCCGCGCAGCTGCCCCTGCACCCGGTTCAGGCGGACGATCACATCAGACAGAGACTCTCGATCCAGCTCCACCGTAGGTTCCTTTCACGATACCCCGGAGGGTAACGATACCCGGCCGGGAGCGACGCCCATGATGACGTGTACTCAGGCCGCCCAGGAGCGGCAGACTCATCGAGAGCCCTTGTCGGCGGCCAGCTTCTGCGCCACCTCGTCCATGTCGACGGCCCGCACCTTGGCGATGAGATCCTCCAGCGCCTCTTCCGGCAGCGCACCCGGCTGCGCGTAGAGCACGACATTGTCCCGGATCGCCATCAGCGTCGGGATCGAGCTGATCTGGAAGGCCCCAGCGAGCTCACGCTCCGCCTCGGTGTCGACCTTGCCGAAGACGATGTCCTCGTGCTTCTCCGAAGAACGCTCGAACACCGGGGCGAACATGCGGCACGGGCCACACCACGCCGCCCAAAAGTCGACCAACACGATACCGTCGCGGCTGGTCACGTCGTTGAAGTTGTCCTTGGTCAGTTGAACCGTTGCCATCAGCAAGCCCTTCTCTCGATACTCCCTGGGGTATACAACACCCACATTGCGGCAGCCATTCCCGCATCACGACGCGCCGCTCACCACGTCGAATACCCGGATCTGCGCACGACGACGCTCACGGCAGCCGCACATACCCGTGCCGCGCCTTCCAGAGGAAGTATTTCTCGAACAACAGCTTTGCTCCGTGGGACTGCGGGCCGGGAATCAGCACACCCGCCTTGCGCGGTGGGAGCATCCGGTCGGCAAGGATCATCACACCGTTGTTTCCCGCATCCATGACGCACACCGCAGGGATCTCACCGAAAGCCTTGTGCCTGCCCGGTTCCTTGCCCCGGATCTGGCTGGCGATGTTCTCGGCAGCCACGTGCGCCTGCACCTCCGTGGGAAAGCCGGTCTTCGGGACTCCGACAGGGACGGCCGTCGTCCACGGCACGCTCACCGCCGCGGCCACCCCGACAGCATAGACATCGGGATACGCCGCCGACTGGTAAGTGTCGCGGACCGGAACGAATCCCTTCTCGTCGGCCAGGCCCGGGACACCGCGCACCACGTCCTGCCCCTCAAAGGGCGGGATGATCACGGCGTAGGCGAAATCGAGTGGTTCGCGCCCGGAAACGGCGAGCTTGCCCTCGACGACTTCTTCCATCGCCACCTCGGTGACCGCCGTGATGCCCTCCTTCCTCAGGAACATCCCCAGCAGTCGCTCCCCACCCGGAAGGCCGCCGATGCCGAAATGCCCGAGGAACGGCTCGGCCGTGACGTAGGTCAGCGGCACGTGCTTCTTCAGGCCGAATCTGCGCAGCTGGTACGACATGTTGAACAGGAATTCGTACGCGGCGCCGAAGCATCCCGCGCCCTGACTCGCACCCACGATCACCGGTCCCGGGTTCTGCAGGAACCGTCGCCACCCCTCGCCCGCGTGGATGGCATCCTCCAGCGTCGTGATGGTGTAGGCGCCATCGGTGTCGGCTAGACCCGGAACTGCCCCCATCGCGTTCCGGTAGCCGGTGGCGATCACCAGATAGTCGTAGTCGTACTCGACACCGGCGGCCGTCACGCGCTTGGCTGCCGCGTCGATGCGGGTCGCGCTCGCATGGACGAAATCGACGTCGTGTTCCGTCAACGTCGGCGCGAGCGGGAACGTGATGTCTTGCGGACGGCGCTTCCCGAACGGAAGCCAGATCAGTGACGGGTTGAACAGGAACCGATCGGACGCCGCGATCACCCGCACGTCCACATCACCCTGCAGTTCGTGCTTGACACTCAGTGCGGCCGTCAATCCACCGAAGTTGCCGCCCAGCACCAGGACCCTCTTACGCACGTCGTCCACCTCCCAGGAACGATCTCTATCCTCCACGTTCCCAGATACCCCCGGGGGAATACGACGGCCGTACGCCCCGGCGGGCAGGGCCCTTGGTCCCCGCGTCGACTCTGCCGCGTCGACTCTGCAGCGCCCACGCGTGGGTGGCCGCCGCCCCATGGCCGACAGCACCATCGGCGGCGCGTCTCGGAGCGGACGAGCCGCAGCAGGCCGAACGCCGGTCCGCTTCTGGGACTTCCGGCCCTACGGGCACCGATACCCAGCGCAGAAGCTTGTTTCGCAGCGAAATACGAGGAGGCGACCTGTGGAAGCACTCGACCTTGCCCGATGGCAGTTCGGCATCACGACTGTGTACCACTTCCTCTTCGTCCCCTTGACCATAGGGCTGGCCGGCGTCGTCGCCGCGATGGAAGCGGCCTGGATCCGCACCGGCAACGACACATGGCTGCGCGCCACCAAGTTCTGGGGCAAGCTGCTGCTGATCAACTTCGCCATCGGCGTCGTCACCGGCATCGTGCTGGAGTTCCAGTTCGGCATGAACTGGTCCAGCTACTCGCGCTTCGTCGGTGACGTCTTCGGGGCGCCGCTCGCGATGGAGGCATTGCTGGCCTTCTTCATGGAGTCGACGTTCCTGGGGCTGTGGATCTTCGGGTGGAACCGGCTGCCCCGCTGGCTGCACAACGCGTGCATGTGGGCGGTGGCCGTCGGAACGCTGCTCTCCGCGTACTTCATCCTGGCCGCGAACTCCTGGATGCAGCATCCGGTCGGATACGAGATCGAGGACGGCAAGGGCCGGCTCACCGACATCTGGGCCGTGCTGACGAACAGCAAGCAGCTCGTGACCTTCCCGCACACCATCGCGGGCGCGTTCGTCACGGCCGGCGTGTTCTTGATCGCGATCAGCTGCTGGCACATGCTGCGCAAACAGCACACCGACGTGATGCGCTCCTCGCTGAAGGTAGGGCTGTGGGTCACCGCCGTAGCGTCCATCGCCGTCGCCGTCAGCGGCGATCTGCAGGCCAAGGTGGTCACCGACCAACAGCCGATGAAGATGGCCGCTGCCGAGGCTCTGTACGAGACCGAACGGCCCGCATCATTCTCACTGTTCACCATCGGCACTCTCGACGGCGACGAGGAACTGCTGAGTATCCGCGTGCCGCGGGTATTGTCCTACCTCGCCACCGGCGACTTCGACGGCGAAGTGCAAGGTATCGACGACCTGCAGGCACAGTACGAAGCCGAGTACGGCGAGGGTGACTACAGCCCCAACATCCCCGTCGTGTATTGGTCGTTTCGACTGATGATGGGAGCAGGAATCGCCATCCTCGCCGTCTCTGTGGTCGGCCTGTGGCTCACCCGGCGCGGTCGCACCCCGCATCGGCGGTGGGTGTGGTGGATCGGCCTCGCAGCCCTTCCGTTGCCGTTCATCGCCAACAGCACCGGCTGGCTCATGGCCGAGATGGGCCGGCAGCCGTGGACCGTGTTCGGTGTCCTGCGCACGTCGGACAGTGTGTCCCCGACCGTCGGTGTGGGCACCGTCGCGACCAGCTTGATCACCCTCACCGTGCTCTACGGAGCGCTCGCCGTGGTCGAGGTGTGGCTTCTGCTCAAGTACATCAAGATCGGCCCGCCCACCAGCGAGGAGGTCCGTGCCGAACTCGAACCGCCCGCCGCCGACGAGGACCGGCCCGAGCCGTCCCTCGTCTACTGACGCCGCCGACCTTCGCCGGCCATCCCACACGGCAGATGAACGAAAGGACCCCCGATGTCCCTCCCCGAGTTCTGGTTCTTGCTGATCGCCGTCTTGTGGACCGGATATTTCGTCCTCGAGGGTTTCGACTTCGGCGTCGGCACGCTGCTGCCGGCCGTCGCCAAGAACGATCAGGAGCGCCGGGTCGCCATCAACACGATCGGACCGGTCTGGGACGGTAATGAGGTCTGGCTGCTGACCGCGGGCGGGGCGACGTTCGCCGCCTTTCCCGAGTGGTACGCGTCGCTGTTCAGTGGGTTCTACCTGCCGCTGCTGGTCATCTTGGTGGGGCTTATCGTCCGCGGCGTCGCGTTCGAGTACCGAAGCAAGCATGACGACGCCCGATGGCGCTCGCGCTGGGACCTGTGCATCATCGTCGGCTCGATCATTCCCGCCTTCGGATGGGGCGTCGCTTTCGGCGCCATCCTGCACGGTGTGCCGCTCGACGCGGACCATGAATACGCCGGGAGCGTTCTCGACCTGATCTCGCCCTACAGCGTGCTGGGTGGATTCACCACACTGGCGGTGTTCGCGTTCCACGGTGCGACGTTCCTCGGCCTGAAGGCCGACGGTGCGGTTCGGCTACGGGCCAACCAGTGGTCCCGGCGGCTCGGCCCGCTGGCGCTCGGGCTGGGCGGGTCGTTCCTGCTGTGGACCCAGGTCGAGCACGGGCGGGACGCGACGTGGCTCACGCTGACCCTGGCCGCCGGCGGGTTGGCCCTCGGTGTCGTCGCGAACGCGCGTGGGCGGGAAGGATGGGCTTTCATCGGCACCGCAGCGTCGATCCTGATGACCGCGGTCACGCTGTTCTGGGCACTCTTCCCGGACGTGCTCCCCAGTTCCATCGACGCGTCGTACAGCCTGACCGTCGACAACGCGGCGTCGGGCTCCTACACCTTGGAGGTCATGAGCTGGGTAGCGGTGTTGTTCGTTCCCGTGGTGCTGCTCTACCAGGGGTGGTCGTACTGGGTTTTCCGGCGCCGCGTCGGTGGGCCTCGTCAGACGTCCCAGACGAACAGCACGTCTCCGGCGGCGACCGGGCCTTCCTCCACCGCCTCGGAGAGCGCCGAAGCCTGAGCGTCCAAGGCGATCACCGGGCAGATCGGCGACCGGCCGTCGTGCTCGATGACGGCGGGCTCCCAGGCCACCATCGGATCGCCGGCCCGGACCTCGGCGTTCTCCGAGGTGAGCAGCTCAAATCCGGCGCCGGCGAGCTGGACTGTGTCGATGCCCAGGTGGACCAGCACGCCGGCCCCGCCTGCCGTGCGCACCACGTAGGCGTGCGGATACAGCTTGACCACCGTGCCGTCGACGGGCGCCAGGGCGGTGCCACGGCCACTCCGCGCCGGGTCGATGGCGGCGCCGGGACCGACGAGCGCGTCCGCAAACGCCTGGTCCGGGACGTCGGACAACCGGACCGCCACGCCGGAGACGGGGGCGAGCACAGAGAGTGTCACATCAGATCCTCGATGTCCGACGCGATGGTGTCGGCCTCGGGCCCCACGACCACCTGTACGGCTGTGCCGGCCCTGACTACGCCGTGTGCACCAGCGGCCTTGAGTCCTGCTTCGTCAACCAGCGACGCGTCCTCCACTTCGGCGCGCAGCCGGGTGATGCACGGTTCGATCTCGACGATATTGTCCGCCCCGCCTAGAGCGGCGAGGATCTGCTCGGCGTTGCTCATCCCGGTCCCTTTCCTCGACGATGACCAGAAGCCCGCACGGCGCGCATCTGGCGGCACCGTGCCACGGCAGGTGCGTGCTCGAGAGAGTACAGCGAACAACGCTGTCGATGATCGCCCGAGTGATGATTTTCCGCAAGATCGAACAATCTCTGCCCGAACCTCTTGCGCGCACGGGCGTTGTGCGAAGAGACTTTGCCATCGATCTGCCTAGACCACTGGAACACATCCTCCCAATCCACCGCCAACCGGACGGTCTGATGCTAAGGAGCGAGTGATGAGCAGTCAGAGCACGGCGACATCCTCCTCGCGTACCGCGTGGGGTACGACGCTGAGCTATGCGCAACGCGTGGGGCGAAGCCTGATGCTTCCCATCGCGGTCCTGCCGGCCGCGGCACTTTTGTTGCGGTTCGGCTCGAACGACATGCTCGGCGGCAAGGAAGGCACCGTAGGCGAGGACTTCCCCGCGGGCCTGGCCCAGTACAGCGCCCTGGAGTGGCTGCAGCCGGTAGCCGAGGTCCTCGCGGCCGCAGGCGGCGCCCTGTTCGACAACCTCGCGGTGCTGTTCGCCATCGGCGTCGCGATCGGCTTCGCCCGCAAGGCCGACGGTTCGACCGCGCTGGCCGGGCTGGTCGGTTACCTCGTGTTCAATGGCGTGACCGAGGCGATGTCGCCGTACATCCTCGGTGAACCCGATGCCGCCGCCGCGCAGCAACTGGTCGAAGAAGGCGCCGCCCCCGGAGATGTCGCCGCCGCACTGGAGCAGGAACTGATCAACTTCGGCGTGCTGGGCGGGATCATCATGGGCATCACGGCGGCCCTGCTCTGGCAGCGCTACTACCGCATCAAGCTGCCACCGTACCTGGCGTTCTTCGGCGGCCGACGGTTCGTGCCGATCATCACCTCGTTCGTCGCCGTCATCATCGGCGTCCTGATGAGTTTCATCTACCGACCGTTCGACTGGGCGCTGACGAACTTCGGCGAATGGGTGGGCGACAACGATGTCCTCGGTGGCGGTCTCTACGGGTTCGTGAACCGCCTGCTCATTCCGCTCGGGCTCCACCACATCCCGAACAACATCGTGTGGTTCCAGATCGGCAGCTACACCGATTCGAGCGGAACCACCTACAACGGGGACCTCACCCGGTTCTTCGCCGGAGACCCGGACGCGGGCATGTTCATGACCGGATTCTTCCCGATCATGATGTTCGCGTTGCCGGCGGCGGCACTGGCCATCTGGCACTGCGCCCTTCCCCGGCAGAAGAAGGTGGTCGGCGGCATCATGCTCACCGGAGCACTGACGTCGTTCCTGACCGGTGTCACCGAACCGCTGGAGTTCTCGTTCCTGTTCGTCGCGTACCCGCTCTACGTCATCCACGCGGTTCTGACGGGCACGTCACTGGCGCTGGTGAACGCGCTCGGTATCCGCGACGGGTTCGGCTTCTCCGCGGGCGCCATCGACTATCTGCTCAACTTCCGTATCGCCGAGGCACCGGTCTGGCTGATCGTGATCGGGCTAGGCTACGCCGCGATCTATTACTTCGTGTTCCGCTGGGTGATCACCAAGTGGAACATGCGGACACCGGGGCGAGAGAAGGAAGCCGAAGATATTGAGGCGTCGCTCGGCGAGGAGGCCGTCGAGATCGCCACCCGCTCCGACAGCGGCAGTTCCGGTGCCGCCCAGGAGGCGACGGGACAGTCGACGACCCGTGGCGCCGACACAGACCGAGAGGATATGCCGCCGATCATCGAGCAGGATTCCGACGACGATAGGCGCTGACTTCGGCGGCGCTGGACCGGACGCGGCTGCGGCCCGTCCGGTCCAGCGTTAAACCGAATCTCGCGACGATGTGAGACCCGGCGGCGATGCCCCGCTGATGTCAACGTGCGCTGACGGCTGCTCGACGCCACCTGTCCCGCCCGAACCGGCCGCCGGGCGGCGGCAATTGCAGCGGGATGCCATGCGCGGGCTCGGCATGACATGGCCATGGCACCCTCGGCGGGGCCGGCACCGGCACGTCGGCCGGCCGGAGCTCCCGGTCGGCGCTGACCACGTGCGGTGTGCTGACGAGCATCCGGGTGATCTCGTCGTCATCGTGGCATAGAAACCCGGTCTTGCCGTGCTCGATGACGTCTGCGGCGAGACCGTCGCCCAACGCCAGTATCGGTGTTCCGCCGGCGACCGCTTCGAGGAAGATCCGTACCAGGGACTCCGGCCAGCGAGTCGGCGTGATGAGCGCCTCCGCTGATCTGAGTAGCTCGAGCCGTCGTTCTCCCGCGACGTCGCCGAGGTATACGGCGTCAGCATCGAGTAGCGGCTCGATGGAGGACAGGAAGTACTCGCGCTCATCGAACTCCCACACGCGTGCCACGAGGACGATCCGCTTGCCGGCTCGACGTGCGATACGGATGGCGCGGTCGGCGCCGCCGCCGGGCAGCATCCAGCCGACGAACACGACATAGCCGTCGTGCGAAGAACCGTGGGACCGTTGCTCGTTCGACGCCGTGGTGCCGGCACAGGGTGACGCCGCCTCCACACTGGAGGCGATGTCATGCCCGCCACGCCACGTCGTCGCCACGTTCCCAACGTGCCATCCGTATGTAAAGCTCACAGTCACTCCTCCGAAAACGAACTGTGAATTCGTTTGAACCGGCACCGGAGGTCGTCAGTGAACACCCCGTTGACGACGCGTTCATCCCGCGCAGAGGATGTCGCGCCCATCTCACAGTGACAGCACGAAACGGCATGACGTAGAGCCGAAGGGCCCAGGGCCGTTTGGACCAAGGGCATCAGTCCTGCCTGGCCCATTCCGACCGACCATCGGCCCTACATGCGGAAGATTCAATACGTAATGCTGCGACAGTGCCTGTCTGACTCTGTTTGATTCCCTTATTACGCGGTTAGCGTACGAATACGCGTGGATGTAGGCGACAAGATCGCCTACGCTGAGACACATGTTCGACTCCAGTCACCACAGCAGCCCCGACGGCCCCGGCGAGGCCACCGGAGCCGGGTCCGCCTCGCGCACATCCGGCAACGCCAACGGGTTCGCGGACACCCCCGGCCGCAGCGACGGTGCCCACGACGACCGTGGCCGGGGTGCGGACATGCCCGGTGAGGGCGATGGTGGCCGCAGCTGCGGGCAGGGCAGCGACCACGGCGGTTCCGGCCAGGGCGGCGAGCGCAGCAGCGGTGGTGGTGGTGGGCATCCGGTGTTCGAGGTGCTCGACATGTTGGATGCCGGGTTCGACCAGGGCCGGGAGGTGGACGCGGCGGGGTTGACTGATGAGGATCTGGCGGTGGCGATCCGGCGGGTGCATGCGGTGGCGGCTCGGCAGGCGGAGGTGTTCACCCGGCTGGTCGCCGAGTCCGACACGCGGGATCTGGGCCGGCGCATGGGTGCGTCCTCGTCCACGGCGTGGCTGCGTGAGGTGTTGAACCTGCGCCCCGGTGTGGCGAAGGCGTGTGTGGATCTCGGGCACCGGCTCACACCCCCGGCGCCGGTGCAGGACTGGGGCGCCAGCGTGACCGCAGTGAAAAACGGGCGGACGATGCCGGCCACCCTGGCCGGCATGGTCGAAGGAGCGATCTCGTATGAGCATGCCGTGGTGATCGCCAAGACCATGGCGAAGATCCCCACCGACATCCCCACCGACGACGCCGCCCGCGCGGAGCAAGACCTGGCCGCGTTCGCCCGCGAGTACGACCCCGCCACGCTGCAGCGCCTGGCCGATCACCTGCTACACGTACTCACCAGCGACAGCCTGGAAGACCGCGACGAACGCGCCCAGCGTAAACGATCGCTACGCATCAGTGACCGGGGAGACGGCACCGTACGCATCACCGGGCTACTGGGCACCGAGGCCGCAGCCATCGTGCGCAGCGCACTGGACCCGCTCGCCGCGCCCGAACCGGGCAACGACGGCGAAAAAGACCAGCGCGCCGCGGACCAGCGCCTGGCCGATGCGTTGACCGAACTCGCCCGCCGCGCCCTGACCACCGACACCCTACCCACCCGCCACGGCCACCCCACCCAACTCCTCCTACTCGCCAACCTGCACACCCTGCTCGACCACACCAGCGACACCGACGACGACGCTGACGGCGTCCACGTCGACAACGCTGACACGGACCGCTGCGGCGTGGACGCCCATGTGGACGGCGCCCACATCGACGACGGTGACGACGGCGCTGGCGGCGTTGGTGGGGAGGGTGGGGTGTTCACCGCGGGTGGCTGCCCGCACCCCGACACACCCCCGCGGTGGCTCCAAGACACCTGGGCCCGACGCTTCGGTGTCGCCCCGGCCGAACTCACCCACGGCGGACCCATCTCCTCGGCGGCGCTGCGCCGTCTGGCCTGCGACGCCGACATCACCACCATCCTGGTCGACCAGCACGGCGTCCCCCTGCGCGTCGGACGCACCGAACGACTGGTCACCCCCGGCATCTACACCGCCCTGATCGCCCGCGACCGCGGCTGCGCCTTCCCCGGCTGCACCCGACCCCCAGCCTGGACCCAAGCGCATCACATCGACCATTGGGCCGACGGCGGCCCCACCGACCTGGAAAACCTCGTCCTGGTCTGCACACACCACCACCGCGTCATCCACCACGGCGGCTGGGAAGTCCGCCTCGGCACCGACGGCCACCCCGAATTCCTCCCACCCCCCTGGGTCGACCCGGACCGCACCCCCAGACGCAACACCCAACCCCGACACGACCACCAACCCCCACCCCACACATAACACCCACCCCACCCACACCCGAACCCGACAGGTGTCCGCTCCACAAACCGAACAAGCGTGGCCGCACCCGGTTCAGGCCGTTCTGCCTGCGCCGGGTGCCGCTGCGCGCCTGAGACTATTCCGTATCCTCCATGCTCCTCCGGCGCAGACGGGCCGGCGCCGGCACTTCCGACGGCTCCTCGAGCATCCTGAGACGGTAATTCACCACGGCAAGCGATCCGAGATTCACAAGGACACCAGGAAGCGCATCAAGCTCTCGGTCGGCGAAGTTGAAGACCTGTCCAACCATGATGTTGAGCAGGACGACGTATCGGAGCACCTGCAGCCCGTGTTCCTCGCTTCTCCGCCACCAGGTCACGAACCCTGTCACAATGACGGGCACCGTGAGCAGCAGCCAGCCGAGCCGTACCGTGCTCGCGGTCGTCATCTCCTCATATCCCAGGTCGAAGACGATCCGGACGACATCCCCCACCGGATCGACCATCTGGAAGACGAGGATGGCCACCACCGCGACATATGCTGACCGGCTCCGCACCACGCCACGGGCCGCTCGCAAGACGAACGTGCGGATCGACGCGTACCACCTGCCACCGTGTTGATCGACGGAGCAAGCCTCCACCATCTCCTGCACCGCCCTTGCGGCGCGATCGTCTGCTCCTCGTCCGCGAGCCAGGGCGATCATCTGCAGCGCATCGGCGCGATCGACGTCGTCGAGGCCGTGTAACTGGCCCGACGCTCCCAGTGTCGCAGCATTGGCCAGCAACGTCGCCGCGTCTCGTGGCGAACGCTCGGACATGCGGTGCATGACGAGCACCAGCGCGACGAAGACCACGTACATGATCGCGAACGACGGTTGGAAGAAGTAGTCGTTGTCGGAGGTGACGAACTTGCCGACCTCATCGATGAACAGACCGAATCCCACACCGCCGACGACGGCGCTCACCCCTTTCACCCGTGGCCCGAGGAAGCCCAGCAGAAGGACATGCGAGACGAGCATGAGGAGCCCGCCCCAGAGCATGTGCGCGATGTGCAGCCCACCGCTGCCGATCTGCGGGTATCCCATGAGTATCAGGTAGCCGCGAGTGATCAGGACAGCGCTGACCGCCGACACGATGAACAGCTCGATCCTGATGACGGCATGGACGTCCTGCCCGAACTGCAGCTTGGCTCGCAGGGACATGGCAGCACTCTCGCACAGTCGCCCCGCAGGAGGGCCGTCGTACGCCGACGCCACACCGACCAGCGGCGGACACCCGCGTCAGGCGAAGGTGAAGACGATCGCGACCAGCAGGAAGGCGCTGAGAACCAGCTCTATCAGGCCCACCTGTTTCGGCGTCAGACCATGCCCGGGTAGGACCGCCGCACGCACGAGCAACAGCCCGAACATCCCGGCCATCGCAGGCCCGTACCAACTCATGGCGGCCAGCGCGGCGAGGTGGTACCCCGCCGAGGCGTAGCGGTAGCCGCGTCTGCCGCGTTCCCGGATCATCGTCTTGACGTACACGGCGGTGCCCGCGAAATACACCGCACACGCCACGAAGACGCCGGCCACCTCGGCAACATCGACGCGCGCCACCGCCGCCACCAGGAACACCATGAGACAGCTCTGCACCACCGAGGCTAGATCGTTGAGCAGGGCACGCTCGTGGCGGCGCCACGCGTACCAGGCGTTGATCGCCAGCAGCAGCGCATACAGCGGTGCGTACCAGAGCACAGCCGGCCGTGCCACCGTCACCACCGCCGCCAACGGTGTCGCTACAGCGGCGTACACGACCATCTGTTGATGCCACCGAGACGGCCGCCGAGTCTTGACCGCAAGGAAGACGTAGTACGACAACAGGTAACCGCTCAGCCACGCACCCGCCAGCGGAGCGGCAGGCCAGCTCCATCCGGCGACCAGGACGCCGGCTAGATGCGGCACCGCCAGCATCGCCCAGGCTCCGTGCTGAGGGGGCAGATACCTGCGGATCACCGGCCGTCTCGCACCGCCGCCGAGACGAGCCGAGGATCTGCTGCTCCTTCTCACATCCCGCCTGTCAGCACCCGACCTCGATACGCGCGCCGCAACGGGCTCGTCTACCTGCCTCGCCACATGGACCACACTGGCGCCACGGTGCCGTCAGCTGCCGGAGCCGAAGGTCACCCGGTGTGACGACATAGGTCCTCGACGGTCCGGCCGATTCAGCTCCGCCGGTCCTGCGACGCGCGGCGGCCGGCTCCTGCCCGGTCCGTCGCCCGTTCCGCGATCGGAGCCGAGGAGTACTCGGCCCCGGCGCGCCGCGCCAGAAATTCCGACAACGGTCCAGGGACCTCCGCGACACGTCCGCCCCAGTCGTAGACGACCGCCGTCCCAGCGAGCAGATCGTGCAGCGCCCGATGCTCACGCTGCACGATGATGCCGACCAAACCCAGCCCGAACGGAAGCACGCTCAGCGGGAACGCCAACGTGCGCATCAGCGCACGTCGCCCAGTGAGCACGGCGCCGTCGGCCATCACCACCCGCAGCCCGACGATGCCCTTGCCCGGAGTCCGGCCAGCGATCGCCAGACTGGCGTACATGTAGACAAACGCCCAGGTGGCGAGCGCAACGGTGGAGAGCACGCCCGCGTCGTCCCGGGCCAGCGAGGCGCCCACCACCATCCTCGACAACACATCCACCCCGGCGACCCCTGCGGTGAACGTGGCGAGCACGATCGCCACATCCAGGGCCGCCCCGGCCGCCCGGCTGACGACGCCCGCATAGTGACCGGTCACTTTCAATCTCGGCGCCGCGTCCCAGCTGCTCACGGTGTGCGCCCCAGAACGAGCCGCGGGGGTCCCTGAGGTTGGTCGCCTGGCGCACGCCGCAGGATCCGATTGATGACCCGGTCCACCACCACGTCGAGTCCGACGATCTGCCGCCGTGCCAGGTCGAGCGCCGAGCCCGCCACCCGGCCGGTGCTCTCCGCGACGATCTCCGGCACGCCCGCCCGCCGCACCGCTCCCTCCAGATCCACCTCCTGCAGGACGGCATCGACGTCGACCCGAGCCAGCATCCGGTTGACGTCGACGCGGTCCAGAAGCCGGTCCACATCCACCCTGTCCAACAGCCGATTCACATCCACCCGGTCGAGAAACTCCTCGACGTCGACCCGATCGAGCAGACGATTCACATCCACCCGATCGAGCAGCCGGTCCACATCCACCCGGTCCAGTAACTGGTCCACGTCGACATGTTCGATGACCGCGTCCGGATCCAGCGTCTCGACGACCCGACCGGTCACCGCAGCGGCCATACGACCGAGCCGCCCCCGAGGCTTGGCCGTGTGAGGCCCGTCCGATGCATCACTCATGCGTGACCGTCCAGCGGTAGATGTGCGCGTCCCTCTGTCGCAGACTCTACCGATCGATAGCCCGCCTCAGGCGGTGATCAGCATGTCGTGGCAGCGTGATCGGGCCGACCGCACTCATAGATCGGGACCTTCGTCCGTGCCACGCTGTCTCGCCGGCGGGGCACGCTGAGAACTAGTCCGGCCACGCCGGTGAGGATCCGGTGCGTCCGGCGGGAGGCCATGATGATCACGCGCAGAGCGGCCACGCTCGCGATTGGCGGCGCCGTCGGGGCGACGATCGCCGGTGCCCGAGTCCGTCCACGCGCCGCTGCCGCCGTTGGACCGACCCGGGATCGCGGACTGGTCCAGCTCGCCGACGGGCTGCCGACCCGACTCACTCGTCACCTGGATCCGGACGGAGACGGCCTGGTGCCGCGGATGGACACGATCGCGCTCTGGGCCCGGCCCCAGCTGCGGCTGGGACGACGCATGCCGTGGCTGTGGGCTCGGATGCTGACCCGGCACCGGGTCGGTGTGGACTTCGTCAGCGATATCGCACCCACGTGGGCGGGCCGGACCGTACTCGACGTGGTCGATGCCTACGTCGGCGGGCACGGAATGGCCGGTCCGATACGGCGCCCCGCCGTAGGAGCCGGAATCGACCAAGGTGCGAACCTGTTTCTGTGGGCCGAGGCGACGCTGATCCCGTCGGTGTTCACCGCCGGTTCTCCGGTGAAAGTCGTGGACGACGCGTGGCGCACCGTCCAGCTGACGATCCCAGCCGGAGACGCGACGGACACCGCGCTGTTGCATTTCGCCGACGACGACCACCCGAGCCGGTTCTCCGCGCTGCGGTACAAAGGCGCCGGCGGCCGGTTGGTGTGGTGGCACGTGGACATGCGGCGCTGGTGGCTCACCGACGGGATCATGCTCCCCGGGCGGATCGATGTGACGTGGGAAGACGAGGGCCGTCCCTGGTTCCGGATGGACGTCGACGGGTTCGCAGCCAACGTCGACGTCGGGCACCGTCTCGATGCCGTCGCAGCGACCATCCGCACGGTCCGTGGCCAGCGCGGCCTTCCCGGCTGATCGAGACGGGAGTCATGATGCTGCGCAGACAACTCATCGCCGATCTGTCCACCGGTGCGCTCGCCGTCGCCGGAGCAGTGTCATTCGGACTCTCCGTCTGGCTTCTCGTCCTGTTCCTGGCGGTCGCCAGCACGATGACAGCAACCTTCGTGCTGCACGACCATCCGGACGGATAGCCGCATCGAGGGTGATCGGGCGCCGCGGCTCTACAGGACGTCGGCCGGGGGCCGCCGCGGGACTGGATCGGCCAGCGGCGGTCCGACGCGGGTCGCGTCGACCGCAGTCATGACATCGGCATGCACAGCGGCCGTTTCCGCCAGGCGTTTCCAGACGCCCGCCCGGGTGAGCAGATCCCGCACCGGACCGCGCACGGTGGCCAGATGCAGGCCGACGCCACGATCGGCGAGCCGTTCGTGAAGCTGGGCGACGGCCTGCGCACCGTCCGCGTCGGCATCACCGACGGCGCTCGCATCGAGGATCAAGGCGCGCAGCTCGGGGCGGTCGTCGGTGAGCTCTTGGAGGGAATCCTCCAGACGTTGCGCGTTGGCGAAGTACAGTGGCGCGTCCACCCGGACGATCGCCACGCGGGGGTCGGTCACCAGGTCTGGGTATCGGGCCACGTTGCGATAGACATGGGTGCCCGGCACCCGGCCGAGTTCGGCCAGATGCGGGCGAGACGAGCGCAACAGGAAGACGCCGACGCTGAACCCGACGCCTGCCAGCAGACCTGGCTCAACACCGAGAGCTAGCGTGACCAGGAATGTCACCGCGACGGCGGCGCCATCCGACCGACGCGCGCGCCAAGCCCGCATCGCACCCTGGTAGTCCACCAGGCCGAGCACGGCCACTACCACGATCGCGGCAAGCACGGCCTCCGGCAGATGGTAGAACGCCGGCGTCAGAACCAGCGCGGTCAGCCCCACGACGACAGCCGTGATGACCGTCGCCACCGGCGTCCGTGCGCCCGCCCGGAAGTTGACCGCGCTCCGCGAGAACCCGCCGGCCACCGGGAAGGCCTGGAACAGCCCCGCGGAGACGTTCGCCGCTCCGACCGCGACGAGTTCCTGGTTCGCGTCGATCTTCTGGCGTGACTTGGCCGCCAGCGCCTTCGCCACCGCAATGCCCTCCATGTAGGCGACAAGCGCGATCGCCGCTGCCGCCGGGAGCAGCAGCCGGACGTCACCGGAGGTCAGCTCCGGTATCGCCGGGGCCGGCAAGCCACGCGGGATGTCTCGCAGAATCGCCACACCGCGCTCACCCAGCCCCAGCGCGGCGCTGACCAACGTGACGACGGCGACCACGACCAGTGCTCCTGGAACCCTGCGCGCGTAGCGGGCGAGCATGATCAGCCCGGCCACGCTCACGACCGAGACGACGACGGTCAGCCAGTGCACCGTGACGGCGGCGTCCCACACCGACGTGAGGATCTCGCCGAACGTCTCCGCTCGAGCGGCGTCCAACCCGAACAGTCCGGTGACCTGGCTGGCCGCTATGGTGATCGCGGCCGCGGAGGTGAATCCGGACAAGACGGAGTGGGACATGAAGCTGACCAGCGCTCCGAACCGCAAGACCCCCATCAGCAGCTGAATGCCGCCGACCATAACGGCCAGCAGCCCGGCGAGCGCGGCGTAGCGGGCCGGGTCGCCGTCGGCCAGCGGAGCCAGCGCGGCGCTCGTCATCAGCGCGGTGATCGCCACCGGCCCGACGGCAAGCGATCCCGACGTGCCGAACACCGCATATGCCAGCAGCGGCACGATCGCCGCGTACAGCCCTGTGACCGGCGGCATCCCCGCCAGCGTGGCATATGCCATGCTCTGCGGCACCAGCATCACCGCGACCGTCAGGCCTGCTACCGCGTCGTGCCGGAGGGCGTGCCGGTTGTACCGGCGCAACCACCCGAGCAGCGGAACCGCGCGGTCCACCTTGGGCAGCGGAATCGTGCGGTTCACCCTGGTCCGCCGCAGATGCACTGCCGGGCTGTGCCGGCTTCGACATCGCCGCCGGCACGCGGCGCGGGAGAACGTGCGGGGCTGGGGTGACACGATCCCCCCACGGATGCCGTCATCGCGCGGCCACGTCGGCGATGCCGGCGCCGTCGAGCACCGCGGGCCGATATCCTTCCCGGGCGAGCAACGTCGCCGCGATGACCGCCCGGCGCCCGCTTGCGCAGGCCACCAGCACCGGCCGATCGCGGTCAAGCTCCGGCGGGATACCGCGTTCGATGAGTTCAGGGACGAACCGTTCGACCGCCCCGTCGAGGCGTACCTCGGCACGCTCGTTCGGCATGCGCACGTCGAGCACCTGCACGGCCGGATCGCTCATCCGTCGTCTGAAGGTAGCCACGTCAACCAACTCGAACCGCGTGGTGGGCGCCCCGCGCAGGTCTCTGATCACGCCGCGCACGGTGTCTACGCCGATCTGCGCCAACTGCGTCACCGCCTCGCTGACGTTCTGGTCCGGCTGTGCTACCAGCACGATCGGACTCTGATACTCCAGCAGCCAGCCCGCCCAGCTGCCGAAATCATCCGCGAGCTCGATGCCGGTGGAACCGGCAAGCATGCCACCCGCCATCGCCCCCCTCGGCCGGATGTCGACGACGTGCGTCGCCGGGGGCATGGCCTGGAGGTCGGCGTAGCTGAGCTCCGGAACGGTGACCGGCGGCATCGGGGGCACACCGAGGATGTTCGCGGGCGCCATGTACTGGTAGAAGGCCGGAATCGGCATCGGGTCGGCGAGCAGCCGGTCGGCCATCTCCTCGGCCTCGCCGACGGTCAGCAGCGGATTCGAGTCGATCTCCTCGCCGATGGTCGACGTGTGCTTTCCAACCCCGCTGGCAGTGCAGAAGGAGCCTGCGCCATGCGTGGGGTAGAGACCGACGTTCCTCGGCAGCCTGGCAAGTCGCCGCAACGAGCCGTACTGGAGCTTGGCCAGCGTCCGTGCTCGAGCGCTGCCGAGTAGGTCCGGTCGGCCGGCCGAGCCGACCAGCAGGCTCCCGCCGGAGAACAGCGCGACCGGCTCGTCCTCGATCAGCACGACGTAACTCGTGTGCTCGGGCGTGTGTCCGGGCGTATGGACCGGGCGCAACGTGATTCCACCGCCGGTGATCTCCTCCATGTGGAACGCGGGGGTGTGCGGATACGCCACGGCTGAGGCGGCGGGCAGCACGAGCTCGGCTCCCGTGCGCAAGGCGGCCTGTTCTCCGCCGGAGACGTAGTCGTTGTGCACATGCGTCTCCAGGACGAAGCGGAGGTCGACGTCTCGATCGGCGGCGACATCGAGGAATCGCCCGATGTCTCGCTGTGGGTCGACCAGAACTCCCGCGCCGTCATGGATCAACAGGTAACTCTGATCCCCGAGGCCAGGGGTGCGGAACGGGATGAGGTCCATATGCGAGCCTTTCTTGCTCAACTCTGCGTTACATACTCCCAGGGGTACCCGACAACCATCTACTGTAATATACCCCAGGGGGTATAACGACACGTGGTGTTGAGGGCCCGCGCGGCCGGCTAACCGCGTACGCGATCCGCCGGCGTTCCTGACCTCCCGTCGCCGTACAGATCCAGCAACCGCACCCGGGCCGACTGCATCCGGCGAATCAGCACCTCGGCGAAGAGTTTCATCAGCGCATAACCCAGGCGCGGGTCCGCGTCGGCCTTCTCGCGCAAGCAGACCGCGTCGAAGCCGATCGCGCCGACCGGCTCGACCGCCCTGGCGTCGAACTGCCAGCGATACGGGACGAACAGCCAGGAGACCCCGACCACCTCCCCGGCCTCTGCCGTGTCGATGATCATCGCACCGACTCCCGGCGCCGCCATCTCCAACGCCACCCGGCCCGAACGCACCGCGTAGAAGCGATCCGCCGGCTCTCCCTCGCGGAACAGGAACGATCCCGGCTGGAATCGCTCCTGACCGGCGCAACCGGCGATGACCTCACGGTACGCCGGATCCAGCGAGTGGAAGAACCGGTGGCCGGCCAGCACCTCGCTCAGCGGCGTCGTCTCCATCGATGCTGCTCCTTCCCGACCACATCCGTCCGGGCACTCACCGGAAGCCCATCTCACGTGACCATCGCGGCTCGACATGCGCCCATTCGGTACCCCACGCGTGCACCCGGAGCAGGACCAGCACGCTGCGAATCATCCACCAACCACCGATGATCAACGTCTCCGCGACGACGAGCCACCGGAGCGAGAGCGCGACCGCCGAGGAGACACTCTGTCCGGCGCTCAACGGCGGCTCGGACGGGTCACCATTCTCGTCGAGCCAGACCGAGACCTCCGTGCCCTGCACCGTTCCGGCCTCGGCCACCACGTAACCCTCTCGTTGCTGACCGCCCGCCGTCCGCCAGGTCGCTTCGACCAGCACCGGTCCCCGCACCGTCGTTCCGGCCGGAGTGGTCGCCACCTTGGGCACGGCGTCCGCGGTCAGCACGGCAACAGTCTGAAAACCCGTCGTTTCCTGCTCCGCGGCCTCCCGCATCGCCTGCTGATGCGCGGCGGTGCCGGTCGCCGCGGCGACCGGCACCGCCATCAGAGCCGCGACCAACGCCGCTCCGGTCAGCACCGCCTCCAGGCGGCCCCAAGGCCTGCGCAACGGACAGCGACCGATACCGAACCGTCGCGCGAAGGCACTGACTGTCGTCCAGGCCATCACTCACCTCCGAGCGGGCCGCGGACGCCGGGACGGCTTCGCGGGCTCGACTCCAGTCCATCGGAACGCACCCGTCCGGCACAGTGGCGAAGGTCCCATGATCGGGGACCAACGTCCATGCGTCATGAGCGTTCCGGTAACACCGAGATCGCACCCGCCGGGCACTCAGCGACGCAGAGGTTGCACCCTTTGCAGTAGTCGTAGTCGATCTCGTATCGCTGCCCCGGACCCAGCTTGCGGATCGCGTTGTCCGGGCACACGCCGTAGCAGTTGTCGCATTCGAAGCAGTTGCCGCACGACATGCACCGACGCGCCTCGAACAGCGCCGTCGACTCGTCCAGCCCGCTTACCACCTCATCGAAGGTGGACGCGCGGCGGGCGGCGTCCAAGCGCGGCCGGTGCTGTTTCGGCGCGTCGGAGAAGTACCACGGGTTGAGCCGGTCGTAATCGGCCAGCTCGGCACGGTCCGGTTCCGCGTAGCGCCTGTGCCGCAGCCAGGCGTCGATGTTGCGCGCCGCCAGCTTGCCGTGTCCCACCGCCGTGGTGACCGTACGCTCCGCCGGCACCATGTCGCCCCCGGCGAAGATGCCCTGGTGCCCGGTCATCATGGTCCGGTCCACCTCGACGACCGCGTCCGCGACGTGCACCCCTGGCACACCGTCCACCACAGAGAGGTCACTGACCTGCCCGATCGCCAGCACGAGGGCATCGGCCCCGAGCTCGTCGAACTCACCCGTGGGCTGCGGATAGCCGGACTCGTCAAGTTCCATGCGTTCCACGGTGATCGTCCCAGCGTCGGCGTGCGCCACGGTGGACAGCCAGTTCATCCGCACACCCTCCTCGATCGCCTCCGCTACCTCGAAGTCGTGCGCGGGCATCCGCTCCCGGCTGCGCCGGTAGACGACGATCGGATCCGTCGCGCCGAGACGCTTGGCGGTGCGAGCGACGTCCAGAGCCGTGTTGCCGCCGCCGTACACGGCGACCCTGCGCCCCAGCAGCGGCAGGTCCTCATCTTCCATACCGCGCAGCACCGAGACCGCATCCATGATCCTGGCCGAATCACCCGCCGGAATGTAGGTCCGCTGCCCGATGTGCGCCCCGACAGCCAGAAACACGGCATCGAAGCCGTCCGCGGCCATCGCCTCGGCCGCATCGCGCACGGTCGTGCCCAGCTCCAGCGTCACGCCCATGTCCACGATCCGCTGGATCTCGGCATCGAGCACATCTCGTGGTAGCCGGTAGACGGGGATGCCGTACCGCATCATGCCGCCCGGCTTGGATCCGGAATCGCGGACCGTCACCCGGTGTCCGAGCAGCCTCAGGTGGTACGCAGCCGCCAACCCGGCCGGTCCGGCCCCGACCACCAGCACGTGCCGGCCCGACGACGCCGCCTCGACCGGCACCGTCCAACCCTGCCGGATCGCCTCGTCGCCGAGGAACCGCTCCACCGAGTTGATGCCGACCGCCTCGTCCAGCCGGCCTCGGTTGCAGGCCGTCTCACACGGTCGATAGCAGACCCGTCCCATGATGGCGGGGAACGGGTTGTCCGACATGATCTGCCGCCACGCACGCTCGTACCCGCCCTCCTCCGCGTGGTACAGCCACTGCTGAACCTGTTCGCCGGCCGGGCATGCATCGCTGCACGGCGGCAACAGATCGGTATACACCGGACGCTGCGTGCGCCAGGCGCCGGTCTTGTTGGCGCGGCTCGATCCGACGTCGAGCGTGATCGCGAACGGCTTCTCCATCAGTTGTCCACCTCGTCATCGATCAAGCCGAACCGCTCGATGTTGCGGTCGGCGCGAGCCTGCAGCCGCGCCACCACCTCCGGCCGCGGCGACGGGCCGAACAGGTGCGCATACCGCCGCTGCGGCTGCAGATACTCCTCGACCGGCACCTGCCGGCGGATCTTCGACACCCCGGTGATCTCCCCGCGTTCCGCCTCGAAGACCGGGAACAGGCCGGACTCCTTGGCCAGCCGCGCCAGCCGGATCGTCTCGGACGAGTCGCTTCCCCAGCCGAGCGGGCAGGGCACCAGCACATGCAGATAGCGCGCGCCACGCAGGCTCATCGCGTACTGCACCTTGGCTTCCAGATCGCGCAGCTCGGCCACGGTGGCCGTGGCGACATAAGGGATCTCATGCGCCAGCGCGATCAGCGGGACGTTCTTCCCCTGCCCGAACAGGTTGCCAGGATCGGAGCCGACGGCCTGCGTGGTCGCCGTCCGGGCGGCCGGCGGAGTGGCTCCGGACCGCTGCACCCCGGTGTTCATGTACGCCTCGTTGTCATAGCAGACGTAGAGCACGTCGTCGTTGCGCTCGAACATGCCGGACAAACAGGCGAATCCGATGTCCACGGTGCCGCCGTCGCCACCCTGCGCCAGCACGCGCACGTCGTCGCGGTGTTTCACCCGCTGGGCCGCCGCGACCCCAGTGGCGACGGCCGCCGCGTTCCCGAACAGCGAGTGCAGCCACGGCAACTGCCACGACGTCTCCGGATAGGGCGTGGAGAACACTTCCAGGCACCCGGTCGCGTTCACGGCGATGACCTTGTTCGACGCCGCACGCAGCGCCGTGTCGACCACATACCGGGCGCCCAGCGCCTCGCCGCAACCTTGACACGCCCGGTGTCCGCAGGTGAGCGCGTTGGCGCGGCCGGGATCGGCCTGAACAGCGCGCTGCTCCGGCGACAGTAGCCGGTTCCCGACGACGAAACTCCCCGTCTGGTAGAACTTGATCTGCTGAACAGCCATGTCCGCTCCTCGTGCCGGTGTGTCCGTCCGGATCACAAACGTCCGCGTCCATCGATGTCCCGCAGCAGGTTCTCCGCCGTCGGGCCGGACCTGCGGCGCTCGCCCATCCGTCGCAGTTCGCGGTCGACAAGGTCGCGGTCGAGGTCCAGGAAGGTCAACGGCTCCAGCCGGTCGGCGACCGCGTCGACGAACAGCCGGCGCAACGAGGCCTTGGTGATCGGGCGGCCCCCTAGGCCGGCGATCACGGTGTAGCCGTGCGCTGGCCGTTGCCGCAGGCCACTGGTCGCGTTCCAGACGTCGGCCGAGACGATGCCGCCGATGCCGGTGGAGAACGCCCGCTCCACGATCACCACCCGCCGCGCAGCACTCAAGGCGGCACGGATCGCGTCCGCGGGGAACGGCCGGAACGACGTCAACCCGACGACGCCGATCCGCATCCCCTCCTCGCGCAGGTCGTCGGCCGTGTCCTTGATCGTGCCGAGTACCGAGCCCAAAGCCACCACGATCGTCTCGGCGTCGTCGCACCGGTACGTGTGCAGCAGACCGCCGGAATCCCGGCCGAACGCGGCCGCGAAATCCTCCGCGACCTGCGGGATGGCCCGCTCGGCCTGCAACTGCTTGACGTGCGCCAGATACCGGACTTCAGTGAACGCCTCCGGCCCCACCATCGCGCCGATCGACACCGGATCGGCGGGATCCAGCACCTGACGGGGCGTGTACGGCGGGAGGAACGCGTCGACGTCCTGCTGGCTCGGCACTGTGAGCCGCTCGTACGCGTGAGTCAGCACGAAGCCGTCCATACAGACCATGACCGGAACGGACAGCTCCTCGGCCAGCCGGAACGCCTGGATGTGCAGGTCTAGCGCCTCCTGGTTGTCCTCGGCGTACAGCTGGATCCAACCGGAGTCACGCTGAGACATCGAGTCGCTGTGGTCGTTCCAGATGTTGATCGGTGCGCCGATCGCCCGATTGGCGACCGTCATCACGATCGGAAGCCCCAGCCCGGCGGCGTTGTACACGGCTTCGGCCATGTACAGCAGCCCCTGGCTCGCCGTCGCCGTGTAGGCCCGGGCGCCGGCGGCGGACGCACCGATCGCGACCGACATCGCGCCGAATTCGGACTCGACGTTGATGAATTCGCAGGGCGTGAGCTCGCCCGACTTCACCAGGGCACTCAGCGCCTCCACAATGTGCGTCTGCGGCGAGATCGGGTACGCGCACACCACCTCCGGACGGCAGCGAGCCACCGCCTCGGCGACCCCGCGCGAACCTTCCAGCTGCCGATACAGCGGTTGGCGTGGGGCCGCCGGGCCACGAGTGTGCTCGCCCGGCTCAACCCGGCCGTTCGGCGAGCGTTCCAGCTCTCGCTGCTCAGACATGGTGAGGTTCCTTCCTCGCGTCGCGGACCACGCCGTACGCGTCTCGAGCGGCCGCGACGTTGCCGTCCGCGAGCCGGCCGGTGAATCGCTCCCGGATCGCCGCCACCACCGACTCCAGCGAGACCACGCCCGTCAGCGCCGCGAAACCACCGAGCAACGCGACGTTCGGCACCGGCCGCCCGACGTTCTGCAGCGCCAACTCCGTCGCGGGCACGACGGCGACCCGATCCGGACGGAAGGGGCGCAGCTGTTCGGTCAACCCGAGGTCGGCGACAGTCCGCCCGGAGTTTATCAGCACGTGGCCCTCGGGGTCCGCACCGGCGAAGACATCGACCTGGCGCAGCAGGGTGGCATCCTGGATGATCAGTGCGTCGGGCCGGAGCACCGGCTCACGGACCCGGATGGGTACGTTGTCGATGCGGCAGAACGCGACCACCGGGGCGCCGGTGCGTTCCGAGCCGAAACTCGGAAAGGCCTGCGCATGCCGGTCCTCGACGAACGCGGCTACCGAGAGGAGCTCGGCGGCGGTGACCACACCCTGCCCGCCGCGCCCGTGTATGCGTATCTGAAACATCCCTCTGCCCGATCTCCTGGCCCGTCCGACGTGGCGTCGCGCATCGCGATCCACTGTGTCCAGCACATCGCGATCCGGACCACGCACGTAGGGGCGTAGGTCCCGGTGCACGACGCCTGTCGGCCCTCAGCGAGTCAGGCGGGCGAACACGCAGGGGTTCAGGGGCGGTCGCGGTTCGGACCGCCCGGAGTTCAACGCGGTCCGCGGTTCAGACCGCCCGGAGTTCAGGCGGTCAGCCGGAACGGCGGGTACCGGTCCGTCACCAGAATGAACGCGTAGCCGATCACCCGGTTGTGCCAGCGGATGACGCCTTCGACGAAGGTGAACAGGTCGCGTGGGTAGCGCTTGGTGAACAGGATCGCGAACCACGCGATGATCACCACAACAACCGCCGCGATGTCCAGGAACACGAGCACGATGTAGTGCGGGATGGCCAAGAACCACTTGATCAACGGGAGCCAGCGGTTCAGCTGGTTCGGCGCGTCCGGGTGCTCGAACTCGAGGCGGACCGCCTGGTAGTCGTCCGTCGAGGGGTACCGATCATCCATCAGCGCCAGATAGGCCCAGACCCGGTTGGTGAACCGGAGCAGCTCCCGGTTCCACTCGAACCACCATCTGGGGTACTTCTGCCGAAAAAGGATCATCAGCAGCGGACCGGCGAACAGCAGACCGCCCGCGCCGGTAGCCACGATCGTGCCTGTCTCGTGGGTCCACTGCCACGCAGCGCTGGAGACGGTGCCGAGGACGATCATGATCGGAATCGCGACGATGATCCGGAACGCCGTCGTCGCCCGGTTGAGATCGCGTTCGGGGTAATCGACCGAGAACTGGATCGGATACATGTCGTTGTTGTCCATACAACTCCCCTACCCTTGTGTGGATCGATCACGAGCGCGAGCCCTCACGACGCCGCGGCGCGACGGCGGTGACGCCGGCAGTGCAGCGGGCGGCGTCGACCGGCTGGCCCGCCTGCTCGAACAGCGCCGCCGCGTCGCCGAGCAGGGCGACGCTCCGGTCGTATTCTGCCGCAGCCGCGGCCATATGCGCGCGTGATTCGAGGATCGCGGCCTGCCACGCCGTGCCCTCCCACAGCTCAGAGGACCGCTCGGCGATCGCCAGATACTCCCGGGCATCGTCCAGATCACCCACGTCGGCGCACGCCGTGGCGGCCGGGACGGCGAACATGATGACGCAGAACGCGCAGGCGTCCTCGGGGCCCATGGTCTCCCTCGCCTGGTCGACCATCGCCCGCGCGGCGTGCGGGTCGGGTGCGGCCCGGATCATGGTGCCGAGAATGCGTTGAACCAGGTGGAGTGCCAGCACCGACCAGCGGGCGCGGGGAAGCGCCCGGACCAAGAAGTGGCGGGCCTCGTCCTTCCGGCCCTGATACAGCCTCAGCTCGGCGAGGCGCTGCAGCGTGTTCGCTTCACCGGCCGAGGCGCCGATCTCCCGGTGGAGGTCGACAGCGTCCAGCAGCTCACGCTCGGCCACGACGAACTCCCCTGCCAGTAATGCCGCCTCGCCCAACAGGGTGGTGGCGAACGCCTCGCCGCGCAGGATGCCCATCCTCCGGGCGGTATCTCGCAGCGACTGAGCCAATGCCTTCACCTCGCCATAGGGCGTCGTCCCGTACAGCAGAAACTCGGTCACACACAGGTAGGGGTCGAACAGGGTGCTGGCCAGCGCGGGGGTGTCTCTGGCACGGGTCAGCTCGGTTCTCAGCCGGGAGAACAACTCTCCGCGCTGATGCGCGATCAATGCCTGCAGCGTGAGCAGATCAAGCCGTTGCCACGTGACCTCGTCGGGCAGCATCACCGCATTGACCTGGTCCGCGGCCTTCCACGCGCCGTCGACGTCGCCGGAGAAGAACGCGAGGCTGCCCTTGGCGAGAAGAATAGGCACATCCGCCTCGTCGCCCGACGGTTCCAGCCCTTCCAGCACCCACGTCGCGGTCTCGAGATCACCCTCCATCACCGCCGCCTGACCCATCCGGGCACGCAGCAGTGGACGATCCGCTTCCGCCGCGACGGCGAGTGCCTCGCGGTACGCGTCGATGGTCGCGCGGTCACCCAGCGCGGCGAGCAGATTCGCACGAAGTGCCAACAGGCGCGCCCGGTCCGTCGCTGTTGCGTTCCCCCGGACGGCGTCGACGAGGGTGAGAGCGTCTCGATACGCGCCGATGGCGGCCTCGGTCTCGACCGCCAGCAACACGTGGGGGACAGCGGCGGCGAGCTCACCGGCGGCGATCAGGTGATGCGCGACGCGTGCCGGAGGTGCGCCGATGGCGTGCAGACGGCGCGCGGCCTGATGATGGAACGCCCGTTGCTGTGCCGGAGCCACGCCGGCCAACAGCGCGTCGCGGATCAGCGCGTGCCGGAACCGGTATCCGGCTCCGGTGTGCTGGATGACCAGGGCCGCCAGCGCCGCGTCGAGTGCGGCGAAGGCCCGGGGCTCCGGCAGCCCGGTCAGCGCGACGAACTGGTCCGTGTCGAAGCTCGCGCCCAGCACGGCAACCCGCTGCAGTGCCTCCCGTGTCGCGGGCGCGAGCGTCGTGAGCGCGAGCGCCCCCAGTTCCGCCGCGTCCGCCGGCTCCGGGGCGCGAGCCATCTCGGTGATAGTGAAGGGCAGTCCACCCGACACCGCCCAGATCCGGTCTACGGTCTCCGGCGGCGCGGTAGGCAGGCGCTGCTTGACGAGCTCCTGCGTCCCTGCCCGGCCGAGGGGATGGAGCCTGAGCTGCACCGCGAGGTTGCGGCGGACCAGGCTGGACCGGATCTGCTCGATCCGCGCGCCGCCGTCGCGGAACCCGAGCACCACGACCGCGCGCTCGCCTGCCACCGTCCGCGCCAGGTAGTGCAAGAGGCGTAGGCTGGCCTCGTCCGCCTCGTGCACGTCGTCGACGGTGAGCAGCAACCCGGATCCGGCCGCCGCGATCCGGACGAGTTGGGCCGTGGCGACGAACAGCCGCTGGTGCGTGCCCTCTCCACTCCAGGTCAGCTCGTGCCCGGCCAGAGCCCGTTCGATCTCCGCGCGATATGTGTCGTCCAGCCCGTCGAGCAGAGTCGGGTGACGTCGGCACAGGTCGGCCAAAGCCTCCATCACGGGCGCGTACGGCCAGGCACCCTCGATCGCGGCGGCGACGCCGCGTCCGGTCCGCCAGCCGGCGCGTTCCGCCCAGGCACAGGCCTGGTCGAGCAACGCCGATTTGCCCACCCCGGCCGGGCCGAGCACCAGCACGGTGCGGCCACGCCCGTGCGAGGCGTCCGCCAGCGCGCCTTCGATGGCCGTACTCTCATCGTCCCGTCCGACCAGAGCCGGCCGGCCGCCGCCCGGTGGCTGAGGTAACGCTGCGACGATCTGATCGCGCAGGGCGAGTGCACGGGGGCCAGGGCCGACGCCCAGTTCGTGCTTCAGCGCTGCATTCATCCGTTCGAACTGGCGGAGCGCCGCCCGGTGATCGCCCGCGTCGAGGTGCCTCCGCATCAGCGCCAGATGAGCCTCCTCGTCGGCAGGCTCTGCCGTGACCAGCCGCTCCCACTGCTCGGCGTGGCGCAGCACGTCCAGATACCGCAGCCGGATGCGTTCGCGGGGCTCGCCGGCCCACGGCTCGTACAGATCGTCGGGCAGCAACGGCCCGCCATAGAGATCGGCGGCCGCGGATGCCGCATCCGGCGCCGGGTCGATCAGCGCCGCTTCGGCAGCCCGTTCGAACACGTCCACGTCGATGACGACACTGAGGCCAGGGAACAACGACACCATGTCGTCGCGGAGCACCACCGCGTCGCGCACGTCGCCGAAGGCACGCCGGGCGTAGTGGGCCAGCTTGTGCAGCCGAGGTGCCGCTTCCGCGACCGAGAGCTCCGGCCAGAGCAGGTCGATCAGGCGTTCCCGATGCAGCCGCCTGCCGGGAGCCAGCGCGAGAATCTTCACCAGGCTCGCGGCCTGTCGACGCGGCCAGGCCGAGGCCGCGACCGGGACACCGTCGAGCTCGACCGCGAACTCGCCCAAGAGCCGGATCTCCACCTGCGTCGTCACCGGTACCCCCCGCTCGCCAGCAGCCAGACCGTGCCACGACGTGAACCATGATGCTCCTCTTCGCCGCGTCTGTATACGGGCGCGTCACGTTCATGCGTCGTGCCGGGCTCGTGGTGCTCAGGCTCGTCGTGCTCAGGCTCGTCGTGCTCAGGCTCGTCGTGCTCAGGCTCGTCGTGCTCAGGCTCGTCGTGCTCAGGCAGCCGGCCCACTCACCGGACCGGAAGACGGGCGGCGGGTCCGGAGTGCCTCAGCACGGCCTCCACCTGCGCGCTCATGGCCGCGTTCGCCTCGAGTAGCAGCCGGCGGAGCTTGGGGAACGTCCACCGGTACGACGCAATCGTGTCGACGGTGCGCGCCAATGGCAGCGCGAGCGCATCCCGCTCGGCCGCGTACTCGATGAGCGCTTCGGTCTCGGTGGCCGTGCCCGAGCGGATCCGTAACACCGCACTCACCAGCAGCCGAGCGTCTCGCAGCGCGTCGGTCATGCCGTGTGTGCTCAACGGATCCTCGAAGCCACCCGCGTCTCCGGCCAGGGCCCAGCCGCGGCCGTACGGCCGGCGCAGATACCCGGACATACCGGCGAAACCACGCAGGTGCCGTGGGCTCCCGGCGTCGGCGATCCGCTCCCAGAGCTCAGGCGAGGCCGCATCCGCCACAGCCCGCAACGCGGCGCGTGTGCCGTTCCGGCGAGCGGCTTTCATCCGCTGCGGGGTCGTCCCCACGAACACCAGCGTCCGGCCGTCATTGGTAGGGATCAAGCCGGCGCCGGCCTGGTCGCCGTAGTACCACTCGTATCCCTCGGTGGGCAGATCGCTCCAGTATCCGTAGAGCACCGCCCCGCCCGGGCCCGGAGCCGACCAGGTCAGCGGCGCACGCGCAGCCGTGGCGACCGCGGATCCGATCCCATCGGCGCCGATGGTCAGGCGCGACGACGCCGTGAGCCGGCGACCGTCCCGGTCGACCGCGGCGACGCCGGACACCGAGCCCGCAGCGTCGCGGAGCAGCCCGGTGACGGTCATCCCGAAGCGTACATCCGCGCCGGCCGCCACCGCAGCGTCGACGAGGACACGGTCCAGCACCGTGCGGCGCGGGGCGTAGAGCGCGTCGACGCCGGCGGTGGCTTTCAAGGTGACGGTGGTGCTGTCATCGGGATAGTGGAAGACCACCCGCCGCACAGCCGGCGTGCCGGCGGCGATGACGTCGCCGAGGACGCCCGCCTCCCGCAGTTGCAGAACGCCGCCACGCATCAGTGCGTGCGTGGAGCCGGTGTCACTGCCGTACGCGGCCCGGTCCAGGACGAGGACCCGCAGCCCCTGCCTGGCCAGCAGCAGGGCCGTCGTGGCGCCCGCTACCCGGGCGCCGACCACGATCACGTCGTACGTCGAATCTCTCATCAGGCCCGTGCCCCTTCCGGTATGTCGATGTCCACCCGTCGCCGCGGGCCTCTCCGCCCGGCCTGCGACGAGGAGCCGAGGTGCTCACTGATCGTCCGTGCGTCATGACGGACGCCGTCGATGAAGCTTGAGTCACGGCGGTGCAGGAAGCGCTCCCCGATGACGTAGAGCCCCGGTACCGCGGTGATCCCCCGCCTGTGCACCACCTGCCCGTCCCGATCGAAGACCGGAACCCGGAGCCATGGGTAGCGGTGCCGGAAGCCGGTCGCCCACACCACCGTGGAGATTCCGGCGGCACGCAGATCCAGCTCGCTCGGTCCGGCGGCCACATCGACGGCGCGAACCGGCTCGGCCGGGAGCAGTTCCGCATCCAGGCCCGTGGATTCCGCGAAGCGGTCGATGGTGTCGAGCGTCCGGCGCAACCGGCTCTCCGCGGCGGACACCGTCGACGCCAGATCGTCCGCGAAGTGCACCCGGTCACCATCGACGCCGACGAGGCGTCCGGCGGTCCGGACCCCGAGCTCGTGCAGCGTGGCGAGATCGAGGTCGACGGCCGGCGCTCCGCCGCGCAGCTGCAGCGACGGCTGGGCGCGCGCCGCCCGGGCGTCCGGCATCTCATCGATGGTGCGGCTCAGCAGGCCGCTCTGCTCCAGCCACCACATGATGTCCATGCCGCGGTATCGCCGCGGCAGCCTGGTGTGCGAGCCGACGGACAGCACCACCGTCCGCCCGGACCGACACAGCTCGGCCGCGATCTGCGCGCCCGACGCCGACGCCCCGACCACCAGCACTCCACCGCTCGGGAGCCGGCCGGGACGGCGGTACCCGCTGGTGTGCAGCTGGTGCATCTCCGGCTGAAGCCGCCGGGCCAGCTCCGGCACCACCCGGCTGGGGCCGCTGGCGAGCACGACGTTGCGGGTGAACCACGACCCCCGCCACGTGGTGACCCGGAACCCGTGTGCCATCGCCGAGACGTCGGTCACCGGAGTGTTCTCCAGCACCGGAGCACCGAACGAGTCCGCATACCGGCTCAGGTATCCGGCGAGCCCGGCGGCCGTCATGAAGCCGTCCGGCTCGTCACCGGCGTAACTCCACGCCGGCAGCCGCGTCATCCAGTTCGGTGTCAGCAGCCGCAGCGAATCCCAGCGGGCACTGAGCCAGCTCTCCGCGACCCGTCCGCGTTCGAGCACGACATGGTCGCGGCCTGCCCCGGTGAGGTAACGGCTGGTTGCCAGGCCGGCCTGGCCGGCACCGATCACGACCGTCTCGATGGTTCTCATCTGATCCTCTTCTCCGCCGGCGGGTGACCGCTCGCGGGCGATCTGCCCGCCAGCGGCCACGCCGGGTGTCCACGGACCGTCCCACGATCTGCGGGCGGCCGGTCCTCACACGACGGCCACATCCACGGTCACCGGGACCGGGTTGGTGATGACGTCGTATACGGCAGAACGGTTTCGCGACTGCTCGACCAGCTCGCGCAGCTTCTCCGGGGGAGCATCGCCGGAGACGGTGAAAACGACCCGGATCTGCTGGTAACCGTTACGGACCTCGTCGGACAGCCCGAGGATGCCCAGCAGATCGATGTCGCCCTCCACGGTGGAGGAGACCTCGGTCAGCTCGATGCCACGCGCCGCGGCGATGTTGGCAAGCCCGGACGTCAGGCACGCGGCCAAGGCGGCCAGCACGTACTCCACCGGGGTCGGTCCGTTGTCCGCGCCGACCAGGACGGCCGGGTGATCCGCGTCGATGACGGTGGCGTGCTTGTGCTCCATCTCCTGTCCGGCGCCGAAGAAGCTGTGCATGGTCGACTGGTTGTGCGTGCCCTTGACCCAGCGGTTGGTCGCCCGGAACTGGAACTTCGCGATCTCCGGCTGCGCCTTGACCGCGTCGAGGGTCGCGAACAGCGTGGGTGTGTCGACCCCGTTGAGCGGTGCGCGTTCGGTGGTGGTGCTCATGATCGTCTCCTTGAAATGGATGAGTATGAACCTGATGGGTTGTGCTCGATGGATTGATGGACGGTGGTGGTGCGGTAGGTACGGGGACGCGCAAGCGGCGTAGCTACAGACTCTCGGTGGGCTCCGCGGCCGCGCCGTCGCCGACATCAGGCGGCCATCACGGCGGTCAGCGCCCACAGCACCGGCATGCCGACGAGCAGGGCGAGGTAGGACTTGCCGGTCACATACACCGCGGCCAAGGCCGCGGCCAGGGCCCCCAGCACGGGCAGCGCCTCGAGCGCCTCGGCCCCGCCGACCTGGGTCGCCAGGCCGCTCACGGCCAACGCCGCGAACGCGGCCGGGGCGACGAACGCCGATGCTGTGCGCATCCGGTCCGGCAGCTCGAACCGGTCGATCAACAGGACCATACTGATCCGGAACAGGTAGCTTCCGAGTCCGATCAGCCCGATGACCAGCCAGACGCTCATCGTTTGCCCTCCGCCCGTGTCAATCCCGCGCCGAGCCCGGCGACGATCGCGATGATCAGGCCGAGATGGAGCGGGACGGCGGTAGCCGGCACCGCCACCGCAGCAGCGGTGAGCGCCGCACGCCGAGTCGCTCGCTCGCGCAGTCGCGGTACGACCTCGCCCACCAGGAACAGCGGGATCACCAGTTCCAGGCGGAGCACGGACGGCAGCTGCGCCCCGAGCAGGGCTCCCGCCGCGATCGCGGCGAACCAGGTCGCGTACAGCAATACCGCACCACCGACGTAGTACGCATCCGCGCGTCGCCGGTCCCCCGGTTGCTCGTAACGGGCGATGCCGACCGCGAACGACGGATCGATCAGCAAGTAGCCGGCGAACATGCGCCATGCCCGCGACCGTCGCCGCCAGTATCCGGCCATCGCCGCTGAGTACAGCACCAGCCGCAGGTTGATGATCAGCGCGCTCACCACGATCACCAGCGGCGCGGCTCCGGCGTGGAGCAGCTCGATGGTGGCGATCTGGGCGCTGCCGGCCACGATCAACGGGCCGGTCAGCCATCCCGCGAACGTCGAGATGTCGGCCTGGGCGGCGCTGACCCCGATCACCAGGCCGAACGGGGTCACTCCGGCCAGCCAGGGCAGCATCGCCCGGGCGCCGGCGAGCGCATCGGAGTGATGTGCGGCGAGCCGCGGTCCCGCCATCGTCGTCGCGCTCATCGCGACGCCGCCGATGCGCCGACGGGCCGGCGACGGCGCAGCCGCCGACCGGCTCCGGTGAGGCGTCCGATGACCGCGCGCACTGCCGCGGTGGCGGTCGTCGCGCCCGGGAGCGGCGTGGCCAAGGAGCGTGCCGGCGGACGGGCCGACGGGTGGAGGCGATGCTGCCACTGCGGTGATGCGAACCGCGCCTGCGACAGGCGGCGGTTCTGCGCGGCGACGAGCAGGTGGATCGTGTCCATAGTGGTTCTCCCCGTGGGTATCTGACGCGGTCACGGTGTCCCGGCCGCCTTCCCGAGACCTTCCCGCGACCTGTCCGTGCCGCCTCTGACTGTGCCGCCGCATATGGGAGCAAACTTGGAGGAGACGTGGAGATCAGGTGGAGAACGGCGTAATCTCCATCGGTACGGCGACCGCGCAGGTATCGCACGTCCGCACGGCCGGCCGGCATGAAGGTCAGGGGGCCATGATCTACGTATTCGGCGACTGCGAGCTCGACCTCGGCCGGTATGAGCTGCGCCGGACCGGCGCGGTGCGGGCCGTCGAGCCTCAAGTCTTCGACGTGCTCACCGAATTGATCCGCAACCGGCGCCGGGTCGTGTCCAAGGACGAGCTGCTGGACGCCGTGTGGGGAGACCGTTTCGTCAGCGAGTCCGCCTTGACCAGCCGGGTCAAAGCCGCACGGCGCGCGATCGGCGACGACGGGCGGGCGCAGCGGTTCATCCGCACCGTGCACGGCCGCGGCTACCAGTTCGTCGGCGACGTCAGCGAGCGCTCGGGCACGCCGGACACCACAGGCACCGGCGTCGCCCCCACGGCCACAGCGCGGCCGCCGGAGCAGGAGATCCGGTTCCGCACGGCCGCTGACGGCACGCGGCTCGCCTACGCCACCATGGGCTCCGGGCCACCGCTGGTCAAGGCGGCGAACTGGCTGAGCCATCTGGATTACGACTGGCACAGCCCGGTCTGGCGGCACTGGCTCACCGAACTCTCGTCGCGGTTCACACTCATCCGCTATGACGAACGTGGCTGCGGGCTCTCCGACTGGGAGGTGCCGAGATTCTCGTTCGACGCCTGGGTCGACGACCTGGAAACCGTCGTCGACGCGGCCGGACTCGACCGATTCCCGCTGCTCGGCATCTCCCAAGGCGGGCCGGTCGCCATCGCCTACGCCGTCCGGCATCCCGAACGCGTCAGTCATCTGGTGCTGTTCGGAAGCTACGCGCAGGGCAGACGCAAGCGGGCAGTGACCTCGAGCGACGTGGAGCTGGTCGAGGCGATGATCGACCTCGTCCGGCTGGGCTGGGAGCGACCGACCCCCATATACCGGCAGATGTTCGCGGCCTCGTTCCTGCCGGACGGCACCCAATCCGAATGGCGGGTCTTCGATGACCTACAGGTCCGGTCGTGTTCTCCGGAGAACGCGTGGCGTTTCATGAACGAGTTCGCCGATATCGACGTCGTAGACCTGGCGCCGCAGGTGACGGCGCCGACGCTGATCATCGGCGCCCGTCACGACCAGGTGGGACCGTTTCAGGAGTCCCGCCTACTGGCCGGTCTCATCCCGGGCAGCAGGCTGGTGCCGCTGGACAGCTGTAACCATCTGCTGCCGGAACGCGACCCGGCCTGGCGCCAGTTCCTGACCGAACTCGACCACTTTCTGCTGAGCGGAGCGGGCGTGCCCCGCACAACCAGCCGTGTACCTGGTCTTCCGTGACGCCTCAGGGCGAGGAGACCGCGCATGGCGGCACGGAAGACCAGGGGCTCTGCGGGTCGGCGGCACGGCGGTAGGTCCTGCCGGGCCGGCCGACCGAGAGATCATGGGGTGAAGACGATCCGCGCCTTGACCGTTCCCTGCAAGACCTCCCGGATGGAGTCGTTGACGGCGGCAAGCGGACGTGTCTCGTAGATCACCCTGGTGCGCCCCGCCGCGTGCAGTGCGAACACCTCGTCCAGGTCGGCGCGGGTGCCGACGATCGAACCGATCACCGATGTCCCGTTGAGAACGGTGTCGAACACCGGAATCTCGATCGAGCCGGCTGCGGGCAGCGCCACCAGCACCAGCCGGCCGCCCCGGCGTAGCCCTGCGTACGCGGTCGCGAACGACGCGTTGTCCACGGCGAGGCCGATGGCCGCGCTCGCACCGCCGTGCGACTGCAGCACCTTGGCCGGATCGTCGCTGCGCGCATCGATGACGATGTCCGCGCCCAGGTCACTGGCGAGCGCGAGCTTCTCGTCGGTGATGTCGATGGCGGCGACGGTGGCGCCGGCGATCTTCGCGTACTGCACCGCGAGGTGCCCGAGGCCGCCGACGCCGGAGATCGCGACCAGATCGGTGGGGCCGATGTCGGCCACCTTGAGGGCCTTGTACGTCGTCACGCCGGCGCAGGTCAACGGAGCGGCTTCGCGCGGGTCGACGCCGTCCGGCACACGTGCGGCGAAGTCGGCCCAGGCGAGCATCGAACCGGCCCAACCACCGTCGACGCCGTAGCCGGTGTTCTTCTGCGCATGGCAGAGCGTCTCCCAGCCGCTCAGGCAATGCGCACAGCGTCCGCACGCCCAGCCGAGCCACGGGACCGCCACCCGATCGCCGACGTCCAGGTGTGTCACTCCCGCACCGAGCCGCTCCACCACGCCGACCCCCTCGTGCCCGGGGACGAACGGCGGGTGCGGCTTCACCGGCCAGTCGCCGTGGGCGGCGTGGATGTCGGTGTGGCACAGGCCGGACGCCTCGACGCGTACCAGTACCTGCCCCGTACCGGGTTCCGGATCCGCCCGGTCCTCGAGCACCAGCGGTCGGCCGAACTCTCGCACTACAGCTGCCTTCATGGTTGCACCTCTGACGTCCTGGCCCGTCTCAGAGCCACTCGACATGTCGTTTCCTTCTCAAGCACACCTCGCACCCGTGCTCCTTCCGCAGGGCCGAACGTCATCTGCGGGCAGCCCGTTGGGCACTGGTCCGGCGCGTCGCGGACGGTGCACGGTGGGAACCGGTAGCCCCATCGGCGGCGGATCCGAAACGTCAGGCGGCGATGCATCCATGAGATTTCTCTCCGAGACGGAACTGACGTCCAGGCTGTCCCGGTGCGCACCGGGCGTCCGGGTGATCTCGTCCGGGAACTTCGCAGCGCCGTACCGGCTGCTGTCGATCCTCGACCGGTGCCTGGAGTCCTACCGGCTGTACATGCTCAACGCACAGGCCGGCATACCGGACCGGCCCGGCGTGGCGTTGGAGACGTCCTTCGTCGGTCCGGGCATGCGCAGCAGCCCGCGGCTGCGCTACCTGCCCTGCCGGCTCTCCTTGGTGCCCCGGCTGTTCAGCACCACGATCACTCCGGACGTCGTGGTGGTCAAGACGTCGGCTCCGCGCAGCGGGACGGTCTCACTGGGCATCGAGGTCAATATCCTCCCAGCTGCGATCGAGGCGGTACGGCGCCGCTCCGGGTTGGTCATCGCCGAGGTCAACCCGCAGATGCCCTATACGCACGGGGACGCGGTCATCCCGCTGGACGACATCGACTACGCCATCGTCGCGGACGAGCCGCTGCCGTCGCCGTCGGCCGGCACGCCCGACGACACCGCGCTGAGCATCGGAGAACGGGTAGCCGCGCGGGTGGCGGACGGCTCGACATTGCAGCTCGGCATCGGCGCGATCCCGGACGCTGCACTGCACGGACTGGCCGGCCGGCACGGGTTGCGCATCTGGAGCGAGATGGTCAGCGACGGCGTGCTCGCCCTGGAGCGGACCGGGGTCCTGGACCCGTGGGCCCCGGTCACCGCGTCGTTCCTGTTCGGTTCGGCGGAGTTGTACCGGTGGGCACATCAGAATCCGCGGCTGCATATGTTGCGCACCGAGACCACCAACGACCCGTCCCGGATCCACGCCCACGACCGCATGGTCAGCATCAACACCGCCCTTCAGGTGGACCTCTACGGCCAGGTCAACGCGTCCCGCATCGGTGGGCGGATCCACTCCGGTTTCGGCGGCCAGACCGATTTCATCGTCGGCGCCCTGCATTCCAGGGATGGCCAGGCGATCATCGCCGTACGGTCGTGGCACCCGCGCGCCGACTGCTCGACGATCGTTCCCATGGTCGAAGAACCGGTGACGTCGTTCCAGCCGAGCGCCGTCGTCACCGAGCAGGGGACGGCGGAGATATTCGGCCGGCCCGAAGCCGAACAGGCCGCTCACCTCATCGACCGAGCCGCGCATCCGCGGGTGCGTGAGGAGTTGTGGGAAGAGGCACGCGCGTTGGGCTTGCATCCGGAATCCGCGCGACCAGGGCGGACCAGCGCGGTGCTGGAGGGTGCCGAGACCGGCCCACCGCGGCCGAGTCAGACGGTCTCGGGCCCGAACCGATGACAAGATCGCGAACTGGGTGTAGGTTCAGCCACGGACACGGTCTTGAGGGTAGGGGCGGCATACCGCTGGACCGTTTCCCGCTCGGCACGATAGAACACGTGGTAACGCGGCGGAGGTTACCTGAATGGCAGATTTTCTTGTGCTGGGCGGCGGCTTCGGTGGGCTCGCCGCCGCCCACGAACTGCGACGGCGGCTGCCGCGGGGAGACCGGGTGACCGTGGTCGCCATGAGCGACCGGTTCTTCGTCGGCTTCGCCAAGCTCTGGGACCTGGCCGGCAGCCGTCCGCTTGCCGACGGTACGCGCATGCTGGAACGTCTCGAGGAACGCGGCATCAGATTCGTCCATGCCGAGGTGACCTCGATCGATGCCGCCACGTGCTCGGTGCAGACCACCGCGGGACCGATCTCCGCCGACGGCATGGTGGTCGCCTTGGGCGCGGGTTACTGGCCCGGACACCGCGAACTGATCGAGGCCGGCGCGTACAACCTCTACCACGCCCCGTCGCTGCCGGACATTCATACCGCGTTGAACGACCTGACCGACGGCCGTCTGCTGGTCTCCATCATGGGTACGCCCTATCTGTGCCCGCCGGCCCCTTACGAGGCCACACTGCTGTTGGAGGATCGGCTGCGCAGCGCAGGGCTGCGCGACCGGGTGGACATCGCGATCTCCACGCCGGCGCCGCTCACCTTGCCGGTGGCCGGGCCGGACGCCAGCCGCTTCCTCGCCGAGGAACTGACCGCGGCCGGCGTCGGCGTGTTCACCGAGCACACCGTGGGCTCTATCGACCCGGATCGCCGCACCGTCACGTTCCAGAACTCGCGGACCCTGGACTTCGAGCTGCTCCTGGCCATCCCCGCGGCGGTGCCGCCGCCCGTCATCCACGCCAGCACGCTCGCCGGACCGAGCGGATGGATCGAGCCGGACCGACGTACGTTCGCCACCTCGGCCGAGCGGGTGTACGCGGTCGGCGACTGCACGCTCATCCATACCGCGACCGCTCAGCTGCCGAAGGCCGGCGTGTTCGCCGAAGCCGCCGGCAAGATCGCGGCGACGAACCTGGTCGCGGACGTGTACGGGGGCGACCGGCTCACCTTCGACGGCTACGGGTACTGCTTTCTGGAGCTGCCCGGCCAGCGCGTGGCCACCGTCGCCGGCGATTTCTACGCCACGCCACGGCCGGACGTGCGGCTCTCCCCGCCGGATCGCGCCAGTTTCAGCGCCAAGCAGGAGTGGGAGGAGGAGCGGCTCAACTCCTTGCTGGGGTGATCCGGCGGATCAGCCCTTCCTGCGCGATGGTCGCCACCAGCGTGCCGTCCTGGGTGAAGACGCGCCCGAGCGCCAGCCCGCGTGCGCCGTAGGCGGAGGGCGCCACCTGGTCGTACAGCAGCCATTCGTCGGCGCGGAAGGGCCGGTGGAACCACATGGTGTGGTCCAGCGAGGCGGTCTGCAGGTCCCCGGCACCGATGTAGGTCCCATGCGGAATCAGCGTCGCGCCGAGCAGCGTCTGGTCGCTGGCATAGGTCAGCACGCACGCGTGCAGGGTGGGTTCGTCCGGCAGTCGTCCGGCCGCACGGAACCACAGCCGCGCCAAGGCGGGATGTTCCGGCGAGGTCACCTGCCCGCCGGGACGTGAGTCGCCGACGTAGCGCACATCCAGCGCTGCCCATTCCTGGTCCCAGAACGTGCTGGGCTGCCCGGAGACCGACTCCAGCACGTCGGCGATACGCGGGCATCGTTCCGGCTCCGGCGCATCCGGCATGACGTCTTGATGGTCGAGGCCGCTCTCCGCCTTCTGGAACGATGCCGTCAAGTAGAAGATCGGCCGGCCGTGCTGCCGGGCCGCCACGCGCCGGGTGGTGAACGACTGCCCGTCCCGGACCAGTTCGACGTCGTAGACGATCGGGACGGTGGTGTCCCCCGGACGCAGGAAGTAGGAGTGCAGCGAGTGCACCGCGCGCTCCGTCGGTACGGTGCGCACCGCCGCCATCAGCGCCTGCCCGGCCACCTGGCCGCCGAAGACGCGCTGCAGCCGGGTCCGCGGCTGCCGTCCCCGGAACAGATTGTCCTCGATCGTCTCCAGGTCGAGCAACGCGGTGAGATCCTCAAGCGAGTCAGGCACGAGGGCATACTCCCACATGTGCTCTCCGGAGTCCGCACATATCGCGCCCCGTACCCGCTCGTGGGTGCCGTACGAGTCGCCCGGCCGTCCGGCCGTCATGGCCGTGGCACTGGGGCGGGCTGCGTCGAGACGGCGGCGGGACGGCGCTCCCACCAGCGGGCGATCAGGCACACCAGCACCACGTAGAGCCAGCCGGCCAGCACGTCGACCAGGTAATGCTCACCGCTGTAGGCCAGCGAGAACGCCATCGACAGCGGAAACAGCACCAGCACGGCGAGCAACACCCACCGCAGTGCCTCCACCCCTACCCGCACCGCGTCCCACCGTCCGCCGGCCGTACCGATGCCCGCCGACGCCGGAGCAACGTCGCCACCGCTCCGGCCCCGCCCGAGCCGCCGGACATACGGCCACAGCGCGACGACGGCGAGCAGCGAGAACGCGGCGTGCAACGACGGCAGCGCAGCGACGTGATTGCTCTGCGCCTGCGCCCCGGAGAGCCACCCGTCGGCGAAGCTGAGACCGAGCTCCCACCATCCACGGGTGGAGATCCGCTCGACGTCGCCGGAGATGATGCCTTCACGCGCCGCGTACCACGGTGGGGCGGCCGGAATCAGGATATAGGTCAGCAAGCCGGCGTAGGAGAGCAGCAATACGCGTCGGATGTACGAGACCCACGCCGGCCGCGACCACACATACAGCACCGCGGCGATCGCCCACGGCAGGACGAAGTGGGTGCAGTACACGATCGCCACACCCACGTCCCACCAGTGCACCTGCGCGGCGTCGAAGAACCGGTCCTGCAGCCACAACGTGGGCAGCTCGCCGGCGAAGAGCCAGCGCTCCGCGTCCACCAGCTCCTCCACCCGCAACGGCATGCCCAACGTATCGGCGATGCCGCGGGTGTGGTCGTACAGGATCAGCGCGGCCAGCAGCGGCATCCAGTCCACCAGCACCCGCAGGTGCTGCCGCCACGTCCGGTCGAGGCCCGCGCCGAGGATGCCGACCAGGATCCACCCGGTCTGCCCGATCCGGTCGATCGGGATCCCCTGGGCCACGCTGAACCAGAGCAACATGGCCACGAACGCACCCAGACCCAGCCTGCCCGGTGTCAGCCACGGCCACTGCGGCGCCAGCAGGATGCCCGCCACGGCCACCGCCACCCAGGCGACGCGTCCCGCCCAGTCGACGGTGAGCCCCTGCGCCAGCGCGAACCAGAGCAGCCCGGCCACGTAGCCCACGGCCGCCGCCCGCGCCGGCGTCAACCAGCCACCGGTCAGACCGTGCAACGGCGCCAGCACGCTCCGCCACGGCTGTTCCCAGACGAGCTGCGGGCGGTCGTCGCCGCCGCCGACGGTCATCCGGTCACCGCCGGTCGGATCGGCGTGGACGGAATCGGCCGCACGTGTCATGGACACGTATCATGACACGCCGAAACCGGAAATCACGCCTCGAATCGGTCTGGATCGGGCTCCCGCACGACATCGGCACCGAGTCCGTTCAGCTGCCCGACGAAATCAGGGTATCCGCGGTCGATGTGGTGCACGGCAGACACCAACGTCTCCCCTTCGGCGACCAGTCCGGCTAGCACCAGACCCGCACCGGCGCGGATATCGGTCGCCACCACCGGCGCGCCGGACAAGCTCTCCCGGCCCCGGATTACCGCATGGTGACCGTCGATCCGCACCTCCGCGCCGAGCCTGGCCAGCTCGTTGACGAACATGAACCGCGCCTCGTAGACGTTCTCGGTGATCATCGCCGTCCCGTCGGCAACCGCGTTCAGTGCGACGACCATCGGCTGCAGATCCGTCGGGAATCCGGGATACGGGAGCGTGACCACATCGATCGCACGCGGCCGGCCGGACATGGCGATCCGCAGGCCCGCGCCGTCCTCACCGGCACCCGGTTCGATCACCGCCCCCGCGCTGGCCAGCTTGTCCAAGACCAGCTCCAGGTCCTCGGCGCGCCCGTTGGTGACCGTGATATCGCCCCGTGTCATCAGCGCGGCGACCGCCCAGGTGCCGGTCACGATCCGGTCCGGGATGGTGGTGTGCTCTACGGGCGACAATCCCGGAAGGCCCTGCACGTGCAACGTCGAGCTGCCGACGCCTTCGATCTGCGCTCCCATGCCGATCAGCATGTGACAGATATCCAGGATCTCCGGTTCGCGGGCGACGTTGTCGATCACGGTCTCGCCGTCCGCCAGCACCGCCGCCATCAGAATGTTCTCGGTCGCTCCCACGCTCGGAAAGTCGAGCCCGATCATCGCGCCCTTCAGGCCGTCCGGCGCCCGCGCGACCACGTAGCCGTGCTCCACCTCCACGCTCGCGCCGAGTCGCCGCAACCCCGCGATGTGCATGTCCAGCCCGCGCGATCCGATGGCGTCCCCGCCGGGCAGCGCCACGTCGGCGGCGCCGCAGCGGGCAAGCAGCGGACCGAGCACGCAGATCGACGCACGCAGCCGGCGGACCAGCTCGTACGGCGCCTCGTGGCTGACCTTCTCGGGGACGTCGATCACGACCGTACTGTCGTCTCGCGACACGTCGGCACCGAGACGACGCAACAGCTCGCCCATGTAGCGCACGTCCGTGATCGAAGGCACGTCGTGCAGCGTCGTGCGCCCCTCGGCCAGCAGCGCGGCCGCCATCAGTTTGAGGGCACTGTTCTTCGCGCCGTTCACGCGCACCGAGCCGCGCAGGGACGTGCCACCGCTCACTCGAAGTCTTTCCACTGCTTTCTTATCTCCCGTTCAGCGGATTCCGCACGACGAGGCCACACGGCCTCTAGCGGACCAGGTGTCCCCCCGGTGGTGCCGCCTCGAGCCAGGCGAGGAACGCGGTCGACGCCGGCTCGGTCATCGACACCTCGACCGTGGTGGGTCCGACGGCACATCCCAGCACCACATGGCCCGCAGGAAGCTCGTAATCCTCCTCGCTGTCCGGCACGCGGCGGCTGTTGACCGCCAGCTCACCGCGGCGGAACGAGCGCTTCGGACGTGGCGCGAAACTGAAGGTCCGAAACCATTCCAGCTGCTCTCCCCGATAACGGCCGATACCGAACACCCAGCCGCCGGCCCAGCCCTGCTGGCTTCCGACCCGCATGCACATGTCGAACCCGCCCTCGCGCTGAAGCACACTTCGGCGCAGGTAGAGGACGGCCAGGGCGACGGCGACCAGCACCGCAACCGCGATGAGGATCACCGCGACCCATGCGATCAGCGCCACCTATCACCCCCGATATGCCTGTGCGCGACCGTCCCTGCCGCGGTGGGCGGACTATTTCGCTCCTGCTACCTGAAGCCTGGCCTGAGCCCACCGGCCGGCAGCTTGGTCGTCTCCTGCTGCGGCGAGTTCTGACTCCACACTAGCGGTATCAATCTCATCGGCAAGTTGGGCCACCTCCGCGAGTACCGCGACGTGGTTTTCCGACACCGACAAGAAGCCGCGGTCCACCGCCGCCCGAACCGTCTCGCCGTCGGTGGTACGCACGGTCACCACGCCGGTCGCCAGCAACCCCAGCACCGGCTCGTGCCCGGCCATGATGCCGATCTCGCCTTCGGTGGTCTTGGCGACCACCAGGGTGGCCACGCCGGACCACACTTTGCGGTCCGCCGCGACCACCTCGACGTTCAGCTCTCCCGCCACGCCTGTTCCTTCCGTGCGCGCCTTACGAGGCGAGCGTGTTGGCCTTCTTCTCGGCGTCCTCGATGTTCCCGACGTAGCTGAATGCCTGCTCGGGCAGGTGGTCGTACTCGCCCTTGCAGACCGCGTCGAACGACTCCAGCGTCTCCGACAGCGGAACGAAGACGCCCGGCTGGCCGGTGAATGCCTCGGCCACGAACATGTTCTGGGAAAGGAACCGCTGCAGGCGGCGTGCCCGCTGCACGGTGACCTTGTCCTCCTCGGACAGCTCGTCGATACCCATGATCGCGATGATGTCCTGCAGGTCCTTGTATTTCTGCAGGATCTGCTTCACATTGCTCGCGATCCGGTAGTGCTCCTCGCCGATAATCGCCGGGTCCATGATCCGGCTGGACGAGTCCAGCGGGTCCACGGCCGGGTAGATGCCCAGCTGGGAGATCGGCCGCGAGAGCACGGTCCGCGCGTCCAGGTGAGCGAACGCGGTGTGCGGCGCCGGGTCGGTGATGTCGTCGGCGGGCACGTAGATCGCCTGCATCGAGGTGATCGACCGGCCACGCGTCGAGGTGATACGTTCCTGCAGCTCACCCATCTCGTCCGCCAGCGTCGGCTGGTAACCCACCGCGGACGGCATCCGGCCGAGCAGCGTGGAGACCTCCTGGCCGGCCTGGGTGAACCGGAAGATGTTGTCGATGAACAGCAGCACATCCTGGTTTTCCACGTCCCGGAAGTACTCCGCCATGGTCAGCGCGGACAGCGCCACCCGCATACGGGTACCCGGGGGCTCGTCCATCTGCCCGAACACCAGCGCGGTGTCCTTGAGCACGTCTGCCTCGATCATCTCCAAGAAGAGGTCGGTACCCTCACGGGTCCGCTCGCCCACGCCGGCGAACACCGAGGTGCCACCGAAGTTCCGGGCGACTCGGGTGATCATCTCCTTGATCAGCACCGTCTTGCCCACACCGGCACCCGCGAACAGGCCGATCTTCCCGCCTCGCACATACGGAGTGAGCAGATCCAGCACCTTGATGCCGGTCTCCATCATCTCCGTGCTGCTCTCCAGCTGGTCGAACGCCGGCGGCTTGCGGTGGATGACCCAGCGGTCGTCGGCCTTGATCTCGGACGGGTCGCAGTCCAGCGGCACGCCGAGCGCGTTGTACACGTGGCCCTTGACACCCTCGCCCACCGGCACGCTGATGCCGGCGCCGGTGTCCCGCACGGCCGTGCCGCGCACCAGGCCGTCCGTCGGCTGCATCGAGATGGTGCGCACCAGCCCGTCGCCGATGTGCTGCTCGACCTCCAACGTCAACGTGTGGTTGCCGCCGGACTCCTCGGACAGCTCGACGTCGACCGTGAGAGCGTTGTAGATGGCGGGCATGTGGCCGTCACCGAACTCAACGTCGACGGTAGGCCCGATCACCCGCACGACACGACCGGTCGCGGCCGGTGCCTCGGTCTCCTCAACAGTGGCAGTCATACCTCTACTCGCTTCCTGCAGCGGCCAGCGCGTTTGCGCCACCGACGATCTCGCTGATCTCTTGGGTGATTTCCGCCTGGCGGGCCTGGTTGGATTCCCGGGTGAGCGTCTCCTGCATCTCCCCGGCGTTGTCCGTCGCCGACTTCATGGCCCGACGACGGGCAGCCCACTCGGACGCCGCCGCGTCCAACAGCGTTGTGTATACGAGGTTACCCGCATACTGCGGCAACAACGCGTCCAGCACTTCCTCCGCCGACGGCTCGAACTCGTACAGCGGCAGCGTCTCGTCCTCCGCCGGGGAGGTGGGCGTCGGTCCGCCCGCTGCCGACGCATCGTCCGCGCCGGCTGGAGCGCCCGCCTCGACGTGGTGCACCGGCTCCGGCACATCCTCGACGACGATCGGGAACAGCCGGCGAGCGCGCACTTCCTGGCTGACCATGTTCTTGAAGTGGGTGGAGACGACGTGGATCTCGTCGACACCGCCCTCGTCGGCCGGCGTGTTGATCGCCTCGAGCAGGTCGTCGGCGATCCGGCGCGCGTCCGTGTAGCTCGGGTTGCCGGAGAAGTCGACATACTCGCCGTACATCTCGCGGTTGCGGAACCGGTACCAGTTCACGCCTTTCTTACCGACCACGTACGGCCGGACCTCCTGGCCCTGCTCGTGCAGCAGTCCGGTCAGCGCCTCCGCCTGGCGGATCACGCCCGCCGAATAGGCCCCCGCGAAGCCGCGGTCCGACGTGACCACCAGCATCGCCGAACGCACCGGCGTTCCGGTGCCTTCCAGCAGGTGGTGGTCGAGGTTCGAGCGCGCCGCGGCTGCCTCGAGCGCCCGCACCAGCGCCTGGCTGTACGGCTTGGCGGCATCAGCACGCTGTTGCGCCTTGATGATCCGCGACGCGGCGATCAGCTCCTGCGCCTTGGTGATCTTCTTCATCGACTCCGTCGACCGGATCCGTCGCCGAAGCTCACGCAGCTGTGCACCCACTGGTCAGCACCTCCTCTCTCATCTTCAGCATCGTCTGCATCGGCGTGACGATCACGGCGAGGGCGCCCCGGTCTCACCCTGCGGACCGGCCGCCTGCTCCACGTCCGCGGCCGTGTGCCGGCGACGACGCAGCGTCACCTGGTCGACCTCGTCCTCCTCCAGCGCCTCCACCGGCTCGTCCTTGACCAGCGACTCGCCGGACGACGTGACGAACTGCTGCTTGAAGGTGCCGATCGACTGCTCCAGCAGCGACGTGTCGTCGTCGCTCAGCTTGCCGGTGCTCTTGATCGAGTCCAGCAGCGACGACTGCTCGCGGCCCATGTAGTCGAGGAACTCCGCCTCGAACCGGCGCACGTCCTCCACCGGCACCTCGTCCATCTGCCCGCTGGTGGCGGCCCAGATCGATACGACCTGACGCTCCACCGCCATCGGCGCGCTCTGCGGCTGCTTGAGCAGCTCGGTCACGCGTGCGCCGCGGTCCAGCTGGGCGCGGCTGGCCGGGTCGAGGTCCGAGGCGAACGCGGCGAACGCCTTGAGCTCGTTGTACTGTGCCAGGTCCAGACGCAGCGTTCCAGAGACGCTCTTCATCGCCTTGATCTGCGCGTCACCACCGACCCGGGAGACCGAGATACCGACGTTGACCGCCGGGCGGATACCCGAGTGGAACAGGTCGGACTCCAGGAAGCACTGGCCGTCGGTGATGGAGATGACGTTGGTCGGGATGTACGCCGACACGTCGTTGGCCTTGGTCTCGATGATCGGCAGTCCGGTCATCGAGCCGGCGCCCATCTCGTCGTTCAGCTTCGCGCAGCGCTCCAGCAACCGCGAGTGCAGGTAGAACACGTCGCCGGGGTAGGCCTCACGGCCCGGCGGACGGCGCAGTAGCAGCGAGATGGCACGGTACGCCTCAGCTTGCTTGGTCAGGTCGTCGAACGCGATCAGGACGTGGTAGCCCTGGTACATCCAGTGCTGGCCGAGCGCCGAGCCGGTGTACGGCGACAGGTACTTGTAGCCCGCCGGGTCCGAGGCCGGAGCGGCCACGATGGTGGTGTACTCCAGCGCACCGGCCTCCTCCAGCTCCTGACGCACCGCAGCGATGGTCGAACCCTTCTGACCGGTCGCGACGTAGATGCAGCGCACCTGCTTCGTCTTGTCGCCGGTCTTCCAGTTCTCCACCTGGTTCAGGATGGTGTCGGTGACGATCGTCGTCTTCCCGGTCTGCCGGTCGCCGATGATCAGCTGGCGCTGTCCGCGCCCGATCGGCGTCATCGAGTCGATCGCCTTGATGCCGGTCTGCAGCGGCTCGGAGACCGGCTGCCGCTGGACCACCGAGGGTGCCTGCAGCTCCAACGCACGCCGCTGCTCGGCCTGAATCTCGCCCAGCCCGTCCAGTGGCTTGCCCAGGGGGTCGATGGTACGTCCGAGGAAGCCGTCACCCACTGGCACGGACAGCACCTCGCCGGTGCGGCGTACCGTTTGACCTTCCTCGATGCCCTTGAACTCACCGAGGACCACGACACCGATCTCGCGCTCTTCGAGGTTCAGTGCCAGACCGAGCGTGCCGTCCTCGAACTCCAGCAGCTCGTTGGCCATCGCCGAGTGAAGTCCCTCGACGTGAGCGATGCCGTCGCCGGCGTCCACAACCCGGCCGACCTCTTCGCGAGAGGCCTCCGGCGCGTACGACTGGACGTGTCGCTCGATCGCGTCCCGGATCTCCTCCGGCCGGATCGTCAGCTCCGCCATCTCTTGTCCCTACTCTTTCGTCCTCGAACCCGTCGATTGTTACGTGTTTCGCGCCTAGCCGGCCAATCGCCGGCGTATCCCTTCCAGCCGATGGGCGACGCTTCCGTCGATGACCTCGTCACCGATGCGAACCTTGACGCCACCCAGAACCTCAGGATCGATCTCCAGCTGGATGTCGATCTCACGGCGGTAGATACGGCCCAGCGCGGCAGCCAGCCTCGTCTGGTGATCAGCGGAGATCGGCGCCGCCACGGTGACTGTCGCCAGAAGGTGTTGCCGGCGCCTCGACGACTGCTCGACCAGAGCCGTCAGTGCCTCGCCGAGCTGCCGCCCACGCGGATGCTCGACCAGTTGCCGGACCAGGCCTTGGGTGACCGGATCCGCTACGCCTTCCAGCAGGCTGTGCATCAGTTCGGCCTTCGCCTGCGGCTCGACCGCCCGGTCGGAGAGGGCCTGCCGCAACTGGTCGTCACCTGCGATCAGACGCTCGATCCGGAACAGCTCGTCCTCGACCGTGTCGAGGCGTCCCGCGGCCTCCACCGTGATCAGGGCCGCTTCGAAACCCAGCCCTTCGACGGCGTCGACCAGATCGGAGCCGCTGTTCCAGCGCCGCCCGGCCAGGTCGGTGAGCACCTCCATCGCGGCGGAGGAGATCTTGCCCTCGAAGACCGAACGGGCCAGCGCCACACGCTTCGCCGCCTCGGTTCCCGAGTCCGACAGGGCGCCGCGCAAGCCGGCTGAGCCGGCGAGCGCATTGGCGATCGCGAGCAGCTCGGCCGACAGGTCCGATTCGCTCGCGACGTCCCGCTCGGCAAGCGCCTCGCGGGCGGCGGCGAACGAGGACCGACTGGAGCCCAGCATCAGCGTGTCTCCTCCTCCGCGGCAACGGTCTCGAGGTCGGCGATGAACCGCTCGACGGTGGCGTTGACCTTCTGCTCGTCCAGCGTCTCACCGACGATCTTCTCGGCGAGCTCGGTGGCCAGGCGCCCGACGTCCCGGGAGAGCACGCTGCGCACCCGATCCGCCTCGGCGGTCAGCTGCGCCTCCGCACGCTCGGTGACCGCAGCGGCGGCCTCCTGCGCCTCGGTACGGGCTTCGGCGACGATGGACTGCCGCTCGGCCTGCGCGTCGGCGCGGATCTGTGCGGCCTCGGACCGGGCTTCGGCCAGCTGCTCGCGGTACTGAGCCAGCAGCGACTGTGCCTCGTTCCGCTCCGCCTCCGCCTGCTCGAGCTTCTGCTCGATGCCTTCGCTGCGGGCCGCGAGGGCCTTCTTCATGTTCGGCAGTACGAACTTCCAGAAGATCCAGAAGAGCGCGACGAACATCACCGCGCTCCAGAAGATGTCGTACCACGGAGGGATGAAGAGGTCTATGCCCTCCGGCACGTCACCTTCGGCTGCGCGCACATGATCTTCAGCTGCACGGACCATGTCATGACTCACGTGAAGAGGAACCCGGCGACGATGCCCAGCAGGGCCAGCGCCTCGACCAGAGCGATACCGATGAACATGTTGGTACGCAGAACGCCGGTGGCCTCGGGCTGGCGAGCCATGCCCTCCAGGGCCTTGCCGATCAGGATGCCGAGGCCGATGCCCGGACCGATCGCGGCGAGGCCATAGCCAATGGCGTTGACGTTGCCCTCAACCTGAGCGAGAAGCTCCACGGTGTTTCCTTTCTTGTGTTGGCGTCCGGGCGGGTTGCCCGGACGTCGACTGTGCCGTCAGTGGCTTTCACTCTCCGCACCGGCAATGTAGAGCGCGGTGAGAAGCGTAAAGATGTAAGCCTGCAGAACCGCGACGAGGATCTCGAACGCGGTGATGAAGAAGCCCATGGCGGCGGCACCGAGCCCGAACGGCTTCAACAGCCATTCCGCGTCCAGCAGCAGGTACGTCGCACCGGAGAAGAACAGCACCAGCATGAGGTGCCCGGCCATCATGTTCGCCAGCAGACGGATCGTCAGCGTCACCGGACGCAGGATGAACGTGGACAGAAACTCGATCGGCGTCAGCAGAACGTAGATCGGCTTCGGCACACCGGGCGGAAAAAGGTTCAGCCTCAGGTAGCTACCGAAGCCGTGTTTCCGAATTCCGGCCGCGTTGAATACCACCCAGGTCACAATGGCGAACATCATGGGTATTGCGACGACGCTCGTCCCGGCCAAGTTCAGGAACGGGATAACGCCGGCGATATTCATCGCCAGGATAAAGAAGAACAGCGTGACCAGGTACGGCAGATAACGCCTGCCGCCCACACCCATGATCGTGTCGATGATCTGGGTCTGCACGAAGTTCACGGCCAGCTCGCCGAGGTTTTGCATGCCTCGCGGCACGACCTTGGGATTACGGAATGCGACGATGAAGAAAGCCGCGACCGCAATGGTCATGATCAGCTGAACCAGGTTGACACGGTTGAACTCGAAGATGGTGTCTTCGAACAGGATCGCCGGTGGGAAGAAGTCTGCCAGCGACGGAGCGTGAAATCCGTCGTCCTCAGCGGCGAGGTAGGTCGTCGTCGTGAGCGCGCTCAGGGTCTTCTCCGTAGGGATCGGGGCCCGGGGCTGCTTCCCGGCCGTACCGTGTATAGATGATGTAGCCTGCCAAGACAAATCCGATGACGATGCCGGTCGGCAGGCCGAACGACACGTCAAAGAGTTTGTCCACCCCGGCACCGAGCAGTCCGTACAGGAGCGGCCCGGCGATCAGGGTGCCCATGATGTGCCAGACAATGGACTCCCCGCCGTGGGAAGTATGTGCCCGTTCACTCATTCGGCGCACCGACCATACCAAGCCCCTGACAGGCGTGCCTCACACACCCCTGGACTCCCGTTGTGCGGTTTCTCCCGCCTCTGCCTCCACCGCACCATCTACGCTGGTCGGAGGCTGATTCGGGCTGATGTCGAGGTACGGCACGCGGGTGCGGAGCACCACGATGCACTCGGCGGCCAGCCAGCCCACGACGCCGACGACGAACGCGATGAAGAACGCCGTCCGGGCGAAGAACTCCGCGTCCTTGATCAGCGCCATGATCACCATCAGGATGACGATCTTGGCCAGCCACGATCCGACGACCACGCCGACGAAGCGGGTGTTGTCCATCCGCGCGGCCCACACACCGGTGAGGACCGTGCCGCCGAAGAACGCGGCCGGTATCGCGAGCCCGAGAAGGATGCCCAGGCCGACGCCGGAACCGCCGAGCGCCCAACCGACCGCCGTCCCCACCGGCAACAGAACCGCGAGGCCCGCGCCGGCGGTGGTGAGGACACGCCGCATCGGCGTTACGAAGGCCGCCACACCCGGCGGCGTCGTCGGTTCGGACACGGAAGTCAAGCCTACGTGCTGGCCTGGCCATGGACCTAAACGATCTTCGTTCCGGCCGCCGGACCACCGTCAGGGCCGGGCCTCCAGCGTGCGGCGCCGCAGCAGACGGCGAGGCCGGCGGGTGGTGAACGCGATCAGCACGATGATCGCGACGCCGAGCAGCGCGTAGATGGTCCAGTCACCGACCAACGCGATCGCGACGACGCCACCGGCGACGAGGGCCGCCCACGCCCACATGATCGCCGCCACCCGGCCATCCGAGTGACCCACCTCACGTAGCCGGTGGTGCAGGTGTTTCTTGTCCGGGGAATTGAACATCCGTCCCTCGCGGGTACGGCGGACCACGGCCAGCATCATGTCCAGGAACGGCAGCGCGATCACCGCGGCCGGCAGGATCAGCGGCAACAGGGCCAGCAGGAACGTGGTCTCTTCCACCTCGTGGCTCGCCGAACGGCCGGTCAGGGTGATCGATCCGGCCGCGAGCAGGAGGCCGAGCAGCATCGCCCCGGAATCGCCCATGAAGATCCGCGCTGGTGAGATGTTGTGCGGCAGGAATCCGGCGCACATCCCCATCAGCACCACCGCCACCAGCGCCGGCGTGGTCATCCTGGTGTCGCCCTGCTCGACCGCAAGCAGGTAGGCGTAAGAGAAGAACGCCGCCGCGCCGATGCCGACGACGCCCGCGGCGAGGCCGTCCAGTCCGTCGATGAAGTTCACCGCGTTCGCCGCGCCGACGATCAGCAGTACGGTCAGCAACGCACGCTGCGACGGGTCGAGGGTGAACACCCCGTTCGGCAGCGGGATCCAGAGCAGCTCGACGCCTTGGACGACGAGCAGGCCCGCCGCCAGCAACTGCCCGGCGAACTTGGCCAGCGCGGACAGGTCCCATATGTCGTCCGCAACGCCCACCAGGCAGATGACGATGGCCGCGGTGATCAGCGCTTGGGCGTCGGTCGACTCGACGAAGACCTCGCGCATGCGCGGCAGGTAGCTGGCGACCAACATCGCGCCGAGCATCCCGACCAGCATCGCCACGCCGCCCATGCGCGGCACCGCGCCCTTGTGCACATCGCGCTCGCGCGGCGGCGGGATCGCTCCGACCCAGTGCGCGATCCGCCCGCACAGGGCGACCACCAGGTAGGTCAGCGAGGCGGCGATGAAGAACGTCAGCAGGTACTCGCGCACGTGGCGACCGCACCTCTCCAACCGCCGGCCGATGACCACGGGCGGACGGCCGATGCCGGCCCGTGGACACCTCGCTTGTCTCGGATCGAACCGGTCGTTCTCACGACGGCAACTCTACGCGCCGACCACGTCGCGAAACCGCCGTTCGACAGGGAGCTCATCCGCGCGGAACGACTCACTTCTCGGCAGCGCCGTCATTCTCGCCTGCGTCGTCGTCATGCGCGGCATCATCCGCGACCACGACCTCATCCACCACCTCAGGCCCCGCGGCGTCACCGTCGTCCTGCTCGGCATCGACCGCCACGACCTCATCCACCACTTCAGGCCCCGCGGCGTCACCGTCGTCCTGCGCGTCGCCGTCCTGCGCGGTCGGCTCGGCGGTCGCCGCCGACGCCGGCTCAGTCGATTCGTCCTCGGGCCCGATGATCTCCGGCACCACCTCGCGCAGGCGCTCCAGGCTGATCGCACCGGCCCGCACCACCCGGGGGACCTCCCCGGTCACGTCCACGATGGTGGACGGCACATCGGCGGCGGTCATACCACCCTCGAGATAGACCGCGATCGCGTCGCCCAGCTGTTCCCGGGCCTCCTGCGCCGACCGCGCGGGTGGGTGACCGGACAGGTTCGCGCTGCTGACGCCCATCGGACCGGTCTTGCGCAACAGCTCCAACGCCACATCGTGCTGCGGCATGCGCACCACCACGGTGCCGCCGGTGTCGCCCAGGTTCCAGTCCAGCGAGGGCTGTTCCTGGCACAGCAGGCTCAGCCCGCCCGGCCAGAACACGGCCGCCAACGCCTCGGACGCCTCGTTGGTGACCGCCACTCCGGTCCAGGCGTCCGCGGAACCGACCAGCACCGGCACCGGCATGTCCGGGCCGCGGCCCTTCGCGTCGAGCAGCTTGCGGATCGCCTCGGGCGAGAACGCATCCGCTCCGACGCCGTACACCGTATCCGTCGGGAGCACGACCAGACGGCCGGCTTTGATCGCACGTGCGGCGACCCCCATGCCACGAGTCCGCTTGGTCGGGTCTGAGCAGTCATAGAGCAGAGCCACGCCGTGTATTTAACCGTGCTCTGCCCGGCTCCGCCCATCCGGGTCAGGCACGGCCGGTGATCATCGAGGATCGCGGGTGTGATAGCCCCAGCGATCCTCGACGAAACACTCCTGCGCGACCACCGATCACAGGCCCGGAAGTCACCCCGCGGCGGCGAGCCGGGCGGTGACGTATCGCGGCCGCTGGTTGAGATCGAGATGGTCGACCACCTCATCCCACCGGCCCGATCCGTGGAACACGGCCGGCGCCGACTCGCCCTGCTCGTCCGCGTGCTCGGCGACGACCAGTCCGCCCGGCCGGAGCAGCCGCGCCGCCACCGATTCCAGCGTCCGCATCGCGTCCAGCCCGTCCTCGCCTGACCACAGGGCGGCAGCGGGATCGTGCTCGACCACCTCCGGATCCCGGATCACCGCGCCCACCGGCACGTACGGAGGGTTGGCCACCACCACGTCGACCGAACCGAGGAGCATCGACATGCTCCGATCGACGATGCCGCCCACGTCGTCCCGGTGCACCACCACCGATTGTCCGGCCGCGTTCTTACGCAACCACTCGATGGCGTCGTCCTCGGATTCGACCGCGTGCACCACACATGGGCGGACCTCACGCGCCACCGAGATCGCGATCGCGCCGGAGCCGGCGAACATGTCGATCACCACCGGGACCCGCCCATCGGCGACGACGGCCTGCGCTTCCGCGATCGCTGCGCCCGCCGTCAGCTCCGTCTCCGGGCGCGGCGTGAAGACCCCCGGCCCGACGTTCAGCGTCAGGTGGCGGAAGTGCGCGACACCGGTGATGTGCTGCAGCGGCTCGCGCGCCGCCCGCCGCGCTACCAGCCCGCCGTACTCGGTGGTGAACCGCTCCGTCTCCGCGTCGACAGCAGTCTCGCCGGCCGACGCGCCTCCCGCCGGCGCACCTCCGGGCGACCTGCTGCTCACTGCCCCGGCCAGCCGCGCCGCCAGTTGAGACCGCTCGATGCCCAGCACATGGGCCGCCAGCACCTCGGCGTCGTGCTGAGGGGACGGCACGCCGGCGTCGGCCAGCCGTGCGGCGGCGTCCCGGATCTGTTCACGCAGCGACATCACCGCTCCAGGCAATCACGGCGCCGGCAGCGACACTCACGCGGGTCAACGCGGGCCCAGACACGCGACGAACGACATCGCGGTTGCGGTGGCGACCACAAAGTCGTTCCTTGCACGCAGCGTGGTCCCGTCTTAGCCGTCGCCGGACCCGGCGTCGTCGCCCGACACGGAGATCTTCGCGTTGGTGTCCGCGTCCACCAGGGCCTGAATGACGGCATCCAGGTCGCCTTCGAGCACGGTGTCCAGATTGTGCGCCTTGAAACCGATGCGGTGGTCGGAGATGCGGTTCTCCGGGAAGTTGTAGGTGCGGATCCGCTCGGACCGGTCCACCGTCCGGATCTGGCTCCGGCGCGCGTCGGCCGCTTCCCGGTCCGCTTCCTCCTGCGCGGCCGCGAGCAGCCTGGCCCGCAGCATCCGCATCGCCTGCTCCTTGTTCTGCAGCTGGCTCTTCTCGTTCTGACAGGAGACGACGATGCCGGTCGGCAGGTGGGTGATCCGCACCGCGGAGTCGGTGGTGTTGACGCTCTGCCCGCCCGGCCCGGACGACCGGAAGACGTCGATGCGCAGATCGTTCTGGTTGATCTCCACCTCGGTCTCGTCGTCGGCCTCGGGCAGCACCAGCACACCCGCCGCCGAGGTGTGGATACGGCCCTGGCTCTCGGTGACCGGGACCCGCTGGACCCGGTGGACGCCGCCCTCGAACTTCAGCCGGGCGTACGGGGCCGTTCCCGGCTCCGGCGTACCCTTCGCCTTGACCGCGAGCGAGACATCCTTGTAGCCGCCGAGATCGGACTCCTCGGCGTCGATCAGCTCGGTACTCCAGCCGACGCGTTCGGCGTAGCGCATGTACATGCGGAGCAGGTCGCCGGCGAACAACGCCGACTCCTCACCGCCGGCGCCGGCCTTGATCTCCACGATCGCGTCCCGGCCGTCGTTCGGATCGCGCGGCAGTAGCAGCAGCCGCAGCGCGTCGGCGAGCTCCTCCTCGCGCGAAGCCAGCTCGTTCGCCTCGGCGGCGAACGCGGGATCGTCGTCCGCGAGCTCCAGCGCCGCCCGCCGATCGTCCCCGGCCTGCAGCCAGGCACGGTACGTCCGAACCGTCGGCGTCAGCTCCGCGTAGCGTCGCCCGAGCCGGCGCGCCAACCCCTGGTCAGCATGGATCGAGGGGTCGGCGAGCTTGTTCTCGAGCTCCTCGTATTCGGCTTCGAGCGCCTTCACACCCTCGAACATCGTCTCCTCTTCCTCCCCTGACCGGGAACACTCCGGCTGACGGCGAACCCGCCGCTGAAATGCCGGTACCCGCCGGCCACGAGCACATCGAATCAGCCCACACGACAACGGCGGGCGCACGCTTACCGCGTGCGCCCGCCGTTCACGAAGCTACTTGGAGCCGGACTTCTTCTTCCCGTAGCGGGACTCGAACCGGGCCACGCGGCCACCGGTGTCGAGGATCTTCTGCTTGCCCGTGTAGAACGGGTGGCAGGCGGAACAGATATCGGCGTGGATCACGCCGTTCGACGCCGTGCTCCGGGTGGTGAACGTGTTACCGCAGGTGCAGGTGACCGTCGTCTCCACGTACTGCGGGTGGATGTCGCTCTTCATGGACTTCACTCCTGGATCTGATACGAGCGCCGGGTCGATACGGCAGGCCGCCGCACCGTGAACCGGAACCAACCGCTCTAGTATTCCAGCTCACCGCCGCCATCGCCAAACCGCACCGTGCCCGGCCATCCGGCCGCCGGTTCGCCCGATCGCCGGATCAAGCCGACTTCCTGAGCTCACGTAACGCCGAGGGGTCCGTAGAAGCCCGCCACACGTGACGTGCGCTCGGCAAGTGCGGCGCCGGGGCACGTCCTACTCCTAGTCGTCGTCCTTCGAACCGTTCGCGCCGAGGGTGCCGGGCGTGGTCTTCTGGACGGTCATCAGGAACTCGGCGTTGCTGCCGGTCTTCTTCAGCCGGTCCAGCATGAGCTCGATGGCCTGCTGCGGATCGAGCGCGGACAGCACCCGGCGCAGCTTCCACATGATCGCCAGCTCCTCCTGCGACACCAGGATCTCCTCGCGCCGTGTGCTGGAGGCGTCGACGTCGATCGCCGGGTACAGCCGTTTGTCGGCCAGGTCCCGGCGGAGCCGGAGCTCCATGTTGCCGGTGCCCTTGAACTCCTCGAAGATGACCTCGTCCATCTTCGAGCCGGTCTCGATCAGCGCCGTGGCCAGGATGGTCAGCGAGCCGCCGTTCTCGATGTTCCGCGCCGCACCGAAGAACTTTTTCGGCGGGTAGAGCGCGGCCGAGTCGACACCACCGGACAGGATGCGCCCGCTGGCCGGAGCGGCCAGGTTGTACGCGCGGCCCAGCCGGGTGATGCCGTCGAGCAGGATCACGACGTCGTGGCCCAGCTCGACCAGCCGCTTCGCCCGCTCGATCGCGAGCTCGGCCACCGTGGTGTGGTCATCAGCCGGGCGGTCGAACGTGGAGGCGATCACCTCACCCTTGACCGAACGCTGGAAGTCGGTGACCTCCTCCGGGCGCTCGTCCACCAGCACCACCATCAGGTGGGCCTCCGGGTTGTTCGTGGTGATCGCGTTCGCGAGCGCCTGCATGATCAGCGTCTTACCGGCCTTCGGCGGCGAGACGATCAGTCCGCGCTGCCCCTTCCCGATCGGCGCCACCAGGTCGATCACCCGGGTCGAGATGTTGCCCGGCTCGGTCTCCAGGCGCAGCCGGTCCTGCGGATACAGCGGAGTGAGCTTGGCGAAGTCCGGCCGCTGCTTGGCCGTCTCCGGGTCGGCGCCGTTGACCGTGTCGACCCGTACCAGGGCGTTGAACTTCTGCTGCTTCTCGCCCTCGCGCGGCTGCCGCACGGCGCCGGTGATGGCGTCGCCCTTGCGCATACCGTGGCGGCGGACCATCGCCAGCGACACGTACACGTCGTTCGGGCCGGGCAGGTAGCCAGATGTCCGCACGAACGCGTAGTTGTCCAGGATGTCGATGATGCCGGCGACCGGGATCAGGACGTCGTCCTCGCTGATCTGCGGCTCGTCGGCGCGCTCGCGTCCACCGCCGCGCCGGTCACGGTCGCGGTTGCCGCCGCGCCCCCGGTCCCGACGCCGGCGCCGGTTCCGGCCGCCCTGGTCGTCATCGTCGTCGAACCGACCACCCTGCCGGCGGTCGTTGTCGTTGTCCCGCTCGTTGTCGCGGTCGCCGCCGCGGTTGTTCTGCCGGTCCTGGCGGCGGTTGTCCGGACGGCGGTTGTCCTGGCGGCGGTTGTCCGGGCGACGATCATCGCCGCGGCCACCATCCCGCTCACCACCGCCGTCGCCGCCGGCGGACTGCTCATTCCGGCTCGAGTCGGCGCCGCCGCGGCCGCTGGAGCGGTCGTCGTTGCCGTCCCGGCCCTGCTTGGCCTGGCCGCCGTCGTCCTTGGTGGTGCCGCTGTCCCCGGTGTCGACGGTGACCGACGAGACGGACGCGGCGTCGGCGGCCGCCGCGGCGACCGCACTCTCGCCCTGGTCCGGTGCCGCCTGTGCGCGCGTGGCGCGCCGGGAGGATCGCCGGGCAGGCTTCGAAGCCTCGTCGGCGTTGTCCGCGCCGGAGCGGCCGGCGCTCGTCGCGCCGTCGTCCGCGGACGGTGCGGAGTTCTTCTTCGACGGGGCTGCCTTGGGCGCCGGACCGTCGGACTGGGTCGCCTTGATGGCGTCGATCAGCTGCGCCTTGCGCATGCGGCCCGAACCCTTGATGCCGAGCTGGCTAGCCACCTGCTGCAGCTCGGCAAGGACCATGCCCTCGAGGCCGGGAGCGCGCTTGCGCTGCCGCTTCGCCGGGGCATCGCCAGCGGTCGATGCGGTGTTCTCGGAGTCCAGCGCCTCAGAAACGCCGGGAATCTCGGTATTTGTCACTCAGGGTCCTTCCCTGGGCCAGCACCGGCGAGAGCCACCGGTGCGCCTTAACACCTCGGGGCACATCCCCGAGGACGAATATTCGGTGCACGATGCAACTGGTGGTCAACCCCATATCAGACCTAGCGTGCGCCGGCCCTGGAAGAGGTGTACAGATCCACGGCTCGCTGCAGAGATTCCGCTACGCCATGGCTTACCGACCATGCATTGCGTCGGTGCGATACGAGCGTAGCACGTCAGAACCCGAATCTCCCAGAGCAGGGGATGCCCGTTTTGCCATGTGTCGGCCGCCCTACGGCTCACCGACCGCTCACCACCGCACCCGCGGTGTCGACCGCGAGTTCGCGCACGTCCCAGCCGGACGCCACCTCGCGCACGACCGAGGCCTCATCACCGCTGCTCAACACCAGGATGGACGGTCCGGCGCCGGACACCACCGCAGCCAGGCCGCGCCGTCGCAACGCCGACATCAGCGCCACCGACTCCGGCATCGCGGGTTCCCGGTACGCCTGGTGCAGCCGGTCCTCGGTGGCTTCGAAGAGGAGATCCGGTCGCCGCGTCACCGCCTCGACCAGCAGTGCCGCGCGCCCCGCGGTGCGCGCGGCGTCCGCGTGCGGCACGGAGTCCGGTAGCAGGCCGCGCGCCGTGGCGGTGGCGAGTTCCGTCGACGGCACACAGAGCACCGGCGCGATCGCCGGATGCGGGTCCAGCCGGGCCGCCCGCGCCTCCCCGTCCTGGTGAGTCCACGCGATGGTGAATCCGCCCAGTAGGCATGGCGCCACGTTGTCCGGATGTCCCTCGATCCGGCCGGCCAGCGCCAGCGCGTCGGCCAGCGCCGTCTGGCCGGTGACGTCGGCTCCGGCGAGCGCACGCGCCGCGACCACGCCCGCCACGATCGCCGCCGACGACGATCCCAGGCCACGCCCGTGCGGCAGCACATTGCGGCAGGTCAGCTCCAGACGGGTCGGCACCACGCCGAGTTCGTCGAAGCAGGCACGCATCGCCCGGACCACCAGATGCTTCTCGTCCCGCGGCACCACCTCGGCGCCGACACCCTCGACGTCGACGCTCAGCTCGAGCGCACGGGCACCCGAAGCGGCGCCCTGCTCCGCATGCCGCCGAACGCCATCACGGCTGCCGGGTGCAGCGCCGCCGCCGGTCGACGCCGCCGTGAAGGTCGCCGCCGCCTCGACGACGTCGTGCAGGCTCAGCGCAAGCCCGAGCGCGTCGAACCCGGGGCCGAGGTTCGCACTGGTCGCCGGAGCCCGGACGACGACGCGCGCGTCCAGCGGACGCCGCTCGGATGCTGCCGGCACTCAGCCCAGTCCCAGCGCCTCGGCTGCGGCCGCGGCCTCGGCAGCCACCGGGTACGGGCGGATCTCGCCGTAGAACGAGCTGGCGGTGTCGACGTCCTTGAGACCGTGGCCGGTGACGGTCACGACGATCCGCTGTCCCGGATCCAACCGGCCCTCGCGGGCGTACTGCAGCAGGCCGGCCACACCGGCGGCCGACGCCGGCTCGACGAACAGCCCTTCCCGGCCGGACAGCTCCTGCTGCGCCGCCAGGATCTGCTCGTCGCTGACCGCGTCGATCAGTCCCTCCGACTCGTCCCGTGCGGCCACGGCGAGCGTCCAGGAGGCCGGGTTACCGATCCGGATCGCACTGGCCACCGTGTCCGGCGCGGACACCGGCACACCGTGCACCAGCGGTGCCGCGCCTGCCGCCTGGAAGCCCCACATCCGGGGCCGGCGGGTGGCGACACGGTCGGCCGCGTATTCGGTGTAGCCCATCCAGTAGGCGGAGATGTTGCCCGCGTTGCCGACCGGCAGCACGTGGATGTCCGGCGCGTCGCCGAGATCGTCGACCACCTCGAACGCCGCCGTCTTCTGTCCGGCCAGCCGGAACGGATTGACCGAGTTCACCAGCGCGACGGGGTACGTCTCAGCGAGTTCGCGCGCCAGCCGCAGGCAGTCGTCGAAGTTCCCGTCGACCGCGGCGATGACACCGCCGTGGACGACGGCCTGGGCGAGCTTCGGACCGGCGATCTTGCCGTCGGGCACGAGAACGACCGGCCGCATGCCCGCACGGACGGCGTACGCGGCCATCGACGCGCTGGTGTTGCCGGTGGACGCGCAGACGACCGCCTCCGCGCCTTCCTCGGCGGCCTTGGAGATCGCCACCGTCATGCCGCGGTCCTTGAACGACCCGGTGGGGTTGACGCCTTCTACCTTGAGGTGCACGTCACAGCCCGTCTGCGCGGACAACCACGGCGCGGGCACGAGCGGCGTGCCGCCTTCTCGCAGGGTCACCACCGGCGTGTGTGTGGACACCGGGAGCCGGTCACGGTATTCCTCGATGACCCCGCGCCAGAGGCGGGTACGGGTGGGCGCATCAACCATTCCACTGGTCACGGCGTCCATTATCCATGCTTCACGTCGCGCGGCGCGCCCGGCTTCGACCGTCCCCATGATCATGAACAGTAGCCGTGCTATTTGAACGGTAGGTGTTCATGATCATGGGGGTTATTCGCCCTCGACCCGCTTGACGGACATGACCTCGCGAACCGTGTCCAGCTTGGCCAGCTCGTCGACGGTGGCGGAGAGCGCCTCATCCGGTGCCTGGTGGGTGACCACCACTAGTTCGGCGCCGTCCGGCACCTCGGTACGCTGCCGGACCGTCTCGATCGATACGCCGTGGCCGGCGAAGACCGTCGCCACGGCGGCCAGCACGCCCGGCCGGTCGTCCACGTCCAGGCTGATGTGGTAGCGGGTGACGGTCTCTCCCATCGGGCGTACCCGACGGTCGGCGTACCAGGAGCCGCCCGGGCCGGTCACGCCGGCCACCCGGTTGCGTGCCACTGTGACCAGATCGCCCAGCACCGCACTGGACGTCGGTGTGCCGCCGGCACCCGGCCCGTAGAACATGAGTTGACCGGCGGACGCGGCCTCCACGAAGACCGCGTTGTACGCTCCGCGGACGCCGGCCAGCGGATGCTCGCGCGGGATCATCGCCGGATGCACGCGGACCCCGACGGCTTCGCCGCCCGGAGCGAGCTCGCAGATGGCCAGGAGCTTGACGACGGCACCCATCGCCTTGGCGCCGGCGACGTCCGCCGCCGTGACCTCGCTGATGCCCTCTCGATGGACGTCGGCCAGGCTCACCGGTGAGTGGAACGCGATACCGGCCAGGATCGCGGCCTTCGCCGCGGCGTCATAGCCTTCGATGTCCGCCGTCGGGTCGGCCTCGGCGTACCCCAGTGCCTGTGCCTCCTCCAGCGCCTCCGCGAAGCCGCTGCCGTGCGTGTCCATCTGGTCGAGGATGTAGTTGGTGGTGCCGTTGACGATGCCCAGCACCCGGGTGACGTGGTCACCCGCGAGGGATTCGCGCAGCGGCCGCAGCAGCGGGATGGCACCGGCGACGGCGGCCTCGTAATAGAGGTCGACGCCGTGTTTGTCGGCCGCCGTGTGCAGGGCGAACCCGTCGTCGGCCAGCAACGCCTTGTTCGCCGTCACCACGGACTTGCCGCGCTCCATGGCGGCCATGATCAGGCCGCGGGCCGGCTCGATGCCGCCGATCACCTCGACCACCAGGTCGACGTCGTCGCGGGCGACCAGTGCGGCGGCGTCGGTGGTGAAGATCTCCGGATCGACCCCCGGGATGGCCCGGTCCCGGCCCGTGCGGCGGACCGCGATCCCGGCGAGCTCCAGCCGCGCCCCCACACGAGCAGCAAGATCGTCGGAGTGCTCGACCATCTGCCGAGCGATCTCGGAACCGACCACTCCGCAACCGAGGAGCGCCACGCGCAGTGTGCTCATCCGCATCCTCCCTCTCGAGGTATCCACACCCCGACCCAGCATCCAGCCGCTTCCCCAGTGTCCGCGAACTCCGAAGGATCTCGTGTCGTCCGTCCATGATGCGAGACATCTGTCTCAACATGCGTGGAATCGGCCGCAGATCCTTTGCCACCGCCGCCCCGGCGGTCACCTCTCCATCGTGCCGCGCCGGAGCCGTGATCCGACCCGCGGGCACGTCCTCCCGCACCACAGACCGGGACGCTCTATGCTGGGCCGCCGGAGGAGAACGCACAAGCACCGCGGAGGACACGTGATCGGCCCAGGCCACCCACGGCCCGGCGACCCCAGGCCACACGACGGCTCCGCGCCGGGCCCGGGACACGTGCCGCCTCAGCCGCCCCAACCATCTCAGCCGCCGCGTCCGCAGCTCATCCGGGTCGGCCGCGCCGCCGACAACGACATCGTCATCGACGACCTGCTGACCGCTCGGCATCACGCCCGGCTCACCCCGACCGGGGACGGATACCGGCTCGACGACCTCAGCGGCCACCACCAGACGTTCGCCCAGGGTGTGCTGGTCGAGCGCGGCATCTACGTCCGCGACGGCGACATCGTCACCTTCGGCAAGACGCGCTTCGTCGTCGGACCGTCCGGGCTGACGCTGCTCGCCGACGCGCCGGCGGACGGCGGGCTGACCGTCCGTGACCTGTCCTACACGTTGCCGAAGGGCCTCACACTCACCGAGAACGTCAACCTGTCGCTGTCCGGCTCCCGCCTCGTCGCCGTCATCGGGCCGTCCGGATGCGGCAAGTCCACACTGCTCCGGTTGATCAATGGCGAGCTGAAACCGTCCCGGGGGTCCGTGCACTACCAGGGGTTCGACACGCACCACAACCAGGAAGAGATCCACGGCCGGATCGGGGTGGTCCCCCAGCACACCATCGCGCACCGCAAACTCGGCGCCCGCCGCGCGCTTCTCTACACCGCGCAGTTGCGGCTCTCCCACGACACGACGGCGGCGGAGCGCACCGGCCGCGTCGACCAGGTGCTGGAGGAGCTGGGCCTGGCGGAGAGCCGGCACACCCGGATCGAGAACATGTCCGGCGGGCAGCAACGCCGGCTCGCCATCGGCTTCGAGCTGATCACCCGGCCGTCGATGCTGGTGCTGGACGAGCCCACCTCGGGCCTGGACCCGGCCCTGGTCCGGCAGATCATGACCACGCTGCGCGAACTGGCCGACGACGGCCGGCTGGTGATCGTCACCACGCATGACCTCGCCCACGTCGATCTCTGCGACGACGTGCTGATCATGCGGCCGGGCGGGAAGATCGAGTACTACGGACCGCCGTCCGGCATCGCCGACCATTTCGGCACCGGCGACTGGGCGGACATCTTCGAGCAGCTCAAGGCCGTCCAGGCCGGTCCGGATCCGTCTCCCCCGACGCCGCCGACCGCCCCGGCGTCCAACTCGCCGTCCGCACCACCGACCTCGCCCGCGCCTTCGATCCCGCCGTCGCCGGCGGTACGCACCGTCGCGGGACGGGTGTCGGGCTCACGCTCGGTGCTGTCGACCCGGCTGCTCAGCCGCCGCACCGAGATACCCGAGGTGGTCGGGCCCCGAGCGGCCGACGACGAGAAACGACGGCGCCAGCAGACCTCGGTGCTCTGCCGGAGGCAGCTCCACCTCATCTTCGCCGACCGGCCGTTCGCCGCGTTCATGCTCGCGTTGCCGGTCGGGCTGGCGATCCTGGCCCTGGTCATCCCGAATGAGAGCGGTCTCGGCCGGCCGGCATACGGCGGCAGCACCGAGGCGATGCGGCTGCTGGTGATCCTGGTGGTCGGCGCGGCGTTCATGGGCATGGCCGCCACCGTCCGCGACCTCGTCGCCGAACGGCGGATCTACCGGCACGAACGCGCGGCCGGCCTGATCCCGGAGGCCTACCTGGCGTCGAAGCTGATCATCTTCGGCTCGATCGCGGTGATCCAGTCGGTGCTGCTGCTCATGCTGACGCTGACGGTCCGTGACGGTCCCGAGGACGGCGTCCTCATCGGCGACGGCGGCCTCGAGCTCGGCATCGCCCTGGCGTCGACCGCCGTGGTCTCCGCCGTCCTCGGTATGGTCGTCTCGTCGCTGGTGTCGACCCCCGAGCAGACCATGCCGCCGCTGGTCTTGGTCATCATGGCCCAGCTGGTGTTCTGCGGCGGCCTGATCGAGATCACCGGACGTGCCTTCGTCGACCAGCTGTCCTGGTTGACGCCGAGCCGATGGGGATACGCCATGGCCGCGTCCACCGTCAACGTCACCGAGTTGATGCCGAACTCGCCCGATGACGTCCTGTGGCGGCACAACCCGCTGGCCTGGCTGGGCGGCCTGGCCGCGCTGGCCGTACTCGGTGTCGCGGCGACCTATCTCGCCCGGCGCCGCCTGCGCGCCCTGTAGAAGTCTGCCGGCACTCTGGGGAGTGGGGTCGGGAGGATCACGACGACGGGCCGCGGATGATCCGCCGCCGGATCGCACCGGACGCGGCGTCGATGACGATCGTCACCACGATGACCACGATGAGTGCCATGCCGGCCTGCCCCCACTGGCGGAACTCGATGCTCTGCTGCAGCATGGTGCCGATGCCTCCGGCACCGACCACACCGAGCACCGCGGAGGCACGGATGTTGATCTCGAACCGGTACAGCCAGAATGCCACGATCTCCGGCATCACCTGCGGTATCACCGCCCAGCGCACGCGCTGCGGCTTGCTCGCCCCGGCTGCGTCGGCGGCCTCGATCGGACCGCGCTCACACCCTTCGATGATCTCGGCCGACAGCTTCCCGATGGTGCCCGTGGAGCTCAGGCCGATCGCCACCGTCCCGGCCAGCGGGCCGAGGCCGAAGATCGGGATCAACGCCACCGCGAAGATGATCTCCGGGATGGCTCGCGGAATGTTCAGCAGCTGCCGCGTCACCACCACCGTCCCTGGCCCGGCGATGTTCCGTGCGGCCAGAAACGCCAGCGGAAACGAGAGCACCGCAGCGATCATCGTGCCCAGCCAGGCGATCGCGACCGACTCCCACATCGACGCCAACGCATCCGGCAGATCGGCCAGGGCGAGCTCGCCGATCATCAGGCCGAGGATGTTCCACAACTGTGCGGGAGCCTCCGGCAACCGTCCCCAATGCGCGTCCACGGTGGACGTGGCCAGCAGGAACCCGGCCACGACGGCCACCGTGACCACCAGCCGGAACCAGTTGAACGGCTTCTCCGGCCGGACCGCACGGCGCAAGCGTTCGTCGGCCGCCCGCCGGGTCTGCTGCGCGCCGGTCACAGCAGCCGCCTACGCACCAGGGCGGAGATCCGCTCGACGATGATGACCACGACCAGGAATCCGGCCACCACTCCCCACACGCGGTCCCACTGCCCCTGGCCCCGGTAGAAGTCGATCACGGCTCCGATCCCGCCGGCCCCGACGAAGCCGAGCACCGCGGAGGCGCGCAGGTTCAGCTCGAAGCAGTACATCGAGAACGCGGTATACGCCGGCAGCACCTGCGGTAACACCGCGTACCGCAGCATCTGCGGGTGGGAGGCCCCGCCGGCCCGTGCCGCCTCCACCGGGCCGTGGTCGATGCCGTCGATGGTGTCCGACGTCAGCTTGGTGACGACGCCGAGCGAGAAGAAGAACAGCGCCAGGATGCCGGGCAGCACCCCGACCCCTACGGCGGCCACGAACAGCAACGCCCACAGCAAGTCGGGGACGGCCCGGATGATGTTGTTGAACAGCTTCACCGCCACGTACCCGGCCCGGTTCGGCGCGCCCAGACGCGAGTTCAGCAGCGCCAGCGGCAACGCCGCGGTCGCACCGGTGACCGTGCCCACCACCGCCATCTGTAACGTCTCCAGGAACCCGCTGCGTGCCCGGGATCCGAGCAGCGTGCCGAGGTCGATATCGGCCAGCCCACGCATCGGCGCGTTGGCACGGGTCAGTCCGTCCCAGATCTCCACGAGCGAGAATCCGATACCGTACTCCCAGTCCGCGCCGGCGAGGACGGTGACCGCGGCCAGCCCGACCAGTCCGGCGGCGGCGAACGGGCTCGGCCGCGGACGCCGTGGCCGCGTCAGTCCAGGCTGGCGCGAACTCACAGAGAGGCCTCGGCCTCGAGCACATCGTCGGCGGTCAGGCTGCGGCCGTAGATCCGCTCGAACACCTTCTCGTCGACGGCGGACGCGGGTCCGTCGAAGACGACCGCACCCGCCCGCAGGCCGACGATCCGATCCGCGTACTGCCGGGCAAGGTCCAGAAAATGCAGATTGACCAGGGTGGTAATGCCCAGCTCCCGGTTGGCGCGGTGCAGGTAGCGCATGACCGTGTGTGACGTCGGCGGGTCCAGCGACGCGACCGGCTCGTCGGCGAGGAGCACGGTCGGCTCCTGCGCGAGCGCCCGCGCGATCCCGACGCGTTGCTGCTGGCCGCCGGAGAGGTTGGCGGCGCGCACGTACGCCTTTTCGACGATCTCGACCACCTCGAGCGCGCGCATGGCGCGCTCCACCTCGTCCCGGCCCCACCAGCCGAGCATCGACCGCCAGCCCGGCACCCGGTTGAGCCGGCCCATCAACACGTTGTTCAGCACCGTCGTGCGGTTCACCAGGTTGTAGTGCTGGAAGATCATGCCGACGTCGGCGCGCAGGGCCCGTAGCCGCGACCGGTTCAGGTCGCCGACAGTACGCGATCCCACCTCGACGCTGCCGCCGCTGAGCGGGACGAGGCCGTTGACGGTACGGATCAGCGTGGACTTACCGGCACCGGAGAGGCCGACGACCACCACGAACTCGCCCTCGGCGATGTCCAGGCTGAGGTCCTTCAGCGCGGCGACCCCACCCGGATAGGTCACCGACGCGTGCGTGAAGCGGATCATCGATCCTCCCGATTCCCATGATCATCAACCGTCGGCCGGATCATGACGGGTCTGAGAAGTTGATGGTCGGCGGATGAATCACTGGTCGAGCAGCTGGCCGAGCTCCTCCACGAGCCTCCGGATCGGGTCGTACGCGGACGAGTCCACCGGCACCAGATCCTCGATGTTGTAGAGCTCGTTCAGCACCTCCCGACCCTCGTCCGTGTCGGCGATGTCGACGAGCGCGTCGGTGATCGCCTGTTTCAGATCCTCTGGCAGGTCACCGGCGACCGCGAAACCGTCGTTCGGAATCGGCGGCGACCACGCGAAGACGACCACCTGCTCGCCCACGTCCGCGGCCTGATCCACCACGTCCCCGCGGGCGTCGTTGAACGACACCCCGACCTCGGCGTCACCCCGGTACACCGCGAGCACCGCGTTGTCGTGCCCGCCCGCGAAGATCGCCTCCACGCCGTTCTCCGGATCGATGCCCGCCTCGAAGAGCTGCAGCGACGGGACGAGATGTCCGGACGCGGAACCCTGGTCGACGAACGCCACCGATGTCCCGGCGACCTCGGAGATCGCCTCCTCGCCGATCGGGCCGTCGCCTGGCCCGGTCGCATCCTCGACACCGTTGCAGAACAGGAACCCGTCCACGTCGACCGGATCGTTCTGGCAATACGTGTCCGGATTGTTGGTGAACCACTGGGTGACGTATTGAACATCTCCGAACCGCTCGGACTGCAGGATCAGCTCCGCCCCGGCCTGGTTCTCCGCCTGGACCATCTGCTGCGGTCCCAGGCCGCCGGCGATGCTGGCCTGCCCCGCTTCCAGCGCGACGATGACGCCGGCATAGTCGGTCGCCACGAACGGCTGCACGTCCACCCCGAGCCGCTCGGCGAGCATCTCGGCGAGCGGCCCGGCATCCTCCACCAGTTGTTGTGCCTCGCTGGACGGGGTGAACACCAACGTCAGCTCGTCCGGCCAGCCTTCCCGGGCGCCGTCGTCGTCACCGCCGGTCGCGGCATCGGCTCCGCCGTCACCGTTGCCGCCGCCGTCCGGCTCGCCGTCGTCGTCACCGCCGCCGCAGGCGGCGACCAGCGCCGCCACCGCGACCGCGGCAAGCCACTTCCCCACCTTCACGGCCGTACCTCCCCTCACCGTCCGGACCGGGCCCGGACCGATATGCGCCACGCTGCTCACACGTCCACAAGGCCACCCTGGACGTGGTCTACCCGTTTCACGCTGTCACTGTCAGCGAGACACGCGATGGTATCGCCGTCACGCCGGCTCCAGCCACCACGGGCTGCTGTACGCCACGCCCCAATCGTTGCACGGGTGTCCTTCCGGACCGGGTGCGTCGTTCGGCCGGTCCGGGTCAGAGACCCGCAGTACCACCCAGTCACCGTCCGCGACGTCGAGCGACACGGTGAACCGGGTGAGCCCGCCGGTACGGGCCGGTATGACGTCGGCCACCTCGGGAATGTCCGTGCCGGGCCGCAACACCTGGATCAGCAACGGCTTGCCGTCCCACTGCGGGCCACGATCCAGATCCACGGCGAACCGCACATCGCGGCGGGCCACGTCAAGCGTGCCGCCCATATGCACGTCGTCGGCGGTCGCATCGAACCGCAGGCCGGAGACCCGGGTGGCAAAGAACCGGCGCGCCCGCATCGCGGCCAGGACACCCGCGCGGGTGTTCTCCGTGACCCAGAGGCCGCTACGTCCTTTGCCCTCGTGGAATCCCCAGTCGTCGCCATGCTCGTCCGTGACGCCGGTCAGACCGGTGCGCCAGCCCGCATTCAAGCATGTGACCAGCGGTGACGGCGTGCCGTCGGACCAGCCACGGAAGAGGTAGTCATCGCGCCGGTTGAAGATCTCCATGCTGACCATCTGGTCCAGCGCCTTCGGTTGAAGGGCGAACTCGGAGAACCGTCGCGGCTCGCGTCCGGGATGGTTGAACCCGGCCACACCGGCCGCACCGCCCCTTCGGTGGCCGAACAACCCCCATCTCTCACTGGTGAGCCAGTCGTAGAACCGGTCCATCGCGAACGCGTCCAGCACATCGGTGAAATCCTCGGTGAACCACACGTTCGCGTGTCCCAGCAGTGGATGGGACCATTCGAAGCCACGGATCGCGGTGTAGGAACCGGGATCGTCCGCGGCGTCGGCCAGCTTCTCCACCAGCTCGAAGTCACGCGGGCTGATGCCGGTGATCTCGCTGGCGCCGGGCGGCAGCAGCGGGTCGAGGATACCCAGCAATCCCGCGGACAGGGTGGCGTGATCGGTCAGCGCCGCCACATCCAGACCGGCCTCGCGCATCGAGGCGAACGCCTGCTCCGGATCGCCATCCCCGTCCGACAGCACCGTGTGATTGTGCAAGTCGGCATGGACCAGCGTGGTCCGCCGCTGCAGCCGAGACGCTCGGGCCGCCCCGGGCAACGGCACGCTCTGCGGTGTGCCGACCGCTGCCGGCCGCGTCGTCGACGCCGCCGCTGTGCCCGGCGCCGCGGCGACCATCAATAAACCGCCGGTGACGGCCAGCAGGTTCCGCCGCGACATCGATCCGGATCCAGCGTCGTGAGCGCGAGCCGCGTGGTCCGCGTGGTCCGCGCGGTCCGCGCGGCCCGCTCGGCTTCCGCGCGCACCGTCGCCGTCCGGCTGATCGTGGCGATGCTGATGACTCATGCCTCCAGTGCATCGCGTCGCGTCGGGCGGCACCAGACGCCGGCGCGACGGTTGGGCGAACACTAGCCGTCATCCAGATGGCGGGAGCGCAGCCGCGCTCCGCCCAGGACCCACGCGAACCTTCCAGCGGACCGCGCCGAGCGGTAACATCGGCAGCTGTCTGCTGAAGGACGGCTAGGGTTCCGCGGCCGCCGTGGCGGCCGGACCGGTCCGAGCGCCGTAGAACGTCGACGTGTCGCCGGCGCCCGCAGCACGTCCCCGGGGCGTGCACCGCAGACTCAAGGAGGGCGAGCGGCTCGCGACCCGCACCTTACTAGGACAAAAGCCTCGAGGGGAGACGCGGACGCCACGATGGCGCGCCCGTTCCCGCACGAAAGGTCGAGGCATTGCCCACAGGCCACCCTGTCGACGCCCGCCCACCGGCACACACCAGAGCGATCCTGCTGGCATTCCTGGTCACATCGCTCTGGTCCAGCTCCTGGGTGTTGATCAAGATCGGGCTGGACGACATTCCGCCGCTGACGTTCGCCGGTCTGCGCTACGCCGGCGCCTTCCTCTGCCTGCTGCCGTTGGCGTTGCGCCGCCCGCACCTGGACCGGCTCGGGCGGCTCGGCCCCGGGCACTGGCCGCTGCTCATCGCACTCGGCCTGGTGATGTACACCGTCACCCAGGGCGCGCAATTCCTCGCTCTGGACAGACTCCCGGCCGCGACGGTCAGCTTGCTACTCAGTTTCTCCCCCGCCGTGGTCGCGCTGCTCGGCACCGCGTTCCTCGCTGAGCGTACGCGGCCGGCACAGTGGGCGGGGATCGGCGTATACCTGATCGGCGCCGCCGTCTTCCTCTATCCGACCGGGTTCGCCCAGCACCAGCTCGCGGGGCTCGCCATCGCGGCGCTGGGGCTGCTGGCCAACGCGAGCGCGGCGGTGCTCGGCCGTGCGGCGAACCGCACGGGCACACCAGGACCGCTGGTGGTGACCACGGTCAGCATGGGCGCCGGAGCGGCGGTGCTCCTGGCGGTCGGCCTGATGACACAGGGTCTGCCGGCGCTGCCGGTCACCGGCTGGGTCATCGTCGGGTGGCTGGCCGTGGTCAATACGGCGGTCGCCTTCACAATGTGGAACCTGACCCTGCGCACGCTCTCCGCAACCGAGTCCAGCGTGATCAACAACACCATGCTGATCCAGGTCGCTGTGCTGGCGTGGGTCTTCCTGGGCGAGTCGCTGGAGCTCCGGCAAGTCTGCGGCCTGGCCGTCGCGTCCCTCGGTGTCCTCGTCGTTCAGCTCTGCCGCGGCAGAGCGTCGAGGATCTGTTGAACCGGGACCGAACCGGGCCGTCCGCGCTCGCGCGCCACGCTGTTCGCCAACCGGCGCACCGCCTCATTGGCCGGTGTGGGTACCCCGTGTATCCGCCCGAGCAGAACGATCTCGCCGTTCAGATAGTCCGCCTCGATCGCCCCCGTGCCACGGTGCAGGCTCTGCCAGGACGACCCGCCGGTACGGGTCTGCCCCGCGACCGGACGCACCTGCAGCAGATCACCACGGCGCGCGGTCTCCTCGGCTTCGGATGCGACGTCGATCCCGGCCGCCTGCAGGCACGCCAGTCCTTCGGCGCGGATCCGCTCCACCAGCGGCCGGGCCTCCTCCCCGGTTCCGCACAAGGCCTGCACGGCATTGGTGAGATTCATCATCAGCTTGCGGTACTTCCACCGCATGATGTCCTCGCGGACCTCGGATACGAACGACGCCTTGCGGAACGCGGCCGCCACCTGCTCTGCGGTGTCGTCCGCACCGTGCGGGTACCGCCCGATGTCGAGCAGACCCGGGATCGGCGTCGATTGGCTCTGCACCACCCCAGGCTCGGTGTGGGTCGCCGGAAACATCACGCACACGCCGTAAACGTGCTCGAACGACCGCAGGGCCATCCGCTCGTTCTCCACGCCGTTCTGCAGGCAGACGATCGCGGTCGCGGGATCGGCGGAGTCGCGCAGCGCAGCCAGCGCCGCGCCCGTATCCTGCGTCTTCATGGCGAGTATGACAACGTCGCCGGCGGCGATACCGACGTCGTCCGGAGCGGCCACGGCGGGGACCGGCACAGTCTCGGTGCCGTCCGGCGAATCCACCCGGAGCCCGTTCCGGCGGATCGCCTCCAGGTGCGGCCCGCGCGCGATCACGGTCGCGTCGAAGCCCGCCGAGAACAGCCGGGCGCCCAGCACGCCGCCGATCGCACCGGCGCCATAGATCACGTATCGCATGGTCCGTACGGTATCCATGGAGCCGGCGGGCTCAACCGCCGTGTGCCGGATCACACAGCCGCGATCGAGCGTGCGCGGCCCGATGAATTGTCCGCGCACCCCTGCTGCGACGTAGCATCGGGATATGACTTCGTTGCCTACAGCCGAGCAGGTGCATACGGCGCTCGAGGGCGTCAAGGACCCCGAGATCAAGCGGCCCATCACCGAGCTCGGCATGGTGAAGTCCGTGGACGTCGGCGACGACGGACGGGTCCGTGTCGAGGTGTACCTGACCGTCGCCGGATGTCCGCTGCGGGACACGATCACCCGGGACGTGACCGCCGCGGTCCAGGCGCTGGACGGCGTGACCGCGGTCGACGTGGCGCTCGACGTCATGTCCGAGGAGCAGCGCAAGGCCCTGTCCGAGCAACTACGCGGGGGCCGGCCGCAGCGCGAGATCCCGTTCAACCAGCCCGGTTCGCTGACCCGCGTCTACGCTGTCGCCTCCGGCAAGGGCGGCGTCGGCAAGTCCTCGATCACGGCCAACCTGGCCGCGGCGATGGCCGTCGACGGCGTCCGGGTCGGGCTGGTGGACGCGGACATCTACGGTCACTCCGCACCGCGCATGCTCGGCGTCGAAGGCTCGCGGCCCACCGTCGTCGACGACATGATCATGCCGATACCGGCGCACGACGTGAAGCTCATCTCCACCGAGATGTTCAAGCAGGACCGGGACACCCCCGTCGCCTGGCGCGGGCCGATGCTGCACCGCGCGCTCCAGCAGTTCCTCACCGACGTCTACTGGGGGGACCTGGACGTCCTGCTGCTCGATCTGCCGCCCGGCACCGGGGATGTCGCGATCTCGCTAGCGCAGCTCATGCCCAACGCGGAGATCGTCGTGGTGACCACGCCCCAGCTGGCCGCGGCGGAGGTGGCCGAGCGGGCCGGCTCGATCGCCATCCAGACCCACCAGCAGGTCGCCGGCGTCATCGAGAACATGTCGTACCTGCCCTGCCCGCACTGCGGCCCGGAGCACCGGCTGGAGCTGTTCGGTTCGGGCGGCGGTCAGCAGGTCGCCGATGGCTTGGGTCGCCGGCTGGGCGCACGGATTCCGCTGCTCGGTGAGGTTCCGCTGGACATCGGGCTGCGGGAGAGCGGCGACGCCGGTATCCCGTTCGTGCTCAAGGAGCCGGATGCACCCGCGTCCACGGCGCTGCGTGACGCCGCGCGGCGGCTGTCCCATCGGGAGCGTGGTCTGGCCGGGATGTCGCTGAACCTGAGCCCGGCCGGCTGAGCGGCGCCGTCGCACGTCACGAACCTGAGCCCGCCCGACTGAGCGGGGGCCCTCCCAGCCCTCGAAGCGTGATCAGCCTCGAAGCGTGATCAGCCTCGAAGCGTGATCGGGCCAGCGGGGAGGGTCAGGTGGCGTCCGGGTCGAATCGCGCGCCGGTCGGCGATGACAGCGGCTTGATCTCGACCGCCGGCGTACCCGCCGAGCTGCCGTTGGCGCCGCCGCCGGTACTGCCGTTACTGGTACTGCCGTTGGTCGTGCGAGCGGACGACGTGCCGGCCTTGCTCGCAGTCCCAGTCTTGCTCGCCGCACCGCTCTTGCTCGCGGAGGAGCCCGCGATCGCCTTGCGGTTGCGCGCCGCGCCGGTCACCGCCTTGCCCTTGCGACCGTTGGACAGCTCCAGCTCGTCACCGACCTCCTTGATCTCGTCCAGGCCGATGGAGTCCAGGTCGACGCCGTCGAGAACCTTCTGCCGGATGAACGACTTCGGGTTGCGCAGGTCGGACAGGGTCTTCAGATCTTCCTCATCGAGACCGAGGTCGCCGACGCTGTCGGACAGGTCACGACGCGCGTTCGCCACCATCTTGCGCAGGTCTTTGACGAACGCCGCCGCCTGCTTGATCATGTCCGGCAACCGGTCCGGCCCGAAAACGAGCAGGGCTATGACCAGAATGACCGCGATCTCCGGAATACTGATGCCGCTCACCTCGCCCGCTTGTGCCGTCCTTCAAGGGTACGTCCGTGGTCAACCCACCTGGGACCCGAGGGTGACTTCTATCTCCTGCGAGCTGTCTCCGCGCTCGATGGTCAGCGTCACCTGCTCGCCCGGCTCGTGCGAACGCAACATGACGATCAGCTCGGCCGCGTTGCGGATACGCTCGCCGTTCAGCTCCGTGATGACGTCCCCGGGCCGGACGCCTGCTCGCTCGGCGGGTCCGTCCGGGGTGATGCCGGGCTCGTCGCCGCCGTCGGCCACCCGTGCACCCGGGCCCTGGTGGGTGTTGTCCAGCAACGCGCCCATGATCGGGTAGACCGCCTCGCCGTCGGTGATCAGCTGTTCCGCGGTGCGGCTGGCCTGATCGATCGGGATCGCGAAGCCGAGTCCGATGCTTCCGGCGTCCGCGCCGAGGCCGAGCGTGGCGATCGCCGAGTTCACCCCGATCACCCGGCCGTCCGTGTCGACCAGCGGACCACCGGAATTACCTGGGTTGATCGCCGCATCCGTCTGCAGCGCGTTGATGTAGGACTGCGTGTCGGCTTGGCTGCCGGCCGTCACCGGCCGGTCCAGCGCCGAGATGATGCCGCTGGTCACGGTGCTGTCCAAACCCAGCGGGCTGCCGATCGCGATCACCGGGTCGCCCACCTCGACCGCGGCCGAGTCTCCGATCACGACGGGTTCCAGGTCATCCGCCTCGACATGCAACACGGCCAGGTCGTAACTCGGGCTGGCACCCACGATCTCGGCCTCGAGTCGGCGCCCGTCGAACAGCTCGACGTTGATGCTGCCGCCGTCTACGTCGGCTCCGGAGGCCACCACGTGGTGGTTCGTGAGCACGTAGCCGTCCGTGGAGATGACGAACCCGGAGCCGCCGCCGTCGGCCGAGGTGATCGAGACGACACTGGGAAGCACGGCAGCGGCGACGCTGCCCGTGGAGTTGTCCGGTAGCTCTCCCACCGTCGCCGGATCCGCGCCGATGACCGTGACGGTGTTCGCCGACCCGGGTGTGCTCCGGTCGAGTTGCGCCCCCACGATCCCACCGAGCGCACCGGCGAGCAAGACCGCCACGACGAACAGCACGGCGATCGGCGCCCGACGGCTCATCCGTCGATCCGGGTGCCGAGAGACGTGACCCGGATGGTCGGTGGCCGACACAGGGCCGCCGGCGACGTGCTCCGGCCGCAGGATCGACACCGTCTGAGGATGCAGCAGCCCGGGACGGACCCACTCACGCTCTACGGCACCGTGGCCGCGGTCGGCAGAGACGGTCCGCGCGGGCCCGGCCGCCGTCCGGACCGTCCACTCGCCGCCTGCCCACGGGTCGACACGGGAAGAACGGCCCGTCGCCGTACCGTCCGACGCCGACGCACCGTCGATCGGGATCCAACCGCCCATCACAGAGAGCAATCATAAGCGCGATACGACCGCGCGGCATTCCTCTGCTCGCCCGATGGAACGCCGTCCCCGGCCCCTCGTTGCGACCTCACCCGAACGCCTCGGCGGGGAGGTCACCCGAACGGGTTGAGCCACGAGCCGACCTTCTTCGCGCCGCGCCCGATCCGGGAGATCACGTCGCCTTCGTGCTCCTCATCGAGCTCGGCGGCATCCGGCGGCAACGCACGCAGGACATCCTCGATCACCTCGGAGGGCGCATCCGCGACGACGGTGACCACCCTGCCCTGCGAGGACCACACAAAGGTCGCAGGCGGACCCGGTCTCGTGTAGACCACGCCCTCACCCACCTGATTGGACGTGTAGCCGCTCATCTGCGCCGGATCGAGGTGACCGGATTGCTCGAAGACGGATGCGGTCATGACACCGTCGGAGTAACTCAGCTGGATGGCGCCGCCGATCTCCCGCGCCTCGTACAGCACCAGGCTCTCGCCGAGGCTCTCCAGGCAGTGGAAACCCTCCTGCCGGAGCCGCTCGATGTCCTCCCACTGCAGCGCCGTCTTCTCCGGCGACGGCGCATCCTGAGACGAGGTCTGCTCCGCTGCCAGCGTCGCCTCGGCCTCGTGGTCGACGCTGCTGCGCATGCAACACGGCGGGACGGAGACGATCGAGACGTCGACGAAGGCGCTCGCGCTGAGCAGCCGGCCGTCCGGCAGAAACGCCTCCCGCCGCAGCCTGAGCGCCGTCTCCTGGTCGAGCCACCAGCGGGCGGCCACGGAACCGTCCGCATGCCGCGCTTCGACGACGTCCGTGCGGCGCCCGGCGACCTGCGCCTCGCCGACCAGCCGGATGTCGTAGCTGCGCACCAGCAGGTCCACCGAGCCCTCGTCCTCGGCCAGCCACGATGTACCGGTCTGGCTGGTGAGGATCTCCGCCTGGGCGTCCTGTACCCCGATCTCGGTGCGTCCGCCCGCCCGGTGCCGCACCTGCACCACGGCGCTCGACGACGAACCCGACTTGGTCAGTGCCGACCAGGCAGACACGTACTGCGTCCCCTGGTACGAGACCCTGGTCGACGCCGTCGCGGAGCGGTTGAGCAACTCCACCGCATCGCGGTCGTCCGTGCCCGCGAGGCTGTCCGGGGCCGCCGAGGCCGCGGGCGGCACCAGGAACACCAACGCCCCGATCAGCACGGGCACGGCCACCAACGCGACCTGCTTCAGCGTTCCGGCGCCGCGCAACACTGGAGCGCCACCGAGGGCTGCGGCGGCACAGCTGGATTGACCGTCGTTCACCTGCCGTCCTCTGAGATCCGCACACTGGTCTGCACCGGCCACGGCCCGGCGTCCGCCGTTCCGGGCAGCAGGCTCGACGCGCCGTTTCCGGACGACGGGTCGGTACCGGACGAGCCCGCCGGGTTGTCCTCCCAGCCGCTCATCGCGGGAGCGAGGATGGAAGCGGGTTCGGCGAACGAGATCGAACCGGTGGACCGGGCGTACTCGAGCGTGAACTCGTCCATCGGCGGGACCACGGCCGACGGGGTCTCCTGGAGACCGGTGTTTCCCGGTGCCCCCAACGACGCCAGCATCACCAGCAGCGCACCGGTGGAGACCATCCCACCGGCCACCATCCGTACGCCGCGGCGGTGCCGGTCGACGAACTTCCCGCGCAGATGCTGGTGCTCGGCCGACGTCGGCGTGCTGGTCCGCAGCGCCGTGCCGGCGGCCGCGCCGGGGCTCGGGCCCCAGGAGGCGACGCTCGCGGTGTGCTCCGCGTGCGCGCGCTCTGACGGCAGCGGCCCGCCCGGCTCCGCCAGACGCATCAGCTTGTCGGTCAACGATGCCGGGACGTCGACGTCGCCCAGCGAGGTCAACGCACCCTTGGCGTACCGCTCCATCTCGACCGACTCGCGGCACTGCGCGCAGACGGCGAGATGCGCCAGGACCCGGTCGCGTTCGTCGTGATCGAGACGGTCATCGACCAGGTCGCTGACTCGGTCATCGAGGTGTTTCATGCCGGCTCCCCTGAGCCGCTGGGTTCGGCCGGGCCGCCCGTGCCGCCGGTGCTGTTCTCCAGCGCGCGGGCGTCGTCCGGAGCGCGATGCTCCAGCGCGGCGCGCAGCTGCGCCCGGCCGCGGTGAATCCTGCTCCGCACGGTGCCCAGCTTGATCCCCAACGTCGCAGCGATTTCCTCGTACGAAAGTCCTTCGATGTCACACAGCACGACGGCCACCCGGAACTCGGGCGGCATCGCGTCGAGCGCAGCCTGGATGTCCGCGTCCAGCATCCGGTCGGTGAGCACGTGTTCCGGCGTCGGCTCGCGGCCGTGCAGACGCTCCGCGGCGTCATCGGCCAGCGCGTCGAACCGGATACGCTGTTTGCGCCGGACCGTGTCGAGGAACAGGTTGGTCGTGATCCGATGCAACCAACCCTCGAACGTCCCCGGCGTGTACGACGACAGCGACCGGAACACGCGCACGAAGACATCCTGAGTGAGGTCTTCGGCGTCATGGGCGTTGCCGGTGAGCCGGTAGGCGAGCCGGTACACCCGCGTGGAGTGCTGGCTCACGATCTCTTCCCAGCTGGGTGGCGTCCAAGCCTCCGCATCCGACACCGGCATTCCTCCCTCGGCCAAGCGCACAGGGGCGACGTGTAACGACATGGTGACTCATCGCCCCCTCTTCTGGCTAATCGGCGCCGTTGGTATGAACACACAACGCACACACCGCGCCGAAGGTTCCACCGGCCACCATCGACCCACTAGGCTTCGGCCTGGACATGTGTGCGCATGACGCGGCGCACGCCGGAGCATCGTGGGAGGCCGTCATCGAGACCCAAGGCATCGACCCGCCAACGGCGAGTTCGTGGGTGCACGCCGAGGCCTACGTCGAGGACGATCCGGTGATCGTTCAGGCTCGGCTCCGGTCGAATGAGGTCGGCGTCACACCGATCGGGCGCGGCGGCGGATCGGCGCTCCGTCTGTTGACCGCCGCCATCGACGCACGTGCGGTGGTCGAGATCGGCACCGGCACCGGCGTCTCCGGCCTCTACATGCTGCGCAGCATGCGCACCGACGGCGTGTTGACCACCGTGGACATCGAGTCCGAGCACCAACGCCTGGCACGCGAGGCGTTCGGTGAGGCCGGCATCTCGACGAATCGCACCCGGCTGATCCCGGGAGCGGCGCTCGAGGTGCTGCCCCGGCTCACCGACGGCGCGTACGATCTCGTGTTCTGCGACGCGGACAAGTCCGAATACGTCGAGTACCTGCGCGAGGCGCTCCGCCTGTTGCGACCCGGCGGTCTGGTGGTCTTCGACAACGCGCTGTGGCACAACCGGGTCGCGGATCCGGCTCAGCGCGATCCGGACACGGTGGCGATCCGGGAGGTCGGCGAGGCCATCCGCGACGACACGCAGCTGACGTCCACGCTGTTGCCGGTCGGCGATGGACTGCTGGTGGCGTACAAGAACCGCTGACGCCGCGCCGTCACTCGACGACGGTGCCCTTGCCGACCGCGGTGATGCCACCGGCGGTGACGGTGAAGCCACGTGCGCGGTCGGCTTCCTTGTCCACGCCGACCGTGGCCCCGTCCCGCACCACGACGTCCTTGTCCAGGATCGCGTCCCGGATGGTCGCCCGGGCGCCGACGCGCACCCGGTCCAGCACGACCGCGCGGGAGACGGCCGCACCCTCCATGATGAACGTGCCGGGCGACAGCACCGAGTGGTCCACCAGGCAACCGGAGAGGATGCTTCCGGGCGCGACGATGGACTCGCGGGCATGCCCGCCCTCCACGAACTTGGCTCCGGGGAGCTGCGGGTGGCTGGTGAGGATCGGCCACTCGTCGTTGTAGAGATTGAAGATCGGCACCACCGAGACCAGATCCATGTGCGACTCGTGGTAGGCGTCGAGCGTGCCGACGTCGCGCCAGTACCCGCGGTCGCGATCGGTGCTGCCGGGGACGTCGTTGCCGGCGAAGTCGTAGACCGCCGCAGCGCCCTTGGCGACCATCATCGGGATGATGTTGCCGCCCATGTCATGCGACGACGACGGATCGTCCGCGTCGACACGCAACGCCTCGATCAGCGCGTCGGCGGTGAACACGTAGTTCCCCATCGAGGCGAAGCAGCTCTTCGGATCGTCCGGCAGACCGGGCGGGTCCGCCGGCTTCTCCAGGAACGCGTCGATCTTGTGCCCGTCCGAGGTATGGATGATGCCGAACGCGCTGGCGCCCTCGCGGGGCACCCGGATGCCCGCCACGGTGGCGTCCATTCCGCTGGCGATGTGCGCCTCGAGCATCTGCCGCGGGTCCATCCGGTATACGTGGTCCGCACCGAAGACGATCACGTGGTCCGGACGCTCGTCGTGGATCAGGTTGACCGACTGGTGGATGGCGTCCGCACTGCCTTGGTACCAGCGCGGGCCGAGGCGCTGCTGAGCCGGCACCGGCGTGACGTACTGGCCGAGAATGGTGCTCATCCGCCAGGTCACGGAGATGTGCCGGTCGAGCGAGTGGGACTTGTACTGCGTCAGCACGCAGATGCGGTCGATCTCGCCGTTGACCAGGTTGGACAGGACGAAGTCGATGAGCCGGTAACTGCCCCCGAACGGCACCGCCGGTTTGGCTCGGTCCGCCGTCAGCGGCATCAAACGCTTTCCCTCGCCGCCGGCGAGGACGATCCCCAGAACGTGCGACCGCTTCGACATACCGGCACTCTACGAGCTTCGGCGCCGGAACGCACCAGCCCGGGCACGAGCGCATTCACACCCCTTGCCGAGGCACGCCCCGACCTCTAAATGATCATGTGAAGTGGGTTTTCTCGTGCCTCAATAGGTCTGCAGGCATGGTAGTGCTGGAGAAGACCTACTTCACATGATCATTTAGGGCGGGGCTGCGCGTCGGTGTACGCCGGACCGTGGACGGTACGCTGCCGCCTATGCGCGTTGGTGTCCTCACCCGGGAGTACCCGCCGTACGTCTACGGCGGCGCCGGTGTCCATGTCGACTTCCTCGTCCGCCACCTCCGGCAGCAGCCGGGCGTCGACGTCGAGGTGCATGCCCTGGGTGAGCCACGGGACGGCGCACACACCTACGCCGAAGACGATCCCCGCCTCGATCCCGCCAGGATCAGCGCCGGTTCCGGCCCGGCCACGGAGCACCGGCCCGATCTGGAGAAGGAGCTCTCCGCGCTGCGGGTACTCAGCGCGGACATCGCGATGGCGGGCGCGCTCGGCGGTCAGGACGTCGTGCATTCGCACACTTGGTACGCGAACGCGGCCGGTCGGCTCGCCCAACTGCTGTACGGCGCCGCACACGTCGTCACCGCGCATTCGCTGGAGCCGCTGCGGCCCTGGAAAGCCGAGCAGCTGGGCGGCGGCTACCGGCTGTCCAGCTGGATCGAACGCAGCGCGTACGAGGCGGCGGACGCCGTCGTCGCGGTCAGCGAGGGGATGCGCGCCGACGTCTGCACCGCCTATCCCGGCATCGACCCCGGCCGCGTGCACGTGATCCGGAACGGCATCGACACCGACTTCTACCGCCCGGTGGAGGAGACCGACGTGCTCGAACGGCTCGGCGTCGATCTGTCCAGGCCGTACGTGACGTTCGTCGGCCGGATCACCCGGCAGAAGGGCGTCCCGCACCTGCTGCGGGCCGCGCTGTCGCTGCCGCCCGAGACGCAGCTGGTCCTGCTCGCCGGCGCGGCGGACACGCCCGAACTCGCCCGCGAGACCGACGGCCTGGTCGAACGTCTCCGGGCTGAACGGACCGGCGTCGTCCTGGTCAGCGAGATGCTGCCGCGGGAGGAACTGCGGCAGGTGCTCTCGCACGCCCGGGTCTTCTGCTGCCCGTCGGTGTACGAGCCGCTCGGCATCGTCAATCTGGAGGCGATGGCCTGCCGGACGGCCGTCGTCGCCAGCGACGTCGGCGGCATCCCGGAGGTGGTGGCGGACGGTGAGACCGGCCTCCTGGTCCACTACGACCGGGACGATCCGCGAGCCTTCGAGGCGGGCCTGGCCGACGCGATCACCCGGCTGGTCGAGGACGCGGGCACGGCCGACGCCATGGGGCGAGCGGGACGTGCCCGCGCCGAGGCGGAGTTCGGCTGGGACGCGGTGGCGGAGCAGACCGTCGAGGTGTACCGCTCCGTACTCGCCGGGCGGTGACGCGGCCGGATCAGCACGGAGCAGCGGCCGCTACTGCAGTTCACGCTGCCGCGGAATGGGGCCTACCCGGACACGCTGCTGGTGCGTGTACACGTTCATCCCGCCGCCACGGACGAACCCCAGCAGGGTCAGTCCGCATTCCTCGGCCAGGTCCACGGCGAGGCTCGACGGAGCCGACACGGCGGCGATCACCGGGATACCCGCCGCCGCGGCCTTGTGCACCAGCTCGAACGACGCCCGCCCGCTGACCTGCAGCACATGCCCGGTCAGCGGCAGCCGCCGATCGCGGAGCGCGGCGCCCACCACCTTGTCCACCGCATTGTGCCGGCCGACGTCCTCGCGCACCTCGATGCACCGTCCGCCCGCGGTGAACAATCCGGCCGCGTGCAGACCGCCGGTGCGATCGAACACCTTCTGCTCCGAACGCAACGCGTCCGGTAGAACCGACAGCACACCCACGTCGAACTGGGTGTCGTCTTCGCTGACCGGCCACCGCAACGCGGTGCGTACCGCCTCCACGCTGTCCGCCCCGCAGACCCCGCAGGCGCTGCTGCTCACAAAGGCACGTGGCCGCGGCGGCGTGGCATCCGGGGCCAGCACCACTTCGACCGTGTTGTCCTCGTCGGGGCACATCCGCATCGTCACGATGTCGCCCGGTGCGGCGACGGCGCCCTCGCTCACCAGCCATCCCGCGACCAGATCGAAATCCTGCCCAGGCGTACGCATGGTCAGCGTGAGCACCTCACCGCCGACACGCACCAGCAACGGTTCTTCGACGGCCAGCGTGTCGGGCCGCCGCGCAGCCCTGCCCGCTCGCAGCCGCAGTACCGGCTGCCGTGTGGTCATCCGCCCCATGGACCCACCCTTCGCCTCGCTCTGACATGCTCCGCCCACACACGTTGCCCTCTACTCTGCGACCCGGGTCCGGCACAGGTCATGAACGGTCCCGGAAGGCGCGGCGCACCGCACGCCGCCGACCGACACGTTCACGCACTGGCTCAGCAGCCCCGGCAGCCGAGATCACACCGGTTCTCCTGGCCGAACCATCAACGCGGGTTCTCCTGGCCGATCCATCAGATCGACGACGTTCGGCTGTGCTGGTCGCGCGATGCTCGGCATCGTCTCCTCCTCCGCCTGGCGTACGAGGCGTTGCCTCGCGGGTCTGAGGCGATGCCCCGGAGATGAGGAGCATCGCGTCGCCTTCCCTTGATCATCTTGCCATGCGATCGCTGTGCGCGTGACTATATGCGGCTCCCTCACCAGTTTGGCGCGTTTTCGGAGAACCCGCACAAAAAAGGTTCAGTACCACCCACTTCCGGCATATCGAAGGACAGTGGAAAAACCATGTGACAAGCCTTAGCGTCGGACTATGACGAAGGGCGCACCCGATCATGACTACGACGACTCGGGCCTGCACGTACGCCCGCCCAAGGGCAGCGCCGCGGGGTTGCCGGGTGTGGTGCACGGCCTGAAGGACGTCGTCGACCAGGCCGGCGTCCGTCGCGGGGTTCGAACCCTGCGCGTGCTGAACAAGCCCGGCGGCTTCGACTGCCCCGGCTGCGCGTGGCCGGAACCCGAGACGCCACACCTGGCCGAGTTCTGCGAGAACGGCGCCAAAGCAGTCGCCGAGGAGGCGACACTCCGACGGGTGGACGCAGGGTTCTTCGCCGCACATTCCATCGGTCAGCTGGCGACCAAGTCGGACTACTGGCTCGGCCAGCAGGGCCGGCTCACCGCGCCGATGTTCCGCGACACGGATGCGGATCATTACCGGCCGATCAGCTGGGACGGCGCCTTCGACGTGATCGCGGAGGAACTCGCCGGGATGGACTCGCCGGACCGGGCGGCCTTCTACACCTCCGGCCGCACCAGCAACGAGGCCGCCTTTCTCTACCAGCTCTTCGCCCGCAAACTCGGCACCAACAACCTTCCGGACTGCTCCAACATGTGCCACGAGTCGTCCGGCGCCGCACTGAACGAGACCATCGGCATCGGCAAGGGCAGCGTCACCCTGGCCGACATCACCGACCACGCCGAGCTGATCGTCGTCGTGGGCCAGAACCCGGGCACCAACCATCCGCGCATGCTGACCGCGCTGGAGACGGCCAAGCGGCGCGGGGCGCGGATCGTCGCCATCAATCCGTTGCCGGAGGCGGGCCTGCGCACCTTCAAGAACCCGCAGACCGTCCGCGGTGTCGTCGGTGCGGGGACGCCGCTGGCCGACCTGTTCCTGCCGATCCGGGTCGGCGGCGACCTGGCGTTCTTCCAGGCGGTCAACCGAGCCCTGATGGAGGCCGACGAACGCACCGGCGACGTCGTCGACCATGCGTTCATCGACCAGTTCACCAGCGGCCTGTCCGAGGCGGCCGAGGTGTGGCGGAAACTGGACCCGGCCGAGGTCGCCGCCGCCACCGGGCTCACGTCGCGCCAGATCGATTCGTTCGTGGACGAGGTGATCTCCGCGCGCAGCGTCGTGGTCTGCTGGGCCATGGGACTCACCCAGCACAAGAAGTCCGTTCCCACCATCCGGGAGATCGTCAACTTCCTGCTCCTGCGCGGCAACATCGGCCGGCCGGGGGCGGGAGCGTGCCCAGTGCGGGGTCACAGCAACGTGCAGGGCGACCGGACCATGGGAATCTGGGAGAAGATGCCGGAGGCGTTTCTGGACCGCCTCGCCGCCGAGTTCGGATTCCAGCCGCCCCGGCGGCACGGCTACGACACGGTGGACACGATCCGGGCGATGGTGGACGGACGGATCCGGGTGTTCATGGCTCTGGGCGGCAATTTCGCCGCCGCTACGCCGGACAGCGAGCGCACCGCCGACGCTTTGCGCTCGGTCCCGCTGACCGTGCACGTCTCCACCAAGCTGAACCGTTCGCATGTGGTGCCCGGACGGCGCTCACTCATCCTGCCGTGCCTGGGACGCACCGAGCGTGACATGCAGGCCGGGCGTGCGCAGTTCGTCACCGTCGAAGACTCGATGAGCATGGTGCATGCGTCCAGCGGCAACCTCCGCCCAGCCTCCGCCGAGCTGCGCAGTGAGGTCGCGATCATCGCCCGCCTGGCCCGGCGCGTGCTCGGCGGTGACGACGCCACGCCGTGGGAGGAGTTCGCGGCGGACTACAGCCGGATCCGGGAGCGCATCTCCCGGGTGGTGCCCGGCTTCGAGGATTTCGAACGACGCATCGCCCACCCAGGCGGATTCGTCCTTCCGCACCCGCCGCGGGACGAGCGCCGGTTCCCTACCTCGGACGGGCATGCCCGGTTCACGGCGAACGAACTCGACGTGATCTCGGTGCCGGACGGGCGGCTGCTGCTACAGACCATCCGGTCCCACGACCAGTTCAACACCACCATCTACGGCTTGGACGACCGGTACCGCGGCGTGTACGCCGGCCGTCGCGTCGTCTTCGTCAACGCCGACGATCTGGCCACCCTCGGCATCGCCGACGGTGCACCGGTCGACCTGGTCAGCGAATGGCCGGACGGCGAACGTCGCGCGCCGGCGTTCCGGGTGGTGGCCTATCCCACCGCCCGTGGGTGCGCGGCCGCGTATTACCCGGAGACCAATGCGCTGGTGCCACTGGACCACACGGCGGAGATCAGCAACACACCCGCGTCGAAGTCGCTGATCGTCCGGCTCGAGCAGACCGCCGCCACCACGGCGTCGCCGTGATCGTCCGGCTCGAGCAGACCGATGATCACCGGCTCAACCGCCGATGATCACGGGCCGGGGCTCATGCATAGGACTCGAGGTATCTGAGCAGGGCGCGGACGCCGAACGCGGTGCCGCCCTTGACCAGTTCGGCGGAGTCCTTGTCCGCGCGGCCGGCCCCCGCGATGTCCAGGTGCGCCCACGGCACCTCCCGTACGAACCGTTCCAGGAACAGCGCGGCCGTGATCGATCCGCCACCACGCCGCGAGCGATCGATGTTCGCCACGTCGGCTACCGGCGATTCCAGCGTCTGGCGGTACTCCTCGACCAGCGGCATCCGCCACATCCGCTCTCCGGCACTCTCCCCCGCGTCCGTCAGCGCCCGCGCCAGCGCGTCGTCGTTGGCGAACAGGGCGGCGTGGGTCCGGCCGAGCCCCTGCGTGGCGTGCCCGGTCAGCGTCGCGACATCGACGACGGCGGTCGGCTCCAGCTCCGCCACCGCATAGGCCATCGCGTCCGCCAGGACCAGGCGGCCTTCGGCGTCGGTGTTGAGCACCTCGACCGTCGTGCCGTCGTACTGCCGGATGACATCTCCCGGGCGCTGTGCCGACGCACCCGGCATGTTCTCCGCCGCCGCCACCAGACCGGTCACGCGCACGCCGACGTTCAGTTCCCGCACCGCGGACAGCACACCGAGTACCACGGCGGCGCCCGACATGTCGGTCTTCATCTGCGCCATCGACGTGCGCGGCTTCAGCGAAAGACCGCCGGTGTCGAACGTGATGCCCTTGCCGACGATGACGACGTGCGGCGTCCGTGCACCGGCATCGGCCGGTTCATAGCGCAATGCCACCAGCCGAGGCGGCCGGGACGAACCCATGCCGACCGCGACCAGGCCGCCGAACCCCTCGGCGGCGAGCTTCTTCTCGTCCCGGACGTGCACGTCCAGCTGCGCCGCACGGGCCACGTCCCGGGCGCGCTCGGCCAGCCAGGCCGGGTCCTTGACGTTGGACGGCATGTGCACCAGTTCACGCGCGAACCATGCGGCGCGCGCCACGGCCACGGCCGAACCGGCCACCGGCTCCCGGTCATCGCCCTCTCCCGCCAGCACCAGCGTGTGCAGCGGCAGCTCGGCCGGCTTGACCGGCGCGCCGCGTTCGAGGTTCAGACCGAACGTCGCCAGCACCACACCTTCGATGAAGGCGCGCATCCCCTCGTCGCCGGAGGCCGTCGTGACGGTGCTGGCCAATCTGTCGACGCCGCGGACCTTGCGGGCCAGGGCAGCGCCCGCCTTGCGGTGCGCCCGCGCCGACCCGTCGCCGAGACCGACCAGCACGACACGCTCCACGTCGACCTCACCGTCGACGCTGCCGGCGCCTCGGCCCTCGCTGAGCACCGGCATGGAGACCACCTCGCCGGCCTTGCCGGTGGCGCGCTCACGTTCGAGCAGTGCCAGCAGGTCGATGCCGAGGGCGTCCATGACCTCCGCACCACCGGGGCCGATCCACGGGCTCGACGCACCGTCGCCAGGTGTGTCGTCCAGAGTCCCAGCCGTCTCGACGTCCGCGCCGGTGTCCGTGCCCGCGACGCCCTCCTCGACGTCGCTCTCGCCGGCCTCGTCCGCCGTCGCCGCTTCGGCCGAACTGGGCCATACCGGCAGGGCCAGCACACCGGCGTCCACGTCCAGGATGCCCCGGACATCGGTCACCACAGCGGTGGGCTTGACCCGGTTCTCGTCCAACACGAACTCTCTCCATCCACACACTGCGCTCATCCGGGTGGCACGCCGGACGACGGCTCGGCCGGCGGCACCGGCCTCGTTGCCGACACTCTAAAGCCCCGTCCGATGCCGACTGACATCGGACGGGGCGCAGAGTATCTATGTCAGCAGCATGCGGGCCGACGTTGGACCGTCATGCCCGTCAGCCGGTGACGTCCTTCAGCGCATCGCTGAGCGCGTGAGCCTCGTCCAGCGAGATCTCGACGACGAGACGTCCACCACCTTCGAGGGGGACGCGCATGATGATTCCGCGCCCTTCCTTCGTGACCTCAAGTGGCCCGTCGCCAGTCCGCGGCTTCATCGCCGCCATCCGCGCACTCCTTCCTCATCAGGCATGCACGACGCCCTCTGACTGGTCCAGAAGGCGATACCTGTGCACGTCACGAACCGTCACATTATCCCGCATGGAACGGCGACACGGGGAGTCAGCCGAGATCTGATGTGGAAAACCTCGCCACAACGGGGAACCGGGCAGCGCTCGGGTGCCGATTCGATCACCGCATGGAGTGCCGTACACTCGTTCGAAGATCGACGTCGTCGCGGCCGTTTCGATGACGATGTCGGGACCGATCGGCCGAGGAGGAGGCGCCGGAACGGATGAGCCGGGAAGCAGCACACGGGCCTGACGGCACCCCGCGTTGCCCGTGGGCGTTGGGGTCGGCGGACTACATCGTCTATCACGACTCCGAGTGGGGCAGACCGGTGCACGGAGACGTCGCCCTGTACGAGCGGCTGACCCTGGAAGGGTTCCAGTCCGGTCTGTCATGGCTGACCATTCTCCGCAAGCGCGATGGGTTCCGGCGGGCGTTCGCCGGCTTCGAGCCGTCCGTAGTGGCGGAGTACGACGAGTCAGACGTCGCCCGGCTGCTGGACGACACCGCCATCGTGCGTAACCGGGCCAAGGTCAACGCGGCGATCACCAACGCACGGGCGCTGAGCAGGCTGCGGGAGGAGGAGGGCGACGGCGCGTTGGACCGCTTGATCTGGTCGTTCGCCCCGGACGACGACGGCCGTCCCGCACCGCGGACGCTCGACGACGTCCCCGCTCTCACGCCCGAGTCGACCGCACTGGCCCGGGCCCTGAAGCGGCGCGGATTCGTGTTCGTCGGGCCGACCACGGCGTATGCCACCATGCAAGCGGCCGGGCTGGTCAACGATCACCTGGCCGGATGTGCCCACCGTTAGCCGAGTTCAGATCCCCGGCGTCCCTGGCGTGCCCGGTGTTCCCGGTGGCCTCCGAGTCTCCGGTGTTCCCGGTGTTCCCGGTGTCCACGGCGGACGCGGCTGGCGGGGCGCGGCGGCCGCCAACCGGTCCAGCTGCTCCCTGAGTTCGGCGATGTGCCGGTCTCGCTGGGCGAGTTCCGTGGCGAGGCGGTCCAGCACGACCTCGACCTGGTCCATCCGGTAGCCACGCACCGCAACCGAGAACCGCAGCTCATCGAGATCTTCGGCGTGCAGCGCATCCGGGCTCAGCTCCGGCCCCGCCACCGCCGGAGGCTCGGCCTCCATCAGGTCGCCTCGCCCCAACGTGACCGCCACGACCGCGAAGAGCACCGCGGCCGCGACGATGACGAAGACGACGTACATAATGCTGATCGTGCCATGTGACGCCTCCGTCCTGCGGCTCGGGTCGGCGACCTTCAGCCCCGGAACCTTCGCCGTCATGGCGATCGTGAACCGCACCCCGGACTCCTTCTACGACAAGGGCGCCACGTTCGAGTTCGACCGAGCGTGGCGCCGGGTCGAGCAGGTGATCTCCGAAGGCGCGGACATCATCGATATCGGCGGGGTGAAGGCGGGGGTCGGGCCGCCGGTCAGCGAAGCCGAGGAGATCGATCGCACCGCCGGACTGGTCGCCGAGATCCACCGCCAGCTTCCGCAGGCCGTGATCAGCGTCGACACCTACCGCGCCGGAGTGGCGGATGTGCTGTGCGAGTCCGGTGCACACCTGATCAACGACGCCTGGGCCGCCGCCGATCCGGACCTCGCCGCCGTCGCCGCGCGGCATGGCGCCGGACTGGTCTGCAGCCATACGGGCGGGCACGCTCCCCGTACCGATCCACACGGCGTGACCTACGACGACGTCATGGCGGACGTGATCGCGGGCACCACCGGCCTGGCGCGGCACGCCGTCGAACTCGGTGTCCGTCCGGACGGCATCGTCGTCGATCCCACCCACGACTTCGGCAAGAACACCTACCACTCGCTGGAGGTCAGCCGACGGCTGGGCGAGCTGATCGACACCGGTTGGCCGGTGCTGGTCAGCCTCTCCCGCAAGGACTTCGTCGGAGAGACGCTCGACCTCCCGGTGGCGGAGCGGCTGAACGGCACGCTGGCCGCCACCGCCGTCGCCGCGTGGCAGGGCGCCCGGGTGTTCCGCGCGCACGACGTCGCGGCCACCCGTCAGGTACTGGACATGGTGGCCGCGATCAAGGGAGACCTGCCGCCCCGCGCACCGTCGCGAGGACTGATCTGACTCACGAGGCCGCTCTCCCCCGCGGACGCGACATGCGACGATATCCGTTCTGGCCGCCCTGCGGACAAATCCGGATCTTGGACGGTAGGTCGCTCGACGTGGTTCGGTGATCGCTCTCCAGACGGACCGGACATGTGAGGCGGAACGCAATGACCACCACAAGACGAACGAATGTCAACACAACGACGCGGGACGGAGGCCGGTGGAGCAGGCGCGGACTGCTCGGCGCCGTCGCCGGAGCCGGTCTGGCCGGCAGCACCTTCCCGACCATCGCCGGCGCTGGACGGGAGGAACCGCGGCGTGCTAACACCCAGCCCGAACGTCGTCGTCCCGGCAGAGCCGGTGTGACGCTGCGTTGGTGGGGCAACAACAGCTGGGAGATCCGGATCCGTGTGCCCGACCAGGACGATGGGGGCGACGACGAATCGGCGACCCGGACGATCCTGATCGACCCCTGGGTGACCCGCTTCGAGACCGGGACCTACGCACCCGGCGGCGCGAACCCGGACACCCCGATCACGGTCGACAAGGAGCTGATCGACCGCTACGTCGACAGCGGCGAGCTGCGAGCGGACCACATTCTCGTCACCCACGGACACTACGACCATCTGACCGACGTCCCATACCTCGCCGAGCGAACGGGCGCGACGGTGATCGGGACCGAGACGCACGTGAACCTGATGCGGGCGCTCGGCGCTCCCACCGACCAGCTGTCCGTCGCAACCGGCGGTGAGTATCTGAGCTTCGACGGGTACACGATCCGGGTGCTGCGCTCGCTGCATTCCGCGACGGGGCCGCGGGCTCGCGTCGCCTATCCGGGCACTCGGCCGGCAGCGCCGCCGGAGACGCCCGCCGTCATCAAGGACCTGGTCGAGGGAGGAACACTCGCATACCTGGTGACCGCCGACTCCGGGTTCTCGGTGATCGACTTCGGTGGATCGAACTACATCGAGTCAGAGCTCGCTGATGTGCAGCCGGACGTCGCGCTGGTGCCGCCGGGCGGTGCGTCGGTCCACGAGTACGTGCCCCGGCTGCTGTCCGCGCTGGGGAAGCCGCGATACGTCGTACCGACCCACTGGGACGATTTCGACTACCCCTTGGACGAGCCGGCGAAAGACTGGGGTGGCCTGGATACGCTCCGGCAGGCGGTGGCCGAGGCGAGTCCACGGACCAGGTTCCTCGTCCTCGACCACCTGCAGAGCCACGTGTGGTAGCGGTCGCGTCCGCGTACTGGCTCCGGGCGGATCAGCCCTCGTCCGGAGCCAGCCAGGCACGCATCCGATTCTCGCACTCCACGATCTCCGTGATGTTCACCCGCTCGTCGTCGGCGTGCGCCAGCTGCGGATCTCCCGGTCCGAAGTTGACGGCGGGAACGCCGAGACCGGCGAAGCGGGCCACGTCGGTCCAGCCTTCCTTCGCCCGCACCTCCCCACCGGCCGCCGCGACGAACTCCCGCGCGGCCGGCCGGTCCAAGCCCGGGCGGGCGGCGGGGGCGCTGTCCGCCAAGTCCACGTCCCAGCCACGGAACACCTCGCAGACGTGGTCGAACGCGGCCTGCTCGGTCTTGTCCGGCGCGAACCGATAGTTCACGGCGATCACACACCGGTCCGGGATGACGTTGCCGGCGATGCCGCCCTCGATCGCCACCGCGTTCAGCCCTTCGCGGTAGACGAGCCCGTCCACCTCCACCTTTGCCGGCTGGTAGGCGCCCAGCCGCTCGAGCACCGGAGCCGCGTCGTGGATCGCGTTACTCCCCATCCACCAGCGTGCGCTGTGCGCGGCCGTGCCCCGGACCGTAACCCGAGCGCGGAGCGTTCCGTTGCATCCGCCCTCGACCATCGCCGAGGTCGGCTCCATCAGCACCGCGAAGTCGCCCTCCAGCAGCTCAGGACGGGTCCGGCTGATCCGGCCCAGCCCGTTCCGCTCCGCCTCGACCTCTTCGTTGTCGTAGAAGATGTAGGTCACCGGCCGAACCGGCGACGCGATCTGCGCCGCGAGCCGGAGCATGACGGCGACGCCGCCCTTCATGTCCACGGTGCCGCGACCCCAGAGCACGTCGCCGTCTCGCTTGGTGGGAAGGTTCCCGGCGATCGGCACCGTGTCCAAATGGCCGGCGACGACGACCCGGCCGACGCGGCCCTCGCCGGCGCGAGCGACCACGGCGTCGCCGTCCCGATCGACGCTGAGGTGCGGATGGGCACGCAGCGCCTGCTCGACGGCATCGGCGAGCGGGCGTTCGGCACCGCTGACCGAGGCGATATCGCAGATCGCGGCGGTCAACTCCGGAGCGGGCTGGTTCAGATCGAGTCCTGTGTCCACGCCCGCCACCTTAGGACTACTCCGGCGCTGACGCCGGACCGCTGCGCCGCACACACCGCAGCCAAGGCTTTCCAGAATGCCGCAGAATGCGACGTGACCTGCACGTACACGGCGTCCGGTTTGGTTTTATCCGGCGGGTGGTACACCATTGAGGCGATGAGTGTGGTAGAGCCCGGGACCACCGAGGGCGGACCCAGCGATGAACAGCTGTGGTCGCGCGCTCGCCGGGGCGATCCCGCGGCCTTCGGTGACCTGTTCACCCGGCACTCACACGCCGTCTACACGTTCTGTTTCCGGCTGACCGGCAGCTGGGACATCGCCGAAGACCTCACCACGGTGGTGTTCCTGGAAGCCTGGCGCCAGCGGGCCCGGTTCACCGCCGACGGCGACACGCTCATGGCCTGGTTGCTGGGCATCGCGTCGCAGGCCGCGCGGAACAGCACCCGAGCGGTGAAACGACACCGCAGACTACTGGCCAAGCTGCCGCCGGCGATCATCGAGGAACGCGGCGACGAGAACCACGCTGCCCGTGTCGAGGCCGAGCAGCAGATGCAGGAGATCCTGCGTGTCTTCAGACGACTCCCCCAGCGTGAGCAAGAGGTGCTCGCGTTGTGCGTCTGGGGTGAGCGCACCGCCGCCGAGGCAGCGGTGGCGCTCGGAATCCCGGTGGGTACGGTCCGTTCCCGGTTGGCCCGTGCCCACGAACATCTCCGCCGCCTGGTGGAGGGTGCCGCCCGACCAACGACGTCCCGGCCGGCTGTGCATGCTCAACCCGACCCGGGAGGCCACGTAGCACCATGAACTCACCGACACTTCAGTTCGGCAGCGTCGAGCGTCCTCCTTCCGGTGAGCTCCCCGAGGACCGCGAACGCGCCATCCGCGACCTGCTCGAGTCGATCGCGCGGGAGACGTTGGAGGCATCGGCCGGATCAAAGCGCCGCAAGCCGGCGTGGCGGCCGCGGATACAGCTGGCCCGAATGGCGCTGGCGACGGCCACAGCCGGGGTGCTGGTAGCGGTCTCATTGGTCGCCGCAGACGTGTTCCGCTCCGACATGGGCGTCGCGCACGCTGCCACACCGGCGCTGATCGGACACGAGACGTCCGCAGGCGACCCGGCTTCGGCCGAGCTCACCGCCCTGGCTACGCGCGTCGCCACGGACGCGGAGCTGGACGCGGGCGCGGACTCGGACCCGGGTGCGGACTCGGACGTGGGCGCGGACTCAGAGGGTCTCGACGGGGCGACGGCAAGCGGCGGTGGCCTCGCGATCCGTACCGAACGGTGGTCGCTCGAGATCACCGAGAGCGGCCCGAAGGCAGCCGAGGGCGACGCGCCGCCGGAAGGTGCCGCACCGGATGCGGCCCCAGAAGGCCGGGCGGATGACGGCGCCACCGCGTCAACCGGTGACGCGGCGACGAGCAGCAACGTCAGCACGGCGGTCATCCCGATTCGGCGCGATCTGATCCGGCACGCGAACGGCACCGTCTCCGTGCGCGAGGTGGGCGGCGAACCACAGTTCCCGAGCGAGGCATACCGGCGGGCATGGACCGAGGATGGCCGTCCCGGCCCCGCCGGCGAGGTGCTGCGCGACGAGACGCTCGAGGCCGGCGCCTGGGCCACGATGTACCCGGACGACCTGCCGACGCAGCCCGCGGAGCTGCGCGATGTGCTCGCGACCGAGCGACCCGCGCTCGCCGACGACAGCGCCGAGTTGTTCCGCGCCGTCCGCGATGTCCACCTCGAGCAGGTTCCGGACTCCGCTGTCCGGGCCGCGATCCTCCGCCTGCTCGCCGACGCACCGGACGTCGAGTCCCTCGGCGAGACGACGGACCGCGCCGGTCGCACGGTCCAGGCGTTCGCCACAGATTCGGACGGGAGCGGCTGGCCGATTCGCCACGTCCTGCTCATCGACCGCGACGACGGTCGACTCCTCGGCTACGAGCAAGTGCTGCTGGACGACGTCGAGCAGTTCGACGCCGCCGCTCCGGCGGTCATCGACTACACCCTCTTCCTCTGACCCACCACCACTCCTAAATGATCATGTGAAGTGGGTTTTCTCGTGCCCTACCATGTCTGCAGACCTGTTGAGGCGCGAGAAACCCCACTTCACATGATCATTTAGGTCGGGCCCGCGGGTTGGTCAGCCGGTGTACGTGCAGGTCCAGTAGCTCATCCGGTTGTTGTCGCTGGAGCCCACGTACGAATCCTGAGTACCCACCGCCTCGTACCACAGCCGCGAGCTGCCCTGGTAGTCGAAGGCGTAGATGGCCTTCCCGCTGCCGCCACGGTTCACCCACGACGTGGTCTGGTTGTTGAATCCCCAGTTGGACGCGTACGACGAGCACGTGCTGGAGAACTGGTACCGGGTGCCGTCGTAGTTCGATCCGGTGTAGAAGCAGTAGTAGGAGTACGGGCATGACGTGTAACTCCCGGCCGGCTGAAGATCCGACGACGCGGCGCCGGCCGCATCACCCTCCACCGCTGCGGCGTTCCCCGTCTCCGACTGCTCCTGCAGCGTCTCGGAACCGAGTTCCTCGACCACATCGGCCCGCACGTTCTCCCCGAGCCCAGCCGGCGCCACGGTTTCCCCGGGGCTGGGCCACACCACCACGGTTGCGCCGTCGTCCCAGGCCAACGCATTGTCGGATATCTGGACACCACCCGGCTGAAGCTCCAGAAGTTCGGCCATCTCCTCCGCGAGCGGGCCGCTGGGCGCGGTGCCGCTGTGCGCGGTGCCGTTGTCCGGACTGGCCTGTCCGGCCATGAAAGGAGCCGCCAGCAATGCGGCTGCTCCCAACGCTCCCACGGTGCCTCGCTTCATCCGAGCGCTGAGTCTGTCGAGCATGCGTCTCTCCTCGTGCCGGTGCATGGATCCTTCGCCAGGAGGGTAGGTCATGCGGGGCGACCCCGCAGCGCAGCGATCGGTGCCGCTCCCCTTAAGCTGGCGGTATGCCCGACGCACGACCCGCCTGGGGATTTGGCCTGACGACCACGACGCTCGACGGCACCATCCTGGATGTGTGGTACCCGTCGCCTGAGCTCGGCAAACCGCCGGTAGGCTCGGATGCCCTCGTTGAGCTGCGCAATCTCGAGACCGATGACCCCGATCGCCAGGTACGTCGTCGCGTGGTGCAGACCGTGGCCGACCTCGACACACCGCCCGTCGACGCCGCCGACGCCTATCTGCGGCTCCATCTGCTCTCGCACCGCCTCGTGGCGCCGCGCGAACAGAATCTGGACGGTATCTTCGGCGTGCTGTCGAACGTCGTCTGGACCAACCACGGCCCCTGCGCGGTGGAGGATTTCGAGCAGACCAGGCTCCGCCTCGCGCAACGAGGGCCGGTCGCGGTACTCGGCATCGACAAGTTCCCGCGCATGGTCGACTACGTCGTGCCGTCCGGAGTGCGGATCGCCGACGCCGACCGGGTACGCCTCGGTGCGCATCTCGCCGCCGGTACCACCGTCATGCACGAAGGGTTCGTCAACTACAACGCGGGTACGCTCGGAGCCTCGATGGTGGAAGGCAGGATCTCCGCGGGCGTCGTCGTCGGCGACGGCTCCGACATCGGCGGCGGCGCGTCCATCATGGGCACGCTCTCCGGCGGCGGCAAGGAGGTCATCACCATCGGCGAGGGATGCCTGGTGGGCGCGAACGCCGGCGTCGGGATCTCACTCGGCGACGGATGTGTCGTCGAAGCCGGCTGCTACATCACCGCCGGGACGAAAGTCAGCCTCCCCGACAGCCGGGTGGTCAAGGCACGCGAGCTCTCCGGCCAGGGCGGTCTGCTGTTCCGGCGCAACAGCGTCTCCGGCGCCATCGAGGCACTGGCGAGATCGGGCGACTGGGGCGGCCTGAACGCCGCCCTGCACGCGAACTGACGCGCGTCGCCGGGTGGGTGACTGGAACTCGCAGGCATAGATGAGCCGTTACAGCCAAAGATGAGCCGCTATAGCCAAACACCGAGGCCGATGGGGCGTGCCGCCCGGCTGTTGCGCACGGTGGCGGTTCTGGTCGTTCTCGGCGTGGGACTGATGCTCCTGCTCATCTGGCGGCTGGAGAACGACGGCGGTTTGCTCGGCACTCGGGAGCGGTGCATAGCCAACGCCGGCGGCTATGAGGCGGAGCTGACGACGCAGCAGGCTGAGAATGCCGCGACGATCAGCGCCATCGCCGTGCAGCGAGGGTTGCCGGCTCGAGCGGTGACCATCGCGCTGGCCACCGCATATCAGGAGTCCGACCTGTACAACCTGAACTACGGCGACCGGGACTCGCTCGGGTTGTTCCAGCAGCGTCCGTCCCAAGGGTGGGGCACCGAGGAGCAGGTTCAGGACCCGGTCTATGCCGCCGGGGCCTTCTACGACGCGCTGGTCCAGGTCGACGGCTACCGGGAGATGGAGATCACCGTGGCCGCGCAGACCGTTCAGCGCAGCGCCTTTCCGGACGCGTACGCGCAACACGAAGAGAAGGCCCGGGCGCTGGCCTCCTCGTTCGCCGGGCATTCCGGGGCCGCCTTTCACTGCCAGTTCTCCATGGACGCGTTCGACGGACACAGGGTGCAGCAGATAGACGACGGCGGGCTGACCCCGCGAGCGCGCACCGTCCATGACGAATTGCTCGAGCGCTTCGGTGACCTGGACATGGGCGGTTTCCAGCCGGGTGGAGTCAGCTCCGGCCATATCGAGGGCTCGGCGCACTACGACGGCCGGGCGATCGACGTGATGTTCCGCGACTACGAGAACGGTGACGTCAACCGCTACGGGTGGGCGGTCGCCCACTGGGCTGTCGCCCATGCGCAGCGTCTCGGCATAGCAACGGTCATCTACGACGACATGATCTGGACCGCGCGCCGGTCGAGTGAAGGCTGGCGCCCGTATGAACACCCGTCGGGAGACACCGAGAACCCGACGCTTCGCCATCTCGACCACATCCACATCGACGTCGTCGAAGGCCGGAGTTAGGCCTCGCCTGCGCCGAGGCTAGCGCCGACCACCCGCCCTGACGCGCACATCCACGCAGCCACGGCATACGCCGCCATTCGCTGAGCGCACCGTCTCGATAGGGTGGCCACATCATGAGCGAGCCACCACCGCCTCCGCCGCCGCAACGACCCGACCCGCCCTCCAGCCAGAGCAGTCGGCCTGCCGAGGTCCATCCCAGCCATGCACCGGTAACGGCGGATCGTCCGGGCGCCGTCCGGCGATGGAGGGTCGCCACCGCACTCACCGCAGCGCTGGGGCTGGCCTTGTCCGGCACCGTCTACCTGGTGATGGACCGCAGGGTCGAGAACTTGGAGGACGATCTCGCCGCCGCCGAGTCTCGTACTGACCTGGGTGATCTTCTCGACCTGATGGAGGGATTGGACCTCGGCGAATTGCTCGACGACGGTGCCGACGCACTGGGCGATGAAGGCCTCGGCGACGGCGGCGGTCTCGGTACCGAGGATCTCGGTGTCGACACCGCTGTCTTCGAATGTCTCGCGCCCGGTATGACCGATCTGAACAGCGACTCCATCCCGGACACCGAGATCGAGGAGCAGGTCCGTGCGGTGCGCGAGATCGTGGAGTCCGAACGCGGCCTGTCCGCCGACGGCGAGCTCGACATCGAGTTCGTCCCGGCCGATGAGTTGCAGCGGCGCGTCGTCGAGATGAGCGAGGAAGACCTCGACGCGGAGGCGATCGCCGTCGAGTCCCGCATGCTGGCCACACTCGGCGCCGTCGAACCGGACCTCGATCTTGCACAAGCCCAGCTCGACGCGCTCGGCGAGGGTGTGGCGGGTTTCTACAACCCGGACACCCAGGAGCTGGTGATCGGCTCGGAACAGATGGATCCGATGGGCACCTACGTCACCGCGCACGAGATGGTGCACGCGCTCGCCGACGCCACCTTCGGCCTGCCCGACCTGGACACCCTCGCCTCCGACGAGGGCAGCGACGCCGCGCTGGCCGCGCTCAGCGCGCTGGAGGGAGACGCCACCCTCTACGGCCAGATGATGATCACCACGCATCTATCGCTGACCGATCTGCTGACCCTGGAGCTGGAGTCGTCCGGCACGACCGCGAGCCTGGACGCGTTGCCGCACTACGTCGAGCGCAGTCTGTCCTTCCCGTATCTGGAAGGGATGTCGTTCGCCTGCCACGCCTACCTCGACGGCGACTGGGCCGCGATCGACGACCTGTACGCGCAGGTTCCCACGACGAGCGCGCAGATCCTGTTCCCAGAGCGGTACGCGTCCGGTGAGGAGGCACAGGACGTCCGTGATCTCGACGGCCCGGACGGCTGGCAGGAGGTCCACCGCGACACGTTCGGCGCGGCCGACCTGCTCTTCCTGTTGGAGGCGCCCGGCGGAGACGAGAACGCGGCGCTCGACGATGCGCTCGGCCGTACCGAGGCTTGGGCGGGCGGCGAGGTCACCGTCTGGGACCGCTCCGGCGACACGGCCGTCGGCGTGGTGTTGGCCGAGCACCCGGACGGTACGGACCTGTGCGACACCGTCCGGGAGTACTACGGCGCGGCCTTCCCGGATGCCGCCTCGACCGCCGAGGACGACGGACGCCACGTGTTCGACGGCCCGAGCCAGTCAGCGGTGATCGCCTGCGACGGAATCGACGAGGTGGCGCTGGGCATCGGCCCGGACATCGACATCGCGTCCGCGGCCATCGACGTGCCCGCCGGCGAGGCCGATACGGCTCGCTAGCCAGTCCTAGCCGGAGATGTCGATCACACGCCGCGCAGACGCTCCGCGGCGGCGGTGATCTGATCGTCCGTGGCGGTCAGCGCCACTCGTACGTGGGATCGGCCGGGCGGACCGTAGTACTCGCCGGGCGCCACCAGTATGCCCCGATCGGCAAGCCAACCGACGGTGTCCCAGCATGGCTCGTCCCGGCTCGCCCAGAGATAGAGGGAACCTGCGGAGTGGTCGATCCGGAAACCGGCCGACGTCAGAGCGGCGTGCAGCGTCGTCCGTCGGCGCAGGTATCGCTCCCGCTGCTCGTCGACGTGCCGGTCGTCGTCGAGAGCGGCCGCCATCGCCGCCTGCACCGGTGCCGGCATCATCATTCCGGCGTGCCGGCGAACCTGCAGCAGCTTGTCCAGCAGTACTGGGTCTCCGGCGACGAACCCGGCGCGGTAGCCGGCGAGATTGGAGCGCTTGGACAACGAATGGACGGCCAGGATGCCGTCCAACGAGCCGCCGTTCACCGCGGGGTCCAGCACCGACACCGGCTCGGCTTCCCAGCAGAACTCCAGATAACACTCGTCCGCGGCGACGATCGCGCCACGTTCCCGTGCCCACGCCACCATCTTCGCCAGGTGTTCGGCGGGCAGCACCGCACCGTGCGGATTGGCCGGAGAGTTCAGCCAGACCAACGCCGGCCGCTCCGGTCCCAGCGCCACCGACGAGTCGGCCGCCACCGGCCGCGCACCAGCCAGTCGCGCACCGATGTCATAGGTCGGATACGCCAGCTCGGGGTGGACGACCACGTCGCCGGCACCCAGCCCCAGCAGCGTCGGCAGCCAGGCCACCAGCTCCTTCGAGCCGATGCTCGGCAACACGCCGCCGTCCGGGTCCACCGTGCCGATGCCGAACCGTCGCCGCAGCCAGCCCGCAGCGGCCGCACGTACCGCAGCCGTCCCCTGCGTCGTCGGATAGCCGGGAGCATCAGCCGCAGCCGCCAACGCCTCACGGGCTACCTGCGGCGTCGGGTCCACCGGCGTCCCCACCGAGAGGTCCACCAGGCCGTCCGGGTGGGCATGCGCCCGTTCCCGGTACGGCACCAGCGAATCCCACGGGAACGCCGGCAGGTTCAGCGGACCGGCCGTTCCGGCGACATCACCCATGGATCGTCACGCTCTTAGCGCTCACCTCGCGTGGGCCGGTCAGTGCTCCCCGGTGTCCTGTGGCGGCAGCGCTGCGATCAGTGAGTGGTCCTTGTCGATCGCGCCGAGCTTTGCGGCTCCACCGGGCGAGCCGAGGTCATCGAAGAACTCGACGTTCGCCTGGTAGTAGTCCTTCCACTGCTCGGGAAGGTCGTCTTCGTAGAAGATCGCTTCCACCGGGCAGACCGGCTCACACGCACCACAGTCGACACACTCGTCGGGGTGGATGTAGAGCATCCGTTCCCCTTCATAGATGCAGTCAACCGGGCATTCCTCGACGCAAGCCAGATCCTTGAGATCCACGCACGGCTGCGCGATGACGTATGTCACGACGGTCTCCTCCAGACGGGTCGTGGCGCCGTTGAGCGCCTTGCACCACCTAGTATCGCGGTGCACCCACTCCGCTTTGCAACAGAGGTCAGCCTATGAGACACCTTCCCTCTGGCGGTGCACGGGATCGGCTTGTGGGCCGCCGTGTCGTCGTCCGGCACCGATTGCACGACGCCGAGCAGTCCGCGACGGATGTGCTGGGCACTCTCGAATCCTGGTCCGGCGGCCGGCTGCAGCTGCGTCGCACCAGCGGTTCCGGCCGGTCGTCACGCCCAGAGGGCGAGATCGTGGTGGTGGCCGAGGGCGACGTCATGGCGATCAAGGCGATTCCCGCCCAACCGGTGACCAGGCGTGCGGTACGCGATCTGGAGGCCGCAGCGGCGCGCGGCTGGCGGGCGCTGCAGACCGACCGGATCGGGGGCTGGCTGCTCAGGGCGGCGGACGGCTTCACCCGCCGGGCCAACTCCTGTATGCCCCTCGACGATCCCGGGATGGCCCTCGACGACGCCATCGCCGCGGTGCGCGACTGGTACGCCGAGCGCGGATTGCCTCCGTGCTTCCAGGTCCCCGGCCCGCTCGAGCTGGCCCTGGGGCCCGCGTTGGACGCCCGGGGATGGTCACGAAGCGAAGACGTGCTGGTGCTCACCGCGGATGTCGATGACGTGCGGGCGGGCGCCCGGGATGACCTGCCGGCCGTGCGCATCGACGATCGGCCGGACGACGCGTGGCTGGGCTGCTACCACTACCGCGGCGACGAGCTTCCCGAGCACGCGATCCATGTCCTGACCAACGCGGACCAGGTCGGCTTCGCGTCCGTGGATGACGCGGGGCAGCGCGTCGCCATCGCACGAGGCGCCGTCACCGACGCCCCCAGCGGCCGTCGTTGGCTGGGCGTCACAGCGGTGGAGGTGGCGCCGACGGCGCGGCGACGCGGCCTCGGCAGCCACGTGGTGGCCGGCCTGGCGGCGTGGGCGGCCCGGCTCGCGGCCACCCACGCCTACCTCCAGGTCGAGGAGACCAACACGGCTGCCCAGGCCGCATACCGGAAGCTCGGCTTCGCCGACCACCACAGTTACCACTACCGCTCGCCATGATCATCGACCGTTGAACCGGTGATGACCGGTCTCACCATCGATGATCACGGGCGAGGTCAGTCGTCGCCGCCGCCCTCGTCCGGGTCCGGCCCGCAGATCACCTGGTGGTTCGGGTTGTAGGTCCAGGGGTCGGCCTCGTCCTTGACCAGTTCGCCGTCGAGCGTCCACACCTTGCGGTAGGACGTGATGTCGAATCCCTGGCTCCCGGACTGCGCGGCGCAGTTGGGACCGTTGTCGTAGATCGTCTGCGGCGACGTGAAATTGCCGCGCTCGGAGACCGACGTCTCCACCTTGTAATGCTCGGTGCTCCAGATCCGGACCGTGAGGACACCCTGGTCACGGCCGGCACTCGGGGTGAACTCCGTGTCCACGAGCACACCGTACGGCGTGTCGTTCGCGAATCGCATGTCCTTCGCGCCCCAGGCCACCGTCGCCTCCTGCGCGATCGGGTACCGGTCGAAGTAGATGGAATGCGGCCAGTGCTCGACGTCGTCCAGGCCGGCCTGGAACGCCGCGTGGAACGTCGTCGTCGCAACCTGCGAGACGCCGCCGCCCATGGCATCCTCCAGACGCCCACCGTTGATGATGGTCCCGGAGGTGAAGCCGTTGGCCTCGGTGCGCTCACCGACGATGCCGTTGAGGCTGAACTCATCTCCCGGTTCGAGGAATGTGTTGTCGATCAGCTCGGCGGCCCGGCCGATGTTGACGTCCCGGTACTCCGCCGGCGGGAAGTACGTCGTGAACTCCGAGACGACTTCCTTGACGCCGAGTTCCTCCGCGGCCTCGGTGGTCAGTTCCGGTTCGACGTCTACCAGTTCGACCTCCGCACGGCGGCTGTCGCCCTCCTCGGTCAGCGCCAGCAAGACCGCGTCACCGAGCGAGCCCTTCTCGATCCCCTTCCCGGCCTCGGCCGGCACGACGACCGGTTCGCCGTTCTGGATCGTGATCGATGCGTCCTTGCCTTCCTGACCCAGCTCCTCGAGTTCGTCCGAGGCCAGCTCGACCAGCTTGTCGCCGTTCAGCTCGGGCTGCAGGTCGCCGTTCTCATTCGCGGTCAGCTTCAGCGTCTGGCCGATCAGCTCAGGCGACAGTTGGACGCTCTCATCACCCGCGACCACCGTGACCGGGGCGGACATGGCCGGCGCGGCGAACTCGTCCACCGCTGCCTCGACCTTGTCTCCGGTCACGTTCGGCTGCACCTCGTCGACCGGAACGGTCAGCTCGCCGATCGGCATATCCCGCGCGTCGCTGCCGTAGAAGGCGCCGGACAGCACCTCCATCGCGCCGTCCACGTCCAGCTCCGTCCCGATCTGCGGCTCGCTGGTCACCACCTCGCCTCCGTCGAACGCGACCGACCCGTTCACCGGCTCGGTGTTCGATTGCTCGGCGATGCCTTCCAGTGTGCTGCGCAACCGGTCGGTGTCGATCACCGGCCGCGGCTCCACCTCGTCGCCGCCGAACAAAGCCTGCATCAGCGAGATCGGATTCGCGCTGCCGCCCGGCACCGCACCTACCGTGGCGGGCACGTCGATCTGCATGCCGGCCTCGGACGGCACCACGTCGTACGCGCTCTCGGTCTCCCCCAACTGCACACGGATGGGATCATCGACGACGGCGGGCAGCTCGGCTTCCAGCTTGGCCTCGGCCTCAGCCGGCGTGAGGCCGCCGACGTCGATCCCGGCGACCGTGGCATTCTGCGCCAGTTTTCCACCGAACATGAGGTAAATGACGCCGTACGCCACAACCAGTACCGCGATGACGACGCCCGCGACGATCGCCACCGTCCGGCCTCGGCGGCGGGGCCGGTCCGACTCGTCGTCGCCCGCGCCGGACCCGCCGTCCGAGGTGTCTCCACCGGACGGATCGAGGACCGGCACCGCGATCTCCTGGGTCGCCGGCTCGGGGTGCTGACTCGGCGCGTTCGCGCCTGGAGCCGGCGGCTGGGCGGCCGGTGGTGGGGCCACCGGTGGTGGAAACGACGCGCTGCGTGGTCTGACGGCGTCGCCCAGCGAACCGGCCGTCGGGGCGCCTGCAGTCGGCGCACCGGTGGCGGTGTTCGCAGCCGGCCGGCCGTTGGGCGGCGGAACGTCTCCGTTCGACACCCCAGAATTCGAAGCTCCAGCCGACCAAGCCCCGGCGGACGAGACCCCGGCGGACGAAGCCCCGGCGGGAGGAGGTTGTGGCGGCTGAGCGTCACCGGATGGACGGTCGGTCGCGGGGGTCTCACCGCCAGGACCGTCGGCTGCGGAGGGCTCGGCCGGCGGAGGACCGTCAGCCGGGGAGGCCTCGTTAGCCGCGTCGTCGGACGACGACCCGGCTGACGCGGCGGCCTCGGCATCGGTCAACGCATCTGCATCATCAGAGGAGACAGCACCTGCCGGACGACTGGCGCCGTCCGCGTGCGCAGGCGAGCCGCTCGCATTGGTTTGTTTGTCGGTCACCTTTGGGCATACCTAACACGCGACATATCCATGTGAAGAACAGACACGACAGTCTGCCGAGCGCATCTTACTCGAGCTATGGCGAATCGTCCCCCTTTATGACGCCGTTACTCGATCTTGATCCATGCTCTGCCTTTCCGCGTGTCTCCATCTCAGCGACGGGCGCTCTGTTCGCTCCCATGCCGAGCGTCACGGCGACACCGATCGCACCGCCGAACAGGAACACGAGCCCTGTCGCGTCGGAGGCGATGACGACGTCGCCGGCCGGCCGCTGCTGCGCCAGAATCAACACAGGCACCAGCCAAGACAGCCCCACCACTCCGATTCCCAGCCGGGAACGCGCGACCCTGCGCGAGAGCACGCATACGCCGACCGCCGCTCCGATGGCCAGGAAAAGCCCGATCCCCGCCGACCACCGGTGGACGAACGCGCCCGCCACCGCGGTGACCACGGCTATCCCGGCCAGAGCGAGCAGCATCGCACCTCGCAGGAGAGTGCTCAGCAGGCCCTGAGTCGTCAAGGTTCGAGGCCGGCGAACAGGTCGGTCTCCCAACCGGTCTCCGGGTCCACATCGCCTGGCGTGCCGTGCACCAGCCGGAAGTGCTCCTTACCCCAGATCTCCTGCCCCATGTTGTCGGAGAGGGCGAAGAAGGGGCCGTCGACGTCGATCTGGGTCCGGTGTGCACGCATCGCCGCCGCCTTGCGTCCCAGCCAGGAGGATCCGTCCACGACGGCGGTGACGTCCGCGTCGTCGACCACGAAACCGAAATCGTCGGCGGACTTGGCCTCACCGAACGGGCTGTCCGGATGGTCCTTGTACATCTCGATGCTCTGCTGGATGACGCTGCGCGGCATGGCGGTCCAGTACACCTTCGGCACCGGCCAGGCCTCGCCCAGGTCTCGCCGATAGCTGTCGACCCCGGCGAGGAGCAGCGCATACATCGCCACGCGATGCGCCTGTATGTGGTCCGGATGGCCGTACCCGCCGTTCTCGTCGTACGTGACCATCACATGCGGACGCACCTCTCGGATGACCTCGACCAGGTGGTCCGCCGCCCGCAGCAGATCCGCGGCCCAGAAGCTGTCCGGCCGCACCGACTCCGGTGCCACTGCCCGACGCCCCTCATCACCCCAGACCATGCCCGAATCCCGGTAGCGTCCCGGCCCGCCTAAGAAGCGGTAGTCGGTCACACCCAGCTCAGCCATCGCCGCCGCCAGCTCCTTGGCACGGTGCTCACCGAGCGCGTCATCTCGCTCTGGAGCGAGATGCGCCAGCTCTGGCACCAAGATCTCACCCTGCTCTCCTTGGGTGCATGTGACCAAGGTCACGTGTGCGCCCTCGTCCACGTAACGGGCCATCGTGGCCCCGGTGCCGATGGTCTCGTCGTCGGGATGCGCGTGCACCAGCAGCATCCGGCGCTGAGAGTTGATGTCGACCATGACCGCAACGATAGTCAGTGACACCGACAGCGGCACCCGCGCACCACAGCGGATCCGCACGCACCGTCTACACTGGAGCGAAACGACCGCGGACACGGCACAAGATTCTGGGCGCCGGGGACACGGAACGGGGGGATCTTCTGGACCGAGCGTGGGGGCGCTCCACGCCATCGCTTGCCTTGCCGCTCGGCATCGACGCGGCGCAGCGATGGCGGCACACAGCAGAGGCGCATGAGCGGTTCGTCGGCCGGGGGAATCTAGGGAAGCCGCCCGAATCCGTCCGGCCCGTCGTCCTCGAGTCGTGGGAACGCTCGCACCGGCTCGAGGTGAACCCCGATGCGGCCGGTCCGCCGATCGTGCTCACCGACGACGCCCTCACTGAGGCCCGGGAGGCCAATCCCCTGCGCCATGTCATGCCGGTCGTGCAGGACCTGCTCGTCCGTGACGCATCGGAAGCCGGAGTGATCGTGGCGGTCACCGATGCCGAGGCCAGGCTGCTGTGGGCCGACGGTGATCAGTCGCTACTCCGAGGCGCGGAGCGGATCCACATCGCCCATGGGGCGGTATGGAGCGAGAGCGCCGCCGGCACCAACGCGGTCGGCACCGCGCTGGTCGTCGGCGAGCTGGTCCAGATCTTCGGCAGCGAGCACTTCGCCAAAGCGGTCCACCCGTGGAGCTGTACAGCCGCGCCGATCCGTGACCCGCACAGCGGACGTGTCCACGGCACACTCGCCATCGCCGGCCGCGACGACGTGGCGTCGCCGCAATCCGCGCTGCTCATCCGCTCCGCGGTGGCCGCCGTCGAAGCCGAGCTCCGTCTGCATGTGCCCACCCAGCTCGCCCCTCCCGATGCGGCCTCGCTCCGCGTCCTGGGTCGCGATCGCGGCGAGCTCACCTTCTCCGGCCGTGTCGCCGAGCTCAGTCTGAGGCACACCGAGCTCCTGATGCTGCTGACGCTCAACCCCGACGGCCTCACCGCCGCGGAACTCGCCGAGCTGATGTACGAGCACGACGCGGCCGAGGTCACCGTCCGCGCCGAGTTGTCCCGGCTGCGCAAGGCGTGGCCACAGCTGCTGACCCCGGGACGCCCATACCGGTTGCGGGTGGCGCTGCGCACCGACGCGGCCGAGGTGGCCGACTGCCTGCAGCGCGGCGCCCACCGGCGGGCCGTCGACCTGTACCGGGCGCCGGTGCTTCCTCGGTCGGACGCACCCGGCGTGATCACCTACCGGCGGCAGTTGCACAGCTGGCTGCGTACGTCGCTGCTCCGGCACGCGCGTGCGGACGTCCTGCTGCGCTTCGCCCGGTCGCCGGCCGGGCAGGACGACGCCGAGCTGTGGCAGGCCTGCCTCGCCCGTCTCCCGTACGGTTCGCGGCGACGCGAAGAGGTCGGCGCCGCGCTCGATGCGCTGGACAGCTCGCTGCGGGGCCGGCCGTGACGTTCGCAACGTGGATGCAACGGTGCGTGCGCTAACGTCGTTGACACCGGGCCGGACGGGCCAGACCAATGTCACGCCCCATCGGCCCGTCCGGTCGCGTCTACCCACAGACCCGTGGCGTGCTGAAGCTTAAAGCCCCCCTTTTCTTCAGCACGCCACGTTCCACCTCCAAATGATCATGTGAAGTGGGTTTTCTCCAGCACTACCATGTCTGCAGACCTGTTGAAGCACGAGAAAACCTACTTCACATGATCATTTAGGTGGGGCGTGCGGGGGTCGAGCGCGGCGCGGAGAGTTTCGCCGAGGGTCATGAACGCGAACACCGTGAGGGACAGCGCCGCGCTCGGAACGATCAACATATGCGGTGACTGCCGCAGGTACGCCTGAGCCTCGCTGATCTCCACACCCCACGAGATCACCGGCGGCTGCAGCCCGATGCCGATGAAGGACAGCGTCGCCTCCACGGCGATGAACCCGCCGACGGCCATCGTCGACCACGCCAGCACGGGCGGAAGAACGCTGGGCAGCACATGCCGGCGGATCACCTGCAGGTGGCCGCCGCCCATAGCCTGCGCCACCACCACATAGTCGATGTGCCGCACCTGGATCGCCGCCGCACGCGCGATCCGGGCCACCGTGGTCCACCCGAGTATGCCCAGCGCCAGCACCACCTTGGCGGTCGTCTGCCAGCCCGGGGTGGACTCGTCGGACGGAAAGGCCACCAACGCCACCAGGGCGCCGAGCAGCAGCGGGATCCCGAAGAACACGTCGGTCAACCGGGAGAGCACGGAGTCGAGCCGGCCTCCTGCGTAGCCGGCCGCCGTTCCGATCAGGCCGCCGATGACGACGACGGCCGCCGTGGCGAAGACGCCGACCAGGACAGAGGCACGCGCTCCGTAGATCGTGCGCGCATAGACGTCGCACCCCTGCAGGTTGTACCCGAAGACGGCGTCGTCCCCGGGACCGCGCCGGGAGAGTGCGAGGTCACAGTAGGCCGGATCCCGCCCGGTGAACAGTCCCGGAACGATCGCGACCAGGACCAGCAGGACGAGCAACCCGCACCCGATCCAGAACGCCGGGCGTCTGCGCAGCCGCATCCACACCCGCGCCCCGCCCCGGTCACCTGCCCCGCCCCGGTCACCTGCCCCGCCCCGGTCGCCCGTCCCGCCCGGGCCCCACAGCCCGCGCCGGATCCGCAGCCCGGCCCGGCCCCGCGCCGGTACCTGCAGCGCCTCTCCGCCACCGGCGCCGGAGCGCCGCGAGCGCATCGATTCCGGGCTACGCATGACGGATCCTCGGGTCGAGAATCGGATAGAGCATGTCGGCCATCAGGTTCACCGCAAGGAAGAGCAAGACCAGCAGGGTCACCGCGGTCGTCACGATCCCGATCTCACCGTCGCGCACGCTGCGCACCAGCAGACCGCCGACGCCGTCGATATTGAACACCGTCTCCACGACGACGGAGCCCGCCACCAGCGCTCCGAAGTCCGCCGCCGCCAGCGTCGCCACCGGGATCAGGGAGTTGCGCACCCCGTGCACCAGCACGGCCCGGCGTTCCGAGGCCCCCTTCGCGAGCGCGGTGCGGACGTGGTCGGCGGTGAGATTCTCGATCAGGGTCGCGCGCATCATCCGGGCGACGAATGCCAACGGCACCGCGCCCAGCACGACGGCCGGCAGGATCAACGACCCGAACCCGCCGTCGGACGTGACCGGGAACCAGCCGAGCTGCACGCCGAACACCGACTGTGCCGTCAGCGCCAGCACGAACACCGGCACGGCCAGCACCGCCAGCGTGCTCACCAGCACCAGGTTGTCGACGAAGCCACCCGGCCGCCGTCCGGCCAGTACCCCGGCGATGATGCCGATGACGATCTCGACGACGACGGCCAACCCGGCCAGTTGCAGCGTCACCGGGAACCGTTGCAGGAGCTCGTCGGCGACCGGAGCACCGGAGAAGGTCGTGCCGAAGTCACCGGTCACCAGGTCGAGCATGTACCTCGCGTACTGGACCGGCAACGGATCATCGAGGTGATACGCCTCGGTCATCCGCGCGACATAACTGTCCGGACACACTCTCCCGCCGCACCGTCCGGCGAGCGGATCGGCCGGAAGCCACCACATCATCGCGTAGATGGCGAAGGTGGTGCCGAGCAACACCGGCACCATGTGCAGGACCCGCCGCAGCACATACCGGCCCATCGTGAACCCCGTCCGCGTCTATTTGATGACCACGCTGAGCAGGTCGATCGTCTGGAACGGTGTGATCTTGACGTTGTCCACCTTGGTGGAGTAACCGGCGATGGTCGTGGTGTACCACAGCGGCACCGACGGCATGTCGTCCACGAGCAGCGACTCGGCCTCATGGTACGCGGCCATCGCCTGCTCCTCCGGCAGTGATGCGGCGTCCTTGATCAGCTCATCGAACTCCGGGTTGCTGTATCCGGTATCGTTCCCGGACGCTCCGGTCACGTAGACCTCGGCCAGGAAGCTTTCGATGCTCGGGTAGTCCGCCTGCCACAGGTTGCGAAACATCCCGGTCATCTCGCGGTTGTTGATCTGCGACCGAAACGTACTGAAGTCGGCGACCGGCACACCCACGCAGTCAACACCCAGCGTGTTCTTGATGCTGTTGCAGACGGCGTCCACCCACGGCTTGTTGTCCCCGTCACTGTTGTAGGACAGGGTCATCGTACCGTCGTAACCGCCCGCCTCATCGAACAGCTCACGGGCTCGCTCGGGATCATAGGTGCAGTTGTCACCGCACACTCCGGGCTCGTATCCCGCCACGCCGGGCGCCACCCACCCGGTGGCCGGTTCGCGGCTTCCGTGGAATATCGACTCGGTGATCGTCTCCCGGTCGATCGCCATCGATATCGCCTGCCGTAGCCGCGGGTCAGCATAGGAGTCATCGACCGACTCCGGCGGAAACGAGATCGTGCTGACCGCCAGTGCTTCCTTCTCGACGTAGCGCTCCCCCAGATCGTCCCGGTAGGCGTCGTCGGCGAGCGCCGACGTCGGCAGCTGCGGTACCAGATCAAGGTTGTCGGCCTGCAGATCGCTATAGGCGGCACCTTCATCCTGGTAGATCCGGAACGTCACCTCGTCGATCTGCGGTTCGGTGTCGCCCTGATAGCCGTCATATCTGCGGAGCTTGATCTCGGAATTCCTTATCCACTCGACGAACTCGAACGGGCCCGAGCCTATCGGATTCTCTCCAAATCTCTCCGGATCCTCGTAGAATTCATCGGGCAATGGCGCAAACGCCGCATATCCCACACGTTTCGGAAATGACGCCTCCGGCTGAGAAAGAGTCACGGTAAACGTCAGTTCATCAACAATCCGCAGGCCGGACATTTCCGTACTCGCCACCATGTCCGGCGTGATCGCCCGCTCTCCGGATCCGTTCTCGCCTTCCGGCTGGAGGTCCTGGTAACCCTCGATTCGCCGGAAGAAGTGCGAGTTCGGCGATCCGTTGGGGGCGTAGGCGGCCCAGTTCCACGCGTCGACGAAACTCTGCGCGGTGATGGGATCGCCGTTGTGGAATGTCCAGCCGTCCTCCAGGGTGACCGTCCAGGTCTGGTTGTCCGTCGACTCGATGGACTCGGCTATCTCGTACTCCGGCTCGGCGGTGTCCGGGTCGTACCGGACCAGCTTCGAAAACAGCTGGTCAACGACCTGGCCACCGCACGACTCCATCGTCATACTCGGCACCAGCGGGTTCTCCGGCTTGCAGCCGCGAACGGTGATCGCGTCCGCCCGGCCGCCCGTCGGCTCGTCCGTGCCACACGCGGCCAGCATGAGCGCCACACCACAGGCGACCTGAACGACGCCACGAGCAGACCGCCTCACGTGCACCTCCACAAGTGCACACATTACGGGATTGTGGATGCTCCACAAATATGGCCCCCTATGGGCCATTCGGGCATTCTTCGACGTCCGGTCAGTTCTGATGCTTCCGCCGTGCCGCCGCTCGCGCACGCTCGGTCGCGTCCAGAGTGACCTTTCGCAGCCGCACCGCCGACGGGGTGACCTCTACACATTCGTCATCCCGGCAGAACTCCAGCGCCTGCTCGAGGGACAGCTTTCGCGGCGGAATCAGCCGTTCCAGCTCTTCCGCGGTAGACGAACGGATATTGGTGAGCTTCTTCTCTTTGGTGATATTGACGTCCATGTCGTCAGGGCGGGAGTTCTCGCCGACGATCATCCCCTCGTAGACGTCCGTGCCCGGCTCCACGAACAAGGTGCCGCGCTCCTGCAGGTTGAACATCGCGTACGACGTCGCCACCCCACTGCGGTCGGCGACCAGGGAACCCGTACGACGGGTGCGCAGCTCGCCGGTCCACGGCTCGTAGCGCTCGAAGACATGGTGTGCCAGCCCGGTGCCCCGGGTCTCGGTGAGGAAATCGGTCCGGAATCCGATCAGCCCGCGTGCCGGCACCACGAACTCCATCCGGATCCAGCCGGAACCGTGGTTGGTCATCTGCTCCATCCGGCCCTTGCGGCCGGCCAGCAGTTGGGTCACCGCACCCAGAAACTCCTCCGGGCAGTCGATGGTCAGCCGCTCCACCGGCTCGTGTAGCTTGCCGTCCACCTCCTTGGTCACCACGTCCGGCTTACCGACCGTGAGCTCGTAGCCCTCCCGCCGCATCGTCTCCACCAGAACGGCCAGCGCCAGCTCGCCACGGCCCTGCACTTCCCAGGCGTCCGGGCGTTCGGTCGGCAGCACGCGCAGCGACACGTTGCCGATCAACTCGGCGTCCAGCCGGTCCTTCACCAGCCGCGCCGTGACCTTGCTGCCGCCGGACCGACCGACCAACGGTGACGTGTTCGCGCCGATGTTCATCGACAGCGCCGGCTCATCGACCGTGATCAGCGGCAGCGGCCGCGGATCGTCGGGATCCGCCAGTGTCTCGCCGATGGTGATCTCCGGGATACCCGCGACCGCGATGATGTCACCGGGGCCGGCGGAGTCCGCGGAGACCCGGTCCAGCGCCTGTGTGATCAGCAGCTCGGTGATCTTCACCGGCTCGATGCTGCCATCCTTACGGCACCAGGCCACCTGCGATCCCTTGATGATCTCGCCCTCACGCACCCGGCACAGTGCGAGCCGTCCCAGGAACGGAGAAGCATCCAGGTTGGTCACGTGCGCCTGCAGCGGGGCACCTTCGGTGTACTCCGGCGGCGGGATGGTATCGAGGATGGTCTGCACCAACGGAGCCAGATCCTCGGAATCCGGCGCGGACCCGTCGTCCGGCCGCTCCAGTGATGCCTTGCCGTCGACGGCGCACGCGTACACCACCGGAAAGTCGAGCGCATCCAGCGAACCCCCGCCGGCGCCGTCGTCGGACTCGACAAGGTCGAGGAACAGGTCGTACGTCTCGTCCACGACCTCACCGATCCGCGCATCCGGCCGGTCGGTCTTGTTCACCACCAGCACGATCGGCAACTTCGCCGCCAGCGCCTTACGCAGCACGAACCGGGTCTGCGGCAGCGGCCCCTCGCTCGCGTCGACCAGCAATACCACGCCGTCCACCATGGACAGCCCGCGCTCGACCTCCCCGCCGAAGTCCGCGTGCCCGGGGGTGTCGATGATGTTGATCGTCGTCTCACCCCACCGGACCGCCGTGTTCTTGGCGAGGATCGTGATGCCCTTCTCCCGCTCCAGATCGCCCGAGTCCATGACCCGCTCAGCGACGTCCTGGTTGGCCCGGAAGACGCCGGACTGCCAGAGCAGGGCGTCGACCAGGGTGGTCTTCCCGTGATCGACGTGGGCGACGATGGCGACGTTCCGGAGGTCGTCGCGTCTGCGCATGGGCATGCGGATGTACTCGTTTCGTGAGGTGGGAGTCGGGTCGAGCCCCAGGTGATGCGGAACCGACCTTCCCATGATACGGGCACGAGCATTCAGCTGCGTCACACGCCGAACTCCAGACGACGTCAACGTGTGGACGATCGTCCAGACATGAGTGGAGGGTTTGACCGGACTGAGCCGGTCAAACCCTCCGCCGTCACTCCGGCAACCCGGCGCCCCCGCCCGGCGGGGACGCGCTACCGGCCGCTCAGGTCGGCTCCGGGGTGGGTCGCCGGTCGTCGTCGTCCGGAATCTCGGACGACGACGCGCGCCTCCCGTTGCCCTCGCCACCGACGCCGATCTCCACCAGCGCGTTGTCGATCCTCGAGTCGACCTGCTCGCCGAAGTGGTCGTCGAAGTTCTCCGTCAGCTGACCGGTGACGTGCGTGCTGACGTGCCGCTGCATCTCCTCCCGGCGGGCCCGCCGCTCGGCCGCCTGCAGCACCCGGTACTCCGCCTTCAGCGAGCGGTAGGTGGACAGACACATGGCCAGCATGATCACGCTGAACGGCAACGCCATGATCACCGCACCGGTCTGCAGCGCACCGAGGCCACCGGCCAGCAGCAGCGCTGCGGCGACCGCGCCCTCCAACGCACAGAACAGGACCCGGCTCCACATCGGCGGCTCCGGATTTCCGCCGGACGCCAGCATGTCGACGACCAACGAGCCGGAGTCCGATGACGTGATGAAGAACACGGCGACCAGGATCACCACGACGACGGTGAGGATGCCGCCGAGCGGGAGATCTTCGACGAGCTGGAAGAGCACGTTCTCCGCGACGACGCGTTCGCTCGCCTCGTCGATCTGGTCGCCGTTCGCGTCGACCCGGTCGACCAGCCCGCCCGCGCCGAACAGATGCCGGTACAGCGAGCTGCCGCCCAGCACGGCGAACCACAGGAACGTGACGGTGGTCGGCACGATCAGCACACCGGCGACGAACTCCCGGATGGTCCGGCCCTTGGAGATGCGGGCGATGAAGACGCCGACGAACGGTGCCCAGGAGATCCACCAGCCCCAGTAGAACGTCGTCCACGACCCCTGCCATGCCTGGCCGGCGTCCTCGGTGTAGGTACTGGTGTCGAACGTCATCGGCAGCACGTTCTGCATGTATGTACCGAGGGACTGCACGAAGTCGCGGAGGAAGAACAGCGACGGGCCGACGATCAGCAGCACCACGAGGAAGATGGCCGCCAGCGCGAGGTTGCCGTTGGACAGCCACTTGATGCCCTTGCCGACTCCGGAGACGACCGACACCGTGGCGATGGCGGTGATGACGATGATCAGTGTGATCGCGACGCCGTCGGTCGCGCTGTCGATCAGCCCCATCGAGACCAGGCCGGCCGCGATCTGGTTGACGCCGAATCCGAGCGACGTCGCGACGCCGAAGACCGTTCCTACGACGGCGACGGTGTCGATGACATCACCGACCCATCCCTTGACCCGCTCCGCACCCAGCAGCGGCTCCAGCGCCCACCGGATCGACACCGGCCGGCCCTTGCGGTGGATCGCATACGCCAGCGCCAGCCCGACCACCACGTAGATGCCCCACGCGTGGAAGCCCCAGTGCAGGAACGTCTGGGCCATGGCCTGCTCGGCCAGGTCGGCCCCGTCGGGCCCGATGCCCTCCAGCCCTTTGCCGACGTCTCCGGCCGCCGCGTCGGCGCCGCCGATGGCACCGCCGCCGTCGGTGCCCGGCTTCGGCGAGTCGTAGTGCCGCAGCGGCTCGGCCGCACCCCAGAACACGAGGCCGATGCCCATGCCCGCGGCAAACAGCATGGCGAACCAGGCCACCAGGCTGAAGTCCGGCGGATCGTCGTCCTTGCCGAGCTTGATGTCACCGAACCGGCTCACACCCATCCAGATCGAGAAGACCACGAAGATGGCGACGACGAGCACGTAGTACCAGCCGAACCCGCCGACGATGTTCTCCTGGATGGTGCCCAGCGCCTCGCCGACGTCGTCCGGCCAGATCATCGCCACGATGACGGCGAGACCGATGACGATGAGTGACGGATAGAAAACCCCCGGCGTGACGCCACCGCGGGCGATTTTGGGCTCATATTGCGATATTTCGGGTGAGCGGCGCGACCGCTGTGTCTCTGACGGAGAACTCATGGCTTCACCTTCCGTACGTCGCCCACAGGTGCCGTACCACCGTTACGGGAGAAACGTGAATCGTCAAGCTCACGAGTCCAGTGGCGTGTCGGCCATGCGCCGTCGCGCGCCCGCGGTAGCCGGAGCGGTGACACCATATCAGCGCCATATCCGCGCCATATCGGCGCCGCTCGACAAGCCGGCGACTACCAGTGAAGCCGGCTATCGTCTATCCGTCATCTCGCTGAGCTCGTCGGTCACGCTGCGCCGGACGTTCTGTTCGAGCTCTTGCCGACTCTCTCGTTCCTGCGTGGCGCGTCGCACGTGGTGCTCTGCGCGCAGTGACCGGTACGTGGCCCACATCATCGCGATCATCACCAGACTGAACGGCAAGGCGGTGAGAATGGCGCCGGTACGCAGCGCCTGCAGGCCTCCGGCCAGCAACAGCCCGGCAGCGACGGCGCCCTCCAGCACGGCGAACATCACCCGGCTCCAGGTCGGCGGTTCCTGCTCACCCCCGGAGGCCAGCATGTCGACCACCAGCGAGCCGGAATCCGATGAGGTGACGAAGAAGATGGTCACCATGATGATGGCGACCCCGCTCAAGATTGTGCCGAACCGCACGTCCGACAGCAGCTCGAACAACGCGTTCTCCGGGATCACCCGCTCGAATGGATCCAGCGAGTCCCGGTTGACCAGGCCGCCCTCGCCGTAGAGCTGCCGATGCAACGCGCTGCCGCCCAGCACCGAGAACCACAGGAAAGTCACCAGCGTCGGCACGATCAGCACACCGGCGACGAACTCCCGGATGGTGCGGCCCTTGGAGATGCGGGCGATGAAGACGCCGACGAACGGCGCCCACGAGATCCACCAGCCCCAGTAGAACGTCGTCCACGACCCCTGCCACGCTTCGCCCTCCGCACCGGCGTATGCACTCGTATCGAAGGTCAGCGGGACCAGGTTCTGGATGTACACACCGATCGACTGGACCAGTTCGCGCACCAAGAAGAGCGTCGGCCCGAGCAGCAGCATGGCGATCAGGAAGGCACCGGCCAGTCCGAGGTTCACGTTGGACAGCCATTTGATGCCGCGCTCCACGCCGGTCACGACGGAGACCACCGCGACGGAGGTGATCACGGCGATCAGCAGCACGGATACGCCGGTGTTCGCGTCATCGATGGCGCCGAGTGACTCCAGGCCCGCGCCGATCTGCTCGACGCCGAGCCCGAGCGACGTGGCCACGCCGAACAGCGTCCCGATGATGGCGGCGGTGTCGATGACATCACCGAGCCAGCCCCGGACACGCTCCGCACCCAGCAACGGTTCCAGCGCCCACCGGATCGACACGGGCCGGCCCTTGCGGTGGATCGCATACGCCAGCGCCAGCCCGACCACCACGTAGATCGCCCACGCGTGGATTCCCCAGTGGATGAAGGTCTGAGCCATGGCGTACTGGGCCAGATCGGCGCCCTCGGAGCCGATGCCCTCCGCGCCGAAGCCGTTCTCGTCCGCCGCCGGGCCGGCGCCTTCGCCCGGGCGGGGCGAGTCGTAGTGCATCAGCGGCTCTGCTACGCCGAAGAAGACGAGGCCGATGCCCATCCCGGCGGCGAACAGCATCGCGAACCACGCCACCAGGCTGAATTGGGCCGGCTCACCGTCCTTGCCGAGCGTGATGTCACCGAACCGGCTGACCCCCATCCAGATCGCGAAGATCATGAACAGGATGACGAGCACCACGTAGTACCAGCCGAATGTGCCGACGACGTTCTCCTGGATGGTGCTCAAGAACTCGCCCGCCCGATCGGGAAAGGCCATCGTCAGCACGCAGACCGCGACGATCAGGATGATCGATGGGTAGAACACCCACAACGACACGCCGCCCGGCCCGAGGCGGGGTACGTAACTTGAGAGATGGCGCTGATTGTTGGTCCGGGTTTCGCCGTTCTGGGACGACCCACTCATGAGTTCGCCTCCACTCGATAGACGCATCCGTCTGTCGAGTGGAGGTACCCAACGGGCCGTCCCTTACGTGCCGACCCGGCACATCTTTCCCCGGTCGGTTCTCCGCCGGCTGCGGGCCGCGTGGTGGTGCGCCGTCTAGGGACCTTCCGGCCCGTGCGGCACGTCGCCGATCTCCACGACCTTGTCGCCGAACGCGGCCAGCATGGCGTGTCGCTGCTCACGACGGCGCCGCTGTTCCTCTGGATTCGGGACCGGGGCAGCGGCCAGCAGCCGCTTGGTGTACTCCTCACGTGGTTCGTGCAGCACCTGCTCACGCAGCCCCTGCTCCACCACCCGGCCGTTCTCCATCACCACGACGTGATGCGCGAGCATGTCGATCACCGCGAGGTCATGGCTGACGAACAGGCAGGCGAACCGGAACTCGGCCTGCAGCGTCATGAACATCTTCAACACGCTGGCCTGCACCGATACATCGAGCGCGGACGTCGGCTCGTCGGCCACCAGCAGTTCCGGATCGAGCGAGAGCGCGCGGGCGATGCTCACCCGCTGCCGCTGCCCACCGGAGAGCTCGTGCGGGAACCGGTTGAACGCCGCCCTCGGCAACTCGACGGCCTCAAGCAGCTCATAGACCCGGCGTTGCCGTTCCGTCTTGGTTCCCACCTTGTGGATGACCATCGGCTCGGCGATGATGTCGCCGACCGGCACCCGTGGATTGAGCGACGCCGCGGGATCCTGGAACACCACGCCGATCCGCTTCTGCAGCGCCTTGCGGTCCTTGCGCTTGAGCCGGTTGAAGTCCTCGCCGTAGACCGCCACCGTTCCGCTGGTCGGTGGGAGTATGCCCAACGCGCACTTCGCCATCGTCGACTTCCCCGAGCCCGACTCTCCCACCAGGCCGACGATCTCACCCTGGTGCACGGTGAACGAGACGTCCTCCGCAGCGCGGAACGACGGCTTGCCCAGCCGGTGATATTCGACGACGGCGTTCTTCACCTCGAGCGCGGGCACCTCGTCGGTGATGATCGGCGGCGCCTCCGCCGCGATACCCAGCTGCGCACGGCCGGCGCCCAGCCGCGGCACCGCGTCCAGCAGCCGGCGCGTGTACTCGTGCTGAGGGTAGACCAGGACCTGCTCGGCGCTGCCGACCTCGACCACGTCGCCCTGGTACATCACCGCCACCCGGTCCGCCATGTCCGCCACCACGCCCATGTTGTGCGTGATGAGCAGGATGCCGGTGTTCAGCTTCTCCTTCAGAGAGCGCAGCAGATCCAGGATGTCGGCCTGGACGGTGACGTCGAGCGCCGTGGTCGGCTCGTCGGCGATGATCACCTTCGGATCACAGGACAGCGCCATCGCGATGACGACGCGCTGCCGCTGACCGCCGGAGAGCTCGTGCGGATACTGTTTGAGCCGGCGCGCGGGCTCCGGGATGCCGACGGCGGCGAGCAGGTCGGCCGCACGGCGTTTGGCCGCGTTGCCGTAGGCGACGCCGTGCAGCTGGAGAGCCTCGACCAGTTGGTCGCCGATGGTCAACACCGGGTTCAGCGCCGTCTGCGGCTCCTGGAACACCATCGCGACGTCCTTGCCGCGCATCTGCCGCAACCGCCGGGCGTCCAGTTGGCGTACGTCTTTCTCCGTCACCCGGACCACGCCGCCGATCCGGGCGTTCTTGGGCAGGAGGCCGAGGGCCGTCATCGACGTGACCGACTTGCCGGAACCGGATTCGCCCACGACGGCCAGCACCTCGCCGGGGTGCACCTCCATGGAGATGCCGTTGACCGCCCTGACCTCACCGAGGTCGGTGGCGAACTGGACCTCCAGGTCCTGGAAGGACAGCACGGCCGGTTCCGACCCGCCGAGGCCGGACGGGGTGGCGTCGGTGGGGATCGTCATCAGTCCTTGCTCCTTGTCTGCCGCGGATCGAACGCGTCCCGCAGCCCGTCCCCGATGAAGTTCACGCACAGCACGATCGTCAGGATCGCCAGGCCGGGGAACCAGAACAGCCACGGCCGGGTGGTGAACGCGTTCTGATAGTCGGAGATCAGCAGCCCCAGTGACGTGTCCGGTGGGCTCACCCCGAAGCCGAGGAACGTCAGCGTCGACTCCAGCAGAATCGCCGCGCCGATAGCCAGCGTGATGGCCACCACGATGACGCCGACGGTACCGGGCAGGATGTGCCGGACGATCACCCGCAGATCGCTCGCACCGCTCACCCTGGCCGCAACGACGAACTCCCGCTCACGTAGCGACAACACCTCGCCGCGCACCAGTCGAGCCAGTGACGTCCACAGCACCAGCGGGAGCACCAGGGTCATGCCGACGACACCGCCGGCCATCTGGGACAGGATCGCCGCGAACACCAGCGTCGGCACCACGATGACGAAGTCGGTCAGCCGCATCAGCACCGCCTCGACCCAGCCCCGGTAGTAACCGGCGAGCAGGCCGACGATCGTGCCGATGATCGTGCTGATGATGCCGATCCCGAACGCGATCATCAGCGATCTCTGCATGCCCCGCATCACCAGGGCGAAGTAGTCCTTGCCGATGGTGTCCTGACCGAACGGATGCTCGCCGATGGTGAACTCGGTCAGCGAGATGGTCGGCTCACCGTTGCCGACCTTCGGATACGTCGAAGCGTAGTCCTTGCCCCACCACCCGGGTATCGGCCCGAAGCCGATCGAGGTGTAGGCCAACACGATCGCGATGAAGAAGACGATCAGCGCGGACATCGCCACCTTGTGCCGGAGGAACCGGCGGCGGATCAGCTGTCCCTGGCTGTAGGACCGGTCCTCGCCTTTGACCGTCTCCAGCGCCTCATTGATCTGAACCACCGTGCATCACCGCCGAATCCGCGGGTCGAGATATCCGTACATGATGTCCGCGGCCAGGTTCATCAGCACCGCGGCAGCGCCGGTGACCAAGACGAAAGACATCACCGGCATCGGGTCGACGGCACGCAGGCCGTTGATGAACATCTGCCCCATTCCTCGCCATCCGAAGACCTGCTCCGTGACGACCGCGCCGGAGATCAGGCTGGCGAAGTCGAAGGCGACGATCGTGGTGAGCGGGATGAGGGCGTTACGGAATGCGTGTTTGGTGATCACGGCACGTTCCGAGACGCCCTTGGCCCGGGCGGTACGGATGTAGTCCTGCTCCATCACCTCGAGCATCGAGGACCGGGTGTATCGGCTGTAGCTGGCCACCGAGATCAGCGTCAGCAGCACCGTGGGCAACAGAAGCTGGGTGCCGGTATCCAGGAACCGCTCCCAGAAGTCGCCCTCGAAGTTCGGCGACAGCGCGCCGATGGTCAGCACCGGGCGTGGTTTCAGCTCCAGCATGGCGGACCAATGCGAGACCGCGTAGTCCATCACCACCACGACGCTCATGATCACGCCGGTGACCCAGGCGACCAGCATCGCCTGCCGACGCATGTGGCCGCCCCATGCCGCTCCGATGGCGACGCTGACGGCGACGGTCAGCACGAACAAGCCGGCGAGCAGGGCGTATCCACCGTCCTCGAGCACGTCTTGCAGCGCGAAGGTGATCACGGCTCCGGCGCCGACGGTGGTCAGTGCCGCGTACAGCACCCGTCGCTCGCTGAAGCCGGTGACCAGCGACGTCACCAACACGCCCGCCCCGGCCGAGACCAGGATCACCACCCCGAGCCCCATCGACGGGTCGCGGAACCAGTTGTCCGCGTCGAAGTACGCCAGCGCCGCAAGGACCACGGCGAACGCCGCGCCGGCGGTCAGCAGCCGCCGACGAGGATCACCGCCCAGCGCGAACTGCAACACCAAGCCGGTGATCAACGCAATGATGATCATCTGCGTCACGCTCATCCGCGGATCGGCGATCCAGTCGTTGAACCGGATGGCACCGTACTCCTTGAGCAGCACGGCCGCCCAGAAGACCGGGAGAGAGAAGAAGATGAAGGCACCGAAGGTGATGACGTAGTCGAACCCGGAGTACTTCCGGACCGCGCTGAGGATACCCACGGCCACACCGACGATGATGGCCAGCACCGTCGCGCCGATCACCAGCCGCAGCGTCGCCGACATCGCGGACTCGGTCAGCGCGAGCACGTCCTGCCCCTGGTTGGTGACACCGAGATCGCATTGCATCCCGGGCACCACGCAGCCGACCGCACCGCGCAGCCATTCCGCGTACCGCTCGTACCACGGCTTGTCCAGCCCCATGGTCCTGATGCGGGCCTCGATCAACTCGTCCCGATTGTCCGCCGACGTCTCGCGCAGGTCGGCGAGCGGGTCGCCCGAGTTGATCGTCAGAACGAAGACGAGGGTGGCCGCACCGAATAGGACGAGGACGGAGATCCCCAACCGCCGAAAGATATATCTGAGCACGTATCAGCCCTTCACACGGATGCCACGACTCGTGGCCGGACCGGACGCGGCACGGCGCGTCGCGACGCGTCCACCGACGCGTCCGGTCCGACAAGGGGCCGGCCGGGTGGCGGTATGACACCCGGCCGGCCCCTGCAGAGTCGGTGATTCCTAGCTCACCTCACTCTGCTCGGTACCACTGCTCCTCGTTCCAGACCAGGCCGTCCTGAGCCGACATCGGCCGCACGTTCTGCAGCGTGGAGTCGTATCCGACGACGCCCGGGTGGGCGAAGAGCGGGATGCCGAACAGGTCGTCCCAGAGCAGCTTCTCGATCTTCTTCGTCTGCTCCAGGTGAACCTCCGGATCCGCCGACGTCGCCAGCGTCTGCCACTCGGCGTCGACCTCCTCGTTGGAGTACTCACCGTAGTTCTGCGGCTGCCCGGTGGCGTAGATGTTCTGGCCGGAGGCGATCTGGCCGGAGCCGGACCAGGCGAACAGTGCGACCTCGTAGTCCCCGCTCTCCTGGGTGCCGCCCGGCTGGAAGAAGTCCTCGCTGCCGACGTCGATGATGTTGAATCCGACCTCGTCACAGCTGGCCTTGATCAGCGACACCTCGTCGGTGCGGCGCGGGTTGGGCGCGGAGTAGCCGATCCGCACATCGATCGGGGTCTCCGCACCGGACTCGGCGATCTTCGCCTCCGCGCCTTCCAGGTCGGGCTGGTCGTAACGGCCGTCGTATGCGGCTTCCACCACTTCGTCGTACTCGTCATGGAACGGGAACACCTCGCGGGCGTTCATCACCACGGCTTCGGGGTCGATCGGCGTGATCAGGCTGTCGACGATCTGCTGCCGCGGCACGCACATCGCGAACGCCTCCCGCAGGGCGAGATCGTCGGCGAACGGGCTGCCCTCCATGAAGTTGAAGTCCAGGTGCTCCCAGATCAGCGTCGGGTACGTCTCGGTGGTGATGTCCGGTGCCAATCCCTCCAGCTGGGCGAGGGTGTCCACCGTGGCCTGCGGCTCGATCGCGTTCAGGTCACCGTTCTGCAGCGCCTGCACGTGGGTGTCGGCTGCGGCGAACCGGAAGACGATCTCCTGTGTGCCCGGCGCGGGCCCCCAGTACTCGTCGTACGCCTCCAGCGTGATGTACTGGCCGCCTTCCCAGCCGCCTTCCTTCAGCCGGTACGGGCCGGTGACCGGGACCAGCTCGGGATCCGGCAGCTCACCCGGGTTGGGCGAGAGCCAGCCGGTGTTCCAGAACTCGGCGGCCGGCTCGACAGCCTCGGTGTCCCCGTCCAGGATCGCCTGGCTGAGCTCTTCGATGCTCATGCCGGCCTGCTCGGCCACCACGTGTGCCGGGTACATCTTGCCGACCAGCAGATTCCAGTCGGCGTAGGTCGTCTCGAAGGTGACCGTGAACTGCTTGCCCGTCGGGTCACCCTGCGGGCCGTCCGGGGCGTACTCGCCGTAGTCGGTACCGCTCACATGGTCGAAGAGCGGCTCGCCGTCGGCGTTGACCATCGTCGGGCTCTCGCTACCCCATTCGAGGATGAAGTCGGCGGCCGTCACCGGCGTGCCGTCCGACCAGCTGACCTCGTCGTTGATGGTGTACTGAACCGTCAGCGGCTCTTCCTCGAGGACCTCGATGGTGCCGAAGTCCGTGTCCTCACAGAACGAGCCGTCGGTGCCCCAGTACCAGAAGCTCTGGCTCATCCGGCTGTTGATCACGTTGTTGTACGTCGAGTACGTGCTCGGCGTGTCGCTGTTGTAGCCGCTCCACTCGGACTCGCCAGTCGAGTAGAAGATCGTGTCGTCCTGGGTCTCCAGGTCGCCGAGATCCTCCCGACAGACGTCGCCACTGGCCTCGGAGTCCGAATCCGAGTCCGAGTCCGAGTCGGACCCCTGGTCCTCCTCCGCCTGGCCACTGTCGCCGGTCGGCTCCTCGTCGTCGTCACCGCCGCACGCGGCGAGGACGAGCGCGCTCGCCGCAGCGACGGCCAGGACCGCCCCACCTCTGCGCTTGAATGTCAACTTGGACTCCTCAGTTCGTCATGGGCTCCGATTCGGATCCCAACAAAACACTTGACACACATCATCATTTGCTGCAGCGGCGCACAAGCCAGCGCGACAGAAGTTACTGAGCTGCAATCCATTTCCGGCGGACAAACACGAAATGTAACAGTTTGACCACGCGGACCCCCGCAAATCCTCCCGCAGCCTGCATATCCGGCCGGAGGACCGGCGCACACCCTCGGCCGGTGACCCGCAATCGTTGTAATGACCAACCTCATGCCCTCGAGACCGTTGCTTCAATACCGGCACGCCGCAGCCTACGCACAATTTCGGCGTTACGTTGGTCACATTCCAGATCCGCCGGACGGCGCCCGGCTCCTGCGGCTCCCGCTGCCACGGTCTCGCCACGGCTGGTGGCGGCCGTGCCGGCACGTTCGGCGCACCTGTTCACCGGCGCGCGCAATCCCGGCAAGCTCTGGATTTCGATCGCCGGTCCATGGGAAGCTGCGACGTGATCAGGCCGCGTAGGCGCGCTATGATCACCATCCACCAGCGACCGTCGACGTTCGCAGGGAGGCCGAATTGGACATCAGAAGCGCACCGGAATGCCGGGACGCGGTGGCGGCTGCCGTCACGACACTGGAGTCCGCCGTCTCCCGGCTGCGCCAGGCGTATGGCGACACACTCGGTGTCCGCCGCCTGACCAGTGATGTCGCACGGCTCGCAACCGACCTCGAGGAGTTGGGCGAGCCGGAACCCGGCCGCCGCGGTCGCATCGACGGGCCACTCGAGTCAATTCCCGACACCCCATACGACCCCAGCATGTGGGCTGGAGCCGAAGACGAAGGTCTCGGCGCCCCGGATCGGCACGCACCCTGATGACAAGTACCGGAACCGAAGCATCCGAACCCGAACGCCCGACCGGGACGGCGGCCACCGCGACCGCCACCCACCCCGGCGGCGTCGACGCCCCTCACCGCGCCCGGATCGGCCTGCGCACGCTGCGCAAGGATCGCTACTGGGTGGTCCCGACGTTCACCGTGATCGGCCTGAGCGCCTGGGTCATCTACGCGACCGTCCGGGTGTTCCTGCAGAACAACTATTGGGTAGCCGAGCACCACTACCTGACGCCGTTCTACTCGCCATGTGTCTCGAACGGCTGCATACCGGAGTCCGCGCACTTCGGCCGGGTGCTCGTGGACAACCCCATCATCCCGTATGCCGCGTTCAGCCTGCCGTTCCTGCTGCTGTTCCGGCTGACCTGCTACTACTACCGCAAGGCGTATTACCGCAGCTTCTGGCTGTCCCCGCCCGCGTGTGCGGTGCCCGACCGGCACAAGTCCTACACGGGCGAGACCAAGTTCCCGCTGATCCTGCAGAACTCGCACCGTTACTTCTTCTACGCCGCGTTCATCATCACGCTGATCAACACCTACGACGCGATTCTCGCGTTCAGCGGCGAGGACGGCTTCGGCATCGGCCTGGGCAACCTGATCCTGATCGGCAACGTGGTCATGCTGTGGGGCTACACGCTCTCCTGCCACTCCTGCCGCCACGTGACCGGGGGCCGGCTGCGGAACTTCTCCAAGAATCCGATCCGGTACCGGTGGTGGACCTTCGTCTCCCGGCTCAACACCCGGCACATGCAATATGCGTGGATCACGCTGGGCACTTTGGCGCTCACCGACTTTTACATCATGGCGCTGGCAGCCGGGTGGTTCGACGACCTACGTTTCATTAACTAGGAACAGTCACGATGCCACAGCAGCGCCGCCTCCGCGGGGTTGAGACCCCGCAGAGGTCCGGCTCACCTCTTCGACCACGTCCGGCAGCAACGAAGGAGACGGCTCTGAGATGACCGATCCCAGCACAATCGAGCGTCATCAGTATGACGTGCTGGTGGTAGGAGCGGGCGGTGCCGGCTTGCGCGCCGCGATCGCCGCTCGTGACGCCGGAGCCCGGGTGGCCGTCGTCTGCAAGTCACTGCTCGGCAAGGCGCACACGGTGATGGCCGAGGGCGGCGCCGCTGCCGCGATGGGCAACGTCTACTCCGAAGACAGCTGGCAGGTGCATTTCCGCGACACGATGCGCGGCGGCAAGATGCTCAACCACTGGCGGATGGCGCAGCTGCATGCGCAGGAGGCACCGGACCGCATCCATGAGCTGGAGGAATGGGGTGCCCTGTTCGACCGCACACCGGACGGGCTGATCTCCCAGCGTGACTTCGGCGGCCACCGGTACGCCCGGCTGGCCCACGTCGGTGACCGCACCGGCCTGGAGCTGATCCGGACCCTGCAGCAGCGCACCGTCGCACTCGGCATCGATGTCTACATGGAGTGCACGATCACCGAGTTGCTCCAGAACGGGGGCCGGATCGCGGGCGCTTTCGGTTACTGGCGGGAGTCCGGCAGGTTCATCGCCTTCGAGGCACCCTCGGTGGTGCTGGCCACCGGAGGTATCGGCAAGTCCTACAAGGTGACCTCCAACTCCTGGGAGTACACCGGCGACGGTCACGCGCTCGCGCTGAAGGCCGGCGCGTCGCTGGTGAACATGGAGTTCGTCCAGTTCCACCCGACCGGTATGGTCTGGCCGCCGTCGGTGAAGGGCATCCTGGTCACCGAGTCGGTCCGCGGTGACGGCGGTGTGCTCCGCAACAGCGAGGGCAAGCGGTTCATGTTCGACTACATCCCGGAGTTCTTCAAGGCGGAGACGGCGGACTCCGAGGAGGAGGCCGACCGCTGGTACACCGACAAGACGAACAACCGCCGCCCGCCCGAGCTACTCCCCCGTGACGAGGTGGCGCGCGCCATCAACGCCGAGGTCAAGGCGGGCCGGGGGTCTCCGCACGGCGGTGTCTTCCTGGACATCGCGTCCCGGCATCCGGCCGAGTACATCCAGCGCCGGCTGCCTTCCATGTACCACCAGTTCAAGGAACTCGCCGACGTCGACATCACCGCCGAGCCGATGGAGGTCGGCCCCACCTGCCATTACGTGATGGGCGGGGTAGCCGTCGAGCCGGACACGGCGGAGTCCTCCGTATCCGGGCTGTACGCGGCCGGCGAGGTCGCCGGCGGCATGCACGGCGCCAACCGGCTGGGCGGCAACTCGCTGTCCGACCTGTTGGTCTTCGGCCGACGGGCAGGGGCCGCGGCGGCCGAGGCAGCGACGGCGATGGAACAGCGCCCGGCCATTTCCGACGACGACATCCGCGCCGCCGGAGAGGCCGCACTCGCCCCGTTCGAGCGGGAGGGTGGCGAGAACGCGTACGCCGTGCAGCAGGACCTGCAGGACGTCATGCACAACCTGGTGGGCATCATCCGCAACGCGGACGAGATGCAGAAGGCGCTCGAAGAGCTGGTGCGGTTGCGCGGGCGGACTGCCCAGCTCAGTGTGGAGGGTCACCGGCAGTACAACCCGGGCTGGCATCTGGCCCTGGATCTGAGCAACATGCTGCTGGTGTCCGAGTGCATCGCGAAGGCCGCTCTGGAACGGACCGAGAGCCGCGGCGGGCATACCCGCGACGACTTCCCGGCCACCGATGATTCGTGGGCCACCGTGAATCTGCACTGTGTGCTGGACGAGACCGGCGAAGCGGTCTCGATCCGCCGCGAGGCATTACCGACCATGCCCGACGACTTGCAGGAACTGTTCGAGCAGAAATGAGGCGTAACCACGAGCCCGGTGCTCCGGTACGGCTGTGCTGGGGCGCGGCCGGGCTCATGGTGGCGAACCGCCGAGGAGAAGTGACATATGGGTTATGACCTGAAGATGCGAGTCTGGCGAGGCGACGAGTCCGGTGGTGACCTGGCCGACTACGTCGTGCCGGTCGAGGAAGGCGAGGTGGTCTTGGACGCGTTGCATCGTCTGCAGGCCACCCAGGCCGGCGATCTGGCCGTGCGCTGGAACTGCAAGGCGGGCAAGTGTGGTTCGTGTAGCGCCGAGATCAACGGCAAGCCACGGCTGACCTGCATGACGCGGCTGTCCATCTTCGACCCGGACGAGACCGTGACGGTGACCCCGCTGCGGACGTTCCCGGTCATCCGCGATCTGGTCACCGACGTCTCGTACAACTACGAGAAGGCGAAACAGGTGCCGGCGTTCGCGCCCGAGCCTCGCCGGCCGGACGGCACGTACCGGATGCAGCAGGAGGATGTGGAGCGCGGTCAGGAGTTCCGCAAGTGCATCGAGTGCTATCTGTGCCAGACCGTCTGCCATGTGGTCCGCGATCACGACGACAACAAGCGGGCGTTCTCCGGCCCGCGGTTCTTCCTGCGCTACGCCGAGCTGGAGATGCATCCGCTGGACACGAACGACCATCGCGAGGCGGCGCGGGACGAGGCCGGGGTCGGCCTGTGCAACATCACCAAGTGCTGCACCGAGGTGTGCCCGGAGGGCATCAAGATCACCGACAACGCAATCATTCCGGTCAAGGAACGCGTCGTCGACCGCCGTTACGATCCGCTGGTCTGGCTGGGTTCGAAGATCTTCCGCCGGTCGTCCACGGACTAGACATACCGCACCACGATCACGGAGTTGGTGGCACGGGCGATCGGATGGCCCTTACGCTTTCCGAAACGCGAGCGACGTGCGTCCGGCGCCGTCAGGCACGGGCGCCGAGAGATGCTCGGGAAGGAGAGTGCTGACCATGACGGTTTTCGATGACGATGCACTGCATGCGATGTTGGCGGCCATCCCTCAATGGTCGGGCGATACCAAGGCGATCAGCCGTACGGTCCAGGCACGGGACTTCCGGACCGCCATCTCGATCGTCGACGACGTCGCCGACGCGGCCGAAGAAGCCGACCACCACCCGGATATCGACATCCGTTACCGGACGTTGACGTTCACCCTCTCCACGCATTCAGCCGGCGGCGTCACCAGTGCCGATGTGGATATGGCGCGCACCATCGACGCCATCGTCAACGGTCGGGACACCACCGAGTAATCGGTCGGCCGGCCCGGGCACACGTTCCGTCAGCCGGCGACGTCGGCGCATATCCTGGACCGCATGGCTACTCCGTCGTCGACTCGTCTCCTGGTGCTCGGGATCGTGCGGATGTTGCAGCCGGTACACGGGTACGACGTCCGTCGGGAGCTCCTCTCTTGGCGGGCCGACAGATGGGCCAACGTGGCGCCGGGCTCGATCTACCAGGCGTTGAAGACGCTCGAACGTGATCAGTGGATCGAGCTGGTCGACTCCGGCCAACGGGGTTCGCGTCCGGCCCGCCGCACGTATCGACTGACGGACGAGGGTGAGAAGGAATACCACGCCCTGCTCCGTAGCTCCTTGTGGGAGTCGAACGCGCCGGCCCATCCGCTCCTGCCGGCGATCAGCCAGCTGCCGTTCAGCAATCGGGACGACGTGATCGCCGCACTCAAGGCGCGTGCGCACCGGCTCGAGGCCGAGATCATGATGACACGACGCGACATCGAGCGTGTCGAGGCGGGCGGCGGAGATCCGTTGAAGGAAGAACCACACCACGTTGCGGAGATGATGCGCTTACAGCTCGGGCTGGCCGAGGCCGAGTACGCGTGGGCACTGATGCTGACGCAACGGATCGAGTCGGGTGACCTCGACGTCTGGAATCTGCCCAGCCGCGCGCAAGAATCGCTCGCCGCGCAGCAGGCCGAGTACGCGACGGCACACCGCACACCGGTGACCAGCATCGAACGTGGCGGCCCGGCAGACGACCCGGGTGACGGCCCCGACGACGCCCCGCTCGGCTGACCAGGCGCCACGCAGGCGCCGCGCCCGTCACCCGTACCGTTCCCCGGCACACCGCCGTCCGTCAATCCAGCGCCTGGAAGATCTCGTACACCATCGGCGCCGGCCACACGATGGCCTTCAGCACGGCGACGACGTGCTCACCGAATGAGTCTGCCTCACCCCAGAAGTACACGAGCGCCCCGATCAGCCCGAGCCCGTAAATGGCGCCACTTCCGGTCTCCATGTTCGCTCGCTGACTGCGCGCCATGATGCCTCCTTCTCGACCCATGTCAACCATGACTGGCGGTCGAGAGAACCGCAACGGTCTCCGGCCTCGCACAGGTTCTTCCCACGGGCCCGCGCCGCTGAATGCGCCGGTAGACGCGAATGCCATATTCAAGCTTGACTAAGATACTCAAGCTTGAATAGTCTAGCTTGGCGAAGGGCGACACAGGAAGAAGAGACGGAAGATGATCACAGCTCGCGGCCTGGCCCGCACATTTCAGACCAGGACCGGCCCGGTCGAGGCTGTCCGTGGCGTCGACATCGACGTCGCTGACGGTGAGATCGTCGGCCTGCTCGGCCCGAACGGCGCCGGCAAAACCACCACCCTGCGCATGCTGACGACGCTGATCACACCCACCGCGGGCGACGCGACCATCGCCGGACACGACCTCCGGCTGGATCCGCGGGGCGTCCGCTCCGGCATCGGCTACGTCCCGCAGGGTGGATCCACCGGCGACGACGGCGTCGTCATGGACGAACTCATCCTGCAGGCACGCCTGTTCCGGCTCAGCAAGGCCGACGCGAGACGTAGCGCGACCGAGCTGCTCGGCTCGCTCGATCTCAACGGTCTGGATGAGCGCACCTGCAAACAGCTCTCCGGAGGTCAACGCCGCCGGGTCGACATCGCACTCGGCCTGGTGCACCGGCCCGGACTGGTCTTCCTCGACGAGCCCACCACGGGCCTCGACCCGCAGAGCCGGGCCAACCTGTGGGACCACATTCGCGACCTGCGCGCCCGCGGAACCACCATCGTCATCACCACGCATTACCTCGACGAAGCCGACGCACTGTGCGACCGCATCCTGGTGATGGACCACGGCACCGTCGTCGCCGAGGGCACGCCGGACGAGCTCAAGCGCCGCATCTCCGGCGACATCATCACGCTCGACCTCGATCATGCCGACGCCGGCGATGCCGAGACCGTCGTACGCGTGGCCGAGAAGGCGGTAGCCGTGCGGTCCTCGATCGCCGAGCACGGCCGGATCCACCTCACCGTCGAACACGGTGACCAGTCCGTGATCCCGTTGCTGCGCGCCCTGGACGGTGCCGGCGTCACGCCCGGAGCGCTCACCGTCAAACGCCCCAGCCTGGACGACGTCTTCCTCGCCATCACCGGGCGCAGCCTGAGGGACGCCGAGCAGCATCCGGACCCCGCCCGGACAGATCCGGCCCAGACGGAGCCGACCGAAGCCGGTGCGGCCGCCACCTCATCACCGAACCACTGACCACACATCTGGAGCCTGACCATGACATTTCTCCGCGACACGGCGTTGGTCTTCGCCGCACAACTCCGCGACAACCTGCGGAATCCGCTGTGGGTGATCATCGGTCTGATGCAACCCGTGCTCTATCTCGTCCTTTTCGGTCCGCTGTTGGAGAACCTCGGCGACGAGTTCGGCGGCGGCGACGACCCCTGGCTGGTGTTCACCCCAGGGATGCTGACGATGATCGCGCTATTCGGGTCCGCATTCGTCGGGTTCAACATGATCGTGGAGTTGCGTGCGGGCATCATCGAGCGGCAACGGGTCACACCAGCGAGCCGCGGCGCACTGCTGCTCGGCCGTGTCGGCAAGGACATGGTGGTGCTCCTCGTGCAGGCGTCGTTACTCACCGTCGTCGCCGTGCTGGCATTCGGGCTACGACCGGACCCGGCGGGTCTGGTGCTGGCGCTGCTACTCGTCGCGCTGGTGGCCGCGGGCATGTCTTCGGCGTCGTACGCGCTGGCGCTGCGCACCCGGTCGGAGGGCTCGCTCGCGTCCCTGCTGAACACGTTCTCGGTGCCGCTTCTGCTACTCTCCGGGATTCTGCTGCCGATGACGCTTGCACCGCGGTGGCTGGAGACACTGGCGACGGTGAACCCGCTGTCGCACACGGTCGACGCGGCCCGAGCGCTGTTCGCAGGCGACTTCGGCGACTCCGAGGTCGTTGTCGGCAGCGTCGTGAGTATCGCGGTCGCAGTGCTGCTGGCCGTCGTCGGCGCCCGCACGTTCCGCCGCGAGAACGCCTGAGCGGCGCGGGCGGCCGTTCACACGGTATCCGCCCGGTGTGGGCACTACGCTGAGGGGCCGTGGCAGCGCGCAAGTTTCGGGAGATCGCCGACCGTGTCGCGGCTGAGATCGCCGGCCTTCCACCCGGCACCCGCATCGCCGGAGAGAGCGAGATCGGCGAGCGGTTCGGCGTCGGCCGAGCCGCCGCGCGCGCCGCGCTGCTCGAGCTGCAACGACGGATGCTGGTCCGTCGGGTGCAGGGCGTCGGCACGTTCACCGCGCGACGGATCGACTACCTGATCTCGCCGAACCATGCACCGTCATGGAGCCAGACCGTCCGGGAGAGTGGCTCGGTGCCCAGCACCGTGGTGCGCTCCTGTGAGATCACGCCTATGCCGGACGACGTCGCCGGGCTGCTCGGCTACCCGCCCGGTGCACCGTGTCACCTGCTCCGGCGGCGCTCGTTCACCGACGACCTGCCGGCGGCGTGGGGGCTGGAGTGGGTGCCGACCGACGTCGTCGGGGAGCTGGCCGTCGCCGTCCAGCACTTCGGCTCGCTGCACGTCATCCTGCGAGACATGGCCGGCGCCGAGCCACAACGTGCCTGGTCCCGAGCTAGCCTGGAGACTACCGAGGCCGATGTGGCGACGGAGTTGGGATGCGCTCCGGGCGATGCCGCGTGGCTGGTCGAGAGCCTCAACCATGACGCGCGCACGGGACGGCTGCTCTGCCTCACCCGGCGCTGGATGCGCGCCGACGCGGTGCGGCTCATCATCGAGAGCGGGACGACGCCGGCGCCGCCGCTGCGCTCGGCCACCGAGCCGCCGGGTCCTTAAGTCCCTCGCTACTGCACCCAGCTACTGCGCTCGCGCCTCGACCGAGAGCACTCGGCAGGCGCGCAACATGCCCTCGGCAGGTGCGCAACATGCCCTCGGTAGCTGCGCAACATGCCCTCGGTAGCTGCGCAACATGCCTTCGGTAGCTGCGCAACATGCCCTCGGCTGTGCCCGGCCCCCGATGGCCGGTCCGGGCTCGTGCATGGTGCGCTGAGTGCACCCGCATGGTGCGCCGAGTGCAGGCTGATCCCGCGTGGAAATCGCCTTCCAACGAGCATTCACCGCACCATGCCCGACGGTGGGACAGTCAGGAGGTCGGCGCTGAGTCCAGCAGTCCGGCGGCGACGAGCGTCCGCTCCGCGATCACCGGCGCCAATGTCATCCCGCGGCCACCGGGGCCGGTCACCAGGTGCACACCGGGGAGCACCTCACGATGCAGGTAGATGCCCAAGCCGCGATCGGTGCCGGCGGTCGACTCGCCCATCCCGGCGGTGTTGCCCAAGCGATCGTGGTCGGCCGTCCCGGCCGCCGCCGGCGCCAGTTGGCTGTAGACACCCGTCCAGCGTCGTTGGACCGCGGGCAGCGGCCGCCCCAGCAGGTGCTCCACCCGCCGGGTGAGCAGCCGGTACGGCTCCTCCTCCAGATCGAACCCGAACGGCTCCGTGTAGAGGTGGGTGTCGCCGATGGTCAGCCCGCCGTCCAACCGTTGCACCATGAGCAGCTGCATCCCCCAGGCCGCGCCCGCCGGATCGGGCGGCGCGAGCCGCCGCAGGGCCGGCCCCTCGTACGCGGGGTAGTAGCGCAGCGAGTCCGCGTCGGCTACCGACGTCGTCAACGTCTCCCCGAGCGGTGCCGTCTGCATCATGTGCAGGCGGACCCGGCGCAGCGGCGCGTCGGCCAGCCACCGCCCGGCCACACCCGCGTGCCAGGCGCCGGTGCACAGCACGGCCCGGTCGGCGTCCCAGACATCCCCCGTCGCGTCGGTCACCCGGACGCCGCCGGAGTCCTGCACGTCCACCACCTCGCGGCCGGGAAGGAATCGGTAGCGGCCGGTGCCCGCGAGTGAGTCCCGCACCGCTGCCGGCACCAGCCGTGGTTCCACCGCGGCGTCCCGGCTCGCGTACAACCCCGCCAGCGCCAGGCCGCGCAATGCCGGGTTCATCGCTGTCACCTCGTCGCCGTCCAGCAGCCGGAGGCCACGGTCGACGGCGTCGGCACGCGCGCACACCTCGCTGATCACGGCGAGCTCGTCGTCTCGGGTGATCACCGTGATCGAGCCGTTCGCCCGGAATCCGATGGCGGGGATGCGTCCGGCCACGCGTTCCCAGAGCTCACGCGCGCGCACCGCCAGTTCCAGCTCGGCACCGCGGGCGCGCCCGGACACCCAGACCAGGCCGAAGTTCCGCACGCTCGCGCCGCGCGCGCCGGCCTCGCGTTCCAGGTGCACCACATCGTGTCCTGCCTCGACCGCCATCCACGCGTGCATCGAGCCCAGCACGCCGCCGCCGACCACCACAAGTCGTGCCATCCGCGTCGCACACCACCTTTCAGTTCACCGTCATCGCATGCGCCCGAACATCCCCGCGTCGACACCGCCGGGTCGATGCGGCCGCCGGTTCGGGCGCCGGCGCACGTCACGTGGCAGCACAGACGGTTCCGCGCCTTCACTCATCCGGGTGCAGGGCGAACCGGGGCGGCCGGGCGGTGCCGTTCGTCCGCCGGGAGAACAGATCGGGCAGCTCGGAGAGCGGCCGAACGGCACCGATCAGGTCCGACCACGGGTAGATCTCAGCCGTCCGGTGCAGCATCTCGACGGCGCTGACCAGGTGGTGCGGTTCGTAGTTGTGTACGCCGCGCACCGTCAGCCACCGACGGACCGTCCGTTCCGGATCCAGCCCGACCGCAGGCCCAGGGGCGACCGAACCCGCCAGTACCAGCACACCCTCGACGTCGAGCGCACCGAACGCCCGCTCGATCGCCTCGGGCGCACCGGAGAAGTCCAGTGCGACGTCCACCTCCCCATCCGCCGCGACGTCAGGCACGCCACGCCGGTCGCGCTCGGCGGCGCCGGCCCCTATCACCCTGCTCGCGCCGAAGGCGCCGGCCAGTTCCAGCCGCCCGGGGTCCACATCGACGACGGTGATCTCGGCCGCACCCTCCGCCGCGGCCATCGCCGTCGCCGTGATGCCGAGCATGCCCGCACCGCTGATCAGCACCCGCCGCCCGGTGAGCCCGCCCGAACGGTCCACGGTGGCCACGACGGTCGCCGTGGCGCATGCTGCGGGCGCGGCGACCGCATCCGCGAGGACATCCGGCACCCGCACCAGATGTGCACCGCTGGGCAGGTGAACGTGCGTGGCGTAGCAGCCGGACAGCTTCCAGCCGCCGTCGCCGAACGGCTCGTGGCCGATCTTGCGGACCGCTCGGCACTTGGCGCTGCGGCCGGAACGGCACCGGTCGCAGGAGCCGCAGCTGACGATGACGCTCCACACCACCCGGTCACCTACTCGCAGCCGACGCCCGGAGACGTCATGCACACCGCCAGGCCCGGTCGCCACGATCTCGCCGACGGCCTCGTGCCCGAGCACACCCGGGCAGGGTGACCGGCGCCGCCCGGCGACCGTGTGCAGATCGCTCCCGCACACGGTGGCGAGCCGCACCTTCACCAGCGCCTCGCCGGTGGTCAGCGCCGGCAGGGCGACCGCGGTGCGCTCGACGGTGGTGCCACCTGTCCACAGCTGCACGCTGGCCGTACCGGTCGATCGGAGACGCTGGGTCGTGGCCGGCGCGGCCTCTACATCACCTGTGCGCGGATCCACCCGGAGAGCCTTTCGATCAGATAGACGATGACGAAGATGATCGCGATGATCGCGCCGGCGAACTCGAAGTTCAGCGTCCGTACCGCTTCGAAGAGCAGGAATCCCACACCGCCGGCGCCGACGATGCCCAGCACTGTCGAGGTCCGGATATTGACGTCGAGCAGGTAGAGGCTGGAGCCCACCACGCTCGGCACGGTCTGCGGCAGTACGGCGGAGAACAGCTCCTGCCACCAGCCGCCTCCCACGGACCGGACCGCCGCACGCGGACCGGGATCGACCTCCTCAGCAGCGTCGGCGACAAGTTTGCCGAGGAGTCCGATCGAACCGAGACCCAGCGCGCAGGCACCGGCGATCGGTCCGAGGCCGATCGCGGCTACGAACACCACGGCGAGGATCAGTTCGGGAATGGCGCGCACCACCAGGACCACCGAACGCGCCGCCCAGTACACGGCCGGATGCGGGGCCACGTTACGCGCCGCCAGCAGTCCGATCGGGACCGACAGCAGCACACCGATCGCCGTCGCGACCATGCCGATGGCGAGCGTCTCGACGATGGCCGCGCCGAGCCGGTCGCCCACCATGCCGAAGTCCGGCGGCAGCAACCGTCCAGCCACCTCGACCACGTCGCCGAAAGACCAGAGGACGTCGAGCGGGTTGATCCGCAGCGACACCAGCGCGTATCCGGTCGCCAGCGCCACCGCCGCGGCGGCGATGGTGGTGGACAGCCGCTGCACCGTCCACGGCGGGCTCAGCCGTGGCCCGGGTCCTGCCGAGGGCCGCTTCGGCCCGGACGACTCCGGGTTCAGCAGCAGTCGCCGGATCGCGATCGACGCCAGCTCCAGCGCCGCGATGATCACCACGATCACCAGCACGATTCCCAGCGCACGCGGATAGACCAGGCCACGCAACGCATCCTGCAGAGCGAAGCCGATGCCACCGGCGCCGACGAAGCCCAGTACCACGGAGGTCCGCAGATTGATGTCGATCCGGTACACGAAGGTGCCGATCCAGGCCGGCACCACCTGCGGCAGCACCCCGTTGACCAGCTCGCGCACCGGCCCGGCGCCGGTGGCACGCACCGCCTCCCGCGGCCCGGGGTCGCTCTGTTCGATCGCGTCGGCGAACAGCTTGCCGAGCATGCCGACGGAATGCAGGGCGAGCGCCAGCACACCGGGCAGCACACCGATACCCATGGCGCGCACGAACAGCACGGCGAAGACGAGGTCGGGCACGGCCCGGCAGAACGTGATGAGGCCGCGCGCGGCCGCGTGGACCGCCCGGTGCGGCGTGGTGTTGCGGGCCGCGAGGAACGCCAGCGGAGCGGACAGCACAGTCGCGATGACCGTCCCGAGCAGGGCGATCAGCAGCGTCTCCACGGCCAGCGAGGCGATCCGCGGCGGGTCCGGCATCCTCGGCGGCAGCATCCGCTCGGCCAGGCTGACCACGTCGTCGAACCCGTCAACCAGCGCACCCAGACCGAAGTCGATCGAGATCACGGCGATCACGGTCAGCGCCACGGCCGCCAGCCCGACGCCCCAGAGGGTGACCACCGGCCGGGTGAGCGGGGGACGCAGCACGGGGTCGTCCATAGGACCACTGCCGACGCGGCTGTCGCCGCCGGCGTTTCCGGTGCGGGTACGTGTCACGCCACGGCCTCAGACTGCGCCCGGGGCGGCGTCGGCTGCTCCGGCTGTGGCTGCGCAACCCGTTCGTAGACCCGCATCACGTCGTGCCGGCTCATGCCCGCCGCCGGCTGGTCCAGCACTTTCCTCCCCTCCCGCAGCCCGACCAGGCGGTGTGCCCAGCCCAGAGCGAGGTCCACCTGGTGCAGCGAGCAGACCACGGTGAGTCGCTCTTCCAGACACACCTGGAAGAGCAATTCCATGACGACGGCCGCGTTCTCCGGATCCAGCGAGGCGACCGGTTCGTCGGCGAGCAGCAGGGCCGGGCGATGCATCAGCGTGCGGGCGATGGCGACGCGCTGCTGCTGTCCGCCGGAGAGGGTGTCGGCCCGCTGAAAGGCACGGTCAGCCAGGCCGACGCGGTCCAGGTGCTCCAACGCCTCCCGGCGCATCGACTTCGGGTAGCTCAGCACACCGTAACGCGGACCGCGCACCCGGCCGAGCGCTCCGATCAGGACGTTCTCCATGCAACTGAGCCGCCCGACCAGGTTGAACTGCTGGAAGACGAACCCGATCCGGGTGCGCAGCCGCCGCAGCCGCCCCTCCCGCGCCAGGTCCACCCGGCAACCGAGCACGTCCACCTCACCGGAGGACGGCCGGTGCAGGCCGTTCAGACAGCGCAGCAGGGTCGACTTGCCCGAACCGGACAGGCCGAGCAGAACCACCAGCTCGCCGCCGCGGACCTCGAGATCGACGTCGTCCACCGCCGGCGTACCGGCGAACCGCTTGGTCAAGCCACGCACGCCGATCACCGGCCGCGGGTCGCCGGCGGGCACCGTCGCCGTTCCTGCCATGTGCGCTCGCCTCCGTCCTAGCCTTCGCACTTGTCGGATCGGGTGAGCTCGCAGACCTGACGGACGCCGTCGTAGTCCGAGTCCTGTGCCGGCACCACACCCCAGGCGTCCTCGTCGGTGATCAGGCATTCGCCTTCGCAGAGGCCCGCGGCGAGCATGTGGTCGGCGTTGGCCTTCTCCGTGAATAGCTCGGTCAGCCGCTCGACGACGTCGTCGCCGAGGTCGGTGCGGGCGGCGAAGACGGAGCCGGAGATGAGCTCGGACTCCCAGACCTTCTTCAGGTCCCCTTCGGCCAGATCGCCGCTTTCGATCATGGTCTTCTCCACCATCGTGTCGAAGGCGAAGCCGGCCTCGCAGTCCCCGTTCTTGATCGCCAGCGCCGATGCATCATGCCCACCGGCATAGATCGGGGTGAGGCCGGCGCTGACCGCGTCTTCCGTCGCCGAGTCGATCACGCCCGCTTCGATCAGGCCCGCGGCCGGATACAGAAAGCCCGAGGTCGAGCCGGGATCGACGAAGCAGACGTCGCGGCCGGCGAAATCAGCCAGCTCAGCGATCTCGTCGTTGTCCGAGCGGGCCAGCCCGTATGACCGGTATCCGGCGGGTTCCCCTTCCGCCTTGGTCACCGCACCCAACGGTTGGATGTCGGCGTCGTTGTGGGTGGCGATCACGTACGCGAAGGACCCGAAGAAGGCGATGTCGACGTTGCCGGCGATCATCCCTTCGATCACGCCCGCGTAGTCGCTGGCCTGGCTGAACTCCACCGTGGCGCCGGTCTCCTCCTCCAGCAGCGCGATCAGCGGCTCGTAACTGGCGGCGAGGTCCGCGGAGTTCTCCGCCGGTACCGCGCCGAGCACGATGCGCTCGGGGTAGCCCTGGCTGGTGGTGCCGGCGTCGTCGCCGGCGTCTCCACCGCACGCGCCGAGCAGCACCGCCCCCGACGCCAGCGCGACCAAGGCGGTCGAACGGTTCCTCTTCGTGGTCACGGGAATCTCCAAGTCTGTGTCCGTCGGTTGACTCGTGATGGGCCGGTGTGGCTGTCGTCATGGGGCACGGCGACCGCCGTAAGGTCTGCTGTTCAGCCGGACCGGCCCACGACCTGCGGGAGGTCGGCGACGGACGGCACCAGGTGGGTGTGCGGGGCCGCGCCGAGTTCATCGGCATCGTGCGCGCCGGTGAGCACCCCGGCGACGATGGATGCACCGGCCCGGGTGCCGGCCAGCAGGTCGCTGGTCGTGTCACCGACGGCGGCGATCGCCCGCACGTCGTCGATCTCCAGCCGGATCAGGGCGCTGAGCAGCATGTCCGGGAACGGGCGCCCGCGCCCGGCGTCGTCCGGCGACAGCGCCAGGTCGCACAATCCCGCCCAGCCCAGGGCGTCGATCAGGGCATCCCTGGTGGACGGGGAGAACCCGGTGGTGAAGACCGTCTTCACACCCGCGGAACGCAACCGCGCGATCGCCGTCTCGGCGCCGGGGACTGCGACGACGCGGTCCAAACCGGCGACGTAGGCACGCTCGAACGCCTTGTTGGCCGCGCCGGCGCGCCGCTCGTCGCCGCCGGCGATCGCACGGAAGACCTCGATCTTCGACTGTCCCATGGTGCGACGGGCGTAGTCGCGCGCCGCGGCCAGTTCCGACGAGTCCGGCTCCAGACCCATGGCCGCCAGCGCCTCGTCGAACGCGGCCAGTACCGCGCCGTCGTCGCGGACCGTCGTGCCGGCCATGTCCAGACAGACAAGCTCGATCTGCACGGTTCCTCCGATGCCTCGCTCGCGTCGCCCGGCCCCGGATGCCCCCGAGGCCTGGTCGATCAGCTGACGGTGACCATGGTTCGACAACAGACCGAACTGGTCGTGCGTATCGCGTGCCGGTTCGGTGAACAACCGGTTCAACCCGCTACCTGTTGTTCGGACGACTGCGAAGCTGGACGGATGCGAGCGATGGGACTCGAGAGCCGGCACGCCGCCCACGCGCCCGGCCGGTTCGTGCTCGGCCACGTCCGCGCGGTCGTCGGCGGGCGCATCGTCGACGACGCACGCCTCGTCGTCCGCGACGGCGTGATCGAGGAGGTCGGGCCGCACCCGGCCGGCCGCGGAGCCGACGTTGACGGCGCCGGCCTGCTCTGCCTGCCGGGCCTGGTGGACGTGCACAACGACCGGTTGGTGCGGGCGTGCCGTCCGCGGCCCGGCGCGTCGGTCCCGGCGGACCTGGCGTTCCAGGCGGTGGAGGCGGAGTTGCTCGGCGCCGGGATCACCACGGCGTACCACGGGGTGGCGTTCCAGGCACGCTCGGCGGTGGGGATCCCGATCGAGTCGCCGACGGCGGGCGCTGTCTACGAGACGATCCAGGCGGCGACCACGGGCGGAGCGGGCCACGGCGCGCCACCCCGGATGGACCACCGCATCCTGCATCGACTCGACATACGTTGCCCGTCCGGCGTGGCCGAGCTCGCCGGACGGCTCGACCCGGCGCGGGAAGCCTGGCCGCCGCCGCTGATCTCACATGAGGATCACACGCCCGGCCAAGGCCAGTACGCGGATCCGGGGACCATGCGGCGCTGGCTCGTCGAGGCGGAGGAGATGAGCGCCGAGCAGGCCGCGTCGCACGTCGAACGGCTGCGCGTCGAACGGGACACGCAGCTGCACACCCGCGACGCCGCGCTGGACTGGCTGGGCGGCCTCGCCGGCCGGGGCCGGATACGCCTGGCCGGTCATGACCCGGCGACGGAAGACGAGGTCGACGCACTCGTTCGCAGACATGGCTCGGTGGCGGAGTTCCCGACGACGCCGGAAGCGGCCGAACGGGCCCGGGAGCTCGGCCTGCACGTGGTGGCCGGGGCACCGAACGTGGTGCTGGGCCGATCGCACTCGGGGAACGTCTCCGCCGCACGTCTGGTGGAGGCGGGATGGGTGACGGCGTTGACGTCGGATTACCTGCCGTCGGCGCTGCTGGCGGCCGGAACCGAACTGGTCCGGAACGGCCTCGCGACATTGCCCGCCGCAGTGGCCCTGCTTACGGCTGGGCCCGCGGACGCGGCGGGATTGAACGACCGCGGTCGGCTGGCGCCGGGGTTACGTGCGGACGTCGTCCTCGCCGACGTCTCCGGCCGCTGGCCCGTGGTGCGTTGCGCCCTACCCGCCGCTATACCGTAGCGTCCGACCCGGGCGACGCCGAAGGCGTTCGACCAGGTGAGGCGTTACGCCGGGGCGGGCTGGTGGCGCAGCACACTCACCGCGAAGTCGGCGTCGTCGTGCCACGCCTTCAGATCCCAGGTGGCGAACCGATGCTCGACCCGCAGGCCGGCGTCGGTCACGTACGTGTCGAAGTCGGCGAGGGCGAGCTCCCGGTTGACGTGGAAGCCGACGATGACGAAGCCGTCCGGCCGCACGCATCGGCCCACCCGTTGCAGGACCTCGGTCTCCGTTCCGGGCGCGACGAACACCATCACGTTTCCGGCGAGCACCGCCGCGTCGAACGGTTCATCCTGCCCGACCGTCGCGAGGTCGATCTCCGCCAGGTCGACTACCTGCCAGTCGGGACCCGGGTGGTCCGCCTTCGCCGCCTCGATCAGCACCGGATCGGCGTCGACCCCGACGACGGCGTGGCCGCGCGCGTGCAGCTCGGCACCGACGCGGCCGGTGCCGCAGCCGCCGTCCAGCACCCGCGCCCGGCGGGGCACCATCGCATCGACCAGCCGGGCCTCACCGGCCAAGTCCTCGCCCTCAGCGGCCATCCGCCGGAACCGGTCGACGTACCACTCGGAATGCCCGTCCTTGGTATCGGTCACCCAGCGCGTCGGCTTCGCCATGAGCCTCACCCTATGCCCGAGCGGTCCGGGCACCGGTGGCAGGATGGCGGTACGCGCCGGGCACCGGCACCCGATCGGCATGCCCGGCGTCCCACGGCACACCCGCATACCGAACGACAGCACAGTGCCCGGTCGCGGCGCTGAGGGAGGCACCTGAGATGGCGCACACCGTCGAGTTCGAACCCACCTTCTTCGTCCGCGCGACGTACGTCGAGGACGCGGCGACCAAGCGCGAGCCGTACCGGGCCGAACACCTGGACAACGTGGCGCGGATGCTGTCGGACGGCCGGCTCATCGTCGCCGGTGCGCTCGCCGACATGAGCGCCTCCGTCCTCGTCGTCCGGGCCGCCGACGCGGACGCCGCCACCGCGATGATGGAACAGGACGTCTACTGGCGCACTGGCGTGTGGACGAACATCGAGGTCAGCGCGTACAACGCCGCAACCGAAGCGAGCGTGCGGGATGGCCTGGCATGAGGTAAGCGCGCTGGCCCGGTGTCGGCAGTACACTGAACGGCCGGCGTTGACGTTACGGGACCGGCTTCACCCAGCGAGCCCAATCGTCCTGCAGTCGATATCCCATCGCCTCCCAGACAGCCGTCCCGGTGGCATTGCTGGTCAGCACCATCGCATCGAACCGGATCGCTCCGAGTGCGCGAAGCCGTTCCTCCGCGTGCTCCATCAGTAGCCGCGCGATGCCTCGTCCACGGAGGCCAGGAGCGACCGCCAACCGGTACAGATGCGCTCGCCAGCCGTCCCATCCCGCGATCACGGTCCCCACAATGCGCCCGCCCGAATCCGCGACGATGAGTGCCTCCGGATCACGGGACAGCAACGCCTCAACGAGGGCGGCACCATCAGGTGGCCGATCTCGGTTCTCGCCGGCCTCTGCCCAGAAATCCAGGATCTCGGGGATATCGCCACGGTGCGCCACGCGGATCCTGAGATCGGAAATACCAGAGATGTGCCGATGACCGGGCGTGGTTGTCACTGATCCCACCTGCTAGCGGTTCGGTGCCGGGACTCGACCATATCAGCGCGTGTAGGTCCGCATGGGCGGAGCCCGCGACCGCGCGGACCGGCCCCAGACGCCAAGCACGTCACGTGCCCGCTCCTCCAACGAATCCGTGGCCAAGCAGCCCGACGTCCGGATCGCAGTCGAAAAGCACTGGCGCATCCACCCGTCTCATAGCACCATTCCGAGCATGATCGACGATCTCTGGCCGACATTCCGACTCGCCATCACCACTGCACGTCTGCAGTTGCGACTGCCACGCGAAGAGGAGATCGCGCAGCTGGCAGAGCTGGCCGGTCGTGGCATCCACCGTCCGTCGGAGCGCCCATTCCTCACGCCGTGGACCGATGGTTCCGCGGCCGAGCGAGCACAGATCGTGTTGCAGAGTTACTGGAGCGAACTGGCCGAGTGGACGGTCGATGACTGGAGCCTCGGGTTGGGGATGTTCATGCCCACGGGTGAGCCTGTCGGCATGGTGACGCTGCGCGCGAAGGACTTCCCAGTGGTGCGGGAGGTGACCACAACGTCGTGGCTGGGGCTCCCGCACCACGGACACGGACTCGGCACCGAGGCTCGCACTGGCGTTCTCACCCTGGCGTTCGATCACGGCGCGGAGGCGGCGCGAAGCGAGGTCTTTCAGGACAACCACGCCTCGCAGGCCGTATCCCGGAAGCTGGGTTACGAGTTCGACGGGATCTCGCGTGATGCCAGAGGAACCGAGGTGCTGACGTCCGATCGCCTACGCCTGCGCCGGTCACGCTGGGCCGACGTGTCGTCCGCCGGCATCGTGGTCACGGGCGTCGACGCGTGCCTCCACATGTTCGCGCGGTGACCGGCGATTCCCATATCCGGGCGATGGGACGTGCGGACGCCTGCCCGCGCCGCCTACGCGGAGGCGAGCACTGCCAGATCCTCGTCGGACAGGGCAAGGTCCTGGGCGGCAACATTCGCCGCGAGATGCTCCACGGACGTCGTTCCGGGGATCGGCACGATGTTCGGGGACCGGTGCAGGAGCCAGGACAGCGCCACCTGCCGCGCGGTCGCGCCGTGTCTGGCGGCGACCTGCCGCAGCTGCGTCATCTTGGAGTCGTCGAAGGAGAGGGGAAGAACGGCACAAACGCGATCCCGAGGTCGGCGGTGCGGTCGAGGACGGGCTCGTGGTCGCGGGCGGCGATGTTGTAAAGGTTCTGGACCGCGGCGATCGGCGCGACCTCCAGAGCCGAGTCCAGCTGGTCCGTGCTCACCTCGGACAGCCCGATCTGCCGGACCTTGCCCTGCTCGACCGCGGCCGAGAGAGCACCGACCTGGTCCGCGATCGGGTAGCCCTCGTCGATGCGGTGCAGGTACAGCAGGTCGATGGCCTCTCGACCGAGTCGGCGCAGGCTCAGCTCGATCTGCTGGCGCAGGTAGTCGGGGTGGCCTAGCGGCACCCAACTCTCGGGGCCAGGCCGGAGGATGCCGACCTTGGTGGCGACGACGACGTCGGACGCGCCGGCCAGCGCCTCGGCCACGAACTCCTCGCCTGAGCCCAGGCCGTAGGCGTCGGCGGTGTCGAAGAGGTTCACGCCCAGGTCGAGGGCGGCGTGCATGACCCGGATCAGCGCGTCGCGATCCGTGGGCGGTGCCCAGACGGGAGCGGTCGCCCCGCGACGGGCATCCGGGTGGTCGGCGAAGCGCATGGTGCCGAAGCCGATACGGTGAACGGGAAGATCACCGCCGATGAGGAAGTTCGTATCAATCATGGAACCGATGCTGGATGCTCACATGCATGAGAGGGGCAAGGCGGAGTGATGGACGACACATTGCGGGTGGGCGACATGGCGGCCGCGACGGGTGTCAGCCCGCGGCTGCTGCGGTACTACGAAGAGCAGGGCCTGCTGGCCCCGGAGCGCTCCGCCGCCGGCCAGCGCCTGTACGCGGCCGACGATGTCGAGCGCGTGGCGCGAATCCGACGACTGCTCGACGCCGGTCTCTCCACGACCGTGATCGCGCAGATCCTGGCCTGCGTCTGCGGAGGGACCGGCGACGTCGAGCCCTGCCTCGACCCGATGCTGCAGGAGGAGCTGGCCCGCATCGACGCCAAGCTCGCGCAGCTCGCGGAGCACCGAGGGCGTCTCGAAGCCATCATCGAGCGCGAGGAGGGCACGCGCTCGTCGGGGGGGACGCGCCGCGACCCCGCTCTACTCCTCGCGTCCAAGCGCTGATCGCGGCAGGGACGACGACAGCGGAGAGCACCACACCCGAACCCTCCGAGGACGCAGCGTGGTCGAGGCCTGCCGGCTTTGGTTGTCGGCCGGTCCGACAGCGGTCTTCCTACGGCAGCGGGATCTCATGACTGGGTCCGCGCGAAGGTACAGCAGTGAGGCCACCTGCGAGATGCGGCGACGTCATCGTCCGATCCGCGCCGTGATCATCTCCGCGATCTCACCCGCGGAGCGAGTTGATGTGTCGAACGCGAGTACGTCGTCCGACCAGACCGCGTACTCCACGCGACGTCGCTGCACGTCTGTCCACGTCGGCTCGCCAACATGAACAAGACCTCGATCCCTGCCCACAAGTCTGCGCTCATGCTCTCGAGCATCAGAGATCATGAGGTAGACGAAAGCGAGGACCGCACCGGTCGCTGAGGTCGCAGTGCGCCAGGTCTGTCTCGCATCCTCACTGTCGTTGACAGCATCGACCACGACATCGCGGCCGAGCCGCAGGTTCATCTCGGCCATGGCGCGCGTCGCCTCATACGCAGCGACCCCGACCTCCCAACCGGGTGGCAGGCCGCTGCCGAGAATCGACTCCTCGACCGCGTCGATGGACAGATGAGTCGCTCCTGTGCGAGCGGCCAGGATCGCGGCCACGCTGGTCTTCCCAACGCCGGGCAGGCCCGAGACCACAGTCAGGTGACCGGTCACGTGGCCTCCAGCGGCGTGATCGACGAGTTCGCCATCGTCCGCACCTCCATCTCACAGACGACATAGATACGCCGCTGCGCGTTCACGCGGATGCTGCGCTGCCCACGACGATCGCCGACCAACGCTAGACGTTGAATCGGAACTCCACGACGTCGCCATCCCGCATCACGTAGTCCTTGCCTTCCATGCGCACCAGGCCTTTGGCCTTGGCCTCGACCATGCCGCCCACGCTGACGAGGTCATCGAACGAGACGATCTCGGCCTTGATGAAGCCCCGCTGGAAGTCGGTGTGAATCACGCCGGCGGCCTCCGGCGCGGTGGCGCCCTTGCGGATGGTCCAGGCCCGCGCTTCCTTCGGTCCGGCGGTGAGATAGGTCTGCAGGCCAAGCGTGTCGAAGCCGACGCGGGCGAGCATGTCCAGGCCGGACTCCTCCTGGCCGATCGACTGCAGCAGCTCGAGCGCCTCCGCGTCGTCCAGCTCGACCAGCTCGGACTCGATCTTGGCGTCGAGGAAGATCGCCTCGGCAGGAGCGACCAGGTCCTGCAACCGGGCACGGAGCTCGGTGTTTCCCAGTTCCTCGTCGTCCATGTTGAACACGTATAGGAACGGCTTGGCGGTCAGCAGGTGGAGCTCGCGCAACGGCTCCTGATCGAGGCCGGCGGTGAAGACGGTCTGCCCGCGTTCCAGCACCGCCTGCGCTTCGCGGGCCGCGTCGACGTTGACCTGCTTGTCTTTGGAGCCCTTGACCTCGCGCTCCAGCCGCGGCAGCGCCTTCTCGATCGTCTGCAGGTCCGCCAGAATGAGTTCGGTATTGATCGTCTCGATGTCATCCTTCGGATCGATCCGTCCCTCGACGTGGACGACGTCGGGATCGTTGAAGACCCGGATCACCTGACAGATGGCGTCCGCCTCGCGGATGTTCGCCAGAAACTGGTTACCCAGGCCCTGCCCCTCCGACGCTCCCTTGACGATGCCCGCGATGTCGACGAAGTCGACCGTGGCCGGTATCTGACGAGCGGAGCCGAAGATCTGCGCCAGCGTGGCGATGCGGGGGTCTGGGACCCCGACCACGCCCACATTCGGCTCGATGGTGGCGAACGGGTAGTTCGCCGCCAAGATATCGTTCTTGGTCAGCGCGTTGAAGAGTGTGGACTTGCCGACGTTCGGCAGCCCGACGATTCCGATAGTGAGGCTCACGAGGGTCTAGGGTACGCAACTTTGTCGGGGGCATGCGGCAGAGTACAAAGCATGGACGGAGCCGGCATCCTCGTAACCTTGTTCGCCTTCGCCGTGGGCGGTGTCCTAGGCCTGCTCGTCTCTCGTGTGCGGGCGGCGGCACGCATGGCGACGTTGACCGCTGCGCGCGACTCCGCCCGTGCGGAGCGGGACGCCGTACGAGGTGAGCGCGACGAGCTTGCTCAACGACACGAGCAGTGCACGTTTGAACTTCGCGACGCCGGCGCCGAGATGGCCCGACTGGAGACGCAGCTGGCTCACGCACGTTCCGACGCGGAGGAGAAGCTCAACCTGCTCCGCCAGGAGCAGCAACAGCTGGGCCAGCAGTTCGAGCGGCTGTCTGCGGCCGCCCTACGACAGAACCGTGATGAGTTCCTCCAGCTTGCCGCGGAGCGCTTCAAGGGATCCGAAGACCGTGCGAAGAGCGAGCTGGATCAACGGCGCACCGCCGTCGAAGCACTGGTCAAGCCTCTGAACGAGCAACTGGAGAAGGTGACGGCACACGCGCAACGGCTGGAGAAGGAACGTGCTGAGGCGTACGCGGCGTTGCGGACCCAGGTGGAGAGCATGGGCCAGGATGCCGAGAAGCTCCGGCAGGAGACTCAGCAGCTGGTCACGGCGCTACGTGCGCCACAGGTCCGGGGCCGGTGGGGTGAGATCCAGCTTCGCCGGGTGGTAGAGGTGGCCGGAATGCTGGAGCACGTCGACTTCACCGAGCAGGCCATGGCGGAGACCGCCGACGGTCGCCTCAGGCCCGACCTGGTGGTCAGTCTTGCCGGCGGCAAGCACGTCGTCGTCGACGCGAAGGTCTCCTTCAACGGTTTCCTCGAGGCTCAAGAGGCCCGGGACGACGCCACGCGCAACGCCCGGCTGGCGGCTCACGCCCGACACGTGAAGAGCCATATCGATGCCCTGGCGGCCAAGCAATACTGGGAGCAGTTCACTCCCGCGCCAGAGTTCGTGGTGATGTTCGTCCCGTCCGAGGTCTTTCTGCACGCTGCGGTCGAGCAAACACCGACCCTGTACGAGTACGCCTTCGAACGGAACGTCGTGCTCGCCACCCCGGCGACGCTGGTCGCCCTTCTCCGCACCGTAGCTTACACGTGGCGACAGGAGTCGCTGGCGCAGAATGCGCAACATGTGCTCGATCTGGGCCGCGAGCTTCACGCGAGGTTGTCGACCATGGGTAGTCACATGGGCAAACTCGGCCGGCAACTCGACAACGCGGTCAGCGCCTACAACAGCACCGTGAGCTCCCTGGAGAGCCGCGTACTCGTCACCGCGCGGAAGATGGCTGAGCTCAAGGTCGTCGACGACGAGCTTGAGAACGCCGGTCAAGTCGAGCGCACGGCGCGTCAGCTTCAAGCGCCGGAGCTGATCGCCTCTTCTGACCAGTCCCTGATGGCACTGGAGAGGATCGATCATCGGTACGGCTTGGACATCGACGACTCGCACAATGAGCAACACGCGCACCCCAAGGACGGTACCGCCGGCTGATCGCCGAGGATGCGTTACGGGCGACCTCGGGAAGGCCCCCCGGAAGTCTCCGGCGATGCGCTAAGGGCGACCTAGGGACGGTTCCCCCGCACATCTCCGGGGATGCGTTACAGGCAACTTCGTGAGGGGCTCACCCGCGCCCCAGAACGCTGCTCACCCTCACATTGACGCCCCACCGGCGCCGCATCTGACCAGGCAACGCAGACGACAGGGTGCCGAACACGAAAGAAGCCCTGGTTGTGTGAAGCTCGTCGTTAACAAGCTTCACACAACCAGGGCTTCCTGACGTGTGTGTCCGGTGGTGTCCTACTCTCCCACCTCCGCTAGAAGGCAGTACCATCGGCGCTGAAGGGCTTAGCTTCCGGGTTCGGTATGGGACCGGGCGTTTCCCGCTTCGCTATGACCACCGGACGT
>NZ_JAAGOA010000059.1 GCF_010550675.1 Phytoactinopolyspora halotolerans | reverse complement strand
CCTAGTGTGGCGTGTCGTTAGTTACTGAATGGTTGGTTTCTGGGACCATGTCGTATGGCGAATCGTCCTGCTCCTGCATTGGCGCTGCGAGATGGTGATCGTGATGAGTTGGTCCGGTTGACTCGCTCGACGGCGGTGCGTGCTGGGCTGGCTCTGCGCGCGCGGATTGTGCTGGCGGCTGCGCGCGGGGAAGCTAACGAGCACATCGCCCAGAGCGTGGGTGTGTCGAAGGTGACGGTGCTGAAGTGGCGCTCGCGATACAGCCGTCATGGTTTGGCGGGGCTGGCCGATGAGGCCCGCAGCGGACGTCCACGGATTGTCGATCATCGCGAGGTGGTGGCCGCAACGCTGCGCCCGCCGCCGAAGAAGTACGGGGTGACGCACTGGTCGAGCCGGCTGCTGGGCCGGCATCTGGGGATCGGGAACAAGACGGTGGCCACGGCGTGGCGCGAGTACGGGGTCCAGCCCTGGCGGGTGGAGACGTTCAAGTTCTCCACCGACCCCGAGCTTGTCGCGAAGGTCACCGACGTGGTCGGCCTGTACCTGGCGCCGCCTCAGAACGCGATCGTGCTGTGCGTCGATGAGAAGTCGCAGATCCAGGCGCTGGACCGTACCGCGCCGATGCTGCCAATGCAGCCCGGACTGCCCGAGCGCCGAACGCACGACTACAAGCGTCACGGCACCTCGACCCTGTTCGCGGCGTTGGAGATCGCCACCGGCAAGGTCACCGCGGCGTGCAAGCCGCGTCACCGACATCAGGAGTTCCTCGCGTTTCTCAAGCAGGTCGCCCGCGCCTACCCCGACGTGGCGCTGCACCTGGTGATGGACAACTACGCCGCCCACAAACGGATAGAGATCCGCGACTGGCTGGCCGCGAACCCACGTGTGCACGTGCATTTCACCCCGACTTCCGGGTCGTGGCTGAACCTGGTCGAGGTCTGGTTCGGCATCATCGAGCGCCAAGCCATCCACCGCGGCTCCTTCGGCTCCGTAAAGGACCTCAACGCCAAAATCCGCGCCTTCATCGACGGCTGGAACGACCGCTGCCACCCCTTCGTCTGGACCAAGACCGCAGACGAGATCCTCAAAAAAGCCAACCGTCAGCCAACTTCAAACACGGATCACTAG
>NZ_JAAGOA010000058.1 GCF_010550675.1 Phytoactinopolyspora halotolerans | reverse complement strand
ACTAGTGTCGTGAGTCAATAATTCGTTGGCAAATGGGTAGACTCGGGTCGTGCCGAGTCCGAAGCTTGATCAAGTCGTGTTGTCCGATGAGGAGCGTTCCGTGCTGAGCGGCTGGGCGCGGCGGCGGAAGACCTCGCAGGCGTTGGCGTTGCGCTCGCGGATCGTGTTGCGGTGCGCGCAGGGTGGCACGATCGGCGAGGTCGCCCAGGATGTCGGGGTGTCGCGGAACACGGTGTCGAAGTGGCGTTCGAGGTTCATCTCGCACCGGCTGGACGGGTTGTCGGATGAGCCGCGTCCGGGCCGGCCGCGCACGGTCAGCGATGAGCAGGTGGAGCAGGTGATCACCAAGACGCTGGAGGAGGCCCCGGGTAAGGACACGCACTGGTCGACGAGGTCGATGGCTCAGGCCACGGGGATGTCGCAGTCGGCGATCTCGCGGATCTGGCGGGCGTTCGGGCTCAAGCCGCATGCCGTTGAGACCTGGAAGCTGTCCACTGATCCGCAGTTCGTGGACAAGGTCCGCGACGTGGTCGGGCTGTACATGAACCCTCCTGAGAACGCGCTGGTGCTCGCAGTCGATGAGAAGAGCCAGATGCAGGCGATCGACCGCACAGCCCCGAGCCTGCCGATCATGCCGACCACGCCCGAGCGGATGACCCACGACTACGTCCGCCACGGCACCACCAGCCTGTTCGCCGCCTTCGACGTCGCCAGCGGCTCGGTCATTGCCCAGCACTACCGTCGACACCGCCATCAGGAGTTCCTCCGCTTCCTCAAACTCATCGACGCCGCGGTCCCGAAAGAGCTGGACCTGCACCTGGTGCTGGACAACTACGCCACCCATAAGACCCCTGAGGTGAAGAAGTGGCTGATCCGGCATCCACGGTTTCACCTGCACTTCACCCCGACCAGCGCCTCCTGGATGAACCTCGTGGAACGATGGTTCGCCGAACTGACCAGCCGCAAGCTGCGCCGCTCCGCACACCGCAGCGTCGTCGAACTCGAAGCCGACGTCCGCGCCTGGATCAACGAATGGAACACCAGCCCAAAACCGTTCACCTGGACCAAGGACGCCGACGAGATCCTCGAAACCCTCGCTGCATACTGCCAACGAATTAACGACTCACGACACTAG
>NZ_JAAGOA010000057.1 GCF_010550675.1 Phytoactinopolyspora halotolerans | reverse complement strand
GGCGCGCATGTCGTGCCGCCGGAATACCGCGACAGCCCGGAGATCGGCAGCGAAGCCGCCGCCGAGATGTGGACCACGCCGGCGTTGACCCGTCGACGGTCCGAATACATCGAGCTCGTCGTCGGGCCGATGCTGCAGGCGTGCGCACCGTATGCCCGGTGGGCGGACGTGTTCTGCGAACCGGGTGCGCCGACCGCCTTCGACGGCGACGAGTCCCGCACCATCCTGCAGGCCGCCGCCCAGGCCGGGCTGGGTCTACGCGTACACGCGGGGCAACTCGGGACGGGACCCGGCGTCGCACTCGGCGTCGAACTCGGCGCCGCCAGCGTCGACCATTGCACACATCTCACCGACGCCGACGTGGACCTGCTCGCCGACGCGGCCAGGGCGGCCGAGCGGGCGACCGTCGCCACGCTGCTCCCCGGGGTCGAGTTCTCCACCAAGTCGCCCTATCCGGACGCCCGGCGGCTGATCGACGCCGGAGTGCCGGTGGCGCTGGCCACGGACTGCAACCCGGGGACAAGCTTCACCTCGTCGATGCCGTTCTGCATCGCTCTGGCGGTGCGAGAGATGCGGATGACGCCGGGAGAGGCGCTGTGGTCGGCGACCGTCGGCGGTGCCCGAGCGCTGCGCCGTCACGACGTCGGTCATCTGAGTGTGGGCGCCCGGCCGGACCTGTGTGTACTCGACGCGCCGTCGCACCTGCACCTGGCCTACCGGCCCGGCGTGCCGATCGCCTCGGCACTGACCACGGCGACACCGCGCTGACGACCGCGACGCCGCGCTGACCTAGCCGAGCACGCGTACCGGCGGCCGTGACACAGTAGCGGTATGACGCACGTGAACGACGTGGACGTGATCCGGCGGCTACTGGCCACCCCCGCGACCTGGGCGGTTGTGGGTCTATCCAGTAACACCAGGCGCGTGGCCCACGGGGTCGCCGAGTACATCCGTGACGCACTCGGCATGCGCATCGTGCCGGTCAACCCACGAGCCGAACCGGCGCACGGAGCAACCGGATACGCACGGCTGGCCGATGTCCCGGCTCCGGTGGACGTCGTCGACTGTTTCGTCAACAGCCAGCGGGTCGGAGCCGTCATCGACGACGCCATCGCGGAACGGGAGCGCCTCGGCATCCGCGCGGTGTGGCTCCAGCTCGGCGTCATCGACGAAGCCGCTGCGCAGCGGGCCACAGA
>NZ_JAAGOA010000056.1 GCF_010550675.1 Phytoactinopolyspora halotolerans | reverse complement strand
GGCTCTTCTGACTTATCCGTGGGTGGGTTGAGCGTGTCATAGCAGCGCACGCCGTTCTTTCCGGCCTAGGTTTTTGATTGTCGAAGATCAAAACTAGGTGTGGGAGAACGGCGTGCGTGGTGCCAGCGTATGGGCGCAGTTGTTGGGTGTCGAGAAGACACTCGTGGACAGTGTCGAGTTCGACGAGGACGAGCAGGTCATCGTGGCGTGTGTGCGTCCTCGTAAGGCAGAGCGGGGCCGGTGCGGTGTGTGTCGGCGGCGGTGTGCGGGCTATGACGCCGGTGAAGGGCCTCGTCGTTGGCGGGCGCTGGATCTGGGCACGGTCCAGGCGTTCATCGAGGCCGACGCGCCCAGGGTGTCCTGTCCTGATCATGGGGTGGTGGTCGCGGCGGTGCCGTGGGCGCGGCACGGCGCGGGACACACCCGCCATTTCGATGACACGGTGGCCTGGCTGGCGGTGGCGTGCTCGAAGACCGCGGTGAGCACGTTGATGCGTATCGCCTGGCGCACGGTCGGGTCGATCGTGAAGCGGGTCTGTGCCGAGGTCGATCAGGTGGTGGACCGCTTCGCCGGGTTGCGCCGGATCGGGATCGACGAGATCAGCTACAAGAAGGGCCACAAGTACCTCACCGTGGTGGTGGACCACGACACCGGCCGGCTGGTGTGGGCTTCCCCGGGCCGGGACAAGGTCACCATGAGCCGGTTCTTCCGCGCTCTCGGGCAGGAGCGCTGCCGGGCGATCACCCACGTCTCCGCCGATGGTGCGGCCTGGATCGCCGACGTCGTGCGGGACTGGTGCCCGCGTGCGGTGCTGTGCGCGGATCCGTTCCACGTCGTGGCCTGGGCCGGCGAAGCCCTGGACGAGGTCCGCCGTGCCGCGTGGAACGACGCCCGCCGCGCCGCCGGCAACGACCGTCGCACCACCACCGGCGGACGCACGATCAAGCTCTCCCGCGGCGATGCGAAGAAGCTCAAAGGCGCCCGCTGGGCGTTATGGAAGAACCCCGAAGACCTCAGCGACAAACAACAAGCCAAGCTGGCCTGGATCGCCAAGACCGACCCCCGCCTATACCGGGCCTACCTGCTCAAAGAAGGACTCCGGCACGTCTTCACACTCAAAGGCGAAGCTGGCATCCAAGCACTACGGCACTGGCTCTCCTGGGCCCAACGCAGCCGCCTGCCCAGCTTCGTCGCACTCGGCCGAAAGATCAAAAAACACCGCGCCACCATCTACGCCGCACTCGAAGAAGGCATGTCCAACGCACTCATCGAATCCACCAACACCAAGATCCGCGTCATCACCCGCACCGCCTACGGCTTCAAAGACCCCCACGCCCTCATCGCCCTGGCCATGCTCGCCCTCGGCGGATACCGCCCCGCCCTCCCCGGCCGCTAACCCACGGATCGGGACGGAGAGCC
>NZ_JAAGOA010000055.1 GCF_010550675.1 Phytoactinopolyspora halotolerans | reverse complement strand
CACGACGAGACTCACGAAAAATGCCCGCGACACGCTCTCCGTGCCTCACGTAGGAATGCCCGCGTAACGGCGACGCTGCTGGGGCATGGGAAGTGAGTTGTCGATGGCATCTCGTGCCGACGTCACCACGAGGTATGCGAAGGCGTATGTGAAGGCCTCGAAGAAGGACAAGGGCCGGATCCTGGATGAGGTGGTGGGAGTGACTGGGTGGTCGCGCGACAACGCCCGGCGTCGGCTGACCGGGACCGCGAAGGACAAGCCCGGCTCCGGCAAGAGCGTCGCCGTGCGCCCGCGCAAGCCGCGGGCGCCGAAGTACTCCTACGACGCGGTCAAGGTGCTGCAGAAGGTCTGGGCGACTTCGGGTGGACAGTGTGGCAAGTACCTGGCGGCTTCGATGCAGGTCCAGCTCGACGGGCTGGAACGCCACGGTGAGCTCGTCGACGGCGTCGACCGGTACAGCCGGTCGGTGCGCGCGGAGCTGCTGGCGATGAGCCCGGCGTCGATCGACCGGTACCTCAAGCCCACGAAAGCGACCGACCAGCTGCGCGGGGTCTCGACGACGAAGCCGTCGCCGCTGCTGCGCTCCTCAATCAAGATCCGCAAGGCCGGTGACGAGGTCGAGGCCGAGCCGGGGTTCTTCGAGGGCGACACCGTGGCGCACTGCGGGCCGACGTTGAAGGGCGAGTTCGCCCGCACGGTGAACCTGACGTGCGTGCATACCGGGTGGGTGTTCACCCGCACCGTGCGCAACAACGCCAACGCCCACATCCTGGCCGCGCTCAAAGCCGGTGCCGAGGAGGTCCGTTCGAAGTCATCGGGCTGGACTTTGACAACGGCACCGAGTTCCTGAACAAGGCCGTGATCAAGTGGGCCGCCGAACGGGAGATCTTCTTCACCCGCTCCCGTCCGTACAAGAAGAACGACCAAGCCACCATCGAGTCGAAGAACGGCCACCTGGTGCGCAAGTACGCCTTCTACTACCGCTACGACACGAGCGAGGAACGCGCCGTGCTCAACCGGCTCTGGCGGCTGGTCAACGACAGGCTCAACTACCTGACCCCGACCAAGAAACCCACCGCGTTCGGCACCGACCGCAACGGACGTCGCACCCGCCTCTACGACAAGCCCGCCACACCGCTGGACCGACTCCTCGCAGCCAACGTGCTCTCTGAAGCCCAGACCACCGAGCTGATCGCCTACCGCGACTCGCTGAACCCCGCCGCCATCGCCCGCCAGATCGCCGATCTGCAAGCCGTCCTGCTCAAACTCGCCAAGGAGAAGACGGAACAGCTCTACCTCGCCAGCATCCCCACCGCCCTACCCGACGTCCGCAAAGGCATCCGGATCAAAGCCGTCAGTTGATGCCGATTTCGCGGGCATTCTTAACTGAGGCACCGATCAACTTTCGCGGGCATCTTGACATGAGGCACTACGC
>NZ_JAAGOA010000054.1 GCF_010550675.1 Phytoactinopolyspora halotolerans | reverse complement strand
GGGTCTTCGGATCTCAGCGGGGAGGCCGTCCTTCGGGGCGGCCTTCTTTGTGTCCTGCGTGGCTTGTGCGGATCGGGGACGAAGGTGCCGCAGTCTTTGATGTGTGAAGAACAAGTACCGTGACACCTTCGTCGTGTCTGAGTCTAGTCGGATCGTGCAGGCGTTGGTGGGCCTGAAGAACGTTCAGGTGCTGGCGTATCAGCGCTGCGGGCCTGATGTGGAACTGTTGATCGAGCAGGTCGAGGTCACGCGGTTTTGCCCGTCGTGCGGTGCTCAGGCTCAGGTCAAGGACCGTCCCGTGGTGCGTTATGTGGATCTGCCGGTGTTCGGCACGCCGATGGTGCTGGCGTGGCGCAAACACCGTCTGCGGTGCCCGCACGAGCGTTGTCATCGCCGGTCATGGACATCGGGCGATCATCGGATCGCGGCGAAGAACTGTCGGCTGACCACGCGGTGCGCGAAGTGGGCTACCGAGCAGGTCGGCCGGGGCCGGGCGGTGTCCGATGTGGCCCGGGAGCTGGGCTGTGACTGGCACACGATCAACGACGCGGTCACCACCTACGGTGAAGCGCTGCTGCAGGCCGACACCAAACGCCTGACGTTGACCACGGCTATCGGTTTGGACGAGACGTCGTTTGTGAAACTACGCACCCAACGCTGTCGTCAGTACGTCACCACGGTCGCTGACGTGGCGAACCATCAGATCCTGGAGATCTTGCCCACCCGCGACTTCAAAGACGTCGCCCGCTGGGTGCATAACCAGCCAGGCTCATGGAAAGGCAAGATCCGCTTCGGCGCACTGGACATGTCCAACGTCTATGCCGCGGTCTACTCCGTGACCCTGCCCAAGGCCCGCCAGGTCGTTGATGCCTTTCACTGTGTCCAGCTCGCCAACCGTGCCCTCGACGAGGTCCGGCGCCGGGTGCAACGCGAGCACACCGGCCACCGCGGGCGCCGCGACGATCCGCTCTACCGGGTGCGCCGCGCGTTACTCACCGGCGAGGAACGCCTCAACGAAGCCGCCCAGCAACGACTCAACTCACTGCTCGAACTCGGCGATCCCCATGGTGAGGTCGCGATCGCCTACCGAGTCAAGGAACGCCTACGTGAGTTCTACCGCTGCACCGACATCAACACCGCCCAAGCGATGCTCACCCAGCTGATCGAACACTGCCAGCGGCCCCGCGATGCCGGCCGAACTACGCAAACTGGGCCGGACCCTGCACAAGTGGTTCGACAAGATCTGCAACTTCCACATCGCCCGCATCAGCAACGGCCCCACCGAGGCGCTGAACAATCTGATCAAGCGGATCAAACGCATCGGCTACGGGTTCCGCAACTTCCGCAACTACCGAGTCCGCGCCCTGCTCTACGCCGGCAAACCCAACTGGCGAGTGCTGGGCTCCATCGTCGTCCGATGAACCCAGCACCCCGCCAGAATCCGAAGACCCG
>NZ_JAAGOA010000053.1 GCF_010550675.1 Phytoactinopolyspora halotolerans | reverse complement strand
GACCTGACTTGGGTCACATCATGTCATGTTGGGGTTCCGAGACGGGCTGACCTGCGGTGATGTGAGGGCTTAGTGCGCATTCAAGGCACTAATTTGGCGGTAGGGTGGTCTGGTGGCTTGGATTCGGCGGGTGCGTACCGCGTCGGGAGCGACGGCGGTGCAGATCGCTGAGTCGGTCGGTGGCCGGCGTCGCATCGTTCGGCATGTGGGATCGGCCCGGGACGAGGCCACGCTCGGGTTGTTGATGCAGCAGGCTCGCGACCTGCTCGACGACGACATGCAGGGCATCCTCGATCTGGGTATGCAGGTGCCGCAGCGGGCTGCACGGTTGGTCCGGGCGCCGTCGGAGCCGGTGCTGTTCGGCGACCAGCCAAATCCGCCGCAGCGCACGGTGAGGCCGGCGCGGGTGATGCGCGCGTCCTCGCAGCTGCTGTACGACACGCTGACGGCGGTGTTCGACGATCTCGGCTTCGGCGTCGTAGGCGACGACTGCTTCCGTGACCTAGTGATCGCCCGCATCGTCGAGCCGACCTCGCTACTCGACGTGGATCGGGTGCTGGCCGATCTGGGCCGGACCTCGGCGAGCTTGTCGACCCGTAAGCGCACGCTGCGCCGCGCCCAGAGCGGCGCTTACCGGGACCAGGTCGCCGAAGCCTGTTTCACGCATGCTTCCACCTGCGGCGATGTGTCCCTAGTGATCTACGATGTGACCACGCTGTACTTCGAGGCCGAGACCGAAGACGAGCTGCGCAAGGTCGGCTACTCCAAGGAAAGGCGGATCGATCCACAGATCGTGGTGGGGCTGCTGGTCGACCGCAACGGGTTTCCGCTGGAGATCGGCTGCTTCGAGGGCAACAAAGCCGAGACGGCCACGATCATTCCGATCGTCAAGCAGTTCCAAGACCGCCACAACCTCGCTGACATGGTCGTGGTCACCGACGCCGGCATGCTCTCGGCTGCCAACCTGCGCGAACTCGACAAGGCCCACTTGCGGTTCATCGTCGGCTCACGGGCGACCAAAGCCCCGATTGACCTGGCCTCGCACTTTCGCTGGAACGGCGACGCGTTCACCGATGGTCAGGTCATCGACACCCTCACCCCCAAGACCGGCCGCAACACCGACAACGACACAGCGTTGCGTGCTGAACCGATATGGGACCCCGAACAGCATGAATCGTCGTGGCGGGCGGTGTGGGCCTACTCGGCCAAGCGGGCCGCACGCGACAACAAGACGCTCACCGCGCAGGAGAACAAGGCACGTGCGGTCATCGCTGGCGAGAAGGCGGCGCGGACGCCGCGGTTCGTCAAAACCACCAGCGGGGCGCAGAGCCTGGACGAGACGGCACTGCAACGCGCCCGCCGGCTCGTCGGGCTCAAAGGCTACGTCACCAACATCCCCGCCCACCTGATGGACGCCAGCGAAGTGATCGCCTCCTACCACGACCTGTGGCACGTCGAGCAGTCGTTCCGGATGAGCAAGACAGACCTGCGGGCCAGGCCCCTATTCGCCCGCACACGCGACGCGATCGAGGCCCACCTCACGATCGTCTTCACCGCCCTGGCGGTATCCCGAACCGTTCAGGACCGCACCGGATGGTCGATCCGCAAGATCCTGCGCGAGCTACGCCCGCTGCGCTCGGCAACCATCGAAATCAACGGCAACATCCAGACCTTCCCGCCCGCACTCAACAACGACCACAAGGCCCTCATCGACGCCATCCACACCCCAAGCCCAAGGCACTAAGGCGTATGACCCAACTCAGG
>NZ_JAAGOA010000052.1 GCF_010550675.1 Phytoactinopolyspora halotolerans | reverse complement strand
GTGGATCTTGGTTGCGGGGGTACGGGTGTTCGAATAGCATGGACACATGTTCGATTCGGCTGCTTGTAGCTCTGCCTCGCCGGGTGAGATGCCTGGTGGGGCGGCTGCTGGTGGGCGGGGCCGGTTCGAGCCGGATCCGGAGGGTGCGCGCGCGTTTCGGGCCGCGCATGAGGCCGAAATCGAGGCGTGCTGGGCCAGGCTCGTCGCCGCCGAGCAGGCCAGATGGGATGCCACCCGGGAGGTTCTGCTGGACGCCGGGGTGGACCCGGCGGACGGGTTCGTGGTGGATGCGTGGGCCGAGGTGTGGGCCGCGGATGAGGCGGCGCTGCTGTCGCTACCGGGGTTCGTGGTCGGTGTGGATGAGGCGATGCCGGCGGATGCGCCGGGGTGGGTGGCGGCCAACGTGGGGCTGCTGGACGAGCTGCCCGGCGATGCCGAGTCCACGGTTGCGGAGATGGTGCCGGGGGTTGAGCTGGCGCGGGTGCTGGACGAGTCGTCGGAGTCGCAGCTGAGCGCGGGCGAGCTCGGTGATGCTGTGGCGGGGTGGGAGCGGCTGATCGCGTGGGCGCAGGCGCGGCAGGCTTCGGCGCTGGCCGAGCTCACTCACCGCGACGAGATGCGTGCGGAGAACCCGCAGGGGTATGCGTCGTTGCATCCGGTGCCGGTCGCCGCGGGCGAGCTCGCTGTGGTGTGGCCGTGGACCAAGCCGCAGGCCGAGCGGATGGTCGCCCACGGCGTGGAGCTGGTCGAGGATTTCCCCGCGATCCATGAGGCGTGGACAGCCGGGCGGCTGGACCAGCGGCGGGTGACGATCCTGCTCACCGCGTTGCGTGACCGGGAGCCCGAGGTTGTCCGGAAGGTCGAGGCGGCGGTGTTGCCGCACGTACACAAGTGGACCTCGGTGAAGCTCTCGCAGGTGGTCAACCGGCTGCTGCATCAGCTGGACCCGCGCACGTCGAAGAAGAACCGCCGCGAGGCGCGCAAGCAGCGGCGGGTGTGGACCGAGCCGGCCAAGGACGGCATGGCCTGGCTGTACGCCTACCTGCCCGCCGAAGACGCACAAGCGATCATGTCCGCGCTCAACGCCGGCGCCGACACCCTGCGCCGCCACGACGATCAGCGCGCCGCCGCCCAGACCGGCGACGAGCGCGACCGCGCGGCCCGCCGGACTGAGGACAAGGGCGAGAGCGAGCGCGGGAACGACGGCGACGGTGGCGACAGCGACAGCGGCGGTGACGGCGGTGACGGTGGTGACGGTCCCGGGCGGCGGCGCACGCTGGACCAAGCCCGCGCCGACGCCCTGGCCGGGCTGGCCTGGTCCTCGCTGTACACCGGCACCCTCGGCGGCGACGGCTGCACGCAGTGCGGAGCCACCGCCGGTGTCCCCCTGGCCGGCGCGCACGGACGCCCGATCACGGTGAACCTGACCCTGCCGCTGACCACCTGGCTCGGCCTGGACGAGCATCCCGCTCACCTCGACGGCTACGGCCCCATCGACGCCGACACCGCGCGGGTACTGGCCGCTGCCGGGGTATGGCGCTGGGTCGTCACCGATCCGGTCGGCGGGCACGCCCTGGACTACGGGCGCACCCGCTACACCCCGCCGCAAGAGCTGGTCGACTTCATCCTGCTCCGCGACCGCGAATGCATCATGCCCGGATGCCACCGCCCCGCCTACCGATGCCAGATCGACCACCGCAACCCCTATCCGCAGGGTCCCACCTCGGCATGCAACTGCTCGCTGCTGTGCACAACCTGCCACCTGCAAAAGCATCACGCCGGATGGACCATCGAACGGATCGCGCCCGGGGTGCAGCGTTTCACCAGCCCCACCGGACGCCAACACACCGTCAAACTACCCGGACTCGCACCCCCAGCACCCGAACCCGACCCACCACCCACCGACACACCACCCGAACCCGACGACCCGCCGTT
>NZ_JAAGOA010000051.1 GCF_010550675.1 Phytoactinopolyspora halotolerans | reverse complement strand
CCGAATCCAAGCCACCAGACCACCCTACCGCCAAATTAGTGCCTTGAATGCGCACTAAGCCCTCACATCACCGCAGGTCAGCCCGTCTCGGAACCCCAACATGACATGATGTGACCCAAGTCAGGTCAGCTGGGCATGGCTCCGTCGGCGGTGAGCCGCAAGGTCGCCGAGCTGGAGCGACGGCTGGGCGCCAGCCTGCTCGAGCGCAGCGCCCGCGGCATCCGCCCCACCGAGGCCGGCGATCTGGTCGCCCGGTTCGCCGACGATCGCGCCCACCTCGAGGAGCTGTTCCGCGACGAATTGGACCAGCTCGCCGGCGTACGCCGCGGACGGGTGCGGATCGCCGCCGGTGAGGGCTTCGTCGACGACCTCGTCGCCCATGGACTGACACCGTTTCTCCAGGACCACCCCGGCATCTCGGCCGAACTCACGCTCGGCGGCACGGACGAGATCTGCGACCTCCTCCGCGACGACGACGTCGATCTCGGCCTGGTCTTGCACGCCCGGCCGCACCGGGACCTCGACGTGGTGGCCCAAGCACCACAGCCGCTGCACCTGATCTGCCGCCCGGATCATCCGTTCGCCGCCAGGTCCGAGGTCCTCCCGGACGACCTCGCCGGCCAGCCCGCCACGGTGCTCCCGATGCGCTTCGGCATCCGCACCCTCACCGATCAATTGGAACGGATGCACGGCGTCTCCCTCGATGTCCGCCTGGTCAGTGAGTCGATCCAGGCGATGATCGATTTCGTGCGCGCCGGTGCGGGTATCACGCTACTCCCGCGGTTCGCCGTCGGCCGGGATGTCGAGCGCGGCCGGCTGTGCGCGGTGCCGGTCGCGGCTTACGAACCCGGCACGGTCCGCGCCCAGTTGCTCGTGCGTCGCGGACGCACCCCATCGCACGGGACCGCTCGCCTGCTCGACTACTGCGCTGCCCGACTCGCCTCTCTCCAGCACTCTGACCAGGGCAGTTCGCCTCACGGCGGCGCATAGTCCGGCGCGCGCGGCCAGCGTGAGCAGGCGCTGGTGTTGACATGCCGGCAACACCGTGATGCCCGATCTGCCATCTTGTGCAACGGCAAGTGCTTCCGTACCGTCCTGGCACAACACGCCTCACCTGCGTCAGGCGTCCACGTCACGCCATACAGACCCCATCGGTCCTCGCCCGAGGAGGCTGACATGCACGTGCTCATCGAAGCCGTGAAGCTCTGGCGACTCCACGTCGCCGTGGCGGCGATCGCGATCGCCGCGCAGCTCATCGGCATCCGGCAGATCTCGCTCGGCAACGGTGCGATCCTCTTCCTCCCGCTGCTCTACGCCTTCCTCATCGGCATTCTGCTCAACCCCAATGTGGTGGGCCGGGCGGCCGTGTTCATCCGGCAACGCGAGGTCCGCGCCGCCTCACCGCTGATCGTGGTCGCGATCATGCCGTTCATCGCCAAGTTCGGCACCACGATCGGCCCCGCCGTGGAGGATCTCGTCGATGCCGGCCCCGCGCTTCTGCTCCAGGAGCTCGGCAACCTCGGCACCGTCGCGCTGGCCTTCCCGATCGCCGTGTGGGTGTTGCGGATGGGACGCGAGTCCATCGGCGCCACATTCTCCGTCGCCCGCGAGCCCAACATCGCGATCATCGCCGACCGTTACGGCTTGAAGAGCCCGGAAGGCACCGGGGTGATGGGCGTGTACGTGGTCGGCACCCTCTTCGGCACCCTCATCTTCGCCGTGATGGCATCCATGCTGGCCACCTTCGACGTGCTCAAGCCGGAAGCCCTCGCCATGGCGTGCGGGGTCGGCAGCGGCTCGATGATGGCGTCGTGCACCGGCGCGCTCAGCGAAGCGCTGCCCGAGATGAGCGACACCATCGTGGCCATGGCCGGAGCCAGCAACCTGCTCACCTACGCCACCGGCATGTATCTCGGCCTGTTCGTCGCCCTGCCGTTGGTGGAGTGGCTGTACGGCAAGGCGCGCCCCGCATCCGCGGGTTCGAGTCGGGTCGGGAACTGGAGAGGAAATGATGTCTGACGTTAGGGCCCAGGGTCGATCAGTTGCCGGTTTCCCGGTTGGTTGTTCGTCCCGTTGTGCCCTTGGTCAGGTCAGTTCCGCTCCAGCTC
>NZ_JAAGOA010000050.1 GCF_010550675.1 Phytoactinopolyspora halotolerans | reverse complement strand
CCAGTAGTGATTGGTGGTTGATCAGATGAGTGGTTGACGACTGATTCGTGTGCTCGTCGTCGCTTGCCGGTGAAAGTCCGGTCCGGGTAACCGCCAGGGGGCCCGGTAGCAGGCTGGCGGCCTCGTTTGGTAACGGATGGGGTCGAAGCCCAGCGTCGAACATCCCTGTTGAGGGGGTGTGCAACCGAACGGTCCGTAACGTGAAGTGAAGCCTGCCGCGTCGTTATGACTCCTGCCCGGTGACGGGTGGGGCGAGGGAGTGCCGAGCCCGGAGGAGAAGGGCGAAGGCCATGGAAGCGGTGAAGATCCTGGGAGTGCAGCCGTGAAGGACTCCTCGGCGTAAGGGGCTCGGAACGTTCGGATAGTGACGGCGGGAACTGGAGAGGCCCTGTCCGGCCCGGCCGACTGCGTATTGCGGCTGGAGTGCGGTGACCTATAACCGGTGATGAGCCGGGAAGTGGAAGCCAGCCGGGTGGGCGTCGGAGGTGGCCGTAGTACTGGTTGAGCTGAGCGGACAACATAACCGCCGGTGAGGGAAGGGCCACTACTTCGTCGATGCGTGTTGCTGACAGTGGAGGTGCCCGGTGAGTGCCGATAGTGCTAGTCCCGCCGACCGCGCGGATGTTCTCCCGCGGGATAAGGTGCGTGCCCTGCAACACACGCTGTACCGGACGGCCAAGGCCGATCCCGGGCGACGGTTTCATGCGTTGTGGGACAAGGTTCTGCGCAGGGACGTCCTGTGGCGCGCGTGGGTTGGGGTGCGCGCGAATAACGGCGCTCCCGGTGTTGACCAGACCACCCTGAGCTGGATCGAGCAGGAGTACGGCGTTGATCGGCTCCTGGACGAGCTGGCCAGTGAATTGCGGGAGGGGTCGTATCGGCCGTTGCCGGCGCGGCGGGTGTTCATCCCCAAGCCGGGCACGACCGAGCAGCGTCCGTTGTCGATTCCCGCTGTTCGTGACCGGATCGTGCAAGCCGCGTGCAAGATCGTGCTCGAGCCGATCTTCGAGGCGGACTTCTTGCCGTGCAGTTTCGGGTTCCGCCCGAAACGCTCGGCGCACGACGCCTTGCAAGTCGTCATCGATGAGGCTTTCAAGGGCCGCCGGTGGGTGGTGGAGACCGATATCGCCAACTGTTTCGAGGCGATACCGAAGGAGAGGTTGATACAAGCGGTCGAGGAACGAGTGGTGGACCAGTCGGTGCTGAAACTCCTGCGGGCGATGTTGCGCGCCGGGGTGATGGAGTCCGGCGTGGTGCGGCACTCGGTGACCGGAACCCCGCAAGGGGGAGTGATCAGTCCCGTGATGTGCAACGTGTACCTGCACCGGCTGGACCGTGTGTGGGACACACGCGAGCACGGGGTGCTCATCCGGTACGCCGACGACGCGCTGGTGATGTGCAAGTCCCGGGAACAGGCCGAAGCCGCGCTGGCGCGGTTGCGGCAGGTCATGGCTGAGCTCGGCTTGCAGCTGAAGGAAGCCAAGACCCGCATCATCCACCTGCACGTGGGAGGGGAAGGTTTCGACTTCCTCGGTTTCCACCACCGGTGGGTGCGGTCTCGGGGCATACACGGACGACGCGGGATCGAGTTCCTGGCCCGCTGGCCCAGCGATCGGGCGATGCAACGAGCCCGGGATCGCATCCGTGAGTTGACGGTCCGGTCTCGGCTGCTGCTGCCGGTCGAATGGGTCGTGGGAGACCTGAATAGGTTCCTGCGTGGCTGGGGCGGCTATTTCCGCTACGGCCACTCCGCGATCCGCTTCGAAAAGATCCAGCAGTACGCCATCGATCGGCTGGCACTGTTCATCGGCAAACGCCACAAACGCGGACGCGGCTTCGGCCTGTCCGTCGTGGGCTACCTGTCGCCGAACCGGTGCGGGCTGATCAGCCTGAATGGAACCGTGATCGCACCCAGGGCCAACAAACCCTGGCGGGAGAAACCGAATGCCGCCGGTGAACGGCGTCGGTGAGCCGTGTGCGGGAGAACCGCACGCACGGTTCGACGTGGCGGGAGCTGGAGCGGAACTGACCTGACCAAGGGCACAACGGGACGAACAACCAACCGGGAAACCGGCAACTGATCGACCCTGGGCCCTAACGTCAGACATCATTTCCTCTCCAGTTCCCGACCCGACTC